>CBFHTT010000001.1:0-102045 GCA_965658675.1 Limisphaerales bacterium
AGGCACTACACAGGTCTGACGCAAGACCTGAAAGCACGGTTGAGGAAGCACAACGCAGGCGGAGTCTCCCACACTTCCAAATACCGACCATGGAGAATCAAGACAGCAATCGCGTTCCTTGATAGGGAGAAAGCAGCTGAGCTTGAGAATTACCTCAAGTCCCACTCAGGCCGAGCGTTTGCGAGTAAGCATTTCTGAGGCTTATTCTGACTTGGTCAGGAGGCATGCGGAGGTTCACCCAGAAGCCCTATAGAATGAGGTGGTCATAGACGCGCCTCTACATTGGTGGCCGTATGCCCCTTCAGGGCATCTGCCTTTATTCGAAGATTGAGATCCGTGAGCTTGCTTCTATGGTCTGGGGATTCACTCCTTTTCCATAGCTGGCATTGCCGTTCATCCATCTTGTTATGAAGTTACATTTGGCACGTTTGGTCCTACTCCTGATGGTCCCGTTGGCAGGTGCAGCTGAGAAACCTATGTTCTCTTTCGCTGCAATTGCAGATTGTCAGTATTGCGCCCAGGACAGCAAGGTGCGTCGTTATCACTTGTCGCCGGACAAGCTTGCCAAGTGTGTTGATCACCTGAACATGTTGGAGCTGTCGTTTGTGGTGCATCTGGGTGATTTCATCGACCGGGACTGGGAGAGTTTTGATGTGGTGGTGCCGATTTATGAGAAGTTGAAAGCTCCGCATTATCATGTGCTGGGGAATCACGATTTCTCTGTGGCAGATGAAAGGAAGATGGAGGTTCCGAAACGTCTGGGACTGACTTCCCGTTACTACAGCTTCGAGCGTGGTAGCTGGCGTTTCATTGCCGTGGATGGGAATGACGTCAGTCTGTATGCACACCCGAAGGGGAGTGATCGTCATCTGGCATCGAAGGCAAAGTATGAAAGCTATGAGAAGAAGCCTCCTGCATACAATGGTGCTGTGGGGAAGGATCAGCTTGTTTGGTTGCGGGAGCAGTTCGAGAGCGCTCGAAAGGCCAAGCAGCGTGTCGTTTTGTTTTGTCACTTTCCTGTCTTTCCAAAGAACTCGCACAATCTTTGGAACGATTCCGAAATCACAAAATTGCTTTCAGAGTATTCCCAGATCATTGCTTGGATAAATGGACACAATCACCGTGGCAATTATGGTGAGATCGACGGCATTCACTACCTGACGCTGAAGGGAATGGTTGATACGGAGAAGACGTCTTACGCGATCATTGATGTGCATGATGATCGATTGGAAGTTCGTGGTTTTGGCAGGGAAGGGAATCGCACATTAAAGATACCTGGAGGCAAGTAGGGAGCCTGCCGCTGGTTGTTCATTCACACTTTTTCCTATGACGAATTCATTCAAAACCACCGCGAGGATGATCGGTACGATGATTGGTCTTGTGGCAGTGACTCCATCCTTGGTGGCTGAGGAACCCAAGCCGCAGGTCTTGATAGCAGCGCATCGGGGCGGTTATGAGAATGACATGGAGGACGAGGCACCGGAGAACTCAGTTGCCAATATCCGTGTCTGTGAGAAGAGGGGGTATCAGCTTTATGAAACGGACATTCAGCGCACGAAGGATGGTCACTTTGTCATTGTTCATGATCCCACGATAGATCGGGAAACGACTGGTAGTGGGAAGGTGTCCGAGATGACTCTGGCGGAGGTGAAAGCGCTTCATAAGAGGTATCGAAATGGGAGTGTTTCAGAGAAGAGTGTTGCCACGCTTGACGAGTTCCTTGAGGAGGGCAAGGGGCGTGTTGTTTTCAAGGCCGACTTGAAGCCGGGCGTCAGTGACCATTTTGAGGAGATCATGGAAGTGGTGATCAAGCACGATGCGATGAAGGGTGTCATCTTCCGTGTCCCTTATCGGCAGGCAGAGCAGTTTGCTCAGTTCAAGGCTGATGGCGTTCCGTATGCCAAGGGGTTGTTGATGTTTATGGTTTCTTCAAAGGCTCAGGTGGATGACATCAAGGCGATCTTTGAATCGCGATGGATTCAGATAAACGTGAGTAGGAAGGATCCCTCAAATGCAAAGACATTGGAACTGATCCGGTATGCCACGAGTCAGGGAATGCAGGTTGAGACTCATGCGGAAGGTGATGCTGAAGACTGGATAAAACTCGTTGAAGCGGGTGTGCGGATGTTTCACGCAAGCGGACCTTCAAAAGTGAAGGCGTTTCTGATGGATCGCTGACTGGGGCCAATGAATTCGAATGATTCCGATGCCGGGAATGAGGCGCTCTTAGTTTTATAAGATGCACAGATTCGCGCCGGACGCTTACACCATATTTTCAAAGGATAAGTGGGACATGTGGAATCATGTCCCACCGGGTTTGTTTCTGTCTTCTTTTTCTTTGGGCAGGGTTGCCCGTTTCGGCGGCCAGGCGGATTGGAGTGAGGCGGTCACAGACGCGCCTCTACAATGGCGTTGAGACCGTTGGGCTCGGGGAACAGAGCCGTTTTCCTTCTTATTGCTTCTCCAAGAGGCCTTGTTGTTTTAGCCAGGTAGTGGCGAGGTGGTTCCAGCCTGTGGCGTAGCTCTTGCCGGGGCGGAGGCCGTAGCCGTGTCCGCCTTTGGAGAAGATGTGTAACTCGGCGGGGACGTTGTGTTTCTTCAGTCCTTCGAGAACCAGTGCTGAATCGGCTCCGCGCATCTTGTCATCCCATGTGACTGCGATAAATGCGGGCGGGGTTTTGTCGGTGAGTTTCACAAGGGATGTGAGGGCCTGTTCACCAGCGTCGTATCCGAGGTAGGCTGGGTAGATGGGTAACACGAAATCAGGGCGGGCGCTGAGCTTGTCTGCGGCGTCTATGGGTTTGTAGGTCTGCTCATCCCAGTGGGTGGCGGTCATGATGGTGAGGTGGCCACCGGCTGAGAATCCAAGGGCGCCGACTCGATCGGGATCAATACCCCATGCTTTGGCGTTCTTGCGGACCAGACGGATGGTGCGTTGTGCATCTTGTAGGGGTGGGATGTGAAAGCCTTCTTTGCTGCGTCGAGGCACGCGGTATTCGAGCACGGCGGCGGCGACTCCCAGGTCATTCAACCAGTGCGCGACTTCGGTGCCTTCTTTGGCGAGGGCGAGGATGTTGTAGCCACCGCCAGGACAGACGACCACACAGGTACCATTGGCCTTTTCTTTCTCGGGTAGATAGAGCGTGAAGGTGGGGTGCTCTATGCCAAAGATACGATGGGAAACATTCTGCGAGATTTTGTCTTTCAGGACTTTGGGATCGAGTGAATCGAAGGGTTCGCCCGGTGCCTTTCGAGGCCATACTCGAACGACCTCAGGTGCGGGAACCAATCGGATTTTGCGAACGTCCATAACGGCGTTCTTGGCTTTCTTCAGCGCGTGGATGCGGACGGTGTGGATGCTTTCTTTATCAATCTGCACCTTGCCTATGCGGCGCCATTTGAAGTTCTGGAAGTGGCCTGTGTCTTGAACGATGAAGGGTGCTGAGGAAAGGATCTTCTTGCCTTTGATGATACTGACTGCGACTTCGCTGCCGCCCTGTCCGGTGCCGCAGCCTTGTAGGATCTCGACGTGAAAGGTGCCGGGCGTCTTTACCTGAACGAGCCAGTCGGCGTAGTCCTTTTCATTCACCCAATAACCGATGGTGTTCTTGTGTGGCTGAGGTTCGTAGCGAAGCATCTCTCCGTAAGGCATGGCGAGGTGGGCAGGAAGATCGAATCCGCCTGCGCTGAGTTCCTGGACGACGGGTGGTGTGACAGGCAATAGGGGCGAACCAAGTGTCACGAGTTGGAGGGTCGTCTTCTCCATGCCTGGAGGGAGCGTCATGGCCCAGTCTTCCACCAGTGGCTTGAACTTCAGTCCCTTGACGGCTTTGCCTTCGTGGGTGATGTCCCCAATGGGATTGAAGAGTCGTGGAAACTTGATGGTGCGATTGGCCGGGACGTTGTCGATACGGATGCTGACGGCGTCCTGACCAGCGATGGAAACGGTCCCCCAATCGTTGCTGACGGGTAGTGTCTGCGCGATCAGTGTTGAAGTGAACGCGGCGAGTATGAATGCAGGAATGAGGCGTTTCATTTCAGTGTGAATTCGATGTTGCCAAGGGTGCTGAATGAGGCGGTGTGGCGGCCGGGACGACCTTTCGCAATCTTGCCCAGGGCACCGGTGATAATGATGTGGCCTTTCTTGATGGAGTAGCCTTGTTGGAGGGCGTGATTGACCTGGTGTAGGAAGTTGGACCATTGGCCGCCGGCTGCTGTGCCTCCGGTGGTTTCATGCAGGACTTCTCCGTCGCGTTTGAGTGTGATCTTAATGGTGTCTGGATCGACACTTGCAGGGGGCGTCTTGGGGCCGACGATATAATTGTTTGAACCGATGTTGGTTGTGATGGTGTCCGTGGGTTTTCTGGGCGCCTTATTTTCTATTGGCCCACCGGGCAACTCGATCACCGGAACAAGTGCTTCGATATAAGGAAGCAGTTCTTCGACGGAACCAATGGGCTGACGGATATCCTTACCGATGATGATGCCAAGCTCTGTCTCCACTGCGGGTGATTTGGCTTTCTTGATGTCGAGCGTCACGTGGTTCTGAGGGTTCATCCAACCACTCTTGAAGAGCACACCTGATACGGCGTGTTCCAAGCCGTTCTTCTTTTGTGCCGCTTCGCTGACCATGGCACCTTTGTAGCCTCCAATAGGCTCCGTCTTTTCGCGCTTTTCAATGTAGCGTTTCTGAACGGCGTAGGCATCGGTAACGGTGGCTTCAGGAAGCTCGGGGGAAAATTGCGGCAATGGTTTGTTGGCTGCGTAGGCTGTTGCGAGGCGTTGTCCGAAGTCCTCGACAAACCATGGTTCCAAGAGTCCGCTGGCTTTCATCCAATCGCGGCAACGATCGGGCCATGTCGTGATCGGCAGTTCAGTCCGGCGTAGTCCATAGCCGTGTCCGCCATCTGGCCAGATGTGGAGTTCTGCGGAGACGCCAGCCTTCTTCAATGCGATGAAATACTGTGTGCTGTGGTCACTGGAAACGCGATCGTTCTGTGCGTGAACGAGAAAGGCTGGTGGTGTGTTTTTGTCGATGCTCTTGGCAACGTGACTGCGAAGCGAACCATCCTTTTCAATGATCCCGGCTGAGTATACCAGCACGGTGAAATCAGGACGGCAGGAAATGCGATCGTCTGCATCCACCGGAGCGTATTGTCTCTGCTCGTCTGAGAAGATCGAAGTGAGTGCGGCTGTTTCGCCCCCAGCAGAGAAGCCAAGGATTCCAATGCGCGATCGATCGACACCAAATTCTTCTGCGCGACTCCGGATCACGCTTACTGCGCGTTGAGCATCCTGTACCGCACCGATCCAGCGACGATCCTTATCACGAAAGGGCACCCGGTATTTGAGGACAAATGCGGTGACGCCCAACTCATTCAACCACTCGGCGACCTCAGTGCCTTCCAGATCATAGGCCAGGATGTGATGGCCGCCTCCGGGACAGATGATGACTGAGGTTCCGGTGGCGTTGCGACCTGTGGCTGGATAGACGGCGATCTCCGGACTGGAAACATTGCCCAGCTTGATGATTCGACGTCCGGCAATGAGTTTGTCGGTGTCCTTGGTCTTATCAATCTCTGGAGGGAGTTTCAGATTTTCATCTCCGGGAGGAACCCCGGGCCAGAGTTTGAAAGTTTCGGTAGGACCGCAGATTCCCTGAAGCGTGAGGGCCATCAGGGCGCCGATGAGCAGGAGGCGTTGGATCATTCTATTTGTGTGTCGTTGAACGTCGGGAAATGGAAGCTTAGGGGGGCGTCTTACTCGTCCTTGGCCGGACGTTTGATCTGGTTGGGATCAATGTAGCGGAAGCGGATGTTGCGGAACTTGGACGCGGTCTGATAGTTGGCGAGGCCCATTGGGGCGTTCAATTCGATGTCACCAAGGCGCATGCTGATGAAACGATCGGTGGTATCCAGATCCACAATGCTTTCACCATCCAACCATGCTTCGATGCGGCTCTCGGTCACGCGCACCTTGATCTTGAACCATTTGCCCGGATCAAAGCGGATAAACTCGGTGGTCTCATTATCAGAAGCATCCTGATGATCGACACTGGAGATACCTACCACGGCACCGCCCCAGCCACCCATGACGAGGGAGCAGGAATTGGTTTTCACAGGGAAGGTCAACGCGCAGAAGAAGTCCTGTCCCTGGATCTTCATGGCTTCCAGCTCCAGTTCGTAGTCCACGCGCGGGACGTCGTTGGTGTAGGTGAGGCCACTGAGCGATTCACCCATTTCGATCACGAGATCCTTTTTCTCCACGAGCACTTCACCTGCGCCTGCAAAATTTGGAATCATCCAACCGGTCAAGTCCTTGGAGTTGAAGGCGGATTCCCATTTACCAATCTTGCCTGCCAACTGATCTCTGCCGCGAACGAGTGTGGCGTTGTGCTTGCGGATGTCTTCGCGAATACCTGCGAGGATTTCGGGATGCTTGGCGGCAACGTCCCATTTCTCTGAGGGATCGACATCAAGATTGTAGAGAAGCGGTGTCTCATGAGGGGTGGGGCCGGTGCGATCGTAGGCACCCTGGGTAATCATGTGTGCCTTGTAGGCTCCTTTGCGGACTGCGTAGAGGCGCTCGCCACGGTAGTAGTAGATGGAATCACGAAGGCTGGGACCAGTGCCCTTGAGCATCGGGGTCATGTCCTTGCCATCGACGACCCTATCCTCTGGCACGTTGGCCCCGGCGAGCGTCAGGCAGGTGGTGTAGATATCCATGGTGGAAGCAAGTTCGTGATTCACAGAACCCGCTTTTACTGTTCCAGGCCACCACACAATGCCGGGCTCGCGCATGCCGCCGTCCCATGTGCAGCCTTTGCCATCGCGAAGCAGACCGGCTGATCCACCGTGGTCGTTGAAGATCAACCATGGACCATTGTCCGATGTGAAGAACACGACCGTGTCCTTTTCTAGTCCCTGCTCGCGAAGGGATTTCATCACCTGTCCGACGGACCAATCGATTTCCTCGATCACATCGCCATAAAGACCTCGACGGCTCTTGCCATTGAACTTCTTTGAAGTGAATAGCGGCACGTGAGGCATGGAGTGCGCGAGGTAGAGGAAAAAGGGTTTCTCTTTGTTGCGCTCGATGAAGTCCACGGCTTCTTCAGTATAGCGCTTGGTGATGGTCGTCTGATCGGCAGGGCGTTCCTCGACTTTCTCACCGCGCAGGAGCGGCACATTCCAATACTCCACCTTGGGATCCCAGAAAGGGTCGCGTCCCTTCGGGGCACTGGCCACGCGGTCCATGTCATTGCTGTATGGAATACCGAAGTATTCATCGAAGCCATTGCGTGTAGGAAGATACTTGGGAAGGTGCCCGAGGTGCCATTTGCCAACGGCGGATGTCTTGTAGCCCTGAGTCTTCAGAGCCTCGGGGAGGGTGACTTCGCTAGCTGGCAGTCCACCCGGTGAATCCGGGAACAACACACGGCGCTGATCACTGGCCATTCCTGAGCGAACTGGCAGGCGCCCGGTCAACAATGCCGCGCGACTGGGCGTGCAGACACTTGCTGCGGAATAGAACTGGGTGAACTTCATTCCCTCAGCCGCCATCTTGTCGAGATGTGGTGTGGCAATGGTGGGATTTCCGTAGCAACCGAGGTCGCCATAACCGAGGTCATCACAGAATATCACCACGAAATTGGGCTTCTTCTCAGCCGCCGTCGCTGAAAAGGACAGAAACGCGAGCAGAATCAGGGCGCAGAGCCGACGTGGGCATGACAAAAGGTGCATGGGCAAAAGACTAGTGAATCTCCATCGATATTCAATCCGTCAAACGGACGGTGAATCGCCTTTTGTCTTCCCTCTGGGCAAGGAAATCGTTTTCAACCCCGGCCCAGTTCTCCACACTTCCCCGGCCCTATGAAAATCTGTCTCAACACCAGTACCATCAAACCACAGTCCCTGATGAAGAAAATTCACCTCACCGCAGAGGCTGGATTTGACGGCGTGGAACTCTGGGTCAATGACATCTACGAATACATCGGCCAAGGCGGCGAAGTCAGCGATGTGGAAAAGGCCCTGAAGGATACCGGCCTCATTCTCCCCTGCATGATCGCCATGCGTCAGTGGGGTGATGCAGAAGGTTTTGAATATCAGATCCAGCTCGATGAGGCCAAACGCCGTATGGAACTTGCCGCACGTCTCGGCTCTCCATGGATTGTCGCCACGCCACCTTTCTTTCCATGCGACATCGGACAGATCACCCGCCGCTACAAGGATCTCCTCGAGATTGGCAGGCAGGTAGGCGTGAAACCGACCTTTGAATACATCAGCTTCTTCAAATCCGTCTTCCGCCTGAAGCAGGCATGGCAGGTGGTGCAGGAATGTGGTGATGAGGATGCGACTCTCATTCTCGATGCCTTCCACAACTGGAACAGTGCATCCACCGAGGCAGATCTGGACGTAATCCCGCTGGATAAGATCAGTCACTATCACATTGATGACGCCCGTAAGGACCGCCCTCAGTGCCAGCAGATTGACCCGGACCGCGTCATGGTTGGAGACGGGCAAATCGATCTGGTTTCTGAAGTCCGCCAACTGAAGGAAAAGGGCTACGATGGCACTGTCAGTCTGGAACTCTTCAATCAGGATCTCTGGGCCAAGGATCCCTTGGATGTCCTGAAGCTGGGTCTTGAGCGCGTAAAAGCAGTCATCGACGAAGCATGAGTTCCGCGACGTATCCCGATCTCTCGGGAAAGATTGTTCTGATCACCGGCGGTGCCAATGGCATCGGTGCCAACATGGTCCGCTCCTTCATTGCGCAGGGAAGCCTTGTTGAGTTCTGTGATGTGGATGAAAAGGCTGGCAAGGCACTCGCCAAAGAACTCGGGAAAGACTGTCGCTTCCAAAAACTCGATCTCAGACACGAGCCGTCCATTCGTAAGTGGGTGAAGGCCATTGGCAAGCGACGTGGTCAAGTGGACGTTCTGGTAAACAATGCCGCTCGCGACCCACGCATTCCACTAGCTGAGACGACGTCCAAGGCATGGGATGATCTCTTTGCGCTGAACCTTCGATCCATGTTTCTGCTCACACGCGAATGTGAGTCATGGATGACCAAGGCCGGTTCGGGATCGATCATCAATTTCTCCAGTGTCACCTTTCACCTGGGTCCTCCAGACATGGCCGCCTATGTATCGACCAAGGCAGGCATTCAGGGACTCACCCGAAGCACCGCCCGCGAACTCGGCCCAAAGCGCATCAGGGTGAACACACTTGCTCCCGGATGGATCATGACCAATCGGCAACTGGACGAACACGTCACTGCTGCTGCAAAACGTCAGCTCAAGAAAGAGCAATGCATCCCTGATCTCATGCAGCCACAACAGATCGCCGACCTTGCTCTCTTTCTCGCAAGTCAGGCCAGTTCTTCTCTTACAGGTCAGGAGCTTGTCGCTGATCACGGCTGGCGCTATTCCTGATCCTCATTGCAAATTCCTGGTGTGACCTATTGACCCGGGCTGCGCTGTGAAGGAATCTCCGCTTATGCACCGTTTTGTTGGAACGATTCTTTTTTTGGTCTTCGTGTGTCTGCTCCCGGTGGTCAATGGCGCTGATTCCTTTCCACTGCGTCCGGCGGTTGAGTGTCATCCCCGGGGAGGTCTTCCCAATGTGGTTTCGAAGCTGAAAAAGGGAAGTGAGGTCAGGATTGGTTATCTCGGCGGAAGCATCACTGCGGCGGCAGGTTGGCGTGTGCATTCGAGAGCGTGGTTTCAGGAGCAGTATCCTGATGCTGATGTGAAGGAGATCCACGCAGCGATTGGTGGCACTGGATCCGATCTGGGTGTTTTCCGTCTCAACAATGATGTCCTGCGCCACAAGCCCGACCTGTTGTTTGTCGAATTTGCCGTGAATGATGGAGGCGCTCCGCCTGAGAGGATTCACAAGGCCATGGAGGGAATTGTCCGTCAGACATGGAAGACCGATTCAGACATCGATATCTGTTATGTCTATACACTGAGCCAACCCATGCTTCCGGACCTGCATGCCGGTCGGATGCCCCGTGCGGCAAGTGCCATGGAAATGCTGGCCGATCACTATCAAATTCCCTCGATTCATTTTGGAGTGAAGGTGGTGGCGATGGAGAAGGCGGGTGAACTGGTGTTCAAGGCACCCAAGCCCAAGGATCTCGCCGGCACGAAACCGATGGTGTTTTCCTCAGATGGAGTTCATCCCCACAGCGAAACCGGGCACAGGGTCTATGCGGAAACCATTGCCCGCTCTTGGCCGGCCATTCTGAAAGCGGGAGGGAAACCTGCGCCGCACAAGTTAGGGAAATCATTTCGCAAAGATCACTGGGCGCAGGCCAAGCAGATTGCGATAGACGAATCCATGCTCAAGGGAGATTGGGAAAAGATGCCTGCTAAAGAGGGACTGGGAAAACGATTCAATCGGAACATGCCGCAGCTCTTTAGGGCTGGATCAAATGGGGCTTCACTGGAGTTTACGTTGAAGGGCAGTGCGGCTGCAGTCTTTGATCTCTTGGGGCCGGATGGGGGGCGGTTGGAGGTGCTTGTTGGCGACAAGGGCCCAAGGACGGCCAATCGGATCGACGGCTATTGCACCTATCACCGGATGAGTAAACTCAACCTGATCAACGACGCGGCAGATGGCTCTTATCGCGTGAAGGTGACGCTTCTTCCCGAAAAGCTGGACAAGCGTAAGATTCTTTTCGAACGAAACCGCGAATATTACGACAAGAACGAAGGTCGCTATGAGGACCACACCTGGTATGTCAGTTCTCTTTTGGTGATCGGAGAAATAGAATGAAAACAATATACAACGCACTCCTAGTTTCCCTTTTCCTTGCCTCCTTTTCCGCTTTCTCAGCGGAGCGTCCCAACATCGTTCTCATCATGGCCGATGATTTGGGATTCTCAGACCTCGGCTGCTACGGCTCTGAGATTGAGACCCCCAATCTGGATCGAATTGCCTCCAAGGGCCTGCGCTTCACCCAATTCTATAATACAGCCAAATGTCATTCGTCTCGGGTCTCATTGCTCACTGGACTTTATTGCGATCAGGCTGGTAGCGCATCGCTCAGTCGGGGAGCGACGATTGCTGAGGTGATGTCGGATGCCGGTTACTTCACGGCCATGTCCGGCAAATGGCATTTGTCCAAGCAACCGACAGACTTTGGCTTCCAGCGTTATTGGGGACATCTTTCCGGAGCCTGCAACTTCTTCACCGGCGATGACACCTTCAGGCTCAATGGTGAGCAATACGATATTCCCAAGACGCTTAATGGGCGTCCTTTCTACACCACCCATGCGATGACGGACTACGCATTGGAGTTTCTGGATGAAGCCACGAAGCAGAAGAATCCTTTTCTCCTTTATGTCGCCTACAACGCACCTCATTACCCGCTTCATGCACCAGAGAAGGACATCAAAAAATACGAAGGACGCTATGACGAAGGCTGGGACGTGCTGCGTAAGAAACGATACAAACGACAAATCGCCTCAGGACTCCTTCCCAAGAAGTGGAAACTGAGTCCACGTCCGGAACACATCCCAGCATGGAACAGTTTGAGTGCAGAGGAAAAGCATTGGGAGGCGGACCGCATGGAAGTCTTCGCTGCCATGGTGGATGTGCTCGATCAGAGCATTGGACGTCTGGTGGCTGATCTCAAAAAGAAGGGAGTCTATGACAACACTCTGTTTCTCTTTTGCTCTGACAATGGCGCATGCCCCTTTGAGCGAACAAGGGGACGTAATCTGAAACCGTGGGACCCGAAATCCTATTGGACCTATGACGCAAGCTGGGCTCACGTGGGTAACACTCCTTTCCGACTCTACAAACAAAATCAGCATGAAGGCGGTATTTCATCCCCGATGATTGCACACTGGCCAAAGGGATTGAAGACCAAGCCCGGGAGTATCACAGATCAGCCCGGTCACCTTATCGATTTCATGGCCACGTTCATTGATCTGGGAAAAGGCACTTATCCAAAGAAGGTGGGCGACAGAATCATCGATCCACTGCAGGGACGCTCGTTGGCACCGATCTTTCGTGGAGAAACAAGGGATCCGCACAAGCAGTTGTATTTCCACTTTTCGTCCGACCGCGCTCTGCGCCAAGGCCCTTGGAAACTGGTCTCTGCCAAGAACGGCAAGTGGGAACTCTACAATCTGGATGAGGATCGCACGGAGCTGAATGACCTTTCATCAAAGCATCCGGGTCGTGTGAAGAAGATGTCTGACGAATGGATGCGAATCGCCACGGATGTGGAGCGCCTCAAAGGCAAACAGGTGAAGCCGGTGAAAGATACGGTTTCCAAACTTAACTTTCGCAAGGACACCACGTCGCAGCTCAAGTAGAAGAATGTGTGATCAGCGAATGATCATGAATTCCGGCATCATGACGATGGACCAGAGCAGATCCTGGATCTTGTCCTGACCTGCATTCTCTCCAAGATAGCTCTTCATCAACTTGGCTTCCTTCTTGGAGGGCGAACGCGTAAGGGCGAACTGCATCACGTGTTGGATCAGTTCGTCAGCATTCTTCCATTCCCTCTCCGCCAGATCTGCAGCGCCCTCTTTTAGGTAGCGGGTGAGGCTTTCGTTGTTGTAGAGATCGATCGCTTCCAATGTGCTGACCTCTGCAGGTCGTGATGAAACGATCTGTTCCCGCATCGGCCTTCCCAGGCTGCGCATAAGGAAATCACTCTTCATCAGTGACGCGCGAATCATGGGGCTGTCATCACTCGCAGCCACCGCCAGCAATGAACGGAAACGATTTCCAACGCCGTCATTCCATGCGCCTAATGCAGGCACTACTGTGGCGACTTTCCAGTCTTTGGGCATGGCACCGAGACGTCCTTCGCGACCTTTGGGAACCTTGGCACTCCATCGCCAGTCTGCACCGGATGCGAGTGTGATCAGGTTGCCGTCAGACAACTTCACGCGACCTTCGAAAAGCAAGCCAGCTGGGTTGGGCGTTTTGCCCGCATTGACCACTTTCACGACAATGTGATTGGCGCCCTTCTTGAGACGTCCGTTTAATGCGACGGTCTGTGGCTGTGTCCAATTGTTTCCCCGCGTGATCTCACGGCCATTGATATATAGGACGAACTCATTGTCGCATGTGACCACGGCGCCCCCTCCGAGGACTTCATGCTCAAGCGTGATGGTCTTCTTCAAAAGAATGGTTTCTCCTGCAGGGGGGACGTTGCCCGGATTGGCTGATGGCCCCCAGATCCATTTGGCACTGAGCTTTATCTGATTCTTTTCGTCAGATGGTTTCCCTCTGAAAATAGGAGCATCAAAACTGGAAGGCCCACGGCCTGTGATCTGCCAAAGGGCATCGACAAACTGCTCAGCCGTCAACCGACGTGCACGTGGTCCACGATAATTGTATTTCCCTTCCTCTGACTTGGTCCGTTTCTCACTCACTGCCTGATAGGCCTGTGATGTGGCAATGTGTTTGAGAAGGGCCTTGAGGTCGTGATCGTGGTCACTGAGATAAGTGGCGAGATAGTCCAAGAGATCTGCATTCCATGGCTCCGTCTGCATCGCGTCCAGAGGATGGACGATTCCTCGTCCCATCAACTGAGCCCAGAGGCGATTGGCAATCGTGCGTGGGGTGCGACCGTTGTCGGGATGCACCATGAGTCCTGCAAGTTGCTTGAGACGTTGCTCACGTGGGGCGGTAGGGTTCACGTTTCCAATCTCAGGAAACAACCATGATGCCTTTGCCGTTCTTCCCACAGGTTTGTCGCAACGATGAATCTCCAATGGTCTCTCCGAATAGATTGCAGCGAGGCCATAAGATTCATCCAGTTTCCACCGATCAATGAAGCTGTCATGACAAGAGGCGCACTTCAGATTGATACCCAGAAGCGCCTGCGAAACGCTCTGAGCAAACTGGATTTCCACCGTCTGTCCGGCACTGACTTCACCCCGCCATTTGATGCCATCGATAAACCCGGTGCTTTCATTTGAAGGCGGGGCGATGAGTTCTTTGACGAATTGATCAAAAGGCTTGTTGGTGATCAATGACTCATAAAGCCATGCGCTTATCTGGCGGCGTCCACCCGTGATAAACCCAGTGCCGGTATAGTCATTGCGAAGGAGGTCATTCCAAAAAGTCAGCCAATGATCGGCGTATGGCACATCGCGGGATAAGAGCGACTCCACCAACTTCGAACGTTTGTCCTTCGACGCATCCTTGATGAAATCCTCGCGCTCATTCGGTGTGGGAAGCAGGCCGATCAGATCAAGATAGGCACGTCGTAGGAATACATCATCGCTGGCGGACGGTAGTAGCTTGGATCCGCTCTTCTTCAGTGTCTGATCGATGATTCGGTCGATCGGGTGACTGCGATTGCCGGTGGCCTCGGGCAGTTCCGGACGCCGGGGCTTCAATGGCGGTTCGTAGTTGGAGATATCAAAGCTGAAACCCGGCTCCCACTTCATCCCTTCATTCACCCACGCCTTGAGAATGGCAATTGATTCAGCAGGCACACGGGGCTTCTTCTCTGGAGGCATCTGCTCGTCTGTATCATCGGACTGTATCAGTTGAAGAAAGGTGGATGCCGCCGCGTTGCCTGGAGTCCCCATCTTGTCTTCGAGAAAGAACTCACGCGTGTTGATTGAAAAGCCGCCCTTGGCTTTGTCGCCGCCATGACACTCGACACAGTGCTTCTTCAGGACAGGCACCACCTCATGGACAAAGTCCACAGCCCATGCCGAAGGAGCGGCGATCAGCGCGGACAAAGCAACGAACAGACTCTTGCGATAAAAATTCATGACAGGGAAATCACAAACAACAAAACCCAAGCAGCCAAAAGAATCAAAACCTATCGCCTTCGAGCCAAAGGACGAAAATCAAAAGCACTCAGTCTTTACAGCTCTCTAGAATACTCGAAAGGACCCAGAAAGGGGATGAAGCAGACTTGGGGCGAGACGCCCCAAGAACCGGCAGTCGGGACGACTACCCCACAACCTGCGGGAAGCATCGTCTACTTCTCGGTCCTCAGTGCCTGCAATTTCTACAGCCCGCGGAATACATGAATGGGCACAGCAAGGGATGAATGAGACTTGAGGGAGAGAATCCCCCCAAGCGGTGATGAGGCTCTTTCTCGAAACTCGCTTTTAGTCATTCATTGGGTATTTGGGCATCTGGGTATTTCGTCATTTCGCGTCCCATCGCGAAAACTTCTATTGGAAATTCTACGATCACCTGTCCATGTTACCCGAATTCCACAGGAGTATGAAATTGGGGAGATCCATCGTCTCGGGCTTGTCCGGGGCACTGCACATTTTGTTTCGTGAATTGCTGGAGCATTCGCGGCGCAGGCAGACGTACCTGGTTCGGTTCAGTGCGGCGCTGGCGATGTCTGCATTCATCCTGTTTCAGATGGTGGCAGCCGGTGGAGGGACCGTAAGAGGCGACACGGTCCTTTGGATCATCACACTGATTCTTGGGCTTTTTTCTCCGTTCTCCATTTTCGCTACGGCACCGTTGATCCGTAATGAACGACAACACGGAACTCTGCCATTGTTGTTTCTCTCCAATCTGTCTGCGCGTGAGGTGATCTGGGGAAAGATGCTCTCGGCGTCAGTTCAATTATGGGTGTGTTCTTTGGTGGTTCTGCCCGTCGTCGCAGCAGCGATACTGATGGGTGGTGTCACCCTCGGTCAGGTGATCATTTCGCTTCTTTTGATATGGTTGCTGAATCTGTGGTTTCTCTCCTTTGGTATGCTTGCCAGTGTTCTGAGGGAGAAGGGGAAGGCTTTGTTTCTTGGCGGAATGATCGTCTTGGCGATCGTGTTCTTTCTACCGCCGTTTCTGGCAAGCGGGCTGTATGAGATGGGTTTTAATCAGGGCTGGTCCACACGTTGTTTCGATGTAGAGAATCTCCTTCACTGGGAGATTCGACCGAGAATGGAGCCTGAAGGAGTAGAGTGGATACCGCTTTGGCTTGCAGGCTTGAGTCCGGCGGTGATGACCTTTTCTGTCGAGACGTGGATGGATCAGGAAGGGGAGTGGTGGGTTCTGCTACCGTTGGTGTTTTCATTTGTGGCGTGTTCCTTGGCCATGATGTTTGGTGCGACAAGGGTCCTGAGCCGGAACTGGAACAAGCCCATCAAGATGCCCGCCTTCAAGATCGAGGCTGTCAGGAATGATCCTTGGAAATTCAAAAAGGAGAAAGCATGGCGTGCAGGTTTTCGAACCAAGCTTTTGGACAAACACCCACTGATCTTTCTTTGGAATCGACTCTATAACCGTAAGCCCCGGATCGTCCTTTGTGTCGCCGTGGCTGTGGCAGGGGTCGGGTATCTGACAGACCTTGTATTTGGTGATGTGGTTTTCACTCCGTTGGTCACTGGGGCCGTTGGGTTTGGTTTGATTTGTGTAGGAATTACCGAAGTCGAGAGTCGGATTTCGCGAGATAAATCAGATGGGAACCTCGAATCGATCTTGTCGATCACAGGACCATCATTTGTTGTCAAAGGTGCCATGCGATTCATACGGGGATGGTTCTGGCCCAAGTGGGGGATAGCCTTGTTTGTTTCGTTGTTGGTGGTCTTATGGACTTTCTTTCGGCCAGGTAGTTTCGAGTTCGGGGATCGAACCGAGGCCATGACCCTGCTCTTCTTGATCACCATCATTATCCCCCCCTATTCATCACATCCACACTCCTCTCAGTCTACAGGGGAGCTGCCGCGGATAAGCCGACGACAGGAGGTCCTTCCATCGTGAAGACGCTTATCAAGTTTTTCTTGGTGAGTCTGGTCGTCTCCAGTGTGATGACGGCAGGAGAATTTGAGATCGAAGACTACCTTTTTCAGTGGATGGAATTTGATGGTAGCTTTCTTCTGGTCTTCAACATGATCTGGACTTGCTTTGTGGACCTTTTGTGGATTGCATTGTTGATGGGGCGTCCGCTGGGGTTGGCGTTGACGGGTCAGACAGAACAGCTCTCGGAGCGAAAGGGACTGTTGGCCAAGGTAGTATTTTTGATTCGTTATCGACCCTTTGTCAGCGGAGCCATTTTGTCCGCATTGATCATTGTCTTGGGAGCGGGATCGATCATGCTGCGCTGGCATTTTCTTGAGAAGAAACGTGCTAAACTCATGGAGGGATTCAGGGTGCACAAGAAGGAACTCAATTCATCATTTCTGGCGTCAAACACCTATTGTGTTTCGGGGGCTACCTTGTTGGCAGGGTTTAAAGATTTTAGTCAGTTCCTATCTAATGAGGAGTCCAGAAAAGATTTCTTGGAAGCGAACAAGGAAATCATTCCTGATGTATTACACTTTCGCGCCTGTGCAGAGCATCCGAAACCGACACCACTGATGTGGACTCCGCAAACTGGTCGCACAGTGGAAAATCGGAATCTCAACACGCTGGCTTACTATCTTAAAGAATCTATGTCTGATGCGTTGGAACAGAAGGATGAAGATCTTTTCGTGAATGCTTTCGAGATCTATCTGCATCTTTCAACCCACAATCCGAATTTCGGAATGCGAAATTACATTCGAGAAGCACTTGATGAATTTAGTTCCTCCAATGTCGCAACTTACCAATCACTGATTCGCCTGAAGAAGATTGTCCAATCGGCAAACAATGATTCGCTATCTATGAATGTGGTCAAAGCGGAAGCGGTGGAGGCAGTCTTCAGAAGCAATTCAACTTTCGACGACGTCAAGGAGGAACTCTGGGATTTGGACACTCTCCGCTATATGATTCGTTACGGTTTGTCTGACGTAGGGGTTTATCTGTCTTTCGCTACGGGAGGCGCGCTTTCAGAACATTTGGATGCATGCAGTAGAATAGATGAATTCCTCCAGAATCCTTCCGTTGATGAAGAGGCATACGATCGTTTGGTTTCCGATCTGCAACAAATGAAGGGAAGTGATTATTACATGGGGATGAGTGGAGCTTCAATGTCTCGCCAGATTCGCGTGCACTTGGAGAACCGAGACAATCACCTGAGAATGATCCGTATCATCGACAATCGGCTCGAGGTGATGGAGAAACAGACACCACCTTGATTTGACGAAAGGGCGATCCTCGGTTAATCACACTCATTCCCTGACCCAGCTTTGTTTATGAAACCTCTCCAGCTATTACCTCTTTCTCTCGGTGCTGCCCTGATGGTGGCTTGTGGCCCTTCTGATTCTTCATCCAGTTCGTCAGCACCTGAGCCTGCGCCCGCACCGGTGGCCTCTGATCGCAGTGCTCCGCCGGCGCCTTCATCATCACCTGCTCCTGTTGCCGATATGGCTCCGGCCGCTGAGGTTGCTGTTTCAGGTGGCAAGGGATTGGATTGGCCTCGTTGGCGAGGTTCTGATCATACGGGTATTTCCAAGGAAACAAATTGGAAACACCAGTGGGCGGGTGGACGCCCCAAGCAACTTTGGAAAGCCAATGTGGGCACGGGCTATGCGTCCATGTCTGTGTCTCAAGGACGTGTCTTCACGATGGGTCACTCGAGCAACAAGGATCGCGTGGTCTGTCTTTCTCTCGAGGACGGAAAAGAACTTTGGAGGCATGAGTATCCAGCGGATCTGAAACCCAACATGTATGACGGTGGACCGAACGCCACACCTACGGTCGATGGGCCGCTGGTCTATTCCTTCAGCAAAAAGGGAAATCTGTTCTGCCTTGAAGCAGCCACCGGCAAGGTGGTCTGGGAAGCCAATGTTGGAAGCTTGGGTGCCAAGCAGCCTTCATGGGGTTTTTCCGGCTCACCACTCATTGAGGGAGATCTGGTCATTGTGAATGCCGGCACAGCTGGTGCAGCCTTCAACAAGAAGACCGGAGCACGTGCATGGTTCAATGGTCGTGATGGCGCTGGTTATGCATCGCCGATGGCAGTGGACATTGGTGGCAAGCGACAGGTCCTTATCTTCTCAGCCAAGCATCTGCTTTCCGTTGACCCTGCGACAGGGAAAGGCAACTGGAGCACGGAATGGCCAACTGATCATGGCGTGAATGCCGCAGACCCAATCGTCTCAGGGAACGTGATCTTTATTTCATCCGGATATGGCCAAGGAGCCACCGCCCTGGACGTCAGCTCAGGCAAGCCACGGAGATTGTGGAAGAACACGGAAATGAAGAACCACTTCAACCCAAGCGTGTTGATCAATGGGCATCTATACGGCATCGATGGTAACACAGGACAACGCCCCGCATTGGCGTGTATGGATATTCGCACCGGACGTAAGAAATGGAGTGAAAGCCGTGTCGGATTTGGATCACTGATCGCTTCCGGTAATCGATTGATTGTGCTCAACGAAAAAGGAGAACTGATCATAGCTCAGGCCGGATCGGATCGGTTCGTTCCTTTGGCACGCACCCAGGTCTTGGGAGGCCAGTGCTGGACGACCCCCACACTGGCTCACGGAAGGTTGCTATGCCGCAACTCCAAGGGGGATCTGGTATGTGTGGATCTGAATGGGTGAGCGGGGTGGGGAGTAGGGAATGACGAAATACCCAGATGCCCAAATACCCAAGGAATGACGAAGTCCGAATTTTGAAGAAGGGTCTTATATCATTCAAACAGCTTTGCAAATCAGAGGACATGACAGCTCCCCATTCAACCTTAGGCTCCAGCAACAGCTGGTGACTTGAGTGTTCGATGCAAAGAAATCACGTGAAGCGTTCACATCAAGTAAAGCCCTCAGTTCGTGAATTGACAGAGGTAAAGCGGATCGTTGCGCTACCTTCTGAAATTCAGAGGACACACCCGCGGACAGTCAAGGCAGACCATTCGCGGTTGGCACACATTAACACATATGGAGGTCTTCCCGATTACTACATTGATCAACCGTTTACCTGCCGAGACTGTGGCAGTGAAGAGATTTGGCGAGCGGAAGATCAGCAGTGGTATTACGAGGAAGCGAAAGGTCACATTGATGCCACTGCAGTCAGATGCCGTCTGTGCAGGACATCTCACAAGCAAAATAATATCGAACCAGACGATCCATCTAGTGAGGACTCCGTTGTCGCAGCATCCTCATAGATGATCTCAGTGTTATGAATGGCGAGTCCGGAAACCATGTCGCACGAAGGAAAAGTGCCAGCTGCATAATTGTTGACAATGAATCTAGGTGAGAAGGCTAACACCAAGGGCTGCTTTTTATCTCCCTTGGGGTCTTGGGGGCTTGGTGTGAGATCAGTCTTTGTGCTCCCTTTTGACAGTTGTTCACATTTCAGACCCGATCCGTCTTGGATTGAAGTGAGGCGGTTATAGACACGCCTCGACAGCATTCGCTACACCGCTGGGATCGGGGGAAGATTCCAATCCTGTTCATCTTGTAAATCCTGTCTGAAATACTCTTGGGTTGTGGGCAGGTGTTTTGGTGTTTCCCCTTGGACAGTTTAGGTGCGCCAGCGTGCCAAGCGGATTGAAGTGGGTCGTCTTGGCAAGACACCCCTACCTTGCGCGCCCTCAGGGGAATGACGAAATACCCAGGGGCCCAAATACCCAAGGAATGACGAAGTCTGATTTTTGAAGAAGGGGCACGCCACCGCCTTGGCCGGGGGGGCTCTTGAGAGAGCGAATTAGGGAGAGATGATCTTGTCGAATCTTTCCTCAATTTCCTCGCCGGTAATGGTTTGGGTTTTAACCCAATAGCCTTGGTTTTCTGAATCGAATCGGATGTGGACTGTTCTGTTCTCGTCCTTGGTCCCTCCAACCTTGATCACCATGAAATCTTTGCCTCTTTCCTCCACTGTGTAACCCATCTTCAATGTCTCCCCATGCAGTGACATGGTGACGGTTCCGTTCGAGTAGGTTGATGTCAGATGTCCGAACAAGTTGCGAAACGCATTCCTTTTTTCTTGTGGAGCATCTGCCCACCGAGGGTCGCTGCGGAAAATTTCCGCCACGGTGGCTTCGCTATTGGAGCGCCAAGTTCCGTTGAGACGTTCATCGCTTGGTCCGCTTGAGGCGCAGCCAATCAGTAGCAACATGATGGAAATGGTTGTCAGAAATCGCATGAACTGCATGAAGCCTGAAGGGAGCATTTATAGAAATTGTAATGTTCTGTCTTATTTAGAATCGTTCATATGACAGACCCGATCAGTTGACTGGATTGACAGGATTTCCTTCTTCCGTGATTCCTGAATCCGTCTTGGCTTGAAGTGGGGCGTCTTGGCAAGACACCCCTACGTTGCTCCCCCTCCGGAGAATGACGAAATACCCAGATGCCCAACTACCCAAGGAATGAATAGGTCCGAATTTTGAAGAAGAGGCTTACTGCAGCCTCGGTACACTAATTACATCGAGAAGAGATCCATCTGGGGGCTTGGCGCGAGGTCTTTGAGTTTGTCGCGGTCGGACTGTTGCCTCTTTGATTGGCGTGGTTTGCCTTCGGGGGTGAGCTCGGCTTCTTCGAGGTTGATGAGAATTTCCTTGGAGCGTTCGATCACTTGTTTGGGAACGCCGGCCAGTCGTGCGACCTGGATGCCGTAGCTCTTGTCGGCACTGCCTTGGATGATCTTTCTGAGGAAGATGATTTCGTCATTCCACTCTTTCACGGCCACGCTGTAGTTGGCCACGCGTGGAAGGCGTCCGGAAAGTTCGGACAGCTCGTGGTAGTGGGTGGCGAAGAGGGTTTTGGCGCCGAGCTGTTGGTGGATGTGCTCCACTATAGACCATGCGAGACTGAGTCCGTCAAAGGTGCTGGTGCCGCGTCCGATCTCGTCGAGGATGACGAGGCTGTTGACGGTGGCGTTGTTGAGAATGTTGGCGGTTTCATTCATCTCCACCATGAAGGTGGATTGGCCGCGTGAAAGATCGTCACTGGCACCTATGCGTGTGAAGATGCGATCGAGCAGATCGATGCGTGCCTCAGCTGCAGGAATAAAGGAGCCGGTATGCGCCAAGAGGGCAAGGAGTGCCACCTGTCGGATGTAGGTGCTTTTACCGGCCATGTTGGGGCCGGTGATCAATGCGATCTGTGAGGATGCGATGGAGAGTTCTGTGTCGTTGGGGACGAAGCGTTCTTCGATCATGGATTGATCGAGGACTGGGTGTCGTCCGTCGCGGATGTCCAAGACGCCTTCTTCTCCAACTGAGGGACAGGTGTAGTCGTGAAGGCGGGCTGTTTCTGAGAATGAACCAAGGACATCGAGCTGAGCGATGCAGCGTGCGATTTCCTGAATCTCTGTGAGGTATTCGATGACGCCTTCGCGAACTTTGAGGAAGAGTTCGTATTCGAGTTTCTCGATGCGTTCCTGAGCGCCGAGGATCTTGCCCTCCATCTTCTTGAGCTCATCCGTGATGTAGCGTTCGCCATTGGCAATGGTCTGCTTGCGGATGTAGTGATCAGGGACTTTGTCGAGGTGCGTCTTGGTGACTTCGATGAAGTAGCCAAAGACGGCGTTGTAACGAACCTTCAATGAAGGGATGCCGGTCTTCTCGATCTCTTCCTGTTGCATCCGGGCGATCCAGCTTTTGCCGTCGCGCGATGCGGAGCGAAGTTCGTCCAGGTCAGCGTTGTATCCATCTGCAATGAGTCCACCTTCCTTAACGGTGGTGGGAGGCTCGGCCATGATGGACTTGCTGACGAGTTCGACGACTTCTGGAATCTCTTTGAGGTGTGTTCCCAGCTCTTTGATCAGGCCGAGTGGATCGACGCCGTCGTCAGCGCGTTCGTCATTCAGCTGAAGTGAATCAGATGTGTCTTCGGCCGCGGCTGACAAGTCGTCCAGTCCTTCGCGGAGGCCTGGTATCTGCTCCAGTGCGCGTTTGAGTGAAACAAGGTCTCGTGCATTTCCTGAGCCGATACTCAGTCTGCCGATGGTTCGCTCGAGGTCTCGAATCTCACCGAGGTTTTCACGAAAGCCTTCCAAGAGATCGCCGCGTTGAACCCATGTGCGAACGATGGTTTGTCGTTGGCGGATGATAGCGGTGCTGGAAAGGGGTTGGGTCAACCAGTCACGAAGTCTGCGTGCACCCATGGGTGTGCGGGTGCGGTCCATGGCACCGAGCAGGCAGGCAGTCTTTGGTGCGTCCCGATGGAGTGGCTCCAAGATCTCGAGATTGCGAAGAGAGATCGCATCAAGTGCCATGAACTCAGAGCATTCGTAGTAGGAGATGCTTCGAAGGTGGGAAAGATCACGGCGCAGTTGATTGGCCAGATAGTGAACAGCGGCACCGGCAGCGCCTGAGGCTGCATCACGATCTTTGAGCCCAAAGCCATCCAGGGATGCGACTTTGAAGTGATCCTTGAGTGTGTAGAAGGCGGTGTCCGAGTCGAAGGTCCAGTCGTCGTATCCGCTGAGGATGGTGCGGGCGCCTTGGAGGACCTTCATCAGGTCGAGATTCTCACCCGGGTAAATGATTTCAGCAGGGCGGATGCGCTCCAGTTCGTTCAGAAGCCCTGACTCGCCTTCGACCTCAGTGGTTTTGAAGTCGCCGGTGGTGAGGTCGATCAGTGCGATGCCGTAGGTGTCCTTGATGGGTTGGACGGATGCGAGGAAGTTATTGCGTTCGGCAACGAGCATCCTGTCATCAAAGTGTGTTCCTGGAGTCAGGACCTGAGTGACCTCGCGTTTGACCAGTTTCCCAGGGACGGCCTCTTCGACCTGTTCACAGAGTGCAACCTTGAAGCCTGCCTTGAGAACTTTGGAGAGGTAGCCAGCGGCTGCGTGGAACGGAATCCCACACATGGGCGTAGTGCCTCGGTTGGTCAGGGCGATGTTCAGCACTCGAGAGCCATTCTTGGCATCGTCGAAGAACATCTCGTAAAAATCGCCCAGACGGAAAAGAAGGAGGGTATCTTTGGGAAGGCTGTTCCTGATGGCGTGGTATTGAGCCATCATGGGTGTCTGCTTCTTCTTTTTGGCGGCCATGAGCGGCGGAGATTATCAAGTCGGTCCAAAACGGCCAGTCTAAGGATAAATGATTCGCTCCGAAGTGTGGGCCGGGCAGGGGTTTGCCAATCAGAAATGAAGGCAGGGCAAAATCGGGTTAGGAAAGGAAGTGAATGCGGCTATTTTCCCTGTCGTCCGAGGGGTATTGAGGACTTTGTGAAATTTTTCACAAAATCCCCTTGCGACCGACAAACCGGGTGCTAGCATCTACAATCAAACGAATCGTTATGAAGAAGAAATCTGTTAAAACACTCGCAACTGCTGTTGCTGCTCTTTTCGTTTTTCAGTCCGCGCAGGCTGGTGACATCACCGGTAAAGTGACGGTGAAAGGCAACGTACCGGCCAATAAGACCTTCGCCATGGATCCCATGTGCGGGAAGCTCCACAAGGTCAACAAGCACGAGATGCCATTCTACGTGGTGAGCAAAGACGGTGGTCTTGCTGACACGGTGGTGATGCTCCAGCTGACTGGAAAATCAACGGGTGCCTCTGCTGCTCCTGCTGAATTGGATCAGGTAAACTGCTTTTACACCCCTTACGTCACAGCCATTCAGACTGGGCAGACGCTCAAGGTGAAGAATTCCGACCCATTGATGCACAATGTTCATCCAACTCCTCGGTCAGCAGGAAACAAGGAACAGAACATTGCTCAGCCGTTCAAGGGCATGGTCAATGACTTCAAGTTCGAGAAAGCTGAGAAATTCCTCCGCTTCAAATGCGACGTGCATCCTTGGATGTTTTCCTACGTAACTGTGGCTGATAATCCATACATTGCTGTCACTGACAAAGATGGTAACTTCACCATTAAGAACGTACCTGACGGAGAATACACCATCGAAGCCATCCATCGTAAGGTGCACCCGAAGCTCGAAGGAGCCACTCAAAAGGTGAAAGTTTCCGGTGGAGCCAAGGTGAACTTCGAGTTCGAAGTTAAATAACCTTTAAACCGACATTTCCAACGCGCCGCTACGTTTCTTGAATGTGGCGGCGCTTTTTTAACACCAGCCGCCTTTTTTGATGAAATCTGACCTAAAGTTCCAACCATGGCTGCACCGTTATGCGGTGTTGTGCGCCGTTGTGACGCTTGGGTTGATTGGGCTGGGAGGCCTACTGACGAGTAAAGAAGCGGGTATGGCGGTGCCCGATTGGCCGACGACTTACGGCTACAATATGTTCCTGTTTCCGGTCGAAATGTGGACTGGAGGCATTTTTTATGAGCACGCGCACAGGCTGTATGCCTCAGGTGTGGGCTTTCTGACCATCGGACTGATGGTGTGGTTTTTCATCAAAGAACCCCGCAAATGGATGAAATGGCTCGGTGCAGCAGCACTCTTGCTGGTGATCATTCAAGGTGTGTTGGGTGGACTGAGGGTCACCATGTTTAAGGCTGAGATTGGGATTTTCCATGGGGCCTTGGCACAGTTGTTCCTGGCGTTGCTAGCTGCATTGGCTCTTTTCACATCCCGTTGGTGGATGGAAGGGAAGCGTGAGAGCCTGCCAAAGCTCTCCAATCGCTGGACCCCCTTCATGATCGCGATCTCCGTGATGATCTTTGTTCAGTTGATGTTGGGCGCCATGATGCGTCACGCACACGTCGGACTGGCAGTTCCTGACTTCCCGCTCGCCTATGGCCAGGTCTGGCCGGATACCTCTGAGGCTGCGTTGGAGGAGATCAACCAGCAGCGGATGGATGTCGTGCACGATGGAAACGTCTTTTACGATGAGCCTTTGACGCCGTATCACATTCATGTGCACATGGTGCATCGGATCGGGGCGTTATTGATTTTTGCGTCGATTCTGACCTTTGCTGTTAAGACCTTTCGCCAAATGGGAGCCAAGCACCCGGTGGCGCGGATGGCAGCTGTGTGGTTCGGATTGATCTGTATCCAGGCTGGCTTGGGTATGGCGACGGTGCTTTTCAACAAACCTGCGGATGTGGCAACGCTGCACGTGGTGACCGGGGCTGTGGCCTTGGTATTTGGTATTTTGACCTCCATTTGTGTGAAGCGAATGGAGAATCAGTGGTTGGGAATGGGTAGCCAGAGCTCGTCCCGCACTTCCCAAGGCCCTGCTGCTGAACCTGTTACTGCTTGATGAAATCTGCTGAATCTTCCATCGCCATCAATGAGACCCGTGGTCGTACCATGGGCGCTGTGATCAGTGAGCTGATCAAGGCGCGTCTCACGATGTTGGTTCTGGTTACGACGCTGGCCGGCTTCTTCATGGGATCCACGGCCGGTAGCTTCGATTTTATCCTTCTGTTCCACACCATGGTGGGAACGGCTTTCCTTGCTGCTGGAGCGGCCGCGCTGAATCAGGTCATGGAGCGTGAGTTTGATGCCCGGATGGATCGCACATCCTCACGTCCATTGCCTTCGGGTGAGATTCGTCCGGATGTGGCGCTGGTGTTTGGCGGCGTTGTCTCCATTGCAGGAATGGTCTACACAGCGATGCTGGTGAACACCCTCACGGCATTGATCGGAGCGGTGACACTGGGCTCCTACCTCTTCATTTACACCCCACTCAAGCGGATCACGACCTTCAACACGATCATTGGAGCGATTCCAGGGGCGTTGCCTCCGCTCATGGGGTGGACGGCCGTGCAGAATAATATTGATGCCAAGGGCTGGAGCCTCTTTGCCATCCTGTTCTTCTGGCAGTTGCCTCACTTTCTGGCGATCGCATGGATGTATCGCGATGACTACGCCAAGGCAGGCTTTGTCATGTTGCCCAAGGTGGATCCTGATGGATTCCGAACTGGATCGCAGGCAGTGAATCATACGATTGGCCTGCTTTTTGTGAGTCTTTTCCCCGTAGTTCTCGGGTTGGCCGGGAAGGGTTACTTTGGAGCAGCATTGCTCCTTGGGGTGTTTTTTCTGCGCTGTGCGTTCCGGTTTTCGGGCCAGCGAAATGAAGTAAGTGCGAAGAAGCTGTTTCTCGCATCGATCGTTTATCTGCCAGTGCTTTTGCTGGCTATGGCATTTGACAAGATATGAGTTGATCGTTTCGAGGTGACTCGGCGATTGACAGTGTATAACGACAACAGGTAACTAATCGGCTTTTTGCGGCTTCTGCGGAGAAGTTTAATAAAAGTCCGCTGTGCTGAACATAAATTTGCAAAATGGAAGCAACTAAGACTGACGCTCATCACCACGACACGGGTGATCATCACGACCATCACGATGCCGGGTTCTGGAAGACCTACATCTTCTCCACGGATCATAAGGTGATCGGTATCCAATACGGTATCACATCCCTGCTTTTCATGCTGGTGGGCTTCTTCCTGATTGCCTCCATGCGCTGGCAGCTTGCTTACCCGGGTAAAGCCATTCCTGTGGTGGGTAAGGTTCTGGAAGCGGTTCTGGGTAGCGAAGTGGCACCAGGCGGTGTGATGTCCGCAGAGTTGTATAATTCATTTGGAGCCATGCACGGAACGATCATGGTGTTCCTCGCGGTCGTGCCTCTCGCCTTTGCTGCCTTTGGAAACTACGTCGTGCCGTTGCAGATCGGTGCGCCGGATATGTGTTTCCCCAAGATCAATATGGCCAGTTTCCAGAGCTTTCTGGTGGGCGGTATTGTCATGTTTGTCAGTTTCTTCATCCCGGGAGGCGCCGCTCAGGCGGGTTGGACCTCGTATTCGCCGTTGGCGACGGTGATTCCGACGGATGGGCAGACGTATTGGTTGATAGGAATGGTCCTCTTGATCACGTCGTCCCTGTTGGGCTCGGTGAACTTTATTGCCACCATCATCCAGCTTCGTGCTCCAGGTCTCACATGGATGCGCATGCCGTTCTTTGTCTGGGCGCAGTTTGTGACCGCGTTCCTACTTCTTCTCGCGTTCCCTCCTCTTGAAGCCGCCGGCATCATGCAGTTGATGGATCGCGTGTTTGAAACGAGTTTCTTCCTTCCGTCGGGTCTGATGGTATCGGGGCAGCCAATGGATGTGGCCGGTGGTGGTAGCCCGCTACTGTGGCAGCATCTTTTCTGGTTCCTTGGTCACCCTGAGGTATACGTTTTGATTCTCCCCGCGATCGGTATCGTTTGTGAGATCCTCGTGAACAACACCCGTAAGCCAGTCTTCGGATACAAGACACTGGTATACGCCGCACTTTGCTTGGGCTTCCTCTCCTTTATCGTTTGGGCGCATCACATGTATCTGACTGGTATGGGCACGAAGATCAGTGCCTTCTTCCAGACCACGACGATGATCATTTCCATTCCATCGGTGATCATTCTGACGTGTTTGTTCATCTCCCTATGGGGTGGCTCCATTCGCTTTAACACGCCGATGCTCTTCGCGTTGGCCTTCCTGCCGATGTTCGGTCTGGGTGGTCTTACCGGATTGCCTCTCGGATTCAGCTTCTCTGACATTCAGCTGCATGACACCTACTATGTTATTGGGCACTTCCACTATGTGGTGGCGCCCGGAACCATCTTCGCGCTGATAGCGGGTATCTATTATTGGTATCCGAAAATGACCGGCCGTTTCATGAGTGAATTCTGGGGCCGGGTCCACTTCTGGTGCTCTTTCATCTTCATCAACATGGTCTTCCAGCCGATGTTCGCTCAGGGTATGGCTGGTATGCATCGTCGTATGTATGACGGTGGTGTCACCTACGCTGGTGTTGCTGATCCAACGACCGGAGAGATCGTGGGTATCCCACAGAAATTCATTGAGATGAACTCGTTCATTTCCATCGCTGCATGGATGTTGGCTGTTTCTCAGCTGCCATTCATCATCAACTTCTTCTACAGCATCACGCACGGTAAGAAGGTGGAGAATGACAACCCATGGGATGCCACGACACTGGAATGGCAGACTCCAACACCTCCACCGCACGGTAACTTTGACAAACCGATTGAGGTATTCCGCGGTCCATACGAGTACAGCGTTCCTGGGCACGATGTGGATTTCATCCCTCAGAATGAGAAACTTGAAGGAGATGAGTCTCCTGTCACTGAAACCGAAGACAAACCTGCTCCTGCACACTAATTTTTTCGAGATTCATGGAAATTCCTTATAATTCCAAACCCCGTCCCGATACCGGTCTCTACAACGCGAAGGTTGGCATCTGGTTGTTCCTCGCGTCTGAGGTCATGCTTTTCGGTGCGCTCTTTTCCTCATACATCATGTTGAGGATTGGTGCTCCTGAAGGCACTTGGCCTGCGCCAGGCTCGCTACTGGATCCGATCCCAGGTGCGTTCAACACAGTCGTTCTGATTCTTTCCAGTGTGACAGTGGTGTTGGCTTGGGCATCGCTCAAGTTCAAGAACTTCAAACAGTATCGCTTCTTCCAGACGATCACGATTGTCTGCGCCTTGATCTTCATGGTGGTGAAGACCTTCGAATACAAAGACAAGTTCTCTCACTATGAGGTCGTCCTGAACGATGAAGCACCCCATTACGAAGGCTCCATGCCTTCCAAGGGTGGGCGCTTCATTGGTAAGACCATTGTTGATGGTCATATGGTCAGTCAGACCGAAGAGGAAGTGGCACTCAGTGTGCACGTTCATCACGGACACGATGGTCATGCAGAGCACGGTCCACACGAAGAGCATGGTGATCACGCCGATCATGCTGATGATGCGCACGCAGGACATGATCATGACGACCATGCTTCCCATGAAGGACATGAGGAAGTCATCGAAGTCACGGTCAAGAAAGAGGACATCCTGCACATGGAAGCCTACGGCCCATGGCACAGCACCTACCTTGCGATCTACTTCACCATGACCGGACTGCACGCGCTTCACGTTGTGGGTGGTGCCTTTGTTATTTTTTACATCCTTGTTCCAGGAGCAGGCATGTGGAAGACCGATCCAGAGCGTTACATCAACCGTGTTGAGGTATCAGGTCTGTTCTGGCATCTGGTCGATCTGGTCTGGATCTTCCTCTTCCCAATCCTCTACCTCCTGTAACCCTTAGAAAGAATTTATTATGGCTGGAGACGCAAAAGATTTTAAAACCTACGTGAGGCCCTACCTCATGGTGTTTGGCGTGCTGTTGCTCGGCACGTTTATCACTGTGGCCGCTTCATGGTTTGATTTTGATCATATGCTTGGAACGACGTGGGTGAACATGGCCCTCGGTCTGTTGATCGCGTTGACCAAGGCGACGTGTGTGATCCTATGGTTCATGCATCTCATCTCGGAGAAGCAATTGATCTATTTAATGTTGGGATTCACCTGTTTCTTTTTCGCCGGGCTGATGACGCTCACCGTCTGGGCGATGCAGGACTTTCCAAGCTTCACCACAGTTGTGGGCCTACACTAAACGAGACCATGTCACTCAAAGCATTTCACCTCGTCTTTGTTACCGTCACGGTATTGGCATCGCTCTTTGTATCGATGCTCGGTTACCGTGGGTGGCAGGATTCGCAGTCATCGACTGACCTTGCATTTGCAATTGGTGGTGCTGCGGGAGTGGTGATTATGCTGGTGTATGGTGTGTATTTTTTGAAGAAGCTCAAAAAAATCAGTTATCTCTGATGAAAACATCTGCTGCAAAACGATTCTATGCGTGGTTCATGATGCTGGCTCTGCTGGTATTCGGAAACAGCGCCTTTGCATGCACTGCTTGTTTCGGTGATCCGAACAGCGATGCCACCAAAGGAGTGATTGCAGCGATCTGGCTTCTGTTGTTCGTGGTGGGTGGGGTGCTTTCACTCATTGCAGGTTTCTTTGTTTATCAGATCAGGCGTGCCTCGAAGAATCCGGTTCTGCCGGCAGGACAGGTCGCCTTGGCTCCCTTGAATTCGAAATAATTGAGATTATAGATGGAAACGTTTGTTAAATTGCTGGGCCTCCCGGTAGTGGCTTCAGAGCACGGTAAGGACATCGATGCCTTCATCATCTACGTTCACTGGTTGATGTTGATACTCTTTGTCGGGTGGTTTGGTTACCTCATTTTCTGCCTTTACCGATTCCGCGAATCAAAGAATCCACGTGCGAGCTACCAAGGTGTACAAAGCCACTTCAGTAGCTACGTTGAGGGAGCGGTGGTGCTTGTTGAGGCGATGTTGTTGATCTTCTTCGCGATTCCACTTTGGGCGAAGGTGGCCGATGATTTCCCTACCAAGGAAGAGAACCCTCTCGAGATCAAGGTCATGGCAGAGCAGTTCACGTGGAACTCGCGTTACCCTGGCGAAGACGGCGTCTTTGGAAGTCAGGACATGATTCTCGCCAGCACAGAAAACAAGTTTGGCTACGATCCAGAAGATGAAGCAGGCAAGGACGACATCGTTCCTCCATTGAAGGACATTCGTGTTCCAATCGGTCGCCCGGTAATCATTCACCTCAGTTCACTTGATGTGATTCATTCTTTCGCAGTTCATCCTTTGCGAGTGCAGCAGGACTGTATGCCAGGAATGACAATTCCGATCCATTTCATGCCCACCATGGAAGGCAAGTTCATGATCACTTGTGCTCAGCTTTGCGGTAATGGTCATTACTCCATGAACGGTTTCATGACTGTTGAAAGTCAGGAAAATTACGATGCATGGATGGCCGGAATGGCACCCACTGATGGTGACGGTGGCGGATTTGAGTAATTTTACTCACCGACCTATCTGAAATCATTTCGGAAAAGGACGGCTTTCGGGTCGTCCTTTTTCTTTTTGTAACAACACACTCTTTGATGAAATCTCCATCTCAATCGGCACATCTGATTGTCTGGGGTGCTGTGATTCTGGTCATGGCGTGGATAGTCATGTCCTTTGTCAATGAGAGGGCTTCTCAGGAGGCAGATGCCCCTGCTCATAACATTGAAAAAAAGCAGGCACTTCCCGTTTACAAGACTCTTGATCCCTTTACGTTGACCAATCAGGCAGGGGCAGAAGTCACGCTGGAGGATTATAAAGGCAGCATCTGGGTTGCTGATGTGATCTTCACACGTTGCCCCGGTCCTTGTGCGGAGATGACTCGGAGGATGAAGTCCCTTCAGGATGTCCTGGCTGGGCAGGAAGATGTCCGGCTCGTCTCACTGACCACGGACCCGGATTTTGATACACCAGAAGTGATGCGTCGCTACGCGCTGACCTTTGATGCCAATCTGGATCAATGGGATTTTCTAACCGGGCCCAAGCCGGAAATGAAAAAGGTCTTGGAGAAGAACCTCATGCAGACCGGAATTGAGAAGGATGAAGAGCACCGTGAATCAGAGAATGATCTCTTCATTCACAGCACCATGATGGTGTTGATCGATAAAGAGGGGCGCATCCGTGGGACATTTGAGACCTTGAAACCTGAAGCACTTGTGCAACTATTGTCAGCTATAGAACTCTTGAAGACCGAATGAGCATCAACGATCTACCAGCAGTTAACGCTACCCTCAACGGTCTCAGCGCCGTGATGCTTGGTGCAGGATTCTACTTCATCAAGAAGGGGAACAAAGCGGCGCATCAGAAATGCATGATTGGTGCGTTCTCAACGTCCGTCATTTTTTTGATCTGCTATCTGACCTACCACTACAGTGCAGGGCACACGGTGTTCAAAGATCCTGATTGGTTTCGGCCTTTCTACCTCACGTTGCTCTTCACGCATGTGGTCTTGGCTGTGGTGATCGTCCCGTTGATTCTCAAATCGATTTACCACGCTGCGAAGGGGCAGTTTGAGAAACATCGAGCCGTGGCAAAATGGGCATGGCCACTGTGGATGTATGTCTCAGTGACAGGTGTGGTGATCTATCTGTTGCTGTACCAGATCTTCCCTCAAGCAGCGCTCCCGGTTCCGGCAAATTAAGTCGGGTTACTTCTTCAACAGAGCGCGCCATTCCAGTGCTTCGAACCGCACTCTGCTCTTCCATGTGGCAAGTGTTACCATATTGGATCCGGTAATATCCTCACTCAGGTTCCATGGCTCTGATGGGCTTAGAGTCGAACTCTGCATTTCATAGGTCTGCAGCCAGTCATCACCCTGATAGACGTGAATTCTGTTGTTCAGAACCTGCAAGCGCAGATCGATCGTTTCATTCTCCCTTGCAGGTAATTGAAAGGATCCTGAATCCCTAAGATCTGTTTCCCCCACCACCTGCACCCCTGCCAATCCAAGGACCTCCCATGCGTCGAGTTCCAGCGACCCGAATCCGTGGGGCGATTGGAAGAACAAGCCGATGGAGTTGGTTCCGGACAGGCGGGTAAGCCGCCAGCGGAATTCGACTTCTTCGGGATAGGGATCCAATGGAATTCTCAGAAGACTGACAGCCTCATCGTTTGTAGATTCGATGCCTTTGGATGTCTTCTTCCATTCACCGGAAATGGTCTGCTCATCAATGGAGATATCACTCAGCAAAGATCGAAATTCAGTCGCCACTCGCCTGTCCGGAAGATAAAGGGCTGCTGCAAGGGCGATCACGATCAAGGCTTTGATGAGATTGCCGACGGTGAACCAACCCTTATTCGTAACCGTTTCATCAGGAGACTCTTCACTGAGCGCGTCCGAAAGAAGGGCTCCTGTATCCAGGTCTTCCAACGAGGGACGGAGTGGTTTGCTTTTATCGTTCATGACGGATGAATGGCTTGAAGAAGTGTCTGAAGTTCGTCCTGCCATTCGCTATCGGAAAGCTGCGTTCCGCGGACCTGTTCCCGAAGGCACTCTCTAAACTCAGCACGAAGCCGATGGACGGTGGTCTTCAGATTTGCCCGGCTGATTCCAAGAATCTGTTGAGCTTCATCATATGCCGGTCCTTCGGGTGATTGCGTGAGGAAAGGGCGCAATGCCTTGAAGGTGGTTTCCTTCTTCTTCATGGACCACTGACGTCCGAGTTCTTTAACCGCCTTGTCCAGAAGAGTCAGTGCCCACTGTCGATCATACATGTGTTCCGGAGACTCCCCGTCGATCATTTGTTCGTGATACCACGATTCGGCATCCATCTCATCGATGGAAAGAAGGGGATGTACTCCACCTCGTTTCTGTGCGTCTTGCTTACGGCCCTCATGAGCCATGTGGCGTCTGAACGCGGTCAGAAGAAACGTTCGTAGTTTCCCTTTTCCTTCGTTCGCGCGGGCAAAGAGCGACTTCTCAATTACCTGAACAAAGAAGCCTTGGACGAGATCTTTGGCCTCAGCGAATGAATGTCCGGATCGACGCGCGAAAGCGTAGAGCGGAAACCAATATTCATGACATAATTCCTCCAATGCCTTCTGCGCTTCTGGATCATCACTCCCAGCCATCGCCACGACCGACCACCGGGTGGTTCTGAACTTGGCATAGCTATCTTGTTCCGAACGCATAACCTAAAAGTATCTCTAGATCAGTGTTGCCGTATCTCAGAGTGGCGGATCTGACCGCCGAGATTGGCGGCTCTTCCCATGAGTGCTGTGGTGAGGAGACTGAGAACTAGAGTTCCGATCAGTGCCCACGTAGGAATGGCTGGTTTCTTACGCGCTGCGATCAGTCCGGCGATGGCCATGAGTCCCGCGAGAAAGATTCCTGTGGTGGCTTGGTCTGCCGCCTGTTCGTGTTGGGTGACAAAGGTATTGATCAACCAGGGTTCCTCGGCGCTTTGTTCGTTGGCGAAGTCGCCTGTGAATTTGATGGGAATCGCGAGCAGCATCAGGACCGCCATCCACCAGAGACTAAGGCGCCGGATCTCTTCAGATTTCTTGATCAAGCCGGCGATGAGCAGCAGCGCAATAAAGGCGGTGCCCAGCACGGGGATGTGGTTAAGCGCCAAGTGAAGGTGCGTCCAGTTCATGGGCCAAGTCTCGAAGAAGTGCGTCGGAGGTCAAGTGATGTCTCGACCTGATCGCGGGGAGGCCTTCACAATGTGGTCCGCCGTTGCCCGGCGAGTCTCATGTTACAGATCTCACAGTTGAAATTGAGTTTGGATGCTTCTGACGAGGATGTCAGGAAGGCCAGTGCATCTGTGCTTGGACTGAGGCCTGATGAACTGATCTCGTTTGAGATTCGTCAGCGGGCGATCGATGCACGCGGAGGCGGTGTTGAGTTTTCCTTCATGGTCTGGGTGGAGGTGGAGAGTGAAAACTTCTTCATCAACCGTCGGTTCAAGCAGGTGCAGGTCTGTGTGGCTCCGAACAAAGACTATGTGGCATTGGATGCATTGCCTGAGACCTTGCCGGAGAGAAGTCGTCCAGTGGTGATTGGCATGGGGCCCTGTGGTTTGTTTGCCGCCTTGTTGTTTGCGCGGAAAGGACTCAAGCCGATCATTCTGGAGCGGGGAAAACAGGCGGGTCCCAGGGCCAGGGATGTCACGGGGTTCTGGCGAAGGGGGCTGGAGTTTGATCCTGAAAGCAATGTGCAGTTTGGAGAGGGGGGAGCAGGGACGTTTTCTGATGGTAAGCTCTACACTCAGATCAAGGATCGTGAAAATCGCATTCCATGGCTGTTGAAGGAACTGGTCAAGGCTGGTGCTCCAGAAGATATCTTGATCAAAAGCCGACCACACATTGGGACCGATCGACTGATCACGGTTCTTCGCAAACTGAGAGAAGAGATTCTGGAGTTGGGTGGTGAGATCCGATTTGAAACACGGGTCGATGATGTGCGGATTGAGGATGGTTCCTTAAGCTCCGTTCAGACCTCTGATGGAGATTGGATCGAATCAGATCACTTTGTCTTGGCTGTGGGTCACAGTGCTCGGGATACCTTTGAGATGCTTCACAAGCGCGGTGTGCCATTTGAAGCAAAGTCCTTTTCGCTAGGTGTTCGGATCGAGCATCCCCAGTCGTTGATTGATAGGATTCAGTTTGGGAAGAAGGCAGGACATCCCAGATTGGGTGCTTCGCCCTACAAGTTTGCCTGGCATAGCAAGAATGGGCGTGGGGTTTATAGCTTCTGTATGTGCCCGGGTGGATTGGTGGTGGCTGCTGCTTCGGAAGCTGGTGGCGTGGTGACCAATGGTATGAGCAGTTATGCGCGGGCAGAGGCCAATGCGAATTCTGGGTTTATGGTGGAAATCACTCCAGAAGACGTGGGTGGATCCAGTCCGTTGGCGGGAATTGAGTTTCAACGGGAATGGGAGCGTAAGGCATTTGAAGTGGGTGGTAGTAACTATCATGCGCCAGCACAGCTCTTGGGTGATTTCATGAAGGGAAAAGCCTCCAAAGGCCCGGGGAGTGTGAAGCCTTCGTATGAACCGGGGGTGGTTTGGACTGATCTCAGGGAATGCCTTCCCACCGTGGTGGCCAAGATGTTGAAGCAATCGGTTCATGGAATTGACAAGCGACTGCATGGATTTTTGATGGATGAGGCCGTATTGACCGGCGTGGAGTCGAGAAGTTCGTCTCCAGTGCGGATTGTCAGGGATCGAGACACTCTGGAATGCCTGGGGCTCAAGGGACTTTATCCGGCCGGGGAAGGAGCTGGATATGCGGGAGGAATCATCTCTGCAGCTGCAGACGGGATGAAAGTGGCTGAAGCCATTCTGAAGGTCGCTCCAGAAGGGGCCTGAAAACTGGGTTCTTTGGCCCAAATAACTTTAAAAACGTCACATTTCCGCCGTATTTTCAGGAATTTTTACAATTGTGAATAACCTGTGATTAACTGCCAAAAATTCCCTCTTGATCGAATAACCCTGATTCAACACTATCCGCCGCTTTTTGAAGGAGGGCAGTAACTAAACAGACTTGTTTGGATAGAAATTTGAATTTCATAAACTTCTCATAATAAGATACTTATGATAGTTTTATTGAGGAATTGAAATTTTCCGGATCTATCACCCAAAGAGACTAGGTGATGATTCCTTTACAAGGGAAAAACGCGTGTTTCATGCGTTTTTTTGCTAGGTGAATAAATAGCAAAAACAATGGCTAAAGTTTTTCTTGGCGGTGAATTCGCCAAAAAACGTCGAAATCCCGTAACATTCGCTAATACCCGGAAATCCGTGTTCCTTGTAGTGCTTGAATCGAGCTGTCCGAATTGATTTCAGCCCCCTATTTTTGACCCGTGAGCGATGACAAACCGATTGATCTGATAGCTGAGGAGGATGGCCTGTTGGTCATTCGGAAACCTGCAGGATTGGTTTGCCATCCAACATTGGGGGACGAATGGTCCAGTTTGATCGGGCGTATCAGGCTTCATGTGGGCGATCAGAGCAAAATTCACATGTTGAACCGGCTCGATCGCGAGACGAGTGGGCTTGTTTTGGCGACCACGGATGATGCCGTAGCCAAGTCCGTGAGGCGACTTTGGGAGGATCGGCAGGTGGAAAAACGATACGAGGCAATCTGCCATGGGCACGTTGCGAGTGATTCAGGGGAGGTAGACCAAGCACTTGGCAAGGATGAGGAAAGCGAGGTTTGGAGCCGGAACAAGGTGCGGGAGGATGGCCAGAAGGCGAGGACGGGATACCTCGTGATCAGGAGATTTGAGGTTGAGGGTGTGCCTTATTCTCACGTCGAGGTGATGCCGGAAACAGGACGGAAGCATCAAATTCGAATTCATTTGGCCCATTTGGGGCATCCAATTGTGGGTGATAAGATCTATGGGCGTAATGAGCGTCACTACCTGTCCATGATGGAAAATGCTCTAACCGAAGCGGACTGGAAGGAGCTCGTGCTACCTTATCAGGCGCTTCACGCGGCCGGATTGAGGTTTGAACTAAGTGGTCGGGAACGTTGGTTTGAAGCTGCTCCTGATGCATTTTTTATGGCTTTTTTGGATCAGGGGCTATAGAGAAAGCTCTTAATTCTCCGTTTGTGCAGGCCGATACTTTGTGTGAAAGTATGTAAAGATGAGACATTCTGATGATGAAATTGAGATTGCCGTCGATATTCCTCCAAGGAGAGAGGATATGCGCGATAGCTTTATTCATATCGTGAGACATGTCTCTCAGGAGAGCTTCCATCACATCCTTGAAGAGAACGCCAACAGTGTTGCTGTCGACAATGAAGATCAGGATGAGAAGAAAGACAAGCAGCCCGATATTGTGGTGGAATAAGAGGTGTTAGCGATCGAAAGAGGCATGATTTGTCAGATCTAGTCGTGGGTTTGAATTCGGGAACAAATGGAGGTGATTTCGACATGGTCATTCGGTGAAGTTTTTTTCAGAATGCGCCCGTGTCCGAGAGCCCAATGATTGAGGTCAGAGATCTGACAAAGCGGTATGGTTTGCATACCGCTGTGGATGGTCTGACTTTTACTGTGGGGCGGGGAGATATCGTTGGATTCCTGGGGCCTAATGGAGCAGGGAAAACAACCACAATGAGGATTCTTTCCTGTTACATGCCGGCGACCGCAGGAACAGCGCGTGTTGCGGGGTGTGACCTGTTCACCGAGGCGGATGAAGTGAGGCGCAGGATTGGCTACATGCCTGAGAATAACCCCCTTCATTTGGACATGCGGGTTCGCGAGTATCTCAAGTTCCGTGCACGCCTCAAGGGATTGAGTGTGAGGAGAAGTCGCGAGCGTGTGGATGTGGTCACTGAGCTTTGTGGGCTTGAGGACGTTTCCGGCAAAATCGTTGGCCAGCTTTCCAAGGGTTATAAACAACGTGTAGGGCTTGCAGATGCACTTGTGCATGATCCTGAACTCATCATTCTGGATGAGCCGACCATCGGTCTGGATCCGCATCAGATCAGATCCGTCAGGCAGTTGATCAAAGACTTGGCGGTGGATCACACGGTGTTGATTTCCACACATATTCTCCCTGAGGTTGAAATGACCTGTAATCGCGTTCTGATCATGAACGAGGGACGTATCCTTGCCTCTGATACCGTGGATGAGCTCCGCAGTGGCATGAGCGACAAAGGGCAGGTGGTCGCAGAGATCGAAGCGCGTGCGTCGGATCTCCAACTTGTCTGGGACCAGATGATGGAGGTGGACCAATTCGATATCGCTCCAGTGGATCAGGGATACATGCGTTGTAGTCTGACCCCGATGAATGGCTCTGATCTACGGCCTGCGATTTATGAACTAGTGCGTGAACGGGGATGGAAGATTCGCGAACTCACGCACAGTCGTCAGTCCCTTGAAGATATATTTGTGCACCTGACCCGTGGCGGTGAGGAGGAGGAGTTTTAACGGATGCAGGTCTTTCTCACATTGGTTCGCCGTGAACTCGGCAGCTACTTCGTCTCGATCACTGGATATGCGATCATTTCAGGTGTGCTATTCCTGATGGGATTGAGCTACGTTCTGATGTTGGCTGCTCTGAATGGGCAGCCGTTTGATCAGCCAATCACCGAGGTGTTCACCACTCGCGGTTTGTTCTGGCAGATCCTTCTTTTGGCCAGTCCTTTGATCACCATGAGGTCCTTTGCCTATGAGCGGCATACGGGGACGTATGAGGCATTGATGACGGCGCCGGTGTCGGACTTTGATGTTGTGATGGCTAAGTTCTCCGGAGCAATGCTGTTTCACATGTTGATCTGGTCACCGCTCTTTGCGTTTCCATTTATACTGAGACACTACTCATCGGAACCGATCATTGTTGGCGGAGGACCCATTGCCACGATGATCCTTGGAATTTTTCTGTTGGGATGTCTCTTCATGTCCATGGGCTGCCTTGCTTCTGCGCTGACTCGGAGTCAGGTGATTGCTGCGGTCAATGCCTTTGCCATGGGGATGTTGATGTTTCTTTTGAGTTATCTGTCGCTGCTGGATTTCAAAGGGATGGATGAGCATCTCATGACAGCGGTGAGTCATATCTCAATGCTTGAGCATATGAGGGATTTTTCACGTGGGATTGTGGACACGCGTCATGTCGTGTTCTACCTCACGTTGACCACGATCTTTCTGTATCTGAACTACAAGGTGGTCGAGAGCCGACGTTGGAAATAGATGGGAACTGACAAACAGTCTAAACCTTCCTTCTCGCTCAGCCAGCGATGGAGCATCGCCTTGAACGTGGCGGTATCTATCTTCTGTGTGCTCGCGATCATGGCCATGTTCAACTATTTGAGCACCCGCCACTACTCGCGCGTGAACTGGAGTTCAGACACGCATCATCAGCTTTCATCCCTGACCCACAAGGTGCTGCAGACGCTGACCAATGAGGTGAAGGTCACTGTCTTCTTCGATCAGGACCAACAGCTCTTTGATGAGGTGCAGGACCTGATGGATGAATACCGTTTTGTCAGCCGCCACATCAAGGTCGAGACAGTTGATTACAACCGCGATCCTGCCGGATCGGAGTTCGTGAAGGCCAAGTTCAATCTGGCACCACGGATGGTGAGTGACATGGTAATCTTCGAGGCCAATGGAAGATCCAAGATCGTACAGGGCAGTGAGCTTTCCGATGTCGATCTTTCCAATTTGATCGCTGGCCGCAGTCGTGAAGTAAAGCGGACGAGTTTTAAAGGTGAGCTGTTGTTCACGTCAGCCATTTCCTCGGTGACATCAGGCACCACGCCGGTTGTCTATTTCCTTGATGGGCATGATGAGCATGATCCTACGCAATCGGGATCAGTGAATGGTTATGCAGGACTGGCAGAACTGATGAAACTCAGCAATGTGAAGGTGGAGAAACTGCGCCTCACTGGCAGGAGTGAAATGCCTTCGGACTGTTCCCTCCTCGTGATCGCAGGGCCTGTGGGAAATATGGATTCGTCCGAAGAAGAAGTGATCTCCAGCTATCTCGAAAAAGGCGGGCGTTTGTTTCTTCTCATGAACTGGCGTTCCAAAACGGAGATGAATCGGATACTGGAGCCGTGGAACGTGGAGATTGGAAATAACCTGGTTCTGGATCGTGATTTTTCAAAGGACGGTCGTGATCTTTTTTCCACCAATGCAGCGCCCCATGAGATCATGAAGCCATTGGGTAGTAACCCGATTCACATGGTGTTGCCTCGATCCATATCCGTTCGTGATTCCAAGTTGACCGGACCGGATGCTCCGACCGTTGCTGAGCTGTTCCATACCAGCAGTGATGGTGAGGCCCGTGCTGATTTCGATCTTAAGAAGAACGAGATTCGTCCGGATGGATTTCGCGATGAGTTCGGTACCATTTCACTTGCAGCAGCAGTGGAGGGAGCTCCCGTCCCCGGAGTGATTGGGACGACCCGGATCGTGGTCGTGGGTGACAGTATTTTGTTGAACAATGAGATGATCGAATCAGCAGCCAATCGTGACTTTGGACTGTCGGCTGTGAACTGGCTTCTGGATCGATCCCATCTTCTTGGGGGAATCGCTCCGAGACCAATGCGTGAATATCGCTTTCAAGTGACCCGCAATCAATTGTGGTTCATTACGGCACTCTTGTTGGGAGTCATTCCCGGAGTGTCTCTTGCTACTGGAGTCGTTGTGTGGATTCGGAGACTTCATTGATTTGATTACATGAGCTGGACACGAACATTCATTTTGATGGAGCTGACCGTAGGGTTGTTTGCCTACATCATGATCTATGAAGTGCCTCGTGATGTGCGGGAGGACGAGGTCCAGTCCGTGGCTCTTCTGCCCGACTTTGAGAAAGATCAGGTCAGCGCGTTGGAGCTTCAGACGACCAATGAGACCATTCGTGTGGAGAAGCAGATGGATGGAAATTGGAAACTGGTTTCCCCTGATGATTATCCAGCTGAGAACCGTGTGTTGGAGGTGCTCTTTGAAGCCTGCCTAAATGTGCATTCGCACAAGTTGGTTTCAGAGCGGGAGATTGAGACTCAACCGAAAGGCTTGGCGAACTACGGATTGGAAAATCCACGCTATGTACTGACGTTGGAAAGTGGAGGGCAGAAGCATGTGATTCGTGTTGGCGATTCAGCGCCATCCACCACCTTTACTTATGTGCAGGTCGGTGATGAAAAACAGCTGCACCTCGCGTCTGCCGGCTTTGTCACCTACATCCCGCCCAGTGCCGATCTGGTCAGGAGTCGTTCTCTGTTGCTCATGGGGGAAGATGGCTTTGATCAGTTTGAGATTAAAACAGCCTCAGGTGGCTTTACTGCAGTCCGTGGTGATGATGGTGATTGGAGAATTACTGAACCGCCTCCTGTAAAAAGGGCTGATTCCTATAAACTGAATCTTCTAGCGGAGCAGTTGAGGGGATGGGAGGTAAGGGCGTTTGTGCGGGTGGATAATGCCGAAGCAGTTGAGAAGCTCGGATTGAAGACACCGCAGGCCACCTTGACGCTCAGTCGCGATGATGAGCCGCTTTCCAAGATTGAGTTTGGGTTGGAACCTGAGGATCAACAGGGGATTGTGTTTGCTCGACTCGGCTTCCAGGGAAACATGGTGATGGTGGAGAATCGGTTGCTTCAAGCGCTCAAGTTACCCTTTTCAGAATTTCGTGACCGTCGCCTTCTTAATGTGGATCCATCGCAGGTGCAACGCATCGAAGTGGACGGAAGCGAGGGTGTATTTACGCTTCAAAAATGGCCTTATGATCACTGGCGATTCATGAACCACACGAATCTGGTGGCCGATCCTGCCTTTACCCAAATGATGGTTACCAATCTGGTGTCGTTGGAAATTCTGCGCAATGGATGGGAAAGCGATGTGGTCACGGACTACAAGCCCTTTGGCCTCGCCCAGCCGAGCCAGACCATCAAGCTCTTCACCACCACGAATGCATCCAATGGTGGTCTGACGAATGTCCATCTTGCCACCTTGGCAATTGGAACAAATGACATGGCGGGCAAGACCTTCGTCAAGACGGATCAGGGAACATCGGTCTATGGTGTTTCAACAACGACGATAGATCGCGTTCCACAGAAAGTGACTGAGCTCAGGGACCGTCGCATCTGGAGTTACTTCCTGACCAACGTTGTCAGTGTCCGGATTTCTGAGAAAGGAAAGGCACTCAAACTGGCTCCCAACAAGACCGGCAAGTGGAGTGTGATCGAAGGCAACGGAGGGATCAATGTAGGTGGATTTATCACGACCTTGTTCAGCGTCTGCCAACTCGAAGCCGAAGCATGGGTCAGCGTGCCGGAGCGTCAGTTGCCATATCTTGGAATCACAGCGGATGCACACTCCGTGGAGATTGAATTCAATGACAACGGCAACCTCGTGAAGCGGAAGTTGATCATTGGTAAACAGGCGCCCAACAAGAATGGATTTATCTCCACCCTAGTTGATGGGAAGCCGGCGGTCTTTGAGCTCAAACAGAATGTGTATGAGCTGATTCGCGATTTCATGCCCGCACCGAAACTCTAGCCGCCATGTCAGCTGACCCTGAATCGGAACAGCAGGTGGCCGGGGATGAAAAGGTCGCTCCCAAGAAGCCTGGCAAGCTGCGCCGTGTTCTACTTTGGGTCCGGGTCCTTCTACTCTTTCTTCTTCTTCTCTCGATAGGTGCCGGCGTGTACCTCAACCAGATAGGTCTGCCGGGATTCGCCAAAGATATCCTATTGGCAAGATTGGAGAGTCAGGGAGTGGTGCTGAAGTTCGATCGCATTCGTCTCCAATGGTATCAGGGAATCGTTGCGGAGAACGTTCAGCTTACGATGATTCACAATACAAACGCCCCTGCCTTTGAATTGGAGCGGGTGGTGGTGGGGCTGGATGGTGCTGCCCTGCGTCAAAGACGAATCGAGGTCACCGGCTTGAACCTGAAAGATGGATTGGTGCATGTGCCATTTGTGGATCAACCGGGCCTTGCGAGAAGCGGGGTCACCATCTCGAACATTCAGGCAAATCTGATGCTGCTGCCATCAGACCTGTGGATGCTTTCACCGCTGAAAGGTGAATGCGCCGGTGCCACTGTTCAGCTGACGGCCGCGATCACCAATGCCCCAGCCGTTCAGCATTGGAAGCGTAAGGAGAAGGAGGAGAGGGAGCCCAGTCACGTGTGGCAGTTGTACGTGGATCGAACCTTTGATGTGATCGAGCAACTTCAGACTGCGGAGCCTCCGGCACTCTATATCGATGTGGCAGGTGACGCGGCTGATACCAACAAGCTGAGTGCCTCCATCCTTCTCGATGCGAATGATGTTCGGACTCCATGGGGTGAGGCACGTCGTCTCCATTTTTCGCTACCCTTGAAACCTGAATCCTCCAGTGAAGGCGTCTTTCGCGGGAGCCTGCTGCTGGAGCTTGAAGGCCTGCAGACAGAATGGGGAAAGGCAAGCAGGGTGGCTTTGGAATCAACGGTGGAACACGCCCTTTCCGAGAAGATGCCGCGGGTTGTGGAAACCAAACTTACGTTTGAAAATGCAGCGTCAGGCCAGATCACGCTTGGTGCAGGTGGCGTGGAAATTCGATCAGAGCGACAGGGTGATGGGGACGATCAATGGCAGTCACGAATCGAGTTGGATACCTTCGGGTTTCACATGCCGGATGTGGTGGATTCACAACAGGCCCAGGTGGTCGTGGTGGCGGAACATTCGTTGAAGGAATTTCATCCTGATCGCGCCAGCTTGTCTGCTGACTTTGGCAAGGCGTCGACGCCTTGGGGAAGTCTGGATTCGGTCGCGATGAAATTTGACGCATTCAAGGATGCGCAGCCCGAAGAGGCCATCCGACTTCCAGATACATGGAGGCCTTTCATAGGCTACGAAATGAAAGGAAGCGTCGAGCTTGCAGGTATTCAATCCGAGTGGATACAGAGCAATGACCTGACGGTTTCCTTGGAGTGGGATTCGCCTGAGTTGAGAATCCTTCCGATACGTGCATCGCTCTACGAAGGAGGGATCGATCTGAAAGTGGGAGTCGATGTCTCCACATGGGAGGCCAGAGTGAATGGGAGTGTGGATTTTGATATCTTGAAACTCAGTCCCTTATTCGGTCCCAAGACCCAGGCATGGCTGTCGCGTTATGAATTTGAGGAACCGCCAAATATCCTTGTGAGAGGTGCTCGTGCAGTTTTGCCTCCGCCCGAAAAGTGGAAGGGAAACAAGGAAGTGTGGCGAGAGGAAGTGTTGCCCACCTTTCAATTGAATGCACACATCAAGGCGGGTAAGGGAGCCTATCAGGGAGTGTCCTTTGAGAAGGCGGAGTCCGATTTGTTTTACACCAACCGTCTGTGGCATTTGCCAAACCTCACCGTGGATCGCCCTGAAGGCAGGGCCATCATTGATCACGCATCACACGAGGTCAGCAAACAATACTACTTCAAGCTGCAATCCGACATCGATCTGTCCGTGATCGATCCGTTTCTGAAGGAAGGAACTGCCAAAGTCATGGACGAGATCAAGTTCAGTACACCGCCATTGCTCAGTGGCACGATCTGGGGACAGTGGGGCGCCCCTGAACTTACTGGACTGGATGTAACCACCACGATCACCAACATTCACGCACGTGGTTTTGATTGGGACGGGCTGCATGCGAGAGTGCTTTATACCAATCAACTACTCAGTGTGTTGAAGCCGGAGATCTATCATGATGGAGGCAAGGTGAATGGCGAGGCGGTTCATATTCAGACCAAGGCGGGAGGACGGATCACGTTTCAGAACATGACCAGCACCGTCAGTCCCAGATCGGTGACCATGGCCATCGGTCCGCAGACATATGCCGCCATCGAACCCTATCAATATCTGAAGCCGCCGAAGGTCTGGGTAACAGGCAGTTTGCCTTTGCGAGGAGTGGCCACCACGGACATGCACTTCCAGGTCTTGGAGGGAGGTCCGTTCAAATGGTGGAAATTTGACATGCCGAGCTTGATAGGTGGCGTTCATTGGGTGAGCAACGGTCTCACCCTGTCCAACATGGTGGGCAAACTCTACGAAGGTGACCTGACAGGAGATGCCCACTTCAAGTTCAAGAAAGGTCAGAGCGCTCAAATGCAGTTTTCAGCGATCACCACTAATTCAGATTTCGGATTGATCATGACCAACCTCTTCGATTCCACCAACGCCATGAGTGGAACGTTTTCCGGGACGTTGAATGTGACCAATGCATTGGCTGGGGATATGAACACATGGGATGGGGATGGCACGGTCCTGCTGGAAGATGGATTCATCTGGGACATACCGCTGTTTGGTGGACTGTCCAAGGTGACCGAAGCCGTTCTTCCGGGACTGGGATCGCCAAGAGTGAGTCAGGGCGATGCGACCTTCACCATGACCAACGGGGTCATTCATACAGAGGACATGATTCTACGCGCTCGTAACCTGCGCCTGAGGTATGATGGCACTGTCGACTTCGATGGTAATTTGGACGCGCGTATGGAGGGAGAGTTCTTCCGTGATCGGGGAGCCATTCCTCAGGCAGTTGGCTTTTTGATGACGCCCTTCACCAAGATGGCCGAATTCAAGATCACTGGAAACTTGGCCAAGCCGGTGAAGAATCCCGTCTATCTCCCCAAGTTATTCAGGGAAACGCTCAACCCATTTGTTTTCTTCAACAAGGTCTTTAAAGGAGGCAAGGATGAGGAAGAGTCGAAGCCCGAAAAGGATGCCCCTGAAGAAGATGAAGAAAAATCAAAATAGATCTTGAGTCATCGTGGTGTTGAAGGCACTTTCACCCGCTCTCGACCCTAAGGGGTTGATACGGATCGCGGGGTAGAGCAGCCCGGTAGCTCGTCAGGCTCATAACCTGAAGGTCGTCGGTTCAAATCCGGCCCCCGCCACCAATTTCAAAGCCGTTCCTTTATGGGACGGCTTTTTTATTTGGAGTCGCAAGGCCCAGCGGGCCTAACGCATGTAGCACCGGGTGTAGTCCGGTGAACAAGGATACACCCAAACCAACCAACGCCCTGAAAGGAGCGTGCGAGATGGGGGCAGGGTGCGGAACAGTTCCCTGTTCAGGGTTGACGGGGGCAGTGGCTTTGTTAGCGTCCTCGGCCCATGACTGATTCATACACCAGCTTTCGATTTAGCAGCGGGTGGCACGGCGAAGAGTATTTTTACTTTTGCCGCAATGCCCGTTGGTCGAGCCGGTAGAATCAGGAGCTTTGATTTGAACCACTCAACCAACCGCGGGCAGAGAGCTTCGCGGTTTTTTTGTGGTTACTGCGAAGCGCCCTACAACATAGAAAAAACATGATAGTTGTCCTTAAACCGAACCTGAAGAAGAGCGAAGAAAACGCGATTCTCAAAGAGATCAAGAAGCTTGGCTACCAGCCGCATGTGATGCGTGGTGTCGAGCGGACGGTCATTGGCGCCATTGGTGATGAGCGCAAAAATCACACTCTCGAAACCCTGACTTCATGGGACAATGTGGAGAGTGTCATCCCGGTGCAGAAGCGTTACAAGCTGGTGAGCCGTGAGTCGCACCCTTCCAATTCGCAGATCAAGATCGGTCGTCATAAGATCGGTGGAAAGAAGATCCAAGTCATGGCCGGCCCTTGTTCCGTGGAGAGTGAGAAGCAGCTCATGAAGACTGCTGAGGCGGTCAAGAAGGCGGGTGCCACGATGCTCCGCGGTGGCGCATTCAAGCCTCGCACTTCTCCTTATGAGTTTCAGGGACTCGGAGAGAAGGGACTCAAGCTTTTGGCCAAGGCCCGTAAGGAATTTGGTCTGCCTGTCATCACTGAGATGCTCAATCAGGAGCATGCTGATCTGATGGCGGAGTACACCGACATCATTCAAATCGGTACCCGCAATGCTCAGAACTTCGCCCTTATCACCGCTGCCGCCAAGACCGGTCTTCCTGTCGTGCTCAAGCGCGGTTTTTCAATGAAGGTTGAGGAGTGGTTGTTGGCTGGCGAATACGTCCTCTCCAACGAGAACCCTAATCTGCTTTTCTGTGAGCGCGGTATCCGCACGTTTGAAACTTATACCCGTAACACACTCGACCTGAGCACCATTCCTGCGATCAAGGCTGAGTCTCACTGCCCGATCGTGATCGATCCTAGTCAGGGCTGCGGTCGTTCTCAGATGGTTGAGAGCATGTGTAAGGGAGCCGTGGCCATGGGTGCTGACGCTCTCCTTATTGAGGTGCATCCGAATCCTGCCGAAGCATGGAGTGATGGCGCACAACAGGTCAGCCTCGATGGTTTTGCCGATCTGATGAAGAGCTTGAAGCCGATCGCCAAGGCAGTAGGTCGCGACATCTAAGAAGCCCTACAGAATCTTGAAAAGCCCTTCCGGTTCGCCGGGAGGGCTTTTTTTAATGACGAATTTTTGAAAAACCCAAATACCCATGCTCTATCTGTGCGATTGAGGGTTCTTGGTGGGTCACTTCTCTTGTGGGTAGCAGAAGCGGATGAGGAGTTTGGCACCTCTTAGGAAGTAGAGACCTGCTGTGAGGCAGACGACCATGGCTACGACGTAGGCCACGGGGTGAGAGCTTCCTTCGATGGGGCCTTGAAGGATCGCTGCGACGAGGGAGTAGGAGTACATGATAAAGGCGGCCAGGAATCCCAGCCCCAATACACGTAGTATGATCCCAAACACGTCTTCAGGCTTCATCACCTCTTAATCGGAAGAATCGTCTTTGGACTTAACTTCCGTTTCAGGCTGAGATGTGGGTTCATGCCTGATCACCAGTCGCATGGAGATGTAAACGAGGATCATGGACAGGAGCCATATCCAGTATCCGATCTGAATGGATTCGCCGTGGTTCTTGATGAACCAGGATGCTGTGTGGGCGATGAGCACCAGAAGCGCCCAGCGGACGTATTTCACCTTGGGGCTGAGGTAGCCTATCCGGAGTAGAACGGGATAGGACGCCATGAAAGCGTTGGTGAGATTGAAGGCTGAGTAGTAGCTGGATTCCGCGATCTCTTCGAAGGGTGACAGTGAGATCACCATTCTGAGGAAATCAGGAAGACATTGGAAAACAATCTGGGCGCATTCCCATCCGCGCATGTCGTCATAGGAAGGTAGGAGCATGGAGACCCAGAATGACGCTGTGCCAACCCATAGGAGAGTGGACGCGGGCTTCGTGGATGCTGCAGGCTCGTTCATGGTCACTCAGATCGTTTTACACGTCCGTCCGCAAAAGGCATTACGAAATTCTGTGTATTGAGCTGGGCGCAGGCGGGGACGTCGTCACGGAGATCGGGTTTTCTCCAGAGTCGACCGCCGTTCTTGGAACGCTTGAGACCCTCGAGAAGGTTCGGTTCTTCCTTCTGCCAGACGAGCTTGGCGATCATTGCTGAGTCGGCCTGATCTTCGAACTCTCCTACGAATGCATCGACCATGGCTCCGCAGCCGATGATGTCCTCATAGGCGGCTTGCTCAAAAGTGCCTGCTGCAACGAGGATGAGGTGCTTTGGCAGATCTGCTTGAAGCATGGAAATGGTGGCACCTACGTTCAACAGACTGGCGGCATAGATTGACTTGGCTCCGTCGCATGAACGAAGGGCGCGCGTGCCGTTGGTGGTGGTCATGATCAATTCCTTGCCGTCTACTTTCTCAGGATCGAATTCACGTGGCGAATTGCCGAAGTGAAAGTCGGGTCCGCCGGTCTGATCTGCGAGGATCCGGAGGCCCTGTCTTTCGCCGGCTAGTAGGGCGTCCTTTGACTCATTATAGAAGGTCATGGCCTCTTCGATCTCGGCGGCGGGGCGAATGGATGTGGCACCATTTGCCAAAGCCATGGTCATGGACGTGGTGGCTCTGAGGACATCGAATACGATACAGGTGGTCTGTGAGAGGTCGCGCTCTGGAAGCGATTGGGCTTCGGGTAGCGAAAGAATGACTTCTAGTTTGCGATTCATGCGGGCGGGATCATGCATTTCTGAGCGATGAGAGGCACGCAAAAGAAACTTTTCTTGGATCAGTTTGAACCTGTTGGAACTTCCTGCATTCTTTCTGACAGTGATTCCCCGGGAAGACAATTGGATCGTCCATGTGCCTGATGCTCGTCTGCGTGATGAGCAGGCGTGGCGTGCCTTGATCGGGCGGTTCCAGCTTCCGTTGTTCACATTCGTGGCTGAGCTGGTGGGTGACCGCGAAGTGGCGTTGGAGATCGTTCAGGAATCACTGCTCAACGCCACGCGATATATCGGCTCATTAAAGGATGATGCGCGCTTCGATTCATGGCTGTTCTCCATTGGCCGCCAAAAGGTCCAGCAACACTGGCGCAAGATGGGTAAGGAACGTCAGCTGAATGAGGCGCTGGAAGGCCTTCTCATGGATCAGGACATCGATTGCGAAGGTCCGGACGAAACCCTGATTGCTGACGAAGATCGCGAAGGCTTTCTGGAGCTGTTGGACTCTCTCCCTGAAGCCATGCGGGAGGTGCTGCTTCTCCATTATCTTGAAGATTTTTCCGTTTCCAGGATCGCTGTGATTTTGGACCTGCCCGAAGGTACGGTGAAGTCCCGCCTCTATCACTCACGGCTCAAACTTCGATCTTTGATTTCCTCCACTCAAGCAACATGAAAACTCCACGAGACATTTTATTGGATCGCCATCAGGACGCCTTGCCCGCGTTGGATGCGATTGGTGATGACATTCTCTCAGGCCTTGAACCCACGGCGCTGGAAGAACGCTCCATGAGCTGGTGGGCTTTTCTCAAGGCGGAGTGGTTGGCTCCGTTCCGAATGCAGTGGGCGGGCATCGGCATTGCGTGGGTGGTGATCGTCCTGTTGCAGTTGGGGGCGGGTCACAGTTCTGCCCCCAAACGACAGGTGATCGCGAAGGATACGGATCTGGAGGAACGGATTGAGGAGCGTCGTATTATGTTGGCTGAGTTGTTGGAGGATCAGCTGGCTGCTGTTCCTCAGGAAGAACCGGACCCTGCCTATTTGAAACCACGTAGTGATGCCTCATGCGCTAAGCTTGCGATCACACAAACTGCATGATTCCTAATTCCTTCTTAATATGAATAAAAACGAAACATCACCTCCCCTGATTAAGCGGATCATGGCTGATCGTTGGACGAAAAGATTTCTCATCTTAGTCGCTGGCATTGTGACGATGATCTTTTTGACCGTAGCCATCATCAACTTCTATGGGGCAATGAAATGGAACGCTGCGAAGAGGCAGCTGCAAGAGAATGGTTTTCCTATCCAATGGAGTGAGTTGGTTCCGCCGGATGTTCCAGATGAAGAAAATTTCGCGATGTCACCGCTGTTCAAGGACCTAATGAATTGGGAGTTAAAGCCGGATGGAACGGTTGATATGGATGCCATGAATGTGGCGATTGAAGAGTTGAACAAAAAATTGCCGAACGAGGTTAGAAACCTGGATGGGTACAAATTGAACAGGCAGGAAAGCCAGGAACGCTTTGATCAAAGGATTAAGAAACGCGGTGAGGATCTCTTCAAAACGATTGAAAGCGTCGATCATCTGCTCGGCTGGGTGAAGCCAACGTTGGAGGAGGTTGAGCGCGCTCTTGAGAGGCCTCATTGTCGGTTTCCAATTCGCTTTGAAGATCACCACATGGCTCTATTGCCGCACCTTTCCCATCTTCGAACGCTGGTGCAGTCCTTCCATGTCAGGATGGTTTCCAATCTGGACAATGATCGCCCCAAAGAAGCATTTCAGGACCTGAGAATCCTGCTGCGGATGCAGAAACTTTTAGAGAATGAGCCAATTCTTATTTCGAAGCTTGTCTATGCTGCACAGCTCGCCATGACGATGAATGCTGTTCAGGAGGGAATCCATCGAGGAGCATGGAGTGAGTCGCAAATGAAGGAGATCATCGAGTCTCTCAGAGAGGTGAATATGTTGGAACAAAGCGCGCAAGGGATGAAGGGTGAGCAACTCTTCTTCTCAGGTATTTCTGAATCAATGATTGATGGGACTCTCGTAGGTGAAGAACTGGGAATAGGTGTGGGGCAAGGGTTAGGTGCCATCCCATCTGGATTGATCAGGTTGAACGTTGCCTTGAATGCGCAGCTCCACCTTGAGCGCGCACGGACAGAGGAAGAGATAGAACAACGTGATTTGAGTCGCGAACTGGTCCCGTTTGAAGATTGTCTTGAGACACTCCCTTGGTATGGATTACTGGTCCGGATGCTCTTTCCTGCGCTGGATAAGGCTGAGGAAAAAATGGTGCAGTCGCAGGCGCTTGTGCATTCTGGCCTTACCTCTCTGGAGATCGAACGCTACTTCATGAAGAACAAGAAGCTCCCTGATGACTTGGCTGATTTGGAATTGGGCGATGCCATCTACCTGAAAGACCCATTTTCAGGTGATCAATTGAAGTATAGAAAAGAAGGCGATGACAACTATCTGATCTACTCGGTCAACATCAACCGCACCGACGATGGCGGCACGGAGGTCATGGACCGCGATCGGGTGGACCGAAAGAAGGGCGATTTACTGTGGTTGCGGCTGCCCCTGCCTGAGGAAGAGGAATCAGAGGAGTAGGCTTTCGAAAAAAAACAGGGCGCCCGGTGGGAATCGGACGCCCTGCTTGCTGTGTGGGATGTATGCGGTTTCGAGAAAAAGTCTAATGGGCCTCTTTACTGGCCAGGTGTTGTAGGGCGATCTGACGTGCCTTGCCCAGAGATGCATTCAATGCTTTTTGGAATTCGGGCACATTTCTGAGCTCGTTCCAGACCTCACGCCCGAGGACTCCGGCGAGCCAGTTTTTCTGTTCTTCTGTTGGATTACTTCCGTCACTCATGGTCTCAACAATCTCTAGAGACGGCATGCTCTGAGTTTTATTGAATGAAATTTGAAAAAAAATTCATGGAGAGAAGTTGAAGCGAAAGGGGCTAAAGCGTTGACAGTTTCGACCTTTGCCTTAGCGTCTGGCCCAACAATTTTGCAAATCTGATGGCTGAAGAAGAAGATAAATACTCCGATAACGTTGCTGGCAAATACTACGTGGATGACCAGTGCATCGACTGTGACCTTTGCCGCGAGACCGCACCTGACAGTTTCACCCGTAATGACGATGGTGGATACTCTTTCGTTTACAAGCAGCCAGCTAACGATGAAGAGGACAATCTGGCCAAGGAAGCCATGGAAGGCTGTCCGGTAGAAGCCATTGGCGACGACGGTAAGGAAGCTTAATGGCTTCTGATTGATTTTTAAGGCCACGGACTTCGGTTCGTGGCCTTTTTTATTGCTCCTGCTCCTTGAGGAGGCCCTCGATCGTATCGAGCGCGGTCTGACATTCCCCCATGGTTTGCTTGAGGATCCGGCGGGGGGCATCCAATTCTGAGAGTTCGTTCCTCGATTCCAACCCGATTAACCATCCATGAGCCCGGCGGATGGGTTTGTGTCCGAATGGGAGAAAATGTTCTGTCTATCGTCTTTCTTGGGCTTTGGATTCGGTATTCATCAAGACTACCAGTCCTGATCGTCTTCCAGGTCGTCGAGGATCTCTTCCATGAATTCGCCAGTGATCTCAGGCGAGTTTGTCAGGAGGGCGGCACGTTGCATGACATTGCGCAGTTCACGCACGTTACCAGGCCAATCGTGTTTCATGAGGGCATCGATCGCTCCTTTCTGAAGTGATGGATAGGAAACACCGTTCTTCTCAGAACAAAGGCGGAGAAAATGATCGGCGAGCACTTCGATGTCTTCCAAATGATCGCGTAGTGCCGGGGTCTTGATGCGGAGGACGTCCAGGCGGAAGAGCAGGTCTTGGCGAAAGGTCTCTTTCTCAACCATCTCCTTCAGGTTCCTGTGGGTCGCAGTGACGATGCGGATGTCCACCTTGGTGGAGCCTTCACTGCCGACGCGTTCAAACTCCGATGTCTCGATCGCTCTCAATACCTTGCTTTGCACGCTCAGTGGCATTTCTCCGATCTCATCAAGAAAGAGGGTGCCCCCATCTGCCTGCTCAAACTTCCCAAGTCTGTCGCGGCGGGCGTCAGTGAAAGCGCCTTTGTTGTGACCGAAGAGTTCGCTTTCAATCAAGCCCTCAGGGATGGCCGCACAGTTCAACTTCACGAATGGTTTGTCCTTTCGGTTGCTGTTTTGATGGATCATCCATGCGGCGACTTCCTTACCGGTGCCTGTCTCGCCGACGATCATCAGGGGCGCATCGTTTGCAGCTGATTTCTCAATGCGGCTGCGGAGTTTCTCCATGGCGGGACTGTCTCCCAGCATTACCGGTTGTTCGACTGAGGCATGCGTGTTGAGGAGTTGGTTCTCCTTGGAAAGATGCTGGATGCGTTGGATGCGTGCTGTGGTGCGTGACCAGATCTGAGTGATGGCCTGAATCAGCACACGGTCTTGGCTGTCGAACTGCTGCCAATCACCCGGCTTGATGAGAACGATGTAGGGAGTTTCACCCTTGATTCTGGAGTTGGGCTTCAGCGGGCAGACGAGGTAGTTGAAATTTCCAAAACCTTTCTGGTGATACTTGATGTCCTGTCCATCAAAGGTGATTGCCTCTGGCGCGGCTTGAAATTGATCTGAAAGGAAGCCGGCGATCTTCATGGGCTTCTCGCTGTTGGCGTCGAGTGAGTAGCTGATGAGGTCCTGACGTTCATTGTAGAAATGAACCTGAGAGGCTTTCAGTGCCTGTCTGAGAATTGGCAGTGCCTTCTCGATCACCTGTTGTTCCTCCATGTCTTCGGCAAGCCATGCGGATATGAAATAGATGGCGCTGAGTCGGCGTTCGCCTTTGAGGACTGGAAGAGGTGTATCCTTGGGAACGGTCTTCATGGCGTTCACCGTCTTGGATACGGCGGCCATCTTTTGACGCTTGGAAGGTGTGGTGCCGGTGCTGGGGCTGACCGTGAACTGGAAGTCCCCGATGGTCAGGATATCGTCAGGCTGAAGGTGTGCGGATCCTCGCGGAACGCTGTTGACCAGAACGCCATTGACGCTTTCCAGGTCCGTGATGGTGAGTCCCTCTTCTCCGAATTCCAGAACGGCGTGTTCACGGGAGACGGACTTGTCAGGTAGCCTGATGTCGTTCGACCGGCTTCTGCCGATGGTCGTCCTGCCCGGCTTCAGTTGATACGGCTTTGCCAAGGGAGTGTCCCCTATCCCCACCACGCTCCATTGTTGAATTGATTCCCTCATTACAGCTCTTCTCCAAATCAGGGCTGCATTGCATACTGGCGCTGCGTGGGTTGTCAACGTTCGGGTTGATCAGAAACCGCAGGCTGCATGAAGTTGGAATCCAAGAATTGTGCGAGGCTTGTGCTCATTCGATAGAGCCGACTGCGTTTCTCAAACAGGTCTCCAGATGCGTCGGAATCCCATGGCTGGGCGAAGACGTCTTCGTATCGCCAGGTGATTGGCAGGTCGGTTTCGTGATTACCCAACTGCTCCAGGAGCTTCTCGAGGCGGCTTATGCGTTGTTTGGCATTACGGATGACCTTGGTGGCTTCATCAAGATTCAGATCCTTGTTCTTCACCCGTGTTGCGACGGTGCAGATAAAACGTCGGCAATTGGTCGGCCGTGTTTCATAGACGCCGCATCGACCGCGGTGAAGAGCGGGGCAGGGTTGGAGCAGGTGAAGGTTCTTTCCTCGTTCTTCAATTGCGAGGCCCGCCTCATCGAGGGATTGGATGTCGTCCTTCTTGTGTAGACGTACATCTGCAAACAATGCGCCGGAACAACAAAGTCCACATGAAATGCAGAGTTTGCTGAGCGTTGTGGCGTCGTCCGACATGGTAGCAGTCCTTGGCTATTTGGTGACCGCGATCACATCGAGTGTAACCTCGTGGCGTTGCTCGGTGAGTGTGGGAAACATCCGGATCGTTGCAGAGGGAAAATGTAGCTCGCCCCATTCATTGGCCTTACGAATCACCTCGTTCTCAGCGATGCTGGATGACACACCAAACCGGACATGGGAAACGTGCTCACTGCTGCTGCCTGCCTTTTTGAGCAGGTAATCCAGTGTCTGCCAGATCTCTTCAACCTGAGCAGAGGCAGACAGACCCGAATCGCCAGTGAGTGTGGAGAAGTAAACGTCTTTTCCGAAATTAACTGGAGCATCGCGTAGGAAGTCTCTGTTTCGTGATTTGATTGGTCCCAGTCGTTCGATTGCTTGAGCATCCGGTTTGGGGACTCTCGCTGCGGCCGTTGCTGCAATTGAAACAAGGTCTGGCCCTTCGCTGACCTGGATGCTGAATGGAGGCACGCTCTTGCCCTCGAACTGTTCTATCAACGCATCGCGGGCGGCACCCGCATTGGCGATGTCATTCACAAAGACGTTCAGGCGAAACACATTCTCTGCTGTAAGGCTGTGTTTCCTGAGGGATGCAGTCAGTTGGGCAAAGGCTTCTGTTGTAGCGCTGGTGGTTGTGCTGCCTTTACCGATACGCGCAGGGAAGTAGATCCTGGCACCGAATGGCTGGATGGACACATGGCTAAGCTCGGGATGCTCGGTGAAAAGGATGGGACTCTTCTTGCTCAGGATCGCTCTGCCACCTGGCAGAGAGGTCGTGGCTGTTGCCGACATCGCGACCAGTGCTTCGGGATGAGGCAGAGGAGACAGAATCCATGTCACCGCCGGCTTGTCCTTGCCGCTGAATATTTCGGAAACCATTCTGCGAACGGCTGCGATGTCCTCCGGGTGAGCGATGACGACTTCGAGTCGCACTGTCTGAGGAAGCCCTGTCTCGGCTTCCTTGAGAATGAACATCAGGAGCTGGAGGACTTTTCTTGCCTGCTCAGCTGCATTGCCCGGAGCGTGAATGGCACCTGTCGATCCGAGGGGAAGAACCTGCGTGGTGTGTGCCAGAGGGGTATCGCCGGGGATGACGACTGCGGATGAGCCGGATGCATTACTGGGCTCGATTCGGATGGTGTCCAGTGCTGAAATCTCAGCGCCGGTTAGTTGAAGATTGCCACCTTCCTTGGCTGCCTGCGCAGACGCGGTGGTCAGCATCAGGAGCCAAAGGATGAAGGGAGCGATGAGTCTCATGACTCTCAGGAAGGAATCGGCAGTTGATCTGCGCTGGTCTTGATCAGGCGCATCTCGTGAGCTTCATCAGCGCGTGCCCATTCGTAGAAAAAGAAAACCTCGCCGTTCACGTCCTGCACGTCGCTGTAGCGGAGTGATCCAGATGCGTGAGGGCTGGTGATGTTTGGTCCATCTGGAGTAAGGCTGGTCCAGTTGATGAGATCGTCAGAGACGGCCACGCCATTGCGCTCTTCGTAGTTCTCCAGGTGACTGGCAGAACCATCGTAGAAGGCATAGTATTTTCCGTCGCGCTTGTAGACGGAGTTGATGCGGCGGCAGTATTTGTCCCATCCCTCTGCCTCAGGCTTGAGGACCACGCCCTTCCATTCCCAGTTGTCGAGATCGGTGGATGTGGCCAGTCCGGTGGCGGAGACGCATTGGCCGGTGTTGTAGATGTCCAGAGTCTCGTGCGATTCGCTGGATGTGTTTTCCACAGGCAATGCGATGCTGAGGAACATGTGATACACACCGTCCACTTCCATCACCCATGGGTCCTTCACACCTTCGAGGTCCAGATCACTAGCCTTGAAGACATCCTTCATGTTGGCCACGTCCAGATTCTCGGGTGCATCTGTCTTGATGACGGTGGTCTTCCAGCGTCCGTCCGTTGAATCCACGAAGCTGGTGAAGTAGCGCCATGCGCCGTCTTTGCCCTTTACGAGATGGGAGCGTTCAATGGAGGCCGAATCGAGCTGATCCTTCTGCATGGACCAGATGTCTTCGAAATTCGTGAGGTCTGTGCTCTTGGCCACTCGCACTTCACCACCGCGATCAGGTGCCACACCACGTGGGCGGCGGATGCGATAGGTCAGGTAAGCGGCGCCAGATTCGGCGTCGTGGAAAAAGCCAGGGCAACCAATCCAATACCCCTTCTCGTTACCGAGTGGATTACGAATGGTGATACCGTTTTCAAAATCAGCAGAAGTCAGCATGCGAGGAGTTGTAATCAGGTTTTTCCAGAATCACAAACTTTGTTTTACTGCATAAGCAGTATGTTTTTTGATGTTTTTGAACAATTGGGGGCTATTGGCCGCTGGAATTTTCTTCCACTCTGGCGCTATCCCGATCGAGAAATCCCTTCACTTGAAAGAAAATCCAAGCGACGAAGCAGAGGGGAGGGATCGCGCAGGCAAAGCCGATCATGAAGTCCTTGAGACGATCGGGCTGTTTGTCCTTCAGGCAGATCACGGCGGTCACAGCCATGGCCAACGTCCAGACCACGGAAAAGATCTTCAACCAGCGCTTCAACTCATTGCGTGATTTCTCAATGCCCTCGGGGCTCAGGTTTTCCAGCTTGCCCGGATCAGGAAGCACATGACCGCAGAAGACGAATGTGAAAATGACGGAAATGATGCCGGCCAACCATGTGATCCAGTCGATCTTCAACACCAGTGCAGGTTCCAACCCACGGACCGATGCGAGGAAGGCTCCGCCGATGCCCATTGAGGCGGCGATACTGAGAATGATGATTTTGCGGAGGATGCGTGCGCTTTCGAGATCTGCGCTGTGGTCGGCTTCGGATTGCCCTTTGGGCTCGGTCGTACTCATCTGCAGGTACAATGCGCTTTTATCACCATCTTGCAATGGCTACCTGCCCGGGCGCATGACACGAATCCGATGCGATAGACTGTCGCCAATCCAGATTGCTCCGTCGTGATCCACCCAGACTCCGTGAGGGCGACCCAATCCGCATTTCAAAGGATTGCCATCTGGGCCGTCATGTTTCTTTCCGGTGCCGCAGATCACATGGATCTTTCCTGTGGCAGCTTCGATCAGACGGATGGTGTGGCTTTCCGTATCAGCGAGTAGCACATCGCCATTGGCGCGGATCGCGATTCCTTTGGGGCCGGAGAGTGTCGCCTCCTTTGCTGGTCCGCCATGACCCGTAAATCCCTTTTTACCCGTCCCGGCAATGTGGTGAATGGTTCCCTTGTTTAGATCCATGCGGAAGACCTGATTGCCCTCACGCAGTGCGAGCCAGAGATTTCCCTTCTTATCGAAGTCCAGTGTGCGCGGGCCGTTTAGTGGGACATTGGCATACTTGGCTCCGTCGGGTGTCTTGCTGCGTTTTCCGTTTCCGGCAAAGGTCCTGATAAGGCCGGTCTTCATATCCACCACGCGGATGCGGTGGTTCCTGATATCGCAGATGTAGAGGCTTCCGTCCGGACCAAACTGAATGGAGTGAGGTTGGCTGAGCTGGGCTTTGGTGGCGGGTCCTCCATCGCCTGAGAAACCTTGTTTCCCATTGCCTGCCACGGTGCTGATCACGCCTGACTTCATGTCGATCTTGCGGATCACGTGATTGGCCATATCGGTGAAATACATGTCGCCGTGTTTGTCGAAGCGGATTTCGTGCGGCTTGTTCATGGTCGCCTTGGTGGCGGGTCCTCCGTCACCTGTGTAGCCCACTTTTCCAGTGCCGGCGACGGTGTGGATGGTTCCCTGCTTGTCCACGCGCCGGATGAGTTGTCCGTCATACTCGCAGAAATACATGTCACCATCGGGACCACGCAGCACGCCGAAGGGGTTGTTGATCTTGGCGCTGGTGGCAGGTCCTCCGTCACCTGTGTAGCCAGCCTGCCCATTACCTGCATAGGTGGACACGGTCCAGTCCTTCAGAGGGTTTGCCTGACTAGAGAAAGCCAGAGTCATGCAGACGCATAGCGAGAGAAGAAACGTTTTCATGATCGTATTAAGAGGACAATGAAGGTGCCCAAATTCACATAACCTGCGGCAAGGACATCATCAATCGTCACGCCCCATCCCTTGGGGAACTTCTGACTGGGGCCCACTGGCCATGGCTTCAGGATGTCGAAGAAGCGGAAGGCCGCGAAGATCAGCCCTACAACAAGCAGGTTGTCCACAAACAGATTTTCCACCGTCGGCATGAGTCCGGTGCGCGATTTGAAATCGAAGATCCAATAGAGAAATGAAATGGGCACGGCGATGATCTCATCGATCACCACAGAGCCGGGATCGCGCTTGTTGAGGATCTGCTCTGCACGCGTGCAAAGATGCACGCTCAGGGGAATGGAGAGGATGCAGGCAATGATGAAGAACCAGAGGTTGCCCGGAATCAGAAGGAGAGCCGTGAGAGCGAGTCCGGGAATGGTGCCCCATGTGCCGGGTGCCACCTTGGCCCGTCCTGTTCCCATGCCTTGAGCCCACCAGAGAAGGATGCGTTCGCCGCGTGTGCGTTGGTCGGACATGGGCAGGTGCTGAGAGTTACTTGTCCTCCAGGAAGTATTGTTTGTTCTTCCAGAGATACATGCCGCCTGAATAGACGGTGAAGAAGACGGCGGCCCATTTCGCCACCTCAGTAAAATGTTCGATCCACGCGCTGAAGATCATGGCGCCAAATTCGCCCCATTGCTTGTAGCTGATCATCACTAAGATCGCGATCACACAGGTGATCTGGGAAATGGTCTTGTGCTTGCCCGCTCCCTCAGCAGCGAGCACCACGTTCTTGGACACTGCCAGTAGTCGCAGGCCGGTAATGGCCAGTTCACGCACCACAATGATGATCACCATCCACGACGCGATCACCTTGAGCTCAATGAAGGCAATGAACGCCGAGCAGATCAGGACCTTGTCCGCCAAGGGATCCATGAGCTTTCCGAAGTCGGTGATCAGGTTCCGCTCACGTGCGATCTTGCCATCGAAGTAATCCGTCAGACTCGCCACAACGAAGATGAACAGTGCCGTCGTCTTGTGGAATTCGAACTTCACAAAAAGCACTGCCACGAAGATCACCGTGAGGATCATTCGCGCCATGGTCAGTTTGTTGGGTAGATTCATACAGGTGGTATTACGCGTGCAGGAAGCCAAGAAAACGGTCCGTGTGCGTTATTGTCGAGAAATTGCTGGCTGGCTTTGCATTAAATCACCAGCCTTGTCTTGTAACATTTCTGTTTCGACGTGCCCGATCTTTCAGCAAATCCCCATTGGCCGAGCCGGACTGACAGCTTTCAAACGCTGTTCGGGCCCAACACAAGACATCCCTATTTTCAGTGGGTTACGGGCGCAAATTGGGCTCTGGTAGGAAAATTTTTTGATCTTACGACCGCATTGGGATTGGCAGAACTGTCCATGCTCTCCTACGTCAAGGATACGGAGGCCATACAGCAGCGCTTACAGCCATCCGGTCTACAATTTGTGGATAGCATGGAGAAATCAGGCATTCGATGCCTGTTGGCGGAACGAGATGACACGCTGGTGATCTGCTTTAGAGGCACGGAAGTGGATTCCCTTCAGAACATTCTCACCGATGTCCACGTGACTTTCAGCGATTGGATGCGCGGACAAGTGCACACGGGATTCAAGAAGGCATGGGAGCAAATCGCCGAATGGCTGGATCATCACCTGAAGCAAAGAGCCCGACATAAGTTGCTCTTCGCCGGCCATAGTCTGGGAGGGGCGCTCGCCTTGTTGGGAGCCGATACCTACTCATCGCGCGATCCAGTCGTCTACAGCTATGGCGCACCGAAAACAGGCGACGCTACCTTCGCTTCAGGAGTGACAGCGACTCATTACCGAATCGTTCATAACAGCGACGTCGTCCCTATGGCACCACCGGGTAAGTTGTATCAGCACGACAGCAACCGACTATACATCGATGCCAAAGGCGAGCTCCACACCGAGCCTCCGACCAAGACCGTCATCAAGAGTCACCTCCAAGGCCATCTTCAACACGCCGCCGAAGTCTTCGGTGCATGGAAGAGCAAGAACCTGACAGCCCTCCCCAACGCCAACCTTGTGGACCATGCGCCGTGTTTCTATGTGAAGGCGTTGTATGAACTCAATCGAAGAGAAGAAACATGATGAACTACCCCAGCGGGGTATGCGAACGGACTCTTCAAGATCCTGTTCATCTTGTTAATCCTGTCAAAAAAAGGAGAGACGGATTCCGAACTACCCTTTCCAATTCAGCAGGAACACCCCAGCCAAGAGTCCTATGATGCAGAGGAGCTTTGGGCGGAAGTTCTTTTCCTGATACATGGTGATGCCGCCGAGGAAGGTGATGAGGACAGCGCATCTTCTGAGTGGGGAAATGACGGAGATGAGGGCGTCGGCCTGACCGATGGCCACGAAGTAAAAGAAGTCGGCAACAAGGAGGGTGATACCGATCATGGGGATGGAACAGCGCCATTGAAAGTTGCGTGAGCCAAAGCGTCCTTTGCGCCAAGCCAGCCAGAATGGAGCGAGCACAACGACAAGATAATTGGAGAACCAGCATTGGACCGTGGCTGCATCCATGCCGAGGGTTTGCAGGAGGTATTTGTCGTAGAGCGCACTCATGGAACCGATGAGTGTGGCGATGATCATGAATCCCACCCAACGGTCTTTGTGGAAATGAATGCCCTCCAGCCTGCCTACAAATGTGAAGGCATAGAACGCGCCCAATATCACAACGATCCCGGACCATTGAAGGACTGAGGGGCGTTCACCAAGCAGCGCTACCGCGATCAGAATCGTCCAGAGTGGAGAGGTGGCTCTGATGGGAGAGGAGATGGAGACGGGCAGGTGTTTGACGGCGAAGTAATTGAACATCCATGACGATGCGACCAAGGCGGCTTTGAAGAGAAGTAGCCCATGTTGAACGATGTCCATGGGCTGCACCTGAAATCGCTGACTTGGAAAGGTATCTGGCGAAGCCGTCGACCAGATCAGGAAGGGCGTCCACACAATGGCGCTGGCCACCACACTAAAGAAAAGCACTGGCGGAACAGCGTTCTCTTTGACGGCAGCTTTCTTGGTAAGGTCATACACTCCCAGAACGAGTGCAGACATGATGGACAGCAAGACCCAGGACATCGCAGAGCCGCGGACCATCCAGTCTTTTCCAATACAGGCAAAGGATAATGATCACAGTAGAGGAGGGAATGACGAATGACGAGATACCCAAAGACCCAAGGAATGAGGAAATCCTAATTTCGAAGAAGAGTCTTACTTTCTGTCTCCGCGTCTCTGCGCCGAGGCCGTGGTGAGACTTCTCGAACGAAATCGAGGATTGGCAATTGGCTTGTGTGTAGGTGGAATGACCGGGTCTTTTTATGGCCTTTGTTTTACCCATTTCATCGAACTGATCCTTTGCCCATGAATCCTTGTCTGGGTATTGAGATTGGTGGAACGAAGCTTCAGCTGGCTGTTGGTAGCGGGCGGGGCGATATCGTGGAGCTTCGGCAATTGGATGCCGCTGATTCAGCTGATGGGATCCGGGCTCAGATCGAATCGGTGGTCAGGGAGTTGACTGCGGCCAATGAGCTGGATGTGGTAGGTGTCGGCTTTGGTGGTCCGATTGAACGAGAGAAGGGCGTGATCGAATGTTCGCATCAAGTGTCTGGCTGGAGTGACTTTCCATTGAAGACGTGGTTGTCCGAAATCACGGGGCGTCCTGTGGTGGTGGAGAATGATGCGAATGTCTCCGCGTTGGCTGAAGCTCTGGTCGGTGCCGGAAATGGCGAAGATCCTGTGGCGTATGTGAATATGGGCAGCGGCGTGGGTGGTGGCCTGGTGGTTGAAGGGCGGCTGTATCATGGTGCCGCTCCGGGTGAATGTGAGATCGGCCATCTGCGATTGAGCCGCGAGCCGGGAGATACGGTGGAATCGCGCTGCTCAGGCTGGGCTGTGGATGCGAAGATCCGTGATCGTATGAATGACTTTCCAGATTCGAGACTGACGCAGCTGATTTCCGGAACCACAGGAGGGGAGGCTAAGTATCTGAAAACGGCCTTTGAGGCCGGAGATACGTGTGCAAAAGAGATTCTTGAGGAAACGGCTGCGGACCTTGCTTTTGGGCTGTCGCACGTGGTGCAGCTCTTTCATCCGCGTGTGATTGTGTTGGGGGGAGGGCTTTCTTTGGTGGGTGAACCACTGAGAGAGGCGGTGGCCCGACATCTCAAACCATTGGTCATGGAGGTCTTTTCTCCAGGTCCAGAGATCCGTCTGGCTGCGTTGGGAGAAAGGGTGGTGCCTGTGGGCGCGCTGCTCTTGGCCGGGCAATCTAGGGCTTGAAGTTGAATAGACCAGGGCTGATTGGTGTCCACTTTCGGCCGATCGGGGCCTTGTTATTGAACACCCGGCCAGGCTTGTCTGTCTGCCAATCACCTTCTGTTTCATTGCAAAAGGTGGAGTGGCCGCTACTTTGTAACTCCGTTTTGTGCGTAAATACCGACGACCGTGTCATTTGATTCCAACCATATCAAACTGGGTGTCAGGACTTTCCTGACCGCTCCACTGGTGCTTGCTGCCTCGCTTTTCGTGGGCTGTCGTGAGCCCGAGGTGCTGGTACATCAGTATCCTGCTGAAGAATTCCGTCCTCACTCCGGAGGGGCGCCGTGGCTGGTCTGGGACCTTCCTGAGGGCTGGTCTGAGGCTGAGGCGGGCTCCATGCGTTATGCGAGCTTCCAGACAGTGGATGCGAACCAACGCAGCACGGATGTGTCTGTAACGACGTTCACAGGTCAGGTCGGCAGTGATCTGGATAATGTGAACCGCTGGCGTCGACAGGTGGGATTGTTCCCTGTGGATGAAACGGAGCTGGCCAGAGGGATCCAGTCCACCCCGGTGGCAGGCAAGACAGGGCTGTTGGTGGATATGGAAGGCCAGAGTCCTGAGTCAGGTGCCCGCACGCGGATCCTGGGTGTCATTGCTGACGGGGAAGGCGGCCGCAAATGGTATTTCAAAATGACCGGTACGCCAGAAGCGATTGCCGGGCAGGAAGGTCATTTTCGTTCATTTCTCGAATCGCTTCGCATGGAGCCGCCGCTTGGTTTTAGTTCTGTTGAGGAATCCATCGAATTTCAGGCTGCACAGGGTGGCGATGAAGCTGTTGGACCGATGATGTCTGGTATGGGCATGCCTGCGCCTCAGGCACCGCGTCCTGCCCCATCACGTCCGGCTCCGTCAGGTGCGCCATCGACGGAGGGACTGCCCAAGTGGACTGCGCCTGCTGAATGGGAACAGGTGCAGGCGTCCAGCATGGCCAAGGCATCCTTCTCCACACAGAGCGGGGCACAGCTTGCCATCTCTGAGTGGCCGGGCGATGTGGGTGGTATCTTCGCCAACATCAATCGCTGGCGCGGACAGGTGGGCCTTTCAGGATTTGCGGAAAGCGAGCTTTCGAGTTACGTCCGCGAGATCGACATCAACGGCACCAAGGCATCTGTCATGGACACCCATGGCGCTGCGGGTAATCGCGAGCTGGGCTCGACCCCGGAACGGATTCTGAGTGTATGGCTGCCACGCGATGGCAAGACCTGGATTTTCAAGATGCGTGGCCCATCGGCTGAGGTGCTTCAGGAAGAAGACCGACTGATCGAATTCGTACGCTCCATTCAATTTTGAGACAATGTTTGCTCCTCTAAAAATTTTTTTTCGATTCATCTCCTCGCTGAAGCTCACAGTGGTGTTGCTCACGATGGGAATGATCCTGGTGTTCATTGGCACCATCGCCCAGGTGAAGCACGGACTGTGGGATGCACAGACCATGTTCTTCCGCAGTATTATTGCGCACTGGGAATTGGATAGCGGGAAGATGATCCCGGTCTTCCCTGGTGGTTATCTGCTGGGCTGGGCGTTGTTCATCAATCTGATCTCCGCTCATGTTGCGCGTTTCAAGATGACCTGGAAAAAGTCTGGGATCTTTCTGACGCACATCGGTTTGCTGATGCTTCTGCTGGGTCAGTTCCTGACCGAGCGCCTGCAGGTGGAGAGTCACATGCGTATCGAAGAAGGCTGGTCCAAGAATTACAGTGCCGCGGCGCTTGAGGATGAGTTGGCAGTGATTGATAAATCAGGCGCTGAGACCTTCAGCTATGTCTCTTTCCCTGGTGCCATTCTCAAGGACTACATTGAGAATGATAAACCAGTGACGCATTCAAACTTCCCGTTTGAGATTCGTATCAAGAAATGGTTCGCAAACTCAGAGCCTCTTTATTCATGGCAGGATCGTGCGGATGCCATGCAGGGGCCTCAGGGTTTAGGTGCTCGTCTGAAGATTGCCGAACGTCCGGTGACGAAGAAGATGGACGACCGCAACATCCCTGCTGCCATGGTTGAAGTGGTGGGCAAGGACGGAGACGTCATCGGCGAATGGTTGCTCAGTGGCTGGCTGGCTGACGATGGACTTGCTGAAGCGATCCGTCGCGATTCAGGCTTTGGTGAACGCTACGCCAATCTGGATGCGCCACAGGAATTCGAATACGACGGCAAGACATGGGAGATCGCGCTTCGCACATTGCGTTACTACAAGGGCCACGAGATCTATCTCCATGATTTCAAACACGATCGCTACCTCGGTACCGACAAGGCCAAGAACTTCTCAAGTCGCATCACGCTTAATAATCCGGAAAAGGGAGAAGAGCGCGAACTGACCATCCGCATGAACGAGCCTTTGCGCTATGCGGGTGAAACCTACTTTCAAGGCAGCTTTGAAAAGACAGACAAGACCACCATCCTCCAGGTGGTTATGAATCCGGCTTGGCTCACGCCCTATGTGTCCTGCACGCTGATCGGGATCGGGCTGTGTGTTCAGTTTGGAATGAGTTTCATGCGTTTTCGCGATCGCTCCAGTGGCCCCAAGAAGGGCGGCGACAAGGCGAAGGCCAGTAAAGAAAAAGGATCTAAATCGCAAAAAGCCGAACCTGCACCGGCAAACGCGAACACCAAGAAAGGTAAGTCATGAAGAAGTGGACCCCTCAGATACTTTGCGCCGTTTTTGCGCTCTGGATTTTATCCGGATTGAAGCCGCAAAAGCCGGTGGATGGATTCAATCTCACAGAGTTTGGCCAGTTGCCAGTCCTACATGGTGGACGTGTGCAGCCGCTGGATTCCTATGCCCGAAACACTCTTCTTCAGATCCGCGGCAAGCAGACCGTCTCCCTCAAGGCAGAGCGCGACAAGCGTGATTGGGAGAAGCAGCAGGACCCGGCGCTTGTTGATAAGATCCTTGATGAAGGCAAGAGCCGCCTCAGTGCCACCGAATGGCTGGTCGAAGCAGCGTTTGAGCCCGAGACATCCGATCGTCGTCCCCTCTTTCTCGTGCATCACCCAGAGCTCAAGAGCATGCTCGAGCTTTCAGAAGGGCGTAAGTATTTCAGTTGGTTGGAACTCACCAATCACATTTCAGATCTGGAGCACGAGGCAGATCGTGTGCGTTTGATCGATAGCGAAGCCCGCAATCCATTTGATAAGCAGATCGCCAACCTTCATCGCGCCATGGGACTTTACCATCGCACGAAGAACAGTTTTCAGATCGAGGGAGCCGGAGACTTTTCCCGCGAATTGGAATTGTTCGAGCAGGTTATTCCTGCAGGTCTTCAGGCAGCCCACTCTGGATCAGATCCTTCGCAGTGGAATTCCCGCGAAATCGCGATTCTTTCAGAACTCTTCCAACGCTATCAGCGACTCGCCCAGATGGCGCTCCCATGGATCCTTCCACCGGCAGAGAAGCAGGAGAACGACGAAGGCTGGGCCAATCTAGGCAATGGCCTTATGGAATCCATGCGAACAGCCGAGGTGCATCCCATGGCCATGCATTACGCCAAGCTGGGAGCAGCATGGCAGAGCGAGTCCGCTACAGACTTCAACAGCGCCCTTGGTCAGGCCAATGGATGGCTTGAGGCAAAGGGGCAGAAAGCCGCGATCAAGAAAGCTGGTCTTGAGGTCACCTTCAATCAGGTCGAGCCATTCTATCGCTGCATGGTGGTCTATGTAACCGCGCTTGTTCTCGTGTTCTGCTTCTGGCTGAACAACAACGAATCCTACCGCCGCAATGCACTATGGATCATCGGTCTCGCGTTTGTGGTACATACCTTTGGACTGATCTTCCGCATGGTTTTGGAAGGACGTCCTCCAGTGACCAACCTCTATTCCTCAGCGGTGTTCGTGGGCTGGGGTGCAGTTGGACTGAGCCTGATTCTTGAGCGCTTCTTTCGTGGTGGTATCGGATTGGCAGTGGCATCAGTAGTCGGCTTCTGCACACTGATTGTGGCACATCATCTTTCCCTCAGTGGAGATACCCTTGAGATGCTTCAGGCTGTGCTGGATACCAACTTCTGGTTGGCAACCCATGTGGTCATCATCACCTTGGGATATTCGGCCATGTTTGTTGCAGGCATCCTTGCCATCATTTATGTGATCCGTGGTGTGTTCAGTCGCAACCTGGATTCAGCCACAGGCAAATCACTTGTGCGTATGGTCTACGCAATCGTTTGCTTCTCCACACTCGCCAGCTTCGTGGGAACCATCCTTGGAGGCATCTGGGCCGATCAATCATGGGGACGCTTCTGGGGCTGGGATCCCAAAGAGAACGGGGCGTTGATGATCGTCATCTGGTGTGCCGTGATCCTTCACGCACGTTGGGGCGGACTCATCCGCGAGCGCGGACTCATGGCCACAGCCATCTTTGGTAACGTCGTCACCAGCTACTCATGGTTTGGAGTCAACATGCTCGGTGTCGGCCTTCACAGCTACGGCTTCATGGACAAAGCCTTTCCATGGCTCATGGGATTCATTGGCAGTCAGTTGGTGCTCATCGCACTGGCAGTGCTTCCATGGAAATACTGGGCAAGCTGCCAGGCCTTGGCCCCGGCATCAGCCCTCCCCAAAAACAAACCCTCCGGCGACGACTCGGGCCCCAGCGGCAAAGAAGCCATGGCCGGAGCGTAGAACCCTTCCGGGGTGGAATCTCGAAATACCCAGGTACCCAAGCCCTATAGGGGCATTGGGTGGTCTGATTCTTCTCTTCAGTTCGGGTGTGATTAAAAGTGGGTGAGCTCAGTAGCGCACTGGGCGATATCAAATGTGTCACCTGAGCGCTCCCCTCGATTTGTTTGGCCCCCTCCTACCTCCTGTAGTCCTTAATCGGCCCTTCCTGAAGTAGTTCAAGCTTCCGAGTCCTAGGAACCAGCCCCACCGAACAAAGCCGCGTAGCGGTGACACCGTAGAGCGCCCGAATATCAACCGGTGCCACCGCTAAGCGGCTCTTATCTCTGTGCAACCCGACAAACCAGGGCTTGGCGCATGCGCCCACACCCAAGGCTATTTGAAATGTCAGCCCGATGGGCCTTACCAATCAATCCTCTTCTACCTCAACACCTCCAGTCTGAAAGATTATGTGCCAGCTGCACAATTGTTGACACCCGCTGAGATTGAAGAGATCCTTGCACAGTATGATGATTCCGATCTGACGCAGAATTATATGCCTGGCACTTTTCACTTCAGTGACGGAGTCGCACTGGGCTCGAGCGAATACGTGAATGGAATTTTCGAACAGTTCCGTGATCGATTTGGAGAGAAGCGAAAAACGGGAGCCAAGAAGCTGGTCCTCAGATCAAAAGAGATCACTCGAGTAAGAGTTTTAAGAAACCTGAAGAAGGAAGTGGTCGGTTAAAACCATTTGAAAGCAACTTGATGTTTACTCAGTTATGTCAATATTGTGCCTGTCACATTTGGAGTTTGACCAATTAGCAATAATGAAAACGATTTCTTTTGTATTCCTAATGTTGATTCCAGTTCTCTCAGCGTTGGGCAATGTCGAAATTGCGCCGGTACGTAAGGGGGATAAATGGGATGTGTACGATGTACGAGGGATGGTAGTTGGGACGGGATATGATCGCGTCCAGTTGTTTTCGCCATCTGATGCTGTTGTAAAAAAGGGCAATGAGTGGTTTTTTCTAAAGGATAGAGCGCACGCAGTTCGAACGAGTGCTGATTTTGTGAAATATTTAGGTTACGGATTATTCCACTTCCAGTATATAGATGGCTCTAAAAGAGGTAGGGTCTACAATTCTCTTAGCCGGGAATATAGTGAAATAAAAATTAGAGAATCCCGTGTTTTCGCAGAGGGGGTGGCTGCTGTCTTGATTGAAGATCAGGGGTGGGTGCTTGTGGATCAAGCGCTGAACGTAGTGTGGAAGAGCGAAGAAGTTCAACCGTGTGGGGTCTTTAGATATGGAGTTATGCCTTACTCAAAAGAAGGGAGCAAAGGCTACGGTTATATGAATCGAAAGTTTGATCTCATAACGGATAAGAGATTTGATTATGCCAATAATTATGAAGGTAAAATGCTCCTTAACCGAGAGACAGGAAGCGAGTTGGATGGTTACAGGTTGTATAAATCTCCGGTTAATAGACTTGATACTTTGGATATTGTGCGATTTAAGAATTTCAGTTGTGGATTTGGGGTGGTGTTTTTAAGAGATGGAAGTTGGCGAATTGTTGATCGTGATGGAAGGGATCAGGAGGGGCCACTCTATGATGTGTCAAATGTTCATTCTGGAAAAATAGTAATAAAACGAAGCCCAAAAGATGAGTGGGTCGAGTTGTGGCCCGACGGAGTGAAGATCCCGATTAATGTGCAGAAAGTAATTTCATATTATGGGAGCTTTATTTGGGGGAGAACAAGCCGAGGAAATTATGGCTTATTCAATCTTGAGGGCAAGTTGATTACAGATGGAGTTGAAGTGTCTGATCAAAATGACAGCGCGTTTTCTTTAGAGCACGGGCATATCGAACGATATTTTAGTGAATCCAGTTGGTATGATTGTGATGTAAAATGACGAAAATAGAAGAAGTGCCATTCGTGTCAGGCGCATAGTGTGATGATTGAATGCGGTAAAAAGAAGTTGTAATAGACAAATTGTTATGAATAGCAAGAATATATACACCGTGAGTGCATTGCGGGATCGGCCTGCGATGTATTTAGGCTCGCTAGACCATAGGTTGGACCGGTTGCACGCCTTCTTCGCAGGGGTGTCATGGGGGATGATGATGGCAAAAATGGGAACGGGTAAGGAGTTTAAGAAGGTTGTGGAATTCGAATTTTGGTTGGGTCAAAAGCTTGGAGGAGTAAAGAGTAGAACGTTAGCATATGGTTTTCTCTTGGAGGAATCTGGAGGAGATGAAGAGGTGGCATTTGAAAAGTTCTTCGAGTATTGGGAAGAGTGGCGCGGTCTTCATGGTGAGTAGGGCAGTATACGTGTGTCTAGTGAACTGTTTTCGTGAAGAGTGTACAGAGATAGCTGTTACACGACAGTTGGGCTCTGAGGATCAGGGGTGTGTAGATTTTGAACCGCTTCCTTCTGAGGCAGGATTTACAAGATTAACAGGATCTTGATTCTTTGTGATGTTTTCTGATCTGGGATTCTGCGCCTGTCACACCAAGGCGGCGAAAGGACTTCTCCTTACTTCCCATCCATCAATTCCACCTCAGTCCATGGGGTGACTCTTCCTTGGTTCTGGAGGCGGATGTTTTTGACGCTTTTTTCGGAAACGGGATCGGCGGTGTGTCCCCAGGTGCGGCGGATGTAGGGGCCGTCTTTGTTGTTCAGGACACCGAGGGCTGGCATCTCGGGAAGGAGTTTGGGGACTGTGTATTCAAGTCCTTTGACATGGACCGGGTCGCTAGTCCCGATTGAACTTTGTTCCTTTGCTGAAGAAGTCGTCGCTGAGGTGATGTGAGGCAATGAATTCCTGCAACTGCTCCGTGGATCCTGTGAGGATGGGAAGATCGTCTTTCATGACGTGCGGGACTTCGGTTGGGTTGACCTTGAGATACTTTTTCACCCACTCAGGGTTGCTGGGGATCAGTGTGAATCCGGATTCATCCAGAGCGATTTTGAAGAGCGTGTGCATGGGCATCACGTGGTAGCGGTAGAGGGTGTTTTCAGTCGAAAACATCTTCCGCGGTTCGAGATCGAGGAACAGGGTGTCATCCACTGTGAATAGCACTCCGAGGAACTTTCCTTCGTTTCCATCGTCGTCTGTGTGGACGATCTTGTAGGTATTGCCGGCGCCCTCGATCTGCCATTTTTCAGCTCCCTCATTCTGGGTGAAATCCCCTTCAAACTCTTTCTTCGGACTGCGTGTGTCCTTCCTGTAGTAGGGATTGATGGATGGGATGCAGCCCAATGACAAAAGAAGTGCCGCAACTATCAGCGACATAAACAAACGCTTTTTCATGATTTGCCCATCATGCGCCTGCTGCCGAATCATGGAAAGGAGGAAAGATGTTTCAATGATCGCCGCTTTTCGCTGCTTTGCTGATGCCTGCCAGCAGTGCCTCCAATCCCGCCTTGGCAATCTGGGCGTCTTCACTTCCTTTGGCACCACCGACACCGATGCCGCCAATCACTTGACCATCAACCACGATGGCGACGCCTCCATGGAGCGTGGTGAGCTTGCCTCCGCTCATCGATGCTGCGTTCTCTACAGCAAGGTTCAGATGAACATCTGTTTCTCCATCGTGGGCACCGAGCTTACCGGTATCACCAAGCTTGAGTGCTGCTGTGGATGCCTTGCTCATGGATGTGTAGATGCTGGCGGGGCGGGCGCCGTCCATTCGGGCAAAGGTGAGCAGGTGGCCTCCGGCATCCACGATGGTAATGTTGACCTTGAGCTTCATTTCCTCGGCTTTCTTGAGCGCGCCTTTCAGGGCAAGAGTCGCACCCTCCAGTTGTAGTGAAATTGCGTTTCTGCGAACGAGGGATGGTTCAGCCGCCTGAATGCTGGTAGCGAGCAGGCAACCCAACACGATGAGAAAGGGCAGGAGGAAGCGGTTTGGATTCATGAAATGAGTGTGTCTTTGCTGCGTTGGTTCAGACAAGAAAAAGCCCCTGAGCTGTGAGACTCAGGGGCTGGAGGACTGATTGGACTTTGGCTCTATCTAATCATGGTTGGATGATCCGATAAAAGTAGGTGCGTTCGCTTTCGTTGGGTTCGAACTCGATTGGTTCGCCCCGATTCATGCGATGGGTCTGGATGGTTTCCCAGTTCTTGAGATCACGGGAACGCTGGACGCGATAGGTGCGACCTCGGTGCCCATACCAGCGAACTTTCATTCGGCGGTTGTCATCTTTCTCTATCCGCATGGGGGCAGGCAGTTCTCCGAGGTCGGCTATCTGGAAGACGGCTCCGAGGTTGATGTTGCCGTGATTGGCCGGGTCTTGTGGATTGCCGTTTTTGTCGCCGGGATTGAGGTTGGACGCGGTATCGTCCGGTGGGAAGAGGACGAGTGTTTGGAGATACTCGATGAGTTTCCTTTGATCATCATCGGAAAGGGCAGCGAAGGCATCGCGACTGCCTTGTGCCTCTCCGCCGTGGCGTAGGATGACTTCTTCCAGATTGATGCTGCGACCGTCGTGACCATAGGGCGCAGTGGTTGAGGCTCCCCACAATGGCTCGGTGACGAAGTGGGTGGTCATGGTGCCGTCGAAGTTGCGTTCATGGAATGCGGGGCCGAGATCGTGGCGTTTGAGGTCTGAGAAGAAGTTGTCGACCTCGAAGGCGGATCCGTCAGGAAGCACTTGTGGGTATTCATTCCCGTCTTCCACCACGACCCAGCGCGGTGTGGCTGTGGCAAAGAGGCGGTTGTAGATGCCGTTGACCGGATCGTGAATGGTATCCACGTCGGCAACTCGGCGATCGGAGTCGATGGTCAGCTTTTTCACATGACAGGTGGTGCAGCCCACGGTGTCCATGAGTGCCAGTCCTTCAGTGGTGCGTGTCGTCTGTTTTCCGATTCTTGGTTTGAAGTAATTGAGGAGATAGAACTCGAGAAGATCGACTACCGCAGGATTGATCTCTGCTTTGACTCCATCGCCGTCTGCATCCTGACGTGAGGTTTGAACCGGCGGCGTGGCGAGCCCGTCCTGTGAGCCATCAAGGTAGAGTCCGCTGGGAGTAGTGACTTGTCCGCCGGTGCCGGCTGTTTGCAGATCTGGATCCCATGCTTCCAATCCCATTTCATCTTTGAAGGCGCCGATGATGAATTCCCTCATTGAGTAAGCACCACCTTGCGCAAAGAAAGGGCGAACCCGCAGATCGGCGTTGACGCCTTCCACGGCGCTGGTGTCCACCGTGCCATCGGGTTGGGCTGTGATGCTGCCGAATGATATGCCTTTGGTGGTCAGTGCCAGTGTGGTGCTGGAGCCAGCGTTGGCGGCATCGGTCACTGCTTGCTGCCTGATGGATCTGAGGTCGGTGGTCATTTCATCGGCGAGCATTTCCTGGAGGCCGAGTCCGAATAAGTGTGGAGCGTCACGACTGTCTGGTCGGGTGGTGACGAGTCCACCGTGTCCGGCTGAGCCTTTGGGCCTCCCATGGCAACCGGCACAGCTGTCAGAGATGCCGGCGCCGAGTGCGGGAGTCTCTGCGATGTTTCCTGTGGAATGAAGCGAGACACGTGGGCCGAGGCCTTGGCCAAAGGTGAAGTTGCGTTGAAAGAGTTGTCGCCCGCTTCGGATGGCGCGCGCCGGATCGCGCTTGATGAAGTAGATGGACGAGTGCGGTGTGTTGGGATCTCCGCGACCGACACCTATCTGTTCTTCAAGAGATTCGGTGATGGTCCCGAGTGGGACTGTCGGCGTCACTTGAGTGGCATCGACGAGTTGGGCTTGGGTGTTGATGGCGATGGCCAATGCCGGCGCCATCATGAATACGACGGGTACTTTTTTCATGGGTTCTCCTCATGTGTTGGATTCGTTGCGTGCAATGATCCGAACGTGCATGGGAGGTGCCATGTGGACGCACCTGAGGGGACTTTTACAATGCCTTTACCAAGGACCTGCCGGGTGTAAAGAAGGTGTTAAGCTGAGGAGTTTTTTCGCTCTCAATTCTATGAAACTAAGAATGCCGATCTGGGTGTTGTCGGGCGATGTTTCCAGCGAATGAGAATCGGAGGAAGTGGCCTAGACCGGCACTTCAACAGAATCAATGATGTGATCGATCACTTCATTGGTGTTGAGGGAAACAGAGCGTGTGCCTTTGCGGGCGATCAATCGGTGAGGGAGCACATGACGGGCGGCGGACTTCACGTCGTCTGGCAGGACATAGTCGCGTCCTTCGATCAGAGCGATGGCTTGGCTGAATCGCTGTAGGTCCAGGCTGCCACGTGGGCTGGCACCGAATTCGAGTGAGTCTTCTTCACGTGTGGCTCTCACGATGTCGACGATGTAGCCACAGAGACTTTCCTCAATACGGATGGAGCGCACGTCTTTCTGGATCGCTCTCAGGTCATGGCAGGTCATGACTGACTGGATGTTTTCTAGTGATTGTCCGCTGCGCTGTGTCATCAATACCTGAATCTCATCATCGCGCTTGAGGTAACCGATGGAGAGGCGTGTGATGAATCGATCCATCTGCGCAAAGGGTAGGGGATAGGTGCCTTCAAGCTCTACGGGGTTCTGGGTCGCGAGAACGAAGAAGGGTTCTTCCAGTTGATGATTCTCGCCATCGACCGTGACACTCTTTTCCTCCATCGCTTCCAACAGTGAAGACTGGGTGCGTGGTGTGGCGCGATTGATTTCGTCTCCGAGGAGGATATTGGTAAACACCGGACCTTTGCGGAAGCTGAACTGCCCGCTGTCCTGTGAATAGACGGTCACGCCGGAAATATCTGAGGGAAGAAGATCTGCAGTGAACTGGATGCGCTTGAAGTCTGCAGAGACGGCTCTGGCAATCGACTTGGCAAGGAGAGTCTTTCCCAGTCCGGGAACGTCTTCGAGAAGGACGTGTCCGCCTGAGATCAACGCGAGGATGGCGTTGCGAATGACGTCTTCTTTACCGAGGAAGACTTTGGAGATCTCAGTGATGAGTTCCTTGGTCTCCTGCTGTGATTTCTGGAAGGACGGTGCTGCCTCTGTGTCCATGAGGGCGGGATGTTAGGGATGGACCGCTGAATGGACAGGGAAAATGTCAGATTGCCCAATTGGAGGGAATCGGGCTGTTAAGGTGCTGGACAGAGGTTCCGGTCGGTGACCACACTCATCGCCCCTATGAGCAAGCAACTTTCTGATAAGATCGCTGTTGTCACCGGTGCCGGAAGAGGCATCGGCCGAGCCATCGCCCTGGCATATGCCAATGAAGGGGCCGATGTCGTATGTGTTTCCCGTACGCAGGAAAATTCTGAAAAGGTGGCCGAAGAGGTTCGCCAACTGGGTCAGAAGGCGTGGGCCATGGCGGTGGATGTGTCTGACACCGCGAGTGTGGAATCTGCGGCGAAACAGATTTTGGCCGATTGCGGCAAGGTGGACATCCTTGTGAACAACGCCGGGGTCACGCGTGACACGCTCCTGATGCGCATGTCCGAAGAGGATTGGGATACCGTTCTGGATACCAACCTCAAAGGTGCGTTCCTTTTTCACAAGGCCTTTGCCCGCGCGTTTATGAAGCAGCGTGCTGGTCGTATCATCAATCTCGCCTCTGTGGTCGGACTGACAGGAAATGCAGGCCAGTGTAACTACGCAGCCAGTAAGGCAGGCCTGATCGGGTTCACCAAGAGCATCGCCAAAGAGATGGCTCCCCGCGGAATCAACGTGAACGCCATTGCCCCCGGATTCATCCAGACAGACATGACTGCAGTGCTGAGTGATGACGTCAAAGACACCGTCTTGAAGAACATTCCATTGTGCTCTTTAGGTCAGGCAGAAGACATCGCAGCAGCGGCAGTATTCCTCGCTGGAAACGGCGGTCGCTACATCACTGGACAGGTGTTGACGGTCGATGGCGGCATGGTGATGTAGAAACTCTCAGGGGCATGGCGGTGGAAACGTGTTAAAAAATCACTTGCCACCCCCTTTTAAAACCCTCAAAAAGCGCTCGGCCTTTGGGCCGAAAACCCGATTGACGCCGTGTGCGTCCTTACTTAGATCAGCAACCAAACCAATTTAACCAAAAGCCAACATGTCAGAAGACAACAACATCAAAGACAAAGTGACTGATATCATCGTCGAGCAGCTCGGCGTTGAGAAGGATCAGGTGACCGTAGACGCAAAGTTCATCGAAGACCTCGGTGCGGACTCCCTCGACACTGTAGAGCTCGTCATGGCTCTCGAAGAGGAATTCGGAATCGAAGTACCTGACGAAGAAGCAGAGAAGCTTCTGAGCGTTGGCGATGTCGTGAAGCACATCGAGGAGAACAACAGCTAGTCCTCCGACTTTTTCCGGGGCGGCCTGATCTGAAAAAGATCCGTGCTGCCCCTCTTTTTTTACCTACATGGGCACCAATTACTCAGATCGTCGGGTCGTCGTGACCGGGCTGGGAGTCATCCACTCCCTTGGCTCAGAGATTCAAACTTTCTGGGACAACGTCCGCGCCGGCAAATGCGGCATCTCCAATATCGAGCAGTTCGACGTCAGTGACTACGACTGCCAGATTGCGGCAGAGATTAAGGACTTCGACCCCAACCCTGCCTTTCCTTCACCGAAGGAGGTTCGCCGCACAGATCGCTTCACCCAATTTGGTGTGTATGCAGGCTGGCGGGCGATTGAAGATTCCAAGGTGGATCTCGAAGGTGTGGACCTGAATCGCGTTGGTGCCTTTATTGGGTCCGGTATTGGTGGTCTCTCCACCACGGAGGAACAGCACAAGATCCTCTTGGGCAAGGGACCGGGCCGTGTCTCTCCATTCATGATCCCGATGCTGATTCTCAACATGGCATCAGGATTGTTCTCCATGTATTACAAGCTCAGAGGACCGAATGTGGCGACCTGTTCTGCTTGTGCGACATCGACTCACGCTATTGGTGAGGCATGGAGAACCATCAAGATGGGTGATGCAGATATGATTTTTGCAGGTGGTGCTGAAGCTGCGATCGTGCCTCTCGGCATCTCCGGCTTTTCCAAGATGCGCGCCATGAGCACACGCAATGATGACCCGGGAACGTCTTCACGTCCTTTCGACAAGGATCGTGATGGATTCGTCATGGGCGAGGGTGCGGCAGTTGTAGCTCTTGAGGAATACGAACACGCCAAGGCCCGCGGAGCCCACATCTATTGTGAACTGTCCGGTTATGGAAACACGGCTGATGCCTATCACCTGACGTCGCCTGCTCCAGAGGGCGAAGGTGCTGCACGTTGCATGAAGATGGCATTGCGTTCTGCCGGGCTTGCTCCCGAGGACGTCGATTACATCAATGCTCACGGCACATCGACTCCAACGGGAGATGTCTGTGAAACTGATGCGGTGAAATCAGTCTTTGGTGACCACGCTAAGAATGGCCTTTTGGTAAGTTCCACAAAGGGAGCTACCGGTCATATGCTTGGTGCAGCTGGAGCTATCGAGTTGGCTCTGACAGCCAAGGCTATCGAAACAGGCATTGTTCCGCCGACCATCAATATCATCAACCAGGATGAAAAATGTGATCTCGATTACGTGGCTGAAGGCGCACGTGAAAAGGAGATCAAGGCGGCACTCAGCAACTCCTTCGGATTCGGTGGGCACAACGCCACCGTGGCAGTGAAGAAGTTTGAAGCCTGATCCGGGTGCTTCCTACGATTTTGAAGGCCGGTCACTTGACCGGCCTTTTTTTTGAGTCATCTCACCAGCTGTATGAAATCAACATTTCTCCCTAAGCTTCGTTTGATGGGTATTATCGAAGGCATCTCAACCTTGGTGCTGTTCCTGATTGCGATGCCTTTGAAGTACATGGCGGACATGCCTCAGGCAGTGTCGATTGTTGGATCGCTGCATGGTGGGCTCTTCGTTCTTTTGGGGCTGTTCGCGTTGATCGCCATGAAGAAGGTTCCGATCTCCTTCAAGCTGGCGTTCTTCATCATGGTGGGAGCGGTGGTGCCTTTTGGTCCCTTCTATGTGGATCATCGCTGGCTTAAGCCGCTTGCGGAAAAGGGCGCCTGATCGCGAGCGATCACTTTTGGCAGGACGGGCAGTAAAAGCTGCCACGATTGTCCTGAGTAATGCGCTTGATGGCATTCCCGCATTGGCTGCAAGGCGAACCTTCCCGTCCGTATACGAGAAAGCGTTCTTCCAGTTCGGGAGGAGTCTTGATGCTTGAGCCAAAGTAGAACAGCCCGTCCCCTTTTTTCTCCGGGCCTTGGAAGTCCAGCTTGAGGGATGCGCCCAGATCGATTGCTTCCGATAGGGTTTCCCCGATTGCAGACCAGAGTGCTGCAGCCGCACTTTTTGTGATCGCCTGTCCTCGTTTGGTTGGGCGAATCCCTGCGCGATGAAGGCTCTCACTTACGTAGATGTTTCCCAATCCCGTAACAAGCGATTGATCCATCAGACAGGCTTTGATGGTTCGCTTGGTACGCTTGAGTTCTTTGTAGAGGTGTTCAATTGTGAACGCTTCAGAAAGGGGTTCTGGCCCCATTCGTTTCAAGGAGTCATCTCGGAATCCAAATGACCCGAAACCACGAGGGTCCTCGAATACGAACTGATCATCGCCGCATCTCCATGTGACTGCTGCGTGTTTGGGGAGCTGAGCTTTGAGCGGTTGTAGAAACATGCGGCCTGTCATTCCCAGGTGACTGACAACCAGATCAGGTTTGTTCCTGCGTGGTTTGAATCTGAAGAGAATGAACTTCCCTCGGCGGTCTATTGTTGTCAGTTGCGCCCCGTTGATCGCAGAGGTGCAGTCATCGGCGGAGATCTTGTCCATCAGGCCGGGTTTCAGAACCTGAGGGCGCTGGATCTTGGTTCCCTCGAGTAGGGGGCGTAGATGGCGGATCAGTATTTCGACTTCGGGAAGTTCAGGCATCGATAGAAAAACATTCAGCCATGGCGGTAGGGCTGGGTCAGTTCAAATGTGTTGGGCAGGTGGCGGATCTCTTTGATTGTTGAGCCGTCGCTTTCGAGTAGGACCTCAACGATGTCGAAACGGAAACGCACATTTGGATCTTTGAGGCTTTTCACATACTCCATGGCCGTTTGTGAAAGCAGGCGTCTCTTGCGTGCGTTTACCGCTGCTGCGGGACGAGTCCATTCTTCGGAGCTTCTCGTTTTGACCTCGACGAAAGCCAGGCAGCCTTTGTCTTCAAATATCAAATCGATTTCGCCTCGTTTGCCACGATAGTTTGCCAGTAGAAATTTCAGTCCTTTCTTGGTCAGATACTTCTTGGCTTCTTTCTCCCCCAACTCGCCTCGAGAAAGGTGTTCAGGCAAGTCTGACTTGTTGCCTCCGAAGATGGAAAGGATGTTCCGAAGCCAATTCATTTCGAATCATTGCCAGAGAACAGGTCGAGTTGGGTCTGCCGGATTGGGGCAAAGCTCATTCGATGAATCGGACAGGGGCCCAGTTCCTCAATCGCTGCGAGATGGGCTTTGGTGCCATAGCCCTTGTGCTTGGCGAATCCGTAGCCTGGAAACTGTTTGTCATACTCCACCATCAATCGGTCCCTGTGAACCTTGGCCAGAATACTGGCCGCAGCGATCGAAAGGCTGCGGCTGTCACCCTTTACGATCGCTTCAGAGGGGGTGGATAGCTTTGGCGGAATGCGATTGCCGTCAATCAGGACGTAGTCGGGCTTTTTCGCCAGTCCGTCAACAGCACGAACCATCGCGACATAGGTGGCCTGTAGGATATTGATTTCATCGATTTCAGGGGCATCCACAATGGCGATATGAAAATCGATTGGGCTGTAAGATTGGAGAAACTCGAAGTATCGATCGCGCTTCTTCTCTGATAGCTGCTTGGAATCATTGAGGCCATCCAGCTCTTCGGGTAATCCGCTCTCTCGCCACTCGTCAGGGAGGACAAGCGATGCCGCCACCACCGGCCCGGCCAATGGACCACGCCCAGCCTCATCGACCCCAGCGACATGTGTATCACCGGCAGCGGATCGCACATGTTCGAACGCGAGTTGATCTATTGGGGAGTTGTTGGAGGAGTCGGACACCGTTGGGCGATTATTGGAGAATTGCCCCGTTTCAATCACGTCAGAAATGATGGTGTTTCAATCGACTGGTCGTTTTGGGGCGGGCTCTCTAGGCTCGGCGCATGAGCAACCGATTGTTTCTTTTGGATGGCATGGCGCTGGTTTATCGGGCGCACTTTGCTTTCATCCAGCGTCCGATCATCAACTCGCAGGGGATGAACACGTCTGCGTTGTTTGGTTTTACGAATACGCTTCTGGATATCCTTGAGAATCAGAAGCCCTCTCATCTGGGCGTGGCGTTTGATACGTCGGCTCCAACTGAACGGCATCGGATCTTTTCTGAATACAAGGCTCAGCGTGAGGAGATGCCTGAGGATCTGCGGAAAGCCATCCCTCACGTGAAACGGATCATTGAAGCATTTCAGATTCCAGTGTTGGAGTTGGATGGCTACGAAGCGGACGACATCATTGGCACCTTGGTCAAGCGAGCAGAGCCGGAGGGCTTTGAATCCTACATGGTGACTCCGGATAAGGATTTTTGTCAGTTGGTGTCGGACAAGTCGTATCTCTACAAGCCTGGTCGAAAAGGCGGCGAGGTGGAGATTCAGGGACTGAGTGAGGTTCTTGAAAAGTGGCAGGTAGAGCGTCCTGAGCAGGTGATCGATATTCTTGGTCTATGGGGTGACTCGGTGGACAACATCCCGGGCATTCCAGGGATTGGCGAAAAGACGGCAAAGAAGCTTGTGGGGCAGTTTGGTTCTGTGGAGGGATTGATCGAACATGCGGAAGAGCTGAAGGGTAAGCAGAAGGAGAAGGTCATCGAGTTTGCGGATCAGGGGAAGCTGTCCAAGGTGCTTGCGACGATCGATATCAAGGTCCCGATCGAAACCTCTTTTGAAGAATTGAAGATCTCTCAGAGGAACGATGAAGCGCTGAAGGACTTGTGTGTGGAGTTTGAGTTCAATGCCATTGGCAAGAAACTCTTTGGAAGCGATTTCAGATCAGGTCGTTCGGGTGGCGATGGCACAGCGAGCACGGCTTCGGGGGCAGAATCTGCCGAACCGCCCAAGACGATCAAGGAAGTCGAACATGACTACACATTGATTGATTCTCTTGAGGGATGCATGGAGCTCGCCAAGACGCTCGCCAAGCTGAAGAGCTTCTGCTTCGACATTGAGTCCACTGGGCTGGATACCAAATCAGCAAGGGTGATTGGTTTGGCGTTTTCATGGGAGGCTCATAAGGCCAGTTATGTCACCTTTCCGGGAGAGCTGGAGAAGGATCGTGCCTTTCTTGAGATATTGCGTCCGGTGTTGGAATCGCCTGCGATTGAGAAGGTCGGGCATAATCTGAAATACGATATCTCCGTCCTGGATTGGCATGGTGTCGAAGTGAAAGGCCCGTTGTTCGACACGATGTTGGCGCACAGTCTGATTGATCCTGATCAGCGACATGGAATGGATTTTCTCAGCGAGCTTTTCCTCAATTACACGCCGATTTCTATTTCGAGTCTGATAGGTGAAAAGAAGAGTGAGCAGATCAGTATGGCATTTGTTCCCATCGAGGAACTTTGCGAATATGCGGCTGAAGATGCTGACGTCACCTGGCAGTTGAAGGAGAAGCTCGTACCGTTGTTGAAGGAGACGGAGCAGGAAAAGATTTTTTATGACGTAGAGATTCCTCTGGTTCCGGTATTGGTTGCGATGGAGAAGGAGGGCATTCGTGTGGACGTTGAGGTGCTGAAGGAGATTTCAGAGACCTTGGCCAAGCAGATGCGTGAAGAGGAATCCACGATCTATGAGCTGGCTGGTGAACAGTTCAATCTGAACTCACCGAAGCAACTTGGTGTGATCCTCTTCGAGAAACTGGCCTTGGTCGACAAGCCGAAGAAGACGAAGACCGGGCAATACACGACCAACGAACAGACGCTTCAGTCGTTGGCAGCCGAGCATAAGATTGTGCAGTCCATTCTGGATTTCCGTGCGGCGACCAAGCTCAAGTCGACGTATGCCGATTCACTGCCCGAACAAGTCTTTCGCAAGACAGGACGTGTGCATACGACCTATAACCAATTGCTGACGGCGACTGGCCGCCTACAGTCACAGGATCCCAATTTGCAGAACATTCCGATTCGCACGGAAATGGGGCGGGAGATTCGCAGGGCGTTTGTGGCGCGTGATGAGGAGCATCTGATTCTAGCAGCTGATTATTCTCAGATCGAATTACGGATCATTGCCTCAATCAGCGGCGACGACGCGATGAAGGAGGCCTTTGAAAGCGGGCACGACATTCATACAGCGACTGCTGCCCGGGTCTACGGACTCGGGATGGATGAGGTGCTTCCGGAGATGCGACGTCATGCCAAGATGGTGAACTTCGGCATCGCTTACGGGATATCCGCCTTTGGTCTTTCCCAACGCCTTAGGATTCCTCGTAGGGAAGCAGCTGAGTTGATCGAGTCCTACTTCAACCAGTATCCGGGAATCAAAAACTACATGACCGATGTGGTGGAGCAGGCGAAGGCCAAGGGATATGTGGAGACGTTGAGTGGGCGGCGGCGGTATCTGCGGGACATCAATTCCAAGAACGGCACGGTTCGCAGCGGAGCTGAGCGCAATGCCATCAATTCCCCCATTCAGGGAACGGCTGCGGATATGATCAAGCTGGCCATGACGCGGGTCCAGCGCGGCCTTGAGGAAGGCGGTTTCAAGACCAAGATGTTGCTCCAGGTTCACGATGAACTCGTCTTTGACATGCCCAAGGAAGAGGAGGAGATCGTGCGACCAATGATCGAGCGGGAGATGGTGCAGGCACTGCCTTTGGATGTACCGATTGTCGTCGAATGCGGGGTTGGGACATCGTGGTTGGAGGCCCACTGAGGCCTGAGTCGTTCGGTGACTGGAGTCGAATCCGTGAAAAATCATGCCTTTTCCCGTGGACAAAGGGGGGGCTGGATGATTTTCTCCGCGCTCGCTTTTCGCTCAGAAACGGGTGATCGAACATAAAAACACATCAAAATGACCGCTCCGGCCGCTCCTTGGTTGACCTATCGTCCCGAAATCAAAGTCCTCGATTGCACTGTCCGTGACGGTGGGCTGATCAACGCTCACAAGTTCACAGATGACTTTGTCTCCGCTGTGTACAAGACCTGCATTGATGCAGGGATTGACTACATGGAGCTCGGCTATAAGGCCGATCAGAAGCTTTTTCAGCGCGATCAGTTTGGTGATTGGAAGTTCTGCGAAGAAGACGACATGCGCCGCATTGTTGGTGAGAACAAGACCAGTCTGAAGCTCACTGCGATGGCCGATGTCGAGAAATGCAACTACAAGACCGACATCCTTCCCAAGGAAAAGAGCGTCTTGGACTGCATCCGCGTTGCCACTTACGCACATCAGATTTCCACAGCCGTGGACATGATCAAGGACGCCCATGACAAGGGTTATGAGACGACCTGTAACATCATGGCGATCTCCACTGTGGCTGACAAAGAGATCGACCAGGCATTGGAAGTATTGTCTGACACGCCCGTAGAGACCATTGTTGTGGTTGATAGCTACGGAGCACTTTACCACGAGCAGATTCGTGCTTTGGTGAAGAAGTATATGAAGGTTGCCAAAGCTACTGGCAAGGAAGTGGGCATTCACACCCACAACAACTGCCAACTCGCCTTTGCCAATACGATTGAGTCCATCATCCAGGGCGCCAACCGTATCGATGCCACCATGTCAGGACTTGGCCGCGGTGCGGGCAACTGCCCTATGGAGCTTCTTCTGGCCTTCCTGAAGAACCCGAAATTCAATCTCCGCCCTGTGTATCAGCTCCTTCAGGACCATTTGAACCCGCTTTGGGAGCAGGGATTGGAGTGGGGAGCATTGGTTCCTTACAATATTACCGGTCATCTCAACCAGCATCCACGTGCCGCAATGCGTGTCCGTGACACTGATGCCAAGGATGATTACGCCGCCTTTTACGATCAGTGCCTCGGCTGAACAAGGCTTCTGCACTGAGAGAAGTGCCTCAGATGAATTTTGCTAACGCAATTGATGAGGTGTGCTTCTTATTAAAAAAGGCCAAATTTTACTGACTTTTTGCGAGGGCGTTAGGTAGCGTCTCCGCCCGTGTGTTGACACGGTAGCGTTGGCTGAATCTCAATAATTGTGACCGTCGAGTGGTCACGCCAACCTCCTAAAATTGCTTTCTACTTATGGACGTCAAACTGCCAAATCTTGGCGAAGGTGCTGATTCAGGCACCGTCGTAAATATTCTGGTCAGCGAGGGTGACCGCGTTGAAAAGGATCAAACCATTCTCGAACTGGAGAATGAAAAAGCTGTGGCACCTATTCCTACCACGGTTTCTGGAACTGTAGCCAAAGTGCATGTGAATGTCGGTGACACGATCAGCACGGGTTCTGTTCTGATCTCCGTGACTGAGGAAGGTGGATCTGCTGCACCTGCTGCTGAGGCTGCTCCAGCCGCTGCGCCTGCTGCGGCTCCCGCTCCAGCACCTGCTGCCGCTCCCGCTCCAGCACCTGCTGCCGCGCTCGCCGCTGCTCCTGCACTTCCTGCCGGTGGCGCTGCTGCGCTTCAGCCAGTGGCTGGTGTTGAGCCGGTTGCCGGACCTGCTGTCCGTCGTATCGCCAAGCTCACCGGCATCGACCTGACACGCGTCCGAGGCACTGGCAGCGGAAACCGCATCTCCATGGAGGACCTGAAGAACTACATCGTTCAGGTTCAGGCACTCGCCTTTGCTCCAAAGGCAGAAGGTGGTGCTCCAGCCAAGCCGGCTCCTAAGAGCATTGATTTCTCCAAGTGGGGACCGATTGCCAAGCGTCCTATGACGCAGCTTCGCAAGGTCATCAGCCGTCGCATGACGGAAAACTGGAACGCCATTCCGCATGTCACACAGTTTGACGATGTGGACATGACCGACCTGATGGCACTCCGCAAGAAGCTCCTGCCAGCCTACGAGAAAGAAGGCACCCGCCTCACGGTTACGCCTCTCATTCTCAAGGCCGTTGCCAACACACTCCAGAAGCACCCGATCTTCAATTCCTCACTGGATGAAGCCGCTGAAGAAGTTGTGGAGAAGGAATACATCCACATCGGCATCGCGGTTGATACCGACGCCGGATTGGTCGTTCCTGTTATTCGCGACGTGGATAAGAAATCCATCCTCGAGCTTTCCAATGAGCTGAACGAGCTCGCCGTCAAGGCACGTGACCGCAAACTCAGCGGTGACGACATGCAGGGTGGCACGTTTACCATTTCCAATCAGGGAGCCATTGGTGGTTCCCACTTCACACCGATTGTGAACAAGCCTGATGCAGCCATCCTCGGACTCGGCCGCAGCAAGCAGAAGGCCGTCGTGGTCGACGGAGAGATCGTGCCTCGCACATTGATGCCGATTGCCGTCTCCTATGATCACCGCCTGATTGATGGTGGTAGTGCTGCACGATTCACCGTCGATCTGGTGAATGCCATCGAGCAGTTCGAAGAAGCAGAAGCGAAACTGAAATAATTTCCCGACATGGATCCGATCAAGACTGACATTGTTGTGGTGGGCGCCGGCCCTGGTGGTTATGCGGCCGCGTTCTACGCTGCTGACAAAGGCAAGAAGGTAATCCTGGTGGAACGGGATGAAAGCCTCGGAGGCGTCTGCCTGAACCGTGGTTGTATTCCTTCCAAGGCACTCCTCTATGCCACGCACCAGATCCGCGAAGCCAAGGAATCTGAAGAACGCGGTATCACCTTTGGTGAACCCAAGCTCGATCTCGCCAAGATGCGCGAGTGGAAGGGCGGCGTTCTCAAGAAGCTTACCGGTGGCATTGCTCAGCTGGCCAAGGCCCGTGGCGTTGAAGTCATCTACGGCCGTGGACACTTCGAAGGCTCCCAGAGCCTCCGTGTGGAGACTGCTGATGGCAACACCTTCATCGAGTATGACAAGGCGATCCTCGCAGTAGGTTCCCGCTCAGCCCTTCCCAAGCCATGGGATCTGGGCAATCCACGCGTCATGACATCACGTGGTGCGCTGGAACTGGAAGAAGTGCCAGAGAAATTGCTCGTCATCGGCGGTGGCTACATTGGTATGGAGCTCGGCACTGTCTACGCAGGGCTTGGTAGTGAGATCGTCTTGGCAGAAGCCATGGACTCCATCCTCGCAGGTGCAGATCCAGACCTCGCTCGTCCGGTGGCCAAGTATGCCAAAGAAAATTTCAAGGAAGTCCGCCTTAAAGCCAAGGTGAAGTCCATGGCCACCAGCGGCAAGAAGATCAAAGTCAGCATGGAGTATGGCGGAGAAGTGCTCGAAGAAGAGTATGACCGCGTGCTTGTTGCAGTGGGTCGTGTGCCAAACAGCTCTGAGATCGGCTTGGATAACACCTCCGTCGAGCTGGATGAAAAGGGCTTTGTCAAAATCAACTCCCGCCAGCAGACCTCTGATTCCAACATCTACGCCATTGGCGATATCGCAGGCGGCGTGATGCTCGCTCACAAGGCTTCCCGTGAAGCTCGTGTGGCAGTGGAAAACATCGTCGGCGAAGACAGCGAATTTGCAGACATCGTGATTCCTGCAGTGGTCTTCACGGATCCGGAAGTCGCATGGTGCGGATTGACCGAGGGAGAAGCCAAGGCACAGGGCCGCAAGGTGCAGGTGGGCAAGTTCCCATGGAGTGCATCTGGTCGCGCCATGACCTACGGACGCACCGATGGATTGACCAAGGTGCTCGTGGATCCCGAGACCGAACGGATTCTTGGTGTCGGTATCGTCGGCCACGGCGCAGGCGAACTGATCGGTGAAGGTATGCTCGCTGTTGAAATGGGAGCTACCGTCGAAGATCTCGCACTCACCGTGCACCCTCATCCGACCTTGTCTGAGACCATCATGGAAGCAGCTGAGTCCTTCTTTGGTCACGCAACTCACGTGTTTGCGCCCAAGAGAAAGTAATTTCACGGCAGGAGGGGACGGCTTGGACAGCGTCCCCTCTTCCCGGTTCTTGACTCTGTCCTTGTTTCATTTTGTCCCGGTTTGATCCGGGATTTTTCGTTTTCAAGGAACCTTTCCACCGCTATAAGCGGCGCGCCTCATGGCCAACATTCAGTCCATATCCGAAAAATCACTCCGCGGAGTCGCTGCATCAGCAGGCGTCTGCCAGGGGCAGGTATTCGTGATTCAGGAGGATGAGCGTGTGCTGTCTGAGGACCTCGTGGATGAAGGGCAGGAAAAGCCCGAAGTCGACCGCTTTGAGAAGGCGCTGGTAAAGACCCGTCAGGACCTGAAAGAAGTTCAACGCCGGGTCATGGCCACTCTTGGCGCTCAGGAGGCCAATATCTTTGAGGCACATCTTCTCGTGCTGGAAGACCCCGTTCTCATGGATGCCGTGATCAAGCGCATCCAGACAGATCGACACAATGCAGAGTTCGCCTTTGATTCCGTCGCATCCGAATACATCCAGGCATTGATTGCCATTGATGATGATTACCTCAAAGAGCGGGCAGCCGATCTCAAGGACATCACCCAACGAGTGATCGATAACCTTCAGGGCGTTAATCATGATTTGGATCTCTCGGGTTTTGATCATCCGGTGATCATCATCAGTCATGATCTCACGCCTTCCGTAACCGCCCAGCTCGACAAGGAAAAGGTCCTTGGCTTTGGGACGGATATTGGAGGCCGGACATCCCACTCCGCGATTATGGCGCGTTCTTTGGGGATTCCTGCTGTGACAGGGATTGGTAACGCAACCGATTCCCTTACGACCGGCGATCATATCCTTCTCGATGGCTATAATGGCACGCTGATTCTTTCCCCATCCGATCAGATCCTTTTTGAATATGGGCAACTGGTGGAGCGCAAATCCACGCTGACCCATGAGCTGAAAGACCTGCAGGAACTCCCGGCCGTCACGCTCGATGGAGTGCAGATCGATCTCAGGGCGAATATCGAGACGCCCAAAGACTCCAGCCTCGTTATTGAAAACGGCGCCCATGGAGTCGGCCTGTTCCGGACAGAGTATCTTTTCATACAACGTCCCACCCTTCCTTCAGAAGACGAACAGTTCGAAGCCTATAAAAGCGTGGCCGAAGCCCTTGCTCCAAACGCAGTGGATATTCGCACCGTTGATATCGGTGGTGACAAGATGCTTTCCCATCTCGATGTCCCTGAAGAGCTCAATCCCTTCCTTGGCTGGCGCGCCATTCGGTATTGTCTCCAGGAGAGAGACATGTTCCGCAATCAGCTACGCGCCATCCTGCGAGCCTCAGCTTTTGGGAACATCCGGATGATGTATCCCATGATCTCGGGCATCGAAGAATTTCTCGAAGCCGGCAAGATCCTTGAAGCCTGCAAGACGGAGCTCAGAGAAGCCGGTATCGCCTTCAATGAAGACATTGAGGTCGGTGTTGTCATCGAGATCCCATCCGCAGTCCTGACTGCAGATACGCTCGCCAAGCACGCCAAGTTCTTTTCTATCGGGACCAATGATCTGCTCCAGTACACGCTGGCCGTGGACCGGATGAATGAAAAGATCGCCCACCTCTATCAGCCGACCCATCCGGGAGTCCTGCGACTCATCCAGATGACCGTCAAAGCAGGCGATGGAAACAAGATCTCCACCGCCGTCTGTGGAGAGATGGCAGCAGAGGCAACCCTTGTGCCATTGCTCCTTGGTCTTGGAGTTGATTCCCTCAGCGTCGCGGCACCACTCGTGCCACAGACCAAGCACCTGATCCGCAAGCTCAGCCTCAAGGACGCCCAAGCCCTTGCTGAAGAATGCATGGCCCTCGAATGCAGCAACGCCATTCAGGACCGCGTCACGCAGTTCACCAAGGACCTTTGTCCCGAGTTGTTCTGACGGACGGGAGAGGGGAGGGGAATGACGAATTGCCCAAATACCCAGAGCCCCAAGGAAGTCCGAGGTGTAGAATGACGAAAAGGTTTCGGATCCTCCTTCATGTTTGACCCTCGCGATCCCGCAAAAAACTCTGTTAGGGCATTCGTATTTCAGGAAGAGTGAGATGCGAAAAGGCGGTAATCCCGATGGAAGAAAAGAGGAGCTAAAACTCTCGATCTGAAATCTAGAATTTGTCTGATCGGCAATTTTTTCAGAATAGGGAAAAATCCTTGTGCATTCCTTGGTTAAGGAATGGCGGAGAGGGGGGGATTCGAACCCGGCAAGTGGATTGTGTAAATTTCTGGTATTTAACAGGTTGAGAAAAATGGGTAATCGGTGGTTCACAGATAGACTCACATCGTATTGGCAGGGTTTGACGTTCCTTGGTTCAGTTTGACTGAGGATATTTGAGGAGAGATTGTTCTATTGCTGGACTGGAAGATGTGCAGTGCAAGGTGTCAGGAATCGAACCCGCAATAACACAGTTGCAACTCGTTGAAAAGGTGGAGGGTTACGAGAATGAGTTCAATCATTACCCACAAATAGCCCCCAATGATGATGACGCAGTGGATCAAGAACTGGCAAAGGTTGTCGGGGTTTGGAGAGGTCTTCCCCGGGCTCACAAGAACATGATTACTGGTGTTGTGGATGCCTTTCTGGCTGATAATGCATAGACCTTTGAGATCCTCTTCCCTCTCTGTAGCCATTTGTGCTAGAAGATGAAAATTGGAGCTAACTGTTTGGTAGGGGAGAAGGAAAGTTGCCCAAGAAAAGCAAGGACTTGCCAGAGGAATTTGCCAAGCAGAATGGTGATTTCAGAAAGGTTGTTGAGGAGGTGGCGCGGAAGAAGAGTGCCCCGTTTGAAGTCTTTGTTGATTTCTGCACCATGGCTGCTTGCTGTTTTGCTGCGCAGACGCGGGAAGAAGAATATCTCCAAGTGGCAGGGAAGTATGAGAAGGAGGAGCTGAACCGAATGGCGACAGCGTTGGGGATGCTCGTCATGGAGATGGAGCGAAAGCCGTTTCAAGATCTGCTGGGGCCCTACTACCTTGAGGTAGGAAGCAAGTTTTCACGTGATCTACGTGGTGAGTTTTACACACCTCGGTCGGTTGGCGACGCTATTACCAAGATGATGTTTGATATTCCGAAGATCGTTGCCGAAGGAAAACCTATTTCGGTCAATGATCCTGCTTGTGGAAGTAGCGGGTTGATTCTGTCTGTTGCGGAGTTGTTTGCCAAAGGAGGCGCGGTAGATCTGATCCGTGCGACCTGTCAGGATGTTTCGCGAGTCGCATGTGACATGTCTTATGTGAATTTAACGTTATGGGGAGTCCCAGCTCGTGTCATCTTGGGAAATACGCTCGCTGCCACCACAGAGCACGTATGGACAAACATCCATTGGCATCGTGTTGGTGAACCCATGAGGGAGCAGCTTAATGAAATCGAGAAACTTTTCAGAAGCCCTGCGGAGAAGGAGGTAACATTGGAAGGTCAAGAGTCGCCCGAAACGCCATCGCCTAAGGAGGCATCGGGAGGACAGCAGGAATGGACTTTTGAGTAAGAACTTACTCTTCTGCTTCGTCAGGTTCAGGTGCTGTTTTCCTAATGTGATCAGGGCGATTGATTGCTAGTAGTTTTTCCTCTCTCCTTTCGAAGGTTTTTACCTTTCTGATCCTTCAACAGATCAGTCTGGGAAAAAGTGATCTGGTGCAAGATCGCCCAACAGCTGTCCGGGGGAATCAGTTGAACAAACTGAGGAGCAACATCGGAGACCCGACCCAATAGGCCCAATTTCAGAAGATTCTCTTTCTTCTCTGGGAAGAAGTCATCAATCGGGAAATCAACACCAATACTCAGATCTACAAGTCGGCAATCAAGTCGGTGAAAAAGGCGAAGGAATCGGCTGATGAAGCAATTGAGGACATTAACAAGGTGGCCTCCTCGATCAGCAAAGCAGTCAAGGCCGTCGATAAGGTCGTTAAACTGTTTGCTTCCGTTGTTTAGTAGCAGACATCGCTGATAAACGATTTTTTGTGGACACAAAAGAGCCGGATCTTCGAAAGAAGACCCGGCTCGATTGTTTTGCATGGAGGCTCTTTGACGAAGAAAGACTTTAACTTAGATAGCTCGCGAGTCGTTTCTTGGCCTTCAATATCCACCCACCAATGGTTGACCGAGGTTTGCTTTTTAAAGATGCGATGTCATCGCAGGTCATTTCTTCAAGAAGATGCAACGAAGCGCATTCTTTTTCGTCGCGGGTCAGGTCGACTTTTTTCAAGGCCTCCCTAACATCTGATTCGGTAATCGTTGGAAGAGATGGTTCGGTGGCGATGTTTGAAAGCTCGTTGAGGTCGCAGAATTCCAATGGACGGCGGCCGTCCTTTCGGCATTTATCTATGAGTATTGAGCGCGCCATCTGATAGATGAAGGATCGTTTGATCTCAGTGTAGCGATCACCGCATTTTAGAGCTTTGATAAGGAGATCTTGATAGAGGTCCTCCGCTGTTTGTGGGCAACGAGTTTTGATAAGGAAAAAGGCGATCATTGCCTCGCGATTCTCGATGATTGAATCAACGAGCTTGCTTTGGTTTGTAGGGGTGTTTTTAGACATCCCTTGCATCCTTAGAGAGTTGGGAGTGCCCCCTGTCGGATCTCATCCGACCCCTTGTGGGGTAGCGAGTTCCATGATGCGGGTTAATGAAACAGAACCCTGCTCCACTTCCTTCCATTGATCCGGTCGAACACCTCGGTGCATCCAGCTCTCAGCGGTACCATTTTTGGTTGCCCATCCTTCGTCTCTTTTTTCGTTTCGCGGTAATGTGCCTCCTCATGGGGCTCCTCTTTTATCACTTGGGCGTTCCGCACCTTAGGACTGTCTATGGAGCGAGAAGGGATACAGGGCAGGTGGTCTGGGCCAAATACCAGGGGCCCTATGGAACGTTTGAGAAGACGGGAAGCGCACCAGTTGTTCTATGGCTTCCCTTCAAGTGGCCATGGGAGAGCGAAGACAATCCAGTAATTCATCAGCATGCTCGATGAATTCGGCACGTTCTTCTGGTGATAGCTCGATGACAGTTTCAAGGGCGCTGCGGAGGGCGCAGTGGGCGATCCACGCGGGATCGTTTCCGTGGTTCTCCAACTCCTTGACCAGTAGGTCAAAACGTCGATCGACAAGATCGATTTCAAATTCAGCCCTACCACGGGCCAGATGAAATGGGGTGCTCATACGTTTCCTCCTTCGATTGGTTCCAATCATCCTAACACAGAAAGCCATGAAAGATCCAATTTCACCCTATATCAATCAGTTGGCTTCCCCTACTCCGGAGCTGGAGTTTAAGTGGCGGGTTAAGCGCTTATTCCCAATCAAGCAGATAGACTTTGAGAATCTGAAGATCAGGCAATCCGAGCTAGTGGAGAAGATGAAGAAGCGGCAGGAACTTTACCGCGAAAAGAAGACGTTGGAGCTTTCCATGCGATACCTGAAAGAAATGCAGGGGCCTTCCCCCTCTCTCGGGAGTCACGCCTTGACCATCAAGCAGCAACGTGAAAGAGCGTTGGTGAAAGCGCGAAGGGAAGTGCATCGGCAAGAGCAGAACCAAATTGAAACGATGAAGGAGATTCACAAGGAAGCGCGGGAAACATTCGTACAGCGTGCAGAAGAACAAATGGCAAAGAAATCGGAACTTCTCAGACATACATTCCGTCGTGCCGTAGTCAATCAAACCAGACGATGAAGCAATCTGAAGATCACCCCCTTCTCAGAGATCTTCCAAGAGGTGTGGAAGGTCGACTTCGCATCCGGAATTGGATGCCGAAAACTTTCTTTGAGTCGCCAGAGAGGGTGGCAGAGCAGGCCTTTGAGGATCGATCGAATCAATTATTTTTGGGACTTGTGGAGGCTGATGCCGCGCAATTCGAAAGACCTGATGGCCGAATGGAAGTGAGGTGTCATGAGGGCAAGGGGATTGGTATCAATGATGATCAACACTTCTGTACGATTGCGGGTACGCGATCGGGAAAAGGAAGGGGAGTGATAATTCCTAATCTCCTGACCTATGGCGGCTCTTGTTTTGTCGTAGATTGCAAGGGCGAGAATGCAGATATATCAGCGGTTTGGAGAGCGGAAGGGATGGGGCAGAAGGTCTTGGTGTTGGATCCTTTCTCAATCACTTCATCTCGGCTGGCGCCATATCGTTGCTCGTTCAATGCGCTTCATGGGTTGAATCTGGGAAATCCGACCCTGATTGAGGACGCGGGACTGGTGGCTGATGCGCTCGTGGTTAGCGAATCCAAAGATCCCCATTGGAGTGAATCAGCACGTGATTTTATCGAAGGTGTGATCTTGCACGTAGTAACCTTTCACGAGTTTGCCTCGGATGAACGAAACCTTGTGACTGTAGCTGATCTGATTTTCGGCAGGCGAATGGGTATCGAAGATCTCTTGGAAGAGATGGCACTCAACGATTCATTGGATGGTCTCATTGTAGGAGTAGCAAGGTGTATGCAGGAAAAGCCTAAAGATGAACGAGGATCCGTTTTATCGACTGCTCGCCGAAATCTCAGATTTTTGCTCTATCCCTCGATCCGAAGTGTAAGTGCGAGGCATGATTTTGATCTGGAGGATCTCAAGAGGAATGAAGTGACCCTGTATATGTGCCTTCCAGCCTTGAGGATGGCCAGTTGCGCAAGGTGGTTGAGACTCTTCGTCAACCTGACCCTCTGTGCGATGGAGAAAGTTTCTGCCAAGCCCCCTATTCCACTCTTGATGGCGTTGGATGAATTTCCGGTTCTTGGATATATGAAAGAACTTGAGACGGCGGCCGGTCAGATAGCTGGCCTAGGAGTACGCATGTGGACCGTGATTCAGGATCTTGGCCAGCTCAAGTCGCTATACAAGGAGAGGTGGGAGACCTTCCTTGGGAACTCAACTCTACAGTTCTTTGGCAACTCTGAAGTAACCACCTTGGAATGGGTCTCTAAACGACTCGGTCAGACCTCGATAGATGTTCTTACTCATGGATCTCTGAGCCACGATCAGCGGAACCGCACCGGTGCTAGTGGGCAGGGACAACAACAGCAGACAGTGGCGCTGCTGACTGGTGAAGAAGTTTCCAGATACTTTGGGAGGAACGATCATCTCAACCGTCAGCTCATCATTCGTCCAGGGGAACGTCCGATGATTCTCCAGCGAGCTTGGTATGACTGTCATGAACTCTTTGCAGGCCGGTTTCAGACATGGGAAGGCAAAAAATAGTTAAACGTTTGAAGGAGCAACGTCTTCACCCTTGGCCAGCTATTCTGGAAACCGAGGAAGGTTGGTTGATCAAGGTGAACATCCTGACGCCATGGAGAATGACTCTTTTTCACGAATTTGTGCGTAAACCACTGATCGCTCTATGGAAAGGATCCGTGGTGTTCTTGGTGATCGATCTTCTGCTCCAACTCGTTGGCAATGCTTCGTGGATTGCTTGGTTCTTTCCTTGGACCTATGACCGGCAACTGGCAGTGGTTGTCTGTTGCTATCTCCTTCATCTTTTTGAACTGAACTCCCAGGGACTTGTAGCGAGATCCTTGATCGGCGCCTCTCTGCAAATTTCTGTGGATCAAGAGAAGATGAAAATTCGTTCGACTAACTCTTGTCGTGAGATGGATCTTGAACGTCCGGTGGCATTTGGTCTCTCGCCTCTTTCAGACGTGAAAGAACCGCTGTATCGACATGCCTACTGTCTTTTCGTGGTTCTGGATGATAAGAGTCGTTTTCGAATTGCGGAGGTATACGGGACGTCAGATGCCGAGGCCTTGGTGTCTAATCTCAATTTTCTTATATCTCATCGGAGGGCTGAACAAGAGCGTGATTTGGACCCTAGGTTTCAGACCGATTGAGTGTGATATGATGCCGATGATTTGTGGCCCCGTCTCCTCTTGGGAAATCAGCTGCTTTCATGCAGTTTAGATTTATGGGTTCTCTACGTTTGCTTGTTCTTTCGTAGAACTAAAAAGGTGGGGGTTCCTTATTTTATCTAAAAAAATCGCGGATTCGCCCAAGAGCGTCCGGCGTGTTGGTGAATGTCTCGTGGTCTACATTCTTCAGCCGGTCCCTGAAGGTTTCTTGTTTCTTCTTCACATCTTCAATGGTCCAGCCTCTGGTCAATTCGAGTCCCTTCTTTTCAATCTGCTTCAGTTGTTTTTCTGGATCGGGAGTCAGATGAATGATGAGTGACTCGGGTGTGAACCCGTCCAGCCGACGAAGCATCTCCATAAAAATAGGTATCCAGTGGGGAAAGGAAAGCTGTGTTCCCTCAATAAGTGTCGGGGCCGCGATGGGAGTGAATTCCTGTTTCAAACGCTTGGATGCTTCTCCTCCCCATGCTCTCAAAAGTAGTTGTGCAGTTTGTGGATTGTTTTTGAGCAACCTTTTCCATTCGTTCTGATTCTCGAAGGCCGGTTGGCGTGCTTTTTTGAGTTCTTCTTCTGCTTCCGGCTTGAATAGAGGTAGAGCATCACGAAGGAAAGAGTCCATGCCAAGGGTTTGAATATGCCTCGAAAGACAGGTGGCGATAGATGTTTTACCGCATCCTGTAGCACCTGTTAGGAAGACAACCTTCATGACAAAGAGGTAGCGCAAAACAGTTCTGCCTAAAAGCAAAAGAAACCCCGCCCAACACGAAGTTGGACGGGGAGAGTGTTGCCGTGAAGGGATTAAAAGGACTCGATGGTTACACCTGATGGAATCCACTCAGTTTCGAGGCTGGGACTGCATCTGACCACCGTGATTGAGTGTCCGGCCATAAGCAACTTCCTGAACAAGGCCCGGTAGTCATAGGCTTCCGGACTTTCGTGAGGTTCGTGAGGGGGGGCGTCTGTGAAGATGGTGATGTTGGTCTTCTCGACTTTGCGCCTACGGAGTTCCTCTTGGATTTCATGAAGTGCGGCCTCAAGGCATTCGGGGCGGTCATTCCCATTGGAGAGTTCGACAGAACGAAGAGCCTTAGCGATGACGCTTGGATCGTCGCCCTCGTCAAACAAGAAGGCTGGTTTCGGGTCGTGATAGTCTCCATAGACGTAGAACCCATACCACTCAGAGCTGGGAAGCATTGAAATCCTTGAAGCTACTTTGGGAAACATTTTGGCCATGCTTCCTGTTCTGTCGATTGCAATGACTTGTGTGAAGGGTTCTGGGGGGATCATGGACTGAACATCGCCTTGCGTAATTTCAATCTTCTTGAAAATGCGCTTCCCGGTTCGTGTCGTCCCAATCATAGCAACATCAGTTTGATCGGGATCCAGCTTGGCCGAATAGTTCACGAGGTGCTTATTGTTTAAATTCTCATGTACTGACAGACAGGAGACCGAGAAGTTCTTGAGAACGCCACCTTGGCTTGAGATGAACAGAGTCCAGAAGCGGACTAGGTTTTGGCGGTAATCGCCTCGTGACACATCACTTGCCTTTGGAACCCACCAGTGGACATGGGTACTAGCGAGGAAATCGGAGGGACGGTTCCGAATGCCGAATGGAGATTGTTCTCTGGTTAACGCCAAATGTGCATCAGACGGATAGGTGGGGATCGCAGCGTTAGGTCCATCAACTCCAATAAAAGCGAAGTCGGATTCGACATCATTATAGTAAACCGGGGAGCCAACCAACATGAGATTGCCCTGGCTCTTTGTTCTTCCCAGCTCGTCCAGAAGGTTGGGAAGATCGATCCTGGCGTCTTTTGAGGATGGATTCATGATCGATTGTTTGAGCCATGCTGTCAGCGGAGCAAGAGCCCTTCCGAGCACCTTTTCTTTACCGCGCTCGTTTTGAACTTCAGGTATTCGTAGGTCACAGATGACCCTGAGGTCCACCCCGTCGATATACCTAACATTGGCACCACCGGGCATTGCTTTCAGCGCGGTCGTGTGAGTCTTGAACCAGCTGGCCATGGATTCTTTGCTGAGCCTTGGTGAAATCCCAACCGTCAGGTTTGTGGCTGCTTGCCCCTGAGAGTTGAGTAGAAGGATGAGGGTGAATAGGATTAAGTGATGTTTGTTCATAGCTTTTCTTTGTGTGAGGTTGCGTTGTTATCTTGCTGAAGTCTCTTGGGGGGAATGGTCGAGCGATGTCAGCAACGTCAATTGCCTGATGCCGTCGGCAAGGGCGTTGTGGTCGGCCTCATCAGATTCCAGTTCTGCCATTTGGGTGTGGAGCGCGGTGAGTTCGGACTCTTTCGTTGAACGAACAATTCTCAATTGCTCTAGGTCTTTACGGATGGCCTGCCAACGTTTAGATGGTTCGTGGGCGACCAAAGCACAAAGGGCCTTCCAGAAACCCCAAGTTACCGCGGTCTCTGCGATCAATTGGCCCATCAAAAGTCGCTTGTAGGAAATCGATTCAGGTTCATCAAAGAGGCCACCTCCAAGTCCTCCGAAATCTTGATGTTCGATGGCAAAGTGTGTGCAGAACTCTACCATGAAGAGCCCAAACCCTCCGATTCCTGCCAAAATGATGATTCCTTCAAGAATCGTGCGAAATACTCCTTTTCCAAGGCTGGCGAACATTTTTGCCAGTACCGTTCCTGCGGCAAAGGGCAGAGAAAAGATGTACGGCCTGAGCCATGAGTCAGTACCTAGCCCGTCGCGAGCAAAGCCAGCTGGATTCATTACACTGCCGACTATCACAGCCAGTATTCCTGAAATCAGGAGCCCGATGAGAATGTGTTTGATGGAACTGTGCCTGGCTGGCCATCGCTCAGTATTGTTCAGGTCATCCTCAAGTTTCATGATCTCAATCGCCAAATCTTCCAGATCTCGTTTGAGCTGGGAGAGTTTTTGAATGATTGTCGCCTTCTGGCCTTGAATCGCTGAGCGTGTGATTGCTTTGGGCTTTTCAATATAGGGCTCAATACCCTGATATAGGGTGGACATGAGCTGATGGGCTGAGTAGCCGGTTCCAACTTCCGATGGATGTGTTGTATTCATGTTCTGTCTGTTCTTGTTGTTTGTTGGATCCCATATGCCGGACAAATAGGATTTCACAATGAAACGGGGCGAGTTACGATTTCGTCCGAAACGATATGAGTGCGGAGCACGAAATCTGGAAGAAGCGGAACTTTGATGGTACAGATCTTGGCCGCCAAAGCTTTGCCGGCAGAATCCTTGTTCAATGCAGTCTCAGAGATTGCGTGTTGAATGGCTGCTCTTTCCTTGGTGCGTCATGTGACGCCGATTTTACGGGTGCAAATTTTGTTGGTGCAGATCTGCGTGCTGAAAGTTTCAGCGGCTCGAATTTCCAGGGCTCGGATCTTTCAGGCTGTGACTTGGGGAATGCCGAGATGGAGGATGTTGTGCTAGAAGGTGCAAACATCGCGGGTGCTGATTTTTCTGGAGTTCAGGGCCTGCGCGAGAAGGAGTTTGAGAAGGCAAAGGGTGATGAACAAACAAAGCCCCCCTCATCCTTTGCAGATATGTCGCGTCGTCTTCACCTGATCGAGGAACATGGGAGACTGGGGCATTATGTTTCTCCTCTGGATGTCCAGATCTACCTTGAAGAAACAGGAAAGGAACTCCGGATCAGGCGATTGGGAGTTAGTTCTCCAGAAAATCCTCAATGAGTTTGATGGCGGACCCTAGTTCCACATCGCTTGCTCTCCGGCATGGCCCATTGCACACGATGGATGTTTTGGCGGGAACAGGGTCCAATTCGATCACAAGTTCGGCCTTGGCTGAAGGGTTGGGGATGAACTCAATTATACGTCTGTCAGAACTATGGACGTTAAGGTGATGCCAAAGAAGTAGTGGTGATCCGATTTCTGGAGCATATTCATCGTCAAATACGTAACCGATATCCCGCACGAACGCGTATGGCCCGGCGTAGCCGCCATGATGCCGGGCAGACCAGAATCTTCCAAATGTCCTAGGCGGCGCTTGGAAAATATTTAACCCGAGGCGTCGATAGAATTCACAGGCCAAAAAGACGCCTACTGTTCCTTGAAAGTCTTTTGATTTGGGTGATCCTGGTTGGACTATCCCTACGCCGTCGTTGGTTTGGAAAGAGATGCTCTGTGCCCTGTCGCCATCCATGTGAAATCGAAGTGTTTTAAGGTGATTCATAAACTTCTGCTTCGCGTTAATCGTTCTAGACTGGTTCTCGATTCAGATAGTGCCAGAAGCATGGGTTTTCCCTAAATCAAGCGATAGCAAGCGAACTTGCATGCGATTTACTTGCTAGAAATAAGGTGGTCGTTTTAGACTCCGCGCATGGAAAAGATTTGGGTGGATGGAGAAAAAATGCGGAGAGCTAGGAGGAACGCAAACTACAGTTCAGCGGCGAAGCTTGCTGCCCAGTTTGAGCCTTTCAGTCACAAGGAAATCCCGAGCATCGATGGCTCCGATCTGGGGAAGAAATACGAAGAACTACTGAGCCTCCTAAAAACCAGATATCCCGATACCATGGGTGGCACGTTCGAGGATACTTACCGCGAGTTTCATAGAAGCGCGTATGTTTCGGAGAAGTGGATAAATATGGCGGAGTTGAAGGCTACTGGGAGGAATGGAGCAGAACCGAAACCGAAATGGCTGTCGCGTGAGAAAGTTGAGAATTTTGCGGTTATGGTCGGAGTGACGTTAGATTCGCTGGAGATTAAGGATGTTGCTTTGCTCGCCGTTCTGGAGAGCGAAAGGGAATCGGGAGGTGACGGTCCTCGGCTGACAACCAAGACATCGAACCCCTCAACTTATGGAGGTGGCAGAATTCGCTTCTTTGAGGACAGAGCAGCGTTGGACAAGGGAACAAGCATTGGTGCGACGCTTTCAAATGCGCAGTCCTTTGAAATGATTGCCTTTGCTGCAAATGTTTTGATTCCTCATGAAGATCGAATGCGAGACATGGTGCGTAAGGGTGGAGCGTTGAAGTTGGTTGTACTGAGCCCAGATAAGGACACCGACCTGTTTTATTCAAGCTTGGCAAAGATTGTCGAAGACTCTGCGGAAATGAAGAAGAAGGAGTTGAAGATACAGCGAGCGAAAATGGCGCTTTTGAAGAGTTTTGTGGAGCGGGAGCAGAAGAGCCGCGTGGCAATAAGATTTATCAAACAGACCCCCCTTCTCTACAATTTGTGGATTAAGGACCGAGGTTTGGACACGGTGGAAGCCAATCTATCTGTGTATTCCTACAGAGGACGAAAAACGACTCCGGTATTCCGTGCGGACGCTTCAGTGCCGGAGTTTATCGAAATGGCTTATCAAGAATTTGACTATGTGTGGGAGCATGAGTCGAGCCCAGAGAGTTGATGTGCCGGTTATGTGAGTGATTGTCGTCCTGGGGATGGAGTATGAATCAAATTGAGGACTGCTTTGGCTTTCCTTAGATCCTTTGCAACTGAGTCAAAAGCTCCGTCTTCCACAAGGTTTCGAAAGATTCTCATTTCGTTGAAATAGTCGAATGCGAACGAGGCTGTATTGTCTTCGGTGATTGCCGTGAAGTTGATGCCGAGGTGGTTCAGGAACATATTCGCTGCGTCCATCCAGTCTGGATTGGTTCCATCTTCGAAGTGAATACTTGTTGTGAATCCATGGTGAATCCGTTGGTTTCCATAGACGTGCTGATGGAAAACGGCCAAGTCGTTGAACGATAGGAAGGTGAACTTGATCCCCTCCTCCTTTGCGTGAACGACCTCAAGGCCCAGCTCATTGATCGTCCGGATAGTTGTTTCGAGCCACTCCTGTTTTTCGAGATCGCTTTCATTGTTTTCGAACGAGTGTATGTGCTCGTGCGGTGACTTCTTGTCAGCTTGACTCCACTGTTTTCCAAGCATTCGCCGAGGTCTCCTTTTAACGTTGTCGCTCAGAAATGAGTCTAATAGAAAGTGGTTAACTATTAGTTAATACTGCTGGCTTCAGACGATTGTGTTGGGGTTGATGCTGCCGCGCTAATTTCGCCTCAGTAGACCTAAGAGCCCCCTCCTCTCCTGGGCCTTGAGCTTCTTGTAGAGGGCCTTGTTCCTGAGCCTTCTCCAGGCTGTTGCGCAGACTTTCAATTTCGCTTTCCAGCTGTTTCCGCTCCCGGTCACGTTCCTCGCGGATCATGTCGCGTTCGCTCTCCGCCATCTCCAATCTGACTTTCAGGACATCCAGCCCCTCCTCCGTATTACCTGACGCGCTTGATAGAGGCTTCTTGTCAGACTGGACGTCATTGGACGCTTCGAGTTCCTCCATGGTCATGACCAGATCATAGACCCGTTGTAGCTCGGAGACTTCGATGCGCTTCCTGTTTTTGTTATCCAGCTTGAAGAGGCCTGCAAGACGATGAATCTCAACTTCTTTGATCAAGTGGTTATGAGGAACAAGACTCGAATGCATCCGAAGGACTATTACAGTTTTCAAGAACTGACGATTTAGCTACTGGGGGCATCGTGGTTCGAATAGGGTAAGCAGATTGGCTTGCCTTCTGGGTGATGGGGTGCTTTTCTGGGCTGTCTGTTAAAAAAAAATAAAAAAACAGTTGGCATGGGTGTTTTGATTTGTTTTAATACGCCCTCTTTTGTTTGAAAAACGCACAATGTGTGGGGAAATATGGATTACACAATCGAAGATTATAAAGATTTGAAGCGCCGCTTTGATGAGCTCGATTCGATTTCGGATGAGCAACGTGAGAGGCTGGGCTTGAATTCTGATGAGAAAGGAAGTCACTACATATCGCTAGGGGCACCAGATTCCTGTGAGGAATCTAATGGTTCGCCTGAAGAATCCCGAATGGAGCCTTAAAAGGCATTAGTGGCCGTTTTTTAGGGGCTGCTCCATCTACCTTCGGAGCCTATCCAATCTACTACTGTGTCTCAGACTTCAAGGGGAGGGTGTTTTTGTCTGTCTTTCGCCACGTGCGAAACTAGGAACTTTCTCAAGTTCAAATCAGCTATCGATGACTTTGTTAGTCTAGAGCCTGCGGGTCGGTTTGGATACCTAGCATTCGGCAGATATGATCTAGGAGTGCTGGCTTTTGGAAACACCGTTGCTGATATTACCGATTGCGACGGCTTTGTTCATGAATCTCGATTTTCGGAGAATCACAATAGTTACTTTGGGAGAATTATTGCCTCTAGTAGTCAGGAGAATTGGGAAACAATTCTGTCCAAGAACGGCCTCGTAGGGTTCACGTCGATCA
>CBFHTT010000002.1:0-179746 GCA_965658675.1 Limisphaerales bacterium
TGAACTCCATCCTTCCGCCAAGGAGCGTGGCGATATCGCAAAGCTCGTTCTTCAGATATCGCGGGATGAAGCCTTCTCCATTGCCACTGGATACCGTCGTCTGAATCGACGCGAGTATGCCAACACAGTGAAGGACCTGCTTGGTTTGAAGGCAGGTGTCTATGATCCTGCCGGTAATATTTTCAGAGAGGATATCGACGAAGGGTTCGATACCAACGCAGACGAACTGGTCATCTCGAATGAACTGCTTCTCGAGTATCTTGAGTCCGCAGAGCGCAGTTTGCGGATGGCGCTTTATCTGAAGGATCTCAGGGAACCGAAGCCGAATGTTATGAGCTTCAGGGCAGGGAGTCTTCATGGGAACGATCGGCGTTATACGACGCACAAGAAGCGTTCCACTGTTCTCCGATCAAAGGGAGAGTCTTATCCCAAGACTGAATCAAGAAGGGTCACCGTTCCGGGTAAATACCGTGTCACGATTACAGCCGCCGGAGTGGATCGGAATAACTACGGCAAGATGAAGTTCCCTCCAGTAGAGGGCCCCATCAAAATGGGAATGGGTGTGCGCTTGGATAGTCAAGGTAAGAGTCCATCCTCGAACTTGATTCAAACCTTCGACCTGCAGGATGAGAAATTCAAAGACTATGAAATCGAGGTCTGGCTTGAGAAAGGGGCTTACCCTTGGGTGGGATTTCTCAATGGCGCCGGAAAGACAGCTGCATCCATTCGCCAGGCAATCCGGCAGCGCAAGGTATCGAAGAAGGATGTCGGCCCTCAGGATTATGAAGGACCTGGAGTGGAAGTCACTCAGTTCAAGGTGGAAGGCCCCTTGGATCTTGAATGGCCACCAGCAACCTACCAGACCATTTTTCAAAGCGATGAGATACCCAATTTCGATGATGCCCAGGTGCGCGATACATTGCTTGAACGCTTTGTGACGCGGGCCTTTCGCCGTTCGGTGACAGAGGAAGATGTTCAGGGTTTTCGCAGTTATCTTAATCGACAGCATCAGAAGACCGGCGACTGGCATGAAGCATTCATCAAGACCTACGCGGCAGTCATGGCCTCGCATGATTTTCTCTACATCAAGGAAGGGGTGGGGAAACTTCCTGCAGTCGCGTTGGCGAATCGGTTGTCGTATTTCCTCTGGAGCACGATGCCTGATGCTGAACTTTTCGGCCTTGCGCGCAGTGGAGTGCTCACGAAATCCGCGGCATATGCGGGACAGGTGGAGCGATTGCTTCGCGATCCAAGAATGGAGCAATTTGTCAACGGCTTCGCCACCCAATGGCTGTCATTGGATATTCTTGGAACCATGCCTCCTGATATCAAGGACCGGCGGTATTCCTCTTATCACAAGCGAGGCTATGAACGGGCCTTTCGCGAGGAGACATTGAGTTTCTTCCGTTACGTCCTTTTTCAGAATCAACCTGTAGGGGACTTTCTGGATTCAGACTATACGTTCATCAATGACACTCTGGCCAACGTCTATGAACTTCCTTTCAAAGTCGGCTCCAAACACCAGAAGGTGAAACTCCCAGGCGGATCAAACCGCGGTGGCCTCTTGGGTCAGGGAAGTGTGCTTGCACTCACCTCGAACGGAGTGGAAACCCTGCCAGTGACGCGGGGACATTGGGTTCTGGATGAGCTTCTGGGGATGCCACCTCCAGCGCCTCCGGAAGAAGTGCCCGCGCTGGTTCCTGATCTGAATGGAGTGGACACGCCGCGCGATCAACTGGTCCGCCATCGTGAAGATCCGGCTTGTTTCGAATGTCATAAACGCATGGACCCTCTGGGGCTTGGCTTGGAGAATTTTGACGTCATCGGCAGGTATCGCACGAAGTATGAAACCGGACCGAGTATTGATTCCGCGGGTGAAATCTTTGGTACAAAATTCAGCAACGTTGCCGAACTGAGAAAGATACTGCGGACGCGCGAACATCAGTTTGCCGAAAGTCTGACCATCAAGCTTGCTGAGTACGCCAAAGGCAGACGATTGAATCGACGTGATAAGGATCTTGTGGAATCGGTCGTGAATGATGCAAAGAAAGATTCCTATCGTTTCCAATCACTCTTGAAACACCTTCTCCTGAGTGACCTAATGCTGGAACGCTGACCAACGTTTTAAACACTCATAGCCCTCAGAGGTTCTTGGGCGTTTTGCCATTTCAATAGATGCGGACAGACATCAGAATGCGTCCGATGCACCAACACCCCTTTAAGCACTTTTCCGTGGACATGTTGAGACTTCTGATAGCCCTGTTTATGGTTTCAATTGGCAGTTTGCAGGCTGCCGAATTGGATCAGTTGTTTGGTCGGTTGTCTGACCATCTGCATCAAAAGAAGGAGTTGAGTTCGAAGGAACTATTAAGCCTGGAGGCGGGCATCACTGAAGAGGCTGCCTCTCTTGAAAATGAGTTCCCCCTTGTTCTCAAGGCCTTTGATCTTGTTGCAAAGTATGAAAGGGATATTGGTCCGCTCTTCCTGAATAAACAGACTCGGAACGGCTTTTCGAGAATCACGAAATCGGGCAAGGAATTGGATCATGTCATGTTCCAATTGCAGCAGGCGATTCTCGACCATGCCTATACTCCCGGGCACTTGAAGACGCATCACAGGGAACTTGATTCCAAGGCGTTTCTCACGGCTGATTATTTCCCCGGGGAAGTCGATGCGCCGACGGACTCCAGCAAGGTCTACAAAATCAAGATGGATGCCTCACAGCTTCCGCCCGACGGTTCTCCCTTGTCGACGGATGATTCCCACGCTCGTCGTTGCACCGGTTGGTATGTGGCTCCGGGATCCATTGCGGAACTGAAATTTCCTGCTGAATTAGTCAATCGAGGATACAACATCCGGGTTGGTGCCCATACCTGGGACTTGAAGAAGAAGAGGGTCATCAAACGGCTCGATCGAATTTCGCTGGTGTTTCCAATCACGGAGGAACGAGTGCTGATTGCCAACCCTCTTGGAGGTGGCGTCTATTTGGAAGTTCCTCCGAATGCGGACAAAGGTATCTTCGAAATCCATGGTAGGAACATCGCCGAGGCGCCGTTTTTCTCAGCCCGGTCCTTCGACAAGACCACCCTTGATGAATGGCTGAATGTTGAACGGAAGAAGCCAGCTCCATGGGCGGACTTTGAATCAGATAAATTCATGATGCAGGTTCCTACCTCCTGGATCTACCAGTTCGAGACGCCTGATAAACTCGTCGCTGATTACGACAAGAGCATGGACCTTGTTTCAGAAATCACCGGACGTCCGAAGGTTCGTTCCAAGGTGGTCTTGTATCAGCAGATCGACGTGATCATGCGCGGTGGCGCTTTCTTTCCGGGCTATCCGCAGTCGAACTACGGCTGGAACCCTCTTGGTAAGGAAGATGGGAACAAGGATCATTGGTTTCTCAAGGGGCCCCAGTTTGCGCGCCATCAATTGTTTCATGAGATGGGTCACATGGAGCGGATCACCAAGTTCAAGGGTGAGACCGAAGCGCTTGTGAATTTTCTCTACGTCTATATTCACAATCAGGGATTTGATCTCGACCTCGACCTTGCCTTTAGCCGGTCCATGGGGGACAGAGATGGAATCAGCATCGATGAAGCTGCAATCTCACGGATGATCACGGAAACATTCCGCCAGGGCAAATCGCGCAACACGAGCAACCGACCGGGTGATGAGGTCAAGTATCAGCACCGTGGGTATGGTCACTACGCTGACATTGCCAAAATGTTCGGTTGGGAACCGCTCCTTCGCTTTGCTGCGGAAGATCATGAGAACTACCGGAAGGGACAAGGCTTCCCATCAGATGTGAACAAGGATCCAACCGACAATCGAATCCTCCGCTTTTCCATCGCAGCGGGTGTCGACTTGAGGCCCCTGTTTCAATTCTGGGGAATCTATCCAGACAATGGGGAAGCGCTTGCGAGAGAGATCAAGAAGCACAACCTCGGTCCCTCAACGGTCGTCTTTGAGCGCCTGAAACACTATCGCACGCTCATCCCAAAGAACGCTGGTGACTTCAAGAAACACGCCTTGGCCATGTATCCAAGATGTGAGCGTCCCGGCCGAAATCCGAATGAACGTAATCCATTATACGGTCACGGATTCTACCACAACTGGTTGAAGACCTATGATGAATCCCATGGAGCGAAGGCGTTGAAAGCAATGGATGATGTCCGGAGTTTTGTGAATCATTAAGACTTAATCCCGTTTCCACCAAACCATCTTTCATTGATGAAACATATCAGCCTATTCCTCTTCGCTATTGCCATCGCGCTTCCCTTATCAGCAGCCGAGAAGCAGAAGCCGGTCAAACACTTGATTGATACGCATATTCATCTCTTTGATACGACGCGCGATATCGAAATGGCATGGCCGCCAAAGACTGACGAGGTCCTCTACAAACCCCATCTGCCGAAAGAGTATTCCAGAAAAGCCAAAGCGGCGGGTGTCACCGGGGTGGTCATCGTTGAGGCCAGTGATCATCTGGAAGACAACCGCTGGGTTCTGGATCTGGTGAAGGGAGACGACTTCTACGTCGGACTTGTCGGTAACGTCGACGTCAATCGCAAGGACTTTGGGAAACAGGTTCGAAAGCTAAAGAAAGACAAACGCTTTGTGGGTGTGCGCACCCGTAGCCCGCAGCCAGTCGATTACTCGAGCCCACTAATTTTGGCAAATTTGCGAGCACTAGCCAGACACGACCTCACCATGGATTATCTGACGAACCGTGGTGGGATTCCGGGAATTGAAACGATTGACCAGGTCGCGCGCGCCATCCCTGATCTCCATATCGTGGTGAACCATTGCCTCGGTTACGATTTCGATGGCAAGGCGCCCAGCCCCGAATGGAAGGCAGCCGTGAAGCGACTGGCCGAGAACCCCAACGTCACCTGCAAGATCTCTGGGCTCTATCAACGCTCCGTCCCTCAGCCTGCGCCCCAAGACATCGAACACTATCAGTCTGTCCTCAATGTCCTTTGGGAGAGCTTTGGCAAGGAGCGACTGATTTACGGCAGCAACTGGCCGGTAACGAAACGCACTGATTCCTATGCCTCTTTTCTTCGATTGGTTGATCAATTCATCAGCGAAAAAGGACAGGACGCCCGCGAGCATTTCTACTGGAAGAATGCGTCTAGTGCTTATCGACTGGGACTGAAGTAATGTTCTCCGGCAAATGGGGATGCTTCAGGGACGGTAGGTAAGATATGACGCGGGCTATGTTTTATCGCTCGCGATTCAAAGGCTTCCTAAGCTGCTGTGCGATCGTCAGGTAGTAGTTTCTTCCTGTGGCGGTGATCAGCTTTGCTGCAAGTGACTCCAGTGCTTCTGCCTTGAGTGTTCTTATCTGTTGGTCTTGGGGCTTGAGGGCCAGCAGGTGATCACATAGTTCAGCCGTCCATTGCGCATCGCCTTCCTTGAGCGCGTTTGCAGCGGCATTGCGGAGGGCTTTCTCGCCGCCTGCGAGTTTGATCATCCTCTTGGCTTCTTCGGCAGGGGGGAGTGAAAACAGAGTGGTCGGGTTGCCGTCAAACCATCCCAGATAACCGGTGAAAATGGACCGCACACTCCACGATATGTTTCCGTAGAATTCCCTGAGGTAGTCCTGATTGCGAAGGTGTTCCGGTAACTTGATTTCTGTTGCGAGTTCGTCAGGCGTTTTGCCTTCGTTGATGCCTTTGATTGTTTCTTTAAACACGTATTGGACCGCGTCCCGGTAATTGGTGAGAACTTCGGTCGCATGTTTCTTGCCCACCAACGGACGCGTGTGCCCTGGAACAACGTGATCGGGGTTTTCCGCCAGCATGTTGCTGAGTGTGGCTACGGACCGGGGACCAAGGACGTTAGTCATCATAATCTGATCTTCAACAATCACATCCATCACATAGGTGAGATCTACCTTCATTCTCCCGGCGTGATGGTTTGGCAGAGTGGAGAGAACCGTGTGGCGAACAATCTGATTCATCACACGCCCTATGCTGGAATCATCGTGTCCGGGGTCATGACCGATTTCTTCTCAAAGCGGGGGAATGGAAGGGAACTGGTTCGAACCATCCGCTGGCACGAGATCGGTGAACGTCCAAGGAAGGCGACGCTGGAAGGCATCCGCCCATACCTCCACTCACATGACAATCTAGTGGAGTATAATGAGATCCATCATGCCATGGAGTTTCTCGGGGATGGAAACGGAATTTACATTCGCGGTTGCGGTGCGGGGAATATCATCCGTCGTAATTACATCCATCATCTCCTTTCAACTGTGGCGCTGCAGTCCGCAATTCGCACGGATGGAGGCCAGCGTGATACGTTGATCGCAGAGAACGTTGTCTATCGCTGCACGTCTCAGGGGATTCAGGTGAAGCTCAATAATCGCGCAGTGAATAATGTCATCGTTGATTTGATCGATGCTGTCCACAAAGGCAAGAGACGTCTGCCCGCATATATCAAACTCCGGGAAGGCCCGATGACGGGAGCCGTGCTTCAGCGAAACATTCTCTACCACCCAGGCTCGGAAGCCGTCTTTTACGATCAGGGCAGGAATCCAAGATTGCCTGACGCATGGGCCAAACAGGCGGACACAGACTTCAATCTCTACTTTGCAGCAGGGGATCCGAACCTGAGCGGCGAGGTGCTCACCAAGGCAAAGGACGATGGGATTGATACCCACAGTCTTTCGGCCAATCCCCTGTTCGTGGATCCAGCCAACGGAGACTTCAGGCTGAAGCCAGATTCCCCCGCATTGAAACTGGGGATCGTCCCGATTGATGTTTCAAAGTGTGGACTGGTCGAGGGAATGCCTGTTGCGCATTAGCGGAATATATTGCGGACATTGGCGGTTGTGCGCATGAAGAAATTTCTGGAGGCTGCGTCCTTCACTCATGCCTATGAAACGCGCGCTTCTATTTCTGTTGTTGTCAATCTGCGTTTCCGCCTTAGCGGAAGAGCTACCTTTGCTTTATAAGGAATCCTTCGAAAAGGGAGCTGGAGCGTGGCATCCGTCCGATACATCCATGTGGACGGTGGACAAGCAGAAGGATGGCAACCACGTCTACCACCTGCATGGCAAGAGCGCCTATGTGCCACCGGTCCGTAGTCCTCACAGTGTCACTCTGTTGAAGGATCACGTCGTTGGTGACTTTGTGCTGACGGCCAAGGTGAGAACCCTTCAGACCCCGCGTGCGCATCGCGACATGTGTCTGTTTTGGGGCTATCAGAATTCATCCAATTTCTATTACGTTCACCTGGGCCAGTCGACTGATCCGCATGCCAATCAAGTCTTCATCGTGAAGGATGAGCCACGCATCATGATCACGGAGAAGAACAATGAAGGCACGCCGTGGAAGGATGGCAAATGGCATCAGGTGAAGATCGTCAGGAAGGTAAAGAGCGGCCTGATAGAAGTGTATTTCGATGACATGGAAAAGCCTCAACAGGTTGCCCATGACAAGAGCTTCCAATGGGGGCTGATTGGTCTGGGATCGTTTGATGATTTGGGACTCTGGGATGACATCGAACTTCGCGGCGAAGTGATTGATAAGAAGCCCAAGCTGTTCAAATCGGTTGCAGGGAAGAAGAAGGTAAAGGCCAAGAAACCAGCAGCAAAATCACTTGGCAAAGGTGAGTTCAAGTCGGTGAAAGCCAGTGCCAGTCAACAGGGGAATCCTGCTGCCAATGCGATCGATGGAAAGACGGGGACGAAATGGGCCGCCAACGGAGAGGGGCAATGGATTCAAGTGGAGCTACCGAAGTCAGAAGACGTGCAGGCGGTGACTCTGGGTTTTATATCGGGGCATCGTAAGTATTCCTTTGAAATCACTACTTCCTTGGATGGGAAAAAGTGGGGGAAGTCATATGAGTTTCTAAGTGGAGGGCATGGTGATGGATTGGCTTCGTATCCCATTCAGAAGACGAAAGCGCGCTTCGTACGCGTCACTGTGAATGGGAATTCAGAAAACGATTGGGCCAACATTCACACACTCTCTCTGAAGCAGGTCGGCCGTTCCGCACCGAAGCAGGCTGAGAAGAAATCAAAAGCAGCAGATCCATCTCAGTTGAAGTTTACCAAGTGGAGCGGTGAAGTGAATGTGCCGGACCCAGTGGCAATCAGTTTGGACCCCAAAGGCGTTGCCTATGTGACGCAGACACAACGCCGCAAAATTCAGGATCTGGATATTCGTTCAAACCGCGATTGGATTCCCAACGATGTAGGCTTTCAAAGTGTGGCAGAGAAGAAGGCCTTTTTTCATGAACGGCTGGCCACGGATCTTTCAGATGATAATGAGCACCGCGTCAAAGATATGAACAATGACGGTGTGAATGACTGGGAAGATCTGACAGTTCTCAGTGAAAACATCTGGCGACTCGAAGACACCGATGGCGATGGAAAGGCGGATGACATCAAACTCTTTGCCGAAGATTTTAAAACAGAGGTGACAGGGATTGCCGCGGGCGTGCTCTATCACGATGGCTGGGTCTATGCCACGATTGCTCCGGATGTCTGGCGCATGAGGGACACGGATGGTGATGGTATTGTAGATCAACGTGAGGTGATCGCTCACGGCTTTGGACTACATATTGCCTATGGCGGACATGACATGCATGGACTGCGTGTGGGACCCGATGGACGCATCTACTGGTCGATTGGAGACAAGGGTATCAGCGTGGTTTCCAAAGAGGGTAAGAAGTTTCATTTCCCCAATCAGGGCGGTGTGATGCGCTGTGATCCTGATGGGAGCAATTTCGAAGTCTTCGCGCATGGCTTGCGCAACGTTCAGGAGATGGACTTTGACGAATATGGAAACTGGTTTGGCGTGGATAACGACGCAGATCAGCCGGGCGAAAAGGAACGCTTCGTTTACATCGTTCAGGACATGGATGCCGGATGGCGTTGCAACTACCAGTATCGTGGTAGCGGTTACAATCCATGGACTGCCGAAAAAGTGTGGCAGCCATATCAAGAGGGACATGCCGCCTACTTCGTGCCACCCATTCAAAATTACAACGATGGACCTGCAGGATTTCTATACAACCCGGGCACTGCTTTGAGCCCAGCCTACAAGAATTACTTCTTCCTGACTGGTGCTCCACGTGGTGATCAATGGGCGTTTCAGGCAGAGCCGGATGGAGCTTCATTTGCCATGATCAATTCTCATCAGATTGGCAATGGAGTGCCACTGGTCGGAATTAATTTCGGTTCAGATGGTGCCATCTATGGCGTCGATTGGGGCGGGGGATATCCACTGAATCAAATGGGTGCCGTCTGGACGATTGACGTGCCGGAATATCGTGATTCTACAGAGCGCCGCGAGACCAAGGAGATTCTTGAAAAAGGCTTTGCCAAGCGGAAGCAGTTGGAACTCGTCAAGTTGCTTGAGCACGAGGACAAACGCGTACGCTTGGGAGCGCAGTTCGAATTGGTCAAACGTGATCGCATCACTCCGCTCAAGAATGCGTTGAACGGTTCCAAGGATCGATTGACACGCATTCACACTATCTGGGGAATCGGGCAGTTGGCACGTCGAGGAAATCGCGATGCTCAGGACACCTTGATTGGATTGCTAGAGGACGCTGATGAAGAAATTCAGGTGCAGGCGGTGAAGACCTTGCGTGATGTGCCCTCACGGCTCGTGGATGCGTCCCGTATTTCGAAACTGCTTTCATCCGACAATACGCGTCTTCGATTCCACACCTTGTTGACCCTGTCCAAACATCCAGACCCCAATGCGTTTGCAACCATTACAAAGATTGCGGCGAAGAACACCAAGCCAGATCTGTATCTCCGTCATGGTGTGATCTCCGCACTCAGTTCATTGAAGCGCACGGGAACGCTGGCCCGTCATTCGTCAGAGGAAGTGCGCCTTTGCGCTGTGGTGGCGCTGCGCCGGAACTCTGATCCTGCTGTGGCTTCCTTTTTGAAATCTACTCCGGCAGTCGCTGTTGAAGCAGCCATGGCGATTCATGATGATTTCTCCATACCCGAGGCCCTTCCTGCTCTTGCTGATTCCTTGGGATCAACATCGTTGGATGATGAACGATTCATCCGTCGTGCCATCAATGCAAATCTCCGTTTGGGCAAGCCGGCCAATGCAGTGGCCGTGGCTCAATATGCATCACTGATAACAGCACCGCTCGCCTTGCGCCAGGAAGCGCTGGACACACTGGCTGATTGGGCAAAACCGGATGTGCTTGATCGCGTGGATGGCCGACGTCGTGATTTGATACCACGTGAACCTGCGCCAATTGCTGGTGCCATTGCAGGGCAGGTAAGTGAAGTTCTTGAATCTGGAGAGAATGCCTTGGTGGAACGCGTCATCGGAGTGTCAGACAAACTCGGAATCCAATTGGAGAAGAGGGGGCTGCAAGCATTGCTCAAGAACAATGAAATGCCCGGGTCACTTAGAGTTGTCGCACTGAGCAGTCTGAAATCTGGGGACGCCATCGAATACGCCCTCAACTCCAAGGAAGCACTGTTGCGGATCGAAGCAGCAAGGCAGTTGGCTGACAAGGATGCCGAGCGCACGATTGAATATCTTATAGAGCGCCTGGCTAAAAGCAGTTCCATCTCAGAGAAACAGGCAGCCTTTGGAACCTTGGCCAAGATCGGGGGAAGCAAGGTTCAGCAGATTGTTTCTGTATGGGCAAAACGACTATCGAAAGGCGACGTGCCTGCAGCATTGCACCTGGACGTTGTCGAAGCAGCCGAAACCCTCAAGCTTGAGAGTGCCATGAAAGGCTATCTGGCCAAACGGGTCGAAGGCAACGTAACCAGCCAATACCTTGAATGCCTCGAAGGAGGCGATGCCGAACGAGGTAAGGAGATCTTCAATACACACCTTTCAGCACAGTGCGTCCGTTGTCACAAAGCAGGCGATGGAAAGGGAAGCATCATCGGACCAAATCTAAAGAATGCCGGTTCCAAAGAGCGCAGTCACCTCCTTGAGTCATTGGTTGATCCGCAAGCCAAGATTTCAAAAGGCTACGGACTCGTGACCATCCTCCTGAAGAATGGGGAAACCGTGGGTGGTCAGTTCCGCAAAGAGACAGACAAACAAATCGAAGTCCGCCTCCCTGATGGCAAGACCGTCAAAGTGAAGAAGGCAGACATCGATCAACAAACCCCGGTCGTCTCCGTCATGCCCCCCATGGTCGGGCTCCTCACCAAACACGAAATCCGCGACCTCATGGAATTCCTCTCATCCCTGAAGACAGGGAAGTAAGGGGGCACTTTCTTAGGCCCGTAGGGCAGGCAGTTCAAATAGCCCACGGTGCAGGCACCTGTGCCAAGCCGTGGGGAGATTGATCCACATACTCCGGAGCCGCGTAGCGGTGGCACTGTAGGGGATACTGATGTCCCTTCAACCTGAGCTATGTGAACAGCCAGCCCTGAAGTGATACCTACACCAGATTACCCCAAGGCTTCCGGTCCTTCTGATGAATGAGTGCGTTGGCTTCCTTGTCTCCATCGAAGCGTTCCTTCTTTGGATCCCATTTCAACGGACGATTGAGTGAGTAGCCGATGTTGCCGAGGACGCAGATGGTGTTGGTGCGATGGCCGATCTCCACATCGGCGACGGGTTTCTTTCCTGACTTGATGCAATCAACCCAGTTTCTTTGATGATTGCTACCGATCTCCTCGAGTCGCCAGTCGTTCTTCTCCAACGGTGTTTCCAAAATCTTTGGTGAGTCGGACTCAAGTTTTCTCCGGTCGACGAAAATGTATCCTTTGGTGCCGAAGAAATGACAACCGTTACGCCCCTCATAGCCTCCATGAACCATCTCGAGGCCGTTGGCATACTTGAACACGAGTCCGCTGGTGGCATTTGCATCTTCAGGAGGCGTGATCGAGACCGGGCCGGTGTCGTCGTTGCCCATTGCCCACTGTGCAATGTCGAAGTGGTGGGCACCGATGTCTGAAAGCCCCCCGCCTGCGTATTCCTTGTAGCGCCTCCATTGAGGGAAATGATTGTGGACTCCGATGGGGCACAGCACCTCATTGAATCCCCGCCTTGGTGCCGGGCCGAGCCATGCGTCCCAGTTGATCCCCTCGGGGAGATCTTCCTTTGGTAAATCGTCAGCGACAGCAGGGCCGCCTACTCCGATGTAGATCTTTTTCAGATCGCCGATTCTGCCATTGCGGATGTATTCGACAGCTGTTCGAAACTTGCCGTCGTATTCTGTGCGCTGTTGGCTTCCAGTTTGGTAGACCACGTTGTTCTTACGGGCAGCCTTCACGACGTCGCGTCCCTCGCCGATGGTGCGGGTCAGCGGTTTTTCACAGTAGATGTGCTTCTTTGCTCGGGCGGCAAGAATGGATTGGATCGCGTGCCAGTGATCTGGGGTGCTGATCACCACGGCATCGACGCTCTTCTGTTCCAAGAGTTCCTGAAAGTCCTTGAACTCCGTCACTGATCCGCTGCTTCGCTTCTGCTTCTCATACTCTCCTGCGACCCGTTTGCTTCCGTCCTTGATTCGAGCATCTACCACGTCGTTCACCGCCACGATCTGAACATCTTCGAATCGCGAAAATGAACGAAGCAACGACTGCATTCGTTTTCCCATTCCGATCAAGCCGAGCTGGAGTTTTGCATTGGGACCAGCGCCTTGGAGGGATGCAGACCACATTCCCGAAGGAAGGATCATGGGGGCAGCGACGACGGTAGAGGCCTTGAGAAAACGGCGACGATTGATGGAAGATGTTGAAGTTTTCATGAGTGGGATCAGCGCAAGAATATCGCTATGGAATCATCTGTCGATGGAAACTGTTGTGAGATGGAGTGATACGAATCCAGCAGCTCAACCAGTTCTGAATCCTCTTGGACTGACACCTGTTTTCTTTTTAAAGGCGGCACTGAGATATTCAGGAGTGGTGAACCCGGTGCGGCTGGCGATTTCGGCGATGGGTAGGTCGGTGCCTTTGAGTAGTTGCTGGGTCTTTCTTAGGCGGATGCGGATGATCTCATCGTAGGGGCTGCGCTTCAGGTAGGTCTTGAAGCGGCGTTCAAGTAGGGTGCGGGACATGGGCACGGCTTTGAGCACGTCTTCTACATTGATGCCTTCCAATGCGTGATCGCGAATGAAGCGGATGGCTTCGGATAGTGCGGCGTCGGGAATGGAAATGACGTCTGTGCTACGGCGGGTGGCGACGCCGATGGGGGCGATGGGATGCAGTTGCTTTCGGACTTTGCGTCCTTTCATCAGGTGATTCAGAAGTTCGGCTGCGGTTCTTCCGGCGTGTCGCGGATCTGGAATCACGCTGCTGAGCGGGGGATCACAGAGTTCGCAAAGGAGTTCGTCATTGTGTTGGCCGATCACGGCGACGTCGTCTGGAATGGAGATTCCCTGATCGCGACAGACATCGAGCAACTGTTGCCCACGGATATCATAACAGGCCATGATCCCAATAGGCCGGGGCAGTTTCTTGAGCCAGTTGGCGATCTTGCTCTGTTCGCGCGTCCAGTCGCTACTGTCTTTCTTTGCTGAGGGGAAGATATGGCAGTTGTGTCCTTGTTTACCTAGAGAGGCTTGGAAGTTTTCTCCATGTTGTTGACTCCATGGAAAGCGGGCATCGCCAAAGTAGGCAAAGTGATTAAACCCACGACTGATGAGGTGCTCGGCTGCTTCATAGGCGACAGCGGCACTGTCACTGATGACTGTAGGAAACTGGGATCCGAGTCCGGTAGCTGAGACATTGACGGTGGGGACACCTGCGTTGATGACGGCCCTTTCGATCTGTTTGTTTTCGATGCGGGCAATGATCCCATCGCCTTTCCAATTCTTCAGCCAGGGGGGAGGGACGTCGCCACGTCCGTGTTCCGTCAGGTGAAGTGCCCAGTCATCGTGACTATGGATCCAGTCGTGAATGCCATGCAGGAGCTCTCGGCTGTATCGATTGGATGTTTCGATCAGCAGAGCTACTGAGCGTCTGCGTTTGCGGCGGGCTGGCATCCGGGTAGGAAAAGGCAGTGACGGAAAATCACAAGAAAAATACGGAAACCCATATGGTCAAAGAAGGGTGGTTAGCGTATTCCTATCAGCGTTCCCATTGATGGATGCCGCAAGCGGGTATTTTGAAGGGTGCAATTTTCGAATCCCGCTTGTTGGTTTGAGGTGCTACTCAGGCATCCTTGGGGATATCAGGCTCCCGGGCTTGTTCGCGACGAACAGACAACAGGTTTTCATGGCTGTTGGCTGTCTGATCTGAGGGGATTGCGTCGTGGGCGGGACGGGAGCCACTTTTGCCTTTTACTCATATGTCAGAATCGACGTTCAAGATAGCGGTGCTTCCCGGAGACGGGATCGGGGTGGATGTGACTCGTGAAGCTGTGCGGGTCCTCAGGAAGGTGGAGTCCAAGATCTCGGCCAATTTCGAACTGACGGAGCATCCGTGTGGTGCCGGTGAGTTCTTGAAAAATGGGGATCCGCTTCCTGAGACAACTCTTCAGGCCTGTGGTGATTCCGATGCAGTTCTGCTTGGCGCCATGGGATTGCCTGAGGTTCGTTGGCCGGATGGGCGTGAAATGACACCGCAGATTGATCTGCGTGAACGTTTCCAGCTCTACAATGGCCTCCGTCCGATTCGTCTCTATAACGAGACTCATTCACCACTGAAGGGTTATGGAGCGGGGGAGATTGATTTTGTCATCATCCGCGAGAACACCGAGGGGCTGTTTTCTGCGCGTCTATCGAAGAGTAATCCAGATGAGGGTGAGGTGCGTGATGTGTTGCGAATCACGCGTGCCGGGACGGAGCGTGTCTGTCGTGCCGCCTATGAGCTGGCGATGACGCGTCGCAAGAAATTGACGTTGGTGGATAAGGCCAATGTGCTGCCATCGATGGTTTTCTTTCGTAAGATCTTTGATGAGATCGGGCGCGACTTTCCGGAAGTGGAGACGAATCACGTGTATGTGGATGCGGCGGCGCTTTTCTTTGTTCAACGCCCGGAGGCATTTGATGTGATCGTCACAGAGAACATGTTTGGCGATATATTGTCGGATCTTGCTGCTGGATTGGTTGGAGGAATGGGGATGGCGCCTTCCGGTGATATCGGCGAAGAGTGTGCTGTCTTTCAACCATCCCATGGAACGGCTCCGGATATTGCAGGGAAAGGAATTGCCAATCCGATTGGAACGATCCTATCCGCGGCATTGATGCTGGATTGGCTGGGTGATGAAGAAACGAAGAAGGGCGGTGACATGATTCGTCGCGCTGTGGAAGATGTCCTTTCTGATTCCAACAACCGAACCACCGATCTTGGCGGCGACATCAAGACCGGGCAGATGGGTGACCTGATTCTCGCTGCACTGGATTCCAACTGATCAATCATGCGCGTAGTGGACCTGACACTGACATTGACGAACGACATGCGAGGCGTGTCGGTATCGCCAAAGTATTCAGTGGCCAAGGAAGGGTGGAATGCATCGACGCTGGAACTCTATTCCCACTGTGGGACCCACATGGATGCGCAGATTCATTTCGATGCTGGGGATGAAACCATCGACACCAAGCCACTGACCCAATGCATGGGAATGGCGTGGATTGTGGATGTGTCATCAGTGGAGAAGGGTGCGCTGCTGACTGTGGAAGATCTGGGTGCGTTGGTCGGTCAGTTTGAGAAAGGCGAAAGTCTGGTTTTAAAGACCGGTTGGAGCGCTCATGTGGATGACTCCTCCATTTACCGGGATCAGATGCCACGCATCAGTGATGAACTAGCGCAGTGGTGTGTGGACAATGAAGTGAACCTTTTGGGTGTGGAGCCGCCGTCCATTGCGGATGTGAACAATCTGGAAGAGGTAACCCGCATTCATAAGATCCTGTTGGCCGGAGGAATCACCATTGTGGAGGGATTGACCAATCTGTCTTCGCTCACATCCGATCGCATCTTTTTCATGGCACTACCATTGAAAGTAGGAGGCTGCGACGGTGCTCCGGCCAGAGCCATTGCTTTTGAAGATTTCGATCCGTCTCAATTTGAAAACCTGACCACGTTATGATCCCCAAGAGATATCTGCTGCTTGTTGGTACGTTTTTATTGTCCGTTCTCCTCTATGTTGATCGGGCATGTATCGCCACGGCGAAAGAGGGCATCACCACCGACCTCGGGTTGAGTAATAATCAATGGGGCTGGGTCATGGCGGCATTTTCCTTGGGGTACGCACTTTGCCAGACTCCGACCGGAGCCATTGCAGATCGTTTTGGACCACGGGTATTGTTGAGTTCGGTAGTCGTTTTGTGGTCTCTGTTTACCGGCCTTACAGGAGTTGTTCGGAGCTTTGCCTCGTTGTTTGCCGTTCGTTTGTTGTTTGGAGCAGGTGAAGCTGGCGCGTTTCCAGGAATGGCCAGAGCGGTCTATTCATGGATCCCGATGACGGAGCGTGGATTGGCACAGAGTATCAAATTTTCAGGAAGCCGACTGGGCGCCATGTTTGCCATGCCGTTGGTGACGTGGCTGCTTGTGAGTTTTGGTTGGAGGAAGATGTTCTTGATTCTGATGGCGGTGGGCTTTGCGTGGGCGGTTGTCTGGTACTTCTGGTTTCGTGATGAGCCTGAACAGCATCCGAGCATCTCGGCGGAGGAGAAGGAATACATTCTCGCAAACCGTCAACAGGCGGATGAGACGCAGAAGCAGAAGGTTCCTTTCGGGCTCATGGCAGGTTCACCGAACATGTGGATGGTCATGGTTCAATATTTCTGTAGTAACTTTACCTTCTTCTTTGCTCTGACATGGCTGTTTCCCTACCTCAAGGAGAAGTATTCACTGACGACAATGACGACAGGATTCTATACGTCGGCTCCCTTTCTTGGTGGTGCCGTAGGTAGTATCTGCGCTGGTCTCCTGATCGATAAGGTATATCGAAAGGGGAACTGGCAATTGTCGCGCAGGCTTCCCGCGATTATTGGGTTTTCAATGGCTACGATTGGAATTCTGATGAGCATGAGGATGGATACTGCCTTGGGCGCGGTGGCGTGGCTGACGTTCGCCATTTTTGGTGCAGACATGACATTGAGTCCGTCTTGGAGTTTTTGTACCGACATTGGTCGTAAGAATGCCGGTGCTGTCTCTGGAACGATGAACATGGCCGGGAATATTGGTGGAATGATTACCGCGTTGGCGTTTCCATATTTGACGGAATGGACAGGTAGCGAGGAATCGTTTTTCTATGTCGCTGCTGGTTTGAATGCGCTGGCGATCTTCCTTTGGACGCAGATGAAATCGGATCGTCCGCTTGAACTTGAGAAAGCTGGTTGACCATGAGCGAGAAGGCATACAAAGGCGTCTGTATAGGCGCTGGCTACTTCAGCCACTTTCAATACGAAGCCTGGGAACGCATCCCTGAGGTCGAGATTGTGGCATTCAGTAATCGCGATCAGGAGCGCGCCGCTGTCATTAAGGAGAAGTTTGGACTGGAGAAATGCTACGCGGACTATCGTGAGATGTTCGATGTGGAGAAGCCGGACTTCGTGGACGTAATCACTCCGCCTCCAAGTCATGCGGAGATCTGTGCAGAAGCAGCCAAGCGGGGGATACATATCATTTGTCAAAAACCGGTGGCACCCACCGTGGATGAGGCCAAGGCAATTGTTGCCAACGCGGAGGAGAACAAGGTGCGCTTCATGGTGCATGAAAATTTCCGGTTCCAGCCATGGCATCGCGAGATCAGAAAACAGATTGATGCCGGTTCGATTGGTCAGGTGCATTCATTGAATTTCAGAACACGGATGGGTGATGGCTGGGGTGAGAATGCGTATATACCTCGTCAGCCCTACTTCAGGGATTACCCCAAGCTGTTGGTCTATGAAACAGGGATTCATTTCATCGACACCTTCCGTTACCTGGTGGGCGATGTGTCGCGCGTGAGTGCGTGGCTCCGGAAGCTGAATCCGGTGATCAAGGGAGAGGATTGCGGCTTGTTGGTTTTTGAATTTGGCAACGGTGCCATCGGTCAATGGGATGCCAACCGTTACAATGAACCCAATTGCGAGAATCCGCGTTATACCTTTGGTGAATTTCTGGTGGAGGGAAGTGAAGGTTCGTTGAGATTGGCCACTGATGGACGTCTGACTCTCAAGCGTTTGGGAGAAGAAGAGACCGAGATCACGTACGCCCATGAGAATCGCGCCTTTGCTGGAGACTGTTGCTACTTCACACAGCGACACTTTGTGGATGGAATGTTGAATGACACTCCGTTTGAAACAAGCGGTGAGGATTACCTGAAATCCATGGCCGTGCAGGAAGCGATTTACCGCGCTGCAGAAACAAAACAACCTCAGGAAATTTGACATGCATAACGGACTCGATCACCTGGCCATCGTAGTGCCGGACACAGATGAAGCGCTCAAGACTTGGCATGACAAACTGGGATTCACCTTCCTCTATAGTGAAGTGGTGAATGAATGTGTGGTGAAGCTGACTCATATGGATCTGGGTAACACCCAGTTGCAGTTGGTCGAGCCGCTCACACCCGATCATCCATTGCAGGACTGGCTGAAGAAGAACGGCCCAGGATTGCACCACTTCTGTCTTAAGGTTGATGATGTGGATCAGGGCAAAACTGATTTCGAAGCAGCCGGTATCACAGCCGCACCTGCACCGCACCAAGGCACTCAAGGCAAACGCGCCCTGTTCCTGAGTGCCGCAGATACTCAAAACGTGCAGGTGGAATTGACTGGAGACTAGTTTCTAATCTCACGCTAAGACCCGAAGACCCCAAGAAATGAAGACGTTGGAGAACATGCCGATTCCAGAAGGTTTTCAGAAAGAGAAGAAGTTCTCTTGTAGGAAATCTTTGGGTCTTTGGGTCTTTGGGTCTTAGCGTGAGGCATAAAAAAAAGAATGTCCAAAACACTCAATAAATCAGAAACCTTCGCTCAGTTACCACCTGAGTGGTCGGGAGATTTGTTGACTGAGATTCGCGAGTTGGTGGCGGCTTTGGGTGAGACCTTGGTGGTGTTGGATGATGATCCTACAGGAACACAGACGGTCTATGACCTGCCAGTGCTGACCTGTTGGGATGTGGAAACGCTCAAAGCTGAGTTGGATCGGAAGCCTGCCTGTTTCTATATCCTCACTAATTCCCGGAGTCTTACGGCGGATAAGGCAGAAGCGCTCAATCGCGAGATCGCATCGAATCTGAAGGAAGCAGCAGGAGGGCATTCATTCCATCTGGTTAGTCGCAGTGATTCCACTTTGCGTGGGCATTATCCGTTGGAGACCGATGTTCTGGATGAGCAGTGTGGCCCTTATGATGGTGTGATCCTGGTGCCCTATTTTGAAGCGGGTGGCCGCTATACTATCAATGGCGTTCACTATGTCGCGGAGGACGATCAGTTGCTGCCTGCATCTGACACTCCATTTGCCAAGGATGCGGTCTTTGGATATTCCACGGCCGTGCTTGAAGATTGGGTCGAGGAGAAGACGGATGGGCGAATCAAGAGTGATGATGTGAAATCTGTTTCCATCACCACCCTACGCAAGAACGGACCGTCAGCAGTGGCTGCTCAATTGAATGACTTGAAGGGCGGGCAGGTGTTGTTTGTGAATGCCGCCTGTCCTCAGGATCTGAATGTCTTTGTCACCGGGCTGCTTCAGTCGCTGCGACTTGGTAAGCGCTTTCTTTATCGATCAGGAGCGCAGCTGGTGTCTGCCATGCTGGGACTGGAGCCCAAGGCCTTTGAGCCGGACTCTGGCAAGGAACAGAAGACTGGTGGGCTAATGGTGGCCGGGTCCTATGTGCCCAAGACCTCTGCGCAGCTGGAACATCTTTTTGCAAATGGTTCCATGGAGAAGGTGGAGCTACATGTGCCTTCCCTGCTGGGTGATCCTGCCTCAGAAACAGAGCGGCTGATGGGGCAGGTGAATGACCTGCTCTCAACCGGCAGGGATGTTGTGCTCTATACAAGTCGGGACCTGGTGACGGGGGCAGATGCAGCTGAGAATCTTTCCATTGGAAACCGAGTGTCAGAGGCCCTTGTCAAAGTGGTGCAGGGACTTTCGGTATGTCCGCGCTTTCTGATTGCGAAGGGAGGCATTACGTCCAGTGATGTGGCCAGTCGCGGATTTGGAATCCGTCGTGCCATCGTGCTTGGGGCATTGTTGCCAGGTGTGCCTGTCTGGGAATGTGGCGATGAAACGCGTTTTCCCGGTCTGCCTTATGTCGTCTTTCCCGGTAACGTTGGTGGCGATGACGCGCTGACGTTGGCGGTTCAAAAATTTTTAACCTCACAATCAAGTTCATGATGAAGAAATCCAAACGATACAGGGGACTAGTCTCCCTCATTGCGCCGATGCTTGGCATCGGCATGTTGACCAATGCCGCGCAGGCGGCATCCATGAAACCCATCGCAGACAAGGACCTTGTCTTTGGTGGACAAGACGGAGTGATCGCTGTCGAGGCGGAGCACTTCTACAAACAGACAGCTACAAGCAAGCGTGCATGGTATCTGACCACGGCTAAGAAGCATCCCAAGTCCAGTAATGATGCTGATGCGCCGCATGTGTCAGGCGCAAGTGGTGGGGCTTATCTGGAGATCCTTCCTGACACCCGCCACAACCATGGGCACAAGCTGATTCGTGGTGAGAATTTTTCTCCTGAACCCGGCAAGTTGGCCGTCCTTCATTACAAGGTAAACGTGGATAAGCCGGGCCGTTATTACGTCTGGGTGCGTGCGCATTCCACTGGCAGTGAGGACAACGGCATTCACGTGGGCATCGATGGCGAGTGGCCGGCAAGTGGTCAGCGTATGCAGTGGTGTCAGGGCAAGCGCACATGGCGCTGGGAAAGCAGTCAGCGCACGGAGAAAGTCCATTGCGGTGTGCCAGGCCTGATCTACCTCGATATCGAAAAAGCGGGTGAGCATGAGATTCATTTTTCCATGCGAGAGGATGGGTTTGAATTCGACAAGTGGTTCATGACCTCCACCAAGAATTTTCCACGTCCAGCAGATGGAGGACCTCTTTCCATCGTTAAGAAGGGTAATGCTCCCAAAGCGTTTGCTGTTCCTGCTGGTTATGCTGATCCCGCTGCCGCCAAGAAAGCTCCGGCAGCCAAGAAGGACACTGCATCCCACGCTGTTCCTGCTGGTAAGGGCATTCAGATGAATGCAGTTGATTTCCCACCCCAAGGCACCGGCTACTATCTGGACCAGGGTAAATGGATGGCGATCAATCCTGATCAGCGCAAGACAGCCAAGAGCACTGCTCCGTTCCCGGGAAACACTGGGAAGTTCAACGTCATCCTCAAGGCAGTAGGAGAGAACGACGGTAGCTCGACCTTTTCAGTGGCTGTGAATGATACCGTGATCGGACGTCACACAGCGCCCTTGTCCACAGACACATTTGAAGTAGGCCCCAAGTATCACGCCACGTTCAAGAACATCGAAGTTGGACAAGGTGATGTTGTAACCGTGTCCTCCACCATCGCATCAGCCGATGGCAAGGAATACAGCCGCGCTCGTTGGTCAGGTCTGGAGTTCGTTCCTGCCGACGCCAAGACACGCAAAGCCAATCAGGCGCTCATTGCAGCAGCACAGAAGAAAGCACCGGCCAAAGTTGCACCTGCCAAACCGAAGAAGGTTGGTCCTCCACTGGTGTTGCCTCGTAAATCAGATGGAAACGGCAAAGTCGCCATCAGCGGTGAACTCAAGGAATGGCACAAGATCACACTCGATCTGGCTGGCCCATACGCACACGAAAAGGACAATCAGCCAAATCCGTTCACAGACTATCGGATGACCGTTACCTTCACCCATCAGTCAGGTTCTCCAAGTTATGAGATCCCAGGTTACTTCGCAGCTGATGGTAAAGCAGCCAACAGCTCTGCTGATTCAGGAACCACATGGCGGGCTCATCTTTCACCGGACAAGTCAGGCAAATGGAACTACGAAGTTTCTTTCACCAAGGGTAAACACGCTGCACTAAGCGCAGGGCCTTCAGGTGTAGCCGTCGCCAAGTTCAGTGGTGCCAAGGGATCCTTCAAGATTGCCAAGAGCGACAAAAAAGGCCGCGACCTTCGTAGCAAGGGACGCTTGGAATACGCGGGCAATCGTTATCTGCGTCATGCCGGATCAGGAGAGTATTTCATCAAGGCAGGTGCCGATGCTCCAGAGACATTTCTGGCATACGCTGACTTCGACAACACACGTGCAGGCAATCCAAGAAAGGCTCCATTGAAAACATGGAGTGCTCATCTGAAGGACTGGAAACAAGGCGACCCAACGTGGAAAAACGGTAAGGGCAAGGCTATGATCGGTGCACTCAACTATCTCGCCTCCAAGGGCTGTAATGTCTTTTCATTCCTCCCATACAATGCTGGTGGTGACGGTGACAATGTTTGGCCCTTCATCGAGCGAAACGAGAAGATGCATTACGACTGCTCCAAGCTCGATCAATGGGGAATCATCTTTGATCACGCCACCCTCGTGGGACATTACCTTCACTTCAAACTTCAAGAGACCGAGATCGATGACAATCGCCGCGGGCACAAGGCATCTGACGGAAGCGTGCCTACGTCACTTGATGGCGGAAAGCTGGGCCCGGAGCGTAAGCTCTATTGCCGAGAGATCATTGCCCGATTTGGACATGCGCTCGCACTCAACTGGAACATTGGTGAAGAGAACACCCAATCCCACCAGGAACAGCAGGACATGATCAACTATCTGTCTGACGTGGATGCGTATGATCACAATATCGTCATTCACACCTTTCCTGGTGATCAGGACAAGGTCTACAAGCCGTTGCTTGGTGACAAATCCAAGCTCACCGGATTGTCCATCCAGAACAGCGCGCTGAAAGACACACACTGGCAGACAGTGAAGTGGGTTCGTGAATCCACCAAGGCAGGTAAGCCATGGATTGTCGCCTTCGATGAATCCGGCAGCGCTGCACACGCACAGGTACCTGACACAGGATACAAGGGCTACAAGAACATCGATGCCGACGGGAAGAAAGTTCATGACGAACACGCCGTCCGCAAGCAGACCCTTTGGGGAACACTCATGGGTGGTGGAGCCGGAAACGAATATTACTTCGGCTACAAAGTGCCTGAGAACGACATCGTCTGTGAAGACTGGCGCAGTCGCGATCGCAGCTGGGACTACTGCCGTCATGCGCTTGAGTTCTTCAATCAGCACGTCGCTTTCTGGGAGACCGAGCCAGCTGACGAACTTGTAGGCGCTGATCCCAAAGCAAACACCAACTATTGCCTCGCCAAGAAAGGTGATACATATGTCGTCTATCTGTCCAATGGAGGCAGTGCCGACCTGAACCTTTCCGGAGCCAAGGGCAGCTTCAAGGTGAAGTGGTATAATCCACGCACCGGAGGAGCGCTCGCCACCGGTTCTGTAAAATCAGTTCGAGGCGGAGGCAAGGTCAGTATCGGTAATCCTCCTGCTGAAAAAGGTCAGGACTGGGTAGCCCTGATCAAACGATAACGAGTTCCCAACTCCTGCGACTTAAGACGACAAAAGGCTCTCCCCTGAAACGGGGAGGGCCTTTTTGTTTTTTGAGTAAGATTGGAGGTGTCCGAATCTCCATTGCATGATGGTAGTTCCGTAAGGCTGCGGAGTGCGGATCGCGGTGTCAAACGGGTCTGTCGCTTAAGAGTTCGTGTGGGATGTGATTGGCTATCGGAGGACAAAGGGGCTTGTGAGTCTGGAGGTCTGTAGACTCTTAAACTCTAGTTGCGCGGGATCCTTTCAACGCTGCACTACAAGCACTCAAAAGCGGTAGCTCCACTACGTTACGCAACCGCAGTCCACAGCCTGCCGGAGAGCGGGAGTCGCGTTTTGTCGAATATTCAATGCTCATTCTCTTTGGCTGGGTCTGTCTTCAGATTGAATGCAGCCGTCAATCCGACCAGGATTGATATAAAGCCGGGCCAGACGGGAGGAGCGCTTGATTGAGAAATACGTTCTACCATCTGAAAGTGGTTTTCATTTTTCTTCTCCCCTCCAACTCGTAGCGAAGAATAACCGTCAGGGAAGAGGTCCTTCAAATCGCTTTCATTGAGATTGCCTTCCTCAATTTTGCCTAGCATCCAATTATGGAGGCTTGCTTGAAAGCTGGCCGCATCGCTTGTTGCACGAGTCCCCATTACTTTAGGGATGATGGTTGCGAAAAATACCCAGTAGAGGCCCAGGAGAATCAAGGTTGGAACGGTAAGTTTCTTCATTGTTGTTGTCTGAGGTGCTGGACTGAGTGACAGGGTTTGTGGTTCTCTCCATTGAAATGCCTTCTACTAGTTGCAAGGATGTGGGTCTGTGGGTTTTATATCAACGGTGTTCCTGTTTCTGACTGGTTTACATATTGGCCAATCGAATTGATGGTCGATTTGAAAACAATTCACGAGAATTGGGAACAGGAGATTGGTCCTTGTGACGTATACAAAATCTACACGAGGATAGATCATCATGGCGTTGAGACTGCGAGCGCTGAGGTGTTTCGCTATTCTGTTCAAGAGCTGCTGTTGGTTCTTTTCTACAAAAAGGAAGCGGTACTGAATCAGATCAATGAATGGGCTCCGAACCAATCATCCACAAGTATTTATGAAGAAATGATTGAGGCTGCTTTTGTAGCAAGGCGATTGAGTTTGAATGTTGAGGCTGTTTTTTGGGGAACAGGGACTGAAGAATTGAGGATGCGGATCTTGGATGAAATGCGCCGAGCTGCGCTTCCTAAGGAAGATACAGAGTTTCTTCTCCCTGTTCATGAAAGAATGAGGCAAGCGGCGATTGAGGCAAACGAAGCAAGTCAACTTAGGCATATGCGTCGATACGCCTCATCAGGCGGGGTGAAGAAAGATCTTAGGAAACGTTTGCTCAGCCTCTAGAATCATAAGAAGTCGATTCCTTTGGAATAAACCTGTGGGCTCTGTCTCTGCGGATTATGTGCTTGCCCATCGGGGGGATGACTGGACAATCCGGCTAGTTTTTCAACCCAACCTAAGAAACTTCAATAGTCTTTCATGGCCAAAATTTATAACAACATTGTTGAAACCGTCGGCGGAACCCCGCTGGTTAAACTGAATCGCGTCACTGATGGCGTGGATGCAAACGTCCTTCTCAAGTGTGAGTTCTTCAATCCTCTTGGCAGTGTGAAAGATCGTATCGGCATGGCCATGATCGAAGCTGCTGAAAGGGATGGATTGATCAAGGAAGGCACTTCCATCGTGGAGCCAACCAGTGGTAACACCGGTATTGCTCTTGCGTTCGTCTGTGCTTCCAAGGGATATAAGCTGACGTTGACGATGCCTGAAACCATGTCCGTGGAGCGACGCACATTGCTTTCGCTCCTCGGAGCCGAGCTGGTTCTGACTCCTGGACCAAAGGGAATGAAAGGCGCCATCGAAAAGGCGAAAGAGATCGTGGATTCGACTCCTGGTGCATGGATGCCACAGCAGTTTGAGAACCCAGCGAACCCTGAGGTTCATCGTAAGACCACAGCCGAAGAAATCTGGAATGATACTGATGGCGCAGTGGATATAGTGGTTGCTGGTGTTGGTACCGGCGGAACGATCACGGGTTGTGTTGAGGTCATCAAGCCTCGCAAGGAGAGCTTCCAGGCAATCGCCATGGAGCCTGCAGATTCTCCTGTCATTTCTCAGACTATTGCAGGTGAAGATCTGACACCTGGACCTCATAAGATTCAAGGAACGGGCGCTGGGTTTATTCCAGGGAATCTCCACCTCAAGGATTCTGAAGGCAAAGAGCAGATCGTGGAGTGTGTGAAGATCAGCAATGATGATGCATTTGCAATGGCTCGTCGTATCGCGGCTGAAGAGGGCATTCTGGTTGGTATCTCCACTGGAGCCAATGTCTGCGCTGCGATCGAGGTTGCCAAGCGTCCAGAGAACAAGGGTAAGACCATCGTGACGATTGCCTGCTCAACAGGTGAGCGTTACCTCAGTACTCCTCTCGCCGCTGAAGCGCGTGAGAAGGTTGGTGCCTGATCGAAATCGATCTTTTACAAAGCGGCGATCATCGAAAGGTGATCGCCGCTTTTTTTGTGAAGGTTGACCCTGATTGAAGAATCTTGGAGGCTGCACGTCCGTTATCCCGAACCAGAATTCATTGATATGAGTAACTCTTCTTCCTTAGACGTCCGCAGTGCTTCCCTTGAAGGGCAGCAGATCCATGATGAAAGTGTGTTTCCCTATGTTTATCTGGGGAATCCAGATGCAGAGCTTGGGGGGGCTATTGATTGGCTGAAGGCTAACAAGGACGAGGTTCTGAAACTGGCGACCAAGCATGGTGCGGTGTTGTTCAGAGATTGGCCGACTAAGAGTGTGGAGGACTTTGATGCAGCGGTGCAGGCTTTGGGATTGGAGAATTTTCCATATAAGAAATCGCTTTCAAACGCAGTGCGTGTAAATCGCACGGAGCGGGTGTTTTCTGCAAATGAAGCGCCACCTGAGGTGCAGATCTTTTTCCATCATGAAATGGCACAGACTCCGATCTTTCCGGGCGTAATCATGTTCTATTGTGAGATCGCTTCAGAGACGGGGGGAGCGACACCAATTTGTCGTTCGGATGTCCTTTACGATCGACTGAAGGAAGAGTGTCCTGAGTTTGCTGAAGCCTGTGAGAAGAAGGGACTGAAGTATTCCAATGTGATGCCTGGCGAGGATGATGCCAAGTCGGGTATGGGGCGTAGCTGGAAGAGTACGCTCGGTGTGGACACCAAGGAGGAAGCAGAGGCCCGCCTGCGTGAATTGAATTATAGCTGGGTCTGGCAGGATGATGGATGCCTGAGAGCCACCACTCCTCCGTTGCCTGCAGTGATGGAACTGGAGGACGGACGAAAGACATTTTTTAATCAGCTGATCGCTGCTTACTGCGGCTGGAAAGACAGTCGCAACGATCCGTCAGAAGCCATCAGACATGGAGATGACAGCAAGTTGGATGCGGATGCCGTCAGAAAAGCGATCGAGATCGCGGACGAGCTTGCCTTTGATGTGGCATGGCAGGCGGGTGACTTTGTCGTCGTCGACAACACAATCGCCATGCATGCCCGCAGATCCTTCACCGGCACAAGAAAAGTTGTGGCATCGCTGGCTGATATGCGCCGTCAGTCATTTGAGGTTGTTGCCTGATACTGTCGGTTTCGATTGCCACTTGCCTGGAGCTCATCGAAGGTCTGTAAATGATTTCGATTGTTACGCCGTCACATTGCCAGCCTGATTGGCTGAGGCTCTGTACTGCATCAATTGCGGATCAGGAGGGAGCGGCCTTTGAACACATCATCCAGGACACGGGCAAGACCGAAGGTTTGGATTCGATTGTGAAGGATTTTCCTGATGCAAAGGTCGTCAGGGAAGCAGATGAAGGAATGTACGATGCCGTCAATCGGGGAATGGAAAAGGCAGGTGGTGATATTCTTTGTTACCTCAATTGTGATGAACAGTTTTTGCCTGGAGCATTGAAAGAGGTGGAGGAGGCTTTTGAAGCGGATCCTGAGCTGGATGTTCTCTTTGGTGATACGGTCCTCGTTGGTGAATCCGGCGATTTCTTGGCTTATCGCAAGAGTGTCCTGCCAACGTTCTCGGTAGCGTCTGTCTGCCCGCTTCCGATTCTGACCTGCGCCACGTTCATCCGGCGCAGGGTGTTTCATGATCTTGGTGTGAAGTTTGATACCGATTGGAAGGAACTGGGCGATGCCCAATGGTGTCTTCAACTGATCAAGTCAGGTGTGAAGATGCGTTGTTTGCGACGTTATACATCCGTGTTTGCACTGACGGGTGAAAATCTGAGTTTTACTTCAGGAGCTGATGGAGAATCCAAAAAGCACATGTCGCAGGCCCCGTTTGTTTTTAGGTGGTTTCGACCCATTGTGAGAATCGTTCATCGGATCGATAAGATGCGTCAGGGGTGCTATAAGCAGGACCCTTTTGAATACGAGATCTATACAATGAAGCAGCCGTCAGAGCGCAGGCGATTTGATGTGCCTACACCAAGTTTTCGATATCCTGAGGTGATCAGAGAAACGTCTGATTAGTTGGGCCATTCATAGTATCTCGCATTACTTCGAGGACGTCTCCCTGATGATTCGATCGGCCAGTGCGTCGAATTCCTTTTCCTTGTCCGTGTCGATGACTTTGAGGGCGTTTGATCTAGACGTCCTGCATGGCATCTTGGCGACGATAGAAGAGACCCATGGAGTTTTCCAAATCCTCTATGCGGACAGGCTTGGTGATGTAATCGTTGACTCCGGCTTCGAAGCCTTTGTCCCGATCCTGAATGAAAGCGTTGGCGGATACTGCGATGATGTAGGGGGAGCAAGCTGAGGAGGTGAGGGTGCGAATTTCACGAGTCGCTTCGAGACCGTCCATGACTGGCATCTGGACATCCATGAAGATGAGTTCATGCCTGTGTTCACTGTAGGCCTTCACCGCTTCGGCTCCGTTCTCCACGATGTCGCAACTGAGACCGAGTTTATTGAGCATGAGTTGAAGAATACGTTGATTCACCTCGTTGTCCTCGGCGATAAGGATTCTGAGAACGTTTTTTTGTGCTGCACGTTTTGGGGTGGGAGGCGTGACCTTGGAATCAGGCTCTGGTGTGAGCTTATTGGAAAAGATGTTTTGAAAACACTTTCTGAGCTGCTCCATCGAAGTGGGTTGAAGAAGGCATTCAATACGTGACTTGTGATCCCTCTGCAGATGTGAATGGGGATGCAGGAGAAGAATGCGTTCTTCGGGGACGCCTTTCTGATTGATGAGTGTATCCACGGTGAGCGTGCTGCTGACCGGGAGATCATGGCAGTCGACGATGACAAGGTCGCTCTCCCGAAAAGCCTGATCGTGCTGGGCATCGGGAAATTGTTCCACCTGCATGCCCCAGTCATCAAGTTGACTGATTGTCACTGGGCGGAGTGCTTCGTGTCCTCCGAGATAGATGACACGTTTGGAGGCAAAAGGTGGAGTGTGATCGGTGGAGTGTGTTTCTCCAGATTTGAGGGGAAGCCAGAAGGTGAAGTTGGAGCCCTGTCCTTGCTCACTGTGAACATTGATGCCTCCCCCCATGAGTTTGGTGAGACTCTGGCAGATGGCGAGTCCTAGTCCCGTGCCTCCGTATTTTCGTGTAGTGGATGAATCGACCTGACTGAAGGCTTTGAAGATTCTCTGCATGGCTTCATTCGGGATGCAGATTCCGGTGTCTCTTATTGAGAAGAAAAGAGCCTCTTTTCCCTCATCGGTCTGATCGGTGGATACGATGAGCATCACACCACCTTCAGAGGTGAATTTGACGGCGTTGTTGAGGAGGTTGAGCAGAATTTGTCGGAATCGGGTGGAATCACCCGTGTAGGTTGTTGGGATCTTCTCGGGGATGTAGGAGACGATGTTGATTCCCTTGCGAATGGCCTCGGGGCTGGCGATCTCGATACACTGATCAATGGTCCGTTTGAGGTCGAAGGGGGCGGATTCCAATTCGAGCGCCTGAGATTCGATCTTGGAGAGGTCGAGAATGTTGCTGATGAGTCCGAGCAGAAGGTCGCCGCTGGCACGAATGGTTTCCACGAACCCGCTCTGTTCGTCGTCCAATCGGGTGTCCTTGAGCAGGCTTGTAATGCCGATGATGCCGTTGAGTGGGGTACGGATTTCGTGGCTGGTGTTGGCGAGGAAGCGACTCTTGGCGTGCGAGGCCGCCTCGGCTGCCTGTTTGGCATCATTGAGAGAAATCTCGGTTTCTCTACGACGCTTGATCTCTTGTTCGAGATTGAGATTGGTCTGGCGCAGACTTTCGGTCTGCTTGTCCACCATTTCTGCGACCTGTTCGTGGCGGCGGAGAATGGTGAAGACGTATCCGGCAAAGAGTCAGGTGGCCAGGGCTCCCATTCCGAGTGCTCCCCATCCTTGATGGGTTCGGTATTGATCGATGAGGATCTTGGCTGGGTAGCATTCGAATCGCCAGTTTCGGGCAACTGATGTGACATTCGTCTGAAACTGATATCCACGAGCGAGCAGCAAGGATCTGGAGGATTCGAAGGATTTCAGAGGACGGGGTTCTGCGCGAGAGCTGTGCCAGTGAAGTGTCTGATCGGAGCCTCCTTTTCCCACCTCCGCGATTCTGATGTGGACGCCTCCGGCCTGTAGTTTTCGCATGGCATAATCAGACAGTGCATCGAGGCTCAGCGTAGCTAGCAACACGCTTGGAGTCTCAGCGCCTTCAGGGCCAACAGGTATAAGGATGGAAAAATAGGTCTTGGATTCGCCCTCGGACTCGAGAAGGAAAGGAATCGATTCCACCGGATTCATGCTTTGGACGGTTTGCGCCAATTCATTCCAGAGATCGATGTTGAGGCGATGGATCATCAACTGATGTGAAAGCGGAGGGAGTAGTTCATACTGTTCGTCCAGAAGCGGAGTGTCAGGGGCGATTTCAGTAGCATCGGCTGGAATCCAGTGGAGCATGCGAAGACTGGGAATGCTGTGGCCCAAATGCTTTCCTATGCTCCGACGAGACTCCTAGCTGGTCTGTTCGGAGATGACGGTTGCTGCCAGGTCCAAGATCTTGCGCGTTTCCTTCAGTTGCTCGTCAAAGGCAGCAAAGCGATTCATGGACCTCCGCTCGAACTCTGCATCGAGTCGGGTTTTCTCCCAGCCTCTGACGACCGAGAAGAGCAGAAGGCTTAGCGTGGTGCCGATGGTCAAGATGAGAGAGATCACCAGCACCTTGTTGTGGAGAAGGAACGAAAATCTTGTTTTGAGGCGTTCTAGGTTGGAATCCATTGTTCGCATTCAGGTCGCGTCTTGCTTGAGAAGTCATCGACATGGCAGCGACGGAAGTGAGGAAAATCATGTAACGAATCAGTGACGATTTTTCATTGGACTTTGTACCCTCCTGTTTGTCGGGAATTGAACCTGCTCCCGAAGCTTACTTCGAGGATGTCTCCCTGATGATTCGATCGGCCAGTGCGTCGAATTCCTTTTCCCTGTCGGTGCCGATGGCTTTGTAGACGCCCCATCCCACCTTGTGTTCTCCCGTTTCGGTGATGATACCGAGGCGTAGATTGCCTTCGCGTAGGGGCATGTCCTGATAGCGATGGAGGTGATAGGCCTCAATGCTGGGAAGCTTGCGGAGTTTGCGAAAGGTGTAGATGAGCCCGGCTGCTTGTCTCTCCTGATCTAGTTTGCTGAGAGTGGGGGAGTTGAACCCTTGTTCTGATAGCAGGATGCCGCGTGGCCTTCCCTGAAAAAGGAGGTGTGGCTTCATCATATACGCGGGAAGGACTTCGAGGTTCTTGGGCGTGATATAGGGTGTGTCGAAATCAAATGTGACCTCGGTGTCATTCCATGTATCTGGATTGCGCAAATTTTGTGGATAGGGGTGGTAGGCGAGTCCCCATTCGAAATCGCCCTCGACCGTTGCGAATTCTGCAAAGAGATCGATCAGGTTTCGTGCGTGATAGGTGCCGTGGCCTGTGCTCTGCTTGTTCCAGTGATGTGTGATGGAGGGGAAGACGCGAGCGTGTGGATTGAATGAACTCATGGTCAGATAAACAGTGCGGGCAGATCGCATATAGGTTTCCACATATCTGGCGAGTGGTTGATCACCCATGTTGGTCCATGTGCCGGCTTGATCGACTTCGTTGTGGAGAACCCAGTTGCTGATTCGGCCGTGTGATCTGTCTTCGCGGGAGTAGCGTTCAGCCAAGAGGTGTAGCACTGCCTGATAGAGTGCGGTGCTCTTGACTGTTGTGAAGTTGGGGATCGAGTAGATTCCTCGCGTTTCTGCCTCTGGGTGTGTCATGAGGGAGGTTGGGTTTCCCTCGGCGTCCCGGTGGTTTCCAACAAGCAGGATGCAGGTGACTACGATATTGTTGTCACTGAGGCGTTTGATGGTTTCGTCACGCCAACGGAGACTGGATTCATTGAAATAGAATTGATGTTCATTGAAACGGTAGGGCGTCCAGCCGCGCTTTGGTTCGGTGCTGAGAATGGAGGTGAGGACGAAATTTACCGTGGCATGCTGAATACCCAGATCAAAGATTTGGTGATCTGGTGTATTGATGTGAACCATGCCTCCCAGTCCCTTGGGATGACTTGGTTTGAGTTTGGGAAGATCTCGTTGAGTTTCTTTGTCGAAGGAGTCCACCCAATGGTTTTGAGAAAGCGGGTTGCCTTTCTCATCGGTCAATCGCCAGCGTGATAGAGAACGATCGCGCTTTCCTGCGTAGCGATTGAAAGAGATCTCGGAGGCCTTGGTGCCTCGAATCTCAATCGAGGTGTTATCGGTTTTCTGACTGTTGGCGTGTGGGGAGAGATGAGGTCGATGTTCTTGCAGGTAGGCCTTTTGGTTGGTTTTGACACTGAAGATAAGTCGGTCGCCAGTGTTGTGGATGGACTCAATGGAGCAGGGGAACTCTTTTCTTAGTTGAGCCAGTATCTTCTGTGCGTCTTCTTCACGTTCTGCCTGTCGGCGGGCGATCAGATTGGCGGCTTGTTTCTCTTCTGCATTGGCGGGACGAAGGCGGAGATTGCGGATCTGAAGCTCGGTGCCGATTTTGCCAACCAATTGGAAATGGAAACGCAATCGATCGTGTTGATCTGGAAACTTGGGAGCCTTGGCGAGATCGATGAAGAAGGGCTGCCATGTTTCAGCCAAGGGCATGGGCTTGGAACCGGCAAAGACCATGTTGCCATCCTTGTCGCGGTAGCGCACAGCGAATGACTTGAGCGGCTTTGGTGAGAAGTAGTCGAATGCCAGAATCTGATGATTTTTCTGATCGAGTTTCGTATTGATGATGCCTGTCCAGAAGTGCGGGCCATTTCCAGTGATCTTCAGCCTGAGTCTGCGGTCTGGCTCGGGAGTGACGCTGACATCTCTCGAAGGTCCATGAGCAAGCGGGAGTGCAGCTTGAATCTGACAGAGAGACAGAAGAATCAGGCAGGTAAGAACAAGGCGTTTAGGATACGACATTTGGAGCGAAGTTTAATGAAGTGAATCAGTCTGACGGGGGATTGTCTTTGGCATTCAAGTGCTGTTGGGCTCTCTTCACCACTTCCATCTTTTGCGCCAAGGGTTTCTTCATAGAGGTTCTACCGTTGTCTTATCTGAAGACCTTTGTTCGTATCTGTTGGAAAAACGCCAAAGTTGTATTTCGATTCCTACTTTCGGTGACTTGAAGGACGTCTTATTGCCTTCTTTGTGGATTTGCGGATGGGAATCGATCATACCTGCAAATCAGGGTGAATCTCAGGGCCCAAGCATTCGTTCATGAGGGAACTCTTTCTTGCACCTTGATGGACCTATGGGAAACTGAGGACTCCTTTTTGTGTCAGTAGAGATCTCGTTATGAATTGGATCCGATCAGCAGTCTTGTTTTTTGCAGTGTGTTTTGGACTCAGCAGCCATGCAGGTGAGCTTGAGTTCAATCGCGATATTCGTCCGATATTGGGTGATAAATGTCTGTCGTGTCATGGGATTGATTCAGCCGGAAGGAAGGCTGGGTTGCGTCTGGATACCTTTGTGGGTGCCACTACTGATGGCGCGATCGTGCCTGGTGATCCTGAAGCGTCCGAGGCCGTCATTCGCATGAGGAGCAAGGATCAGGACGAGATCATGCCTCCGCCTGAGGCACACAAGACGATGTCGTCTGAGGAGATTGCGACGATTGCCCAGTGGATTCGTGAAGGAGCAGAGTATCAGGAGCATTGGGCGTTTCGTAAGCCGGAGCGACCAGTGGTGCCGGTCGATGCAGGTGCGGGCTGGGCTCAGAATCCAATCGATCATTTCATCAGGGAGCACAATCAATCGGAAGGGCTCTCTCAGAAAGATCCTGCCGCCAAACACATTCTGGCCCGCCGTGCCTCCTTTGACCTGACAGGACTGCCGCCTGAAGAAGACCTGTTTGCTGAGTTCATGAGCGATGAATCACCTGGTGCCTACCATCGGTATGTGGATGCGTTACTGACCTCCAAACACGCTGGTGAACACCGGGCCCGTTATTGGCTGGATGCCGCCCGTTATGGTGATACTCACGGCATGCATCTTGATAACTATCGCGAGATGTGGCCTTACCGTGATTGGGTTATCAATGCCTTTAATCGCAATATGCCCTTTGACGAGTTTGTGATTGAACAGATTGGTGGAGATCTGTTGCCAAATCGCACCATCGATCAACAGATTGCGACTGGTTTCAATCGCTGCAATGTATCCACGGCGGAGGGTGGCTCTATTCCGGAAGAGGTGAAAGTGCGCTACATGATTGATCGAGTGGAAACCACGGCCACCGTCTTCATGGGACTGACTGCAGGGTGTTCGGTCTGTCACGATCACAAATACGATCCGATCAGTCAGCAGGATTTCTACTCATTGGGAGCCTTCTTTAACAACACTGTTGAGCCGGCCATGGATGGTAACCGTAAGGACTCGCCACCTGTCGTTGTATTGCCAGGAGAAGAGCATAAGAAGGAGTGGCAGGAACTGATGACGCGTCGGGCCGGGCTTCGAAGCGAGATTGCTTCTTCGGAGATCAATGAAGCCAGGACATGGGCCAAGCGAGGAAAGGACTTCAAGCATCCGGTCAGGGATGATGGATTGATCCTGCACATGCCGCTGAGTCATGACGAAGAGCGTGAGCTGCCGGAAGGAGCGGAGAAGGCAACGAACCACCCGCATGGCGATCGTGGTATTCGTTTTGCAAAGAGGGGATTTGAAACGGAGATGCCTGCCATTCGATCCGACGAACCATTCACTCTGAGCTTCTGGATCAGGACACCCAATGATGTGACCTCAACCGCAATTCTGGATCAGCAGACCACCATCACTGATGCGAAGGATCCGAAGAAGAAAAAGACCTTTGGCTGGAAGTTGACCAGCAGCACTCAAGGGGCGGTGACTTTTGAAATAGCTGGTCGAGATGGACGGAAGATCAATGGACTGCTTCCTGGTGATCAGGCACTGACACCCAAGAAATGGCAGCATGTCTGTGTGCGCTATTCCGGAGGGCAGGCCAAGACATCGATCTCGATTCTCGTAAATGGTGAGCAGGGCACGCCGCGACCTGCATCGCAGCAATACATCGGTGCTGAAGAGTTGTCTGATGCGCCGTTGAGAATCGCTCCCAAACTTCCGACGGGCGGACTCAGCGATATCCGGATCTATAAACGCTGGTTGAGCGATGACGAGGTGAACTTGCTGGCAGATGAATTTGAGTTGAAGAAACTATGGTCAGACAAACGGAGATGGAATCGCCTTGGACCTGAGGAGAAGGCACTGGCCAGACGCGCCGTTCGCAATGCATTGGACAACAAGATCGTTCAGAAACAAAGGGTTCTCGCTGCATCTGAATTGCGACGCGATTTCATTCATGCACGTTCGGTGACATCGTTGGTTTCGGAAGAGCGGATGGACCAGAAGCCAAGAGCGTGGGTCCTGAACCGTGGTGAGTATGACAAGCGAGGCGAAGAGGTCATTCCCGCTGTGCCTGAAGTGCTGCCTGATCTGCCAGCTGGATCACCTCGGAATCGCCTTGGCTTGGCGCACTGGATTGTCAGCCCGGACAATCCACTGACTGCCCGTGTGACGATCAATCGTCTTTGGCAATCTGTGTTTGGCACCGGTCTCGTGAAGACAGCGGAGGATTTTGGAGTGATGGGAGATTCACCCAGCCATCCCGAGTTGCTTGATTGGTTGGCAGTGGAATTCATCGAATCCGGTTGGGACATCAATCATATGCTGAAGCTGTTGGTGACATCGGCGACCTATCAGCAGAGTTCTGCGGTGACACCGGATCTGGTGAAGAAAGATCCGGAGAATCGTCTGTTGGCCAGAGGGCCGCGCGTGCGATTGGATGCCGAGGGCTTGCGGGATCAGGCACTAGCCGTGACTGGTCTTCTGGATCGCACGATAGGTGGACCGAGTGTGAATCCCTATCAACCTGCAGGGCTTTGGAAGGTTGTGGCCTTTGCAGGCAGTAACACCAAGGAATTCAAAAAGGACGAGGGAGCCAAGCTCTACCGGCGCAGTGTCTATACCTTCTGGAAAAGGACGTCTCCGCCCGCATCCATGGCCACCTTTGACGCCCCGACCCGTGAACAATGCACTGTGCGCCGTGAACGCACCAATACGCCCTTGCAGGCGCTGGTTCTGATGAATGACGCCCAATATGTGGAAGCAGCCCGTCATTTGGCCCGTATGAGTTACAAGAGCAGGGATGACGATGCTTCACGAGTGGAGCGAATGCTCGAAAGCGCGCTTTTTCAACCGGCGTCTGAAGCGGATCGGAAGGATCTGTTGGCGCTGCTCGAAGACTTCAGGACTTACTTCGGCAACGAGCCGGACAAGGCCGAGAAATTTCTCAACACCGGCGACAGTCCCGTGGATGCCTCCATCAATAAGGTGGAATTTGCATCATGGACGATGCTTGCCAATACCGTCATGAATCGTGACGACTTTATCTCCAAGAACTAAGGCAGAGACATGAACGAATCGATCATCAACGAATGGGCTCAGAGCCAGACGCGACGTCAGTTCTTCAGTCGCTCGGCCAAGGGCTTGGGAGCTGCTGCATTTGCGTCACTCATGCAACCGGAGGCCAAGGCGGCTGAAGGTGCCGGACTGGGAACCCATTTCCCGGGGAAGGCCAAGCGCGTGATCTGGTTGTTCATGGCGGGGGCGCCATCGCAGTTGGACACCTTTGACTACAAGCCGGAGATGAATGAGTGGTTCGACAAGGATCTGCCTGAGTCAGTTCGAAGCGGACAGCGCCTTACGACCATGACCGCCGCTCAGCCACGCTTTCCGATTGCTCCATCCATGTTCAAGTTCCAGCAGCATGGACAGTTTGGGAAATGGGTCAGCGAACTCCTCCCCAAGACAGGCAGTATGGTCGATGACCTTTCCTTCGTGCACACCTTGCACACCGAGGCGATTAATCATGACCCGGCCATTACCTTCATTCAGACAGGAAGTCAGATACCTGGAAAACCCTGTCTTGGTTCATGGCTGAGTTACGGACTGGGCTCCATGAATCGCAATCTACCGGACTTTGTGGTTCTGAACTGCGCACCACGTGGGCAGGCACTTTATTCGCGCCTTTGGGGAAGCGGCTTTCTCCCATCCAAACACTCGGGCGTGGCATTCCGTTCTCAGGGTGATGCCGTTCTCTATCTTTCCAATCCAGATGGAGTGGACCACGGCGCCCGCCGAAAAATGTTGAATCGTCTGCAATCCATGAATCAACGCGTGGCAGCCGAATACGGCGACCCAGAGACCGCAACACGCATTGCCCAATACGAGATGGCATTTCGGATGCAGTCCTCAGTGCCGGAGCTGACCGAGACCAAGAGCGAACCTGAGTCTGTGCGCAAGATGTATGGCGATGAAGTCGACAAGCCCGGGACCTTTGCCGCGAACTGCCTGCTGGCGCGCCGTATGGTTGAGCGTGATGTTCGCTTCGTTCAGATCTTTCATCGCGGCTGGGATCATCACAGCTCTTTGCCCAATAACATCAAACGTCAGACCAAGGAAATCGATCAACCCGCATGGGCCTTGGTTCAGGATCTCAAACAACGTGGACTCCTCGAAGACACGCTCGTGATCTGGGGTGGAGAGTTCGGCCGCACGATCTATAGCCAAGGCACATTAACGCGTTCCAATTACGGCCGCGATCATCATCCACGCTGTTACACCATGTGGATGGCAGGAGCAGGGACCAAGGGCGGATTCAGCTACGGCAAGACCGATGAATTCAGCTACAACATCACAGAGAATCCCGTGCACATCAGAGATCTCAACGCCAGCATTCTGCACCGCATGGGAATCGATCACCAGCGACTCAGTGTAAAGCATCAGGGCCTCGATCAACGCCTCACCGGTGTCGAAGAATCCCACATCATCAAGGACCTGATCAGTTGAGTTGGGGAGAAGTATGCGGCGCTCATGGAGACACCGCTACAACGCTGTGTAGCGTCGGTCTGTGACCGTAGCACTTCAGGGAGAGGGAATCTCATTTGGAAACAGAAAGAGCAGCGCATTGGTGCCGTAGGTCTGCTTGATATTTGAGATGTGCGTTCTCAATTGTTCAGTTGTGTTTAGCGAGGAGCTTCCGTCGGCGAAAACGAGATTTCCGTCTCGATGAAAACCGTTCTTGGGATGCAGCCATTGGCGCCCCTTGGGCTCCGTTGAGACATCGAACTGAGTCAGGCCGGGTTCCAACCGATACCGTTTGTCCCGCACGGAGATATTACGGTCACCCGCGAGAATGGCTGTCGGACGTTTCTCATCAGCATTCAATCCAATGAAGTAACTCGTGGCTGCATTGCGTGTGCCAGAACTGGAATAGGGAACGGCATTGGTGCTGTCTTGGCGGAAGTGATCTGCTTTGCTGCCTATCCATCTATTGTCGCCTCGACATACCAATACCTTGGGAGAAGCCAACTCATTCGACATGGCTTGGAAGACCTGCCACGCCTGAAGATTGGTGGTGTTTTGATAGATGGTCGGGTTTCCTCCATTTCCTTCGCTTGGATAAAGAGTCAGTCCCGGAGTTTGGAAAGGGAGCTGATTATCGTGCTCGTTGGCAAAGATGCGGAAGGCGAGTCCGATCTGCTTGAGATTGCCGACGCATTTGATGCGGGCAGCTCCACAATTGTTTCTTCTTGTCATCGATGGAATGACCTGTGTGACGAAGAAGAAGATGACGCCTCCACAGACGATCAAAGTGATCGCATCCAAGCTTGAGAATCCTCGTTTCTTCCGGATCAGAAAAGATGTGTTCATATCCTCGGCTGGTTGGGTGTTGGTTCCTTGCCACACCAATTAGCATAGCTCGTGCCGAGGCTCTAAGGACGGTGATCGAGCCGGTTGAGCGGTGAAAACGAGGAATCTCACGCATGGGTGCGTGAGTTGTGACCGAAAGGAAAGAAAAGAGCGGCGCTCATAGAGACGCCGCTACATTAGAGACTGTAGCGGCGGTCTGTGACCGCCGCATTTATTGTTACTCCACCACTTTCATCACGCCTTTCATGATGATCCAGTGGCCGGGGAAGGTGCAGATGTAGGGATAGTTTCCGGGCTTCTTCGGTGCCTTGAAGCGCATGGTCTCGCTTTGGTCCACGTTGATCAACTTGGTGTGATGGAGAATCTTTTTGGACGTGGGAATGAAGTGTTTTTTGAGTCCATCCTTGGTGGCTGCCATGGCGTTGCCAGCCATGCCGATCTCAGCTTCGGAACCGGGTTCGATGATGACGAGATTGTGCGGAGTGGCGTCTGGGTTCTCAAAGATCAGTCGCACGGGCTGTCCTGCCTTTACTGTGAATTCGGTGACGGTGTAGAGCATGCGTTCGGGCACGCAGGAGATCTTTACCTTTTTGAGTCCTTTTTGACTGTCGAAGGCGGCTTCGTTGGCAGTGCGGTTGCCTCGCTTGGCCTTTGTTTGGGACGACTTCTTGAACTCGGCCATGAACTTGGCCACTTCGGGATGACTGCTGGAGCCATCGGTGTTGCGCCAGTAGGAACGAAGTGTTTCTGAACCAAGCGCTGTGGCGATGGCGTATTTGAGGTGCGCTTCAGCTGGGTAGGCAATGGTATCGACAACGGCATCAAATGCTGCCTGGCCTCCGATGTAACTTGCGGCGATCGCGGCTTCGAGTCTGACCAGTCCGCTTTCGTCATTGGCTCTTGCCTTGAGCAGGGCGTCCTTGTCTGAAAGGAGATCGGACTGATGGCGGAATTGACGTGTGGCGGCGGCACGGGCGTAGTGCACCTCGCAGTTCATGAGTTCCTTCAACAGTTCCGGGCGAGAGGCGTTGAGAGCGCGGTAGAGCCAGAGGGCTTCCAGTTGGTGGTGGCGGAAGCGTGGGTCATCTGCGTCCAGTGCTGAAACCCATTTGTCCAGTGTGCGTGCAAGCGTGATGGGGTTGCGTTCACGGAGTTCTCGCTTGGCGATATAGCGGATGCGGTATTCGGGGCGCTTGAGGATATCGAGGAGTTGCTTGTCGCTGGCTCCGGCAATCTTAGGTGCCTCTGGTTGTTTGTTGCCTTTGGGCACGATGCGGAAGATGCGTCCGGACTTGCGATCACGGCGGACGTCGCGCAGTGAGTATTGGGCGTGTCCTTTGATGGGGTTGTACCAGTCGCAGATATAAAGGCCGCCGCGAGGACCGAAGCGGATGTCGACCGGGATGAAGCTTAGATTGCGTGAGAAGATGAGGTCAGAGACATATTCCTCCTCAAATGAATCTGCTGTTTCGTTCCACTTGTGGATCTCAACGCGGTTGTTCGGTTTGTAACGAACCTTGATGAAGTTGCCCTGCATCTCTTTTGGCCAGTTGGGGAAATCAATGAACTCTTGTCCGCAGGTGCCAGAGTAGGCGGGGATTCCGGCTGGTCGCGGATGTTGCTCAGGATAGGGAGGATTAGTGGCGTGGAAGGCGCTGGCAAAGATGGGATGACTAGCCACGTGTTGTCCCCAGTCGTCAAAGGTCACTCCCCATGGATTGGTGTTGGGGTAGTTGCCAAAGCTGGTCAGGCGGTGGCTTTCGGGTCGTAGCTGAAACCATGCGCTGTTCTTTGCGCGGATGGGGCCATAGGGCGTTTCCACTTGGCTGTTGTGAAAGATGCTTTCACGGAAGAGCAGATCGCCCTCAGGCGTCCAGACGAAGTCGTGAAGCGCGTGATGTGAGTCCTCGACGCCGAAGCCTGTATAGAGCTGTTTACGGAGGTCTGCCTTGCCGTCGCCATCAGTGTCCTTGAGGAAGGTGAGATGTGGCTCCTCTGAGACGTAGACCCCACCGTCGCCAAGCTCGAAGGAAAGTGGGATGTGAACGTCGTCGGCAAAGACAGTGGACTTGTCGGCCACGCCGTCCTGATCGGTATCTTCAAGAATGACGATCTTGTCGTGTGGTTTCTGGCCGGGGTAGATGTGTGGATAGGTCGTGCTGCAGGCAACCCAGAGACGTCCCTGACTGTCCCAACGAATCTGAATCGGGCAGGCAATGTCTGGGAAGGTTTCTTCAGAGGCGAAGATGTTTACTTCGAAACGTGGATCAACATCGAATGCCTTGAGCTCGTCTGCCGGGCTCAGCCACTCATTGGCACCGCGTGACTGAATGGTCTCGGGAAGCGGAGGGACGTTGCTGTCATCAATCTTTGCCAGGACGCTTTTGCCTGCGGCGATGTCCCAGATGCGTTTGTCGCGATTGGCCACCATGATGTCGAAGTTTCGCATGGCGGGCAGGAAGTCGAGGTAACCGTAGGATTTGTTGCGACCACCTGTGTAGTAGAAGGTGTTGAGCGGACGGTAGCGGTGATAGAACTGGGTGTTCTTTTCCACCACAGCTTCGCTTAGTGCTGGGCTGTGTGGAGGCAGCTCCATTTTTCCAAAGAGCTGAGGCGCGGTGACATTGGCGAAGATCTGATAGCCCTCGTCATTGAGGTGACATCCGTTGAGCGTGAGATCGCTTCCAGTGGATTTCATGGCCGACTCTGTCCCGGTGTAGGCATCGATGAATCCTGCTTTCTCTGCTGCAGCCACTTCTTTCATCACCTTGGAATAGGCGGCGATGTTGGCGTTGTTGAGATCGGCTGCTTTGACGCCCTCGATGTTCTCATTGGCGATCGGGGAGAAGAGCACGAGCTTGGGTGCTGATTTCCCATTGTAGCTGCGACTCTTGACGTGTTGGACGAACTTGGTGAGGCGTTGACGGAAGGCTTCGATCTTCTCTGGACCGCCAAACGATTCATTGAAACCGAATGCGGCAAAGATGACATCGGGCTTCTGGACAGTGAGGTGTTGATCGAGTGAACCGAAGTTGTCCGGGCGTGGTTGGATGTCGATCTCATCAGCGGACCATGCGAGTGAACGGATGACGAGGTTCTTGCCTGGATTGAGTTGGTGGATGCGTGACTCGAACCAGCCAAACTCTCGGCTGCGATCAAAGAGCGTGTTGCCGATCAGGGCGATGCGTGTGCCTTTCTTCAGCTTGAGAGGCAGGTCCGTCGAGATGGGGGTGGCAGGTGTGGGGAAGGGGGCTGTCTTTTCGAAGATGGCATACTTCTCCAGCTCGGGATCAGCGTCGGGCTGTGCTTTGTTTAGCTTGATGTTCTTGGCATCAACCAACTTCTTTTCGGCGGCGAGAAGAGAGGTCGATGCGACGAGGAGCAGAGAAAGGAGGAGTCGATTCATTTGTGAAATGGAGAACGGCAATGGAACACGCATGATTGTTGTTGTGCCGAACGCAGGAGGGGACGCTCGATGTCAATTTTGGATGAGTGGATGTTATCAGCCCATCAGCAGACATCAAGGTGGGGACGAAATGAAATCATGTCACAGAGATCTCGTGCTGAACGGGAAAAGGAAAGGCTGTTTTATCATTACGCGAGAACCGCCTAAAGGCGGAGCTACGAACGAGGAGGCGCAGGTTCAGCAGCTCTTGGCGAGGGCGACTGCTTCGCTGGTGAGTTTGCTGATGGTGTCGAAGTCGCCGGCCTTGAGCAGATCTTTGGACACCATCCAACTGCCGCCACAGGCTGCTACCTGAGAGATCGCAAGATAGTCGGCGAGATTACCTGTGTTGATCCCACCTGTGGGGATGAAGGTCATTTCATGATAGGGGGCGACCAGGGCCTTGAGCATCTTGGCACCTCCCAGTGATTCTGCTGGAAAGAACTTCACGACCTTCAGTCCTGCTTCCATGGCGGATTCCAGATCGGTGGGACTGGATATACCCGGATAGATGGGGACGTCGTTTTCCTGACACCATGTGACAGTGCGAAGGTTGAATCCGGGAGAGATGATGAAACATGCACCTGCTTCGACCGCACTGGCTGCCTGTTCTGCAGAGTGAACCGTGCCGGCCCCTACGAGAATGTCTGTACGATCCTTTAGAGCGCGGATGGAATCCAATGCTGACGGAGTGCGCAGAGTGATCTCTGCGCAGGGCAGTCCGGCGCCCGCAAGTGCGTCAGCCAGTGGATTGGCTTGAGAGGCATCATCGAGTGCGATGACTGGAACGAGGCGTAGTGATTTGAGTTGGTCGAGTATGTCGCTCATTGAAATGACGTTTTGTAGCGAAAGTAGATGCTTTAGGAGAATTGCGGCATCAGTCTGATTCTAGATATCGATTGCGATCAAGCTTGGCGTTCGAATGGGGCTGTTCGTAGTTCCGCCTTTAGGCGGCCTCATAGGCGGTTTTCGGCATCAATCGTATGGAGCGCACCCTACGCGGGAAGTTTTGAGTGAATGGAGAATGACTTTTCATCATTGCGTGAGGACCGCCTAAAGGCGGAACTACGAACGAGGTAGCACAGGCTGAACCCTTCCTATCCCTTCAGTCCGTAGAACTTCTTGGCTGTGTCGCCGAAGATGAGTTTTTGTTCGTCTTCTGAAATGGGGCCGAGGGCTTCCTTGAGTGCGTTGAAGACTTCTTCGTAGGTGCCGGCTAGTTCGCATACCGGCCAGTCGGATCCATACATGCAGCGTTCCGGGCCGAAGGCATCGAGTGCGTGTTGGACGTATGGCTTGAGGTCGGCCGGTTTCCAATTGGCCCAGTCAGCTTCTGTGATCATGCCGGACAGCTTGCAGTACATGTTGGGATACTTGGCAGCTGCCTGGAGCTGGGGGAGCCAATCATCGAATGACTGATCCTTGATGCGAGGCTTGGAAAGATGATTGATGACCATCTTCAGGTCGGGCAATTCCTTGGCAAGCGTCTCTGCGTGTTTGAGGTGCTTGACGTAGAAGAGCAGGTCGTAGGGCACGCCGTGTTTTTGAAGCACCTTGAGGCCGCGGATGACATTGGGCTGGATGATGAAATCATCGTCCTTCTCATCCTGAACCACGTGACGGATACCGACGAACTTGGGCTGGTCCTTGAACTCAAGTAGTTGCTCTTCGCATTGTTCACTGGCCAGATCCACCCAGCCGACAACACCGGCGATGAAGTCATTCTCTTCGGCCATCTCGAGCACCCAGCGGTTTTCCTCCACGTTGTGCTGTGTCTGCACAAAGACGGTTTGCTTCACACCGACCTTGTCGATGTTTTGCTTCAGGTCATGCGGAAGGTAGTCGTGATTGATGGCGGCAAGATCAGGGTTCTGCAGCCAGCCATATTCGAATGATTTGTCGAGTTGCCAGAAGTGTTGATGTGCGTCGATCATGGTGTATTGGGGATTGGTCTCACGCAGAGTCGCAGAGGCACAGAGAAGAGTTACTCCACCTCTACTACGGCTTTGATGACGCCGGTTTCGGGTTTGGTGAAGTTCTCAAACTCGCCGATCATGTCTTCGAAGGTGGTACGGTGGGTGATCCATGGATCTGTGTTGATGGTGCCGTCTTCGATCAGGCTGATGATGCGTCCAAAATCTCGGGGAAGGGCGTTGCGGCTGCCTTTGAGTGTCATCTCAGGGCGGTGCAAGGTTGGATGCTCGAAGCTGACTTCCTGAGTGGTGATGCCTACGTAGACGAGTTTGCCGGTGTGAGCGACGTAGTTCATGGCGTTGGCCATGGAGCGGTTGTTTCCGGTAGCGTCTGTGACGACAGAGAAGCGGTCTCCTCCAGTGATCTCCATGATCTGGTCCATTTCGGATCCATCGCCTTTGAACTGAACGGTGTGATCAATGCCGTAGGTGTCTTTACAGAATTGAAGACGAGATTCCACCATGTCCATGACGGTGACGGTGGCACCGGTGAGGCGTGTGAATTCCAGAGTGGCCAATCCGATAGGGCCGGCACCGATGATCAGTGCGTGGTCACCTTTTCCAGGATTGCCACGATCTGTGGCATGGCAACCAATTGCCAATGTCTCAACCAGAGCAAGTTGCTCGTAGCTGAGTGACTTGGATGGGTGAAGTTTTTCAGCGCGGATCAGAAAGCGCTCACGCATGCCGCCATCTTCCATGACTCCAATGACCTTGAGGTTTTCGCAACAGTTGCTGTTGCCTTTGCGGCATGGGTAGCAGGTGCCGCAGTTCATGTAAGGCTCAATGCTGCAGTTGTCGCCTGCCTGGACGTTTGTGACACCTTCGCCGACTTCCAGAACCTCCACGCCCAATTCATGACCTGGAATACGTGGGTAGCTGAAGAAGGGCATCTTGCCGAGGTAGCCTGAATAGTCTGTGCCACAGATGCCGATGCGGTGCACGCGGACCAGCGCCTGACCTGCGGCCGGCTTGTTGGGTTCCTCAAGTGTGATGGATTCGAACTTCTTGGGCTCGGTGAGTTGAATGGCTTTCATGCTGTGAATGGAAAGGGGATTAAATGGGTTGCTGCGACTTAGTTGTTTTCCTCGAGTCCTTCCTTGTGACCGAGGTTCTTTACTGGGGCGAAGATGGACTGAACTTCAGCGAGCAGATCTTCATCGATCGGCTTGGCTGCCCAGTCGGCCCACTTGCGGATGTTCGCCGGATTGGCACTGCCGGAAATGGTGGTGCTGATGTCTTCATTGGCGATTGAGAATTGTAACGCCAGTTGAGCGATATCCACGTCGCGTTCCTTACAGGCAGCAGCGGCTTGGCGGGCGGCGTTCTTTACACTCTCGGGCTCCTTCAACCATGCAGGCAGTGGAGCGTTGGTCAGCAGTCTGGCGGAGAATGGTCCGGCGTTCATGGCGCCTACTCCCTTTTCTTTCAGCATGGGAACCACTTCGTCTGCAAAACGGGTGTTCTGCAGTGTGTACTGGTTGTAGCTGAGGACACAGTCCACATCGATCTGGTCGAGAATGAATGGAAAGATCTTCATCGGGTAACCACTGAAACCGATGTAGCGGACCTTGCCTTGTTCCTTGATCTTTTGGAGCGCTGGAATCGTCTCGTCCACGATCTGTTGCATTGGGACGAATTCAATGTCGTGACAGAGGATGATGTCCAGATGATCGGTGCCCATGCGGTGGAGACTGACGTCCACAGATTCGGCAACACGCTTGGCTGAGAAATCGAAGTGTTCCAGATCATAGCGACCCAGCTTGGAGCAGAGGGTGTAACTATCTCTTGGCACATCGCGTAAGGCGATGCCCAGCATGACCTCACTCATTCCACGTCCGTAGAAGGGTGAGGTGTCGATGAAGTTCATACCGAGGTCGAGCGCGACATGGACGCTCTCAAGTGCCTCGTCAATCCGCACCTGGCGGAATTCCTGTCCGAGTGAAGATGCTCCGAATCCAACGATGGGGAGTTCGAGATCGGTGTTGCCTAGTTTTCTTGTCTGCATTTGAAATGATTAGCTGAGAGGTGTGTCAGTGATATGGAGACCTTGCAGAGGAGTTGCTTCAGAGGCAATGACTTGTGTTGACTCTGGGATGCCAATAATTGACCTGATCACGGAGAGGGAATCAGGGTTTCTTCAGCGACTGCATCAATTGACAAAGGCGATCGAGAATGGGTGTTGGGACATTCTTGGCCTTGGCTCGTCTGTGTGGTTCGAGAAACAGAGTGTCGATCTCCATGGGGATTCCTTTTTCAAAATCGAGCACAGTGGATGCCTTGTAGGCTCCCATTTCTCCAGTGCGCAGAATCATTTTATCTGCCAGATCCGAAGGGAGTGTATGCCCATAGGCTTCAGATGTGGCCATCACCTCGAGCATGAGATCGTGAACGAGTTGTCTCCATTCGACGGACTCAAGCAGACTCTTCGTGTGAAAGACGGTGTCTTGCGTCAGCTCCTCAGGAAGCGCAGGGGAGGTCATTGCTTCCAAGCCAAACGCGGCGGCGACTCCGAGGCCATTGAACGGAATGTTCCAAACCAATTTTTCCCACTGGCCTGCCTCAAGCGATTCCAAGACCTGACAAGGTATGCCTGCGTTCTTGAAGAGTTGAGCAATGTCGTGTGTGCGTGGCTTAGGCCATCCATCGAATTCCCCCATGGTGATTCGTCCGTGTGCGGTGTGGTCAATGACGCCGGGAGAGAGGCGGTTGATGCAGACAAAGCAAAGTCCACAAAGGATCTGTTCCGGATTGAATAGCTCTGCGAGTTGATCTGTGCTTCCCATTCCGTTTTGCAACGTCAGGACAGCCGTGTGTGAATCAACTAGGGGAGGGAGAAGGGAAGGGAAGGAATGATTCCCGGTGGTCTTCATTCCTATAATGACGAGATCGACCGGGCCGATCGAATCCGGTGCGTTGTGACACTTGGGTTGAATGTGAAAATTGCCTTCGATGCTCTGGACTTTGAGGCCTTTCTTGGTGACGTGTTCATAATCGCTTCTTAGCAGGAAGTGGACTTCGTTTCCTGCGCGTTGAAGGCGTGCACCGTAAAAGCTCCCAAGTGCACCGCAACCGACGATGGCAATCTGCATGGTTAGGGTATTAAAAGAAAAGAGGCACTCCGAGCGATGCTCGAAGTGCCTCAGAAATCAGTAAATTAAATTACTTCTTTGGTGGGATGATCGCATCCTTACATGCCTTTGAGAGGCGGAATTTCACCTGCTTCTTAGCAGCGATCTTGATGGCTTCACCGGTCTGTGGGTTGCGGCCCATGCGTGCCTTTCGGTTTACGATGAGGAGCTTGCCAATACCTGGGATGGTGAAGGAGTTCTTAGCATTCTTGTAGGCCATCTGTGCAAGGTGATCGAGGATCAGCACAGCTGTCTTTTTTGGAATCTCTGCAGCCTCGGCAATCTCTGTTGCAATCTGAGACTTGGTAAGTGGTTTCTTGATAACTGCCATATGGTTTTATTTTTAGGTGATTTTGATTTGGTTAAACTGATTACCGAAAAAAATTTACGTCTTTTGTGATTCTCGGCGCAAGTGAAATGATGAAGAAAACGCAGTATTTCTGCGGGTTTTCTTCATTTTGATCCTTTTATTTTGCTCCGTCTGCCACAATTACGATCCGAAAGCCCTGATCGTTACGACGTTCTGAAGGATCAAGGAAGCGTCTGTAGGAGGAAAGCATGGAGCCTGAAAGGTATCCAAGCCATGATCCACCGCGTAGAACTTTTTGCTTCTGACTGCTGTCTCACCAGTCTTCTGTCCATTCCCATACGTTGCCACCCATGTCGTGCAAACCATTCGAATTGGCAGCAAAACTTCCGACCGGTGCAGTGTTGGGGTAGTCGTCAAAGGAGATCAGATCTGTGTAATTTCCAGGTGAGCCAACAGGAGGGAACTCGCTGCCCCATGGATACTTTCCTTTGATCTGGCTGTCGCGGATAAGGGCGGAAGAACCGGCTTCGCTCGGGAGTCCGACCGCGCTGCTCCATTCGAGATCAGTCGGCATGCGGTAGTGATGGCCGGTGATGATTCCCTCGAGCTGTTCCTTCTTGGACAACCAGTCATAGAATGCTGCTGCATCCTGCCAAGAGACATTGGTCACAGGGTGTGAACTGTCTTGGCGGAAGCCGGGGGAACGCCAACCGCGGCCTGCATCATAACCACTCTTCAGAACAAATTCCTGAAAGTCTCCGACACGGACTTCCACTACGCTGAAGTGCGTGCTTTTTACCTTTTGGAATTTCTGACCCAAGGTGTTGAACCATACATCTTTTTCTGAAGAAAACTGTTTTTCAGCAAGTTCAGCAGCGCGTTTCTTACGTTCGGCTTCTTCCTTCACTAGGCGTTCGGCCTCCAAGCGTTTCAGCTCTTCCTCACGCTTCTTACGTTGTTCTTCAGCCAGAACTGCCATGCGCATGCGTTCTTCATCCATCCGTTTTTCAGATAGAGCCATGCGCTGTTTTTCGGCTTCCTTGGATGCCATGGCTGCATTGCGTTCGGCAGCAAGGCGTGTGCGTTCGGCTTCCTCGGCCTTGCGTCGTGCCTCTTCGATCTTTTTCTGCTGGGCGGCCAATTCCATCTCAGCCTGTTTCTTCAATGCCTCAGCTTCCTCTCTTGCTTTCTTGGCTGCTTCTTCAGCAGCAAGACGTTCCTGCTGTGCCTTCAAGAGGTCGGCTTGTGCTTCTTGGCTTTGTGCAGACTGGGCCTGATTCATGGCTTTCTTCTCGGCCTCAATCTTTGCGAGTCGCTCGGCTTCCAGCTTATCCTGTAATGCTCTGAGTTCTGCCATCTTCTTTTCGGCCGCTGCAGATTCTTTTCGCTGTTGGTCCTGAAGGGCCTTGGCTTCTGCTTCAGCAGCAGCCTTGATCTTGGCGGCTTCTGCTTCGGCCTGTATACGACTGGCTTGAGCCTCTTCTTCGGCTTTCAGTCGCGCTTCTTCTGCCGCCTTCTGGTTCTCTTGTGCTGCCTGGAAGGCGAGATCAGTCTGGAGGTTCTTGTTGCCTTTGCGTGCAGAGAAAAAGACGCCTAGTGCGATCGTGAAAAAGAGGAGTCCTGCTACGATGGCATAAACCTTGTTCAGGCTCTTGGGAGGAGGGGCCACCGGGACCGTCTCAGGATTGATTTGATCAATGCTTTCACCACCGGTTGCCATTGGCCGCTCGAGTTCGAGCATGTCGAACAATTCCTGAACGCTTTGAGGGCGCTGGGTCGGGTCCTTTGAAATACAAGCTGCGACGGTTTCTTCCCAAATTCGTGAAATGGGTTCTCCAATGACGCGGATCTCTTTTCTGCGGTGGGTCATTGGAGGCGGAACCTTTTGTTCCACCTGAAGCAGGATGTTTCCGGCGTAGAAAGGGGGCTTGCTGGTCAGCAGTTCATAGAGGGTGGCACCGAGAGAATAGACTTCATCAAGGATGGTCGGTTCTCCATTGCCGGTGGCCAATTGAGGGCTGAGATAGGGAAGGTCACGATCAGCATCAGGAAACTCGCTGGTCTTTTTGACAAACTCCACCACATGACGCTCCATGCCAAAATCGGTGATCATCAGGCGACCCTTTTGATTGGCCATCAGATTTCCGGGCTTAAGGTCTCCGTGGATCTTGCCTTCGCCATGGGCGTATTCGAGTACCTCACAGACCTGAACGAGCCAGTCTGAAAGTTCAGGTGGAGAAAAGACCTTGCCGCTGATCTCTTCTCTAAGGTGTGAAAGGGTGCTGCCTTCCACGTGGGGGCTGGCGATGGCAATCAGGGAGCCTTCTGTCTCTACTCCGTAGGGAACAACGATCTGTTCGTTGTCCAAATCATTCAGTTTTTGAACTTCCCGTTTGAGATTGGCCAGTGCCGTTGGATCAGGTTTCACCATCTCTGGGAGAAACTTGAGTGCGGCGTCGTGCTCTTTGTTGTCATCCCATGCCAACCAGACGACACTCATACGGCCGCGGCCGATGACTTTCATCAGGGTGTAGCGGTCGAACACCTTTTGCCCTTCAGCTAGGGAATCAATGGAAGCCCCAAGGGAGGGGTAGTCAGGTGAGGATGAACCGGGGTCAGGCATGGCTTTGCTTTCTGGGGTGTTCCTTCTGGGGGGAACGTTCCAATCGCACTTTTACGGGCGTTTTTTTACGGCTTGCGACTCTGCGCCGCAATGGATTTTCGTGCCGAATTTCAGGAAATTTGATGGTGTGTGGTTTTGAGACCGAGCTGTCTTTGGATGGATCACCGGCTTGAGAACTCGCGTTCGGCCTCCGAACGGAGCTTTTGGAGCCTGCTTGTGACTCTTCCATTGAGGCTATCCATCTTGGGTAAATCATGAGCGGCGCGGGTGAGTAACTGCACCATTCCCAAGGCATCATGGAGGTGGATGTTCTCTTCTCTCACGATGTCTTCAGGGCCGCAGTTATGATAGTTGCCGAGCGCCACACAGAGGGCGCCTGTTTGATAGCCGAATTCTTGAAAAGCAGTTCCTTCACAGCTTCCGCCTTGCATCAGGGCACGTTGGTATTTGAAGCCGGAATCCTTCTTTTTCAGGGATTCTGCGATGATTCCGAGGAAACGGGTGGTCTGTGAATCAAAGACTGAGGAACGGTCACCCACCCGGATGATGACGCCTTCGCCCTGTTTCACTGGAGGCATTTCACTGCTTGTTTCCAAGGACAGGATCAAAGGATTCTTGGGTAGCTTCTTCTCAATCGTCTCCATCAGTGCACCGTGAAAACCGACTTCTTCAGCCCGCGTGATCAATGCGATTGCGTGGACTGCCTTTCGACTCTTGTTGAGCAGAATCAATGTCGTGAGAGCCGATGCCAAGCCGATCAGATCATCGCAGGCGCGTCCGTGGATCATGTTGCCCTTCTTCTGAAAAGGCTTCAGATCCCAGACGGCATGGGTGGGGGGCAGCTTGGGTGCTGTTCTTGAAAACAGGGCAAATTGCTTCTTCTTGGCATGAATTCGTTCACCAAGTAGGGCCGGATGATTGCCTGGTTGGAGACGTAGCCGTGTGGAATCCTTGAAGTAACGGTCTGGCACGCCTCCGAGAAAATCTGCCCTCCACTGGGTGGGGCCGAGCTGTTTCTTGATGTCGAATCCTGGATGATCCATATGTGCCGCCATGACCATGGGGCGTCCGGCCTTACCCTTTTTTACTGTCGCAATCAGATTACCACAGCGTGTGGAGCGGAGCTGGATCTTGTGGTCGCTACAGATCTGTTTGACCACCTTGGACATTGCCTGCTCGTGATAGGGAGCAGCAGGCACGCTCATGAGTGACTTGGCAATTTCCAGAAACAGGGATGAATCATTGGGGGTCATGATTTTGATTCTTCAGCTTTCTTACGTGCCTCCATACGCACCTTGATCACCTTGGTGCCCAGTGCAGCGGCAACGAGGATTCCCACGGCGCCGACGACGAGCATGACGTTTCCGTCGAGAGCAGCTTCACCGAAGACGACAAACCCCGTTGTCCACAATGCCTGAAAGCCGATGCTGACGAGGCAGTAGATCTTGAAAGGAATGTTGGCCAACCCAAGTAGGTAGTTCTGCACGAACAATGGAATGCCCGGGGTGACACGCGCGATGACGGCGATGCGGAGATAGTTCTTTTCCATGATCACAGGCAGCGAATGCCCTGTGCTCGCAATGATCTTTTCAAGAAGGTGACGTGCCGGGCCGCGCGCCAGCAGGTAGGTCCAAATGATGTTCATGGAAATGGCAGCAATACAGAGGAGGGCTGCCGTGGGGGTTCCATACTTCTGACCATAGACACCGCCTGCTGCAATCAAGAGCGCGCTGACCGGAAAACCAACTCCGGGGAGAATGACGATGGCCCAGAAGATCAACGACGGATGTTCTCTAAGGAACGTGAGTGTCTTGTCGAAGAGTCCCTTCAGGGTTTTGACATCAATGTCGAAGGCGAGCAGGAGGGCCACGCCGATTGCTCCCATGATCGCTGCTGCGATAATGAGTTTCTTCAACTTGGATGTGCCGGGAGTAGAATCGGAAGACATGCTGGTTGGATGCGGATGAATCAATTGCCGCTTGGGACAGCATGAATGAAAACGTCGTTGGTGCCAATCTGTGCCCGCCCTCGGACCTGATAGTTTTGCAAACGGATTTGTTCGAGATTGGAAATGGATGCCGGCTGAAGGGCGGTGTCAGGGACCAGATTGCCAGTGAACGCAGAGTTGTTCGGCCCCGCGAGTTCGAAGTAGAGGAAGGTGTTGGATGGCTTGGAGGTCGTGGTGCTGACCTCCTTCTCAATGCGCTCGAGCAATGATCCGGCTGAAGGGGCTGCAGGTGGTGTGTAGTTCAGATGGATCGGGCCACGGAACTGTTTGCCAGTCTGATCAGTCAGGATTAATTGGTCGTTGGCGAATGTGACTGAGAAGGACTTGAGCGCTTCGTTGATCTGTGGACTGTTGAAATTGGCTCTCAGGTTTTCAGTCTCCACGAACTCCTTGCGAAGAAACGATTGCTGGTATGGTGAGACACTCTTTGCTGCCTCTGCTTTGAATGTTCTTGGGGCCGCTGCGCTCATAGGCGCTACTGCTGTAGTTGATACAACCACGTCTTTGTCTTCTGCTTTCTGTGAGGCGGGCTTGGTGGCGATCTCCCTGCTGGGTGATGGCGCGGTCTTTCTACCGGCACTGAGTGAATCTACAGCCATTTTTGGTTGGGCGGCTGGCTCGGTGGGGGGAGCTGGTGCTTCCGCTGGGGCAGAGGAGGCTCTCTCCGTTGTGTAGGTAAAAGTCGGTTTGGGGCCGGGCATCGCTGGTTCACGGATGCTCTCCAGATCCACATTGTCCAATACGGATACTGGCGCGGTGTTGGCTGAGAGTTCCATTTCTGCGCCTGCTGCCGGTTCGGCCAGCGGTGGTAGAGGTGCTGTTTCGATCTGATTGTCAGTAGGTGGCGCGAGTTTGGCTGCGTCGCCAACGGGAGCGCGGCGGTCGATCCATGTCTGAACGGTGATCACCAGCAGGGCTGCCAAGGGGACAAAGAGAGCGACCCTACGAAACAGAAGTGGCCATATGGATGGCTGGGTGGTGGGCACGGATGTGGGCCGAAGAATGGATTGAGGAAAAATACGGTCCGCTTCCTGAAGTAGTTCCTCATGAGTATCCTCAGACAACTCGAACGCATCCTCAGCCATGCGGCGACGTTGATCCGCGTAGCTGCGAATCTCTTTCTCAATGGCTTTTTCAGGTTCAGAGGACATATGCGTCAGGTATTGGACGAGGAACGGATCTCATTTGCCTTCGAAAAAATCATGCGGGTGAGTTTTTCCAGCTTGTCCAGGCACTTGCTCAATCTGGAACTCACGGTCTTCACATTGACCTCCAACGTCCTGCTGATTTCTTCATAACTCAGGTCACCAAAGTAACGTAGTTGAATGATCTCCCGGCAGGTTTCACCCAATGCCTCAAGAGCTTCACCAATGAAAATGGAGTCTTCGCCTTGTGCAATCGTCTGGGATGCGGATGGATCATCCGTTGCCAACTGTGCCACCAATCCCGTCTCTGGATCTTCCGCATCGAGAGGGACATCGCTCTTGCCTCCGCCACGCTTCAATGCATTGCGCTTGGACAGGAAATCGCGGGATTTGTTGGCGGCGATTCGGAAAATCCATGTTTGAAGACGGGAGTTTCCACGGAATTGCCTGAGGCGCTGAATGACGGAATGAAAGCTCTCCTGCACGATATCCTCAGTGTCTTCCAGTGAAAGATCCGAGGCCAACTGGAACACAAATCGGCAGGTCGGAGCGTAGTGTTCTTGGAAGAGCTGACTCCACGCGTCTTGATCCCCGCGTCTGCAGCGGGCGATCAGATCCGTTTCGTCAGCGAGATCCATACGCAGGTTTTAGCGTGTTACCAAGCGGGCATCAAACAGAGAAAAGCCATGCTTTTGTCGTTAAAGTGGATGAGGGGTGGGGGCAAAATTGGGTTGGGGCAGGGCAAGCATGTCGCTTGCAAGGGCAACGGGTGTGAACCATGATCTCGCCTTTATGAGTTCCGAAACGTTACCAGTGCAGATCGAGGATCCGGTCAATAACCAGATTCTCAAAGTCTCAGAAGATCAGCTTCAAGGATTTCAAAAAGATCCCATCGGAGAAATCTCCCGCCAATCAGGCGTGGATGAAGAAACCGTCATCGCGCGGATCAAGGCCATGCTCAAAGGCGGCACCATCCGCCGTGTGCGCCAGACCATGCTCGCCACCAACCTCGCCAAAGGCTCGTTGGTTGCATGGGAAGTGAACCTCGATCAACTCGATGCTGCTTTCAACTACCTCTTCGAGAAGGATCCATTCTCCGGTCACGTGGTCACACGATCCACTGACAATGTCTCAGCGGGATCAACCTACAAGCTTTGGACAACGCTCAAGGTGCCACAAGGATACTCCATGACCCGGCATTGCGAACACCTTTCCAAGATCATTGGTGCGGGGCACTTTCGCCTGATGCCCGCCAAGCGTCTGTTTGCATTGGGAGTAGGCCATATGCGACGTCGTGGCATGGAGCCGGGCAGTCGCGCCGATGTCGTCGCTGAAGCAGTGAAGGTTTCTGTTGTGGAACTCACTGAGCACGAATGGCGGATTATGACAGCGCTCAAGCGTGAGTTTGAGATCGATGAGATCTGTAAAGACATCTGGGCCGCACGCGCAGAAGAAGCCGGCGTCAGCCTCGAGGAATTCTACACTGTCGCTGAAGATCTGAACAAACGCCGAGTGATCGGACGTTTCTCCACGTTCCTCGAACACGTGAAGCGATTGAAGACCGGCGAGCGTGTCACCAAGTTCAACGCACTCTTTCACTGGGCCGTTCCAGAAGGTATGGAGCTCAAGGCCGGAGGCGAAGTGGGACGTCATGACATCATGACCCATGCCTATTGGCGCGAAGGCGGGCCAGAGTTCAAGAACGTCAACGTCATGGGTGTGGCTCATGGCACTGACAAAGAACTCGTCCTCAAGCACAAGGCAGCCATCGACAAGCATCTGGAAGAAGAGGGCATCCCTGTTCTCTATACCAATGTCTTCTGGGGTGGGCGCAGCGAAATCAAGCCATCAGAGATCTCACCACTCGCCTACGTCGACTGGTGCAAAGAGCAGGGCATCGATCCCGAGTCCATGCGTGCGACTTCCGACGACGAACTCTGAGACATGTGATCCCGGGAGGGATCACAGCAATTAGCCGGTGCGTTGAACCCGCTCAGTGGGTGACACCACCGGTATCCGATTCAGGGAGCGCCCGCATCCCAGCGGGATGCCAGCCTCGCGCCTGATTGTTCGGTATGATGCTACCTCTTCCAATCCTACTATCCAGGCCTACGAATTCGCCAATATCTACCTGGACTGCCTCCGTCGTTTGACACGACGGCGTGCTTTATTATAGTCCGCGCCCTTTTATGAAAGAGAATCCAACTATTGCCATCGTCGGTGCCTCAGGTGCCGTGGGTGTTGAGATGCTTCGAGTGCTCGAACGTCGCAACTTCCCTGTGGGCGAAATGCGCCTGCTATCCTCAGCTCGTTCAGCCGGCAAAAAACAGACCTTCAAGGGACAGGAAATCACCCTTGAGGAATTGACCAAGGAATCTTTCAAAGGTGTTGATATAGCGCTCTTTAGTGCGGGTGGAGGTATCTCCAAAGAATACGCGTCATCTGCAGTGGATGCAGGTGCCGTGGTGGTCGATAATTCCAGTGCCTTCCGCATTGATCCAGACGTTCCCTTGGTCGTCCCAGAGATCAATCCGGATGCCGCCCGCAATCACAAAGGCATCATCGCCAATCCCAATTGCACGACCGCCATCACACTGATGGCTCTCAATCCGCTTCATCAGGCATTCGGAGTCAAGCGCCTCTGGGCCTCCACCTATCAGGCCGTATCCGGAAGCGGAGCGCAGGCCTTGGAGGAACTCAAGAAGCAGATCGGACAGCTCGCCAATGACGAAGAAGTCACGCGCGAAGTCTATCCACACCAGATTGCCAACAACGTCCTTCCACACGTCGACTCATTCCTCGACACCGGCTACACCAAGGAAGAGATGAAGATGGAGAACGAAGGTCGCAAGATCATGAATCATCCGGACCTCCGCGTCAGCTGCACCTGCGTCCGTGTCCCTGTTTACCGTGCGCACTCCGTTTCCGTAAGTGCTGAGTTTGAGAAAGACGTCTCTGTCGAAGCCGCCCGCGAAGTGCTCTCCAAAGCACCCGGCCTCGATCTCTTGGACGACACCGCCAATCTCGTTTACCCAATGCCCCTCGACATCGCAGAGAAAGACAACTGCGCTGTAGGTCGCATCCGCAAGGACTGCGCCTTGGGCAACGGACTCGCCTTCTGGGTTGTTGGAGATCAACTCCTCAAAGGAGCCGCCCTAAACGCCGTCCAGATCGCCGAAGTGCTCCTGTAAGAGAAACAGGTTTAAAAGACATTCTATTTCAAAAAGCGTCACCTATCCAGGTGGCGCTTTTTTGTTTCTGTGAGATCGTAGACAATGGTGGTGGTGGCGGTTTCTTGGTGAGGGAGCAACAACGCCTCCGACCTTACAGGCCGGGGGATCATGAAGGGATTCGACACAGGGCTGGGAGCCCTGTGCTTTGTGCCTGCTGAGTTTCAGCCTGTTAAAGAAACTGGAGGTAAATATGCCCCTGTCGCTGACTTCCGGAACTGTTGCCCGGCAAAACTGAGCGTCTTTCTACAGGGATTGCTCGTTCTTCTTACTTTCGTTGAAAGGGGCGTTTGCTTAATGATTCTTCGCATGACCCGTTTTTATTCCTGTTTGTTGGCTTTGACCTTGTCGTTGGCTGCGTTTTCGAATGCTTCTGCGGCTGAGGATCGTTTGGTGCTGGTGAGTGCTTCTTACGGCAAGGATGTGGTGGCGATCTGTGAGGCGGATGGCACGGTTCTCTGGCGGCATGATACGCCAGGACCCAAGAAGGGACATGCAGGGCATCACGATGTGCATCTCTTGAAGAATGGAAACATTCTCTTCCATGATTCATGGACCAAGACAAAGGAGATCACCTTGGGCAAGAAGGTGGTCTGGCAGTATGACAGTGCTGTGCGTAATGGGAACAAGGGCAAACGGGTGGACGTGCATGCGTTTGCTCGATTGGCCAATGGCGAGACGGTGATTGTGGAGAGTGCTGTGGGTCGGATCATTCACGTGGACAAGAAGGGGAAGATCACCAAGAAAGTGCCTTTGGGTAAGGGCGGGCGTGAGAAGACGCGTCTTATGCGGATCTTGGACAATGGGAATTATCTGACCTGTGCGGAACGTCCGGGCGTGGTCACGGAGTATGATGGGGAGGGGAACATTGTCTGGGAGTACCTGATCGACACACGTGTGTATGGCGCGATCCGTCTGAAGAATGGGAATACACTGATTGCTTCAGGCGGCGGAAATAGTGTGGTCGAAGTCACACCGGACAAGAAAGTGGTCTGGGACATCACCAAGAAGGTGCCGGGAACGGATATCACCTTGGGATGGATGACGATGCTTCAGGAGTTGCCTAATGGAAACCGCATCATCGGCAACTGTCATGCAGGCGAGGACAATCCGCAGATCTTTGAGATTACCCCGGACAAGAAGGTGGTCTGGGAATTTGATGAGTGGGAACTCGTCGGCAACGGGCTTGCGTGCTGGCAGGTGTTAGACGTCAAGCAGACGGCTTTGGTGCGCAAGAAGCTGTCGAGGTTGAAGTAACGAAATTCAACAGAGCTTCTATTGGGGCTTCTCAACGGGAGTCTTGGTCTCTGGGGCCAGGAGTTGTCCCATCCGTTCCGGTGTTCTTGCGTCGCGAAGAGAGATGGGGCGAGGGTTTGGAGTGACAGTTCCATCGTCATTGAGGATGAAGATCCGCCCTTCGCGAAGATCGTAGTCTACTCCGTTGATGTTGAGTTCATCTGGGTAGAGAGCGGATCTTAGATATCCGAAGCTGCGTTCATTTTTTAGTTCGATCGATCCTTTGTCTTCCCACGATCCGGTCGCTGTATTCCGAGTGCCTGATGAGGATGAATTGAAATCACCGGAATGGTAGAAGACGTAGTGCACATCTGCATCGTTGTGAATGACCAAGACTGAGTGATCGACTCCACCTATGTGTGCACCCTTGGGAAACAAACTTGCAGGGATGGCCCTGACCTGTTCAGCGCCGGGTGGATTGGATGATAAAGAGGCGGGCGACCGGGAACTTAGGAATCTGGAATTCAGTAACACGAACAGAGCAATCACCAGCAGTGGAAGCACCATCACTGCTTTGTGAGTCTTGGAGCGTTGTCTTATGTCGCTCTGTGGTTGGCTTTTACTGGTGAGCAGCCATAAGAAAATCCCTGTACCAATTACAATAAAGGCACCTACGATGACGGGTAACCTCCACGGCGTTGATCCTTCTCCAGCTTTTAAGGTCAGGAAAAAAATCAAGGGAAGCGGAATCATGAAAGGAGCGGCGAGATAGAATGCCAGCATGCCTTTGGTTCCTTTGGGGAGATCCAGCTGATCAGAGGGAGTGCAGTTGGGTCGAGTGCCGGACGCGTCCTCAACAGCGTCACCTATTACCCTGAACCATTCTCCGAGGTTGGCGTTGTAGGTCCCCGGCGTGCTGAAGATACTTTGGTGAGGCGATAGGATGACCTGTTTCAGTTGGCCCTCTTCTTCATAAGTCACGCAGATGAGGTCCAGACCTGCTGGGTTCACAGTGCGAGGAAACATCCCGATGCTGAGATCGCGAATGGAGTTGAGCGGAATGGAGGTAGAGACTCCATTTTTTGAATGCGTCAGATAGTTGTCATCAAGGAGCAACTGGCCACGTGTGCGTACACAGAACATTTGTCCGGAGGTGGTCGCCAGATCTTCCTTAGTGGTAAGCATGCTGAACCCGGAACGGATCAATCTTGGGCGTTTGTCCTTTGGTCGATTGGTTTGGCGCTGTGGCGATTCGCCTACCATGGTTTCGACCTGCGTGCGGAGCTCTTGTGCGGTCTGGAATCTGAATTCGGGTGAGGCGTCCAGTGCCTTGAGGACGATCTCATCAAGGCGGACGTCGATCTGGATCTTCTTGGACGGCGGTTGGAGGTTTTGTGTTGGGAGTTCGCCTGTAAGGAGTTCGTAGAGAACGACGCCGAGTGAATAGATGTCTGCGCGGTGATCGACGCCTCTAGTGTCCTTCTGTTCCGGTGCCATGTATTGCGGTGTGCCCGCTGGTTGGCTTTCGGTGACATCTGTCTCGGCCCCTTCGGCATGAAGCATTTTTGCAATTCCAAAGTCGGCTATCTTGATGCGTCCTTCCTTATCAAGAAGAAGGTTCTCTGGTTTGATGTCGCGATGAACAATGCCGTGATCATGGGCGCATTGCATGGCTTCGCAGACGGGAGGAATGACTGCCAACGCTTGTTCGGGTGTGAAGTGGCCTGCCTTCATTGCCTGACGCAGGTTTACTCCATCGACAAACTCCATGAGCAGGTAATAGAAGCCGCCTGCCTGTCCGAAGTCATGGACTGTGACGATATTGGGATGATTGAGCGAAGCTAGTGCGCGAGCCTCCAGTGTAAAGCGGTCAGCGAATCCTTCGTCGGCAATCTTTTCTGGAGCAATGAGCTTGAGGGCGACGGTGCGGTTGAGTGATTTCTGTCGCGCTTTGTAAACAACGCCCATGCCGCCACGTCCCAGGTAGTCGAGGATTTCAAGTTGCTGAAAAAACGGAGCCAGCTCTTCCGGCGTGATGGGGGATTGATCTGCAGAGGCACCGGTTGCTGTCTGTGTGGGCTCCATGGCCTCAGCCATCAGGCAACGTGGGCAGAGCCCCTTGGTGGATTCGGCGGGAAGTGAGCTTCCGCACTTGGGACAGGTCGATGCTTCTGATGGTTCGTTCATGCCGGTGTCCTGACGCGTTGCTCGGGAATGGTTACGAAAAAAGTTTCATTGTCCAAGCGCGGTGAAGAGGGTCTGCATTTCATCTTCAACGCCATCAGTCCCGGTGAGCGTTCCTGCGATTTCTTCTTTTAGCAGTTCCCTGAAGCGTTTTTTCATCCGGTGGATGGCGACCTTGAGGGCGTTTGCGTTCATTCCGCATTCTGCGGCGAGAGATGTTTGATCGCCATACTCGGCTTCGCCGGTCAGCCATGGTTTGACCTTTTCAAAGAACTCTCCTCTTCCGGAATTTGTGCACTCCGACTCTAGTGCCTGCAGCGTGTTGGCCAAGGTGGTCAGTGCCCATTGTCGATCAAAGACGTGGTCTGGGGAAGACGCAGTTGCGTCCACTATGGGCCTGGCTTCTCCTGTCTCATCATCATGAAGGGAAACGTTCTCTGAGCCTCCTCCTCGTTTCAGTCTCCTGCTGGCTTCGCGATGGTGGGAGAGGAAGTGTTTCACTGCGCCGAGCAGGTAGGAGCGGAATTTGCCCAACTGTTGATCCGCTCTGGCAATCGCGTCTCCTTCCAGCATTTTGGAAAAGAACTCCTGAGCCAAATCCTGTGCTTCCTCTTCATTGTTTAGCTGATATTTGAGGAAGGTGGCTACCGGCTCATAGTAGTCTTCGCACAGTTCTGCCAATGCCTTTCGTCCTGTGGGTGAATCTGCTTTGGAGCGGCTTACCTGTGTCCATCGAGTGGTGCGGAAAGCTCCGTTGGCAGTGGGTGTTGTTTGGGGCGCGTCAGGCATGTTGTGTGCACTGATGATCACGGAGTGAATCGCCGTAAAGTGTTAGGCGAATCCGGCTGTGATTCAGATTCTACAGATACCTGACGTGTAAGAGAGGAATGGTTACAGAACAATCGAAATCGTAGGTGCGCCCGATGATGCAGAAGAAGACAATCTGTCTGATTCGAGTGAGGGCAAGAAGATCGATCCAGTGGGTTTAGAAGATGGCGTCTCGTTCTAATAGGACTCGAAATCCGAGGTTCGAATGAACTGTGTCTTTTTTGACTGAAAGGTCTTGCAGCGCAGGGACCGCACGTCTTGCGGTAGACATTCTCTCGTAGTAGAGGTTCCTCCAGTTTAATTTCTGCCACGAGCGAATCCGTTGGTTGTTGATGGATTCGCGCTCCCTCATTTTCGTGTAGTGATCATTCAGTCGTCGCTGGTAGCTTGCATTGGATTCCTGCTCGTGGCAGCCAATCAAACCGAATGTCAATAGAACCAAGATCGGGTTGCATGTTATGCGCCTTGCAGGCGGAGGGGTATTGTGCCTGACCAGTGCCGGTTTGGGATCGATGATCTTTCTTGTATCTATGTAAGGAAGCGTAGTGAGTCCCACTCCCAGATTTACCAGATCGGCATCTGGCCCATGATGTTCGAGCCACTCCACCAGATTTGGACGATTTTGGGCAAAGCCTTTCGAATTGATATACTTCTTTTGAATTGTGCTTGGAGTGGCCACGACGAACTCGATTGGAAATATTTGATACCATTCGTGCTTGGATGGCAGGCGATACCTGTCTCTGGGCCCGATGATTCCTGCGAGTTGCTCTTTTGAAGTGAGCCAGTCACAGAACGTTTTAGCCTCGTTCCATGAGATATTGGTTATGGGCGTACGCCGGCGGAATTTTGATTCGGGAACGTTGTCAGGGGCTCTTGTTTCCCTCAGGTATTGTTTCCACTGGTCCCTGCTGATTTCCGAATTGGCCAGAAGCGGGCCTCCCTCAAAGATTTCGATCAGGTTGCATCCGATGCTATTGCGCATGGGGTTGTTGGTGTGAACAGGAGCGGCTTCACGGGTGTTGGCAGGTGCGAGAAAGATTCTGAACCCGACGGTGTCTGACTGTGATGTCACGGGCCGCGATGACCGGCGTGACAGATTTAGTGCGTAGGATCCATGTCTTCCATCCTTCCAACTGGCGTCGCGTAGAACAGCGGTGCTTCTGCTAAAGTCCATCCAGTCGTTACACCATTCTCTGACGTTCCCACCCATGTCGTATAGTCCTCGGTCATTGGCAGGATAGGAGGCGACAGGAGCAGATTCTTCATATCCGTCATCGATTCCTACGACATTGAAATTGCCATCGTTCTCTCTTGGAGGAAACGAGTCTCCCCATGAATAGTCGTCGACCTTGAGGCTCAATGTTTTGGGCGTACCGTGAGATTCTCGAAGATCTGCGGCGAGGCTCCATTCCGCATCAGTAGGCAGGCGGTAGGCGAAATCCTTGCTGAGTGTGCCTTCGCTTCGTTCCTTCGCTGTCAGCCAGTGGCAATATGCACTGGCATCATCTCGAGAGACATGAACGACGGGATGATCAGGATGGTGAGGTGAAGGGGCGGTCTTCAGCTCATAACCGGTTGCCTGCATAAAGAGTGCGTATTCGGAGTTGCGCGTCTCGGTCGTGCACATCCAGCCAGAAGTCCCGCGAACCCTCAACATGACCATGTCGCAGGAATTGGCGACTTTCAGGGGAAGAACGTCATTTTGAGCCTGAGCCTGATTCATCAATATGGCCAGTAGCAGCGTCAGCGTGATGAGCTTATATGGAGTTCGTGTTTCCTTCATGGCTGGTTTGGTCTGTTTCTAACCCTATTCAGAAGGGTTGGAGCGGAACTCTTACAAACCATTTTCGACTCTCGGAAAACTGAAATTGGCTGAAAGATTGGACTTTGAGAGGGAAGAGGCTTCATTGTAGCTGCGAATGAGTTCTGATGAGTCTTCAACGCACGACGATCCAATGGATGCTCCGGCAGAGTCAGTGGAGTCAAACTGGGGTGAGCAGGCAGCCGAAGAGGAACTGATCGCGCTGGATGGTCGGGTGATCAATCTTTGGCGCATTCACCAGCTGATAGGCTCGGCGGTGTTTCTAGGGATCTTGTTTGTGATTGGGAGTTTTGTGAGCCTCTCAGTGGATGGAGCATTCATCTGGGTGGCTGGTGGCTGGGTTTTCTTTGCCGTCTATAAGCTTATCAGTGCTCTGGTTTATCCGCCCTTGGCCTGGAAGCATTTTGGATATCGGGTGACGGACCAGGTGTTGGAGATTCGAAGCGGGGTGTTTTGGAAACTGTGTCAGCAGGTGCCTTTGTCGCGACTGCAACATGTGGATCTACAGAGAGGGCCCATTGAGCGTTCTTTCGGACTGGCTACTCTGACCATCTTCACAGCCGGGACGCAACAGGCGACGCTGACCATTCCTGGACTGGAAGCAGAATACGCATCCGAATTCCGGGATCAGTTGGTTGCCATTGGAGGAGACGATGGAGTCTGAAGAGCCGATCAAGCCCAAGGCCACACCGCCGCCATTGCCTGCGGTTCCATCCCTGCCTCCAGTAATTGATGAGGCGGATGATTCCACACAGGGATCGACCGAACCACTTTATGAGCAGGAGCTGACACTTCCCGTGGACCGGCTTCATCCGGTGACGTTGGTCATTGCATTTTGGAACGCGATTCGAGGCTTTCTTATCCCCATCCTGATCATCTTCGTTCTCAACCGATCGAGAGAAGGTGGTAGTGGCATTGTGTTTTTCCTGATGTTCTTTTTTGTGATGACGCTACTTCAGCAGGTGGTGCGATATTTCACATTCACCTTCTGGATGGAAGGAGGAGAGCTGGTTACCAAGCAGGGATTACTGGCGCGACAGGAAAGGAATATTCCACTTGGGCGCGTGCAGGATATCCGGCTGGAGCAGGGGATTGTTCATCGACTCTTTGGCGTGGCGGATCTGCATGTCGAGACTGCCGGGGGGGCAGGGGTGGAAGCCTCGTTTTCTGTGCTGAAGCTGGAGGATGCAAATCTACTTCGTGAGGCAGTGTTTGATGCGGTGGCCAAGGCCAAGCGTGCGGAGAAGGGGATCACGGAAGAAGAAGCCGCTGAGGAAGAAGTTGAAGAAGAAACCATCGAGATTCGACGTCTTAGCACCGTGGAGTTGATCCAAGCAGGTCTGACCTCGAATCAAACCGCGTCTACGATGGCGCTTGTTGTGGCTGCGCTTGCCTTTCTGGATGATTTCATTCCGACCGACTTTTTTCGAAGGATCGAATCTGAGTTTAAAAACAATGTGGATCGGATCGTGAATGCAGGTAGTTCGGTGGACTGGTGGAATTTGGCGGCGATGGGTGGTGGCGTGATCCTGATCGGACTGGTGATTTCAGTGGTGGGAGCCTTGATCCTGTTTCATGGCTTTGTTCTTGGTCGCAAAGGCGAGGATCTACAGCGGTCCTACGGTTTGTTTACACGGCGTTCCAGTAGTCTTCCTAGAAGAAGGATTCAGGTTCTACGTGCAGATGAGACCGTATTGAGAAGGATCTTTGGCTTGGTGACATTGAGGGCTGATACAGCCGGCGGAAATCCAATGGACCAACAGGCTCAGAATGAAGGGCGGAATGTGCTTTTGCCCGTATTGCCCAAGAGGGAAATGGAGTCTGTGTTGCCGGAGTTTTTTCCAGATATCATGCGCGGTGCTCCTGAATGGTGCCGTGTCTCGAGAAGAGCCATTCGGCGCGGGACAGTGAAGGGGAGCTGGATTCTGGTTTTGGCATCAGTCGCACTCTATTTCTTGAAAGGTGGTATAGAGAGCCTGTGGCCGTTGCTTTTGCTGCCGTTGGTCTATGTCATCAATGTTCTGAACTATCGTCACTTCGGCTATGTGTTGGGTGATCGATACCTGCGGACACGGCGAGGATGGTTGGGCAGGACGACTCATGTGATTCCGATTCGAAACATTCAGTCAGTGGCCGTGGTCCGGACGCCCTTTGATCGGTTTCACAATCTGGCAACTCTTGTGGTGGATACAGCAGGACAGGCATTCACTGGCGGCGGACCACGCATTGGTAATCTCCCCACAGAAGAAGCAGAAATGCTCGCCAACGAACTGACGCAGAAAGCAGCGCAAATGCGCTATCGATGGAATTAGCTGGCTCTTAGATTGTTGTTGCGTCCTTGCAAGAAAAGCCAAGGCTGGCAGTGAGGTATGAGTGATGAAAGTGAAACCAAACTGGGAGTTGATGGAGGCGCGTTTGATGAAAGCCTGCCGAAAGGCCGAGGTTCTGGATTGATATCAGTAATTTCGTCTGGAGTTTCTTTCATCAGTGATCATGGCGAGATACACCTTCCATTGGAGGAGTTGGAGATTTCTTTGGGAGGAGCCAGTGATAGGATCGTCTTCTTCAAACATCCGGCCAGGCCGGAGACAGCACTTCATACGGCGGATCATTACATCCTTCAGCATCCATTGATTCAGGGGAACCCTCGATTGGCTGAGCTGGTTGCGGGCATTGCTCGGAAGAAGCGTTTCAACATCAGCATACTGCTTGGAATCTTCGGAGTGATTATTGGCTTTTTCCTGATTTTGATCATTGCTCGAAAGCCGTTGGCTCAAGCAGCGGTTGATAGGATGCCAGTGGAGTGGGAGACCCAGATTGGAGATTTGATTTTCTCCAATATAGAGAAGGAGCAGAAGGTTTTGGATAGTCCGGAATTGATAGAAGAGTTGAAACTTCTGACTGGGCCACTGTTGGAAGGTATTGATGATGCGAAATATCCCTTCACATTTCATATCGTCGAAAATGAGACGCTAAACGCGTTCGCCATTCCCGGTGGACATGTCGTGCTTCACAGTGGGCTTTTACTCAACGCTGAGTCTCCCGAAGAAATAGCGGGAGTTCTGGCGCACGAGATTGCTCACGTGACGCGAAGGCACAGTATGAAAAACATGGTGAATGCGCTTGGGACCTACATGATCATTCAAGTGCTCTTAGGGGATGTCTCAGGCATTGCTGGTGCGGTGGCGAATAATGCTTCTTTCCTGATTGGACGGGCTCATTCCCGTGATTTCGAGCGCGACGCGGACAATGTCGGCTTGGAATATCTGATGAAGGCACGCATTCACCCGAAGGGGATGGTGAGTTTTTTCGAGAAACTTCAGGAAGAGCATGAGGCCATCTCTCATGTCGAGGAGACCTTGTCGTTTATGAGCACTCATCCTGCAACATCGGAGAGGATTGATTATCTTGAGGATCGATTGGCTTTGATTCCGTCGAATGAGTCGTTCCGTGAAATCGAATTGAATCTGGAGTCCTTTCAAAATAGGCTCCGCAGCATCATCGGAGAGAACACTCAACACCAAATCATCAAGAGATGAATACAGAAATCATTGGTTCCCCCTCGTTTGCGCATATCCATGTGGATCTCGATCCCGGAGAAAGCGTCTTTGCTGAATCAGATGCCATGTCGAGCATGCATGCGGATCTGGATATGAAGACCAAGTTCAATGGAGGATTCTTCAAGGGACTGGCACGCAAGTTCCTCGGCGGTGAGTCCTTGTTCATCAATTGCTTTGAGAACAACACCGATGGGGTGCGACGAGTGACTCTGGTGCAGCCCACGCCCGGGGACATCATTGCGCGTGATCTCGATGGTGATTCCATCTGTTTTCAGCCGGGCGCTTATGTTGCCTCAGAGCCTGGCGTGAAGCTCGGGCTGCGATGGGCTGGGTTCCGATCGTGGATCAGCCGAGAAGGGCTTTTCAAGCTGGAGGTATCAGGGCATGGACGGGTCTGGTATGGAGCCTACGGTGTCCTGCTTGAGAAAGAGGTCGACGGAGAATACATCGTCGATACCAGTCATCTTGTCAGCTACGAGCCCCAGCTCAAACTAAAGATCCAGATGGCAGGGGGAATCTTTTCCAGTTTCTTTGGTGGCGAGGGATTGGTCTCCCGCCTTGAAGGCAAAGGAAAGATTGTCATCCAGACACGGTCGATAAGTGGCCTGGCCTCGTGGTTGAACCCAAGAATTTAACTCCAGAAGCAAACCAAACATGAACGTCGAACTATTTCATCGCCCCGGAAACTCTGCGGCTCAGATAACACTCGACCCCTCAGAGACCTTGATCTCAGAGGGTGGTTCCATGATTGCCGCATCGGGTGATATGGGCATCGAGACCACCACCCGGCAACGGAACAAGGGTGGTATTTTTTCCGCAGCCAAACGCCTCTTGTCAGGAGAGTCCTTCTTCCTCAATCACTTTACAGCCGGAGCCAATGGTGGAGTTGTTCATTTGGCCACGGCATTGCCGGGGGATATGATGCATTGCAAATTGGATGGGAAGAAACTTGTCATCCAAGGCGGTTCCTTTGTGGCCTGTCATCCGGGCGTGGAGATTGATCTTGGCTGGCAGGGATTCAAATCTGTCTTTTCTGGAGAAAGCATTTTTTGGATCAATGCCAGTGGGCAAGGTGATCTCATTGTATCCTCATTTGGCTCCATATATCCGATCGAAGTCAGTGGTGAGTATATTGTAGATACAGGGCATATAGTGGCCTTTGACGAATCATTGGACTTTTCCATCACCAAGGCTGGCAAGAGTTGGATTAATTCAATTTTGGGGGGAGAGGGGCTTGTCTGTAAATTTCACGGGCAGGGCACTGTCTGGTGCCAATCGCATAATCCATCCTCTTTCGGCAGGGCACTCGGCCCAAGCCTCCGCCCTCGCTAAATTCATCAAATTCACTTTCCTGCAACCAACATGACAACTCCTATGAGCGATCAATCACAGTTCGACTACACGATTGAAGGACGCCCGGATTTTTCCTTCCTCACGGTGCAGCTTCCTGCGAACGAGAAATTGAAGGTGGAAGCCTCTGCGATGGCCACGATGGATACCAACATCAAGATGAAGACCAAATTCAAGGGTGGTCTTGGTCGATTCCTTACCGGTGAATCCTTGTTCATCAATGAGTTCGTCGCTGAACACGGGCCGGGAGAAATCGGAATTGCACCGGGCTCTCCAGGAGATCTCGAACACGTGCACCTGAATGGTGAAACCATCTACCTGCAGAACTCCGCTTATGTTGCGAGCGGAATGGATGTGAAACTGGAGACCAAATGGCAGGGGCTTGTGAAGGGTTTCTTTTCCGGGGAGAACCTCTTTTTGATCAGGGCATCGGGGCAGGGTGATCTCTGGTTTAACACTTATGGAGCGATGATGGAAATCGATGTGCAGGGTGATTATATCGTGGACACCGGACATATCGTGGCTTTTACAGAAGGACTGGAATACAGCGTTGGAAGGATAGGGGGCTACAAGAGTCTCTTTTTCTCAGGAGAAGGATTCATCTGTCGCTTCTCCGGGGAAGGAAAAGTTTGGATTCAAACCAGGCAGCTGGGGGCGTTTGCGTCGTTTCTATATCCCTTCCGACCGACCAAGGATCGTGGATGATTTATCTGCTCTAGGGCAACCGAGAGGCTGCATAGTTCTTTGACGGTCTGAGTCCTGACTGATACAAGCCGGGCCATGTCTGAACTGGAAAGTATAGGATTTTTGGGTGCAGGAAAGATGGCCACGGCTTTGGCCAAGGGCTTCGTGCGATCGGGACTAGTGGCTGCTGGAAGTGTTTTTGCCAGCGATGTTTATGAGCCGGCCAGGTCTGCCTTTGCCAAAGAGGTTGGAGGAACTGCCTGTGAATCCAATGAAGAGGTCGTCGCCAAGGCCAAGGTGATTTTCCTGTCAGTGAAGCCAGCTCAGGTGGGCGAGGTGCTGATCGGTCTCAAAGACACACTGACAACGGATCACCTGATTGTTTCGATTGCTGCTGGAGTAACCCTTAGTTCACTGGAGTCGTTTGTTTTCGATGGCGTGAAGGTTGTTCGAGTCATGCCAAACACACCTGCGCTGGTTGGTGCTTCTGCAAGTGGCTTTTCTCTCGGAAAGTCTGCAACTGCTGAAGATGGAAACGTAGTAGAAAAATTACTCTCATCAGTAGGGGTTGCCCTTCAGGTGAAGGAGAATTTGTTGGATGCGGTCACCGGTCTAAGCGGAAGCGGACCTGCCTATGTGTATCAGATCATCGAAGCGATGAGTGATGGTGGCGTGGCTGCAGGGTTGCCGCGTGATGTGGCGACGCAACTGGCGGCTCAGACACTTTTGGGTGGAGCCAAAATGGTTCTCGAAACGGGGATTCATCCCGGTGAACTCAAAGACATGGTGACCAGTCCGGGTGGCACAACCATTGAAGGCGTGCATCAGTTGGAACTCGGCGGATTACGTGGGACCCTCATGAACGCTGTCCAAGCTGCCGCAGAGAGAGCAACTGAACTCGGCCAAGACTGATTCCTCCAATGCCTGTTCCTTCACCAAGTAACTCTCAAGCCAAGGCGCTGTGGTTCTCAGCCACGATGTTTGCTGTCTGCCTTTCAATCACATTGATGGGCCTGATTTCGTGGGGACTTGCTTGGGCGGTAGCGCAGTTGTCTGCAATCATTCTTCCGCTGGCGATGGCGGGAATCATGGCCTTCCTTTTGGATCCGGTCGTGGACTATATCGAGAACAAGGGGATTCCACGGACACGTGCGATTTTCTTGGTGTTCTTCATCGCCGTGGTTCTGGTCCTGACCCTTCTAGCGACGGTCGTTCCGCAGCTGATCGTGGAGCTTGGCGGATTGTTGGATCGGGTGACGGCGAGGCATCCTTCTGGAGACCTTGCCCTCTATGTGGATTTGAAGGAGAAGCTCAGCAAGTTGCTGGCATCGTCTCAAGGAGAGGCAGTGATGAAAGCGTGGGAGGATAAACTCTCCATACATGCGGAAGATTGGCTGGCCACGGCGACACCATTGGTGACGGCATGGATCGGAAAGCAATTGGCGGCTCTGGCTTCATGGACAGGGCTCTTCATCGGGTTTGCACTGGTACCCGTCTATCTCTTTTATTTCCTCTTGGAGAAACGAGGCATCAAGGACAACTGGACGGATTATCTCCCGTTCACTGAATCCAATTTAAAGAAGGAAATTGTCTTTGTACTGGGAGAAATCAATGAACGGCTTGTGGTCTTTTTCCGTAGTCAGGTCCTTGTGGCCATGTGTGTGGGTGGATTGCTCATCATTGGCTACAAACTGGTAGGATTGAACTATGGATTCCTACTGGGCGTGCTTGCTGGGATATTGGGAATCATTCCCTATCTCGGTGTCATGTTGAGTATTCTACCTGCCTTGGTGTTGGCGGTGGTTCAGTTTGGTGATTGGTTGCACCCTTGTCTGATACTTGTGGTCTTTGTAGTGGTGCAGATGTTGGAGAGTCTCTTTATATCGCCGAAGATTATTGGTGATCGTGTAGGGCTTCATCCGTTGACGATCATCATTGCAGTAATGATCGGCAGTACCTTGATGGGAGGCATCGTCGGTGGTCTTCTGGCCATTCCTCTGACAGCCACATTTCGGACCTTGATGTTCCGCTACGTGTGGGTGAAACGCACCTCTGATGATTCTGAGATCGAGGGAAAGGAACTTGCGTAGTCCATGGATAAGGATCGGGTAACCATGGCCGATATCGCCGCGCGTGCAGGTGTCACCACGGCGACTGTCTCTCTGGCTCTCAGAGGGCATCCAAGGATTTCTGCTGCGACCCGTGATCGTGTGGCCGCGATTGCTGAAGAACTGGGATACGTTCCAGATCCGGCATTGGCCGCATTGGCTCGAAGAAGGAATAAACACCTTCCTCAGTTCAAGGCTGGCATCGCCTTCATGGCTTCCGAGAAGGTGTGTGAAGAATTGGAGCGAGGTGAAGGGCGACCGACCATGCTCTATCTCTACGAGTCTTTGACTGAGCAGCTATCCAAGCGTGGATATGGATTGGTGTTGATGCCGGTTCCTACAGATGCTGAATCGCTGGACCGTCGGATGAAGGCCATTCGCACAAGGAACATCACATCACTTGTGCTGCCTCATCCCTTTTACCTGCCATCCAAGATCATTGTTCCTGATGAATTGAGTGGTGTCGCATTGATGGGGCGTCATCAGGATGCGACGCGATTGCCCTTGGTCACATCGAATCACTTTCAAGCCATGACCGAACTGCTTCTCCGATTGCAGGAGCGTGGATACAAACGGCCGGCTCTATGCCTTGCTCAGACTTCACTGGTCTCTGGGTCTGGTAATCAGCGATTGGCAGATCGCACCGGCGGGTTATGGATGTCTGCGTTTGAGCGATTTGGCGAAGCGTGTTTTCCGAATGCATCGCCCCTGCCATTGCTGCTCGAAGAGAAGCATTCCAAGAAGACGCTGCAGGACTGGATCGATAAGCATCAGCCTGATGTTATCCTTTCCCCGAATGATGAAGAGGTGCTTGGCCAGATTGCGGAGATGAAGAATGCGCCCGACTTCTGCAGTCTGGATATGAAGGATCGCAGCAAAGGCTTTTCAGGGTATGATCTGATTCGTGAGCAGATTGCAGCAACGACCGCGAGATTGATTGCCAGTCAGGCCTTTTCGGATGACCTGGGAGATCCAGTGCTCGGATTGACGCTCCAGGTGCCAGCCCAATGGGTCGAAGGCAGTTCTTTGCAATTGTCAGCGGAGGCATAAGCAAAGAGCATTGCAGGGAAATGAAAGAGCACCCCCTTCGTACCAGTGTCATCGGAAGCTATCCCTTTCCCGGTTGGTTGGAGCATGCCTGCCAATATCTGAGCGCCTTTGGTCCAAAGGATATCGAAGAGATGCAGGAAGATGCTGTGATTGCTGCCATTCACGATCAGGTCTCTGCTGGGTTGGATGTCATCACCGATGGGGAACAGACCCGCTTCGACTTCAATCTTTCATTCTATGGTTTCCTTGAAGGGATCGATCTGGAATCGGCTCCACCACGTCGCTTCGGCCCTCCCGCCCATGATCAACGGGGGAAGCACGCACTGACCGGTGAATTGAAGGCTCCCAATGGACTTGGCGCGGTTGAAGAGTTTGAGCGTTTGAAGAGATTGGCTCCAGCAGGGCAGGCATTGAAGGCAAGTGTGCCAGGGCCCTTCACCCTCAGCGGGCGGCTTCTACCCAATGCCCAATACAAGGATCGCTACGCCATCACCGAAGCTTTGTTGCCTTTGGTGAGAAAGGAATTGGAGGAATTGGTCGCTGCGGGTTGTGAAGAGATCTGTGTGGATGAACCCTCCATGTCCTGCTACGCACACAAGGAAGATACCAAGCGCTTTGTCGATATCTTCAATCGCACTGTCGAAGGAGTGAAAGGCAAATGCCGATTGGCCACGCATCTCTGTTTCGGAAACTACAAAGGTCGTTCAGTTGGATTTCGTAGTGCACGATGCATGTTTCCAGACTTCCTCGACTTTCATGTGGATGAGCTTCACATGGAAATGGCCACCACGGTGTTTCATGAAGTGGAATTGATTTTCAAGGTTGCCGAACGGATGGATGTGGCCGTGGGCGTGATCGACGTCAAAGGCTATTACGTTGAGACGATTGAAGATGTGGAGGAGAAGGTGAAACTCTGTCTTCAGCATGCGCCAGCCGATCGATTGGTCTTTGCGCCGGATTGTGGCCTGAGCCAGACCGCTCGTTGGGCAGCCAAGAAGAAACTCCAAAACATGGTCGCCGGTGTGGCCAAAGTGCGTGGAACTCTGTGATTCAGGGCTGGAAGGGCGAATAACGATCAAATTTTTCGTTAAAGGGCCGTATCCAATCTTTACACATCTTGTGGTAGTCAGGTAGCCTCACCCCAATGGCTGGTGAATATGATGATTCCGAGTTCGTGGATCACGATTTCGAGGCGGCAGAGGAGCCGTCGGTTCCAGCGTCTCAACCTCCCGTAAAAGCCCCGACCCGTGAAGAACTTGCTGAGCAGGTTCAGGCAAAGCAGTCGCGATTGACTGAATTGAACCACGAACGGGAGGAATTGGAGAGGGAGAGAACCCAATTGGAGGAATCCAAGCGCCGTCAAACTGAGTTTGAACAGGGGCGTGATGAGATGGCCGCTTACCTTGGTCGTGGCATCGGGCTCCTGGAAGAGAAGCAATTTGCAGCTCAGAAGGATTCAGATCAAATGGCAGCCACCTTGGGGTTGCTCAAAGAATCACTTTCCAAGATCGAGGGGCTGAATGAAGCCAGCTGGAGCAAGGAGACATGGAATACTGAACTGTCTCGCGCTCTTGCAGCCATTGAAAATTCCCGGATGGAATGGAATTCCGCACGGGTCAAATGGGGATTCCTCGATGAAACCCATGAGCAGGTCAAAGAAGAGAACGCAGGTCCAAACCGCCCGTTCCGTCCATTGACCGAACCTCAAACCTTTCCTCAACTTTGCCGTGTTGGTTTTGCCCTCACCTGGCCAGTGCTGTTGGCTGGTCTACTCGTTTTCACCGCTCTCTTGCTGAAATAACCACCTATGGGATACGCGCCATCGCTCCGTTCCATTTCCACTCATCGCGATCAAAGAAATTTTGATGAAGAACTTGCGCGTGTTGAGCGCCGGTTGCGTCGGGTGCATTCGCACATACGGAAGGAAGAGGTTCGCGACGAAGGCGTCGACCAAAAGGCAAAACATTTTCCCAACTTTGCCAAACATCAGTTACGTCATCTATCGCCCGATATGTCCCGGGGTGAGAATCTCACCGAAGAGCAGATGGATGAGCTGGTTGCTGAGGATTCCAATCATACGGGACAGCTCGTTGAAAATGAGCGCCCATACAGCCTCAGGCTTGGAACCTTCCTTGCCACTGGAACATTGGAAGGTGTGCACTCTGTTAAATATGAACGCTCCGTGGCGCGGGTCAGGGTGGCGATTCTCTTTGGTCTTCTTTGTATGGTGAGCTTCGGGCTCTACCTTTATGCGACTGCGTGATTATGAAAGCGACGATCAATACATCCGAAGGTGAGTTTACGGTCGTCTTTTCGAGCGCCGGCCTCATGAGTCTGGTCTTCCCGTTGGGCGTGAATGAGATTCTCATCCCCGAGGATCTTGAAGAGCCAACAGAAGAGCAGTTTCAGAACTATCTTTCCCTTACCAAGGCTGCACTGAATTCCATGATCGATGGCGAACCACCGAAGCAGTTGCCTCCCTTGGATCTGTCATTGGGTACCGAATTTCAGCAACTAGTCTGGAACACGCTTCTGGAGATTCCATGGGGAGAGACTTGGACCTATGCACAGCTGGGCCGCGAAGTAGATCGTCCCACTGGCGCTAGAGCAGTGGGCACCGCATGTGGAGCCAACCCGGTTCCAGTGCTCGTTCCATGTCACCGCGTTTTATCCAGTAGCGGCGGGCTATGTGGTTTCACTGCCGGGCTGCCATGGAAACAACGACTTTTGGAAATAGAAGGCGCATGGCTTCCCTTGAAGGTGGCTGTTGGTGATTGAGGTGGCGACTGTTTCGTAAGCTGCAACCTTTGCGGAATTGCGGCGGCTTGGGGAGGGAAACAGCGTCAATTGGAACCTGAAGGAGTGGGGCTTCCCTTGAAAGTGTCTGTGAGAGGTTGGTAGTCTGGTCCTTATCCAATCGAACACTCTCGCATCATGAACACTGAAATGAACCGCCGCCGTTTTCTGACCGCTTCCTCCATTGCTGCAGCAGGAACGCTTCTTCCCAATCTTACTCAAGCTGCACCCAAGAGCCGCTTTCCTATCATTGGATTCAGCAAGCCCTTTCAGAGTCTGAGTTACAAGGATACGGCAGACATGGTGTCGGACATTGGTTGGGATGGGATTGAGTGCCCTGTGCGTCCCAAAGGACAGATCGAACCCGAACGTGCTACCGATGAACTTCCAAAGCTCGTGGAGGCCCTCCGCAAGAACGGAAAGGAAATCACTCTGATGACCACCCGCATTCGTGGTGTGGATGAGCCTCATACGGAGACTCTCCTGCGCACGGCCGCAAAGTTGGGAATCAAGAAATATCGGATGGATTACTGGAAGTATGACCGGAACCGTCCTGTGATGGATCAGCTCAATGAGCACAAAGCCAAGATCAAAGAGCTGGCAGCAATGAGCGCCGAATTCGGTATTCAGTGCAACTACCAGAATCATTCAGGCAAGGCATACGTGGGTGCTGCAGTATGGGACATCCACTACATGATCAAGGATCTGGATCCCAAGGGTGTAGGAGTCTGCTTCGATATCGGACATGCAACGGCTGAAGGCGGCTATGCATGGGAGACGCACGCACAGCTCATGGAGCCACGTTATGGCGTCATCTATATGAAGGATTTCAAATGGGCCAAGACCAGTAAGGGCTGGAAAGCCACCTGGTGTCCCGTGGGGGAAGGCATGGTCAACAAGGTTTACTTCGAGCGACTTAAGAAATCGTCCTACAAAGGAGCCATCTCACAACACCACGAATACCCCGAAGCCAAAGGGTCAGAGATGGTGAAATACCTGAAGAGGGATTTGAAAGCGCTCAAAGCATGGCTTGCTTAAAGCTGGTCGGAAAAAGACCAAGGCAAATCACCTTTGTCTTAATTTTAGAGCAACCCAAAAAATGAATCTAAACCCCATGTTGATCCTATGTTTTACCACTGTTTTGCTATCTGTTGATGGAGTGGCCGCAGACAAGTCTGCTTCCAAGGGCGCTGAGGTTGAACGGCCAAACGTCCTGTTGATTATCACCGATGATCAGAACGACTACGCTCTGGAGGCGAGTGGAATGCCTGTCAGCACGCCGCATCTTGATCGTTTGAAGAAACAGGCGATCAATTTTTCAAAAGCCTATTGCGCATCGCCGGTCTGTGGGCCCTCGAGGGCTTCGTTGTTTTCCGGACTCTATCCGCATAACACAGGAGCTTATCTAAACGGTTCAGATCCATGGAAGAAGTCAAAGCAGTTGATGGCTGTGGAGACGCTCCCAGAGTTGTTTCGCCGGGGTGGCTACCATAGTTGGGGGATGGGCAAACTCTATCATGCCAAGTTGCCTGATTCGCGCGGAGCGCAATGGGATAATGACGCGAAGGCCAACGGAGGATTTGCGCCCTTTGGCGACAAGGAGCATCAACTTGCAGGTAAATTCTTCTCGGTGCAGGAATGGGATGGTCCTGATGGTGATTTTCCAGATGTGAAGAGTGCGAATGAAGCGGCGACGTTCTTGTCCAAACGGGAATCAGAACAGCCGTTCTTCATGGTTTATGGCCTGTGGCGCCCCCACAATCCATGGACCGCTCCACGTCGTTTCTTTGATCTATATGATTCGGAGAAGATTCCCTTTCCGCCCCCGGGATATTCAAAGGATGACATGGGGGATATTGGTGAAGAGGGCCGTAATCTTGCAGCCATCTTTGGCACGCGTTGGAATCAACATGGCGATTCCGCTCCCGAGGACTGGAAACGAGTCTTACATGGTTACCTTGCTTGCACATCATTCGCTGATTGGAATCTGGGACGAGTGATCGAGGCCTTGGATAAGAGCGGGCAAGGGGACAATACCATTGTCATCGTCACGGCTGATAATGGCTACCACGTGGGAGAGAAGCATCACTTTGGCAAATCGACACTTTGGGAAAAATCAGCACGCGTTCCTTTGCTTATTCGCCTGCCTGGACGCCGACACGCCGGGCGCACCTGCGACGCGACTGTTGGCCTGATAGATATCTTTCCGACACTTCGCGCTGCCTGTGGTCTGCCATCACCAGTTCAGAGTCTGGATGGAAACGATCTTACGCCGCTCTTTGTTGATCCGACGGCTCAATGGGAGTTTCCTGGTATCACCACTTATGGTGAAGGTCGTTTCTCTCTTCGGATGGGGCAGTGGCGCTATATTCAATATCCGGATGGGCGGGAAGAACTCTATGATCACCGCCGAGATCACCACGAATTTGATAATCTGGCGACTGATTCAAAGATGGAAAAAATTCGTGCGCGATTCCGGAAATTTATTCCATCAAAATGGATGCCGTCTACTGGCGGGCGCAAGGGTTGAGCGTGTTGATATCAAGTTAAGGCGATAGGCATCTCTGCTACCGCGCCAAGGGATGACTCCGATTTTTTAGAGGTAGTATGATGCTGGTGGAGTTGTGCATGTGGGAGGCAAAGGCCGCGCAGGTCATTTCGATTGTGGTGGTGGCTTGGCTTGCGTCGCAGATTGGGTTGCGATCTTTATCCACCGAGGTGATGAGGTCTTCTACGGCAACGGCGTGATTCTGGACGCGCTGGATAAGGTTGGTGTTCTTTTCTTCTCCTCCCAATCCGTGTGAATGAATTGGGATCCGTGGATTGTTGCGCGTTGATGGATTGAAGGGATTGCCTTCGGTGAGCCAGGCAAGGGGGCGCTTGTCGATGTGGATGCTGATGCGGCCTTTGGTGCCCAAGATTTGAAGGGCGTAGGAAGTTTTCTTTGAGTCGTCGTTGGTGAACGTAGTGTAGGACGCAGTGACTCCGTTCTGCATGAGGAACCGCGCATGTATTTCGTTTCCGAGTATGGGTCCCAGTCCTTCTGCTCCTATTCGGATGTCTTGGGCGGTGGCGCGTCTGCCGTCCTGAAGAATGGTGGCGGTGCAACTGGTTGGTGCACCGGCGAAGTAGTCCACGAGGTTGAAGATATGTCCTCCGAGTACCCATAGATCTTCGCCTCCACCTCGTTTGTCTCCTCCTCCATGTCCGCGGAGTTCGAGTAGACGTCCGATCTTGCCGTCGGCGATGAGCTTCTTGATGACGGGTAGTGTTGGGTGGTAGCGATTGCGGTGGGCTACGGCGATCTTGGTGTTGTGTCTTGTTGCCGCGGAAATGATGGAGTCAGCTTCGCCTGGCGTGCGACAGAATGGTTTCTCCACATAGATGCCTCTGGCTTCTGAGGCGATGGCGGCGAGAACCATATCGTGATGTTGATCGGCGTGTCTGGGGGCGACTGAGACGAACTCTGGCTTCGTCTGATAGAGCATTTCCCGATAGTCTTCGAAACCAGTTTTCACATCGAGGCGTGTGAGTGCTTTCTGAAGTCCGGCAGGATCGGCATCAGCTATGGCTACAATCTCTGCGTCAGGGATAAGCTTCCAGACCTTGTCCAGGCCATGTCCGTAGTTGCCGCGTCCGGTGTGCCCGATGATGGCGACGCGGCGTTTGGTTGCGGCATGGGTGAGAAGTGGGCTTGAAGCAAAGGAGGCCAGAGTGGTGACGGTGATGAATCGGCGTCGATTGAGGAAGCTGATGGGCATCGAGGTGTATGGGTTACTTGAATCGAAATCGGGGTATAAACTTCAAGCTGGTTGTGCGAAACAGCCAAGGTTCATAGGGCACCAAGATTGGATGAAAAAGTAACAGATAGGGAATTGCTGATTCTTTCTATCCGCCTACCAGAAGGAATTTAACCCTGTGCTTTTTCAGCAATCGGATAAATTCGGAAAAGTCCTCGTTCAACTCTTCCATGTCGAGTGGTGGTTCCGCAGATTTCAGCCATGGCGGAGAGTCGCTTCTGGGGAGATTTGTTCTCCCAAGGCGAAGGGCGCTCCCGAAAGCTTTTCAGGCTACTCTTTTTTAGCAAGCGTTCTATATCTGATCGAGTGACCATGATGAATCGAAAGGACAACAAAGTCCATTGTTTGCTGATTCGGTTTTCTGACAGACTTCAGGGAATTTTGACTCACTTGTGACCTTTTTCTTTTGAGTCTCTAGGTAGTGCATGACTCTCTCTCGTTTTGGTTTTGTATCTGTTTTGGCTACGTGTGTGTCTCTGATGTCTTTTTCTGTGATGGCTGGAGGGCCGGAGCTGAAGCCCAAGGTAGCGGGGGCGACGAAGTTGATTTATTCCAGTGATTTTTCTGAGAAGGCGCTGTCGAAGAAGTATCAGGCCCCCAAGGGCGATTGGCGTATCGAGGATGGAAAGTTGGTGGGGAGTGAGTTGAAGGCGGACAAACACGCGGCTGTGCTGAATCTGGCGATTCCTAATGAGGATCTGATCATTGAGTTCGATGTGACTTTGAATGATGGAAAGATGTTTGCTTTGAGCTTCAACAAGGAGCGGGGTCACTTGTGGCGGTTGAAGGCGGATGCGAATGGTTTTTCCCTGATCAAGGACAAGGATAAGAAGAATCCGAAGTCGAAACCGCAGGTCATGTCCACGGCGTCACCCGGAATGAAGAAGGGAAAGACATATCGGCTACAGGTGGAGATGAGTAAGGATCGCTTGGTGGCGCGTTCCAAGGATGGTGCGTTTGTTTTGGAGGCGTCCCATGCGGAGTTTGCGCAGCCCAAGCCGAATATCCGTTTTGTTCTGAGTGGTCCGTCAGTAGCGATTGATAACCTGAAGGTCTGGGAATTGAAGTGATTCCGCTGACTGAGAATGATTTTTAACTTGAGACCTGAATGGCACTATTTAAGAAACGAACCATGAAACACCTCTTTGCACTCGCTGTCTTGTTATTTGCTGTCACCTCCCATGCTGCCGACAAGGGCAAATGGGTGAAGCTCTTCAATGGAAAGAATCTGGATGGCTGGGTCGCCAAAGGAGGGACGGCATCTTACCGGGTGGATAGTGGAGTCATCATTGGAAAGACGGCCGAGGGTTCGAAGAATACCTTTCTTTCCTCTGACCGTGATTATTCTGATTTCGAATTGGAGCTGGAAGTGAAGTGCGATGTGAAGCTGAACTCTGGTATTCAGATTCGCAGTCATGTTTATGAGAAGGATACGCCACAGTCATCCAAGCCGAACAGGATTCGTGAGAAGGGTGAAATCTATGGCTACCAGTGTGAGATTACGTTTCAGGACAAGGGCACTGCCGGAAATTTCTGGGATGAGGGACGCTGGACCAAGTGGCACGATGAATTGTCCGAAGCCGGAAAGAAGGCATTCAAGGATGAGGAGTGGAATACCTATCGCATCAAGGCAAAGGGAAACCGGATCCAATCATGGGTCAATGGTGTGAAATGTGCAGACTTCAAGGATGATATGGATGCTTCTGGATTCATCGGTCTTCAGGTGCACAGCATCAAGAAGGGCACCGGACCGTTTGAGGTTCGGTGGCGGAATATTCGGATAAAGGAGCTGTAGAACCTGCTCATCAACACTGGGAGACAATACTCTCTAAGATCTGCATTTCTCATTCCGTCTGAAGGATTTGAGGGAGCGAATCCGTTAATCATGAATTTGTCTCATGATTTTTGAGTGGTTGCGTTCTTGGCTGTTGTAGGGGTGGTGATCTAGTTTCCGGGCGCACAGGGAACTATGGAAAATACAATCGAGACGATCATACGGGAACTGCATGAAAAGTATCAGTCATGCGGAGAGGGCGCTCTGGCCGATTATATTCCGGAACTGACCAATGCGGATCCAAACTGGTTTGCGATCTGCGTCTTTACGGTTGATGGGCACAGTTATGAGATCGGGGATCATGATAAGGAATTCACGATTCAATCGGTATCCAAGGCATTTACCTATGGGATGATTCTGGACGATCTAGGGTTTGAGGAAGTATTCAGAAAGATCGGCGTCGAGCCCTCTGGAGAGGCGTTTAATTCCATCAGTCTGGCCCCGGATACAGGGCGTCCACGCAATCCCATGATCAATGCGGGTGCGATCGCTGCTACCGGTCAGGTGGAGGGAGTGAACTTCGATAGACGGTTCTCGCGGATCATCAAGAAGTTCAATTCCTATGCGGCGCGTAATCTCGATGTAGATGAAGAGGTCTACAGCTCTGAAATTACCACTGGATTCAGAAACCGAGCGATTGCAAATCTTCTAAGAAATTTTGGCATCATTGATGATCCCGTGGATGAAACAGTGGAGCTCTATTTCAAACAGTGCTCAATCTTGGTGAATTGTTCTGACTTGGCATTGATGGGAGCGACACTGGCCAATGGTGGTGTGAATCCGGTGACAAAGGAACGAGTGCTGAAGTCCGAGAATGTGGATCGTGTGCTGAGCGTGATGAGCAGCTGCGGGATGTATGATTCGTCTGGTGAGTGGATTTTGAAGGTCGGACTACCGGCTAAGAGTGGTGTGGGTGGTGGTGTTCTGGGAATCCTGCCGGGACAACTGGGCATGGCTGTGTTTTCTCCATTGTTGGATGAAAAGGGCAACAGTGTCCGGGGCGTGAAGACATTTGCAGAGTTATCCCAGCGTTTTAATCTGCATCTTTTCAATTATCCGACGGTCTCTGACAACTCGATTCGCCGACTCTATAAGTTGAATCAGGCGGTATCGCACAGGGTGAGGCCTCAGGTGCATCAGAAGCTGCTTGAGGAGAATGCAGATCGAGTGACGATCATGGAGCTTCAGGGTGATCTGTTCTTCAGTGCCATGGAACGCTTGCTGCGTGCACAAACAGAGCATGTGGATGGATCAGACATCTTTGTGTTAGACCTTACAAGGGTTGGGCTGATCGATAGTGCTACCGAGGGGTTGATGATCCATGTGGCGGTAGATCTCCATCTGTTGGGTAAACGCATGTGGATCGTGGACCCAAAACAGATTCTGACGAAACATAGTTTTTATGGCTCAGCTCAAAGTGTTCGTTTCCATGATTCGATCGAGGCCGCTCTGGAGATCTGTGAGAATGACATCCTGATGGCTCAAGGTGTGGAGTTGCTGGGTGGCGATCATGGCGGCGATGATTTTGAGATCTTTGCCGGTTTGGATGATGACCAGAAAGAGGTCATTACAGGACTGCTGGATCGGAGAGAGTTCAAGCGTGGTGATTATATCATTTCTCAGGGTGATGATGCGGACTGTATCTATCTGCTTCAAAAGGGCTCTGTAAGCATTCGGGTGCACGCGAATGAAGAGGACGAGCGGGTCCAGACCTTGGCGGCGTATTATCCGGGAGTGACGTTTGGAGACTTGGCGATTGTGGATCGCGGCCGAAAGCGCTCTGCGGATGTGGTGGCCGATGAAGAATGCGTTTGCTTGGTCCTCTTGGTGGAGGATTTCGAGAAACTGATGGATACGGATGTGGTTCTATACTCAAGGATCCTTAGAAACCTGCTACACCTGAATGCAGATCGCTTGCGACGGTGCAATCAGGAGATTCAGGCGCTCAAGGAGTAGCAGCTATTCGCTGGGGGCTGAAGCGAGGCTCTTTACCAACTCGGGAAACTGGCATTGGGCGCAATCAGATGTTGTGTGCGAACAAAAATCTGCCGCGATCTGAATCAGTCCTTGTTGAAGGGATGATTTGTTCAAATGTCGGGGCAGGGAGCCGGGTAGGAGACGTTGTCTGGCTTTGCGAAGGAGGACGTTGTCCTGTGATGCAGGCCAGTCAAAGTAGATGTCCCGGACACGTTGTTTGGTGGTATCGTCTTTCCCTGCAAGTGCACGAGCTCTGAACCATGGAAGGATGGCGTTGACTGCCAGATCAGTGGCACGTGCCTGTCCGATCAAAGGAGCGTCGGTAGGTTGCATGGGAGATTGGAAAGTCCAATGACGTGACCAGAATTCGACCGGGCCGGGATTGAGGACTTCCAGAAGTTGCGAGATGCGTTCCTTGACCGGGGCTTTGAAGAACCAGTCTTCGAGATTCCTGATCAATCCTTTATCCGAGATCCAACACGCACCAAGTGCGATGCGTCGTTGCGGGTGGTTGGCCGGGCGCAATCCATGAAAGCGCCAGAGACTCTTTGGGAGACAATGGTCGATCAATGAACTTCGTTCGCGCCACCACCGTGACCAAAGATCTTTCAGGAAAGGATCTGTCACCTTGGCCTCTTCTTGTGGGAGCAGGCCGGCAGCTCCGAGGAGTAGAGCCTGACTTTGTTTTGAAGAGAGATTTCCAGAATCCTGTGTGATGTGCCTGACCATGCGCTCTGCCAGTCCCTGCATGGGCCATGCGTTCTGTTTGTAGCCGAGCCCGCGAAAGAGTGCCTCGTGGAGCGATTGATCCCATCCGACGTCCTGTGCGCGGGCCTGAATGAGAGAAGCTTTCATATCCAAACGACATTCGGCTGCCTGTTGCAGAAGTTCATGCATCTGGGACGTTGTCAAAATAGAGAGAGGCCCGGCGCATTTGCCTTTCCATTCCTCGGGCACGAGAACAAGAGATGCGTTTCCAAAGACGTCTGACAATTGTCTGATCGGGCTGTCCAGAAAGGGGGAAAGATCGATTTGAGGAATGTCCAGATCACTCAGCGGAGAACTGTCCCAATAGGCCAAAAGAGAAACGTTTTTGAACGAAGGGTTCTTGGAGTGGCCGTGATTCTTCCATCCTGCCGGATCGGTTTCGATCTCTACATCGCCTTCTTTCAATAGCTCTCCATCGATTCTGAGGAGTGCCTTACTGAAATCAGGTCCCGCTTCCTGATTTAGAAAACCAGGGTGGAGCACTTCCAGCTTTCTCCCGTCGGTAAGTTGAAGGGAATCGCGCTTGAGACGTTGGAACTGCCAGATGGATTGCAGGAGATGTTCAGGGGGCGGACTGTCGCCTCGATCATTTAAAACTCCCTCCTTATCCATCCGACTTCGCCATTGTCGGTATTTATGTGAACTAGTTTGGCTCACTTATTCAGATGGTTGCCTTTGTGGACCGTAGGTCAAGGCCTAATGCCAAAATGTCGTCCAGTGTTAATAATTGAGGGTAAATTCCTGCTATATGCTGGCCGAACAGTTGAAGAAAGTCGCTAAAGCATCGGCAAATATTGCCGATGTCATTGACCGCGGGGCTCGTCCACCGCCCAAAGACGTGAAAAAGCGCATAAAACAGTCGAAAGCGGCCAAAGCAATTGTGATTGCTGGGATGCTGCAGTTTTGTGGAGGACTAAAGGCAGCCTCCTATCTCAGGACCTCCGGGCCTGTGCCAGTGCGGTTTTCCATGCCCGCACCTGCGTTTTTTCAGTTGATGGCAGAGTTGCCTCCTTTGCTCATGAACGACAAGGAACTCATGAAACCCAAAGAACCTGAGCTTCCTGAACCGCCTCCTCCTGCCGAGCCGATTCTACCGGAGATGGGTATGTTGGAGGTTGAGATTCTACCACCTGAGCCTGAGCCAAAGCCCCCGGAAGCACCAGCTGAAGACGAGAATATCACCAGGGTGTCTTCTGTGATCAGAGAAGAGCCACCTATCGATTTGACACCCAAGCCTCGCGAGCAGGATCCCATAAAGCGGACCGGTAGATCGCTTCTGACGCCTCAGATGCTGATCCAGTTTTTTGAAACGACCACGTCTACCAACACAACCGGCGGGGCCAAATCAAGGAGCATTGGTTTACCGATGTTTCTTCCGCCACTAGGTCGCCCCTGATGAAAAAAAACATTCGTCCAATTTCTTGTTCTTCAGTCTCACTTATTAGTGGGGGGCTGGTCGCGATTCTTATTCTTCAGTGTCTTTCACTGACTGGAATGGCGGCCGCTACGGGTGGTTCCGCCACGGTTCCTAAACCTGTGCAAGCTGCTCCGTCGACGTCTGGAACAGGGGAACACTCTTCTGATCCTTTGGCGCCCGCAATTGCGTCATCTGAAAACAAAGCGGACCAATCATCTCTGATGCCAGCAGCGGCAAATGCCAAGTCCGCTCATGACGCGCAGATAGAGGCGGATGGTGAACTGATCAATTCGGCTGATGATCAGTTGGGAAAGTATTTGGACAAGCAACGACGAGGACATGAAAAGAAGCGTCATGAAAAGAGTGACCCTGTCCCGTTTCCAGTTCTCAAACCATCTGAAGAATTTGTAGAAAATGAAAATGTCGCAGACCCTGATGGTTCGATTCCCAAAGATCCGGGACTGCGCTGGGAGTTACGAGAATACCAGATTCAATTGCGTGTGGCTCGCGAGCTAAGGCTTGGCGAGAATCTGGATCAGGCCATTATCAATCTGGTTCAATTGATGGACTCAAGGGCTCCTGAAGAAATCAAATCTGAAGCGTTGTTCGAATTGGGGATTGCGGCACAGCAGAAGGAAAACCTTGTTCGAGCTCAGCAGATATTTTCCCATTTCATCGCACGCTTTCCGAGAAATCCAAACATCCCGGAAGCCACCCTGCGCCAAGGAATAATTCATCGGCAAATGGGCGCTCACACGCTGGCTCTTTCGAAGTTCTATGCGGTCCTTTCCAGTTCGTTGAAGTTGGGTAAGGAGCATTACGATCATTACAAACTCATGGTTCTGAAAGCGCAGACGGAGATCGCGGACACATATTACATCTCTGGGGAGTTCAAGAGCGCCACTGATTTCTACGATCGATTGCTTGAGCTGGACAGTGTGTTGCTCAACAGGCCGTTGATTCTCTACAAGTTGATCAGGTGTCTCGGATACCAGGAATGCTATACAGAGGTGATCGCCCGGTCGGAGTCGTTTATTCGCCAGTATCCGGATGCGGATGAGCATCCTGAGATACGATTCATTTTTGCCAATACACTCAAGAAGTTGGGTAGAAATGCGGATGCCTTGGAGCAAGTGCTTCAATTGCTGGAATCTGCACGATCACGTGGCGGTAAGGATCCTGATCGATGGATCTACTGGCAGCAGCGCACAGGGAACGAGATTGGAAATCAGCTGTATAGGGAAGGTGATTACATGAGTGCGATGGAGATCTATGTGAATCTGTCGTCGCTGAGCGGCTCTCCTCAATGGCAGTTGCCGATCTGGTACCAGATGGGGCTTATCTACGAGAAGCTGGAACAACCTGCCATGGGAGTCGAGGTCTACACTCGAATCGTAGATCGCACCAAGGAGCTCGGTGCCAATCCAACCGCTGGAATGAAGACTTTGATAGATATGGCCAAATGGCGGATCAAGTTCATCAAGTGGCAGCTCAAGGCTGAGCAGGCATCGCTTGGGAACTACAATGCTCCGGATCCGCCTTTGAGTGATACCGTAACTTCTGATTTCAATTAGTCTGCCCAGATTACCCTAACCCTTAACCAAACATACCCTGCCTGCCATGAACCTCGTTGCCCAGATCGAGAGTGACCTTCAGACACAATTGGAGATCTTCAAGGAGATCCTTCTAATGACCGCCCATGATGCGGACGCCCTCAGGCGTTCTGCCTCAGAAGAGCTGGAGGAAAACACAACCAAGAAGGAAGAACTCCTCAATAAACTCAATGGAGCCATTGCCACGCTGAAGCGAAACAGCGATCTTTGGCAAACGCTTCCGCCTACCGAGCGTGAGCGTCATCCTCGGATCAAGACTCTCCTTCAACAGGGGCATGATGCGATCATGAAGGTTTTGATGTTGGATCGACAAAATGAGCAGGCGCTGTTGAAACAGGGCTTGGTTCCAGCCAGTATGCTTCCTTCAGCAAACAAGCAGCGTCCTGGATACGTTGCGAGTCTTTATAGCCGAAACCAATAACCCAGCCTGCCATGCCCATTGACAAGATCCTGATCGTCGAGGACGAGTACAGCGTTCGTCAGTCCTATGCCAGTTTCCTGAGACGTAAACGCTTTGATGTAGCTGAAGCGGAGGATCTCACAGCTGCCCGCCGTTACCTGAACAAAGGCGCCTTTGATCTGGTCATCTCTGATTTTCAACTTCCTGACGGTTGGGGGATCGATCTCTTGAAGGAGATTCAAGAGATGCCCGAGCCACCCATGGTGATCATGATGTCAGCGGTAGCCACTATGGAAGACGCACAGGAGTGCATCAACAACAACGCTTTTGACTATCTCGTAAAGCCGATTCCATTGGCGCAATTGGAGGTGTGTGTGCGCAAGGCGCAGACCTACTCTCGATTGGAGAAGGTGAATCAGGCCCTGAGTAAGAATGAATTCAACGAGAGCAAATACGAGTTGGTAGGGAACAGCCCTGCGATGGTTCGTGTTCGTGATCTTATCAAGCGTGTGGCGCCGACGGATGCGACTGTGCTGATTCAGGGTGAAAGTGGCACGGGTAAGGAATTGGTGGCAAGGCAGGTGTATCTTCAGAGCAATCGAGGGAAACAGCCCTATATGGCGGTGAACGTGGCCACGATTTCCAATAATGTTCTGGAAAGTGAATTCTTCGGCCATGAGAAAGGATCCTTCACGGGGGCACTGGCGCGGCGTATCGGGTTGTTTGAGCTGGCGCATCAGGGATCGATCTTTCTGGATGAGATCAGTGAGGTGACGCCTGAGATTCAGGCCAAGCTGCTTCGTGCGCTTCAAGAGCAGGAAATCCGAAGGGTGGGTGGTGATCGGAATATTCCTGTGAACGTTCGAATTATTGCCGCCACCAATCGTGACTTGGAGGAAAGTGTCCGTAAGAACGATTTTCGAGAGGATCTATTTTTCCGTCTTAACGTGATTCCCATCAAGGTGCCGCCTCTTCGTGAACGTGGTGATGATGTTATTCTTCTGGCCGAAAGGTTTCTTCAACGCTTCAACCGGGAAGTGGGGGCGCGCGCTCAGGGGTTTTCTGATGAGGCGCTTGCAGCCATTCGAGGGCATCATTGGCCGGGTAATGTGCGTGAGCTGGAGAATACGGTCCAAAGGGCGGTCATCCTCAGTCAGGACAGTGAACTCATCACCCCGGCGGTGTTGGGGCTGAGTTTTTCCGGACAGGCCACTACTGTGTCTACCTATACTGAGAGCAGAAAGGAACCAGGAGCCGGCTCAGATGTGGAGTCCGAATCCATTTCCAATGAGACGACCACTGGAGGTGACGCGCCTCCAATGGAGCTGGCTGAAGTGGAGAAGAAGCACATTTTGGCTGTCCTCGAGGACCACGAAGGAAATCGAACCCGGGCAGCTGACGCTCTCAAGATCAGTGTCAGAACTCTCAGGAACAAGCTGAACGAGTATCGTGAGTCGGGTGATTTCGACGGCTAATTCCGTTTTTCGACCAATCTTGTGCAACAATCCTGTCTTCGTGCATTTTCACCGTTGACCTTTCAATGACTGGGGACACACTAACCCTCTTTGTTTGACGGCATGAAAAGAACCTTCCTCTTCGTCTGCACTGGCAATATCTGTCGAAGCCCCATGGCTGAGGCGCTCTTCCGTGAACTTCACAAGGATCGCCAGAACATTCGTGTGCTTTCAGCTGGTGTAGCAACCATGGATGGGCAGCAGCCCAGCGCCAATTCGGTTCAGGCTATGGCGGTCAAGGGGATGGATATCACCAAGCTCCGCAGTAACATGATTACAGCAGAGCTTGTGGAAGAAGCGGATTACATCCTTGGTATGACCCGTAGCCACGTGGATGCCGTCAATGCGATGTTCCCTTCATCCGTGGAGAAGACCTTTCTCCTGCGGGAATTTGATGAAACGCTCGATCCATATGAACAGGATGTAGCGGATCCGATTGGGGGATCATTCGAAATCTACATGCACTGCCGCGACCAGATTGAGCAGGGCATACTGACGTTTTCAAAATACTTGAAAAAAATGGAATCACAGACCGACCTCACCTCCCCATCCGACACAGACAAAAACGTGACCAATATCGCCATCGGTGCCGACCATGGTGGTTTTGAAATGAAGAACGCCCTGCGCGCCTATCTCCAAGGAGCAGGCGCCAATGTTCTCGACTGCGGTACAGATTCCGCGGAGTCCACAGACTATCCTGACTTCGCCAAGAAAGTGGCCACCGCAGTGGCCTCAGGTGAGCAGTCACTGGGTATTCTTGTATGTCGTAGTGGGATCGGAATGAGTATCGCTGCGAACAAGGTTCCAGGAGCCCGCGCCGCATTGATCTCTGATGCAGAGGCAGCCGCGCTTTCACGCAGGCACAACGATGCCAATGTCCTCTGCCTTGGTGCGGACGGACTCACGCAGGACAGTGCCATTGCGATTGTGGATGCGTTCCTGAACACACCTTTTGAAGGCGGTCGCCATGAGCGTCGCGTAGGTAAGCTGGAAGGTTGTTGTTCAGATCTTTCACTTGCGAACGTCGACCCGGTGATCGCAAACCTTGTTAACAAGGAGCGTGATCGCCAGCAGGAGAACATCGAGCTGATTGCCAGTGAGAATTTCACCAGCCCAGCCGTGATCGAAGCGACGGGATCCGTGCTGACCAACAAATACGCCGAGGGCTATCCCGCCAAGCGTTGGTATGGTGGTTGTGAGCATGTGGATGAGGTGGAGAACCTCGCCATTGACAGAGCCAAAGAGTTGTTTGGAGCCGAATTTGCCAATGTGCAGCCGCACTGTGGTAGTGCCACCAACATGGCGGTCTACTTCTCCACATTGAAGCCAGGAGACAAGATCCTGACCATGGATCTGAGTCACGGTGGTCACCTTACTCACGGAAACGCAGCAAACTTCTCAGGCAAGTTCTTTGAAGTGGTTCACTATGGAGTGAGCAAGGAGAACGAAACGATCGATTATGATCAATTGGCTGCCATGGCTGAAGAGCACAAGCCGAAGATGATTACGGTTGGAGCCAGTGCCTATCCCCGCGTGATTGACTTTGCCCGTATGGGAGCCATTGCACAAAGCATCGGTGCCTATCTCTTGGCTGATATTGCTCACATCGCAGGGATGGTGGCAGCAGGTGTTCATCCAAGCCCGGTGCCTCATGCTGATTTTGTCACCACTACCACACACAAGACACTTCGTGGTCCTCGTGGTGGTCTGATCCTTTGTAAGGAAGAGTACGGAAAGAAAATCAATTCGCAGGTGTTCCCAGGAATTCAGGGTGGTCCATTGATGCATGTCATCGCTGCCAAGGCGGTCTGCTTCAAGGAAGCGCTCACTGATGATTTCAAGAGCTATCAACAGCAGATCGTCAAGAATGCCAAAGCGTTGGCCGATGGTCTTTCCAAGAATGGTTTCCGCCTTGTCAGTGGAGGCACGGACAATCACCTGATGCTGGTGGATGTAGGTGAGAAGGATATTACCGGGAAAATCTGCCAACAGGCATTGGATGAAGCCGGTATCACCGTCAACAAGAACACCATTCCTTTTGAAACACGGTCTCCATTCCAAGCCAGTGGTATCCGTGTCGGCACGCCAGCCGTGACGACTCGTGGTATGAAAGAGGCTGAGATGGCAGAGATTGCTGATATGATCAGCGAGGTATTGGCCGACGTTAAAAATCTTGACGCTGCCAAGGCTGTTAGACAACGTGTTCATGCTCTTACGGCGAGGTTTCAACTCCCATATTGATAACATCCTTGAGAGGCAGATTCTCCTGCCAAAGCCAGCCATCCTGGCCCTGTTCCTTGGAGCAGGTAACCGTTAATCCATCCATCGGATTCTAATTATTCAGACCTTGTCAGGTCTGGAATCCGTGGTAATCAGGATCTCCCCTAGAAAAAAATTCCTATGGCATCGAAAAAGAAAGTCCGCACACGCAGCAGGCTTAAAGCCCCAGCTGCCAAATCCAAGCGCCCAAAGGTCAAAGGCGTACCTGATCCACGTACCATGCGTATGTCTCCCCAGACGGGCGAGATGGAACACATGGATGCCGATGAAGTCGTTCAAGAATACCGTGTTGTCCAGAAGGACGACGGTGTTGATGGTGAGCGCATGGAGATCCGTGATCTTCAGGATATGTCTATCATCCAGCTCAATGAGATGGCCAAGGAGATGGGTGTCGACAACTTCGGCACCATGCGGAAGCACGAAGTCATCTTCCACATCCTCCAAAAGAATGCAGTCCGTGGGGGGACGCTCTTTGCCGAAGGTGTTCTGGAGATTCTTCCTGAGGGATTTGGTTTCGTCCGTTCCCAGTGTTTTAGCTACTTGCCGTGTCCTGAGGACGTGTATGTTTCTCCCTCTCAGATCCGCCGTTTCGATCTGCAGACAGGTGATTCCATCTATGGCCAGATCCGTCCGCCGAAGGAAAACGAGCGGTTCTTCGCGTTGATCAAGGTGGAGACCGTAGGCGGTGAGTCACCTGAAAAGGCCAAGGAAAAGACGCATTTCGATAACCTGACACCTTTGTTCCCTGATGAACGTTTCTTTTTGGAGACGGATACAGACGAACTTTCCACCCGCGTTCTGGACATAGTCTGTCCGATCGGAAAAGGAACTCGTGGAATCATCGTGGCTCCTCCTCGCACGGGTAAGACAGTGCTGATGCAGAAGCTCGCCAATGCGATTCTTCAGAACAACAAGGAATCCTATCTGTTCATTCTCCTGATTGATGAACGTCCGGAGGAAGTCACGGAAATGGAGCGCTCCTGTTTGAACGCAGAAGTGATTAGCTCCACATTCGATGAACCGCCAGAGCGTCACGTTCAGGTGGCTGAGATGGTGATCGAGAAGGCTCGCCGTATGGTGGAGCACAAGAAGGATGTGGTGATCCTGCTTGATTCTATCACTCGTCTGGCTCGCGCTTACAACACCATCCAGCCTCACTCAGGAAAGATTCTTTCCGGTGGTGTTGATGCGAATGCCCTCCATAAGCCCAAACGTTTCTTTGGTGCTGCTCGTAATATCGAGGAAGGCGGGTCATTGACCATCATGGCTACTGCCTTGATCGATACCGGTTCGCGTATGGATGAAGTTATTTTTGAAGAATTCAAAGGCACGGGCAATATGGAGGTTCACTTGGATCGCCACCTCGTGGAGAGAAGGATCTTCCCTTCAATCAATGTTGGATTGTCCGGCACCCGTCGCGAAGAGCTGCTCTATCACCCGCAGGAACTGGAGAAAATCAGTGTTCTCCGCCGCGCTCTGACAGGTGTGCCTCCTGTAGAGGCCATGGAGATGTTGCTCAATAAACTCAAGAACACCTCTAACAACGTGGAGTTCCTAATGGGATTGAACGCACGCTAGGTGCCGTATAGACCTCTGTTTTCGGGAAAAGACGTCCAGAAATGGGCGTCTTTTTCTTTGGGGAACAGTGCTATTGGGGGTTGATGTGGTGTCCTTCGATTGATACGCTCCCCGCTCTTTTTTGGTGCTGTTGGCTGGACTGGTTTCAGTCTAACAGTTGTCACGGCCTCAATAAATCAGCCGGAATCGAGTGATTTCGGCGGCCACAAGAACACCAAATATAATCCCTTCTCCGGGGGATGGCCCGACCAGTCGTCAGGTCTTAACAATCGGAAAAAAACATATGGCAAAAGTAACCATTCAGGAACTCCTCGAAGCCGGTGTCCACTTCGGACATCAGACCCGCCGCTGGAACCCAAAGATGAAGCGTTTCATCTTCGATTCCCGCAACGACATCCACATCATCGACCTTGGTCTGACTCTTGAGCAGCTCGACTCTGTATGCTCCAAGATTCGTGACGTTGTGTCCAAGGGTGGAAAAGTACTTTTCGTTGGCACCAAGAAGCAGGCTCAGCAGGCAGTCAAAGAGATTGCAGAAGAGACCGGCCAGCTTCACATCACAGAGCGTTGGCTCGGTGGTACGCTGACAAACTCCAAGACCGTACGTAAGTCCATCGGTCGCTTGAAGGAGATCGAGCGCATGCAGAAGGATGGCATCATGGCCACCTACGTTAAGAAAGAGCAGGCAGCTTACAATCGTGAGCACTCCCGCCTCATGCGCAACCTGGACGGTATCCGTAACATGGTTGGCGACAAGCCTGACCTAATGTTCGTTGTGGACGTGAAGCGTGAGCACAATGCTGTATCTGAAGCGCGCAAGCTTCGTATCCCATTGGCTGCCATCGTGGACACCAACGCAGATCCTGATCTGATTGATTTCCCAATTCCTGCAAATGACGACGCCATCCGCTCCATCCGTCTCGTTCTGAGCGTTCTCAAGGAGACTATCCTTGAAGCACGTGCTGAGTGGGAGGCTGTAGAAGCCAAGCGTAAGAAGGAAGAGGAAGCACGCCGCGCTGCTGAAGAGGCCGCCAAGGCCAAGGAAGCTGCTGAGAAAGCCGCTGCTGCTGAGAAGGCACAGGCCGCTCAGGATGCCAAGGCTGCTGAAAAGGCGGAAGCCAAGGAAGCTGCTGACAAGGCCGCTGCTGCTGAGACCGCTGCTGCACCAGCTGCAGAAGAGGCTCCAGCCGCCGATGCTGCACCTGCAGCCGATGCCGCTCCTGCTGCAGAATCCACCGAAGCGTAAGTTTTTCATCAGTGGTGTTGCTCAATGGCAACACCACTGACTTTGAACTGAAACTCGTTTTCTCAATTTTTCCCATTTATCCCGAATACTATTATGGCTGACATCAAAGCATCCGACGTATCCAAGCTCCGCCAGGTCACAGGCGCTGGCATGATGGACTGTAAGAAGGCACTCACTGAATCCAATGGCGACTTTGACGCTGCTGTGGATTACCTCCGCCTCAAAGGCGCTGCTGCTGCTGGCAAGAAAGCTGGTCGCGCTGCCAACGAAGGTGTGATTGCTCAATTCATTCTTCCTGATTCCAAGACCGGTCTTCTGGTCGAAGTGAACTGTGAAACTGACTTCGTAGCCAAGAACCCTGACTTTCAATCATTCTGTGGTGATCTGGCCAAGGCTATAGCCACAGATCCAGCCACCGATATCGAGGCGCTGCGCACTGAACAGGTTGCCAAGATTGGTGAGAACATCCTCATCCCTCGTAACTCACGTCTCGAGGTTGAAGGCAATGGTTTGGTTGCTGGATACATCCACACCGGTGGTAAGGTTGGTGTACTCGTTGAAGTAGGTTGTGGCAAGGCAGAGTCTCCTGAGGCTGAATCCTTCAAGCAGCTTGTTCGCGACATCACTCTCCAGATTGCTGCTGCGAGCCCAGACTGTGTCCGTCGTGAAGAGATGGACCAGGTCGTGGTTGAGAAAGAGCGTGCCCTTGCTGCTGAGCAGTTCAAGGACAAGCCTGCTGCTGCGATCGAGAAGATCCTTACTGGTAAGATGGAGAAGTACTTCCAAGAGCACTGCCTCGTGGACCAGGGCTTCGTTAAGGAAAATGGAGACATCGCCGTGAAGGACTATGTTGCCAAGGTGGCCAAGGAACTCGGAGACGAGATCACCATCCGCCGCTTCCTTCGTTTCCAGGTTGGTGAGACTGCTGAATAAGCCCGCCCCCAACATCTGTTTTCAAGAGACGCGTCCGAATTGGGGCGCGTCTTTTTTTTGTATACCACTCCAATCCGAAGCAAGGCTTGTAATGGATCAACGCTGAGGCAGGGTGTTCACTGCAATGCATATGGAACGCGATACACATAGTAAGGTCGTTGGATACATCCTATGGTTTTTCGGATTCACTGGCGCGCATCGATTCTACTACGGCAAGCAGCTTACGGGAGCCCTTTGGTTCTGCACCTGTGGCTTTTTTCTGATCGGATGGTTGATCGATATCTTCCTGATTCCAGGAATGGATGAAGAGGCCGATTCAAAATATGAGCCAGGAAAGCACGATTATACTGTGTCGTGGATTCTGCTGACTTTTTTCGGCATTGCCGGTATCCATCGCTTTTACCTTGGGAATTATGGAACGGGCATCATGCATCTGGCTGCTTTCTGTGCCTTGGGGGCACTGTCTTTTGTTTTTACCCCGATCGTGATGGCGCCCTTGGCTTTGGTTCAGCTGTACGACCTGTTTTCGCTGAACGGACAGGTGACCGAAGCGAATACGCGTGCTGGAACAATCAGTGTCTAGGTAGTCGCTTCAGAATTTCCTGCGCATTCTGGTCCCATGTGTGATTCTTGAGCACATGGGACTTTGCGTTTTCTCCAAGCTGCCTTCGCAGTTTTGGATCACTGAGGAGACGTTTCATATTCTCCAGCAAAGCCGATTCATTTTCGGACTCAAAGAGCAAGGCGTGCTTCTCGTGTGTGACCACCATTTCGATTGGTTCTTTAGCAGGAGCGAGGATCGCTTTGCCCAGAGCCATGTATTCGAAGAGCTTGATTGGTGAGCGGTAGGCATTGGAGTGAGGGATCAGGCAGATGTCCGCAGCATTCAGGTGGTTGGCGATTTGGTCATGGGTGACCGGCCCAGGGAAATGGACCTGACTGCGGATTCCCAGTTCTTCGGCTTGTGCTTTTAGGGAATCCTTCAACTCGCCATCGCCGTAGAGAATCAGGTGTGCCTTTGGGTGATCTTTGGCGATCTTTGCGAAGGTTGAAAGGAGTCGATCCAGATAGTGCCACGGAACGAACCAGCCTACGAAAGACATCAGTGTTTCATCTGCCGCTCGCTTAAGTTGCTTGCGAATTGTTTGAGTATCTTCCTGGGGAATGAATTCTTCAGGATGGATCGCGTTAGGCATCACCAGGATCTTTTCGCCATCGATCCCTGTTGCCTCAATCCTGCGTTTTAGGTGAGGTGAAACCACAATGATCCACGAGGCTGTCTGGAACGTGATGCGATCTGCCCATTGAGCAAAGGACTTGAGCAGAGGTTGCTCGCGGATGCGCTCGTCACCAATCAGTTCATTGACCTCTGTGATCAGAGGGATCTTTCGGCTGCGACAGAGCAGGGCTGTGGCGAACAGAAAGAATGCGTGGCGCTCATAGATGATTGAGACCGGATTTTCTTTGAGGTGCTTGCGGTTTTGCCACCATGCCAAGAGGTTGTATCCGATCTCGAGAAACTCGAAGCAAAAGGACGGAAGCGCCTCGACGATCCTTGATGTCAGCGGCTTGGGTTGATTGGTTTTCTTGAACGGGTTGCCGCCCTTGTTTTTGCGTGGGTCGATCCCAGTCGGACTGGAGAAGACTATTTCATAACCCTCTCGCTCAAACGCCTCCGCCATGCCGGAGATGTGCACGGCCTCCGCTCCAGATCCGCGTGTGCGGAAGTGGTATAGAACTGTTCTGGAAGGAGAGGGCATGGGGCAAAAAAATGGGCCCCAGATCTGGGACCCATTCTTCATAATTCAATTGCAGTGGATTAAACGTCGCAAATCTCAACGCCCTGCTTGAGGGAGGCGAGCTTGTCTTTGCGCTTGGGAATGAATTCCTGACCGACGTATCCCTTGTATCCGGTCTTCAGAACAGCACGAATGATTGCCGGGTAGTAGAGCTCCTGAGTCTCGTCGATTTCAGCACGCCCTGGAACTCCTCCAGTGTGATAGTGAGAAATGAATGGGTGGCTCTCTTCGATCGTGCGGATGATGTCACCTTCCATGATCTGCATGTGATAGATATCATACAGCAGTTTGAAATTCTCTGAGCCGGTGGCTTTGCAGAGTTCCACGCCCCATGCTGTGTGGTCGCACATGTAATCCTTGTGGTTCACCTTGGAATTGAGGAGCTCCATGGTGAGGGTCACACCGTGTTTCTCCGCAAAGGGGAGGATGCGTTTCAAGCCGATGGCGCAATTCTTGATTCCGAGTTCGTCATCCATTCCATCGCGATTTCCGGAGAAACAGATGAGATTATTGAGTCCGGCCTTGGCGACCTGCTTGATGCGTTCTTCGTAGATTTCGACCAAGGTATCGTGATGCTCAAGGCGATTGAACGCCTTACCAATTCCGCCGACCTTGACGCCTGAGGAAGTCTTGCCGGTGGGAAAACTGACGATCGCACAGTCCATTCCATGTTTCTTGATGGTTGGGAAATCTTCTGGATCGAGCAGCTCGACTGATTGCAGGCCAAATTTCTTTCCTTCAGTGCAGATGGTGTCCAGGTCGATACCTCTGTAACACCATTTGCAGGCTGAGTGATTGACGTTGCCCTTGGTGGCAGCAGCAGCGTTTGTGGTAGAGATGCTTTCTGCAAGGAAAGAGCCAGCCAGTGTGGCTGCGCCTGCCTTGAGTGCATTCCGACGGGAAATTGAAGATGAGTTCATAGTTCGTGTCTCACGGGTTTTGGGATTTTTGTGCGCTGGAGCACTGAAAAGCAATCAAGCACTGAGCGATATTTGACGAAGGTTTCTTTCTTGGACATGTGTCCCGGATCTGGAAATGATTCCTGTTCCCGATGGACTATGTTCCATTTTGCACTTTTTGTGTTCAACTAAGTGCGTTCCAATCGGTGACGATTTCGCCCTCCCATGGCTGATAGTAATAAGAAAGACAGTTTTCCTCTCGAGAACGCAGCATGGCCTGCGTTCATCGTGGATGATTCTGGTGTTTTTCGAGATTTCAACTATCGGGCGGCCACGACTTTTTCTGTCACAATCACCAATGGAGCCACCAATCTTTCTGGGGTTTGGGGAAGTAGGAATCCTTGGGGGGCTGCTGAGTTTCTTGCTCAGTGGAAGGCTTCTCAGTCTGTGGTGGATATAGGATTCAAGTTCAAGCAGGAGGATGAAGTAACCGTACCAACTGCCATTTCTTTGTACCCCAAAGATCAACAGCGATACTTTGTCCTGCAGCTCTTGAGACCGGTCAAAGAGCTCAGTGGTCAGACGGAGAGTTCTGGAAAGAATGAGTCAGGTCAGAGTCAAAAACTGGAATGTGCTCTCAAATTGGCCCGGACCGTCGCCTTGGACTTTAACAACGCGCTGACCAGCATTCTTGGTCATACCTCATTGATGCTTCACCGGATCGAGGGAGAGAGTCCATGGCGGAACAGTCTGCTTGAGATCGAAAAATCCGCAGAGCGCGCGGCTGAGGTGGCTCATGATCTGGCGACCTTCAGTCTGGCTGACAAGGAGATGAAGGATCAGGCAGCGGGCAATCTGAACGAACTGCTGCGTAATACCTGTGCGATCCTCAAAAGCTCTGAAGCTGAAGGTATCACTTGGAAACACGAATTAGAGCGCAGCCTGTTTGAGGCCAAATTCGATGAAGCCAAGATGCAGCAGGTGTTTATCAAGTTGCTTGAGAATTCCGTTCAAGCATTTGAAGACGGAGGTGTCATCAATATCATCACCAGCAACCTGAAGGATGAGAATGCTTTGGGGCCTGAGGAAATTGGTCTTCAGATCAATGGGCCTATGGTGAAGATAGAGATCAGTGACGATGGCAAAGGTGTTCCAAAGGAATCATTGTCTCGCGTCTTTGAACCTTTTTTCACGACCAAGGAAGGCCATCGCGGACTGGGTCTTGCCTGGGTCTATGGTGTGGTTACCAATCACGGTGGAACGGTTTTGATTTCTAGTGTGGAGGATGAGGGCACTACCGTGCGTGTTTATCTTCCTGCTCAGTCCACGACCGTCGGCGATGAAGATTCCACGGATGATGAAATGGGCGGCGATCAGACCGTCATGCTTGTGGATGATGAAGAGCTGCTGCTCACCATGGGCGAAATGATTCTAGGCAGCTACGGATACAGCGTGATTACCTGCAATTCCGGCAAGCGGGCATTGGAGATCCTCAAGGAAGGAAAGAAGATTGATCTGCTGATCACAGATCTGGTCATGCCTCACATGTCGGGACGTTCATTGGTGGCGCGCATGAAGGTGGTGGCTCCTGATGTGCCGATCATTTGTGCAACCGGCTACGTTCGTCCGGAAGTGCCGGGGGAAAAGATCAATTACCTCCAAAAGCCCTTCACAAGTCAGAGCTTGCTCAAGAAGGTCAAAGAGGCTTTGGGTTCGAAAGCGGCCCCCATTGCTGAAAATGCATAATTAAGAATTGTTAATAGTTCTATTGCTTCGGGATTAGTTGACTTAATTCTTGAAGGGGAGTTAGTTGGACCCATGCAGATTGAAACGCTCAAGGTGTTTTGTGACCTTTCCGAGTCCACCAGCTTCACAAAAGCCGCGCGGATCAATGGCATCACCCAGTCAGCTGTCAGTCAGCAGATCAATTCATTGGAGAAGCATTTCAGCGCCATGCTGATCGAGCGGAGCAAAAAGAAGTTTCGTCTCACGCGGGAAGGAGAGGTCCTTTACGAATACAGCAAGCAGATCGTGCAGTCGTATGAATCACTGCAGAACAAGTTGCAGGAGATTCAGGAGGTGGTTTCCGGGACGATTCGAGTTGCGACAATTTACAGTATTGGGCTCCATGATCTTCCTCCTTACATCAAGAAGTTCCTTAAGACCTTTCCAACTGTGAATGTGCATGTGGAATACCGTCGCTCCAATCAGGTTTATGAGGATGTGTTGAGCAACGTGGTGGACATTGGTCTGGTAGCCTTTCCTCAGAAGGATTCCAAGTTGGAGAGTGTGCATCTTAAGAATGATACGCTCGTCCTGATCTGCCATCCTGATCACCCGATGGCCAAGAAGAAACAGGCCAAGCTGGAAGACATCTCAGGCTACAAGTTCATTGGCTTTGAATCAGATATTCCCACACGGCATGCCATCGACCAGAAGCTCAAACAGGAGAAGGTCGAGGTGAAACATGTGATGGATTTTGACAATATTGAAACGGTGAAGCGTGCCGTGGAGATCAATGCCGGCATATCGATTGTGCCGCACCTTACCGTGGTTCAGGAAGTGGCGAAGAAGACGTTGGTTGAGGTGCCCTTTGGTGATAAGGATCTCCAGAGACCGTTGGCTGCAATCTACAAGGGATCCAAGGTGCTATCTCCCGCCATCAAGGAGTTCATCAATATACTTAAAAAGCCGATCTGAGTCGGTCCATTCTGGACTCGGAGAAGGAGTGTGGTAGTTCTTTCATATGTTCAGAAGAATTCAGCACCTTTGTCTGATAGTAACTCTCCTTTTTGTCTTTTGCTTTTCGGCATGGGCGGCCGACCCAATGGATTTTTGGAATCAACAGAGGCGGGGAGCCAACGGTGATTTTGCAGATGCCGACGATGATTGGTTCAGGGCCGCCAAAGCCTCAGGAATAGAATGGGTAAGACTGTCTCCCGCTGGATTAAAGCCTTCTGGGCGCGATATTCTTTTGGGCAATGCCGATCAGTATCAGGGGATTCCCGTAGCGGATCTGCGCAGTGTCATTGAAGTGTTGGACAGGGCCGAGCGGCATGGTGTGAAAGTGGTGATGACAGTCTTTAGTCTTCCGGGGTGCAGGTGGAAGCAGCAAAATGAGGATCAATTTGACTATCGGTTGTGGAATGATGAGTCCTTCCAGAAACAAGCGCAGACGTTCTGGCGGGATCTGGCCAAGGCGATCGTACATCATCCATCCATTGTCGGGCTCAACCCTTTGAATGAACCTCATCCAGAACGTGAAGCAGGCGTTGAGGAAACAGGCAAGAAGCTGACCGAATGGCTTCAGGAAACAGAAGGAACTCCTGCTGATCTGAATCGCTTCAATCGGAGGATGGTGAAGAGCATTCGAGAGGTGGCGCCAAAGGTTCCGATCATGTTGGATGGACGTTTCCATGGGAATGCTTCTGGGCTTTCGACGATAGAAAAGCTGAATGATGAAGGAGTTTTGTATGCTTTCCATTTCTATGAGCCATGGAGCTATACAACCTTTCGTGCAAACAAGGGACGCTACGAATATCCCAACAAGATGCCCAAAGGATGGGGAGGGCAGACTGAGACATGGACCAAAGAAGATCTGGTCAAGCGAATGGTTCCGGCATGGGACTGGGCAAAGAAGAATCAGGTCCCATCAAAACGGATCGTGGTTTCTGAGTTCGGGATCGACCGGAGAGTGACCGGAGCAGTTGATTTTCTTGATGACCTTGTCTCCAATCTGGATGAAAGGGAGATGCATTGGGCCTTTTACTCATTCCGTTCACGAAGTTGGGATGGCATGGACTATGAGTTGGGAACCAAGAAACTGGATTGGAAATACTGGCAGGGTATCGAAGCAGGGAAAAAGCATGAGGACCTGGTCCAGCGAGGGAAGAATCCGCTGTGGGATGTCCTTCTTCGCTCAATGAAGAAGTAAGGCGCTAGCGGATGAACTCCAGCCATCGCTTGAACCATTTTGCCACCCCGGGAGTGAAGCGGGTCTTGTTATAGAGGTCCCCCACCTTCCTGAGTGCTTCTCCCTGTGTCGGGTATGGGTGAATTGCATTGGCGATCTTTCCGAGCCCTATGTCGTGAGTCATCGCGATCGAAAGTGCACCAATCATATCACCTGCATTGGGTGCGACGATGGTGCCGCCTACAATCTGGTCCGATCCCTTGTGCGTGTGGACCCGCACGAATCCATCGGTCTCTTCTTCAAGAATCGCACGGTCGACCTGACTCATGGGAATGGTGTAGGTATCAATTGGGAGGTCGCGTCTGTCGGCCTTGGCTGCATTGAGTCCGATTTGTGCCAGTTCAGGAGATGTGTAGGTGCACCAAGGGATGGTCAATCGCGTGTGTTTCTGTCGGCCGAAGAAGAGTGCATTTCTGACCACCGCGCGTGCCATGAAATCGGCTGCATGTGTGAACTGAAAAGGGGAGCAGATGTCTCCAGCTGCATAGATATTTCGATTGCTCGTCTTGAAATCGTCATCGATGGATATGCGTCTCTCCCCATAGCGCACGCCGACTTTTTCCAAGTTCAAACCCTCGACATTGGGGCGTCGTCCAGCAGCGACCAAGAGTTGATCTACTCCGTGCTGAAAGGCAGTGCTGCGATCGACTCCATTGAGGACGATCTCTTCGTTTCCGTTGCTGATCTCCAATTCATGTCCACCAGTCAGGATTCGCACTCCATCTTTGACAAGTGAATCGTGAATGATATTGGCGCCCTCCTGATCTTCATTGAAGAGAATGCACCCGCGGTTGTTGATCAAGGTGACCTGAGAACCAAAGAGGGCAAAGGCTTGCGCCATTTCGCATCCGATTGGTCCTGCTCCGACAACGCCAAGACGTTTGGGTAACTCAGTCAGGGAAAAGAGAGATTCGTTTGTCAGGTAACGGACTCCATCGAGTCCACTGATCCTCGGGGCAGCTGCTCGTGCGCCCGTGCAAATGACCGCCTTCTTGAATTTCAGTTTGTCTCCATTGACCTCCACTGTGTTTGAGTCCTTGAAGCTTGCCTGACCCAGAAAGACATCCACTCCGAGGTTGGTGAATCGTTTGACCGAGTCATGGTGACTGATGCCGCTTCTGAGACGTCGCATGCGTTGCATCACCTGAGGGAAATCCACATTGATTTCACCTGTGGCATGAATGCCCATCGAAGAGGCTTTCTGAATGGCAGCCACGGAGCGGGCGGATGCGATCAATGCCTTGGATGGCACGCAGCCCACATTCAGGCAATCCCCGCCCATGAGTCCTCGCTCAACCAAGGCGACCTTGGCTCCCAATCCAGCCGCGATGGATGCCGTGACGAGTCCCGCCGTCCCTGCACCAATGACCACCAGGTTATAGCGATCGTAAGGCCGGGGATTGCGGTAGTCCTTAGGGTGGACATTTCCCTCCAGCGCCTTGTTGAATTCGTCGTTTGGCGTAAGTGGATCGGGGTGATTCATGACGTCGGTAGCTTTCCTCGGAACTTCTTCATGAGCCTTTTGACCGCCAGTGGAAAAAGGCCGAGCAGGATAAAGGCTGCGAGTATCTGCGCCGTAAGGATACCCTTGATTCCGTTTTCCGAAAGCTCCTGTAGGCTGGGGATCGAAGCCCCTGTGTAAACATAGATAGCCGTGCCGGGAAGCATCCCAAGCTGACTGACCCACCAGAAGGTTCTTGTGGGAAGGGCCGTGAGCCCCATCACCAGATTGATCACGAAGAATGGGACCACCGGAATCAGTCTGAGTGAAAACAGGTAATAAGCCCCTTCCTTTTCCAGTGCCTTGTTGGCCTTTTCGAAGTGCTTGTGGAAGCGTTCCTGAATCTGATCACGGAGGAGAAAACGACTGGTCAGAAATGCCAGCGTCGCCCCGGCCGTTGAGGCAAAGCTCACGATGATAAGCGCTTTGGGAAAGCCAAAGAACCATGCTGTTCCCAAGGTCAGAACAACCGCTGCTCCGGGCATCGAAAGTCCTGTCACGATGACATAGACGGCAAAGACCGCTCCCATGGCCAGCCATGGATTGTTCTTAGCGTAATCGGATAGTTGGGTTTCCCTGTCAGCAAGGCTTGAGAGCGTCAATTGATCTCCGTAAGAGTGATAGAGAAAAAAGGCGATCACCAAGATGGCTCCGAGGAGGGCATACTTGAGCAAGGGGGGCTTGGCCTTTGTGGATTCAGACGTCATTGGCGAACAAGGAGAGCAAACCCTCAATGGATGGCGGTTTCAATGTCCGAAGCGCGACAGCTTGCCTTATTCCCTTTGAATGTGTTGTTAGGGGAGAAGAAAGTTCATTCTTTTTGACAAATGAGTGGGAGCAATCTGCCATGGGTCTCGTCCAATCTTCTGTAACGGCAGTAGATCGATACGGAGCTTTGAAGATACATATGTTATGAATGCACGATTTTTGATGGTTTGGGTGGGGCTGTTGGTATCTGTAGTGAGCGCATCAGGTGCTTACGAGGACATCCAACCTGAGGCAGAAAAATTCTTTGAAGAGAAGAGCTATTCGCGTGCCTTGGAACTCTACAGGCAGGTGGATTCGGATTCTCTCAATGAAGATGAGAAACGATGGCTGAGCTTTCGGATACTGGATGCGGAATGGCGTTCGCTTGGCTCTAGCAGGCAGCCGAATCAAAACAGGCTGAATGATCTTGGCGAGTTGTTGCGCCGTGAAATTCGCGACATCAAGGCAGTGGATCGCGACAGGGTCTGGGCGGAGGTTCAGGAATCTTTGGGTGATTACCATTGGTACCAGCGTCATCGCCGCAACTGGCATCAGGCGTGGCCTTATTACAAGAATGCCATGAACTGGTGGGGAGGCGCTGCAGATGTCGAACTGGCCCGGGCACGCTTCATCGGTATTGTGAAGAAGGTGGCACTGCCGCAGGTGCCTGGCACGAGATATGTCTATGGTTACTACGGGAACTACCTGCCCATCGAAGTGGTGAATGATTTTCAAAAGGTGGTGCGGAGCGGAAACGACAGGGCGTTGGGCCATTATCTTGCAGGGATTACGCTAAATCATTCTGCAAGGGACTGGAAGCAGCGCCGTCGTGTCGGTAAGGAGTTGGATCAGGCGATCGGACTAGGGAAAGGAACAGACTGGTATGACGATGCGTTGTATCAGGCGGGCAATTGGGCGTCACGCATGGGACGGGTGGAAGTAAACGAGGATTTGGGGACATGGAATTGGAAACCGGATTTCGTCAAAGCGTTGAAATACTATCAGCGGATTTTGGATGAATTTAAGGAAGGAGAGTCGCGGCATCATCGCTCTGCTCAAAATGCTATTCGCAATATTACTCAAGAACAGTTGTCGTTGAGGATTGGTGAGTTTTATCGACCGGGATCGAAGATTCGTGTCGGTGTCAATTGGAGGAATATTCGCAAGGCTGAGTTCGCGGTTTATCCGGTCGATCTTACAAAGGATGCTTCGCTTCCTGCCAATGGCCGGAGTGCACCGGCTTGGTTGGATTCAATTGATCTGAAAACCAAGAAGGCGGTTCAGCGTTGGGAGAAGGAATTGGAAGGTGCTGATCGATATGAACCGGGTCATGAGATCATCGGTTTGAAGGAGGATTTGAACACGGGAGCCTATGTGATCGAAGTGACAGGTGGAGGAAAACGGGATAGGGAACTGATTCTGATTTCTGATCTGGTTGTTGTGACCAAGTCTGTGAATAAGGACGTTTTGGTCTGGGTGACGGATCTGGTTTCTGGTGCGCCGGTGGAAGGAGCCAGAGTGTCTGTATGGGAGCGTCATCGTGGGAGCAACAGGAACTATTTTTCCAATGATCATGATGGAGTTACAGATGCCGATGGTCTGGTGCGGGTGAAGCTTTCGGAGAACAATGAACGAGTGGATCTGTTCGTTGCTGCGGCAAAGGGAAATCGTCAGAGTTTTACCACCGGTCGTTCTTACCTTTACAGATCAGGTGGACGTCGTGACTGGAAGATCTATGCGGTGACGGATCGCCCAGCTTATCGCCCTGGGGATAAGGTGTTTTGGAAGTTCACTGCCCGGGTTTATGATGGAGAGACTTATGACACTCCTGCGGGAAAAGAGCTTTACTATCAGGTGATGGACCAGCGTCGAACCAAGGTGACTGAAGGGCAGGTGAAGTTGAATCAATTCGGTTCAGCATGGCTCGATTGGCAGAGCAAGAAGGACGCAGGGCTGGGCACGTATCGCGTCGAGTTTCATGAAGACAAGGCGCGTAAGAAGCGAATTGGCTCGGCAACGTTGTTCCGCATTGAGGAATACAAACTTCCTGAATTCGAAGTCGCGATTGATACAGGGAAGGTCGATGGGAAGCCCAAGCTCTTTCAATTGGGCGACAAGGTGGAGATCGAGGTGCAGGCTGATTACTACTTTGGTGGCACCGTGGCTGATGCGGACGTTGAGGTGATTGTGAGGAAGAAACCTTTCTATCGGCATTACGTGAAACCGCGTGCGTATCCGTGGTTCTTCGACGAAGGAGGTAGTAGTGGAAGATGGAATCGCTTTGGAAACGGTGAAGAGATTTTGCGTGAACGCGTGAAGACGGATGCCGCAGGTAAAGCGGTTGTGAGCTTCCAAACTCCAGAGCACGAAGGACAGGATCTTGATTACTCGATTGAAGCGCGAGTGACTGATGCTGCCCGTCGGGAGATTGTGGCCAACGGTTCTGTGAAGGTGACCCGCGAGCCGTTTTTTGTGCATGGCGATGTTGAAGGTCGACTTCATAAACCGGGTGACAAAGTGGAGGTGAATTTTGTGGTTCAAGATGCCAATGGAAATGGAGTTGAGACCGATGCCAAGGTCCGCATCATCCGTAAGGTGTGGCGTGAGGTATGGCGGAATCCTCGTGGAGTAAATGTCGAAGGGCCTGCCCTGATGCGACGTAAAGCTGTGAGCCGTATCTGGCCTCCCATTGACGAATCAGGGTGGCGGCCCATCGTCGAACGATACGAGGATGAGGAAATCGCCATTATCCCAGTGGGGGCAGATGATGAAGGCAAGGCATCGCTGAGTTTTGAACCTGAGAAGGTAGGCTACTATGAGATCACCCTGATGGTGCCTCGTCCAAATAGGCAAGAGCTGCCCATCGCACCTCCGCCAGTGACAGGTTCAACGCATGCTTACGTGGCCAAACCGGATAGCAAGGACATTGGCTACAGCGGACACGGATTGGAGCTGATCATCGACAAGGATTCCTTTGAAGTAGGTAGCAAGGCGCCGGTAATGTTGGTGACGCCGGTGAGTGGTCGCTATGTGCTCTTCACCGTAGAAGCAGAGTCTTTGATGGAGGCGCGTGTTGTGAAGCTCGACGGTATGGTGAAGCTCTTGAATCTGGATATCGAACAGAAGCATGTTCCCAACTTCGAGATCCATGCCACTGGTATTATGGAAGAGCGCGTGCAATCTGTTTCAGAGCGAGTGGTGGTGCCGCCTACCAAGGAGTTCCTCAATGTGGAGTTGTCGCCTGATCGAAATGCATATGAGCCCGGTGAGGAAGGACTGATGAAGGTCAAGATCACCAATCTCAAAGGAGATCCTGTCGCAGCCGAGGTTTCGTTCAGTCTTTATGACGAATCCATTGATTACATCCAAGGTGAGCTTGCTGGAGACCCAAGGAAATTTTTCTACAACTTCAAGCGTAGCCATCGTGTGCGGACAGAAAACACAATGAGGCGGCAACGGTTTGTGGAGTTGGTGGAATGGGAGGATGGACTGCTTTATGAAAAGGGAAGCGAGCCGGCACCAAAGAAAACAGAATTGGCAGAAGGTATGATCGTAGGGAAAGACGGGGAGGTGCTTGATTTTGGTATGGCCGAACGTGAAACAATAGCTCTCAGCGTTATGCCTGCCTCTGCTCCTATGGCGATGGCTGGGCGATCGGCTAGAGGGCTGATGGCAGCTGATGCCATGACTGCTGCGCCGCAGGAAGCCGCTGCATTCGCTGGTGCGAAAGTGGCGATGAAACGAGAGAACGGTTCAGCTGCGCCAGAGCCGGAAGCACCAGCCGTTCAAGTGCGAACAGATTTCAGAAGCACGCTCGCGTGGTTGCCTGACTTGAAGACGGGAAAGAATGGTCTGACAGAAACCTCGGTGAAGTTTGCAGATTCATTGACCACGTGGAAGGCGATCGCCCGCGGTGTGACCACTGCCACCAAGGTTGGTTGGGGCGAAGCCAAGGTGAAGACGCGTTTGCCTCTGACGGCGCGCTTTCAATCACCAAGATTTCTTACCGTCGGAGATGAAGCCCGCGTGGGCGTCATCCTGAACAACAACACAGAGAGTGCCATGAAGGTCCAGGTGAGTCTGGATGCCTCCGGTGTCAGTGTAAGGAAAGCTGACAGCAATCGCTCTGTGAAGATTCCGGCAGGTGGAGAGAAACGTGTGGAATGGAAGCTCTCAGCTGAGAAGGCGGGAGAAGCAACGTTCGTTGTAAAGGCGTGGAGTGGCGAGGCTAGCGATGGAATGGAGCGGACTATTCCAGTGCAGGAACATGGCGTTGAGCGTTTTCTGGCTCGCAGTGGTAGACTGGACGGACGTGCCGCCACGATTGTTATGGATATCCCAAAGCAACGCCGCAAAGACACGACGGAATTGGTCGTGCAGATCGCACCGAGTATGGCGACGACCATGTTGGATGCCCTTCCTTATCTCATTGATTACCCATACGGATGCACAGAGCAGACATTGAGTCGGTTTCTGCCGGCGACCGTAGTGGCAAAGGCGTTGAAGGACATGGGACTTGATCAAGTGGCGTTGATGGATCGCACATTCGGAGGCATGACTGTGGCAGGTCGTGCAAAGATAAAGAAAGGTGCTGGCTTGGAAAAACTGGATGCCGTCACCGAACAGTCGCTGAAACGCCTGTATGATTTTCAGCATAGTGACGGAGGTTGGTCCTGGTGGAAGGAAGGGCAGACCGATCCTTACATGACGGCCTATGTCGTCTGGGGATTGTCCCTTGCTCAACAGGCTGGTGTTGATGTGAAGAAAGGCGTGCTTGAGCGCGCTGAGCAATGGCTGGACCGTCGTTTGGTCGAAGCTGAGGAACGCCCTGACATGCAGGCATGGATGCTTCATGCGTTGGCGGTTCGGAGAACAACCAACAACGAGAAAGTGGCTTCGAAGAATTACACCAAGGCATTTGAAGCACTTTGGGACTCACGTGATCAACTCAATGCCTACACCCGTGCCTTGTTCCTTTTGGCTACACATGTGGAAGGGCGAGGGAATGAAGCCAAGATTCTTCTTCGGAATCTGGAGAATGGAGTCATCCTTGATGAGCGACCTGATGAATCTGTATTGCTGGAAGATGTCAATGGACGTCAGTCTGCCAAGACGGTTCAGGCAACGGCACATTGGGGTAACGATGGATTGTTCCATCGTTGGTCCGATGGGGGAGTGGAAGCCACAGCGTGGGCACTGAGGGCTATTCTGGCTGTTGATCCGAAGCATGAATTGGTGGGCCCGGTCTCCAATTGGTTGATCAAGAACCGTCGTGGCGCGCAGTGGAACAACACTCGCGATACAGCCATGGTGGTGCTGGCTCTGAATGATTATCTCCATGCAACCGAGGAGCATCTGAGCGAGCTGGATCTGACGATTGAATTGAATGGTGATCAGATCGCCCGCAAGCAGTTGACACCGGAGCAGGCGCTTATGGAACCGATTCGCATCCGCGTGCCGGCTGGAAAGATTCGTGATGGAAAGAACCGTGTGCGAATTCAGCGTAAGGATGGGAAAGGCACGATCTATTTTGCTGTCCAATCCACGTTCTTCAGTTTGGAAGAACCGATTCCCGCCAGTGGCACAGAGGTATTTGTGAAGCGGGACTATCAACGGATCACTCACCAACCCACCTTGCTCAAAGGACTGGTGGAGAAAGTAGTTCCACTCAGCGATGGCGATGCTGTTAAGAGCGGTGATCGTATCAAGGTGACTTTGACGATCGAGTCCAAGAACCATTACGAGTATCTGCTCTTTGAGGATCTAAAACCTGCAGGATTCGAAAGTGTGGAATTGCGTAGTGGGGGGCACCTGCGATTGAGTGCCATTGATGAACCCAAGGTGGATCGATTGCTTCCTCCTGGTTTTCGTCGTGGCAGTCACGTGCACCGGGAGCTCCGTGATAGCAAGGTGGCGCTTTTTGTGGATCGACTCCCTGAGGGATTTTGGCAGATCCAATATGAATTCCGTGCTGAGACACCCGGTCATTTTCATGCATTGCCGGTATTGGCTGAAGCCATGTATGTTCCAGAGATCCGGGCTAACAGCCGTGAGTTCCGGGTCCATGTCCAACCTGATTGAAAACTGATTCACCATGAAGACACGTTCTATACTCCTCTCCGTTCTCGCTGCCTCTGCGCTGGTTCTGATCGGCCCAGACACGCAATCTGCCCAACCTCGCCTGACTCCAGAAATGGAGGTCCGGGCCTTGAAGAAGAAGGTCAGTGAACTTGAATCCAAACTCGCCAAGTTGGAGGCGCGCTTGGATCAGATGCAGAGTAAGCCCAAGGTAACCTTTGTTCCTGGGACACAGCCGATGTTTTCACCTCTTCTCAGAGCTCCTGGATCGACGCCCCAACCGGCTGTGCCAACACCTCATCATTCACAACGTTAGGTCAATGGTCAGACGTTCTATGTGGTGCCACTAGGTGAGTAGGTGGTAGGGGGCTCGGTCTCAGCATTTGTTCTGGAGAGGAGGATTGCCCTTGAATGAGGGAGGAGGAGGTAGTTTCTGCTCTTTTAGCGTCGGTTTCTAATGGGTGATGTTTTGCCAATTGAGTGGAATATATGCTATTAAGGGCAAAACTATGCGCAATAAAACATAAAACAAATTTGACATTACAGGTAAAATAGTGCCTATTAATGCTGTTTTAAGTCATTAAGGGCAAAAGAATGCACGTTGAAGAATACAAGATAGTCAGCAATGCTGAGGTTCAGAGGGTAATTGGGGAGCGCCTCAAGCAGGAGCGTTTGAACCAGAATCTCACTCAGGTGGACCTTGCCAAACAATGTGGTGTCTCCCGCCGCACGTTGGTTGGGGCTGAGCGTGGGGAAGGGCCAACTTTGGATACTCTCATCTCCATTCTTCGAGGCTTGGGGATCCTGCATCGCTTGGTGGATGTGATTCCACCGGCAGAGCCCAGCCCTATTCAGCTGGCCAAGCTCAAGGGGAAGCGTCGGCAGAGGGCATCCAGTAAGCCCAAAGAAGATACGTTGGCGTTGAATGACAAAGCAGAAACTTGGGAGTGGAAGGAATAGATCATGCCGGTTGAAGTCGCAGAAATCATTCTTTGGGGAAGGACGATTGGCGCAGTGTCTTGGAGTGATGCCCGTGGTTATGCTTCTTTCGAATACGATCCTGCGTTTCGTCAGAGTATCTTTGAACTGGCACCTCTAATGATGCCACTTGTTGACCGGGTTTATTCTTTTCCTGAGTTGGCTGAAACCTCTTTTCAAGGCCTGCCGGGACTCCTTGCCGATGCCTTGCCTGACAAGTTTGGAAATCTCCTCATCAACGAATGGCTCACACGGCAGGGACGTCTTCCAGGGTCGTTCTCGGCGATCGAACGTCTCTGTTACACCGGCACTCGCGGAATGGGTGCTTTGGAGTTCAAGCCTGTGGTTCGCGAGGGAATGTTGAGATCCACATCCGTGGAGATTGGTGCCTTGGTTCAGCTGGCGGGTGAGATTCTTTCTGCACGCAGTGAATTCACAACACAGGTGATTGGCGATGATGAAGAGGACGTGGAGGCATTGAGGGATATTCTGCGTGTGGGCACGTCTGCAGGTGGTGCGCGAGCCAAGGCGGTCATCGCATGGAATGAAGCCTCTGGGGAGATTCGATCAGGGCAGGTGAAGGCACCTGAGGGGTATGGTTATTGGTTGTTGAAGTTCGATGGCGTCTCTGGAAATCGCGACAAGGAACTGGAGGACCCCAAAGGGTTTACCCGCATCGAATACGCTTACCACAAGATGGCGGTCGATGTAGGCATTGAGATGAGTGAGTGCCGGTTGTTCGAGGAGAACGAACGCAGCCATTTCATGACCCGCCGATTTGATCGAGATGACAAGGGAGGTAAACGGTACATGCAGTCCCTATGTGCCTTGGGTCACATGGACTTCAATCGCGCTGGGGCATACGGCTATGAGCAGGCCTTGGATGTGGCACTTCGCCTGGGCATGCAGACGGAGGCGCTGGATCAACTGTTTCTGCGCATGTTGTTCAATGTGTTGGCGCGCAATCAGGATGATCACACAAAGAACATTGCTTTCATGATGGATAAGAAAGGGCGCTGGAGTCTGTCGCCTGCCTATGATGTCACCTACAGTTACAATCCTCAGGGTGACTGGACGAGTCGCCATCAGATGAGCATCAATGGCAAACGTGATGACTTTCTACGTGATGATTTCTATGCCGTCGCCAAGCGGTTTCGATTGGGAAAAAAGGCGAAGGTGGATGAAATGATCAGCCGGATTCAAAAGACCCTGAAGCAATGGCCTGACTACGCAAATGCGGCAGGAGTGCCTTCACAGTGGGTGAAAGAAATCGGTCGTCATCATCGGAACTTTTAGCCCTCTTGTTCCGCCTTGCTGTTCGGCTACTTCCTATTGCTCTTCAGCACCCTTGTAGATCAGTCCCTCAAGTTCCTTTGCTTCCTTGGCTGCAGACTCGAGATCTCCGCCTTGAGGCACACCGGGACGTAGTGGCTTCGTTTCTGCATGGATGGCCTTTTGATAGATCTTCATCCGTTCCCCGATCGCTTTAAGCCTATCAGCTTCCAGTAGTTCCGAAGCAGAACTCAACCGGGCTGATTCGTGGTCTCCGAAAAAGGAAATGAGACTCTGGGTCATTATCCAGTGGCCCTTTTTGTTTGGATGAACGCGATCACGCTGGACTGTGAATTCGGGCTTCAGCGCCTTGGCTGCGTCCACCTTGCGTCGCATCTCAGTGTGGAGATCGGCAACGTGCCATCCGTTCGCCTTCTGTTTGACCAACCAATCAGCGTAGGCAGTCAGGACGCTGTCGTAGTTGAAGCCTTCCTTACCATGATTGTCGAAGATGGGAGGTGTCACATGAATGATCTCAGCCCCATATTGTTTGGCTGCGGCACGGAGGCGGAGTATGCCATTGCGGTAGCGGGCGAATCGCTCTTCTTCCAGCTCCTTGTAGATGCCGCAGTTCATACCGTAGCAGGCAATGATGAGATCAGGATTGGTCTTGGCCAACACCCGCTCAAGTCGCTCAAACAGGCAAGGGCGGGGGAAGCGTCCTCCAGCGTGGCCATCTTCGCTTAATCCGGAAATGGTTTCGCTGCTCACCCCTGCATTGATGACAGTGAAGCGGCGGTCGGGATATTTACGGACCAACCATGCATCGAAGTTGGAAACATAGGTGCCCCCTTGAGTGATGCTATCGCCGAGGATCAGGACCTTTTGTCTGTTTGTCAGTAGATCCTCGGAAGCATTTGCTTTGGAGAATAGAACAAGGAGTATGAGTAATGGAACCAAGCGGGACATGATGTGAGATTATTGATTCCTGATTGGTGATTGTCGATTTGAGATTATCACTGATAGGTGGTTGTCCTGACCTCATTTCCAATCTCGAACCCCTTGATCCTTTGGCCCAACTGACGTGTCTGGCGAATCGAGAGCGGGGAGAGGGCTTCCTGGATGTGCAATCGCAGAGAGTGATTTCCCTTTCTCTCCACAATCAGAAACCAAAAAGCCGCCTCCTCGTCGTTCTGCGCCACGCCTATGCCATTTAGATAGCAGTGTCCCAACTCAAGCTGCGCGCCCTCCTGTCCCTGCCATGCAGCTTTGCGGAGAAACTTCGTTCCCTCCTTGGCGTCCTTGGAAATTCCCTTCCCCTTCAACAGTCGAATGCCTGCCTCATACTGCGCCTCCGAATGCCCACCTTTGGCTGCTTCGATGAACCAACCAGTGGCACTCTCGGTATCCTTTGTGACGCCTTGACCGACCTCATGCAGAATCCCCAGACAATGTTGCGCCTCAGGCTGATCCTGAAGGGCTGCTTCGAGCAACCACTGCGCCGCTTGCTGATCGTTCTGTTCGATTCCTCTACCGAGATTCAGAAAAAGTCCCACCATGTATTGCGCATCGCGATGACGGTTCTCAGCTGCCTTGTGATACCATTCCAGTGCTACCGTATCGCATGAATTCACACCCCAACCATTCTCATGCAGCTGTCCGAGAAGGTATTGTGCGCCTGTGTGATCCTGATCTGCAGCCAATCGCAGCCAGACCATGGCCATGATGGGATTACGCGTTGCCGACTGGGCATTGAGTAACTCCTACGTCTTGTTTGTTTTTGGGATGGATGTCTTTTTCTTCACCAATGTCGTTGATGGTGGCCATGCCTGTTTTGGGTGTGGTGTCGAGAATGAGGCGTTGTCTGTCCTGAAGGAGTGCCCACCAATCGGGTGTGCCGGGTTCTGTGCTAGGAGCACGGAAGTTGGCGAGCTGGACAAAGAGGAATTCGAATTCGCGATCCCAGCGCTCACGCCAGTCGCGAATGAGTAGAGGGAGGGTTTGATCGTAGGGGACTCTGCCTGCCTTGGCGTTGGCTTCACCCTGATACCAGATGGCTCCTTGGATGTTGTAGCCGATGAAGGGATGGATCATTGAGTTGAAGAGAACTCCGGGTTGTCCTTCGAGATCGAGTGGGCGTTTTGGTGTGGCTGGCTTGCGTGGGGAACGTCCGCGTTTGTCGGCGGGCTTGGCCTTCCATTCGGTTACCTTCTGTTTCCATGCTTCGAGTTGCTTTTCATGTTGAGCCATGGCTTCTGCGTGATTGTATTTCTTGTCGGCGGCGATGGTTTTGTCGACCCATTCGCGTGTGCCGGGAATGGTTCTGAGTGCCTTGCGACTGGTGAAGGTCTCAACGGGTTTGCCGCCCCATGCTGATTTGATGACGCCTACGGGGATGCCGAGTTCTTCATGGAGTTTCTTTGCAAAAAAGAAGGCGACGGCGGAGTAGGTGTGACAGGTCTCGGGTGTGGTGGCGACCCATTCGCCTTTGATATCGGTCTGTGGTTCGACAGCGGTTACGGTGGGCGCATTGAACATGCGAATGGCGGGATATCTGGCTGCCTTCACGATGTCTGCATAGGCGGGGAGGCGGTTCATACTGACGACCATGTTGGACTGACCTGAGGCGAGCCATACTTCGCCAACGAGGACATCGCTGATGGTGTGGGTGTGTCCACCTGATGTGATGGTGAGCTTGACGCCTGAGGCGTCGGCCTTGCCGGTGGGGATCATTGCTTTCCAATTGCCTTTGGCATCGGCAGTGACGGTGGATTTGTGTCCTTTGAATGTGAGGGTGACTTTGGCGCCGGGATCGGTGCTGCCCCAGATGGCTGCCTTTTCGTTTCGTTGCAGGACCATGTGGTCTGAGAAGAAATGGGGCAGGGAGATTTCAGCAAGGGTGCTGAAGGTTGATAGGAGACCAACCAGTAAGGTGAGTGCAACGGGGAGCTTCATTGTTGGGATTATGGGTTGGGGTGGGAGAATGTCACTGGAATAGGTAAGAGGGCTTTTTGTTTTTCTCCGTGAAACTCAGTGCCCCTGTGAGAGAATTCCTAGGTCTTGTATGGCCGTAGACCCCTTCAGGGCCTGAGGCTTTTTGTTCGAGATCCCAGAGCTGCGGCTGCGCCTTGCACTGGGCTACATGCGTTGAGGCCGCTGGGCTCTTGGGTACATAAAAAAACGGCCGGGGTTAGCCGGCCGTTCTTTGTTTGAAATGGGTGGTTAAGCAGCGGGGCTTATTTCTTTGGAATGAGGAGAATGAACTCGGCGCGGCGGTTTTGGGTGTAGGCGTCTTCTGTCTGGGCGTCTACTGCCGGGGCGTCTTCTCCAAAACTGCGTGTGTGGATGCGTCCTGGCGCCACGCCAATGTTGACGAGGTATTCGCGGACGGAGAGTGCGCGGCGTTCGCCGAGTGCACGGTTGTATTCTTCTGTGCCACGCTCGTCGCAGTGTCCATCAATGAGGACGGACTTGTCTTTCTGGTTGAGGAGGTAGATGGCGACTTCTTCTGCCTTCACGCGCTCGCTGGAGCGGACGTTGTGACGATCAAAATCAAAGTAGATCGTGCTGGAAGCAAAGGTGCTGCGGTCCATGTGGAAGTTGTTGTAGTCCTCACGTGGTCCTTGTTCGAGATTTCCATCGGTGAGTGGATTGGTTCCAATTCCACCATCTGCCGTTCCGATCGGAGGCTCAGGAGCGAGAACATCTGTGTTCAAGTCACCTGTTTCGATTGCCATTCCCTCGGTGGGATCGCTGGTAAGGATTGTGTTATCTGTGCCGATATCCTCTGGGACCGCAGGGCCGTTGCCGGTATCTACAGCTCCGATGTCTTCACCTGGAGGCAATACGGCTTGGTTGGCGGGGATGTGGGTGAGGCCGACGGGGCGCTTCTTACAGCCTGAGACGCCGAGGATGAGGACCAGGCCGAGTGCGATTAGGGCGATTCTGGAGACGGATTTCATGTTGTAGGTGCTTTGTAAATGGGCGCGTTGTTGTTATTTGGACCACGAAGGTTGGGAACAGCTGCCCGGCACGGTCCGGACATCCTTTGTGCGTTTGGTATGCACGTCAAGCAAAGACACCACGCGCCCGCCTTTCACGCGTCGTGCAAAGACGACTGTTCGTGAATTGGGTGCCCATGAAGGGTCTTCACCTTCAGCAAGAACCTCTGCCTGCCCGCCGCCCGCGGGAACTGTGCAAAGGGAGAATCCACCCCGGTATTGGGAGGTGAAAATGATCTGGGAACCATCGGGTGCCCAATCTGGCTCCGTGATGGTGGATGAAGCGCCTGTGGTGGCGATGCGGCGCATCTTTCCGCCAAAGGCTGGGACTGTGTAGAGCTGGGCACGACCTGAGACGCGGCTGGTGAAGAGGATGGATTGTCCATCTGCGGACCAGCAAGGGGAGGATTCGGTCTCGGTGGTGGTGGTGAGTCTCTTGAGATTGGCTCCATCGATGTCTGAGACGTAGACGTCCGGGCTGCCACCTTTACTCAGGATCATGGCGACGCGTGCTCCGTCTGGTGATACGGCGGCGCTGGTGTTGAGTCCGGCATAGGCTGCGACGGTCTTGCGGACGCCGCTGGCGAGATCATGGGAGAAGATGTCTGGATTCTCCTTCATGTAAGAGGTGTAGAGCATGGCGAACTTGCCGGGGATCCATGTGGGTGCGGCGACGATGGATTTATCGCGAGTGACCTGGACGGGGTTGTGTCCGTCGTAGTCGGAGATGTAGAGCTCGCTGGTGCGTCCATTGGCGACTTTGAATACGATCTTGGTTTGGGCGATGCCGTTGACGCCGGTGATCTTTTTCACGATGTCATCGGAAAGGGCGTGTGCGAGGCGGCGGGCATTGGCTCCGTTGTAGGCCTTGCCAAGGATCTGGCTGTTGTCTGACAGGTCAATGACGCGGCCTTCGAGGCGAGCGACGTTGCTTCCTTTGATGAGGAACTTGGCTTTGTCCTGAGAAACGAAATCAAATCCCTGAATCCAAAGGTCTGCCTTGATGACGGTCTCGGTCTCGCCGGTGAAGCCTTCGATGGCGACTGGGATGAGCTTCTCATTCGAGGCAGCTCCTTCTTCGGTGATAACAATCTTGGTGGGTTCTGCGGCGCCGCTATTGCTTGCTGGCAACAGTGAGAGGCAGAGTGAAAGGCAAAGTAGGGAAAGGTTCTTGGTTCGCATCAGCCTGCGTAGTTTCGGGATTCGAGGTTGAAGTTGATGATAAATTCGCGCTTGGATTCTTTGGTTCCGGGAGGGAAAGGGCGGATTGTATGGACTCTATCCAAAGCTTTCTGAACAGACCGACCGATTGCGCTGGTCCGTGGGCCGCTTGTGATAACCTCTGAGATGACTTTGCCACTCTTGGCGATGACAACCCTGACAGCAATCGTTGATCCATTCGCTTCGATTTGATCGGTATCTCTCCATGCACCTTCGTAAATGGTTTTCACATAGGCGGCATAGCTGGCAAAGGCTGCTCCGCCAGGGCCGGGGACTGAAATGGAGGTGGAGGGCTTGAGATTCTTACGGGCTGAACTGAGTGCTTTGGTGGCTGAAGCGCTGCTACGGGCGAGGTCAGCTTTCATTTTCTTGTATTCGGCGTCGCGTTTGGCTTGTTCGCGTCGGGCGCGCTCTGCCTGTTCTCTGGCACGTCTCTCAGCAGCTGTGTCCTTGGTGGTGAAAGTTTTTGGATTTGAGAAATCAAAGGGGATGGGCTTCTTTGTCGGCTTCTTGGGTGCGGGCTTTGGTTCTGCCTTCTTTACCACCTTCTTGGGAGTTGGTTTCGGCGTGGGCTTGGGAGTCGGCTTTGGTGGTGCCACTTTGACCGGTTTGGGCTTGGGCGGATCTATTTTGACGGGCTTTGGCTCCGGTGGCTGGGGCTTGGGTGCAGGAGGCTTCGGCGTCGGGGGCTTGGGAGTTGGTGGTTTTGGAGCAGGAGGCGGGGGAGTGACTCTGGCTTGTTGGGCGGGTTCACCGCCGCCTTGCTTCATCAGGTCCTCAACGATGTGAGTGGGAATGAAGTCGAGAACTGGTGCGTCCTTTTCCTTCTTGGGAACAAATGCCTGACCGAACACGAACGCTACAATGAGCAGCGCGTGTGCGAGTAGTGAGGCCATGAGGCATCTGCTCTGGAAACCTTTCATCTATTTCTCCGGTTCGGTCCTGAGTGAGATTCGACTAATTCCGTTGCGTTCGCAACGATTGAGGACAGCTGCTACCTGTTTGTAGGGACTTTCTGAATCTGCACGGACGTAAACGACCATTTGTGCATTCGTTGCAAAGCTGGAGACCAACGCAGACTCGATTCCATTCAAATCCATTGGACGGCCATCGAGAACAAATGCTCCCGCCGGATCGATTTCGACCTGTCGAATGTCTTCTCTCTGGATTGGATTGTCCGGGGTGCCACCGTTGGGGAGATCGACGGCGATGCCGTGTTCAATAAGTGGGGTGGCGATGACGAAGATGATGAGCAGCACAAAGGCCAGATCCAACAGCGGTGTGATATTCAGATCGCTGAGGGTGACCAATTGATTGCGCTGTGAGAAACGTCTCATGTGACTCAGGCGGTGGTGCGTGGTTCGTCATCGAGGAATTCAGTCTCGATCTTGGAAGCCAGCTCCTGTGCAAAGTTATCCAATTCCACTGTGTGCACGCGCAGGTGATGCACGAGCCAGTTGTATCCAAACATGGATGGGATCGCCACGAGCAGTCCGGCGACCGTGGTCATCATGGCGGCGGAAAGTCCGGGTGCCATGGTGGGGAGATCTGCTTGTCCGCGTTGGGCGACATCACTGAAGACGCTCATGACGCCCCATACTGTTCCCAGCAATCCAAGAAAGGGCGCGCCACTGACGGCAATGGCCAGCAGAATGAGGCCTGATTCCAATTGCAGGGATTCCCGTGCAACCGTGCGTTCCAATGCGCGCTTCACGTGCTCCATCTGATTGAGCGTGATGTTGGTCTTGCGGGCTCCGTCTGATTTGCGTCCGCGGAGGCGATGATCGAGCTCGGTGGCGCCAGCCTTGTAGACGGCGAATAGCGGGCAGCCGTCGACACCGACATTGCGATCATGGATGTCCAAAACGCGCGGGGCTTTGTTGAATTCCTCGAGAAACAGGTCGTTCAGGCGCGTGGCCTTGCGCATCTGCAGGCCTTTGGCGGCCATGACTGACCATGCGAAGGTGGAAAAGAGTCCTAGAAGAAGGATGATGCCCCGGCCCTCAATCGTCGCCTTGTCCCAGACGTAGGTGATATCGGCAACGGCCAGGGTGAAGATCTCAGGAAACATGGGCGGCGGGGGCGATTAGTTGGAGCTGGTTGAGTCGTGGCGCAATAGCTTGCCTTGCTCCATCAATGATTCGAGTCCTCGAGCGATCAATCGCTCGGCCGCTTCGGCTGCATTTTTCCCATAAAGTCCTGATTCTACGAGGGCTTCCAAGCGTTCGTGAACGCCCGGAGTCGTGGACACGGTGATGGTCACCGTTTGGACTTTGTTAGGTTGTCGCGGCATTTAAATGGCATTGTTATCCAATTATTTTATGAGGGTCAAGGGGTGAAAGCGGTTATTTACCAATAAAAATGCGGTTTTTCCGATCTGCGGATGAAGAGAGATTTGAGCGGCTGAAGGTCCCTTTCCTGCAACGACTTACGCCGATTGAGAATCGGATTCGTTCCGGAGGAATGTGGAGAGTTCTTTATCGATAAACTTGTTCAAATCCCAGGGATTGGAGGTAATTAAGGCTGTTTCTCGTCCAGGAATGATATAAGCCCAAGCTGATTTTTGCTGAGAATCACCAGATTGAAGAGAAATGCGTTCTCTGATGTAGGGAGGGCCTTCGAATTCGTCCAATTTCTCCAATTCTGCCTCCGAAAGATCGAGAAGGATGCGACCGGGCGTCGAATGGGTCGGATCTGGAGTCATTCCGGGAAAGGAATAACCCCTCATGGTGAAGCAGCGGTATCCCTCCGCTTTGGCCTCGATCGACTCGGGGATACGGCCAATGACGGCCCTTATCAAATCAGGAACCTGCAGGGATCCATAGGCGAAGAGATGGGATTGAGTCTTTTGGGTCATGGCGAAAAGAGAATCTTGTTTGTCCAAAATCGGTGAATCAATACTTCGATTGTCAGTCACACCTATTGTTCATGAAGAAAACAGTCTTATCCCAGATGCTTGGTGTCGCGGTGGTGCTTGGTGCCGCTCAGACGATGTTGGCCGATTGGCCGTCCTTCCTAGGTCCTCAACATGGGCATGCGCCAAGTCAGGGAATTCCTCTGAAATTCTCAGCCGCCAAAGACCTGATGTGGAAGACAGAGCTTCCCGGCGAAGGGTGGAGTTCCCCTGTGGTGGAGGGTGGACGTGTCTGGATGACGACGGCATTGAACGAAGGCCAGTCCCTGCGTGCGCTCTGTGTGAATCTGGAATCTGGAAAATTGATTCACAACATTGAGCTTTTCCATGTGGCCGCGCCAGAGCCGAAACACAAAATGAACAGTCATGCGTCACCTTCGCCTGTTCTGGAAAAAGGCAAAGCCTACTTTTCCTTTGGCATGTACGGCAGCGCCTGTGTTGATTCGAAGAGTGGTAAGATCCTTTGGAAGAACACTGAGCTGAAGCACGATCACGATGGCAATGGCCCGGGCTCTACGCCCATTCTTTATAAAGACCTCTACATCCTGAATTGCGATGGCACTGAGTTGCGCTACGTGGCTGCACTCAACAAGCACACAGGAAAACTGGTTTGGAAGACGGATCGTTCCAACGATATGAGCAGCATGGTATCCAATCGCCGCAAGGCTTACGCGACGCCGGCGATCTTCAACATCGATGGTAAGGATCAATTGGTCAGCCCTGGGGCGTATCGCATCAGCAGCTATGAACCAACGACGGGTAAAGAGCTTTGGAGCGTGGACTCTGTGGGATTCTCAAACGTACCCGTGCCGCTTCATGGTTACGGATTGGTCTATGTGACCACTGGCTTTCCCAAGCCCCAGATGTGGGCCATCGATCCGACTGGCCGAGGTCTTATCAATGACACGCATGTGCGTTGGGTGAACAAGCGGGCCATGCCTGCCAAGCCATCGCCTATCATGGTGGGCGATCATATCTACGTGGTGGCCGACAATGGGATCGCATCCTGCGTGGATGCCAAGACAGGTGAGACGATCTGGTATGAGCGCGTGAAAGGTGAGTTTTCAGCAAGTCCGCTTCATGTGGATGGGAAGATCTATCTCTTCGACATGTCTGGCTCAGTGGTGGTGTTGAAGGCTTCTCCCAAGTTCGAGATCCTCTCCCGGAGCACGCTGGGCGATGGTTTCATGTCGTCTCCGGCTGTGGTTGATTCCTCCATTGTGCTGCGTAGCAAATCAGCTCTTTACCGCCTGCGTGGAGAATCAGCTTTGTAGAGCGAGCCATTGAACAAGCGATCTGTTTCCACGTTGGTGCTGATCAATTTGGTTTGCGTGATCGAGCAGGTTGGTTAGCGTCTTGGCCATGTCGCTTCGTATAGCTGGATTTTTGATGGTGTTTCTCGTGTCGCTTCTGTCTGTGGAGGCGGGTTCGGCACGTGTGATCAAGGTGCTACCGCATTACCTTGATCTCAAAGGACGCCACACACTTTCGCCCAGTCTCTATGAGCGCGATGCCTACCAGGTCCAACTGCGTAACAATCCCGATCAGGTTTCCACCATCCGCTTTGACATCAACTGGTCAGCCCGGGGAATCAAAGAGGATAACCTCAAGATGAAGATCGAGGTCCGCGGCAGTGAGACCTCAACCGGGGAAATCGTGGTGATCGAAGAATCCAATCTTAAGAAGGGATTCCTCGAAAGCTGGGCCAAGATCAAAGCCGACAGGGAAGCCTACAAGAAGATTGGGAAAGTCGTTTCCTGGAAAGTAACCATCTTTGATGGCGACACCGAGATCGCCCATTCACAATCGTTTCTCTGGTGATTGATGAGCTGTTGGAGTTCAGGCTTTTAGCCTGCTCTTGAAGACAACCTGAAGGTTGAACTCCAACGGGGGGGCTTACGCGAAGATGGGGTGGAGGACTTCTCCGTGGACGTCTGTGAGGCGCATGTCGCGTCCGCTGAATCGCACGGTGAGTTGTGTGTGATCCATTCCCAAGAGGTGAAGCATGGTGGCGTGTAGGTCGAACATCTCAACGCGGTTTTCCACAGCGTGATATCCGTAGTCATCCGTGGCTCCGTAGATCTGACCTCCTTTGACGCCACCGCCTGCCATCCAGATGCTGAAGCCGTAAGGATTGTGGTCCCGTCCGTCGGTTCCTTGAGCAAAGGGAGTTCTTCCAAATTCTCCGCCCCAGACAACGAGGGTTTCATCGAGCATGCCTCGTGACTTCAGATCCTTGAGCAGACCGCCAATGGGTTGATCCACGCAGAGGCAGTTGTTCGTGTGTCCCTTCTTCAATGCCTTGTGTTGATCCCAGCGATCTCCACCTGTGTTCGGGCAGGTGAGTTCAATGAAACGCACACCGCGTTCCACCAATCGGCGAGCCATCAGGCACTGCTTTCCAAAGGTGCGGGTGTGATTGTATTGGGCATTGAGTCCGTAGAGTTCCTTGGTGGCCTCTGTCTCACCATCGATAGCCATCAGCTCAGGCACAGCACTCTGCATTCGGAACGCCAGCTCGTAATTTGTGATGGCGGATTCCACAGCGTCGACCTTGCCTAACCGCTTCTCGAGCCCGAGGTCCAGTGCCTGCATGAGGTCGAGTTTGGAACGTTGGATCTCTGAAGACGCCTCCAGTGGCTGGATGTTGGCCACGGGTTGATTGGAGGGGTTGAAAACCGACCCCTGATACGACGCAGGCAGGAAGCCGTTGCTGAAATTATCCAATCCACCCGGAGGGATCTGGCCGCCATTGATGATGACGAAGCCAGGCAGATTCTGATTCTCCGTTCCAAGACCGTAGCCAATCCATGAGCCCATGCTTGGCCGTCCTGCGAGTCCATGGCCGGTGTGGAGAAAGTAGTTGGCGTTGGTATGCTCAGGGAACTCTGAAGTCATCGAGCGGATGACGCAGAGATCGTCGGCGCACTGTGCCACGTGAGGAAACAGATCGCTGACAGGGATTCCGCTTTGGCCGTAATTATTGAAGTCCCAGAGTGCACCCAGGGTATTGCCGTTGTCATTGAATTGGGTGGGCTCCTTCTTCATGGCGAAGGGCTTGCCGTTCTCTTTCGCCAATCTGGGTTTGGGGTCGAAGGTATCGACCTGCGATGGACCGCCGTCCATATACAGGAAGATGATGTTCTTGGCCTTGGGGCGGAAATGCGGTTTACGCGGTGCGAGAGAACTTGCAGCACGCGCCTCATCACTCATCAAAGAAACCGCTGCCAAGGCACCAAATCCGTTTGCGGATCTGGAGAGCCATTGGCGGCGATTCAAAGTGAGGTGAGGATTCATGGATGGGATGGATCAATCAGTGGATCCTACCACTTGAGTGATTCCATGAACTTCAGACTGCGAGGGATGTTGGTCTCAGCAGTAGGGGATTCGTCTTCGAGGAAATAGACTTCCACACCTACGTCCTGTGCCGTCTTAAGGATCTTCTTCCAGTTCATCTGACCGGTGCCGATGATGACGTCATTCTTTACGTCAGATTTTCCGGTCAGCACGCCTGTCTCGACACCTTTCTTCATGTCTTTCACATGCATGAGCTTCCAGCGGCCCTTGTATTTCTTGAGCAACTTGACCGGGTTGTGACCTGGATGAACGACCCAGAAGACATCCATTTCGTAAGCGACGTTATCCTTGTGGGTATTCTGAATCAAATGGTCGAGCAGGGTGCCGTCTCCGTGTGGCTGGAATTCGAATCCGTGTGGGTGATAGAAGAACTGGATGCCTTCCTTGGCCAGAGCGGCTCCTGCTTTATTGAAAACTTCGATGTTCTCTTCGCAGTCCTTCATGTCATAGGGAGCCGAGTGTTCGGCCCATGCGCAACCTGCGTATTTGAGACCGAGCGCCTTGGCTTCCTTGATGATACCGGGGATGTCTGTCTTCCACTGCTTGTAGGAGAAATGCCCGCTGACTGGTTTCAGACCGCGTTCCTTGAGCATGCCTTTAAACTTGGTGGGATCCAGATTGTAGGTGCCGGCCAGCTCCACGTGGGTGAGTCCGTAGTCTTTTACCACGTCCAGCGATTTGTGGACGCCATATCGAATGAACTCAGCGCGTAGGCTGTAGAGTTGGAGGCCGACAGGTCCGTGAAAAGCTTCACTGGTGCCAGCGCCGTGCGGGCCAGCCTGTGATGAGAGTCCGCCCAGAACGAGGGCAGCCGCGACAATATACGTTTTCAAACGAGAGGGGTTACGCATGAGATGGATGCTAATGGCGGGCCTGACAAAATCCAGCGCCGTTTTGAATTGGATCATGGAAATTGAGGACGGCTTCTGTGGGTGGAATGTTCATGCAAATTCCCGAAGGGGCTTCTAGGCTGCTGTCAGTGATCCGGGTAGGAACATGTGCATTGATCATGGGACTGTGCTCCGTTGTGTTGGGCGACACGGATCATTGGGCGTTTCGACAGATCAGTTGGCGGGTGATTTGTTACCTGATTCGACTGTGAGGGAGAAGGTGGCTTCGGCGTATAATCGTCTTTTGCCCACGTCTCAAGAGGCGGGAGCTCAGGAAGGGGATTATCTCGCGCGTTATGCGGCTGACAGAGTTCGGAATCTGGGCAGTGTCTGGCTGGGACTGACGACGGGGTGTGCGGAATGTCATGATCATAAATATGATCCGATGACGTTGACCGATTTCTACGAACTGGCCGCTGTCTTTTCTGATCTGGATGAAATGGGTGTGTATATGGGACTGAGGAATCGTCCGCCTGAGATTGAGGTCCCGACGAAGGATCAATCGCTTGCGTTGAATGCGATGGAAACAAAGATTGAACACCTCAAGGAAAGCTTGCGATCAGAGTTGAAGCGTCATCGAATCAAACCCAAGGGAGAGGTCGAGAAAGGGGCCTTTGACGCGTTTGAAGCAGTCAGGACGGAAGAGCAGAGAAAGGTGATCATTGCTCGCTATCGAAAGGAGTCGGAGAAACTCGCCCGCTATCGGGAGCAGTTGGATCAGCTGATCGATCAACGTCGCACTTTGGGGCAGGAGATACGTCGCTGCATGGTCAGTGTGTCTGTTGAGTCACGTGAGACGCGTGTGCTTCCCCGTGGAAATTGGATGGATCGCAGCGGGCCTGTGGTGACCGGGCGGCTACCGGGTTTTCTTGGTGGCGATGTCTTGAATTCTCGTCGAGCGCTGGCGGACTGGCTTGTTTCGAGTGAGAACCCTATGACTGCACGCGTCGTGGTAAATCGGTTGTGGCGCCAGTTCTTTGGTCGTGGGTTGGTTTCGACCATGGATTATTTCGGACTTCAGGGTGACGAACCTTCGCATCCTGAATTGCTCGATTGGTTGGCGGCGGAGTTGATGGACCATAATTGGGATCTGCAGCATGTCATTAGACTGATTGTTGGCTCACGGGCCTATCGGCTTTCTTCCGTGCCTTCAGAGCTTGGAAGTGAGGCTGAGGAGCGGTTGGTTTATCGGTATCAGGGCAGAGATCATCGGCTGACAGATGTGTCTGGACACGTGATCGGGAAACTGTTGGCCTGACGCGACTTGTCACCCAAAATAGTCATTGCCCTAAGGCTACCGCTTTAACAGACTGCCTGTGTGGTTCCAGAAAGCTTTGCTGCATCAGCAGTGGTTGTTTTCTGCGCGGACGTAACAGTCGGCGAATCTTCCTGTTTCCACATAGTTGTGCCCATTTTTAACCCCCTTTTACTGAATTAGAACCATGTTTATTGGCGCCGCATATTATCCGGAACATTGGGTTTATCCCTTTGATGGAACTGAGGAAAAACCTGAATCGCGTTGGGAGACTGATGCAGAGTTGATGGTCAAGGCTGGGATCAATTCGGTTCGTATGGGTGAATTCTGTTGGGGCATGGTGGAACGGGAAGAAGGCAAGGTGGACTTTTCCTATCTTCGGAGAGCCATGGACGTCTTTGCCAAGGCCGGTCTCAAGGTGATTCTGGCCACACCGACGGCAGCGCCTCCTGTCTGGTTGCTCCAGAAGTATCCTGAGATCCTCCCTTTGGATGAGAACGGGATTGCGAGACGTGAGGGCACGCGCCGTGCGTATTGCCTGAACAGCAACAAGTATTGGGAACTTTCCAAGAAGATCATCAAAGCGATGTCTGAACAGCTAGGTGATCATCCAGCCCTGATAGCATGGCAGGCAGACAACGGTATCGGCCGTCACGATACTGAAAGCTCTTTCAACGAGGAAACGCGTCGTGACTGGCATGCATGGTTGAAGCAGAAGTATGAAACGGTGGAGCACCTCAACGAGAAAATGGGACTCCATTTCTGGGGACAGGTCGTCAGTGGGTTTGATCAGGTGCCCATGCCAATGCGCGCTCCGGCGGTGCATAACTCTGCGTTGATCACTGACTGGAAGCGCTTTTCATCTGATACCTGTGTGGCCTATGTGCAGATGCAGACGGATTTTCTCCATGAGTTGCATTCCGATATTCCAGTGACGACCACGATTCGTCCATTTGCCACCGAGATTGATCAATTCGATCTGGCGGAGGCTGTTGATTTCGTATCAGTGGACAGTCCGGCTCCGAAGGGTGAGAAATCTGCAGAGGTTGCCATGGGTATCGATCTCATGCGGTGCCTGAAAAAAGAGGGAGTGAAGACGCCTGGAGATACTGGCGGATTCTGGGTGATGGAGCAGAAGGCAGGTAGCGCCAGTTGGCAGGATGTTAGTCACGTGGCCCGGCCTGGAGAGGTGCGTGTGTTCACCTATCAGTTGATTTCGCGTGGTGCCAATGGTGTGAACTACTTCTATTGGCGTCAGCCTCGTGTCGGACCGGAGAAGTATTATGGTGGTGTGTTGAACCATAAGGGGGATGGAGACAATCGTATGTACTCAGAGATCCAGCAGATCACTGGAGAGTTGCAGAAATTGGAACCGATCCTTCGCAACACCACGGTGAATGCAGAGACCTGTATTCTGATCAGTCATGAGAATCATTGGGCGCAGAGTCATGAACTGAGACCGAATCGCCACTTCGAGCAATTGGAGCACATCAAGCTCTTCTATACCGCTCTTTACAATCGGAACATCCAGGTGGATTTCGCCAGGCCGACCGATGATCTCAGTAAATACAAATTGGTCATTGCGCCATCGTTGCATTTGTTGGCGCCTGGAGAGGCAGATCGTTTGGCGCTCTATACCTACAATGGAGGAACCTTGATCGGGACCTGTAATACATCCTTGGTGGATGAATACAACGTGGCACCGAACAAGGGCATCCCGGGTGAGTTGAAAGACCTCTTTGGACTCGAAGTGAAGGAGTTCGATATCCTGCCTCCGGGACAGGATAATAACCTCAATTTCAAAGGCACGTTCCAGACGAGTCGATTGCATCCGGCCAAGCTTTGGTGTGATCTCATCGAGCCGTATGAAGACTGCACGGTGATGGCGACCTACACAAAGGACTTCTATGCAGGTAGTCCAGCGATGACGATCAATGAATTTGGTGAAGGAAAAGCACTCTACCTTGGAACGGTCAGTCATCAGGAATTTTATGATGACCTGATGTTCTGGGTTCGCCAGCAGTGCCATCTTTATCCGCTTCTCAAGGTGCCGGACACGATCGAAGTCAGCTTGCGTGGTAATGATGAGCAGCGCGTGTATGTGCTTATCAATCAGCAGGAAACACCAGTTCGCATCCAGTTCCTGAAATCGATTCATGATTTTCTGACTGGAGAACGCATCAGCGGTAATTACGATATGCCTCCGCGAAGCGTTCTCGTCCTTGATGAAAAAGCCTGACGACCCCAAACCCGAACCGACCAAGCTCGCCGCCCACGAAACGTGGAAGGCGAAGCGAAGGGAAGAGTGGGCACGGAATCAGGCATTGTCTCAGTGGCGGCGGATGGACCTTCCCGATCTGGAAAAGGGTTGGAACCTCAAGGTCAAGCCGGTCGAGGATCTGGTATCAGGAGTGATGAAAGATCTCCGGATTGAGGCACGCCGCAATGAAGCCGAGCTCGTCAATATCTGGAACAGCCTTCTCGATCCCAATGTCACCAAGCACGCCCAGCCTGTGAAGCTTCACAAAGGGACCTTGTTTGTTGATGTGACCAATTCAGCATGGATGGATGAGATCGTGAGATGGCGCCGAAAAGAAATCCTAAGAACCCTGCAAAGCGCCTTTGGGAAAGACACTGTTCAGCGGATTTCGTTTCGCCCGGCGGGTTAGACTTCCAGTGAAAACAATTTTCTTAATCCTCGTTTCCGCGACTCTGTTTGTTGGATGTGCTGGCGAATCTGAAGTTGCTCCCCCGAAGGAAGAGCTGGTGGTTGTGGTTAATAAAACCACGCTTCATACCAATGGAGCCACCATGGTTCACGTGTCCATGACCAACAATCTTCCGATGTCGATCTTGGTGGGAGTGAACGCAGCGGTTGAGCACCAGTCATCGGGATTGGTGACCAACTATGGCTGCAACCCCATGATTCATGGCCATACCGGCGGAATGAGTGTGTATTCCAATGTGTCCATGGAACCGGGGCAGGGATTTGATGCAGTGTTGTCGCCTGTCCGGGTGAAAGAGCCTTTCCAGTTACATTTCTGCAGCTTCATGTCGAGAGAGGGAGTGGAAGGAATGGTGGATGAGGCAGGGAACAAAGTGAAATCCTTGAAAACTGGCATAGATCACGAATCCTATTTGGGAGGAACCTTCTACCAACTATCTCCCCTGATCGAACCTGCGACTCAGCCCGAAGAAGAATAGAATACCGGGACGATTCCCTTTAGAAGTCGCATTCACCGAGCGAATCCATTTCATAAAAAAAGGCCCTGCACGCGAGATGCGTGCAGGGCCTTTGAATTCTATGGGAACCTTCGCTTATGCAGCGCTCTTTGCGGCGCGCTTTGGACCCTTGTTGAAGCGTCCGCTGGGAGATGATTTGCGAGGGCGATTGCCATTTCCTTTGCGGCGGAAATCACCACCACCACGGCTGTTACCGCCACCGCCTCCACCACCGTTTCCTCCGCGTCCGCGGAATTCACGACGAGGGCCACGATTACGGCCGCCACCACCACCACCACCGCCTGGACGGCGCGGGCGCATGCGTGAGAGAAAGGACTCTTCACAGTGGAACGGATGTTCAAACTCGTAAGGGACCGGTTTGCCGAGCAGGCGCTCTACATCATGTAGGTAGGCGCGTTCTTCGGCACTGCAGAAGGAGATGGCGTCGCCATCGTTTCCAGCGCGTCCTGTGCGTCCGATACGATGCACGTAAGTCTCTGCATCCATAGGAAGGTCGTAGTTGATCACGTGTGTGATGTCATCTACGTCCAGTCCACGAGCTGCGACGTCTGTAGCCACGAGTACCTTGAACTGTCCACGTTTGAATCCGTCGAGCGCCTTGGTGCGGGCGGCCTGCGTCTTGTTGCCATGAATGGCGGTTGCATGAACCCCGAGGTTCATGAGCTTCTCAGCGACGCGGTTGGCGCTGTGTTTCATCTGTGTGAAGATGATGGCCTTCTTCATCCGTGTGTTGTCGAGGATCTCGGAGAGCAGGGCTCCCTTGTCCTTTTGACCTACGAAGAAAACAGTCTGATTGATTCGCTCTACGGCTGGCTGGTCAGGCTCGATGGTGATGCGGGCCGGACTGTGAACCATGCTGTAGGCGAGGTCTTCAATCTTCTTTGAAAGCGTGGCGGAGAAAAAGAGTGTCTGACGCTCCTTGGGGAGCATGTCGAGAACGCGTTGAATGTCAGGAATGAATCCCATGTCGAGCATCCGATCGACCTCATCGAGGATGAAGTGGTTGATGCGTTCGAGATGGATGTATCCCTGTTGGATGAGATCAAGCAGGCGTCCAGGTGTTGCCACTAGGATGTCCACTCCGCGGTTCAGTGCCTTGACCTGGTGATGCTGGCTGACACCTCCGAAGACGACGGTGTGGTTCAGCTCAGTGAAGCGTCCATAGGTCTCAATGCTGGCTCCGATCTGTGCTGCAAGCTCACGTGTAGGAGCGAGAATCAATGCACGCGGTGTGCCACGCTTTGGACGTTGGGGATTGTCAGCGAGCTGCTGCAGGAGTGGTAGCGTGAAGGCTGCGGTTTTACCTGTGCCTGTCTGTGCGCTGCCAATCAGATCTTTCCCTTCAAGAATGATAGGGATGGTCTGTTCCTGAATAGGAGTAGGCTTGCTGTAGCCGCTCTTACGAATGGCGTTCCGGAGATCGCGCTTCAATAGATTGAAGGCACCCTCTGGATTGGGCGTGGTAGGGGCGGGCTTACGAGAAGCCTTCTTCCGTTTGATAAACGGGTTTTCTTTCATGTGTTTGTATACGGGTCCGGCGTTATTAGTTCTCTACCCGCCGGACACGTGGAAAAGAAGGACCGCAACTGTTTGCGGTATCAAGTGATCCCGTTCTTCAGGATCTTTCTAGAAGAGAAGAAGAGGACTGGCCCCTGAGGGCTTGTTCCCAAAACCTTTTCGGCTTGGGGCGGGTGTTGCTATAGGAGGTCAGAACCCTTTGCAAGGGAATTGTGAATAAGTTTTTTTGCCCTCTGCATGAAGATTGGTCGAAATCAGCTCGCTTCCAGGGCGCCGTCGAGAAGGTTGATGGCTGCACGGATTGTATGCGAGATGATGTGTTGGAAGTTCTCATCCTCGACCTTTCCTCCGCCAGGGTATGATACATAGAAGGTATCCAGAGCAGCTCCTTTGTCTGTCATGATCTTGGCGACCACGATGTCTAATCCGCATTCTGAAATGGCGGATGAGAGGAAGTAGAGAAGCCCTACTCGATCCTCTGTTTCGACATCGATGACAGTGAAAGAATCGGATGCGTGGTTGTCATATTCGATGGTTGTAGGAAGACGTTCTCCATCGAGTCCGACATACAGGGGTGTTCTGGTCTTGCGGCTGGTGATCATGTCAGCCAGATCCGGATCAGAGACGAGCGATTCGATGAAGATTTTTTCGAAAGAGTCTTTCTCAGTGCGGTGGGCGAGTTTTCCCGTGTCGGCGTCTGTGACAAAGAAGGTGTCGAGAATGATTCCATCTGTGCGTGTGAAGATCTGTGCGCCAAGGATGTTCAATCCAGCAGCGGCAAGTGAGCCCGAGATTTTCACGAAGAGATTTGCGCGGTCCCATGTGCAGATTTTCAATGCACTGAGACCCATATCGGGTTCGTTGTGCCAGTAGACCACGGGTTCCAATGCGCGGTCGTCCTTGGTGATCTGGAGATGCATGAAGCGATGAGCCAACGTCAGATCCCTCATGATGCTGGTGGCATCTTCCATCTTGAAGTAGCGCTCCGGCATGGATTCGAAATGCGCATGGATCTCATCTTCACCAAAGCTGGAAGGAGCCAGTTTTTTGACTTCTTTCTGGAGCTTATCGAGTTCTGCCTTCTCGCGTTCGAGGAATGATGGATCGCCTGACAATACGCTGAATCCGCGCTTGTAGAGTGTCCAGAGAAGGGTGTCCTTGAAGTCTGACCAGAGGTTGGCGTCCGTGCCCATTGAATCCGCAAATGTATGCAGTGTGAGCATGATCAGCTTCTCCGGGCTTCCGATTTCTTCTGCAAAGGAGCGGATGGTATCAGCATCCTCAAGGTCACGACGTTGTGAGACCTGGATCATGGTCAGGTGGTGCTGGATGATCGTCTTGAGAATCTCTGTCGTTTCCTTGTTGAAGGCAAAACGACGGGCGATTCGACCTATCAGTTTGACGCCGGCATCTGAGTGATCGCCTTTTCCATTTTCCAGTGGCTTGCCTGCATCATGCATGAGCAGAGCGAGGTAGAGGATCTTTGGGCGGACGACTCGACTGAAGAGATGAGAGTATCTGCTGAATGGACGCTTTTCCGCCTCCCAGACACGGTCGAGTTGTTCGATGCACTTCAGGCTATGTTCATCCAATGCATATTGGTGAAAGAACTCGTGCTGAATTAGGCAGGTAAGCTTGCCAAATTCTGGAAGATATTTTCCGAGCACGTTTGTCTCATGCATGGCGCGCAGAATCGGAGCAACGTTTCCTGGTTGATTCAGGATGCTGAGAAAGGATTTGTGAATTTGTGGGCTCAATCTGAACTCACGTTTGATCAGGCGGACTTCGTTGCGGATTAGCTGCTCAAGATCTGGATGAAGAACAACGCCGCGTTTCTGCATGTAGACAAAGGCGCGCATCAGTCTGTGGGGCTTCTCCTCGAAGATACGCTTGTTCTGTGCCTGAAGCATTCCATCTTCGATCGAGAAACCGTCGAACTTCACCTTGGGAGCTGATTTCCTGCGGTTGAAAATTCTCTCACGGAAGGAAGGCCGGTTATCCGGCTGAGGGAGCAGGGCAAGACGTCGCTCCAGAATCCGGGAAATGATGTAGACAGAACGCGTGGCCTTGTAGAACTCGCGCATGAATTTCTCCAATCGCATGCTGGGAGATCTGTCTTTGAATCCCAGATGGGTGGCCACCTTGAGCTGTGCGGCCTTGTGCATCACATCCACATTCCTTTTGGTGTGGTAATGGAGCTCTGTCCGGACGCGAAGCAGGAAGTCGTAGGCGCTGTCGATCTCCTTGGCTTCCTCTTTCTTGATCAAGCCCTGCTCGATGAGATCATCGGTGGTTCTGGCTCGGTATTTGAAGTAGGCCATCCAGAATAGGTTCTGGTAATCACGTAACCCGCCACAGCCGTTTTTGACGTTGGGTTCCTGCATGCAGGGAGAGTCACCGTTCTTGCTGCGGCGGTCGTTCTGATCCGTGATGCGCTCCTTGATGTAGGCATCTTCAAAACCCTTTACGCATTTGGTGTCCAGCGTCTTCTGGAATTGCTCAAAGAGATCTTCATCACCATAGATGACCCGGGCCTCAATGAGGGCGGTCTTGTTTTGCATGTCATCGTTGGCCTGAATGACACAATCGGCGATGCTTCGAACAGCGTGCCCGACTTTGAGATCGATGTCGTAAAGCGTATAGAGCAATCCTCCCGGATCGACCATGGCCTGCATGTAGTCATGAATCTTGCGACCATTGACCATTTTTCCATCGTGGAGGAAGAGAATGTCGATATCACTGAGCGGATTCAATTCACCACGTCCATAGCCGCCATAGGCAATGAGTGCGAATGGGGGGCGATCGAGGGCTTCCTCTGAGAGATTGGATTCCACTCCCTGAATGATCGAGCGCAGTAGCTCATCCATCATCCATGCGTGGCCTTGGCAGATGAGCTTTCCGCTTTTGGTCTTGCGGTGCAACATCCGCAGACGGGTGCGCTCCGCCTTCAGGTAACGGCGGTACCTGTCCAGTTCCTGTCCGGGCTGCTTACCTTTCGGGAGCGTGAGACGTTTCTGGGCGCTGAGTTCGATCTTTTCGCGAAGACGCTGCATCGCCGCGAAAGATAGGAGGGACCCGGGATGGTGGCAATCAGACTGTCAAAATATCAGACAACTTATTTTGTTCTCTGCGTCACAGGAGCGTAACACGCAATTTCTTTTGATAGCGATTGATTCAGAAAGGCAGGGGCGACAAGCTCAGTGCTTTGTATGACTGAAGAAACATTGGAATTTGATAACGCCCGTCTGGCGCAACAGCTGGTGGGGAATGAACCCAAGAACCTGGCCGTGACTCAGGAATTGCTTGGTGTGACAGCAACGTCCCGTGATGGCTGGATCAAGCTGGAGGGTGAGGAAGAGGCTGTGGCGCTGGGGATGGCGTTCTTCAAGTTTCTGGAAGAGACGGTGAAGGGCGGGGCTCCCGTGCGGGCAAAAGAATTCTCCGGCCTGTTGAAGGTGGCTGTGGAGGATGGAGTGCCTGCTCTAAAGGATCTGTACAGTCTCAGAATTTCCACCTCCACGCGCAAACCTCCCATTATTCCCAAGACACTGGGGCAACGTCGCTACATCGAGACGATCCGTGAGCATGATGTGACCTTTGGCGTAGGGCCGGCAGGAACGGGTAAAACCTTTCTGGCAATGGCGATGGCTGTGTCTGCACTCAAGGAAGGTGTGGTGGGGAGAATCATTCTCACACGTCCGGCTGTGGAGGCAGGTGAGGCCTTGGGGTTTCTTCCGGGTGACCTGAAGGAGAAACTCGATCCGTATCTGCGCCCACTCTTTGATGCACTCCATGACATGATGCCTCCTGAAGCGTTGCAGAAATACATGGAGCAAAATGTAATCGAAGTGGCACCTCTTGCTTATATGCGTGGCCGGACGCTGAACAATAGCTTTATCATTTTGGACGAAAGTCAGAACACAACTGCCGAGCAGATGTTCATGTTCCTGACGCGACTTGGATACAATTCACGAGCGGTGGTGACCGGTGATCCCACTCAGACTGATCTGCCTGGCAACAAGCGCTCAGGATTGATGGAAGCGATTGGTGCGCTTGAGCACGTGGAAGACATTGGCTTCATTGAGTTCGATAAAAAGGATGTGGTCAGGCATCCGTTGGTCCAGAAGATCGTGGCTGCGTATGAAGGTTACCGGGGCACAAGGACCAACAAGTAAGCATTGCTTGATGAAAGAATTTTCCATTCAGGACGAACAGAAGACGCAGCGGATTGATGCTGCGTTTCTGAAGAAGTTGTTGGAACACGTTCTGGATACCGAGGTGGATGTGGCTGGTTGGGAATTGGGACTGAACCTGGTGGAACCTGCAGAAATGGCGCGGGTGAATCAGGAATTCCTCCAGCACGAAGGCTCCACCGATGTCATCACCTTTGATTATAACGATCCTGACTTTATCGAACCGGGCGAATCTACCGATGAAGGAGTGATCCTGCGTGGTGAATTTTTTGTCTGCGTGGCGGATGCCGTGGAGCAGGCGGAGGAATTTGAAACCTCATGGCAGAGTGAGGTCGTGCGTTATGGAGTACATGCCATTCTTCACCTGCTTGGGTTTGATGACCTGACACCTGAGGAGCGGACGGAAATGAAACTTCATGAGAACAGGATCATGGAAAGTTTGGAGAAAGGCTTCGACTTGAGTGCCTTGGAATTGCGGGGAGCTTAGTTGTCCTTGGTTGAATAATGAAAAAGATGATTACCAGATGGCAGGCCTATGTTTATACGGGCTTTGTAGTGATTCTTCCGGCGGTTCTCGCCATTGCGATCTGTGTTTGGATCTATGGCACTGTTTCCGGTTTTACGGATCAGATGTTCTTCTTCCTTAAATGGATTCCAAAAGACAGCCCCACCCTTGGATATTTCTATGTGGATCCTGAGAAGGAGCCGTTGGAGCTTCTCTGGTGGTGGCGTGCGCTCTCGATCATTGTTGCACTGGTGATTGTGGGACTAGTGGGACGTATGACCCGCTATTACATCGGTAAGAAGCTGATCGGTCTGATGGATCTCATCATGCTTCGGGTGCCCCTCCTTAATCGTATCTATTCTGCCGTCAAGCAGGTGAATGAGGCCTTTACCTCAAAAAAACAGTCCTCCTTCAAACAGGTGGTGCTTGTTGAGTTTCCGGGAAATGGGCTTCATTCGATCGGCTTCTTGACTGGAGATAATCACGACGAGATCAACAGCCGCTTGGACAAGAAGGTGGTCAGTGTCTTTGTCTCCACCACCCCGAACCCCACAACAGGATTTCTCGTCTTTCTCGAACGTAGCAAGGTGCACAATCTTTCCATGTCTGTGGCCGATGGTATCAAGTACATCATCAGCCTTGGTGCCGTGTCTCCTGCCTATTTGGACAAGTCTGCTGCAGATGCGTTGCTTGCCAATGATGCAGAAGCAGCTGCCGAAGCACCCACCGATGAGGATGTGAAAAAGGACGAAGAGCCGACTTCTGACAAACCGTCAGTAGAAGCCAAGGACTAGCCCGCCAGGCATGGATGAAAAGACACAGGGGATCGTGTTGAGGGCGCGTGCCTTTTCCGATACCAGTCTGATCGTCCATTGGCTGACTGAGGATTGTGGGCGACTGGCTACAATGGTTAAAGGGGCCAAGCGACCCAAATCACCTTTCCGCGGAAAGCTCGACCTTTGCTTCACCAATCAACTGGCGTTTCGCAGAAACCCGAAAGGAGATCTGCACACGCTCAAGGAAGTCGTTCTCATTGATTCCAGGCCGTGGATGCGTAGTCATTATGCTGTGCTTCAAAAGGTGGCTTCTGCCGTTTCCCTCATGGAATTGGGAACGGAGACGGACACGCCCACTCCCGAGCTATATGTTCTCTTCTCCGAATTCCTGGATGCACTCAAATTGAACCCAGATCGTGTGGAAATCCTTTGTGCATTCGAGGCGCGTTTTCTTGATTGGTCAGGACTGTTGCCTGAGATCGACCAGGTGCCCGTATCCAAAGAAGTCAGAAAGACACTGGAGGCATGGACTCAGGCAACTTGGAATGAAATTGCGGAAGTCGAGTTGTCCTCAGCCATCAGGACGTCTGGAGCAGGGTGGTTGAGAAGTGTGATGGGGAATGAATATGGACGATTGCCGAAAGGCAGAGACGCTGTTTTCGCTGCTGCGTAAATATTTAATTGGACACAAGGTCTTGATTTCGTGGACTGATTTGTCGATGTGTTGTTGATGGGTGATGGCCCTGACATAACCACTTCTGCTGAAGGCGGGACCAGTTTTCTGAAAAGGAACACTGATCGCGTGATCAATATATTGGTTGCAGAGGATGACCCTGTGTTGCGTGTGGCGATTGTGCGCGATATCAGTAAACTGGGTCATACGGTGTATGTTTCCAAGGATGGTGAAGAGGCATTGGAACTGTTCAGGTCCCATCAGGTGCATGCCGTGGTTACTGATTGGGCGATGCCCAAGAAGGATGGTTTGGAATTGGCGAAGGCGATTCGCGGAATGAAGACCCTGAGTTATACCTACATCATCATGGTCTCTGCGAACAACATGGATCGTCATTCCATGGAGATGGCCATGGATGCAGGGATTGATGATTTCCTTCCCAAGCCCTTTGATCGTGCGGATCTGTTTCTACGTCTGCGCGTCGCATCTCGGATTGTCTCGTTTCACAGCGAGATCAAGGAACTGCGCCAATTGCTGCCTATCTGTATGTATTGTCGAAAGATCCGTGATGACGGGAATTATTGGCAGGACATAGAGAGTTACGTGTCAGATCATTCATCGACCGATTTCAGTCACGGTGTCTGCCCTGAATGTGCCGAGACGATCGTGAGGCCTCAGATTGCAAAGTCTGCTAGTGGGGAACACTGACGAGCAGGTGACTGTCCTTGGTTGCCCTCAATGACAAGCTGCTCAAGCAAGCCGGAAGCAGGACGAAATCGCCCTTTGTTCTCTCCAGTTTATCTCCTTCAAATTCTAGTTCCACCGACCCTTCGGTCACGGCAATGACCTGGCATTGAGAGTCGTTGCTTTGAATGGATTCACCTTCAGGGATACCAACAGAATTTACTGAAAAGAGCGGGTGATCGACGATGGATTCTCTTACGACGTTGGAAGACGGTTCCATCCTTGGCTTCATGGATGGTTCGAAATCATTGAAGTCGATGGAAGCCAAGGCTTGATCGATGTGAAGGTCGCGTGGCTTTCCATCAAGCCCCACGCGGTTCCAGTCGAAGACGCGATAAGTCGTGTCTGAATTTTGCTGGATTTCGAAAATGATGTTGCCCGCACCGAGTGCGTGGACCCGCCCACTTTCCAAGAGCAGGGAATCCCCGACAGAAGGTTCAATCCTGTGAAAACAATCAGCAACGGTGCCATCGGTAATCCGCTGCGTGAACTCCTCCGCCGTGACCCCCTTCTTAAGTCCGACATAGAGATCTGCTCCGGTGTCGATTCCAGCGACATACCACATCTCAGTCTTGGGCTGACCGCTCAGCCTATCTGCGACTTCGGCAGGTGGGTGGACCTGAATCGAAAGTTTATTTTGGGCATCGAGTATCTTGACCAGCAGGGGGAAATGTCCGTCCTGACATTTTGCAGTTCCGAGGAGTTCCTCCTTATGATCCAGCATCAGGTCATTCAGCGTCTTTCCTTCCAATGGACCGTTGGCAATGACGCTGGTTCCTTCTGGTCGGTCGGTGATTTCCCACGATTCTCCATAAGGGGACTTGGATGGAAGAATCTTTCCATATAGGGCTTCCAAATTTCTGCCGCCCCAGACGCGCTCTTTTAGAATTGGATGGAAGGTTAGAGGATAAAGCATGTGGTGATCGTTGTGCAGAGTGGCTCAAATCGAGCAGTTAGCAAAGACTGGTTAATTGATTCTGAATCCTTCGAATGGAATGGTTTTTCCAAAATAAACCTGAATTGGACCTGTTTATCAAGTTAAGCAGGTTTGTTGCCGATGAAGCAGACTCGTAACAAATCGGTTGCTGCGTTGTGGCATCAGTAATGCTAATTTACGAATGTCTTCCCCGTCGGAGGACCTGACAGGTGTGTTTGCCCTCGAACTAATTGGGGGGGGATTCCGCAAGTCAGTTGAATAGAACACAAGAAGACACGTCAGGAGGTGTCGTTATGGAAACACTGAGAAAAGTAAAGACGATCGATAAGGTGTTTGCTGCTGTAACGGTAGCAACCTTTGCGGGAGTCATCGCCGCCTTTCTTTTCGTGCAATAGCACGGGGTGAAAGCGGATTGAAATGAAAATGAACAGCCGTCTCCGGTTCTGCCGGAGGCGGCTTTGTTTTTTTACAAAGTAAAGCTAGGAGCTCTTGGGTTCAGAGGAGTCAGGCTCAGCAGGGGGAAAGGTCAGTTCATAAGCGACCACCAACGTCGTGAGGAATAATGGCCCGGTAAACAAAACACCCACACAGCATAAAGCGACTCCGGAGATGGCGATCATGGATGTGATCAGTGTCAGGACATTCAAAGGAATGAACTGCGCCAAGGCCGCCCTTGTGCTCAGTTTCAATGCATCGATCGCATCCATCTTGCGATCGATCACCAAGGGGATGGACCAGATCCAAAGAGGACCCAGCAGACCGATAGGAAGAAGGTAGAGACCGAGGGTGGCAATCGCCTGAATAAGAAACTCGGGTTGATCGGCTGTGTTGATGTCGAAACTGGCAGCCAACTTGATGGTCCAAATGATTGCAGGGATACAACAGACTGCCATGGCAGCCAGTTGAATGATCCAGCAGAACATGATCTGAATGAAGCGCCTTCCAAACCCGGACACAAGGTCCTCAATCTGATGCGTGCCTCCGCGCGACATACGAAGAAAATAGAGAAAGGAACCTGCGCAGATCGGCCCCAGTAGCAGCTTGTGAGCGATCGCCAAAGGCAGTCCTACCAGCGGAATCATGCCGATCCCGGCAAGGGCGCTGTTCAAGAGGATTACAAAGGCGCCACCACCAATGGCTGCTGCCGGATATTTGAGGAGCAATGCGAATCCGTCATCCAGCACCTTTCCGATTCGAAATTTTCCGAACTTGGTTTGTTGTCCAGTAGCCTCAGTTGCGCCTTCGGTCGTGGGCGCTTGGCTCTCTTCACTGGTCTTGGGTTCTGGAGTGGCGGGCTCCGGCGTCTCTGAGTTTTCTTTTAGGAGGTCGCCGATGGTTGCCCACTTGGATTCTCCATCGCGGCGTGCGCGGGTGTTGTGGCTGGCTCGTCCTTGTTTCAGCCATTGGCGTAGAGTGGACTCGTCTACCGGTCCATACTCTTTTCCGTTGCCACCAATGATGTGATACATCTCGTCCTTAATCAGGTCAGCCCCAGTCTTCCTCTTCCTCGATCTCTTCCCTCATCTTGCGTGAGATCCTTGTGCGGACAAAGCCATAGATCAGATAGACGGTGAAGAGGATCGGAAGTACGATTGGCAAAATGTATTCCCGCATCACGATCATCAGGCCAAAGATGAGAATGGCAGCCACAAGCTTTGGAAAAGGACGTTTGGCTCGGAGGTCCAAAGATTTGAAAGATGGATACTCGACGCTGCTGATCATCATGAAAGATAGGAAGATCATCATGAATGGCAGCACGTAGCGCCATTCGCGGGCGGCGATGCCTTTCTCTTCGCACCAGAGCAGAAGGAGTGTCAGAGAGCAGACCATCCCTGCGGCTGGTGGGATTGGGAATCCCTTGAAGTTCTTCCCTGAAGAAATGCCCATGGTCGCCAGGCAATTGAAACGCGCCAGACGTAGTGCTCCACAGACGAGATAGACCATGGCAATAACCCATCCGATTTCAGGTGAGGGAAATTTGATGTCTGCCAGAACAACGCGGTGCATCAGAAATGCCGGAGCGATACCGAAGGAGACGATGTCGGCCAACGAATCGAACTCCTGTCCAAACGGACTTTCCTTGCCACCCATCCGGGCGACACGGCCATCCAGCAGATCAAAGACACAGCCGATCAGGATAAACATGATGGCTTGTTTGATATCGGAGGTAAACGTTGCCGAACCTACTTCAGCTTCGACGATCTTGGTCAGGGCCACAAAGCCACAGACCAGATTGCCGGCCGTCATGAGATTGGGGAGAAAGTAAATCTTCAGCTTCTCCTCACCATCCTGTTGTGCATTGGGGGAACTCATGTTCAAAAGGAAGTGGAGTCTGAGGGGCATGCCAATGAAATGCAATGGAACAACACCGCTGCCTTTCAGGTCGTTTTCTAGATTTGGATTGGCATTCCGGTCGGTGAAGGCAAGGTGGATGCCATGTTTCAGAGATTGCTGATTCTGGTTCTCTTTGTTGGGTGGCTGGGACGTTCGATTGCTGCTCCACACATCGTGTTGGTGGTCACAGATGATCAGAGACCGGATACTGTTCACTCGCTTGGTAATCCCCATATCTCCACTCCCAATCTGGATCGATTGGTTCGTGAGGGTGTGAGTTTTAGCCAGGCCTTCTGTTCGTTTCCCCTCTGTGTGCCAAGTCGCGCTGAGATCCTGACAGGAAAGGTCGGTTGGAGAAATGGTGTCTACGAGGGACGGAGTCGATTGAAGCCAGACTCGGTCTTTGTCGGTGATGCACTGCGGAAGCAGGGCTACGAGACGGTCTATTGCGGAAAGTGGATGAATGATGGAAAGCCGCTTACACGAGGCTACGACCGAACCAAGGCTCTCTTTTCTTCAGGCGGTGCAGGGAAAGAAGGCAAAGCGATCCTTCTGGATGATGCCGGTCGAGAGATCACTGGCTATCGCGGCTGGACGTTCAAAGATGAGCAGGGCAAAGCCGAACTTGATAAAGGAATTGGCGTTGTTGCTGAGACCTCAGAATACATTGCAGACGGAGCGGTGGACGTGTTGAAAGAGGAGAGGGATAAGCCGCTCTTTCTTCATGTGAATTTCACAGCACCCCATGATCCTCTGATGGTCCCGAAGTCGTTGAAGAATCGGTATCCTCCATCATCCATGCGGTTGCCTCCCAATTTTCTCAGCCAGCATCCATTCGATCATGGAAACCTGACTGGGCGAGATGAACGCCTGTTGCCACTGCCTCGAGATCCCGAAGAGGTTAAGGAGCTGCTCTCACGGTATTACGCTGTGATCGAGGAAATGGACAAACAGTTTGGCAGGATCATGGAGACGCTTCGTTCAGAACCCTATCGCGGGAACACGGTTGTCATCTTTACCAGTGACCATGGACTTGGCATGGGCAGTCACGGGTTGCTCGGGAAACAAAACATGTATGAACACACGATGCGCGTGCCGTTCATTATGTCCGGACCAGGTATGAAGAAGGGAACCACCTCGGACTCAATGGTCATTCTCAGAGACCTGTTTCCCACACTGGTTGATTGGGCAGGTGGTCCTGTCCCTGAGGGTTTGGATGGTCGTAGTCTTTTGAATCTATTTCGCAGCGATGCACCTGAATGGAGAGACCACATCACCGGCATGTTCTACGATCATCAACGAATGATTCGCACGGATCGATGGAAATTTATCTGGTATCCAAAGCTCGATCGCTTGCAGCTCTTTGATCTGAAAGAAGATCCCTCTGAACTGAACAATCTTCACGACCAAGTAACCAACGCATCTCTGGTGAAGAACCTTAAGCGGCGATTGATCAAGGAGTTTCAATCATTGGGAGATCCTTTGGTCCAAGAATGACCAATATGCATGCGCGAAGGTATTGATTCCTTAAGTCGGTATCCAATAGACTCGCGATCATACACTGATCAAAAGCAGCACCATCATGAAACGCTATTTCCTCATTCTAATCGTTGGCCTGATTCTTCCACTGCAAGGCCAGCAGTTCTCGAGCGCCCAATTGACCAAGTGGCTGAAGCGGTTTCCGGAAGCCGATGCCAATGGTGATGGCAAGTTGTCCCTTGAGGAAGCCTTGGCATACCGCAAGTCACTGACGAATAACCGCGGCGATAAAAAGGGCGGGGCGAAGAGAAGCTTTGACGTGAATCCCGGCTGGGAGAAATCGGAATTTCCTGAGCATGCAGTCAGCCACCGTTCGCCTGAAGAGATCAAAGCGCTCTACAAAGGCACCTTTCCAGATTTGCCCAAATCAGATGCAGGCGTTCTACGAATCGTGGGCACTGGGCACAGCTTCATGGCGCCCGGCTACAAGACACTTCCTCTCATCTGTGAAGCCGATGGATTTACCCAACCCCTATTCACTCACACGGGAGGCGGCATGACAGGGAGCACGCGTTACAAGTGGGAGCAGGAGAACGGAATCTTTCAGTTCGATCGTAAACCCACCCCAAAGCTGCTGGCTGCCATTTCCAATGCTGATTGGGATGCGATGACTTGGGGCCCCTATTTTGAGGACCGTCCGGAGTATTACTCATGCTGGATTGATTTCTGTCTGAAATATCACCCGGACATGAAGTTCTATTTGTCCGATGCCTGGATCCGCCTCTTCGAACTTGGAGGCCAACCGCCAAAGAGCGAAAGCGCCTATACTCCCGAAGTTCTCGAAGGCATTGAGACAGAGAAACACAAGCAATCCAAAGCATTGATCGATACCTTGAACGCGAAATACCCCGGCAAAGTATTTGTCATGCCAACCTCGCGCGCCATGACGCTGGCCGCCATTCATCAGGTAAAAGGAGAACTACCTGGAGTGGAGGGACTGCATCGCTTGATCAGTGGAAAAGACCGCTCACTTTGGAGAGATAACCTTGGTCACATTGGTCCCGGATTTGATCGGCTTGAGGGCTATGTCTTCTACGCCACACTCTATAAAAAGTCGCCCGAGCTGATCACTGAAGAAATCAAGTTTCGTGACAGGAATTCCTCATTTCCAAGTCCGGAACTCGATAAGATTTTTAGAAAAATTGCCTGGCAGGCCGTGATTCAAAATCCCCTCAGTGGAGTCACAGATGCCAATGGCGACGGCATCGGTGACTAGCGCGCTTTCCAGACCCTGACGTGGTCGTAATAGATGGTGCCTCCGTGCCCTCGATTGGGAAGGTTGATATGTCCCTTGGACATGTCGAATCGCTCGTCTTCAGCTTCCAATACCGCGCCGCCTGAGATCTGACCGACCATCTTGTTGCCTACCACTTCAAGCATCATCCAATGCCATGTGTCCGGTTTGATCTCAACTTCCTTGGAGACCAACACACGGTTCTTTTCCCCTTTTACCTTGGCGTTCATATCCCTCTGAATTGCGATGCCTTTCTTGGTGCTTACAATGAATCGAGCAAGGTGCCCGGTTCCCTTTGAGCCATCATCGAATCCGAAATGCGCCTCGCTTAATCCGTTCGACATCTTGAACCGGAACAGGACGATACAATCATCAGTCGGAACAAGAAGCCTTCCAGCCGGAGATCGCCCGCTATGAGCGGCATCCCCCTTTGCAATGCGTTTCTGTTGGAATTCCTTGCTCGATGGTCCACCTCTCAATGCGCCGTTCACCACCTCCCATTGAGTCCCGTGCTTTCCATACCACTTAGGCTTTTTCGTGGTTTCATCGAAATCATCTTCAAAGAGAAGCGTTCCCTTCTTGCTGATGATAGGTGAGACATCAGGAACGAGATCCTCAGCTGAGGCATAGGTGACGCACGCGATGACAAAGGCGATTAGAGTAATAGAGATTCGAGTCATGAGCTGGGCATTGATGGTTCACTGAAGATCATGCAGCTCTTGTAGCATCTCTATCAGATGTTCACTGAGAATATCTGAGGCGCGAACCTGAAAACGCGAGGTTCCCATCCATGTCTCGTATCCCCCAAGTTCAAACTGATGAGGAGGGGGGAGGTAGCCATATCCACCGTTTGCCAATTCAATCATGAAGGTATGCTTGAAAGGGCTCTTATGCTTCAGGGTCAAACCGATCTCCACCAACACTTCGAACGGCATTGTAACAATTGCCTGATCACCGATTCGAATTGCCTGCACCCATACCTTTTCCCCCTTGGGATGATCGTCGGCAGCTTGCGCCAGCGTGCGGGCCGCCACATTGTTGCTACGCTTGTTGATGGCATCACGCTCCTTCTTCGGGAGGGCCAGAATCTTCTTTGCCTGCTCGATCTCATCCTTACTCGGTTTACGATACTTGAGCGCAACTTCACGCTGTCGAACAGCGATGATCGGTGAATCATCGAAGGCATCGATCTTTTTCACAGCACGCCAAGCAGCATCAGCTGTCTTCGTGGCTACTTGTTTCAGTTGCTCATAGGGAGCTCTGGGCGCCCGCTTGCCGTAGAAGTCGATGTTGTTGATGTCACCACTGGAGCCATTACTCATCATGGCGACGAAGTTCTCAGGTGGTTTCCTGCCGCCCAATCGATTCGGCATCAGCCGCGCAAACTCACCGAAGTAGTCCGCGGAAGCCATTCCCCGTTCTCTCCCTCGCTCGTCCATCACCTTTGGGATGCCACCCACATAGTGAAGCGCGTAGTTTGCAAGGAGCCCAAGCGGCTTGCCCGCTTTCGTCTTTGCGTAGACAACGCTCAGTTCCGGATCCGTGGGACCTGCGGGGCGGATTAATCGTTGCCTTGGCCCGTTTGTTCGCACCTTGTCGATTTGGCCAAGAGGATTGAGATCGTTCTCGTCCGGCTCAATGAACCACCGCCGATTGTAAACCTCGCTGTCCTCATCCTCAGAACCGAAACCCACCACCGCTGGCTCCAGTGATTTGATCGCCTGCGTCAGAGCCTTGATGATGCCCTGGTAGCGAAGCTCCTCATAAGCAATTCTTCCCGGTGAGGTATCGCCACCCTTGGGGGCAGAGTGGGTATGAGTCGCCGCCACCAGCATATCCTCCGCTTTCCAACCAGTGGCTTCAGCAACAATCGCCTTTGCCATATCCGATCTTTCACGCCCGTAGCCGATCGCATCAATGATCGCAATCGCCGCGCGACCCTTCCCATTCTCAAAAGCAATCGCCCGCACATGCAACGGATCGTGAACATACGACGATGAGCCTGACCGCAATTGGAAAGGCGTGACAGTGGGAGTGATGTCCACTGCAGCCGTGCCCACCTTCAGTTCAGCGAAACCGCCAACCGGTAAGAAACAGCCAACAAGAAAGAATAGAAATGCCTTCATGGAATAGAAGATGAATATCCCACCGGATAGCTTTACTCAATCGGATAAAGAAGACTCAAATACGGCAGGAACACCGAGAAGGAGGACAGGAATTCCGCCTCGGCGGGACGGACAGGAATATTGAAACAGCATACTCCACCGAGCCCTGCGGGGCATGCGAAGATTGTAGAGGCGCGTCTATGACCGCCTCACTTTTGTACCGATGGAATGCATACGGAATACTCAGAAAGCAAGAATAGGGAAGGGGGGCGACTGGGACAAATTTTGAGGTCTCGCTTACCTGGTGGTAGAGGCCTGTAGGGCCGAAAGTTCAAATAGCCCAAGGTGTAGGCCCACGCGCCAAGCCTTGGGATTGATGTGGGAAAGGCGGAAAGCCGCGTAGCGGTGGCACAGCAGGTCGTAAGAAAAAGCAACGGTGTCACCGCGATGCGGCTTTCGGATATGTTGCGATGTATCCCAGGCCTCGTCGGTAAAGACCTCCTCAACCTGGGCTATTGCAAGCTGTCAGCCCTACGGGCCTATTGGTTTCGGAAAGGAATGCCCACGGAACACACTGAAAAACACAGAAGGTGAGAAAATTGGACAGGAATCCCGCCTCGGAGGGAAGGTTGGAGTTCAGCCTTCAAGCTGTTGGGGGAGGGCAGAAACACGCTAGAGCGCGAACTCCAACGGGGAGATTTGGCACTTTTGTATCTGTGCCTATCTGTGGAAAATGTGGTTTGATTATTGGTTGGGGCCAGGTTTGGCTCCTCTCCGTGTTCTCTGCGCCTGTCCCGCGCGTCTCTGAGTGAGGCCACAAAAAAAGGGGCGCAATTTCTTGCGCCCCTTTGGGAATCTTTTTCCTGCCTTCGCTGCCTATTGGTTACCGAAGTGTTTGTTGTAGGCTTCGATGGTGGCTTTGGCGGTGGCGTCGGCGTCGGGGAGGGGGAAGGCTTCTGCTGAAAGGTAGCCTTTGTAGCCGCCTTCGATGAGTGCTTTAGCGATGGGGGCGTGATCCATGTGCCCCATGCCGGCGGCGCGTCGATTGCTATCGACGAAGTGAATGTGACCGACGTGATCGATGCCCATCTTGAAGGCCTCGGCAATGTTGGCTTCCTCGATGTTCATGTGGAAGACATCGCTGAGGAGTTTCACGTTGTCGGTGGCGAGCTTGTTGAGGAGATGCACTCCTTGCTCCATGGTGTTGCAAAGGTTGGTCTCGTAGCGATTGAGTGGCTCGTAAAGGAGTGGGACGTTGTATTGCTTGGCGTGGTTGCCGAGGTCGTCGAGTGCTTCGGAGAGCCATTCGATGGCTTGCTCGTGTGAGACGTCACCAGATGCGCTGCCTTGCATGGAACCAATGATGGCGGGGGCTCCTAATGGGCCGCCCCAATCAATGATGTTGCGGATGAATTCTTTTGCCTTCTGGCGCTTGTCTGCGTCGGCATCCACGAGGCAGAGCTTGTGAATGAGCCAACCACCTCCGGTGCCTACAGCGGCGAGGTCGAGATTGTGTTTGGCGAGGAGGTCTTTGAGTTCGTTGTCATCGACGGCGTCTGGATTGGGGGCGAAGACTTCAACGGCGTCGAATCCGAGTGCGGCGGCGCGGGCGCATCCTTCTGCGAGTCCTTCGTGATAGACGAAGGGTCCCTTACGGGCTTGTTCGACGAGGCAGATGGTGATGGCGGAGCGGATGTTTTTCTTTTCTGACATGATTTGAGGTGTGGGAGTCTAGTGGAGGTGGTGATTCAAGTTTGTTGAAATTGGGACAGTGTTTGGGGCGTTCAGGCAGATTCGAGGATGAGGTTGCCGTATAAGGTGTCGTCGCCTGTGCGAATAATGCCGATGGAGCGGGGCACGCGTTCTTTGAGTTCATCGTGCGTCTCGCTGATGATAGGGATGCCGTTCATGGCGTCGGCAAAGGCATTGATGGTGGGGCCTTCGTTGAACTCGATGAATTCCTTGGCCTGCCGGATCTGGCCGATGTGACAGGCTTCATTGACGAGCTTGAAGACATCAAGGACTGAGGGGATTCCGTTGCCGAGTGAGATGTCGACGGTTTCAATCTCAGGCCAGAAAGGGAATGCCCAGTCACAGATCACAATAGCGTTGGTATGGCGGAACCGCGCCAGCAGGGAAAGGATCTGTGGATTGATGATGCCTGACTTGAGCATGGGGTGAGATTCATGGGCTGTCTGTCATTGAGCAAGGGAAATGCTGGACGAGCATCGGGTGAAAGGGCTTTGCTGACTGCAGCCATGTTGACGGTGGATTCCAATGTCAGTGAATTGTCCGGTGTCGGTCCTGAAAAGACGCGACTCCTGGCCAAGCTGGGCATAGAGACGGTGGAGGATCTGTTGCTGCATGCTCCACGAAAGTATGAGGACCGGCGTCGCTTTGCCTCGATGGGGGAGATCAAGGAAGGTGATGCGGTGACGGTCTGTGGCGAAGTGATCACGCTGGGGATCAAATCTTTTCGTGGGCGCGGAAAGTCTCTCTTTGAATTGGTGCTCGAAGATGATGGCGGGCGTTTGTTTTGTCGGTGGTGGAATGCGCCCTATATGAAAGGTCAGTTCAAGAAGGGGGATCAGGTCTTGGTGAATGGGAGGGTGAAACCAGGCAGGCCGCTGACGATGGATCATCCAGATATCGAGATCCTTGGGACAGATGCGGATCAAGAGATGCACATGAAGCGCATCGTTCCGTTCTACCCGTTGACGGAAGGGATTGCACAGAAGTGGATTCGCAAGCTGGTCTGGGACGCCCTTCACGTCGTGGATGTCAGTCACGAATACGATTGGGATGCCAATGTGGAGAAGGGACGCTTCCTGACTCATGAGGAGGCGATTCAGGAACTGCATTTTCCATCAGCGTTGGAGCGGACAAGTGATGCGCGACAGCGATTGGCCTTTGAGGAGCTGATGCAGTTGCAGATGAATCTGAGGGAGCGTCGGGTGCGATTGGCGCAATTGGGCGCGGCGCCTGAGATTCGAGGAGATGATCGGCTGATTAAACTCTTTCTCAAAGGACTGCCGTTTTCCCTGACGAAGTCGCAGACCGAGGTGTTGAAAGAGATCCGTGTGGACATGGAGTCCAAGGTGCCGATGCGGCGGTTGCTTCAGGGCGATGTCGGTTCGGGTAAGACGGTAGTGGCTGCGTGTGCATCCTTGATGACGTTGGAATGTGGAAAGTCCGTTGCACTGATGGCGCCCACTGAGATTCTGGCCAATCAACACTTTGATACTCTGACCCGTTGGTTGGAGCCATTAGGGATCGAGGTGAAGCTCTTTACTGGAAGCAGACGATCTGAGGCCGAGGACGCCCAAGTGAAACTGATCGGTGGTGGCGCGGCTGGATGTCCACCTATCTACGTGGGGACTCATGCCTTGTTGGAATCATCGGTCGAGGTGGAGGAGTTGGGATTGGTGATCATCGATGAGCAGCACAAGTTTGGCGTGTCGCAGAGAGAGAAGCTGGTAAGGAAGGGGCGCTATCCTCATTTGCTGGTGATGACAGCCACGCCGATTCCCAGAACGTTGGGACTGACTCTCTACGGTGATCTTGACGTCTCCACGATCAACGAACTCCCCGCCGGGAGAGGAGAAGTGAAGACTTACGTGCGTGGGAGGGATCGGCTGGCAAAGGTGTTGAAGTTTGTGAAAGGGAAGTTGGAAGAGGGGCGTCAGGCTTATTTCGTCTATCCTCGCGTTGAAGAGAACGAGCAGGATGATGTGAAGGCGGTAACGGGTCAGTTGGAGGTGATTGAGAAAGCGTTGGCTCCTCATTCATGCGGACTCCTGCATGGACGGATGAAAGGGGAGGAGAAAGAGGAGATCATGTCGGCTTTTGTGGCGGGAGAGCTGAAGGCACTTGTCGCCACCACAGTGATCGAGGTCGGCGTGGATGTTTCCAATGCCACGGTGATGGTGGTCGAAGACGCTGAACGGTTTGGATTGGCCCAATTGCATCAATTGCGGGGACGAATCGGCCGCGGTGGTCACGAGGGCTGGATGATTTTGATCGCTCAGGTCAAAACGGAAGAGGCAGAGAAGCGACTTGAGATCATGACTCGAACGACCGATGGATTTGAGATAGCGGAAGAAGATATGCGGCTTAGAGGGCCTGGAGAGCTCTTGGGGAAGAGCCAAAGCGGGCTTCCTGCGTTCCGATTTGCCGATTTGAGCAAGGATCGGAGGATCATAGAATTGGCCAGATCGGTAGCAAAAGCGACGGTTGGGTGACTTTTTGGGCCGTTAAGCAGTGAAATTGGGCATCGTCCAAAAAAGGGTTTGAATCTGGGTGAATAGAACAGGCATTCTTTGCGTTCCTTTGACGCCGTCAGAGGTGCTTCAAGGACGAAGATCCACTCAGGAATGATTGGTTGGCAATAATGTTGCTACCGAAAGGTGTCTTTTTTGAAGTATTACCCAAAATCGGGGTAAAACCTGATTTGATGGCCGAAAGCTGACTCCCAGTAGGCCGAAAGGGTTAGGGCAGAGATTGCAGGTTTGAAACGTATTAAAACCGAGACGTGTGATTTTCACACATCTGAGACCCTAATCCTGTCACTGCGGCATGAAAAATGCCCTCGGCGACCAGATTTTTAGATCGAGACGATGAAAACATTTGAACCAGTTAAGGCTGATGAAAAGTTCGACGGTTCCTGTGCCATTCTTGGCCTGGACGTCGTGGGGTTCAGCCTATTGGCGGAGGAGGATCAGATTGGGACGGTGCGTAACCTGTATCGGTGGATCACTGAAGCATTGGCCAATCACAGCCTTACCAGCGAATCCTACCGCTGGAGTCCCGCTGGTGATGGCGGTTTTCTTACATTTCAGGGCGAACAAGCCTGCCAAAAGGCTGTAGATGTCGCATTTACGATTGCTGAAAAGATTCATACTCCGGACTGGAAACCGAATGATGATCGGGCAATCAGAATCCGCATGGGCCTTCACGCTGGCGTGGTGAAGGAAGAGGATGAGTTGGGCGACCGTACCAATGTTTGGGGATTAGGAATCAATACCACGGCCCGAATTCTGGCAGTATCGGCTGATTCCCAGCTGCTGGTTTCCCGTCAGTATTTCGACGGATTCATCAAGGCGCAGCGTGAAAATGATTTTGAGGTTGGCGAGCTCCACTGGCGCACTGTGAAACATGGCGTTGGAGTGGAAGTGATGAACGTCAATCGCTTCAGCCTCTGTCTCACTGAACAGCAGGCATCCAACAAGCGTTGGCAGTCTGTTGGTGGCCTTTGGCGCAAGACGATTCAGAACTACACCTACCTGATCAACGACGCTATGCGCTCAGGCGAGCCTGTGGCTGCGATGTCTGCCGCCAAGTTCCTACTTGAGCTGCACGCCAATGATCCTGTGCATGATCTGTGTCACATGATTGGCCGGACGCATCTCCGTCCTGTGACTGAGTATCCTGCTCAGACGCACATTCTGTTCAGTCAGATGCCGCCTGACATGCTTTACAAGGTGATTGAGGATTCCCAGCCGCGCTTGTTCACGGAAGGGGAGATCATCTGTGAAGAAGGCGATCCAGCCTCCAGCTGTTTCTTCCCTGTTTCTGGAACCTTGGTTGTGGAAATGGAAGGTCATAAGGAGCCCATCCCGATTGGGAAGGGGCAGATGACCGGTGAGTTTTCACTCTGGATTCCAAACATCAGTCGTACTGCACGTGTTCGTGCATTGGATGACGGCATGTTCATGGAGATTCGGATTGATCGTTTCCGTAAGTATCTTTCTGAGAATCCAGACGTGGCCAACGTCATTTATGGCATCATTCAGCGTCGTATCGTTGAGAACGCGCTGACCTCCAAGTTTCTGTTCCCAGGCTTGGTCACGGATGTGAAAAAGGATCTGGCCCGTATTCCAGCAGTGCCCAAGAAGTTTGCTGCCGGGACTGAATTGGATCTCACCAAGGAAGCGCATGCCATCTTCACTGGTAAGGTGCTCCTGCCTGTGGATGACGCACCAGATCTTCCGATCGAAGCTCGTGGTCAGTTCCATTCTGAGAACATTGTCGGAATTGTTTCAGAGATCGGTGAGCCAGACGGGCACGTGGCCAAGGTGGCTGAAGATACGGTTGCCGTCTGCATCCCTCACGAATTTCTCCGCGAAGCGCAGGATGGCTCTGATGAGATCCTGAATACCTGGAATGCCATCTGTGGCCAACGCCTCGGTGCCAAGAACCGCTGGCGCAAGCGCACACAGTTGATTGCAGTTCAGAACAGCGATGGAATTTCGAAGTCTGAATAAGGCTTCGTTTTTTGGGTGAGTTGATTGTTGAAAATGGAACGCCAGCTTCGGCTGGCGTTTTTTTCGTTATAGAGTCTGTTTTATGACAATTGAGGGTGAGTCAGGCAAAAAAAGGGTAGGTAGCGTCATTGCCATGAATCGTTGGGTCAACGCCTTGATCTGTCTTTGTGTGACTGTGTTTTTTTCGCAGTCATGGGCCGGTGATAAGCAGGAATCAGAAGACAGTCCCTCAGTGACGCTTCCGGATCGCAGCCTCTATTTTCAGGGGCGCTATGTCTTTGAGCGCAATTGCGTGATCTGCCATGGCAAGATGGGTAATGGACGCGGGGAGATGGCCAAGGATCTGGAACCCAAACCACGCTCCTTCAAAGCCGCTCAATTCAAGTATCGGACGACACCCTATGGGAAGCTACCCACCACTGAAGATTTGATAAGGACCATTCGCGGAGGCGTCTCAGGCACAAGAATGGGAATGTTTTCCAACCTCAGTGATCGAGAGGTCAAAGCCGTGGCCGAGTATGTGAAGTTCTTCTCATCCACATGGCGAGATCAGACCAACTATGCCCAAGCTATCAGCCTTCCGGAAAAGCCGGACTGGGTGGGCGCTGAGAGCAGTGGAAAGCGTTTCGAACGAGGTATGGCACTCTTCGCTCAAACATGCGCGCCTTGTCATGGTGAAGAGGGTAAGGGCAATGGTGCCAATGCGGCCTTGTTGAAAGACCATCTCGAGCGCCCCATCAAACCAGCCAATCTGCGGGCTGAACATTTGCGGACAGGTGGCAAACCTGAAAACATGTTCAAGACCATCACCACCGGACTGAATGGAACTCCCATGCTTGGATTCCATGGAGTGCTCACTGAAGAGCAGCGCTGGGAGGTCGTGTCATATCTGGTGCATCTTCGAAAACAGAAGTAGTTCCCTGAATTGATTTTTGGCGTAAGTGAAGGGCTGGATCTAGATTCAGTTTCAACACGTGAAGAATCCCTCCTCTTTCATTCTGTATCTGAGCCTGCTCTGTCTTCCATTGGCAGCACAGGAAGTATCCTCTTTCCGAGCTGATGAAGCCGGCTTCCGATCCACGGTCACTCCCTTTCTTCAGAAGCACTGTATCGATTGCCATGGGCCCAAGAAGTCCAAGGGTGGCCTGCGCGCGGATGAGCATCTGACCACGGACTTTGTGGATTCCCTTGTGCATGAGAAGTGGGGAGAGGTTTTAAACGTCCTCAATGGCCATGAGATGCCTCCTGAAGATGAGGAACAGCCCACGGCCGAGGAAGTGGCCTCCGTGGTGGATTGGATCACGAGGCAGATGGTGCAGGCTGAGTTGGTCCGTCGCGAAGGTGTGGTGGTTCTGAGGCGTATGAATCGGGACGAGTATCAGAATACCATCCGAGACTTGGTGGGAATTGATTTTGATGTCTCCGCACTTCCAATGGATCCCCAATCCGGTGGCTTTGACAACAACGGCCGCGCACTCACCGTGTCGCCGCTTCATGTGGAACTCTATCTCAAGCTGGCGGAAGAAATCCTGGATCGGGCTCTGGTTGAAGGTGAGCAACCTGGAGGAATCAAATGGCGCTTTCAACCGGAGGAAGGAGATGGAGATCGTCACCGCATCCAGCTTCCGGACAAGCAGCGCCCAATTGTTCATGGAGCCAAGTGCCGCAAGGAAGGGGACTTTACGGTCATGCATCACAACAGTTGGGACCGCGTGCCCAACGCGCGGGACTTCAGGCTCCCGCACGAAGGGGATTATGTCATTCGTGTCAGAGCGGGGGGGCATGTTCCTACGCGTGCCGCAGTCATGGCCTCGGCTCAGAAGGCCTTGGTGGATCGTTTCAAAAAGCAGATGGAGAAGAATCCCGAACGGGAGAAGTATCACCGCGAGCAATTGAAGCGTGATCTGGAGCATTTCAAAACTGATCGCATGTATGACTATGGCGCCCCTCGGCTGCGATTGATTGTAGACCTCGGAGGGCAGCCGAGAGTGGTTGCTGAATGGGATGTGGACGCCGCTGTTGAGGCCCCTGAGATCTATGAATTCAATGTCCGTTGCACCACTGACAAGGCAGGTATTCGTCTGGAGTATGCCTACAGTGTGCCCAAGGTGTTGGAGAATTTCTGGTTTCAGGGACACGATGATTTCGCCCGTCCTGAAGCATGGTTGGATTGGTTCGAGATTGAAGGTCCACTTTATGATGCGTGGCCTCCAAAATCACATCAGGGATTGTTGAGTGTCGCTGATTCAGGGACTGAGACAGAACAGGCAAGGCGCGTTCTGGAAACATTCATGAAGAAGGCCTATCGCCGTCCAGTGACATCAGAGGAAGTTGGGGAGAAGATCGCACTGTTTGAAAAGGTCAGGCCGGACAAATCGTCTTTTGTGCAGGCAATCAAGATTCCGCTCATGGCAGTGATGGCATCACCGCACTTTCTATATCTGACTGAACCCACTTCTGAAGCGGGGCCACGTTCGTTGAATGACCACGAGCTAGCATCGCGCCTTTCCTATTTCCTCTGGTCCTCCAAACCGGATGAGGCGCTCGCTCGTTTGGCGGAAGCTGGTGATTTGCAGTCGGCCTCAAGATTGGCCCAACAAGTAGACAGGATGCTGCAAGACCAACGCTCAGATGCTTTCATCAAGAACTTCGCTGGACAATGGCTTGGGCTTCGCGAAGTAGGCGCCAATCCTCCTGCGCAGGACCTGTTCCCAAGATACGATCGCCACTTGGAGACATCCATGATTACCGAGTCCGAATCGTTCTTCCGCGAAGTGCTGCACAAGGACCTGAACATGCTTTCCTTCGTGAAGTCCGACTTTGCAGTTGTGAATGAAAGACTAGCGCGCTTTTACGGAATTCCTGGCGTGAAGGGAGACCGTTTCCGACAGGTCAGACTGCCGGCAGGCGTGAATAGGGGTGGTGTGATGACCCATGGTAGCATGCTCACCACCACGTCAAACGGCACGCGTACTTCTCCGGTGAAGCGTGGCACATGGCTCTTGAAGAACATCCTCGGAATGGATCCCGGACTGCCAGTGGCCAACGTCGGAGATATCGCGCCCAAGGTTCCAGGCATCAACAAGGCTACGGTCAGGCAGCGACTGGAGATTCATCGAGAACTTCCACAATGCGCTCGCTGTCATAACAAGATCGATCCGCTGGGACTTGCCCTTGAAAATTTCAATGGGGCAGGTGAATGGCGTGTGCAGGAAGGCTTTGGCTACAAGGGGAGAATCGGGAAGAACGATCCTTACATCGATGCCTCATCACGCCTGCCAGACGGAACTGAAATCAATGGCGTGGCCGATCTGCAAAACGCCTTGGTGAAGAAAGAGGACCTCTTTCTCAAATGCCTCTCCGGTAAGATGCTGACCTATGCACTCGGTCGCGAACTCGGCGTGGCTGATCAGCCCACCATCGATGCCGCCGTGGCTCACGTGAAAGACAATGGCTACACCCTTAGGTCGCTCCTGCATTTCATTGTCAGCTCGCCCGTATTTCAAACGAAGTAATCCCTCCGCATCATGAATCCACTCCTCTCAAAACCACTTTCCCGCCGCCATGTCCTTCGCGGACTTGGCGTTGGTCTTACGCTTCCGTTTCTGGAGGCCATGTTGCCCCGGACGACTCTGGCTGCTCCATCCAAGTTTAGACCACTGACCAAGAGTATGGGCGCGCATCCGCGGTTCATTGCCTGTTACATACCCAATGGAGTGAACATTCTGGAATGGATGCCCAAGGGACAGGGCAAGGGCTATCAAGCCAGCCAGACACTCAAGGAACTGGATTCATTGAAACAGGATTTCTCGGTGCTCACCGGACTGGGGCATCCCAATGCCAAGGGAGGGCATAGTGGAGCGGACACATGGCTCACCGGTGCCGATCTCAAAGCAGTGCCCGGCACGGATTACAGCAATACCGTGTCCATCGATCAGATCATAGCCGACAAGCATGGGAAAGAGACGCGGTTTCCTTCGCTCCAGCTTTCAGATAATTCGGGCACCGGTTCTGCAGGTCACAGTCATACTCTGAGCTTTGACCGGAGTGGTACCCCATTGCCGGCGGAGAATTCTCCCAAGCGATTGTTTGAGCGCCTCTTTGTTCCTGATACAGCCAATGACCGGGCTGCCACCTTGCGGCGCTACGCTGAACGCAAATCCATTTTGGACAACGTCCTTGGTGAAGCCAAAAGCCTTCGTGGGCAGTTGGGCAGAACAGATCAGGAGAAGCTTGATGAGTATCTTGGTTCAGTCAGGCAGACAGAGGAGCGATTGCAGCGTATGGAAGACTGGGTGGATGTGCCCAAACCCCAGGTAGATGGCAAACTCCTGCAGATCAATAGCCAACCCCGCAATAAGCATGACCGTCCCATGTGGATCGATGTTATGATGGAGCTTTCCTATCTGGCATTCCTTACCGATACGAACCGAGTGATCAGTTTTGAGTGGTCCCGTGAAGCAGGCGGTTATGGAGGTGGCGGCGAGAATCATCACGAGTTGTCTCATCACGGAGGCGATCAGGGAATGCTCAAACAGCTGGGCAAGATTGATCGCTTTCATCTGTCGCGATTGAAGCGCTTCCTCGAATTCATGAAAGCCACCAAGGAAGGTCCACAGAGCATGTTGGAGAACACCATTGTTCTCTACGGTTCCGGTATGAACTCAGGCGAAGGAGGCGCACATTCGCCAAGGAACCTCCCACTCCTCGTCGCCGGTGGACAAGGCCTTGGGATTAAGCAGGGACAGCACCTTGGATTCGATCAGGATGATCATCCTCCACTTTCAAACCTCTACCTCTCACTCGCCCAAGCCACGGGAGTGGAAACCAATCAGTTCATGGATTCCAAGAGCACACTGACCGGACTGCTGTAGGACTGCAGAGACCAGGCCGGGGCTTCCATGTGAAAGGAACCCCAGCGGGGCATGCGAACATTGTAGAGGTGTGTCTATGACCGCCTCACTTCGATCCAACAGCCCCCTGTCGCATCTTAACTGCGCAAAGGAACCTCACGCAGAGACGCAGAGAAAGGAGGACAGGAATATTAGAATTGCACATTTCCCAGAGCCCACTGGGCTCTTTGGTTGGAATTATTTTCATCTCTGCGGCACTGCGTCTCTGCGTGAGGTTCTTTTGGGTGGTTGAGGTGTGTCAGGAGATTGGGCCTGTAAAGCGCGAGCTTCAACGAGGGCTTTGACACGATGTTCCATGATTCGGGGATTTTTCTTCATAGAAGATTCTTTGAATGTGAGTAGCATCTCGATGCATCTGATGTCTACCCTCTTGGCATTTGTCGTGATTTGACTGTGATATGAATCAATCCAATCGTTCAATCTGGATAGGTCGTGCCTTGATGGCAGGGCTGTTCCTTTCTCCTTTTCTCCTTTCTGCTGAAATTGACTTCAATCGGGATATTCGCCCCGTTTTGTCTGACAACTGCTTTCATTGTCATGGACCGGATAGTCATGATCGTAAGGCAGGGTTGCGTCTGGATACGAAGGCCGGGGCTCTGGATCCGCGTAAGGGCACGCCTGCGATTGATGGCAAGAACCCTTCCCAGAGTGAATTCCTGAAGCGTATCCGCTCGAGTGATCCGGATGATTTGATGCCTCCTCCGGATTCTCACAAAAAGCTGTCGGCTTCGCAGGTGGATCTGTTGGAGAAATGGATTTTATCAGGAGCGGAGTATCAGGAGCATTGGGCGTTTGTGCCACCTGTGAAGTCTGAGGTGCCGGAGGTGGATGGGAATTTTGTGAATCCGATTGATCGGTTCATGGTGCAGCGTCTGCGGGAGCAGGGATTGGAGCTTTCACCTGAGGCGGCTCGTGAGCGATTGATCCGTAGGGCGACCCTGGATCTGACCGGGCTTCCGCCATCGCTGGATGAGGTGAAGGATTTTGTGGAGGACAAGAGCCCGAATGCATGGGAGCGGGTGGTCAATCGTCTGCTGGCATCGGAACGGTTTGGTGAGACGATGGCTGTCTATTGGCTGGATGCTGCGCGTTATGGCGACAGCAGTGTGATGCATGCGGACGGGCCGCGTGATATGTGGCCATGGCGTGACTGGGTCATCCGTGCGTTTAATGAGAACAAGCCTTTCAATGACTTCACAGTGGAGCAGTTGGCGGGTGATCTGTTGCCGAATGCGACGGTGGATCAGAAGGTGGCCTCAGCGTTCAATCGTAATCATGCGACATCTGATGAGGGTGGTGCCATTCCAGAGGAATTGCGCGTGGAGTATGTGGTGGATCGTGTGATGACGACGTCACAGGTCTGGTTGGCTCTGAGTATGGAGTGTGCTCAGTGTCATGATCACAAATACGATCCGATCTCGCAGAAGGATTACTATCGTTTTTTTGCCTACTTCAACAACACGAAGGATCCGGGAATGCAGACGCGTCGTGGCAATCAATCGCCGATTGTTCAGGTGCCATCGGCGAAGCAGGAGAAGGAGCTTCAGGACGCACGCGCCGCGAAGACCAAGGCGCAACAGGCCTTGAGTGCGCACAAGAAGGCGACGCAAGCGGCCTTTGCAAAATGGGTCAAGGAAGCTGCCGAGGGTGGTGATCATGCCGTGCCTGAACCAGCAGGGTTGGCGCATCATTTCGAAGTTCAAGAAGGTGAAGTGGCTCAGCTCGTGGATACGGTCTCTGGTGAGTTGGGTGTGACTGAGGGTGAACTGGAATTGAGCGATGGCGTGGGCGGCGAGAAGGGCATTGGTTTCTCAAAGAAGAAGGGAATCGAATTTGCCGCAGTACCAAATATGAATTTCAAGAAGCCGTTTACCATGGCTGCGTGGGTGAAGGTGCCGTCCAATGGAAGCGGTGCTGTGTTCTCGAAGATGGCGGGCGATGGGAGCTATCGTGGTTGGGACATGTGGGTGCAGGGACGTGCGGTGGGCACGCACATCATTCACAAGTGGCCGGATAATGCGTTGAAGGTGGTCTCGAAAGAGAAGTTGCCGGCGGACAAGTGGTCTCATGTATTGATCTCCTATAATGGCAGTCGCAAGCAGGAGGGAGTGAAGATCTTCATCAATGGAAAGTTGGCGAAGAATTCCGTGGAGAAAAACACATTGAAGGCGGACATCGATACGGATGCCACTTTCAAGCTGGGCAAGCGCACCAAGGGAGCTGACTTCAACGGGCAGGTGGCTGACGTGCGTCTCTATAATCATGTGCTCACGGGCGTGGAGATGAAGCGCTTGGGTAACAATCTCTTGGGCAAGGCTCTGGCGAAGGATGAGAAGAAGCGGAGCAAGGACGAGAAGGCTTTGATCGAGGAATTTTATTATGGGACTCAGGACAAGGCGTATCCGGGGCTGTTGGCTGCTGCGGAGAAGACCAAGGCGAAGGAGGAGGCCGTCAATAAGAGTATCGTCACCTGCATGATCATGGAGGACGAGATGAAGAAGCCTCGTATGACCTACATTCTGGATCGTGGTCAGTATAACAAACCGAAGGAGGAGGAAGTCATCAAATCGGGCATTCCTGAATTCCTCGGTGCCATGCCTGAAGATGCTCCCAAGAATCGCCTCGGGCTCGCTCAATGGATTGTGCGCCCGGATCATCCGTTGACCTCCAGGGTGGCGGTGAACCGTTTCTGGGGAATGTTCTTTGGGGAGGGACTGGTCAGGTCTCAAGCTGACTTTGGGAATCAGGGTTCTCAGCCGACGCATCCGAAGTTGTTGGATTGGTTGGCGGTGGACTTTGTGGAAAAGGGTTGGGACATGAAGGGAGTGATCAAGCAGATCATGATGTCGGCAACCTACAGGCAGTCCTCCAAGGTGACGGGCCAACACAGGCAGCTTGATCCGGAGAATCTACTTCTTTCCCGTGCGCCACGTTTCCGCCTGAAGGGTGAGTTTATTCGCGATCAGGCCTTGTTGCTGAGTGGGCTTTTACAGACTGAGATCGGTGGTCCGAGTGTGAAACCCTATCAACCGCCCGGGCTATGGAATGAGGTGGCATTGAGCCGCAATGTGAAGTTTGTCCGAGACAACGGCGGTAAGTTGTATCGCCGCAGTCTCTATACCTATTGGAAGCGTTCGGCTCCGCATCCTGCGATGATGATCTTTGATGCCCCGACCCGTGAAAAGTGCGTCGTGAAACGCCCGAGAACCAATACGCCTTTGCAGGCTTTGGTGACCCTGAACGATGAGCAGTTTGTTGAGGCATCGCGCCGACTTGCTGAACGCGTGCTTGCTGAAGGTGGTGAGTCATTTGATGACAAGGTGCGCTATGCCTTCAAGCTGTGCACTGCGCGTGAGGTGAGTGCTGCTGAGATTGAGATTTGTAGGGAAGTGTATGCCCAGCAGCTCGATTCATTTGAAGCAGATCAGAAACTGGCAGAGGCATACCTGAAGGTTGGTGAGGCCAAGGCCAACGAAGCGATCCATCAGTCTGAACTGGCTGCATGGACCGTTCTCACGAACATGATTCTCAACCTGGATGAAGTCCTGACCCGCGGCTGATCCCTTAACCTAGATTACTGAAATGGACCCTATTTTAGAACAACTCCAAACACTGGACCGACGTCAGTTTCTCATGCGCTCAGGAATGGGCATGGGTGCTGCGGCACTGAGTTCCTTGGTGGCCAATGAAGGACAGGCGATGAACGCCCCGCAAGTGGGTGGATTCCCGAACAACCTGCCAAAGGCCAAGCGCGTCATCTATCTGTTCCAGGCGGGTGGGCCGTCGCACATCGACACCTTTGACTACAAGCCTGGGCTGGAGAAGATTCACAAGACTGAATTGCCCGAGTCCATTCGGAATGGACAGCGCCTGACGGGAATGACCAGCAGGCAGAAGTCGTTTCCTTGTGTGGCTCCGATGTTTGACTTCAAGCAGCACGGGCAGAACGGAACCTGGGTCAGCGAGATCCTTCCTCATACCGCAGCGATTGCCGATGACATTGCGGTCATCAAATCAATGCACACTGAGGCGATCAATCACGACCCTGCAATCACATTCATCAATACCGGGACACAGGTGCCGGGCAAGCCGAGCATGGGTGCATGGCTGAGTTACGGACTGGGCAGTGAGAACAGCAACATGCCGGGCTATGTGGTGATGGTATCCCGCGGGCGAGGCAATCTGCAGGCGCTTTACTCAAGGCTGTGGGGAAGCGGCTTTTTGCCGGCACGGCATCAGGGTGTGAAGCTGCGCTCCAGTGGTGATCCGGTGTTGTATCTTTCCAATCCAGATGGGATTTCGAGAAAGGACCGCAGAACCATGTTGGATGGTTTGTCGAAGCTGAATCAGATGAACCATGATGAGTTTGGACATCCGGAGACACAGGCCCGCATATCGCAATATGAAATGGCGTTTCGTATGCAGATGGCAGCGCCTGAGATTCTGGATTTGGGCAAGGAGCCTGAATCCACCTTCAAACTCTATGGTGAGGATGCGCGCAAACCGGGAACCTTTGCTGCAAACTGTTTGAGGGCGCGTCGCTTGGCTGAAAGTGGTGTGCGATTCATTCAGTTGTTTCATCGCGGTTGGGATCAGCATAACAACCTTCCTCGTAATCTGCGTTACCAGTGTGAGGACGTGGATCGCTCGTCAGCAGCGCTGGTTCAGGATCTGAAACAACGAGGTATGCTGGATGATACGCTTGTCATCTGGGGCGGTGAGTTTGGTCGCACGATCTATTCGCAGGGAACACTGACCAAGGACAATCATGGCCGCGATCATCATGGCCGCTGCTTCTCCACATGGATGGCTGGGGCAGGTGTGAAGGGCGGTATGGAATACGGCAAGACCGATGACTACTGCTACAACATCGTTGAGAATCCGGTTCATATCCGCGATCTCAACGCGACCATCCTTCATCAAATGGGTATCGATCACAATCGTCTGACCTTCAAGTATCAGGGACTGGATCAACGACTCACCGGCGTGGAGCCGGCGCATGTCGTGAAGGATATCCTCGCGTAAGAGGGGACTCTGAAATGCGACGGTCACAGACCGACGCTACATGGCTCATGTAAAAAGATCGGGCGCCAAGCAGAAATCTGCCTGGCGCCCTTTGCCTTAACCGATGCGGATGAAAAAAAAAGCTTAGTTGCTGACCTGAGTCAGATTCTTGTTCCAGCGGAATGAGGAAAGTCCGTTGAGGCTGCGGACAAAGACCTGATCTCCAGTGATGGCCAGGTGCGCCCAGGTATCGTTCGATTCCAACTTGCGTTGATCGGTGATCTCCAATTTCTCAGTGTTCATTTTGACGAGATAGAGAATGCCTTTTTCATCCAGTGCCATGATCTGATCCTTGTTGGCGATCATACTCCAGTATTTTCCAAAGCGTTCAGAGGTGGTCCATGCTTCGGAACCATCTTCCAATTTGATGCAGGCGATGCGTTGGTTTCTCAGGTGAAGGAACATGTGGGTATCACTCAGGATGGGAGAAGACATGTATCCCTGCGCCTTGAAGTTCCATGCTTCACTGATGTTGAAGTCGCTGCCTTCCTTGGTGACCTTGAAAGCGTGCGTTTTTCCGCCGTAGGCTGAGGTGATCACCAGATCCTTGTGAAAGGTAGGTGTAAGAATGTTCATTCCACGGAAGGCTTTCACAGGTTGTTTCCAGAGAACGTTGCCTGTGGAGGGATTCAGTCCCATGAGCTCTGAGCGGGATTGGATGACCAGTTGTTCTGAGCCAGCGAGTGTGGTGATGGTTGGAGAGGAGAACGCGCTGCCATACATTCCGCCGCCGTCCTTGGCTGAGTGCCAATTGACGTCTCCGGTTGATTTGTCCAAGGAGACGACTCCTCCACCAGCCTGGACGATAACGGCATCACCATGGATTAATGGTGAGCTGACGCAACCAAAGCTTGGCAATGGTGAGCCCATTTCCTGCGTGAAGTCTTTCCTCCAGAGCAGAGTCCCTTTTTCGGCATCCAGTGCCACCAGCACGTCGCGTATGCCTGCGACATAGAGCACGCCAGAGTCGTATGCTGGAGTGGATCGGATCCAGCTCCCGTTTGCTTTGGCGAAGAAAGGAACGGACATGGCGCCTTCCCATTGGGTCTGCCATTTCTCTTTGCCTGTCTTCCTGCCGAGAGCGCGGACGGATTCCCATTTCTTTTTGATGGTTTCAGTCGTGAAGACGGTATCACCAACGACGATCGGGCCCGAATAGCTCGGTTCCAACGCGATGCTCCAATCCTGATTTAATTGATCCGTGGAAACCGTTTTTGGCCATGCTGGGGCTTCAATCTTTCCATTCCGTTCCGGTCCACGCCACTGTGGCCAGTTGTCTGACAGGGCGATCTGTTGGGACAACATGCAGATCATGAGGGCTGGAAAAGCGATTTTCATGGTCGTTTATTGTTGAACTGTTTGAGAGGTTGTCAAATGCGAGAAATCATTTTTCTGAGCGCAACAGGGTCTTGCCTCAGAGGGGGCTGAGTGAGCAGGATCTAAGAATGTTTTCCAGACGTCTGCTCAATGCCCTGATGTTGTTCTCCGTTCTGTTGTCCAGCTCCTTGATGGCTGACTGGCCTCAGGCTGGTGGGCCGGGCGGAGATTTCGTGATCAAGCAGAATGCCGCGATCAATTGGAGTGTGGTTAAAGACTCCAACATCCGTTGGCAAAGAACCCTTCCAGAAACGGGGCAGAGCATTCCGGTCATCGCTGCTGGAAAGGTGTTTGTGACCACACTCAAACCGGTGAAGCAAGATTCGGAGCTGGGCAGGGATATCGTCGCCTACTGTCTGAGCGAAGAGACGGGGAAGGTGATCTGGACGAGGGAGATCAAGGGAAAGCACCCATTGAGATTGTCGGGCTGTTTCAGTGACAGCAGTGCGCCGCCAGCGGTGTGTGATGGCAAGCGGGTGGTGTTCACCAATGCCTCTGGTGGAATGACCTGCTTTGACCTGGATGGGAACATCATTTGGGAGAAGGACTATTTCACAGTGGGTCGCACACTGCCGTTCATGAACAACAGAAACCTGATCTACACACGTCAGGTCTATCCACCGGAACCGAACGGGAATTTTCCGCATAGCTATAAGGATGCGTCCAAAGAAATGTGGACCCAATTACAAGCTCTGGACATGAAGACGGGAGAGATTGTCTGGACCAGCGAGTGTGGTGTGAACATGGGGAATGCGGTGATTCCACAGACAAGAACGGACGGCAAACGTGTTGCGGTCGTCGGTCGCGGTGGTGGACATGGACCACCTGAAAAACCTGAAGGAATCTCCATGGTGGATCTGGCGAATGGGAAGACTCTGTGGACGTTGCCGTTGGTGAAATTCATGAGCACACAGAGCTATGGTCTGCACGGAGGTAAGGTGCACCTGTTTCATGGAGGTGAGCATCTTTCAGTCGATGAAGTGACAGGAGAGATTGTGAAACGCGTTTCCATTCTGAAGGACGTATCTGTCAGAGGTCGAAAGACTGACGGTCAGGGATATGAAGACCGGGTGGAGGCAATCAAGGATGCAGGAAAGGGGCGCATGATCACACAGACGTCCAATCTTTTGGTCGGTCCATGGAATTACTTCAGGAGTTACACCCTGCCTTATCTCGGGCGAGTTCACGTAGAGAAAGGGACCGTGGAGTATTTGGAGCTTCCTCTTCAGGTCAGAAGGGGGGCAGATGGTGAGTCGGAATTTTTGTGGCATGTGCGTCCGGAGAAAAAGAAGGATCCGCAGATGAAGGAGCAGGTATTTGTTCCCAATGACATGAAGAACTCACGCGGCTTGGTGGTCTTTGGTGACAAGCGTTCCAAAGGAAGTGGATGGGGCCACGTGGCCTCCGCGATACCTTCGGTCGCGGGGAAGCACCTGTATGTGCCGGTGATGAATGGAACTGTCTATGTGATCCGCTGGGATTCTGAAACCCTCAGTGAAAAGAGCGTGGTTGCATTCAATGATCTTGGCCCGGTAGGAGAATCCTATAACCGTGCGAGTCTGTCGTTTGCGAATGGATCCGCATACGCTCATACAATCAAGGGTGTGATCTGTATCGGTCGCTAATTCTGATGTTTTTCGCCTCTCTCAGCAGTCTAGAAGTTCTGGTCCAGCCATTGAGTATCATTTGGCTGACGTGCATTGGTGGTGCGGTGTTCTGTTGGCGAAAGCAGCAGAAAATTGGGATGTGGATTCTGGCTGCGATTGCCTTGTTCATGTCGCTGATCGGTAGCGGCTTCTCGAAGTGGTTGTTGCGCGGGTAGGAAGCACCTTATGCGTTGGAAAGCATCGATCATGTAGAGAGTGCCGATGCGATTGTGGTGCTTGGCGGTGCGCATCATCCGAGTCTACACGATTTGAACGGATTCAATCTCAATGATTCAGGTGATCGATTGACCACCGGACTGGACCTGATCAAGCAGGGTAAGTCCAAGACGTTGGTGTTAGGCGGAAGCACGGTGAAGTTTTCTGATGGTGAAAAGATGAATTCGGCTGTGTTGCTCATGGATTGGGCGGAACGATTGGTGCCGGAAGCAGAGGTGATCGATCTACCCATCACCGGGAATACCCATGCGGAGGCGCTGGCTGTGAAATCCCTGATGGAAGAGAAGGGGTGGAAGCGGATCATTTTGGTGACGTCGGGTTATCACATGAAACGTGCGTCAGGAGTGTTTTCGAAACAGGACATCGACCATGTGCCGGTCGGTTGCGGCTTTGAAACCAGAGGTGTCAAAATGGGACTGTCTTTGTTCCCCAAGACGGCTGGATTCCATTACTTTGAGGTCTATCTGCATGAAAAGATCGGCTGGCTGGTATACGGAATGAGGGGTTGGGTCTGATGCATTCCGAGTGCTTTCCCGCCATTGCCTCTTTTGAAAGCTGCTCTTAGGATGTCTTTCGTTTTCAAAACCATTAACCCAGGTTTCGATTCCTTATGACTGCCTTGAAACATTTCTCATTGCCCCGGCTCGCTCTCATCGTGCTTATGGGGAGCATTGCACTCAATGGAGCACCGCTTCAGGCTGGAGGGGTTGTGGAGGGTGTGTTGGCGTTATCCAAGTCCAAACGTGGAACAGCGGCCGCGCTGCGATACAGTACCATCAAGGGGGCTTCTCCAACACCGCCCGCACTGGGAGTGGTCTGGATTAAAGGAGACTTCAAGAAGGGGGGCGCTCCCAAGGATGCAGAATTGGCGCAGAAGGGGTTTCAATTTGAGAAGTCTGTGATCGCAGTTCAATTGGGGACCAAGGTGTCTTTCCCAAATCATGATGACGATTACCACAGTGTGTTTTCCTACTCGAAGACCAAGGAGTTCGACCTGGGTCGCTACCGCAAGACCGAGAACGCCCCGAGCGTGACCTTTGACAAGGCCGGTGAGGTGAAGATTTATTGTGAAATTCACGAACACATGCGGGCCTCTGTCCTGGTGCTGGATACACCTCATTTCACAGTGACAGATGAGAAGGGCGGCTTTCGTCTCGAAGGAGTGCCTGCCGGAAAGCACGTTCTGAAATACAAACTGGGTCGTAAGACCTATGACAAGCAGATCGAGATCAAGGATGGTGCATCCGTGAAACTGGATCTGGGAAAATGAGTATTGGGATCTCTTGATTGTGACGTTACCTGCATTCAGTTTTCGCTTCAAATTGCTGCTCTCCATGATGCTCGTCATGGCGGGGTTGATTGGCTCCACCCTGTACGTTGTGCAGGAGCGGATGAGGGCGACGTTCAAGGATCTCTATGAAGAGAAATTTGAAAGCGATGTGAAGTATTTCGTGGGCAAGCGGGATGCTCGCTTGAGTGGGATCAAAGACAGGGCGCTGAAGTTGTCGCAAAGCGTTCGTCTGATCGCAGTGATGGAGGAAGGGGATGGGGATGCAATGTATCGCGTTGCGGACGATGAATTTCGCGATGTATTGGAGCAAGAGTCGGAAGCAAATGGAACCACGGAAAATCGTAAGCCAATCAAGCCAGGGTTCGGACAGAGAACGAGCTTCAGTGCGACTTATTTTCGTATCTTGGATGAAGATGGTCAGGAGCTGGAGCCACCTGTTCGCCAGAGGCGTACGGGCCCGGGTGCACGGCCGGGAATGCGGTCCCGACTTGAAGGCATGAATTCGAAGCGGATGCCCGCCATCTAAGAGAATGTCTACAGGCGATTGATGGAATCGGAAGAGGTGCAGCATGTTGGTTATCTTGCACCGTCAAATGAAAACTCCCGCATGAAGTTGGTGGAAGTGGTGTTCACAAAGGTGGTGGACTCCTTTTCGGGAGATACGTTGGGAGCCATCGTTCTGGGATTTCCCGTTCTTGGCGACGATGAGATCGAGTTGGAAAAGCGCTCAAGGATTCGCAGTGGCATGATGGTGGGTGGGGTGTTCTACTCTCACACCATTGAAGATGAAGGTTCGGAGAAATTGGTGACAGTTCTTCAGGATCGGGTTGGTGAATCGAAAATCATGAGCGGAACTGTGCGATCTGATTTCCATAGAGAGCCGTTCAACGTGATGTATCGAAGATTGAATCCGGGATCTCATTTTCCACCAGCCTATCAGGTGTCACTCTATTCGCTTTCCAGGCAGCACCTGGCTGAGGTGGATCTCCGATGGAAGATCGTCACCTTTGGATGTGCCATTCTGCTTGGGGGGTTGATACTGTGCATCCTGCTTTCCCATGGGTTTTCAGGGCCCATCCGTGAACTGGCTCAAGCCACCGATGAGATCCGGGCAGGACACTTTGAGACGCGTGTGGATGTCCGCAGTCGCGATGAGATTGGACGCCTGACAGAGTCATTCAATGCCATGGCTGGCGATCTGGAAAAGATGGAGAAATATCACGATGTCCTGAACATGGTGGCGGATAAGGAAGTGGCTGAGCAGTTGATGTCAGGGAGCGTGACTCTGGGAGGTGAGATGCGTGACATCAGTGTGTTGTTCTGTGATATCCGTGGCTTCACCGCGTTGACCCAGAATATGCCTCCAACCGAAGTCATCGAGCTGATGAATGAGCATATGACGGCGTTAACCCGCGTCGTCTACGAACACGATGGCGTGGTGGATAAATTTGTTGGAGACCTGATCATGGCTGTATTTGGTGCGCCCAAGAGCAATGGCAACGATGCCTACAATGCTGCCCGCTGTGCGCTTCGTATGATTGAGGAACGCAACATCCTGAATGAAACCGCGCATCATCAGATCACGGTGGGGATCGGAGTGGCTTCAGGACCTGCTGTAGCGGGTTGCATGGGATCTGAGGATCGATTGAATTACACCGTTTTGGGAGAGCGGGTGAATCTGGCAGCTCGTTTGTGCAGTGCTGCGGGGATTCAGGAAGTGGTGATTGATGAGACCACGAACGAACGCCTTGGAGATCTCGCCGGAGTGGAACCACTGCCGCCCATGCAGGTGAAGGGATTCAGCAATGACGTCAACGCTTTTAAACTCTCTGAGATCCATTCCTTGATTCAACCTGTGATTGAAAACAATGAAACTGCCTAAACTGATACATTGGTGCCTGCTTGGTTCACTGGGGCTTTTCCTGAGTGCTCCTAAGACAACTGCTCAAGAGTTTGTGGACCAGGTGGATGATGCGTTGTTCGTTGAGGCCGGGGATGGATGGTTTCGCGCTGACTTGAGCGGATTGATTGATCTGGAAACGTACTACGTGGATCAACGCCCTCCAGGACTGGTGTTTTCGGATGATCAATGGTTCTTCAATCCGAGGATGTCACTCTTTCTTGATGCGCGCTTTGGTGATCATTTCTATGCCATGGCTCAGGCTCGCTTTGATCGTGGATTTGATCCGGGTCTTCGGGCTGATGGGGATGTGCGACTGGATGAATATTTCCTTCGTTACACACCTTTGGAGGGACCCGAGGTAAATGTGCAAGTGGGGCGGTTCGCCATGATGTTTGGTGACTGGGTGCAACGCCATGATTCGTGGAAGAACCCCTTCGTCACTGCGCCATTGGTTTATGAGAACGTCACGACCATCACGGATCATCTGGCACCGGGAGCGCCGGGGGGATTTGCTGGTCGAAAGAACCGGCCTGATGTGAAGCGTGCTTGGTTGCCAGTCATCTGGGGGCCGGTCTATGCCGGTGGAGCCGCCGTGTTCGGAACGGTAGGGAAGGTTGATTACTCCTTTGAGGTAAAGAATTCATCCATCTCATCGCGCCCTTATTCATGGGATCCATTTCGGATCAATTGGGAACATCCGACCTTCAACGGACGTGTCGGGCATCGTCCCAACGCATCGTGGAAGTATGGGCTCTCATACAGCCAGGGTGCCTACATGATTCCCCCGGCCGAGCCGACGTTGCCCTTGGGGACGTCGTTGGATGATTTTCCGCAAAAGACCTTCGGTGTGGACGTTGCCTGGTCATGGCGGCGTCTCGAACTTTGGGGTGAGTTCATTCACTCCAGCTTCGATGTTCCGAATGTTGGTCATGCAGATTCCTTTTCCTATTTCTTGGAGAGTCGCTACCGGGTTACACCACGACTATTTGCTGCGCTGAGATGGAATCAGCAGTTCTTTGGAAAGGTGCCTGATGGTGCCGGAGGTGAGACGGATTGGGATCAGGACATCTCCCGTATAGATCTCGCCGGGACTTATCGTTGGACACGGCATTTACAGACGAAGCTTCAGTATTCCTACAGTCATCAAAAAGGTGCGTTTCAGCAGGGGGAACAATTGTTGGCAGGGCAGATGACAATCAAGTTCTAGTTGGGAGCCTGGTCGGGCTGTTGGATGGGAAAGGCAATGGAATCGTTTTATCTTCAGGGACTTTGGGCTGAGTTTGGAAAGGGAGCCTTCATTACCGGAATCCTCTCGCTGCTTTGCTGGTTTGCATTCAAAAAGCTGGTGAAAACAGAGCGTGCTGTTCCGGCCTTGTGGAAGGTCCGCATGGTTGGGCTTTTCGGCGTTGTTGGGTTCTGGGGTGGCATGATCCGTCCGTTGGGAGAAAAGGGAGGGGTGGATGGAGTGATTGCCTTGGGAACCACGGTGATTCTTGGCGTCATGATGGTGGTTCTCTGGTTGCCGGTGGTTATGAATTTTTCTTTGGAGCCATTGATGCGTCTGGTTCAGGGAGAGGATGCGGAAGCCCCGTCCAAGGCGTTCTATGCAGGTGTCCATGGATGGCGGAAAAAGGGAGATACAGAAGCCGCGTTGAAGGAACTCGAAAAGCAGTTGGATATGTTTCCAAAAGACTTTGAGGGACTTGTCTTGAAGTTGGAAATCATCACCAACGATCTGTGCGATTTTGATGAAGGCCGTTCGTTGTTGGATTCATTGATGAGTGATGAAGATATTTCTACGGAAGAACGTGCATCCGTAGCCAATCGATATGCTGGATGGGCGATCAAGGTGGGCCTTGATCCAGAGGAAGCGGCTTATGCGCTGGATCAGGTGATAGAGCGCTTTCCGGACACCGAGTTTGCTGAAAAAGCCAAAGAGCGTAAGGGGCGATTGCCCAACAAGGAGTTTCTGGTGCGTAATGCGCTGGCTATGAAGAAGAAGTGATTAAGACGAATTGGTTGATCAGTATTGCGATCTGTTCAGATCGGGAATTTGTTAAAGATTCTTTGACAAAAACGAAGCGATCAGCGTTATAATCATCGTTGCCTCTCCGGCCGATATTCGACTTTCTCAGGATGGGTTAGCGATGAGTCTGGAGGACCGAACTAAGTAAGACGCATGAACTCAACCAAAACGATCGAAGCCACTTTTTGACTGTCAGTGCCACGATGGCCGGCTGCCAATTCGAAGTGCTCTTCGCTAATAGAAAGGCAACCAAATGAACTCTTCTTTCAAATCAGATTCTCCTCCAAATATCATGAGCAAGGAGCAGCGACCGGGTGGGGAACCGGGTGATTTCCACGCTGTGATTCTCTATTCGGACGCGGCATCACGAACAAAGGCAGAGGAACTGGTTTGCAAGGTGGCATGGCGTCTGGCAGCACGCGTGGAAGTGACTTCTGAATCATGGCATCTGGATACCTTGATGAACACCACACTGCGTGATCAGATCGAACGTGCTGTGGAGCAGACCGATCTCTTTATGGTGGCCCCCGGCGAGCTGACCTCTGTGCCGTATGAAGTGAAAATGTTGTTGGAAGCCTGGGTGTTGGAAGCTCCGTCTGAGAGCTCGGTGGCAGTCAGTCTTCTCTACCGCAACATGGACATGCTGGATAACTGGGAAGCCTTCAGTGCCTACCTTGAGGACTTGTGCGTAAAGAAGGACATCAACTTTTTTGAACAGGCGATACCGGAATGTGAGGACGCCAACACCCGTAAGGGAAACCGTCTGTTTGAGAGGGCGAATACAAACACCTCATTGCTCCGGAAAATCATTGACCCATCAGGGCCATCAAAAGGACCCGGATCTCCGGGTTATCGAGCTGTCAGTTTCTGATCAAGCTCACATAAAAGAACAAGCCGCCGCCCCTCTCAAGGGACGACGGCTTTTTTCGTGTCTTGATTCTTAGTGGCCCTCGGCCGCGTCACCACTGTGGATGAACCGTCCTTCACGTGATGCATGAATGACCTCAGGCTCATACCAGTCACCGCGTAACCAATCCACCACCAGCTCGATCTGCTGCTGAGTCATGATCTTGTCCTTCCCGAAGGATGGCATGCGGTCGTTGTCCTCACCATAGTAGTTGATATGGGTGGGATCACTGATGAAGTCTACCAACCAATCTCTGGATCCGTATCCGGTCAGAATAGGTGCGTCGAGATCTTCATCATTGGTATGGAAGTTGTGACAGTCGATACAGCCAAGCTCATCGTCGATCGCCAGCTTTCCGAACGGAATACGATCTGCATCCCGCTTGTCTGCCTCAGCCTGAGCAGGGAGCTTGGCTTCAGCAGAGAGTGCAACGATCAGGTCCTTCAGCATCTGCTTCTCCTCGTCGTCAAACTTGGGAACCTTGCGTGTGACCTGACGTGACATGGTCTTACCTTCAAAGGCAGTTCCACCGTAGTATTTGTGCGAATTGATCTGCTCAGGATCCAGGAATCCCGTCAGCCATTCGCGACTGGCAAATCCCTTGAGATCCGCGCCTGATGACGCCTCGGTCAAGATGTTGCCCATGCCGTCGTGTCCGTCAAAGCGGTGACAGCTGGCGCACTTCTCCTTGAAGATGATCGGCCCTTGGGTGAGGGGATCATTTCTCAACAGATTGACAGCACCTGTCTGTGGGATCTTGGTAGGCCCTTGAGCGAGCTCATGGATACGGGCCGCCTGCCAGTGTGTCTCATGAACAGATGCCTTGAAGACCGCGTTCTCTGAATCGTGCTTCATCGCAATGGCCGTGAGAATGACCGCAGCGCCCATGACGGCGTAGATGAATTTCAGGTTGAATTGATGCCCTTTCTTGAACCACGAAGCGATCAATGGCATCGCAAACATGATGGTTACCACGATGCCGGGAACGATGATCTCACCGACAATGGACCATTGGCCCGGGAAGTATTTCAACAACTGGAAGAGAAAGAGGAAATACCACTCTGGTCTTGCCGCAGAAAAGGACAGTGAAGGATCTGCAGGAGGGCCGAGGTGGGCACCTCTCTGGAAGACAAACAGAAGAATCGCCATCAACACAGCCAGACAGGCGATGACGTCCTTGAGAACCTGATCAGGCCAGAAGGTGGTGTCAGGACCTGCGACTGGTTTCTTGACCGTGAGTCCGTGTTTGCGGAAGAGATAGACGTGACCGCCAATCGCAGCAATCAGGAGGCCTGGAAGCACACCTGCGTGGAGCGCGAAGAATCGGGTCAGGGTATGATGTCCATACTCGGAACCACCCACCATGATCTTCTGAACTGCAGGGCCGACTATGGGGGCGTGCCCCATGATATTCGTGGCGACCTGTGTGGCCCAATAACCCTTCTGATCCCATGGCAACAGATAGCCCGTCAATGACAGCCCCATGACGATCAGCAGGAGAATCATTCCAAACCAGAAATTGACCTCCCTCGGAGCCTTATAGGCCCCATCAATAATCACCTGCATCAGATGCAACACCAGCAGGATGTTCATGGCCTGCGCTGTGTAGTGATGAATGCCTCTCAGCAACCAGCCACCAAACATCTCATGCTGGATGTAGTAGACACTTTCCCAAGCCGATGTGGAGCTGGGAGAGTAGGCCATCCAGAGAAAGATTCCCGTGATCACCTGAATGGTGAAGGTAAACGTCAGAGTGCTTCCCCATACGTAGCGCCAGCGGGCACCACCCGGGACGGACTCATAAAGAACCTCTTTGGTCAGGGATTTGATGCCGGTACGTTCGTCCAGCCAATCTAGCATCGTCTTCATGCTTGTGGCTCCTTGGTTGGAATACCGGTCTTGTAATTCTCAAAGGTCACCCAGATTTCGCCATCCTTGATCTCCACCTCGAGGGCATCGAGATCACGTGGACTTGGGCTTCCGTCGCCGCGTGCGCCATCCACGAGGAAGGTGCTGTCGTGACATGGACAGTGATAGCCGCCTTTGTCGTCTTTGAAATCTACGGAACATCCCAGATGCGGACAGATTGTATTGAACGCCTTAACCTCGTTCTCACTCGTCCTTTGCAGGTAAACGGAGCCGACCGGCACATTGGGCGTTTTGTTCCATGCATCCACCTTGTCCTTGAGGACGGCGAATTTCATGGGCTTTCCGCCTACTTCCAATGCATCCAATGAAGCCACTTTGGCTCCCTTTGAGGCGCCTGCAGAGCGGCGCAATGGATCCAGAAGGACGCCAAGACCCGCCAAAACGGGGACGACAGTGATAAAGGCGCCGAGAAAACCGGTGCCGACCTGTTTGAGAAACTCCCTACGATCCGCTTCAGGCGGAGGGAACTGGTTAACTTCTTTCACGAGTGCTGGTTCTGTTGGTCAGAGGGGACGGAAGGTTAGTAAGCCTCATTCAAATAACAAACATCTATTGGTCCATCTTTTGCAAAAACTGGCCGTCGATCGGAAGACCAAATGAGGTCAATTCCTTTTCAGAACGGGCGATATCACTTGAAGAGTCGTCTCAAGACAGAAGGCAATCGATGGATCGCAAAAGGGAGAGGCTTACGCTGAGTTACCTCTGTTGGAGGAAGAGAAGACGTCAGCTTTTTTCAGAGCTGCTGATGGTAGGGCGTTCCCAGCACATGAACGATTCATCCTTCTCGGACTTGAGCGCTTGCTCAAATTTCTCGTGATCGAATTTTGGGAGCTGTTTGATCCATGCAATGAAGTTGTCTTCACCGCGTGCCCCTTGTGGGATGACACAGCATTGGCCGTCGCCTCCTAGGATCCACATCATGGACGGAAGTCCGGGCACGGGTTCGTGGGTCTGGATGAGGATGGTCTGGAGCTTCTCCCATTCCACTTCGAAGATGTCGCCGGTGGGCTTCTTGCAGGATACGCCGTCTGAATTGGCAATCACGCGGTAGCGCGCAAGGTCATTGCGGTTTCCCGGGTGATAGTGCCGGACGTTCTTGAGGAATGAACGGAGGGATACGGGTGTTTCGTCCTTACTCATGCGGGGTCAGATTCGACTAATGATCCTTGGTGAATGCGGAAACGACGTTGCATCAGGTCAGCCAGTTCTGGGGCATGGGTCACGGTGATCAGCGTGACGTTTTCTTCCTTGTTCAATTCGACCAGTAGTTGGCTCAGTTTGGCAGCAGATTCTTGATCGAGAGCACCCGTAGGTTCGTCTGCCAGCAGAAGGCTGGGTTGATTGATCAATGCGCGCACGACTGCAGTGCGTTGTTTCTCGCCACCTGATAATTGACCAGGGCGGTGATCGATACGGTGTGAAAGGCCCACGCGTTCCAAGAGACGTTTGGCGCGTTCTAATGCTTCCGTGCCTTGCTGGCCCAAGGGGAGTGTGGGCGTCAGCACGTTCTCCAAGACGGTCAGTTGGGGGAGCAGGTGGTGTGACTGAAAGATGAAGCCGATTTCCTGATTACGGACGGCGGCAATTTGATCTGCAGATAGTTGGGAAACATCCTGACCGTTCAGCTCCACTTTTCCTTCTGATGGCTCATCCAGAGTGCCGATGATGTTGAGGAGGGTGCTCTTGCCTGATCCTGATGATCCGATGATGGCCACGGATTCGCCTTTGGAGAGGTCCATGGACACGGTCTTCAGGATGTCCAATGTCCCCTCGCCGGAGGGAAAGGACTTGCTGACGTCTGCGAGTTTTAAAACGGTGGAATCGGCCATGTGTGTTGCAACCAAAGGCTGTGCCGCTTTGATACCTCTTTTAGAGGCTTTTGCAAAAGGGAAACCGATTGAAGCCTTTTGGTTTGTTTGGGCGGTAAAAGAAAAGCCCGTTGCCTTGAGTGGCAACGGGCTTTCTTTTAGGGCTGTCTTCTGAAGGGGGAAATCAATAGCCGTAACGATGGCCTCTTCCACGGTGACCATGATAGTGGCGCTGGTGGCTATTGCCCCAGCTGCGACCGAATTGGAAACTTACGACCGGGCGGGGCGCTACATAGGATCTGTGTTGATGGACCACAACAGGTGCCGGTTGATGCACGACAACGGGAGCGGTGCGACAGATGGTGGGTTGCTGGACATAGACCGGCTGTTGGTGAACCACCACTGGTTGTTGCTGAACGTAGGTTGGCTGCTGCACAAACACGGGCGGCTGTTGCACGTAGGTGGGCTGTTGCACGTAGGTGGGCTGTTGCACCACGACTGGCTGGTGCGTGTAGGAAGGAGAACTGTAAACCGTGGTCCTGGTGGTGTGCCTTGCCTGGTGGTGACTCGACACAGCGTCTGTAAGGACGGATGCGGCGATGAGACCGGTGAGGACTTTACCAGCCGTGGCCCATTCCTTGTCACCTGCTTGAGCAGAAGGTGCTGAGGATGCTGCCAAAAGGGCGGTTACAGAGAGTGCTACAACAAGTTTTTTCATATCAGAGCCTTTGTTTCATTGATGGTAGATACGACCGCCGGGATCTCGGTCCTATTCACATTGGTCGTAAAAATATTTTTCTGCCGGGTTGCCGTAAGAGGACTGTCGTGGGATTGTTGAGCGCATGAATCAGCGATTGAAGAATCGAGCTGCATTGGTGGTTCTGTTTGTTCTGCTTGCTTTGGGAAGCGGTTGCAAAACGGTCTATTACGGTGCTTTGGAAAAGGTGGGGGTACACAAGCGCGACATTCTTGTGGATCGCGTGACAGATGCGCGTGATGGTCAGGAGGAGGCCAAGGAACAATTCAAATCTGCGTTGGAGAAATTCATGGCAGTGACCCAGTTCAGCGGTGGTGATCTGGAATTGAAATACAAGGAACTCAATGCGGAATACGAGCGCAGTGTCGATAAGGCAGGTGCGGTTGGAAAACGCATTGGAGATGTGGAATCCGTGGCTGAGGATTTGTTTGTGGAATGGGAGGCTGAGCTGGAGGAATACACCAGTGATAATCTCCGTAATTCCAGTCGGCGTCAGTTGATGGATACAAGAATTCGCTATGCTCAGATGATCGGGGCGATGCGCCGGGCTGAGAAAAAAGTTCAACCAGTTTTGAACATCTTCAAGGATCAGGTGCTCTTTTTGGAACACAACTCGAATGCTCGCGCGGTTGCATCGTTGAAGACTGAGCTGGCCAGCATTGAAACTGAGATTGGTCAATTGATCGAAGAGATGGAGCGTTCCATCAACGAGGCCAATGAGTTTATCAGCGAAATGAAATGATGATGTTGCGAGTCGCTTGCTTTGATGGCAGAGCGGGAGTAGCGTCGGTTACCTATCTAAAAGTCTTATGAAAAATAGAATTGTCTACGGAGTGGTCGTCTCCTTTCTGACCGTGAACCTCGTGTTGGGGCTCATGGTCTTCAACATGGCCGCAGCGGATACCCAGAATGATGACCCGTATGAAAGCATGCGGACATTGACGCAGGTCATGGAGATGATTCGTGAAGACTACGTCGATAGTGGCAAGGTCAGCTACGATGAATTGGTGAGTGCCGCCCTGAAGGGGATGGTCTCTGCCTTGGACCCGCACAGCGAATACATGCCGCCCCGACGCTTCGATGATCTCCGCAGTGATACCGAGGGAGAGTTTGGTGGTCTGGGAATTGTGGTGTCAGTGCGCGACGGCTGGTTGACTGTGGTTTCTCCGATGGAGGGCACACCGGGATATTCAGCTGGCATCATTTCCGGAGATCGCATCGTCAAGATCGAAGGCGACTCGACTGAGAATGTCTCTCTGACAGAAGCGGTCGGAAAACTTCGCGGTAAGCCTGGAACCAAGGTGACGCTGACGCTCTATCGACCTGGGGGAGACAAGACCTTTGACGTCGATGTGGAGCGCGCGGTGATCAAGGTCTCCACGGTGAAGGATTTCAACGGGCATTCCGTGGATCACGGCAACTCGTTCAATCTCATTGATGACAAGATCGGCTATGTCCGTTTGCTTCAATTCGGGGAACAGACCGCATCTGATCTTCGCAAGGCCTTGAAAAAGATGAAGGAGCAGGGAATGGAATCCGTGGTTCTGGACCTGCGTGGAAATCCAGGCGGACTACTGGATCAAGCCGTGGAGATCTGTGATTTCTTCCTGCCTCGTAATCAACCAATTCTGACCACCGAAGGGCGCAAGCAATCCCAGTTGGCTTCATTTCGTAGTCGCGGGCTGGTGAATTATTCGGACATACGCATTGCTGTCCTGGTGGATGGCGGAAGTGCGAGTGCTTCAGAGATTGTTGCAGGTTGTCTTCAGGATTCCACAGCTGCCGGCGCATGTGATGCCGTGATCGTGGGTGAACAAACCTTTGGCAAGGGATCGGTTCAGAGCATCCTTCCACTTGGGAATGGTGCGGCGCTGCGTCTGACGACAGCCAAGTATTACACTCCAAGTCACAAGGTGATTCATGAAAAGGGAATCACGCCTGACATCATTGTTTCAATGTCTCGTGATGAGCTTAGGGCCTTGGCGATCAAGCGTGGGCCAGGTGGTTTGAATTCCATTGAGGACAAGTCTGAGCGCGAGCGCTTCGCCAAAATGGAGGACAATCAACTTAACCGGGCAGTGGATGTCCTCAAGGGACTCTCGCTTCTGATGAATGAAGCAGAGCCGGATCAGCAGGAAGTGGCCAAGAAGTAGGTCACTCTGCAGACTTTTACGTCTTTCACATTGCAATCAATTTGCCCGCGGTGCTTGGATGCCGCGGGCTTTTTTATGAACCTATTGGCAATAGAGACATCCTGTGATGAGACCAGTGCAGCCGTCATTCGTGACGGTGCGGTGATCTCCAATGTGGTTTCCTCACAGATGGACATGCATTCCGAATACGGAGGAGTAGTCCCTGAATTGGCTGCACGCGAGCATTTGAAGAATCTTCAGCCGGTGATCGATAAGTCACTGGTGGAGGCTGGAATCAAGTCTACGGATCTGGATGCGGTTGCAGCCACGCGTGGCCCGGGGCTTCCGTCCGCATTGCGTGCGGGATTTGGTGTGGCTCAAGGATTTGCCTATGCCTTGGGCGTTCCGTTCCACGGGATAAATCATCACGAGGCGCATCTCTATTCTCCGTGGATTGCTGGAGATCCCTTGTCAGCGGGTTTCGAAAACATGCCGGCCAATATCTCTCTGATTGTCAGTGGCGGACATACCATGATCGTGCATGTGAAAGGGTCACTTCAGCACGAGATCCTTGGAGGGACAGTGGATGATGCGGCAGGGGAGTGCTTTGACAAGACGGCGAAATTGATTGGTCTTCCATATCCTGGTGGACCAGAGATGGATCGTCTGGCTGCGGAAGGTGATCCTCTAAAATACTCTTTTCCAAGACCCATGCTGAAAGATCCCAATTACGACTTCAGCTTCAGCGGGCTCAAGACATCGGTTCGCTACCATCTGGAGAAGCATCCGGAGATTCTGGAGGACGGACAGTCCATCCGCGATCTCTGCGCCAGTGTGCAATGGGCGATCGTGGAAGTGCTTTGCAAGAAGGTGATGCGGGCCGTGAGGAAAATGGGAGTCACGTGTGTGACAGCCAGTGGGGGGGTCACCTGTAATCGAGGATTACGTGCTGAATTGCAGCGAGAGTGTGAAAAGCGTGGTGTGTCACTTCGACTGGCAGAACCAAAGCTGTGCACCGACAACGCAGCCATGATCGGCATCCTTGCCGCAGAGAAGATCAAAGCTGGAGCCGAGCCCACGCCGCATGATGTGGAGGCGCATCCGGGTTGGGCCTTGAGCGGATGAATCAGCCGATGACGCGCTCCACTGCCCAATAACATCCCATCGCAGCAATTGCGCAGGAGGCAGGGATGACGATCTTTTTGCGGTAAAACTCCAAATCCTTCGCTGCCCACATGGTGGCGACAAAGGCAGCAGCGATGACTGCCAGTTGTCCAAACTCCACCCCAATGTTGAAGCCCAACAGACCGATGAACATGGAAGTGGCAGGAAGCTCCAGTTCACCCAATGCACCGGCAAACCCAAGTCCATGAATCAGCCCGAATCCAAAGACGACCAAGAGTCGCCAATGTGAGTAGGAGCGTCTGTAGATGTTCTCAATGGCCACGTATGCAAGGCTGGCTGCGATGATGGGTTCCACGATGCTTCCGGGAACCGACACAAGCCCCATGGTCGCCAGACCCAGTGTGATCGTGTGAGCCACCGTGAAGGTGGTGACCTGATAGAGGATTGGTTTCAGTTCTCGACTGAGGAAAAAGAGACCTAGAACAAATAGAATGTGATCCAGTCCCATTGGAACCACGTGCAGGAACCCTTGCCTTAGGAACTGACCCAATGTGGCCCAACGGTCGCCCGTGGTTGCCTCCAGTCCTACTGAGCCTTCAGCAGGTGCTTTCGGCACCATGGCCTTCAAATTGGATAGATCCAGCAGGAAACTGGTTTCCCCAGGGAACAATACCTCGATCCGTTCAAGAGGCTCGCCATTGACGAAATTGAGGAACTCCACCGCGAGATCACCTCCTTCGATTGCTTTGATCTGATATCCGTCAATTCCGTTGGGGACCTTGGTCTTCCATTCCGCCAGAATCATCACAGGATCAACTGGCTTGGTCAGCGCGTTGGTATTGTGGCTGGTGAAGCTGTATTCAAACTCAGGAGAGACCTTCAGTGGCTGGAAATAGAATTCGATTGTCTTCTTGATGTATTCCTCCGCCTTGGATTTGAGCGCCTCTTTTGACGCATCGTCCATCTTGTCGAGCTGGCTCTTGGTGGTAAACTCAGTGTTGAGTGGATCTTCGGCAAACGCTCTGGGATCCACCTCTACACGGATGATCGCATCACCGGATGCCTGAAAATTGCTGCGGACTGGGAGATCTGGCAGTGGATGTGCCATGGCCGATCCAACGGCGAAAAGAAACAGGGATAGAAGAGTCAGGGCATACTTCATGACGGCGGGAGTAAGTCAGATTGGGTAGGGGCTGACACGCAAAATGTCTCAACAAACAAAAATGTTTTTTCCGCTTGCGCAAGGTGGCAAGCGGGTGTTTCGTCTTGAAAGTTCCTCAAGAAAGCTTTCTAGGGGAGCGTTTCGTAACCCAAAATATCTCAAATTATGAAATATCTCCTCACACTCGTAACTGCATTTGCCCTGATGGCCGGTGCTGCGCAGGCTGGTTGTGGCAAGAAGGTGACCAGCACTGGTACCCTGAAGGCTTATGATGCAGCCAAGAAGACACTGACCGTTGCGGCCGGTGGAAAGAATGTGACCCTTCGCCTGACTCCTCAGTCCAAGGCTACTGGCGTCAAAGGCATGATTGGCAAAAAAGTCACTGTGATCTCTGAACACAAGAAGGTCGACTCAGTGAAGCCAGCCAAGTCCTAAGTTTTCTTTCAAAGAAACTTCCAAAGGCCGAGTGATTCATTCACTCGGCCTTCTTTTGTGGGGTAATTCATTAGTTACCCACGAACGTTCCTATGAGGCCAAAGAAGATCATACAAATGATGACGATCACGAAGATGGCCACACAACCGCCAGACTTGTATTTGACGTGAGGCGTTGCGGCGATGATGTCCTTGTAGTCTGGAGCGAGAACCCGTTTTCCCTTTTCGGAGAAGAAAAGCCAAAGGATGTAACCATTGATCAATGTTCCGACAGGGACACCGAGAAGGCCGATGCCTGAAAAAATACCAACGGCGACGCGTGTCCACGGTTGGAGTCGGCGGATCGCAATCCCCGTATAGATGGATAGCCCGCCGAGCCCTAGAAAGAAGCCTAGAAGCTATCTCATAAATGGTAAAAATAGCCAAAGGAGCTAGTTTTGAACTTGTACTTTTGTCGGTACTGCTTATGTAGTTAGGGATGGATTTGACGGACAAGCAATGGGACATCGTAGCAGCAGTTCTTCCAGA
>CBFHTT010000003.1:0-70703 GCA_965658675.1 Limisphaerales bacterium
ACATCCGTTGTCAGTGTTCCCAGATGAGCTGTCCCGCCAACCACACCGTCAAACAACGTCGTGGTTGCATTCACCGTCAAGTCGTTCATTCCGGCTACTCCTCCGTCAACCGTGCTGTTGAAGTTCACCGTCGATCCAACAGCAATCAGGTTTTCAGCTGCTGCATCACCTATGGTTAATGCTCCATCAAAGGTTAATGATGTTGAACCAGTAATCGTAGTGTCGCCTGCTGCGGAGGTAGTAACCGCATCATTAAAGTCAATCACAGCAGCCGTTACTCCGGTTGTTTGAACTGCGGTTGTGCCAGCAGCATCAGTCGTCAAAGAACTAAGAGGTGTAGTTCCGCCAACCACGTCAGCGAACGTTGTCGTTCCAGCTGTTGAGACAGTAACTGCCTGACCACCATTAAGAGTTCCACCAAAGGTTATTCCGGCTCCTCCAGTGGATGTGAAGGCCGCATCCATGACTCCAACTGCCACATTATCGTTGTGGGTCTGCACCATTGTTGTGGTAACACCCCCTCCATCAATCTGTGTCAGTCCGCCAGCGTCGGTAATCAAGCTAGTCAGTGCAGTGCCTGTTCCAACCAAGCCACGAAGAGTGGTGGTTCCAGTGCTATTGAGAGCAAGTGCTTGCCCTCCATCAATAGTACTCTCGGCAGTGATTGAGCCGGCACCTGCGGTAACGGTAATGTCGCCACCAGTAAGTGTGACCGGACCATTCAAGCGGACAAGATTTCCACCAGAAGCCAGTGTGATTCCTGTTCCTCCACCGTTATCACCCAATGTGATTCCAGTTGTGGTAATGTTAATTCCAGCAACACCGGTCGTTGTAACATCTCCCTCGAGGGTAGTCGTTCCTGTACCAGCCAATTGTGTGAAGGATGCCGCATTGATGGTGTTGTTTGCTGTCACATTCGCGGCGTTACTGATCTCAACACTACCAAGCGCAACCAGTGTATTCTGTATTGCAACGTTTCCGGTTACATCGATATCGAGATCACCAGCAAGATTCACAGTGTTTGCGAACGTCGCATTCACACCAGATGTAATGTTTAGATCACCGAGGGCCTGAACTGTCACTGGTATGGCAGCACCCATTGGATCATGTATCAGGTTGGCAGTATCACCCACTGTGTCCTGCAGATCGATATTTCCAGCCGTGCCTCCATCTAGAGTGAGGTTAAAGTTTCCAGTAATATCTGGCGCACCACCGTCGTTAAAGATATCGGCATCATTGTTTGATGTAATCCGCCCGGTAACCGTGATATTCGCACCAGCGGCTGCTCCGTTAATGGTAGTATCGAGTGTTACACCAGTTACTAGAACGACGGTATCATTTACAAAAATTGGCATACCTGTGGTCTGCGTGTTGGCATTCATTACGGCAGTGTTACCTGAACCGAAGAACAATATTCCGGCACCCTCGGTAGGGGCCATTCCTACTCCAAGGCCGAATCCATCCACTAGAAATGGTTCTGGATTACCATCCATGTTCATGTCCTGTCGATCCCTAGCAAATTCAGGTCCTGCTGCAATAGCATGTGCGGGACTTGCGAGGACATTGATCGTGCCTTCGACGATAATGCGTCCATCACCGACTGGTGATTGAATTCTAACTGGATCGAGGAAAGTAGACGTGCCTACCGTCACTGTTCCTGAACCATTAAAATGGCCGATCGTAATAGCCCGGAACCCGTCTGCGAGAGCCAAAAGATCAGAGTCATCCAAATTGAATGCTCCCGCGCCTCCTCCAATACCAATTGAACTCGTTGGGGTAAACGGACGAAGGGTGATTGTTTCGGTACCGGTCACCGATCCAGCGCCAGCGGTGAAGGTGATGTCATCAGCAGTGATCACCAAATTATTATTGTTTGCTGTAACCGTACCAAAGAGGACATCACCAGCAATGATTTCGCGATCATTGACTCCCGGCGTCATTCCAGCGGGGAGTGTTGTGTTCTGGAAGCCACCTCCAGGGGTCGCTGATACATCGAAGAACTCAAGCTTTTGAAGTTGCCCAATAACACCCAAGTCAGCTGTCGTGCTATCAGCGACAATACTAAGACCCTGAAGGTCAAACTCGGTCCCGTCGATTCGTGCATTGAAGGTCACGATTCCTCCAGCCTCTGTGCGAAGGGAGACATCAGATCCAGCAAGTGCCGGCGGCATATCTGCTGAAAGCTTCACGTCGTCATGATAGGTCTGATTCCCAGTGGTATGGATATTGGCCGTTGTGACTCCGAAGTTAATCGAAGGAGTATGCGTCAGCGTTGAATTGATGTGCGTTTGGCCACCGGCATCAATCTCAAGGGTGGTCAACGGAGAAACAAATCCGACAAGACCATCAAAACGAGTGGTACCTTGGGTATTAATGAGAACACCAGATTCAGTGTTCGCGCCTGCACCGTCGTCATCCAATGTGCTCTGGAACCAGATGGTTCCACTCATGGAACTGGCAAACGTCGTAACGCTGTTTGCGCCTCCATCAAAATCTTCAATCGTGACGGCATCAGCGAATGTCTGAGTGGTGGTCGTATTCACGGTTCCACCGCCAACACGTGTCGTCCCTCCACCATCAGAAAGAAGGCTAAGCAACTGCTGGTTGTTGTCACCAACAGCACCTTGGAACCAAGTGAGGCCAGAGCCACTCACACTAAGTGCTTCCTCTCCATCCGTTGCACTACGGACAGTGCCAGTGAAGGTAATGTCAACACCCGTCAAGGTGGTCGCATTACCAGTGGCGTTGATTACCGTCGCTCCGTTGTAGGTCTGGTCACCATCCGCTGCTGTAAATGCTGCTGATGTCGTTACCGCTCCACCATTGATGTTAATGGCGGCGGAATTCACCGTAAGGTTCTCAAGGGCTCCGTTCGCAGTACCACCGACAACACCATTGAAGGTGGTGGTGGTGGCGGAACCGGTTCCGGCAGTGTTATTGATAGTCAACTCAAACTCACCAGTGTTTGCGGTCCCGCTGTCCAGGGTGTCATCGAACAAGGCCGTCGCGGTATTGATGATCACATCTGATTCAATAGTCACAGCATCGAAATGGCGCTGCGACGTGACAGTGAAGAACGTTCCGGTCAACTCGGTAACGCCTCCGTCAATACCCGACGTAGGATCATCGGTCGTGAGCATATCCAGCGGTGCGACGTTCCCAACGAATGCCCCGTTGAACGATGTTGTTCCTGTAGTGTTGACCTGTAGATCACGTGCTGAACCACCGAGATTGGTGTCACTGTTGATTGTTCCGGTGAAGGTAATGTTTCCTCCACCAGTACTATTCATGATCGTGTCTTGTTCGAGAACCACGTTACCCTGATAGCTCTGGAAGCTCGTGGATGTAATGGTAACAGGATCATCTGTAGCCAGATTGTTGTCTTCAACGAAGATTGTTCCGGCATCAGAAATCACCGTCAGATCCGTAAGGATGTTCTGCGTTGTCGAATCGCTTGCATCGATAATGATGTCGTTTATGTCACGAACGGTGACGCTTTCGCCATCCTCAATCGTGACGACGCCATCACCATTGGCAATGGTGCTATTGGCAGCATTGATTGGTTGGTCGAAATCATTTCCTGCATTAAGCGTGATATCTCCAGTTGCTTCAAAGTTGGCATCGCCAGGAATGATGAGAGTGAATCCTGCCATTCCACCTTGAGTTATGTTACCAGACGCGATGTCTTCACCTGCCTGTAGATCAATGTCACCTGAATCTGCCATCACATCCTTCAAGGTGATTGATTGGGTGATGTTGATGTCAGTCATGGTATGCTCGAGAGTGAAATCATTGATCGTGGCAAGAGCCGGAGTGGTAGGCCAAGATGCCGTTCCGCTCACATTACGCCATTCCACATCAAGAAGTTCGTCTGCAAGACCATCCTCAGCAAAGGTCACTGTTCCAGAAACATTGTTGTCAGCTGTGCGCAAGAAGATGTTGATCGAATCGATCACGTTCGGCCCGTCTACTGCGAATACGGCATTTGCAGCTGTGATCGTTCCGGCAGCAGTCTGAGTCATATCTGCACCAGAGGTGAAGTCGACCGTAGCTGTTCCAACAGCAACGGCCTGATTTATCATGAGGGTACCGCCAGCTACCAGGGTCACGTTGTCGTCCGTGGTGGTGATACCGGTGGTTCCATCAACCATCCCGACAATTAAGTCATCATCATCACTAAACGAAATCGCTCCGGAGGTATTACCAACAATCGTATCAACATCGTTTCCGGTGTTATTCAAGGTGAAGGCGCCACCATTGAGAAGCTCAAGCGAGTTGGCTGTGATTGTATCTCCACCAGCTTGCGTAGCTGCACCAGCAACATCTAATTCGATATGGCCATTATTCACATTGATGTCGACGCGATTCAAATTATCGGTTTCGTCGATTCTGACATCGCCCGCCGCAGAGGTTGTGATGTCCAAACCAGTTACCGTGGTATCCAGTGTCACTGCACCAACTGCCATTACTGTCAATAGCCCTCCTTCAACGTCTGCAACAGAATCATCTGTTACTCCAATAACGTTTCCAGTGGAGTCGAGTGTAACTGCACCTACCCCGGCATCAATCAATCCAACTGGAAGATTTCCGATGCTGTCGATGCTGATGGCACCGTCGTCTCCGGCGTCGGTATCAGCGTTCAATGCTGTAGTAGCCGTCACATCAACAATGGTTCCCTGACCAATGCCGCCTACTGCTGCAATCAAGTTCACTGTTCCACCTTCGATATCGGCGGTGCCGTCGTCGGTGGTTGCATTGATGTTGCCGGTTGAGTCGAGGGTAACTGCCCCTGCTCCGGCATCGATCAAGCCAACGGTTGCGTTGCCAATGCTGTCGATGCTGATGGCACCGTCGTCTCCGGCGTCGGTTGTCGCATTGAGCTGTGTCGTTGCCGTCACATCCAAGATCGTTCCCTGGCCAATACCACCCACGGCGGCTGTCAGGTTGAGGGTCGAGCCAATGATGTCGGCTGTGCCATCATCGGTCACTCCGTCAATGTCTCCGGTTGAATCAATGGTCACCGTTCCGGCACCTGCATCAACCAAGGCCACATTCATGTCTCCAATGCTGTCGACCACGATGTTTGCGTCATCTCCAGCATCGGTGTCCGCACTGAATGAGGTGGTTGAAGTCACATCAACAATGGTTCCTGTGCCAATGCCACCTACTGCTGCAATCAAGTTCACTATCCCACCTTCGATATCGGCGGTGCCGTCGTCGGTGGTCGCATTGATGTTGCCGGTTGAGTCGAGGGTAACTGCCCCTGCTCCGGCATCGATCAAGCCAACGGTTGCGTTGCCAATGCTGTCGATGCTGATGGCACCGTCGTCTCCGGCGTCGGTTGTCGAATTGAGCTGTGTCGTTGCCGTCACATCCAAAACGTTGTCCTGCCCTATTCCACCAACGGCAGCTGTCAGGTTCAGAGTCGCACCAACGATATCGGCTACACCATCATCTGTGCTGCTGTCGATATCGCCTCCAGCGAATATACTAACATCACCAGCGCCGGCGTTTATCAAAGCGACGGTCAAATCGTCTGTTTCACGGATGAACTGGGTTCCGCCACCACCAGATGTGGACACAGATATAGTTGTGACAGTCGTCTCTATTGCTGCACCAGCGGCAATTGATCCAGATCCAAAGGTTCCGTTGGCAACGGTGAAGGTGAGTGTACCGGCGGTGATATCCACTGCGCTATCGGCACTCAAAACGTTGCCAGCACCAGCGGTGGATGCAGTGACATTTCCTGTTCCAGCATTAAGGTTCAGATCGGTCAGTCCATTGGCTTCCGTGATGAATTGATTGCCATCAGTGGCTCCAAATGAGGTGTCTACGCTCAGGTTGTCGACGCTGGTGTTGATCGGATTGGCCATAGTCCCAAAGTCATCACCGCCATCATTTGTATCCAGGATCCTTACAGTTGCAGAAGTCGCAGTGATATCAGCTGTACCATCTCCGTCAGTTACTGAACCTTCTGTGACATCCAGTATCACATTTCCTGTTCCGGCATTCAGTTGAAGAGCCAAAAGTGTGTCAGCCTCAGTAAGAAACTGGTTTCCGCTTCCAGCAAAAGTATCGACTCGGATTGAACCAGTGCTGATCTCCAAAGGATTGGCCATTGCTCCAACGTCTTGCGCAGTCATATCACTCAATACAACAAATGCGTTCAATGCTGTTATATCAAGAGCAGCGCCGTCTGTATCAACGATCGCCCCTGCAGTCAGCGTAAGATTGACGTCACCATTTCCCGAATTGAGATTCAGGTCGGTCAGTCCATTTGATTCCAAAATGAACTGATTTCCGTTTCCAGCAGATGTATCGACCGTTAGGGAACCAACAGTTGTTTCGATTGCATTCCCTGAAGCCATGTCAGTGTCACCGAAGCCACCGTTGACTGTTGCCGTTAGGCTGGAAGCAACTACGTCGACGCCTGCATCATTGTCGGTTACCGCTGCTCCTGCCGTCAGGGTCGCTGTGCTGGTTGACTGAATGTTCAAACCAGTCAGCCCGTTCGCATCCTGATAGGTAATTGCTCCAGCAGCATCCGCAGTGTCACCTGCATTACGGGCCTGAAGATCGATGGTGTCGGCATCGTTTCCTGCGTTGTTCAAGGTGATGGCAAAACCTCCCAAGGTCTTTGCTGTGAAGTCATCCGCGAGCACATTACCAGCGGCCTGAGTGATGGAGCCTTCAGCAATCAATGTAATATCCCTCGCGGTGTTACCGAGATTGTTGCCTCCAATTGAAATCGTGCTGCCTGATAGAATTCGTGTTTCGCTGGCATTGCTAGGATCCACTGCGGCATCAACGCCGACTGTTACGGCCGCAGTATCTGCATTGCCAACAATCAGAAGCGGGGTGGTAACGGTTTCGAGTTGAGTATCCGTAAGATTCACAGCAGCAGTGCCATCCTCAATTCCAAAGATTGCGGCAGTAGTGAACGGCTGGAAGGTTGCTGATGTTGTAGAGGTGACTGAGGTTCCGAAGGTAAAAGCATCTGACTGAAAGTCTACCGTTTCGGCAGTAATGGTGACTCCCGTCCAATCGATCAACGTATCGGCTCGAGCTGTGAGCGAAGCAATCGCATCACCTGCACCGATGTTACCATCAAGATTGATTGTGTTGTCGCCAGCGAGGAGCTCCAAGCCAATCGTATCGACCGTATCCTCAACTGCACCAATGGAGATGTCAGCGTCTGAGGTGGCTCCATCAGTAGAAATGGTTACTGTGTTTGGCCCGACTGCACCACCAGCGGCAAGTTGAATTGAATTCGCAACCGTGAGGGACACAGAGCCAGCGTTACCTTCACCAGTGGTTGAAATATCGCCATTCAAGGTCAAATCCCCAACCGTGGTTGTAACCAATAGTCCGGTTCCAATAAATCCAGTGTGTGTGTCACCGGCACCCAAAGTCGTATCACCAAGGGAGGCTACACTTGCAGTAATGCTCAAGAAGTCCAAATCCGATAGCGTGGCATTGGATAGGTCCGTTGCTGACGTTCCGGAGTCTACTGAAAGTCCGAACATGAAGGAATTGCCGTCTAGATCTCCAGTCGTTGGAGCGGTGGCGATAGTGATAACACCATCTGCACCACCAGCACCATCACTTGCGTCGAGAATCAAAGCATCATCAATATCGATATCACTGGCGAAGAGGCTGATAGGCCCTGATGCATTACCTGCCCCAGCAGCATCTGTATTAATGTTGGAATCATTAGGGGTTTCAGTGAAATCAAGGAGACGAACACGAGTGGTTGCGTCAGTGCCAAAACGGACTGTTCCTGCGGCCGCTGCGTCTGTCCCCATAGGAGCGTTAGCGGTCGTGGTGGTGATATCGTCTGCAATAGTCACCGAATCAGCAGTTTGAACAACCAATTGCGGCAGAGCCCCTGCTCCACCAATGGTCCCCCCAAAGACGACGTCACCCATTCCGGCAACTTCAATGTCCAAGCCATCATTACTTCCGGTATCATCAAGAGTACTTGTGAAGGTGACACCATCACCATTCTCTCCGCCAGATGAAGAGATATTCACAACGCCAGCGCCAACAGCTAGATCTACCGGGCCAGTAAAGGTGATAGAACCCGTTGATGAATCATAGGCAGTTCCACGCAATTGAATATCGCTCGATGTCACCGCTATATTGCCGGTGGTGGAGACGGATTCGAGATTTGCCTGTGCGGAGCTCGTGACAGTGAAGGAGTTCAATCGGGAAGTTCCACCGGCGTCGTTGTTCAGGATAACTGTTCCTACTCCGGCTACCAGGTCCAAACCATCATTTGATCCGATGTCTTCAATCGCTCCAGTGAAGATGATATCATTGTTGTTAGCTGAAGTTGTGAGAGTGATCAGGCCTGGGGTGCCATTTACAAGGAAGGTGCCGGCTGTTGCATTGAGATCAATGTTTCCTCCAGTTCCTGCAGAGGTGTAGGTGCTTCCAGTCAATGTGAGGGTTCCGGATGCATCAACATCGATACCGCCTGCTGCAGTTGTCACGTTTGCGATGCTAACGTTTCCACCGCCAATCATTAACAATCCAGCCGTGCCTCCGTAGGCGCCAGAGAGTGTGACATTTCCGTCTCCTGTGTCGTCAGCATCGATGGCAAGAGTATCTCCTGCTCCGCCGCCGTTGACCGCTCCAGAAATTGTAACATTACCGGCATTACCAGCAGTGATTCTTGTTGTGACGGAGTTGGCACCATCGAGCGTAACTGCACCATCAAGTCCCACATTCCCGCCTTCGGTCTGTAGCGTTACGTTGTTACCAAAGGTGATTCCGCTTGTGGCGTGAATGTCGATGCCGGGCGTGAGAACAGCACTCGCTGATATCGTTGCAGCGCCTGTTGTAGTTGCATCGATTTCAGTAGCTATGTTTACGGTGTTTACTGCTGTTGTTGTCGCCAAGGTTAACGCACCTGAACCACTGTTCACGAAGAACTCATCAGCCGTGATTTGGCCGAGTTTTGCATCGGTGATTGAAATGGTTCCCGCACCAGCTCCAAGAGCAATGGATTGATCATTTGAGGAATTGAAAGTGGTGTCCCCCGCTCCGCTGTTAAGAGTTCCTGTGAGGGAAAGATCGGAGCCGGTGATCACGAGTGCTTGACCTGTGGTGTTGACTTCCGCTGCTCCGACGCTGACTTGGAAAGTTCCGCCGCCGTTGTTGTCCGAGTCGGCATCGAGCGTCGCGCCAGCTGCTCCAGTTGTTGTCAGGTCCTCTTGGATATCGATACCGCCCTGCGAGTTGATCACGAGGCCTGTGAATGTTGCAGCAGCTCCCGAAACTGTTGCGGTTGATACGCCCGAGTTGTCATCACCGGTGATTGTAACAGTTCCAGTGGTTCCGCTCTGTCCAGCAGAGATATTGTTGATCACCACGGCTCCGTCTGTCTCAAAGGTGAGTCCTGTTGATGTGATATTATCGAGCTCATCACCCGAGACGGTCATGTTTTGTGTAGAACTACCGATTCCAAGGCTTCCGTCATCTGAAACCCGGATAGTAGTGGCGGCCATGCCAGAGTTGATTGCGCCCGTTCCAGATAGTGTGATGTCGTTTGCGTTAATTGAAAGTGTGTTGCCACCGGTATTGAGAGTCTGACCATTGTTGATAACCAAGTCACCTGCTCCGCTGTTGTCGCTATCGGTGTTAATCGTAGTTGCGCCTCCGGAGGTGATTCCGTTCGCAAGAGTAATTCCGTCGGCTGCGTTCAGTGTGAGTGGTCCACCGGTAGTGATTCCTGCTGTGCTATCAACAGTTCCTACGGTGATGTCATCAATGTCAGTGAAAGAGATGGCACCGGTTCCTGTTACGGCAGCCAGATTGTCGACATCATTCATTCCGGTGAGTGTGATTGTTCCAGCACCACCGGTCTGGAGTTTGAGATCAGCGATGGTGATTGTCCCACCAGTCTGGTTTATCGCATTGCCGGTAGAGGTGCTGAGGGTCAGTCCGGTGACACCAGCTGGGTTGATGGCACCTGCTGAGATCGTGATTGAACCCGCATCAACAGTATCACCGATGCGAAGAATGTTTGCGGTAACAGTGCCCAGCTCGGCAGCTGATAATTCAAGTGTGCTTCCCGCAGCATCGGTAGCTGATCCCAAATCGATGGAGTCACCTGCGATCGGTGAATTGAGGGTAACAATTCCACCAGCGCCCGCATCAACGGTGCCTCCAGCCAACTCCATCTTTGGAGCAAGAAGGTTGATCGCTGTGGATCCAGAAATCATCGCGTCGTTGTTCAAGGTCGATCCGGCAGTTGTAAGAGTGATATTGAATGTTCCGTTTCCTGCGGATGAATCCTCGGTCACCTGAATGCTTCCGGTTCCGTTCAAGTTGACGGTCCCGTTTACTGCATTCACACCAGCGATCAGACCGGATGCACCACCCGCGACGGTGTCACCTGTGATATCAAGGTGTGTGCCACCCGAACCAGCCGTGGCTTCGATATTGGCTGCGGTGAGGTTGAGTGCGTTTCCTGCTGTTCCAATTGATGAGGCACCTGAAGTGACACGAATGCCAACCCCGGCTCCTGAGATTGCGTTGTCCGCACTCGCTTCAACAATGTTGCCGGACGGCCCGATGTGCTCGATCAGAACGTTTCCTCCGTTGAGGGCCTGAACATTCTCAAGTGAAATGTCGCCAGATGCGTCTAAAGTGTTAGGCCCGATGTCGATTCGGATCTGCATTTCCTTGGAAGTAGCACCTGCGAAATTGCCCGAGGTGATTCTTGAACCATCTCCCATTGAGATGACTGCGTTGCCGCCATCACGGTCAGCTGCAACCACTCCGCCACCGGTTGTGTTGGCCGTAATGCTTACGGCACCACCAATGTCGATTGTGGAATTGGCGGCAATGATCACTGACCGACCTGCACTGATAGAGAAATTTTGATCGACCCCTGTGTTGGCGAGCGCAACCCCTGTATCAATGGTGACATCGTTGTTGGCGCGAAGCTCAACGTTCGCCATTGCGAGAGAAGCATTGATTTCATCTTCACCGATCGTCTCGGACGATGCTGACGTAGGAAGGCCGAAGGTTACGACGTTGCCAATCGCGCCTGCGCTACCATCAACGACGGTTATGTTCTTAGGATCCAAAAGAAGGGAACCAAAATTTCCTGATGGCGAGGTAAGATCAACCACGCCTCGGTAGATCAATGAATTTTTGCCAGATACTTCAGCGAAGCCACCTGAGCCAGCTCCAGCACCACGTGCGAAAATTTCACCACCAAAACGATTAACTCCATCTGCCCAGATTATTACTTCGCCACCGTCTCCGTCGACTGTTGCGTCGGCTTTTATGGAAGTGCCGGATCCAACAAATGTCGCTTCGGCATTTGGAATGGAAGAATCTGCACCTTGGTAACCACCGCCGATATTTACCTTACCGCCGCCTTCGGTTCCTGAGGCTTCAATCACGGAACCATTTTCGATTCCAACATTTTTACCAGCCACGGTGATGGAGCCACCCTGTCCGTTCTCATTTGAGGCATCCAAGGTTCCGGAGTTGAGCACTGAGCCACCCTCGGATTTGATGACCATTTTTCCGCCTTCCCAAACGAGCTTTGGCTGGGTGCGAATTTCGCCGCCGTTGTTGATGGCGACTGCGTAAATATTTCCGCCCGCTGCTTTGACCTCAGCGGAGGCTGCTTCGATGACTCCGGAGTTGTCGACGCCGACCTCAGCGTTCTGATCTGAGTCACCGACGATAACACCGATTCTTTCGTTGCCGGTCTGGCGAAGCTCAATGCGAGTTCCCGCTGCAACACCGACCGTTCCGTCTGGTGCTGAGAGTGTGCCAGAATTTTTTACCTGATAACCGAAGAGGAAGATATCTCCGCCGAGGGCGTTGATGGTGCCGAGGTTCTCAATGGCTGCCTTGGAGTCACCCTCGAATGTCAATGTGCCTTGGGAGAGGAAGGCGTCATCAGTGACATCTAAAGTAGAGGCAACAAAAGAGTGAGTATCCACCTGTCCGTGTGGGCCCACAAAAATGCCATTGGGGTTAATAAGGTACACCTGTCCATTCGCCTTGAGTGAACCGAGCAGCTGTGACGGATTCCCAGAGAGGACCCGGTTCAGTGCAGCGGCATTGGCCCCTGGCTGAATGAACTGCGTCAGTTCTCCCAATCCGATCGAGAAGTCCTGCCAATTGATTATGGCAGTCTGAGCGGACTGGTTGACTGTGACTACGGATGTGCCTTGGCCATTGATAGTAGCAACACTGTCGCCACCGACGACATTGCCGCCAACAGGGTTGGCCAAGACGTTAGAACAAGGAAGCGCGAGGGACAGCGAGACAGCAATCGCGCAAAATATTTTTTTGTTCTTCATGTGTGAATACACGGGTTGTTTCCAGCGAAACGTCTCCCACGCGTCGCTAAGGTAAGCGGGTTATTAGTGAACATGGGGGGGAGGGTCAAGACTCATCTATCTGGTTTTCAACAGGTTCTGGCAGAAAGATTTTGGTGCTCAGAAGGGAGCAAGAATGGGTTTGGCCGCGTAAATAGCGGGGTTTGTTTAGGGAACACACCTTTGGTTGGCTGAAGGCAGTGAGTGATCACGAATTATTTTGTCGGCGAGCTACAGAAAGACTTGAGCCTCAAAGTGATTCTGCCCCTCTCGGGTCCACGACCTTGAGGCTACTTCATTCTGTGGTAAGAGTTTAACCTCGTTTGATAGGAAGGGTCACAAGGGATTGGCAGAGTGTTTCCAGAGAGTTGTTTCAGAGAGAGGTTGTACTCGGATGCTGGATGCACATTGAAAGCCTGCCTTCGGTCGATCACCTCCCTCATTAGTGTCGGGAGGTATCCACGATTGGAATGGAGTGTTGTCTCGTGAATAGGAACTCGATCGGGGACATTGAGTGACCGATGAGTTCAATGGCTTAGATGTATAATAGGGATGATTTATGTTAGTGCTCATTGAATCTGAACCTAAGGATTAGAACAAAACGGATTGCTCTTTGAGTTGATCAATCGAAGGAGCGACTACGGTCAGACCTAGACAGGGAAATGTGATCACGGTACGCGCAACGCGGATAGGATTGACGAGGTCGCTATCCCTTGGCTCTGTTAGACCAAGGCACCGAGGACTTCTTACAGGCCAGATGGAATGGCCATCAGCCGAACCGAACGGCTTTGATTCATGTGTTAACCCTTTAACCTTTAAGCAACTTCCCTCGCTAATGTTGCGTCTCCCTTCATCGTCTTGAAGAAGTGATCTGTGGGGCTAGACCTTAGCTCAGATTCACGCGGAACTGAATCAGGCTAGAGGGGTGTCGAGACCTGCAATGAACGACTCTGTTCGGATGACCTCAGCACCAAGGTCGATGCAAGGTAACCCAAGAGACAAATGTTAAACATTTAGCCTTTGATAAGGCTCGTCAAAAGGGTGCTTCTTTGACCGGCGTGAAGCCTTCAATACGGAGGCGCAAACAAGGCTTAGCGAAGCATCAGAAAACGGCAGCTCCACCTCGCTACCGAAAGCATGATTAGGGATCGCTTGAAGCCAAGGTTCATCGCCTTCAATCAGCTAAGTATTTAGCGGTTCCTAGGTGCGTCTTTCGAGCGCCTATGGAAGGCCGCAACACTGAACCAACAAGAGGCCACCAGCCTGCCCTGCTCTTGCATGGTTTCCTGTTCCTCAGGTCGACCCGTTACGATGAGTTGAGGGCCCGGTTTCCGAAGAGCTCCCAGGTTGAGAACCTCTCATCACGTTGAGCACCTACCAACTCTCCTTCAGATCGATGAGCCAATCTTGGCGGACGACGAAACGATCACAACCGAACACATCTCGAGTCGGTTTATTTTTTAACCTATGTGGGTGTTCGTAAGTAAGGCTTAGGTCCATTGAATCCACGCGTGACGGCCTTCCGAGAAAGCATGTGCTTCCGGTCGGGGATCACCTGATGAGAGTCTGGCTGGAGGCATGGAGCGAGACGCTCAAATCGAATCGAGAGCGGCCTTCAATTCCAGATAGGAGATCTCTCGAGACTGGCTTCCTTCCCTTTGTCGGAAGCCCTTTTGGATCAAGCTGACGATGGCTGGATTGGCCACCTGCTTGGGTTGAATCCATTCTATGGAATGACCTTGTAGCAGCTCTTCCCTTCTCGATTCCGGCATCGATCACCCCAACGGTGTGATGTGCTTTCAGAAATCCCCCCGGCCTCTAATGCCCTTCCCGGCATGAGCTTAATCGAGAAGAGGAATGGCACTACGGGGAGCTTCATGGCCTCTCAGATCGGCGGCCTTATCGGCTGTGAGAGCTATCTCAACGAACCATCAGATGAGACCTTCTGCACTGCCCCCAGTCGAAAGTGGTTGCTCCACCAAGCCACGTGACCGCAGTCAACAGCCTGCTGGAGAGCGGGAGAAAAGCGTGTTCGAATCTTCTTTGCTCATTCTCAATTGCTGGATCTTTCCTCAGTTTGAACGCAGGCGTGAAACCGAGCAGGATTGACAGAATATGGGCCAAACGCGATGTGAAGCGCCGTTGTCGCTTCCAGAATTGGAACATGAATGTTGGGTAGGTGAGGGTAAGCTTCTTCAGTCTGAAAGTTCGCTGACGAGGGTTTTGGGGCGGGATTCTGCGCTGGATGTTTTCATCCTTTGATCAGGCGAAGGAAGCTATCCGGGTTCTCTTTCGAAGAAGATTTCCTAGGCTCTTGAAATGGGTTGGGAAGTTTCACCAAAAGGACCCCGATCGCTATCAGACCTTAAAGCACTTCGAAATCACCCTGATTTTACCTGAAAAGCAAAGGGGGCAAATCGACCAATCTAGAGCCGCTACCTATTATATACAAAGGGGCCAGCCTCTGTTCTGTCGATTGATGATGCTTTTAGCCCGTGCAAGAGGCCGGGAGCTACATCAGTCGCTTGCCATTTACTGCCTCTACTTTAAGGTTAAAGCGTGCGCCAATCTTACGCAATGTGGTCGTTGCACTGAAAAGTTGGTCCATTATGGCCGTTTTCAGGACTCCTTTGTTCGGTCCGGAGGCCACGATTTTGCCCCCACGAAGCGCCAAAGTATGGGTAAACCCAGGCATAATCTCTTCAACATGGTGTGTAACGAGGATAATGGCGGGCGAGCTATCTGATTCGAGTAGGCTTTGAACGAAGTGGAGGAAGTGTTCGCGCGCTGCAGGATCCAAGCCTGCGCAGGGCTCGTCGAGAATGAGGAGATCCGGCTTGGCCATCAGCGCCCTGCCTATCAAGACGCGTTGGCGTTCGCCTTGAGAAAGGACTGCCCAAGGACGATCCTCAAGCTCCCTACAGCCCAAGCGCCTGAGCAGGCTACGGCTGGCTTTGACCTCCTCAGGATCTGGCGTTCCCCAGAAATCAATCATTCCATGAGGACCACTTGCCACCGTCTCCAAGGCTGTTTCATGGGGCGACATGAGCTCCCTGACAGCCGAACTGACGACTCCTATTCTTTTCTTTAGCTCCTGCCAATTGGACTGACCGAAGGTGTTTCCCAAAAGCGTGATGTCCCCTTTTGATGGGGTCAGAAAACCTGTCAGAGCCGAGAGAAGAGATGTCTTTCCAGAGCCGTTGGCTCCCAGAATCACCCAATGCTCGCCCCGTTGAATCGTCCAAGAGACGTTGGTAAGCAGACGTTTTGGCCCCCGTTTGATGGTGACATTGGATATTTCGAGAATCGGCTCAGTGGTATCTGTCATGCGCTCGCTTTGCCTGCCTGACTCGCCGCGCCATGGCAAGTTAGATTCCGTTCAGGTCGTAGGTATTTGGGCAAAATCCTCCGATTTGTCGTTCCAGGGGCCAATTTTGTGAAAATCTACTCCTCGGTGAAAAAATTCACAAATGTCGCCCTCAGTTAAAGAATAACGGTAGCGGAGCCCCCGCGAAGGGTGCTATCTATTTCACCTGTCCCGAGAATGTGTTTAAAGGGAACGGTGGCTGTCCTGGGAGGTGGCATCCACATTTGTCGTTCTCAAGCCTTGGAGGTGCACGCACAGGGGCGGTGATGTTGGGCCAGAATCCCTACTTCGACTCGGTCTCAAACTGGTCTGCATCACCGCTTCCTACTTTCCTTCACCCGGCGGAAAGTGCTTCTTCAGAAATTCCAAAATGGTCTCTTTTTCATCCGGCCAAAACCCTTTCCAGCCATGTCCTGAATCTGGTCCAAGAAGTAGCTGGGACTGCAGACCGCCCTGCAAATACAGCTCATGAAGGTGCTGTGATTGACGTGGATAGACGGTCTTATCCTTCAGACCATGGAGGAGCAGAAGTGGAGGATCATCCTTACTAATATAGGTGACGGGACTGGCTTGATTGGCCAATTCCAGATTCTCCTGAACCGGTCCACCAATCAGGCCATACGCACCTCCATTGGGATGATCGGTCTTGGAAGGCTGAAAGCGTGAGCGCAACAGAAAGTCCGAAGGCCCATAATAGGGTATGGAGGCTTGCACTCTGGAAGACTGGTCCAGATTTCCAGCCGTCGTTCCTTCCAGAGCCTTCACCCCACCACTGGTTGCCATCAGAGCAGCCAAGTGTCCACCAGCTGACGATCCTGCGACGACCACCCGTGAGGCATCGTACCTGTATTTCTCCTGTTTCGCTCTCAACCAGCGAAGCGCACCTTTGCAGTCATGGATCTGAGCTGGAAAGATGGCCTGCTGGCTAAACCGGTATTCCACACTGGCCACCGCATAACCATGCCTGGCTGCCCAAGCTATTTTGCAGCCTTTCCGGCTTCCGTTCCTCCAGCCTCCACCATGAATGAACATTACCAAAGGAGGGTTCTCCACACCTTGTGGCATGTGGAGGTCGATTTTCAACGTGCGGTCACCAAAGGTCGCAAATGGGATGTCTTTGGTGATCTTCACCTGATTCTCGGCCAAGAGGCTGAGGGGAAGGACAAGTGCAGCTATGAGTGAAAGGAGGACTGATCGCATGGGATGGCTGAAGGATGACTACAATTTCATGGTCTACAAACGAAAAAGAGCGACCGCTCATTTGAACAGTCGCTCCTGCTTAAAGCATCTAAGATTCAGGATTACTCCTTCTTCTTACCTTTGCCTTTTCCCTTACCCCTGGCTTCGCCACCGGCTCCAGCGGCTTTGCGATTCTTGGCCATTTCAGCACGGGCGGCGGTGTATTTCTCGAGCTGCTCTGGCTTGAGGATCTCTTTGAGTTTGGCTTGAAGCTTGGTGTTGATCTCCTTCATTTTGGCAGCACGCTCTTTCCTATCAGTGACGTCCTTGAGACCTTTACGGGCATCTCCTGATTCCTTCTGGGCTGCCATGAATGCCTTCTTCTGATCAGCATCCAAACCAAGCTTGGCGATAACATTGTTTCCCTTGCCACGTGCAGGCTTCTTCTCGTCTGCTCCGAATGAAGCGAAGGCAAATGCCATGGAAAGCGCCAGAGTGGCGATGAGTTTGAGGTTTTTCATATTGATTCTGAACTATTGGTTTATTGGTACTTGTGTTGGGTCCACACAGACTCGATGGGAGTATCTTAAATCGGGTCAGCCAGAATCAGATGTCACACAAATTACATCGCGTATGAAAAATACTTTCAGTCCCCTGCCCTGCCTCAGATCAGGCCATGCGGGCCTCAAGAGCCTTCATTTCCTTCTTCAAAGCACTGCCCACCCGATGCTTGGCGAGATAGACCTGAGTGCTGCTCACTCCCAGAGACTTGGTCACATCATCCACGCTTCTCTCCCTTAATACGTATAGGTCGTAGATCTGAAACTGGCGGGCGCTGACCTTTGTCTTCACCCGCTCGATCGCGGCCTTGAGGACGTTTTCCGTCCATTCGGTCTCCCAAATTTGATCGATGGCTCCCGGGGCATCATCGGCCATCCGGTCAATGACCTCGGTCCTTCGCTCATCATCTGCAAAGCCAGCCTGGGCATTATCGGGCTTGCGCTTGCGAAACTGATCGGTGATCCGCCATCGGGTCAATTGGAGCAACCAGCCCTTGAAAGTCCCCTTGGACGAATCATACCTGAAGTCATCTTCCATCTTCTTGGCTACTGAAAGCACGGTCTCCTGAACAACCTCCTGCGCCTCCTCAGAGGATAGCCCTGCCTTGACCGCAGTGCCGTAGATCAACCTCGAATAGGTGTCGAAAAAGTCCTGCCAACCGCATTGATCATCCCAATCTTTCAATCGAGTCAGGAGGCTCTGTCTGGTAGGAAGCCAGTTAGTATCGTTTCCGTTCATGGGGGTTTGTTCGGGAGTAAATCCTGAATCTTTCAAAAAAGAAACGTCTCCTTACTCCTTGGGCTGTCTTTAGTTGGTAAGTGACGCGAGATCGCTCTACAAAAGCCCCTCCAGCAATCAGTCACTTTCATCGACTCAACATCATGTCAGCAAATAGCCCCGTCTATCTAGGAATCGACCTTGGCGCCGAAAGCGGACGCGTCATGGCCGGAATCTGGAATGGCCAAACGATCGAGCTTCAGGAGTGCCACCGCTTTCCCAATGGGCCTGTCCGAATGAACGGCAGTCTGCGGTGGAACATCACCGGACTGTGGGCAGGGATACAAGAAGGACTCAAGCGTGCTGCACAGACCTATGGCGATCGGATCCGGTCGATCGGAGTGGACTCGTGGGGCGTGGACTATGTCCTGTTGAATTCCGACCACCAACTCCTCGGGCAGCCCTACTGTTATCGGGACCCGAGGACGGAAGGCATCGAGAAGCGTCTTTTTGAACGCGTCGCCAAGGAAGAGATCTTCGCTCAGTCAGGCACTCAGTTCATGGAGATCAATTCGCTCTATCAACTCTTCGCCATGGCTGAACAACAACCGGCAACCATGGCGCAGGCGGCACACTTCATGATGATCGGAGATTTCGTAAACTATCTCCTTACCGATCAGGTCTGCGCCGAATACACCAATGCCACCACCACGCAGTTTCTGAATCCAGTCACCAAGGATTGGTCCACTGCCCTGCTCGACTCATTGGGAATTCCTTCTGCGATTCTGCCAAAGATCGTTCAACCCGGGGCTCGACTTGGCAACACGAGCAAAGATGTCTCCGTCGCCACCGGACTTCCCGAGCTACCCGTCATTGTTCCTCCCACTCACGATACCGCATCAGCCGTGGTCGCAACTCCAAGCCGACACACCGGTAGCGCCAACTGGGCTTACATCAGTTCCGGTACATGGTCACTGATGGGTGTCGAACTACAGGAAGCCGCGCTTGGTCAGAATGTCTTGGAGCTCAACATGACCAATGAGGGTGGAGTCGATGGAACCTTTCGACTGCTCAAGAACATCATGGGCCTTTGGCTGGTGCAGGAATGCAAACGGGATTTTGAGAAGGTAGGTAGCAGGCTCGACTACTCCCAGTTGGCGACACTCGCCCAAGACGCAGAGCCATTCCGTTCCTTGATCCCGGTCAATGACAACCGCTTCCTCAGACCAGACAGCATGACTGAGAGCATTCGGGAATCCTGCGCGGCCAGCAATCAACCTGCCCCTGAGACTGAGGGGCAATTCATCCGCTGCTGCCTTGAGAGCCTGGCCTTTGCCTATCGGGAAACCTTGGAGAAGATCCAGACCATCTCCGGCAAGAAAGTGGAAGTCATCCATGTGATGGGAGGCGGCTCCAAGAATGCACTGCTGAATCAGTTCACTGCAAACGCATGCGGGATCCCCGTACTTGCCGGACCGGTCGAAGCCACCGTCATGGGGAATCTACTCATGCAGGTTCGAGTCGATGGCGGATTGAGTTCACTTTCTGAGATTCGGGAAGCCTCCGCTGCAAGCAGTGAAATCCAAACCTTCGAGCCCGAAGACAGCGACCTCTGGCAAGAGCAATACGAACGGTGGCTCGCACTCCATGCATAGCCAGGCAAAACAGATCATCGCCTTTCTGATCGCAGCCGGTATGGGCTGGCTTGGTTGGGCAGGATTCGCTGACGCCGTCGATGCACTGTCTCGTCGGGCGCTTCCCAAGGTCCTGTTCCTTTCCTCCAAGGCAGAATTCTATGCGCAACTCACCTTCAGCATGCTCTTCGGTCTTTTGCCACTCACCTCCGCCTATGGAGCGAGTGGGACCTTCAAACTGAAGATGGGGAACTTCCGCTGGAGCACCTTCCTTGGTGGGCTCGTCATCGGCTTCACCGTTTTTCTCATCACAGCTCTGATTATCAAGTCTCGCAGTCGTGGCGCACTTTCATTCACCGGCGAGATGCTTGATCTCCTCAAGGACAACAAATCCTATATCCTCTTCAATCCTCTCAACCTCAGCCTGCTGGCAGGTAATGGCGCTGCGCTAGGTTTCGGCCTGTTCCAAAGCGCGCGATCTGCCATCGCCCCGAAGAAGTCGAAACCGCGTCCACGCAAGAGAAAGAAATAGGCGCTGCTCGAATCGGCCGGACTTATCAAAAACTGGCCATTCGTGAATTTCATCCAAAAACGGAAAAAGTTGAATGCAATTCATGGTTTCCGCAAAGGGCCCATTCCGGTATTTTCTTTGTCTTTGCTATGAATGATTCGAACGAAACGCTTTGGGCCCGCTACCAGAAATACTACTCCGAGTTTCCGTCCATTGGACTCTCCATGGACCTGAGCCGGATGAAATTTGACGACTCCTTTATGGAGGCTCAACGGCCCGCTATTGAAAAAGCGTTTCAGGCCATGGCTGAGCTCGAATCCGGAGCCATCGCCAATCCAGATGAGAACCGCATGGTCGGTCACTACTGGCTGCGCAACGCCGCACTCGCCCCCAACGCAGAACTCCAGAAAGTCATCGAAGACAACCTGAAGGAAATCAAATCCTTCGCCGCCGCCGTTCATTCAGGTGAGATCGCCGGAGCATCAGGTAATTTCAAAAACATCCTCATCATCGGTATTGGTGGCTCTGCGCTGGGACCACAGTTTGTATCCAACGCACTGACTCAACCCGGCACAGACAAGGCCACTCCTTACTTCTTCGACAACACCGATCCAAACGGCATGGACAAGGTCATCGCCGCGTTGGACGGACAACTAGGCCAGACTCTTTCCATCGTCATCTCCAAGAGCGGCGGCACCAAGGAAACACGCAATGGCATGCTCGAAGCCAAGGCAGCCTATGAAACAGCCGGACTCGACTTCGCCAAACACACCATCGCCGTCACTGGTGAAGGTAGCAACCTCGACAAGGTCGCCGTGGCAGAGGGTTGGCTCAAGCGCTTCGCCATGTGGGACTGGGTGGGCGGACGCACCTCAGAGCTGGCCGGTGTGGGATTGATCCCTGCCGCGCTTCAAGGTCTCGATATTCAAGGAATGCTGGATGGAGCACGCGCCTGTGATGAAGTCACACGCACACAAAGCATGGGCGAGAACCCGGCAGCCCAGCTCGCACTCATGTGGCTCCATGGCAGCAACGCCAAGGGCGAGAAAGACATGGTCATTCTCCCCTATAAGGATCGCCTGGAACTGTTTTCCAAATACCTTCAACAGCTCATCATGGAGTCCATCGGTAAAGAGCTCGATCTGGATGGTAACGTCGTCAACCAAGGTCTCGCCGTTTACGGAAACAAAGGTTCCACAGATCAGCACGCCTATGTGCAGCAGCTCCGTGAAGGTGTTCACAATTTCTTCGTCACCTTCATTGAAGTGCTCAAGGACCGCGACGGACAATCCATCGAAGTGCAGGACGGAGTCACCTCAGGCGACTATCTCAATGGATTTTTCCAAGGCACACGCAGCGCACTTTTCGACAAGGATCGCGAGTCCATCACCATCACGGTTGATGAGGTCTCACCATTCACTGTTGGCGTTCTCATTGCCCTCTACGAACGTGCCGTTGGTTACTACGCTTCGTTGGTAAACATCAACGCCTACCATCAGCCAGGTGTGGAAGCCGGCAAAAAGGCTGCAGAGGCCGTCATCAGTCTTCAGCTCAAGGCCGTTGAGTTTCTCAAATCACAGAGCGAGCCAGCCAGCGTGCAACAGGTCGCTGAAGGAACAGGCGAAGCCGATTCCATCGAGAGCCTTTTCAAGATCCTCAATCACCTCGCCGCCAATGGCCGTGGAATTGAGAAGCTTGCTGGCGTCACGCCATTCGATGCGAAATATCGCATCGTGGGATAATTTTTTTCCAAGTTCCCCTGCGAGCGGAGGCAGCCTGTGTGCCTCCGCTTTTTTGTGTACCAAATCAGCAAATGGTCGTCTCCACTGACCCTGTTTTCCACCACTCACCTCCTTTTCAGAGTTTGCTTTGAGAGGCCGCTCTGTTGGAATGCAGCCATGCTCCGCATCGGTCTCATCTCTGCAGCCACCTATCAGTATGGTGATCAGCCACTCAGGCACGGCTCCCATCATGGCACCGCCTTTGCCTCCACGTTCAATGGTTACGACGAGTCCATCGCTAAGGCACATGACTGGACCTTTGTCCGCGCCAAGAAAGGGATCGAAGGTGCCAAAGTCACCCGCGTCTGGGACAAGCACCGCACCTGGGCAGAGCACCTGTCCAAGGCCTGCCACATACCGACCGTCTGCGAAACACCTGAAGAGGCCTGTGAGGATATCGACGTCGCCATCATCGTGGACGATGGTTCAGGCACACAGGCCAAGTACGCCAAGCATCCGTTGCAGAAAGGCATCCCCACATTCTGCGACAAGCCCCTCGCCATGACCGCTGGCAAAGCCCGTGAAATGAGCACCTTTGCTCGAAACACAGGCACGCCTTTCATGTCCGCAAGTTCACTCAGATTCGTGCCAGATATCCTCAAGCTGAAAGACCAACTCCCCTCACTCGGCCCTGTGTCACTGGCTCAAACGATCTGCGGCAACGACCTCATCTACTACGGCATCCATGCACTGTCCATGGCCTATGCCGTACTCGGTCCAGGCGCCGTTAGTGCCGTCAATGTCGGAGAAGAAGGGCGCAACATTGTCAGGATTCGATTCGAAGGTGGTAGAGACGTCGTCCTACTCGTGGCCGAACGCGAGCAGATGAGAGCCGGTTATCAGATCAGTCTCTATGGAAAGAAAGGATGGAGCACCGTCACTCCAAACTTGAAGGACCTTTATTGGTATCTCCTCATGGCATTTCTGAACGATGTCCAAAGCGGAAAGGAATCCGTTCCCATTGAAGAAGAAGTCGAATTGATCTCCGCGCTTGAAGCCGGGAAGCGCTCCTTGGAGCAGCAACGCGAAGTGCTACTCTCCGAGCTTTGAGATTGGACATCGACTACTCTGCTCCAAGAAGATCCCTCACAGGCGATACCAGCCTGATGCCCCGACCATGAGCACGTTTCAACGACATCTACTGACTTACTTTGACCTTACGGCCAAAGGCTCCTCGATCAAGTCAGAGGTCCTGGGAGGTATCACCACCTTCTTCACCATGGCCTACATCATTGTGGTCCAACCCGCGGTGCTCAGTGGACAGATGGCAGGCCAGCCAACCGGCATGGACTTCGGGGCAGTCCTCACAGCCACCTGTATTGCCGCTGCTGCCGCCACCATCTTCATGGGGCTCTATGCACGCATGCCCGTCGCACTCGCTCCCGGGATGGGGCAGAACTTCTTCTTTGTCGCCACAGCCATTCCCGCAGCAGCAGCGATAGGTCACCCTGAACCATGGAAAGCTGCCTTGGCCTGTGTCTTTGTCGCCGGTGTGATCTTCCTCGCACTCTCCTTCACCGGTGCGCGCGAGCGGCTTCTCGCCTCAGTCAGTTCTAGCATGAAGAGTGGTATCTGCGCCGGTATCGGAATCTTCATCGCATTCATCGGACTCAAGAACGCACGCATCATCGTAGAATCACCCGGGACCTTCATCTCCCTCAATACCGACTTCACCTCTCCTGATATCCTCCTCTTCTTTCTTGGCATCCTCCTCATGGCCGGACTTCACGCGCGAAAGATCCCCGGAGGGATACTCATCGGCATGGCATCCCTGCTTCTATTGTCCCTCGCGGGCAGGCACTTCCTTGCAGGATCCGCTGGTGACTACGCCACGTCCGAATCCGTCACCAACTCCATGCTCATGACATGGTTCTCACCCGCCTCAGCGATCGTCGCCGCACCACCATCCATAAGCCCCACCTTCTTCCAGATGGATCTCGGAGCCGCCTTCAGCAAGACACTCATTCCCATCATCATCGTCTTCCTCTTCATGGACGTCTTCGACACCATGGGCACACTCATCGGCGTCGGCAAACAAGCCGGGCTGAGTAAAGACGGCAAGATCCAAGGCATCGAGAAAGCCATGAAAGTCGATTCCGCCGGATCTGTTTTCGGAGCAGCGCTTGGCACCAGCACCGTCACCAGCTTCATCGAGAGCGCCGCCGGAATCCAACAGGGTGGGCGCACCGGACTCACCTCCGTTGTCACAGGCATGCTCTTTCTACTCGCCCTTTTCTTTTCACCGATCGTCATGATGGCAGGCAGCTATCCCGTGATCACCGCCCCCGCTCTCATCATTGTAGGTTGCATGATGATGCAGCACGTCAAAGACATCGATTGGGACGACTTCAGCGAAGGACTGCCCTCCTTCATCGTTCTGCTGGGCATTCCACTCAGCGGCTCCATTGGCGACGGCCTCGCCCTTGGATTCCTCATGTATCCCGTTCTCAAGATGTTTGGCGGACGTTACCACGAACTCCGCTGGCCACTCGTTGTGCTATGGCCCTTTCTTGCCGCCTACTTCCTCTGGCTCAAGTGAGCACCGAAACAGGCTTGCTCACAAAGTCCTTTTGACTCATTTTCACTGGCCCTCCGCGATGCGCGAGTAGCTCAATCGGATAGAGCGTCGGTCTCCGAAGCCGAAGGTTGTGGGTTCGATTCCCGCCTTGCGCACCATTTTCAATTCCTCTTCTCATGAGTCCAAACCCGAAAGGTCAGATCGGAATTTTCTGGATGACTCCTGATGATGTCTACTCATCAACCGAGGACGTAGACACAGCCGAATCCTGCAACGGCTTTCGCGACTCCTCCAAGAATCACGTCGATGTCTGGCCCACCCTGCAGAAACAGAACCCCAAGCTGAGATACCAAGAGTATTTCGAGATCCCCAGAGGCAGAGTGATTTTCGACGAAACCAAGAATCGATTCCAGGTCTACGCAGACAAACGATTGCTCAATCCCAAAGACCAATCCCGAATCATCAACACCTTTTCCCTGCCACCTGATTCCACCGACTTCACCTCAGACCCTCACTACACCACCGACCCCGAGGACCTGGACCGGTTGTTTGATTAGGCTGAAGACTGTGTGCACTCACAGACGTAGGCGTCTGCGCTCCTTTCTTGGAGTCCCCCTTTTGGAGTTAGGGAATGTGCGGTCACCAAGCGGATTGAAGTGAGGCGGTCATAGACGCACCTCTACAAGGTGGTGTCCATCTGTGAAATCTGTGGTTTAGACGTTCTTTCTTACGCTCCTGCTAATCCGTGTCGGGATAGGTGGCTCGTTGCTTTTTGTATTCTCGGCCTTTTGCGAGTATTTGCTGGATCGTTGGGGTCTTGGCTCCGGCGTTCTTTCGGTTCCAGGCGCCGATCTTGAAGACGTGTTCCCATTGCTCGAAGAGTTTGCCGTAGGCTTTGGTGAGTGGGTAACCGGGTTCGTAAATGGAGGTGGCTTCGGAGAGGGAGCCGTTGACTTCGAGGATCTGGAAGTTGGTGCCGGTCTTCAGATCTTCATCGGTGGCGTAACGGACGTCGTAGCGACCAAGGTAGAATTTTGGGAAGCCGCGGGAGATCTCATCGAGTCGATCCAGGAGTGCTTCGCTTGCCAGAGTCATGCCATCGTAGAAGACACAGCCTTGGGCATGATTGCCTGCGTTGACGAGTCGCCAGTGTTCTCCTTTTGCAGGCACTACATTCAATTGATCACGAAATCGATTTAGGTATTTGTCGGCAACGAGGTAGGCGCGCTCGTCTTTCCAAATGAGTTCTTCGAGCGTGTCAGTTCCGTTGCCAGTGACGTAGGGGAACTCCTTTCTGGTGATGGCGAAGATGCATCCGCGTTCTTCTTCAGGATGACGGATGTAGAACACGCCGGCTTCTTTGGGGCCTTCAACAAATGCCTGCATGACAACGGGTCCTCTGATGGCGCGAAAGTAGGTTTCTATGTCCTTTTCCTTCCTGACCATTCTTACGCCTCCTCCTCGGTTGCCATCGTCTGGCTTGAGTATGAACGGAATGGTCACACCGTTGGATGCCATCACGCTCTTTACGAATTGGATGCGTTCTTCAGGGGCCTCGCCATCCACCAACCATGTGCGGGCAATGAAGTCGGGGAACTTGGACTGGAGCAGCTCAAGGGAGCGTCCTTTGGATTCACCTATGTAGGCTCCACGGTGTTTGCCGGGGTTGGTGGCAAGCGGAAGTAGGAGCCCATCATACTTCAGCGCAAGGCGGATGAGGTTCAGTCCGACTGGAATATAGAACACACCTGCCGGCCAGAATTCCCAATGGGTCAGGCGGATCAAGAAGGCTTTAAAGCGTCGCTTTGTCTTGTCCCAATTCGTCATGGAGCGGGCGAAGCATCCGGGAATAGGAATCACGAAGGCGAGTCTTTTGAAACAGGGAATATCGGGATCGGACAAGGCTCTCTCCAAAACGGGATTGGACTTGGCGTGGGTTTGTTGCGATCACAGCGGCGGTGTCCAAGAAGATTCAATTGGCATGTGAGGCCATGGCGACGCGTTGGGAATTCATCCTGATGGGCGAGGATGAATCTTGTCTGCGTGCAGCCGGGGAAGAAGCCATTGAGGAGATCCTGTTGTTGGAACGGCAGATGAATTTTTACGATCCCGCGAGTGACATCAGTCGGATCAATCGTCAGGCAGGCAGCCAACCTGTGAAGGTGGAGCCACAGCTCTTTGCATTGATTCAGGAATGCATCCGCCTGAGCGAGGCGACGAACGGGGCGTTCGACATCACCATTGCTCCATTGATGCAGCTCTGGGGTTTTGTGCAGCGTGAGTTGAACGTTCCTACAGATGAGGAATTGAAAACGGCACTAGAAATGATCGGTGTGGATAAGCTCATTCTGGATGAGGACGCGCTGACGCTTGGCTTTGCAGTGCCGGGGATGAAGCTGGATCTGGGATCGGTCGGAAAAGGATATGCATTGGATCGATGCCTTGAATTATTGGCAGACTACGAAATCGAATCTGCTCTGATCCACGGGGGAACAAGCGCCATTGCTACGATTGGAAAGCCACTGGACGGAAGCGAATGGCGAATCGGCCTGGAGCACCCACACAACTACACCAATCCATCACCGACCGGAGACAAACGCTATCTCGGTTACGTGACTCTGGAGGGCGAGCATCTGGGTGTGTCCGCAATCTGGGGAAAGTCCTTTCAAACGCAGGACCGCACCTATGGGCACGTGATTGATCCACGAACAGGCTGGCCTACCAATGGCGCGGTTTATTCAGCAATCAAGGGCACGTCCAATACCTGTCTGGACATTCTGGCCACCACGGCGCTGATTCTTGGCAATGAGTTTCAGGAGCTGGATATTCCAGAAGTCGCAGGCTCGCTGATCTATCAGGACCAAAATGGCGAGCTGACAGAGCTTTCTGATTCATTTCCCTTTCATCGTCTTGAAAAGTGACAGGCCGGGCAGGCAGTTGTTAACGTCCGCCCACATGACAGAGGCATCCATGCCAACCCAAGCCATTAAACTGACGTCCGACGAACTGGGCATCTATCACGCTGCGCATCAACGCGTCGTGATCACCGACCTGTCTTCCCGTGGACGCATCTGCCTGATCGGAGAAGACCGCGCACGTTTTCTCCACGGACAGGTCACCAACGACATCAAAGGACTCTCCACATGGAGCGCCTGCTATGCCGCAGTGGTGAATCACAAAGGGAAGTTCGAATCCGATGCCCATATTCTGAATCTGGAAAATGAGATCCTGATCGACTTTGAAGAAGGACTCACCGAACGCGTCAGCCAGCGATTGGATAGCTTCATCATCGCAGACGATGTCGAGATCGTGGACGTGGCCCCCCACTACGGGATGCTTCACATCGCCGGACCACAAAGTGCGTCCGTGCTTCAAAAACAATTTCCCGATTGGAAGTACAATGCCGACACAACAGCCATTCAGAAACTCGGCGGTGGAGACGACGCGGTTTACATCTACCGCCATGCACGCTTCGGTATTGATGGATTCGATCTGTTTCTACCTGTTGCTTCCATCAGTGACGTCCTCAAGCAACTGACCGATCTCGTGCAAGCCGCAGAAGGCGCCATCGCCACGGAGCCTGTGCTGGAAGCATTGCGGATCGAAGCAGGCATTCCCCGCTACGGAAAGGACATGGATATCTCCAACCTCGCGCCTGAAGCAGGGATCGAATCCCGGGCCATCAGTTACGCCAAGGGTTGCTACACCGGACAGGAAGTCATCGCCCGCATTCGCACTTACGGTCGCGTGGCCAAGGCGCTTCGTGGAATGGTCATCGACGGATCTGAGCTGCCAGCACCCGGCACAGAGATCTTCAATGGAGAAAAGAAGGTCGGCAAGCTGACATCCGTCCTCGACTCCCCCGCATTGAAGCGTCCGATTGCCTTCGGATACGTGCGGAAGGAATGCAACGACCTCGGACAAGCACTCCAGCTGAAATCTGATTCATCCGAAACCACCGCCACCATTGTGGCATTGCCATTTGTGACCGAGGGAGAATGATCCCTCAACCAACCAAAATAAAAATCTCATGAGCGAAAACACCAAAGCCATCATCAAGACAAGCAAAGGCGACATGACCGTAGAGCTATGGTCCGACATCGCCCCAAACACCGTTGCCAACTTCCTGAAACTCGCAGGCGAGAAGTTTTACGAAGGCACGCGATTTCACCGGATCATCAAAGGCTTCATGATTCAGGGTGGTTGCCCCAACACCAAGGACCTCGATGCCGAAGCCACATGGGGAACAGGCGGACCGGGCTACACTGTGAAGGCAGAGTTCAATGATCGCCGTCACCAGAAAGGCGTTCTCTCCATGGCACGCGCTCAGCATCCTGACTCCGCAGGTTGTCAGTTCTTTGTCTGCAACGGCGATGCCAGCTTCCTCGACAACCAATACACCGCATTCGGGATGGTCGTTGAAGGACTCAACACTCTGGACGCCATCTCCGACATCCCAGTCACCAACAAGCGTGGTGAAAACAGTTTCCCCACCGAGCTCGTCACCATCGACAGCATCACTGCCGTCGAAGACTGATGGACAAGATCGAGGGCATCAAACAAGCCTTGGCCGCGCTGGGTCTCCCTGAAGACAAGCACGACGTCATGGCTGCCCAATTGGACAAACGCGCACAACAACTCGCAGAGGAAAAAGGACGCCCCTATGAAGAGGCACTCATGCATCTGCTGACCCTCCTTCGTCAGGCCAATTCCTGATATAAGAGCAGCGCGTTACAATTCCATCCTTCATCCCTTGTTCGATTCACTTCGAGCAAGGGATGTTTTTTTGCATCTGGGAGAGGGAGAGAAAATGACGAATGACGAAATACCCAGATACCCATGGAATGACTAAATCCGAAAGGTTGTGGGGTAGCCGTCCCGGCTGCCAGTTATCGAGGCGTCTCGCCCCAAGTCCTGCCCCTGGATGCCATCCGGGGCTACTTGCCCCTTCCCCACTGAGCTCAAGGAATAAGAATTTTTCTAGCCGTAGAAGTAGCGGAGCAATGTCGCAAGGACGGCGACGATGGGCACGCTGATCAGGGTCGAATAGAATACGGCTGCGGCTGCGAAAGCACTGTTGCCTTTGAACTCGTGAGCGAGCAGGGCTGTGTTCACAGCTGTCGGACTGGCTGCGCCAAGGATCAGCACTGCTGCAAAGTCTCCACGGAAATCCAGCAACCACACCAAGCCCAACGCCACCAAAGGTCCGCCGATCAATCGGATCGCAACCGCCCAACCGAGACCGCCTCGGAATGATGGTGGCTTGGTCTTCGACAGCTGAACGCCGAGCGTGACAGTGGCAATGGCCACGAGTCCGCCAGCGATGTAATCCAATGGCTTCCAAATGAACTGCCATTCCGTGACCGGCAGATCGAGAAGGCGCACAGGCACTGCAAAGAGCACACCATAGACGGGCGGCTGTTTCAGGATTGCAGTGACGTTACGCCACCAACCCTGACTGGCTCCCTCTCCCTGTTTGCGCGCAAGCGTCATACCGATGGTGAACACGCTCATGTTCATCGCCATCAGAGCAAAGACCTGCACCTTGGGCCCCATCTCCGGATAGGCAAGTGCCGTGACCGGAATGCCAAAGTTTCCGCAGTTATAAAACATGGTGGCCAACTGCATGGCGATCCGATCCTTGGATGACAGACCTCTCACCTTTGCCGTCACCATGGTCAGCAGACACATGGATGCGATCACACAGCCGGTAAAGGCAAGAATGGTCAGCGCCTCTCCTCCATCAAGCGTGGCTTCCACCACTTTTACAAAGATGAATACCGGGACAAAGAGGTTGAAATTCAGCTTCACCAACGAGTCCAGATCCAGCTTGTAACGCCGGTCAAGAATCCAACCCGCTGCGATCATAATGATCAGCGGAAGGCAGACATCTCTAAGAATGGTGAGGAATAACACGGTTCAGGGACTGGAGGAAAATCCCTCCAAAAAGGGCGCGGAACCTCTCAAGAGAGTATTGGTTCTTCAACCCTTTTGTTTGCAACCGCTGTAGGTGGGAGATCAATAGCCCGGCAGCTGGTCACCCCACGATTTCATCAATAAATGCTCTTTCTTGCTGAAAAAGGTTCGTTCTGGGCCTTGACAGGTCGATACATGAGTAATATGACTAAGTCACTTATCTTAATTAAGTAATCAACTGAGGCACGCGATGCCTCCTGGTAGAATGACAGAAACGGACACAACTACAGTGGCAGCACCGACCAAGCCGGTCTCTCCGTTTGCAGATCTGGGATTGGATCTGCAAGCCGAGAATGAGGCTTTGGAATCGGCGACTGCTGAGGAGCGGGTGGCATGGGCCCTCCGCCATTTTAAGGACAAAGTCGTCCTTTCATCCAGTTTCGGAGCCCAAGCGGCTGTCAGTCTCCACATGGCAGTGAAGCAATGGCCAGACATTCCTGTCATTCTCGTCGACACCGGATACCTCTTTCCTGAGACCTATCAGTTCATTCACGACCTGAGCCAACGCCTCGATCTCAATCTCAAAGTCTACTCCAACCCCATGACACCTGCCTATCAGGAAGCTGTCTATGGCAAGCTCTGGGAGATCGGCCTTCCCGGGATTGAGAAATACAATGAGATGAACAAGGTGGAGCCAATGAACCGCGCCATGAAGGAGCTCGGTGCCCGTGCATGGCTCGCAGGCCTTCGTCGTCAGCAAAGCTCTTCCCGCGGCAAACTCAAGGTCCTCGGTAACAAGGACGGCATCCTCAAGATCCATCCCATCATCAATTGGACCGATCGCGATGTCTTCAACTACCTGAAGAAAAACGACCTTCCTTACCATCCGCTTTGGCATCAGGGCTATGTCTCTATCGGGGATGCTCACACGACCGAGAAGCTCACCGGGGATATGACCTCCGAGCAGACACGCTTCTTTGGACTGAAGCGCGAGTGCGGCCTTCACGAAGACACTGGCTCTGACTTCAACATCTGATGCCTGACACTCCCGAGAACATCCACCCCGAGTTCGACAAGATGCTGAACCGGGGCGACAAGGAATCCTTGCTCAAGCAGCGTGGACAGGTCATCTGGCTCTATGGACTTTCCGGTTCAGGCAAAAGCACCCTCGCACGCGCTCTGGAAAAGGCCCTTCATGACAAAGGCTTTCATACGCAGATCCTTGATGGCGATAACATCCGCTCAGGTCTGAACAACAACCTCGGATTCAGCGATGAGGATCGCAATGAAAACCTCCGTCGCATCGCCGAGGTCGCAAAGCTCTTTCTCAACGCCGGAGTGGTCACCATCACTTCATTCATCACACCCAAGGAAGATTTCCGCACCATGGCCCGCGATATCGTGGGCGCAGATGATTTCCTGGACGTGTTTGTAAAAGCCTCTTTCGAAACCTGTGAAGAGCGCGACGTAAAAGGACTCTACGCCAAGGCCAAGGCCGGCAAGATCGCCAACTTCACCGGACGTGATTCCTCATTTGAAGAACCTGCCCATCCCGGGCTGCTCATCGACACCGACACACAGACCATCGAGGAAAGCCTCAACACACTGATCGAGCAGATTCTCCCACGCATTCAACCCGCATCCTGATTTTCAACCATGCATCAAAGTTACAATCTTACTCATCTCAAGCAGCTTGAGGCCGAGGCCATCTTCATCATTCGCGAAGTGGCAGCGCAGTTTGAAAAACCCGTGCTCCTCTTCTCTGGTGGCAAGGACTCCATCGTGATGACGCATCTGGCAGTAAAGGCATTCCGCCCTGCGAAACTTCCGTTTCCACTGATGCACATCGACACCGGTCACAACTTCCCCGAGACCGTCGAATTCCGTGACCGCCTCTCCAAAGAAATCGGAGCCAACATGATCGTCAAGCTCGTGCAGGACTCCATTGATCAAGGCCGCGTCGCCGAAGAAAAGGGACCCAAGGCCAGTCGCAACCGACTCCAGACCACGACCCTGCTCGACGGATTGGAAGAGGACCAATATGACGCCGCAATGGGTGGTGCCCGTCGCGATGAAGAAAAGGCACGCGCCAAAGAACGCTTCTTCTCACACCGAGATGAATTCGGTCAGTGGGATCCCAAGAACCAACGCCCAGAGCTCTGGAACCTCTTCAACGGTCGCAAGCAACACGGCGAGCACTTCCGCGTGTTCCCATTGAGCAACTGGACCGAGATGGACATCTGGCAATACATCGCCCTCGAGAACCTCGATCTGCCAAACATCTATTTCACACACGAACGCGATGTCTTCGTCCGCGACGGTACACTCCTCGCCAAGACCGACTTCATGGAACTCGTCGATGGCGAAGTACTTGAGAAACGTCGTATCCGCTTCCGCACCGTGGGTGATGCCACCTGCACCGGCGCCGTGGAATCCGAAGCCAACTCACTCGAAGACATCATCAGCGAAGTCGCAGCCGCCCGTCAGACTGAGCGCGGTGGACGCGCCGATGACAAGCGCTCCGAGACCGCCATGGAAGACCGCAAAAAAGAAGGATACTTCTAGGCCGCGCCCACCCTCAGGAAACCATTTTACAGAGAAAGCATTTCTTACATGTCCGATTCCAAAGCCTACCTTGATATGGACCTCCTGCGATTTACCACCGCAGGCAGCGTCGACGACGGCAAAAGTACACTCATCGGCCGACTGCTCTATGACAGCAAGGCCATCTTCGAAGACCAACTGGAAGCCATCGAGGAATCCAGCAGGAAGCGCGGTGACGAAAACGTCAACCTCGCGCTCCTCACCGATGGTCTCCGTGCAGAGCGCGAGCAAGGCATCACCATTGATGTCGCCTATCGCTACTTCGCCACACCACGTCGTAAGTTCATCATCGCAGACACCCCCGGCCACGTGCAGTACACACGCAACATGGTCACCGGTGCCTCCACTGCCAACCTCGCCATCATCCTCGTCGATGCACGCAAAGGCGTCGTGGAGCAGACCTGCCGTCACTCATTCATCGCATCCCTTCTCCAGATCCAGCACATCGTCGTTTGTGTAAACAAAATGGATCTCGTGGACTACAGCGAAGAGGTCTACCAGAACATCGTGAAGGACTACAAAGACTTCGCCTCACGTCTGGACGTTCCTCACATCGAGTTCATTCCCATCAGTGCCCTCAACGGAGACAACGTCGTCGACAAGTCCACCAACATGGACTGGTACCAGGGCTCCTCACTGCTCTACTACCTTGAGACCGTCTACCTCGGTCACGAGCACAACCACGTCGATGCACGCTTCCCTGTGCAATGGGTCATCCGCCCACAATCCAACGAGCATCACGACTTCCGCGGATTCGCAGGACGTATCTATGGCGGCGTCTTCAAGAAAGGCGACGACGTCACCGTCATGCCATCCGGATTCAGCACCAAGATCAAAGAGATCATCACACCAGACGGCCCCGCAGACGAAGCCTTCTCCCCATCCTCAGTCACCATGACACTCGAGGACGAGATCGACATCAGCCGCGGTGACATGCTCGTCAAAGCCAACAACAAGCCCACCGTCAGTCAGGACATCGAGGCCATGATCTGTTGGTTCCGTGATGACTCCAAGCTCCAGCCAAACCGCAAATACATTCTTCGCCACACCACCAGCGAAGTGAAATGTATGGTCAAGGAAGTCCGCTACAAGATGGACATCAACACCCTTCACAAAGTCGAGGACGACCGCGAGATCGGGCTCAACGACATCGGACGCGTCGTCATCCGAACCGCCAATCCGATCTACTTCGATTCCTACAAGCGCAACCGCCAGACAGGCAGCATCATCATCATCGATGAGCTGACCAACAACACGGTTGCTGCAGGTATGATTCTGTAAGCTCTCAGAGGTTGAGGATGTCATGAGCCACCCGCCAGCATCCTCAACCTCAGTAGCCATCCTCGCCGGAGGAAAAAGCCGGCGCATGGGCAGCAACAAACTGCTCAAACACCTCTCAGGTAAAACCCTCCTCCGACTCACCTACGAACTCGCACGCAGCACAGAACTGCCCGTGCAGATCATTCGAAGAGACATCATTCCCCCCTGCGGTCCACTTAGCGGCATCATCACCGCCTTCAGACAAACCCACTCAGACCGCATCCTCTTCCTCGCAGGCGACATGCCCCATGTCACACCCCAACACCTGCAAGAACTCCTCGCTCAAAGCCAAGACGGTTCCCCCGCCTTCAGCTACAACGGAAAGCACATCGGCTTCCCCTTCATCCTGACACGGAAACAACTTCCCATCGTTGAGAGTCAGCTCGAACAAAAACAACGTTCCCTCCAACGCCTCTTCACCAAGTGCCCAACCCGCACACTCCTCCAACCCAAGAACGCCCAAACCCAACTCCACAACATCAACACCCCCGAAGACCTGATAGCCCACGGAAAGACGCAGAAGGCGTGAACGCATGTAGCCCAGTGCAAGGCACAACCGCAGCGACGCAGAGGAAACAGACAACCAAAACTCCGAAGGCTGTGGACTGCCGCTCAGGTAGATCGCCCGAAGACGCTGAAGACGCCGTGCAAGGCTTTTTCGCATCGCTGTTGGAAAACGATTCACTCATTTCCATCCGCAAAGATAAGGGACGATTTCGCACCTTCATGCTCAAGGGGCTGAAATATCACATGGCAGACGAAGCTCAGAAACAACACGCATGGAAACGGGGCGGCAGAGCCATTCACATAGAGATCGATATAACAGAAGCGGAAGAACAGTTTGCCAAGTGGGACCTTCAACACCCCGAGCCCGATCACGACTTCGACAAGGCATGGACCATGGAGCTCTTCGAACGCGCACGCGTCCGCCTGATCAAGGAATGTGAAGGCACCAACAAGGAAATCATCTGCCGCGCACTCTTCACCGACAATCCCGACACACCCTCAGAGCCCTACTCTGTACTCGCCCAAAGATTGAACACCAACGAAGCCACTCTCCGGAGCACTGCTCTCAGACTGCGTAAACGCTGGGGCGAACTCATCCGGGCCGAAGTCGCCGAAACCGTCAATTCCCGCGAAGCCTTCGACGAAGAACTAACCTGCCTCAAGCTCGCGCTGAGTAGCTAGCGGACAATGGGTTTCAAGGTAAGAGCCCGGGCCAAGGCGGTGAAGTTCATTTGGTCTCTGAATAGTTCGGAAATTCGTCATTAAAAAAGCCGACCCCAACAGATGTCAGGATCGGCTTTTCAAATATGGTTCAGACTCTGGCGATCAGATGTCAGGAATTGGCTCTCCGGGGGTGATCTCTTTTCCTTCCCAGATGACCTTGCCGTCTTCGTGAGTGATGATGCGTGCGCGACTTCCTGGAGCTGGCACGCGATCTTCCTTCGGCAACCACTTGCGATGCTCTTTCAGCACCTTCGCAAATTTTTTGTTACCCGCAAGGTTGTTCCACTCATTCGGATCGCTCTTCATGTCGTAGAGTTCCTCAGTGCCATCGTGATACTGAATATAACGCCAGCGGACACTGCGCACTCCGTGGTTACCCTGATTGTGTGATGTGATCGCCGGACGCTTGCGGGTCTTGTTTGCGTTCTTCAACTGAGGAATGAGGCTCAGACCTTCCAACCCGTCCCTCTTGTCCAGATCACAGAGGTCGATCAGTGTCGGGTAGATGTCCAGGAGCTCAGCGGGTTGCTCGCAGACCTGATCAGGCTTCACTCCCGGTCCGGCAAAGATCAAAGGCACGCGGGTCGAACGATCCCAGAGCGTGTTCTTGCCCGTAATCATTTTTTCACCCAGATGCCAACCATGATCACTCCAGAGAACAATAACCGTGTTGTCACCAAAGCCGTTCTTGTCCAATGCCTCCATCACTCGGCCGATCTGATGGTCCACAAAGGTCGTGCAAGCAAGGTAGGAACGAACCAAGTTCTTCCACTCACCTGATTCTTCGATGAATTTCAGGCGCGGCTCAGGGAGCGTCCAATGCAAATGCCATGAAGCACGCGGCGTATCCGCACGGTCGTCGCGTTTGACCGGAGGTAGTATCAACTCATCCTCGGGATACATATCAAACCACTTCTGTGTGGCGTAACAAGGAACGTGCGGAAGGAAAAATCCCACGCTCAGAAAGAACGGGCCTTCAGGTTTGCTGTTCAGCTGATCCACCGCCCACTGAGCCACCTTGTAATCACCTTTGTCTTCATCCTTATGAGGAAACACACCCCAGTCCACCAATGGATGATTTCCACCCGGTGTGGTCACCAGCTTCTTCTTGGGACGCACTCCCACTCCCGGTGGTGGGCCAATGATATCAAACTCCTTGTCCGTCTTCTTACGACCGTAGCCACCATGATAGATCTTACCAGTCGTGTAGGTCTTGTAGCCATTGTTCCGCAAATGCTGAGGCAGGCTGACGACATCCTTGAACTCAGGGAGATTACGAAACCAAGGAGCCAATCCATAAATACCTGTGGAGGTCGGACGCTTACCCGTCATCAGGCTCGTGCGTGATGGATTGCAGAGAGGAGACTGGCAATGTGCGTTTTTGAAAAGCGTGCCGCGTTTGGCCAGCTTGTCGATGTTCGGCGTCTTTGCCTGAGGATGTCCATCCATACAGCCAAACCAGTCATTCTGATCATCAATTGCGATGAACAGGATGTTGGGCTTTTCAGCCGCATGCGTTGCCAACGATGACAACAGATACAGGGCGGCAACGAAGAGGGTGCGCTTGATCATGTGTTATATTTTCGGGTTTTCAGAAGAGACTTTGAACTGCCATGACTCGTCAAAGAAATCGGTATCAACCACGCCGGCAGGAATGCGTTTGGCTCCAGGCACATTCATTTTCAACACCGCCCAATCCGCCAGCTTTGGTACCTGGGTGGAGTTGCTGGCACTGCCATTGGGAGCAAATGTGAATCCACTGTTGATCACGATATAGCGATCTGGTTGATCGGGATTCGGATAGATCATCACAGGCACATTGTCCTTTCCGGAAAATGATTTTTCACCAATCCGGATTTCACTCGATGACCAATACAACGGCAGCTTGCCGAGATAACGAGCTATCAGGCGATTGCTCTGCGGATCGCCAAACAGAATCAGATTACTGTTCTTGATGTCCTTGTCCTTCACATGATGATCCAGCATCACACGAGGCTCACCACGAAACTGCATCTTCCATTGATAGATCGCATCGGCCAACTCGGCCTCGGTCCAAGCCTGAATCTCTGGAGTCGCAGCCTTGCCCGATGGCTTCACGAAGATGAAGCGACTCATGAACGCATCGTCGACCGGCCCCTGAAGACCATGTGATTTATGAAGTCCTTTCTTGGAAGAAGCCTGAGCGGTTGGTGTCCAATTCCCATTGGCCAAGGCAAAGTGTGCCTTCCAGCTTCCATCCTGTTTCACACCCACGCCCAATCGCTTGGTACCATTGATGATCACCTCAGGGCTGGAGATGGGTTTCAACATAGAGCCTGCTGGAAGCTCGATCGAGAAGCTCGTCACATTCGTTGCCGACACGATTACTTTGGTCTCCGATTCAAGCCGTGCTTTCAGATCCGCACGCTTCCAATGCTCACCCAGTTCATTGATCGTGGCCCAGTGCATCTTGTTATAACGTAGCGTGTAGGTGGTGAGGCTGATCTCACGCGGCTGGCGGATCACGCCTCGCTTCGCCGCCTTCGTTACAAACTCCTCAATCTTCTTCTTGGAAACATCGTTGTACTTGTGGCCCATGTCCTCACCTATGACATGAGGCAACTCCAATCCCTCAGACTTCATATAGCGTTCCATGATGTCCGCCGCCTGCATCTGTTTATCCTTCTCACCGCTGTAGGCGATGATCGGCAACTGCTTCAGATTACCGGCAACCACTGTCGCATCATACAGATTCCAGAGTTTCTGTTCCCACCATGTCGGAAGCGGATTTTTTTTGAAGGCATTTTGATATTCAGCCGTTTCTGCAAAGCCCGCACCCGGAGCCGCCGCTGCCCACTCGCCTGCATGATGCGTCGCCATGTGCCAGACCACTGCACCTCCCATTGAGAAACCTCGCACCGTGACCCGATCATCATCCACTGAGTAATACCTCTTTGCATGGGCCAACGCTTCAAAGGTATCCACCTCGCCTGCAAACTTGTTCGCATTGCAATAACGTCCATATGGATGAAGCACGATCGTGTTCGCCGGTTGAAACTGTCCCTTCTTCGTCTGCCGCTCATTGATGAAGCGAAGCTCCGTCAGTTTGTTGTTACGTCCATGATACCAGAGATCCAGACGCACCTTCGTTCCCTTGGTGTAGCTGGCAGGAATCTCCAGGCCGTAAGGCTGAGCCGATCCGTCGATTTCAGAGAAATAGCCGCGCACCACCAAACCCTTTTGGTCCAACCAAGGTGCCTGTCCGGCCGAAAGTTTCAGATAACGCTCCTCACCCTGCTTCAATAGCTTGTTGGCCACCGCCACCTCTTTCTGGTCATAGAAGGTATCCTGCTCCAGACAAGACTTCGCCGCGTTGTGAAAAATCTCAACGTCCGCGATCAGGTCATATGCCTTGGGCATATCCTTGTAGCTGTACTTCAACTCGCTGACCCGTTTACCCAAGTTTGTAGTGCGTTGCTGCAACCGCTCCTTCTCTACAGGATCAATCGCCACACCCTTGGCCGGCACCACCCGGTTTTGGGCACCGCCACACAACACAAACCCCATCAGGGCCAGACATAAAAACAAACGATACTTCATAACGACTTTAAACAAGTGGAAAACAGGCAAGAAACCTAGCGACCCTCCCACGCCACCGCAAGGCGGTATCCCCAAGCCGCCAGATCCTTAATTGCTTTCAAATGGCCTGCCATTTGGAGATCATCCGCCTCTTATGAACGACGCGTTGAAGCGAACCCCTCTGTTTGAAAGTCATCAGAAGCTCAAGGCCCGGATCGTGGAATTCGGTGGTTGGGAGATGCCGGTACAGTACACAGGTATCATCGAGGAACATACTGCAGTGCGTGAAGCAGCAGGATTGTTTGACATCTCTCACATGGGGGAATTCTTCATCGAGGGCGAAGGTGCTGCGGCGTTCTTGAATCACGCTGTTTCAAATGACGTGTCCGTCCTCAAGCCTGGACAGGGTCAATATGCTCACCTGCTTCAAGAGGATGGAGGAACAGTGGATGATCTGTATCTTTATAAGGTGGCGGATACCCGCTGGCTCCTGATTGTAAATGCGTCCCGGATTTCTGAAGACTGGCAACACTTTCAGGATCTCCACACAAAGTGGACTGGTCCTAAGGCGCGGTTGACGAACCAATCGGACTTCATGTCGGGTCTGGCATTGCAGGGGCCAACGAGTTCCACGTTCGTAGATGCTCTTTTCACCGGAGATGCGATTGCCGGTGCATCGGTGAAAAAACCTTCGGAGCTAAACAAGAATGAGTTTGCCGCCTTAGCCTTTTCTGGCGGAGACGAAATCTGGGTTTCCCGAACGGGCTACACCGGTGAGGATGGTTTCGAGTTCTTCTGCAACAACGAAGACGCAGTTGCTCTCTGGGATGCGACCTTGGCCGCTGGCGCTGACTCTGGACTGATTCCCTGCGGGTTGGGTGCACGGGATACTCTCAGGACGGAAGTGTGCTACCCACTCTATGGTCATGAATTGTCCAACGAGATTTCTCCTCTGGAAGCTGGCTTGGGATTCTTTGTGGCGCTGGACAAAGACGATGCCTTTGTTGGTCAGCAGGCATTGATTGATCATAAGGCCGCCGGCCTGAAGCGCAGAGTCGTCGCGTTCCGAATGACCGGTAAGTCAGCACCTCCTCGTGAACAGTATCCAGTCTGGTCCACAGGTGACGACGCACAGCAGATCGGACACGTGACCAGTGGCACACGCAGCCCGAGTCTTAAGGAAGGCGTAGGAATGGCCCTTCTAGTTAAGGAATTTGCGAAAAAGGAGACTGCAATCGAGGTAGAGATCCGTGGAAGGCGGTTTCCAGCCCAAGTAGTTTCCAAGCCACTTTACCGCAAACCCGCTTGACCTATTCGCGCGGGATTGGAACCTTTCGACGCGTATGAGCGACAACGTTCCTGAAGATCTGTATTACACTGAATCCCACGAGTGGATTCGCGACGAAGACGACGGCACCGTAACTGTCGGTATTACCGATCATGCCCAAGAGGAATTGACCGAACTCGTCTACGTGGAACTCCCTGAAGCAGGCCGCGCGGTCCAGCAGGGCGATGCATGTGCCGTTGTAGAATCCGTCAAGACCGCCAGTGACATCTATGCACCACTTGCGGGTGAGATCATTGAGGTCAATGACGAGCTGCCTGATTCACCTGAGCGGGTCAATGACGATGCATTTGGCGACGGGTGGTTCTTCCGCATCAAGTTGGCTGAGGGCGAAAATTTCGAACACCTTCTCAAGCCAGAGAAATACAAATCTCAAATTTCTGGTTAAAAAAACGCTTTGACACGCCGATACCTTCTTATCAAGGTATCCGCATTCGTTGATGCGTTCAGCATCAGTGAATCTCATAAAGAGTGGTTGAGGGACTGGCCCTACGACGCCACGGCAACCGGTCAGCAAGCGCAGTCTGACGACCAGGTGCCAAATCCAGCTCGGACAATCCGGGGAAGATGAGAAGAAAGCGCTACGGTTTGACGACCCCTTCTCATCTATTGAGGCGGGGCTTTTTTTTTGCCCCTGTCACGTTAGAAAACCGTCAACACGAAGAAGAAAATGGCAAAAACGCAAGGCTACATGAAATCGCTGAAGTGCCGCGAGTGCGGTCGTGAATACGACCTCTCGGCACGTCACGTCTGTGAATTCGACTTTGGACCTCTCGAAGTCGACTACGACTATGAGAAGATCCAAAGTACTATCAGCAAGGATCTCATCAAATCCCGCCCACAAAATATGTGGCGTTATCGTGAGCTTCTTCCAGTAGCTGACGAGCCAACCGTGGGCAACCAGGTTGGATTCACACCACTCGTCAAAGCAGATCGACTCGCCAAGCGCCTCGGCATCCGTGAGCTCTGGATCAAAAACGACACAGTCAATTACCCTACTCTTTCCTTCAAGGATCGCGTGGTCAGTGTGGCACTCAGCCGTGCACGTGAGCTTGGCTTCGAGACCGTCGCCTGTGCTTCCACCGGTAACCTTGCCAACTCAGTGGCCGCCAATGCAGCTGCAGCCGGACTGAAGGCCTACGTCTTCATCCCGCAGAACCTTGAAAAGGGCAAGGTCCTCAACTCCCTCATCTACAATCCCGAGGTCATCGCCATCAAGGGCCACTACGATGAAGTGAATCGCCTCTGTGCTGAGATCGCAGGCAAATTCCCATGGGCATTCGTCAATGTGAACATGCGCCCTTACTACGCAGAAGGTTCCAAATCCATGGGCTACGAGATCATGGAACAGCTCGACTGGAGTATTCCACAGCACACCGTCGTGCCCATGGCATCCGGCTCCTTGTTGACCAAGATCCACAAGAGCTATAACGAACTCAAGAAACTCGACTTCGTCGATGAGAGCAAGTTCTCCATCCACGGTGCTCAAGCCACAGGTTGTTCACCAATCTCCATGGCACAGAAAGCCGGACTTGATTTCTTCAAGCCTGTGAAGCCGGACACCATCGCCAAGTCACTGGCCATCGGTACTCCAGCCGATGGTTTCTATGCCCTCAAGGTCATGAAAGAAACCGGCGGTCACGGAGATGACGTCACTGATGAGGAGATCCGTGAAGGCATCCGCCTCCTTGCTGAATGCGAAGGCATCTTTGCAGAGACAGCCGGTGGTGTAACCGTGGGTGTGGCCAAGAAACTCATTGCGTCGGGCAAGATCCCCGCAAATGATTCCGCCGTCCTTTGTATCACAGGTAACGGTCTCAAGACTCTGGACGCCATTGATGGTCATGCCGGAGCGACCAAAGAGATCGGACCTCGCCTTCGTGAGTTCGAGGCACTCCTCGACGACGAAGAAAAGAAAACAGCCAAAGCCTGATTTTAATTATGCCAGCACAAGTAAGAATCCCTACCCCACTGCGTAAGCTCACCAATGATGAAGAGCTGGTGGAAGTCCCTGCAGGAACCATCGGATCCGTTATCAACGAACTCCAGAGCCGCTATCCCGGAATCCAGGAGCGCCTCGTTGATGAAGAAGGTGAAGTGCGTCGCTTTGTGAATGTCTACCTGAACGAGGAAGACATCCGCTTTTTGCAGAACAAAGATACTGAAGTGAAGGACGGCGATGAGATCTCCATCATCCCGGCCATCGCTGGAGGTTGATCAACCAGAAAGATTCACAGTCATGCCTGCCAAAAAGAAAGCCACGGCCAAGAAAAAGGTAGCTGCCAAAAAAGCAGCCCCTCGCAAGGCCGTGAAGAAATCTGCAGCCAAGAAAAGCCCCAAGAAGAAGGCAGCAAAGCCTGCGAAGGAAAGTCGTCGTCTCTGGCTGACCTATCCTTCCAAGATGATCGAGCGTCCGCTGATCTGGGAGCTTGGTGAGAAGTTCGACCTGGTGACCAATGTCCGTCAGGCCAGCGTCTCTGACGTCATTGGCATTGTCTGTCTTGAACTCGAAGGCGATCGCGCATCCGTCAAGAAGGGCATCGCCTGGCTAGAGAAGAATGGTGTCACCGTCGATCCAGTCGAATGCTCCGTGATCGAAGGCTGATCTTTCGCGCAACCAATCAATCAAACTCAAGGGCCCGCCTCCAATCAGGAAGCGGGCCTTTGTTTTTAATCACATCAGGCTTCGAACCAGGAAAGGCATGGATCGAGGGATTCCTCAGGGGCGTACTCAAAATGAATGATCCTTCGGTTCGCTGGCGCAGCAGCGCGTTTCGACGAATGAAGAATCAGCGGCGCCATTAACAACACGTCTCCTGCTGAACAGGAACACACCGTTTCATTTCCTTTAACGAGGTCAGGTATCGATTCTGACTGAATCCTCCCTATTGATGAAGACCCCGGAACAACACGGAGAGCGCCGTTTTCCTCTGGAGTAGGATCCAGATGAATCCTCAGTGTCATCATCCTTTCCAGAAAATTAACGGGAGGTTGAACATGGACGACACCATCCTTGGTAGACCAATTTTCATATCCAAAAACATCCGCCTCTTTTTTGACAGCAATCGTCAGATCCTGGTGCCATGCCACAGGCCAATTGGCATCAGGTGTCTTGTTGAAAAGAATGCTTCGGACGGGAATCATTTCCTCAGGGAGAAGTCGGAGTACACGACTACTCGAAGCCAGTTCATCAAAGACTACAGAATGTGATCGTAGGTGCCGCAGGCAGGCAGAGGATTCAAGTAACCTTGTCCGCCTCATTCCTCAAAGCGGACAACTCGGGTTCGTTGAAGACAGATGGGATGATCTGATAACCATTCTCCGTGAACCCTTCATCAATCATGGCTGATTTGCTTTCTTCTTCTTTCTCCAACTGATCAGTCCAAACATGATCATTGGCAACCATGCTATGATGGCGACGGCATTGCGCGTCTTTGCCCGAGTGAAATCAATCCAGCTGAAGGTAGCGGCATAGGCTTTGGCTGCCACATCGTTACAATGCGCACCTAGCGTAAGGCCACCTACTGCGTATTGCTTGGAAACCGCAAAGCCACCTTCTGCCAACAGATATCCCATAGCCAGACCTCCTGAAGCTACAGCGCCAACGGCGATACCACCGACAGCAAGACAACCTATCGCAGCTCCTCCCATGGCAAACAGCAGACCAATCGCAGCTCCGCCAAACGAGACGGCTCCAATTGCCAGTCCTCCTCCCGCAATTGGGGCGATTGCGATTCCTCCCGCGGCAAAGAGCAATCCATAAGCCTTTTCTCCAATGGCTATCCAACCAATTGCCGGAACTGTCCTGCCATTCTCTCTGGCACCGGAAAGAGTATGAATCAAAGGCAGACCCAACAATTTGAAAGGTGAGATGTACTCCTTTCGTTCGTAGGCGGGAGCTCGTTGGCCTGATGCATCCAAAGGATTTTGCTGTTCCCTAATAAGAGCCATCTGACGATTCATTCGAAAGGCAAAATAGAGAATTGCTACTACGAATGTAGCGATGATACCAAAGCTCAATCCAAAGATGAGTTTGGGGTGAGTCGCCCAATGTTTCCCTGCCAGAAAAATGGTTCCTATCAGAAGGAGGTTGAAGAAGACGGCTCCGACAATCGCGTATCGGGTGTGTCGCTTAATATACTTTCTTTCTTCCTCTGACAGTGCGCCATTGAGACTGCTCTTGTAGCCGATCCATGCACCTGCCATCCCAACCAATGGACCCAGCAAGGCACTAGCAACAGAAAGCACTGTGGCACTCTTGGCAACGGCACTGCCCTTGGTGGCGGCAGTGGCAACGGTCGCAGCTTTCACGCTGGTAGAGAACAATGGCAAGGACGCAAGGACTGCCATGGTGAAGGCTTTTCCCGGAGCAGAACGCATGAGAGTGGTCTCAACAAATTCTGAAACCTGCGCTTGCAACATACGTCGCCCACGGGCGAGACGTTGGCGGGCGTTGTCCTCTGAAATATCCAGAGCGAGGGCGACATCTTCAATGCTTTGTCCCTCGCGGTAATACAAGACCAATGGCTCTCGATAGTTCTCAGGAATCTCTTCTATTGAGCGCCAAAGGATGGCCTGCTCTTCATCTGAAATCGTTTTGGCAAACGGAGGCGCCTCCTGTCCCTCCGTGTTTTGAAGATCATCCATCGATGTCGCCTGATGAGTCGGAGTGCGTGTTCCTTTCCGATGCGAGTTGCGAATCAGGTTTCTGGCAATACCACAGATCCATGACTTGAACTTGCCCGGTTCATCCAACCCCTTGATCTTCTTCCATGCGGTAACAAAGGTTTCCTGAGCAAGGTCCTCACTGGTGGCCAGATTGCCGGTGCCGCTGTAGGTGATGGAGCAGATGAGTGACTGATAGCGACGCACGACCTCTCCAAAAGCGTCCCTATCTCCTTGGGCGCTCAACAGAACAAGATCAGCATCAGAATGTTCCTTCATCAAAGACGGTGTCTTCATAACACCATACAAGTGGCCGGGGAAGACGTAGCTGTGACAAGAATTCGCAGGATTTATTCCAAGATCCTGTTCGCGCCCGCTCTCTGGTCCGGTGATGCCCTCCGGGATCCAACCTAGAATTCATCGGGATGGCTATCAGGAATGGATGACCCGACCACCGGTCGCCAACGCAGCTTCCTTCAAAGCCTCTCCCAATGTCGGATGGGCCTGACAGGTGCGTGCGAGATCTTCTGCGCTGGCACCGTAGCTCATGGCCATGGCGGCCTGGTTCACCAAGTCACCTGCATGAGGGCCGATGATATGAACGCCAAGAACACGATCTGTTTTTTCATTCGCCAAAATCTTGATACGACCTTCTGGAGATCCCAATGCATGGGCTCGCCCATTGGCTCTGAAGTGAAAGACGCCTTTCTTGTATGGAAGGCCAGATTCTTTGACCTGTTCCTCGGTCTTTCCAACGGTGCCGATTTCCGGATGCGTGTAAGCAATTCCTGGAATGGTATTGTAGTCCAAATGCCCGTAACCAGAAACAATCTGTTCAACACAGGCTATGCCTTCTTCTTCCGCCTTGTGAGCCAACATTGGTCCGGGAATCACATCGCCAATGGCATAAACTCCTTCAGCTGTGGTCTTGAAATGTTCGTCCACTTTGATGCGGCGACGTTCATCAAGTTCCACGCCTGCTGTGTCCAGTCCCAATCCATCTGTATTGGGTATGCGGCCGACCGAAAGAAGGACTTTGTCACATTCGATAGGATCGGACCCTTCAGCTTCGACGATGCATCCTTTGCCCTTCTTCTTGGCTGCGGTCACTTTGACTCCGAGGCGGAACTCCAGTCCCTGTTTGGCAAAGATCTTCTTCGCTTCAGTAGCGATCTCATCGTCCATTCCCGGTAGAATACGATCGAGGTATTCCAGCACGATGACTTCCGAGCCAAGTCGCTTCCAGACGCTTCCCAATTCGAGTCCGATGTATCCCGCTCCAATGACGACCAATCTCTTTGGAACGTCACCATATGAAAGTGCTTCGGTGCTGGTGCCGATACGGTCGTTATCAATCTCTACACCCGGAAGTGGCGCAGAATGACTTCCAGTAGCGATCAGGATCTTATCAGCCGAAATATCCTGAGGAGAATTTCCTTTGATGGATACCTTGCCATCACCAAGCAACGTGGCGTGACCTTGAAAGTGAGCAACCTTGTTCTTTTTGAAAAGTCCTGTGATACCCTGCGCCAGTGTGGACACCACCTTGTCCTTGCGCTTCATCATCGTTGGCAGGTCCAACTTGGGTTGCCCCACCTGGACACCATGATCAGCAAGATCGTGCACGGCGTCGTGATAACGCTGACTACTTTCAAGCAGAGCCTTGCTCGGGATACAACCCACGCGCAGGCAGGTGCCACCGAGCTTGGACTCCTTTTCAACGCAGGCCACTTTCAGGCCGAGCTGCGATGCACGAATGGCTGCTACATATCCGCCGGGGCCGGCACCGATTACAATCAGGTCAAACTTGGTATCACTCATTTGCTATTCAGGGTCGTCTTTGTTCGAAAAAAAATCTGCCGTCAGTTCAAACCAAAGCCTCGCCGTGATCAATCAAAGAACACGAAAAGGAGTGGAGTGAGCAGGACCGCATCCGCGGCGACCCGAAGCACGCGTTTTCCAAGTTGCACCTGCAACTGTTCCAACGCGCCGAGCATTACGGCCGCCATTGCCATGGATAAATACAGGCTGAAAGATGCCTGATCCACAAGACCAACGATCACGAAGAATGCCGCAGAAAGTAGACACGTCAATCCGAGTCGGCTTAGGAAAATTGGCCAAGTGTTGAGGAGCGATGCCTCACGTGTGCGATCTGCTTCCAAATTCTCCCATCGTGTAATCGCAGCACAGTTTAGAAAGAAGAGCCAACCGAGGCAGATGACCACCAAGGGAAGTGACTGGGCATTGCCGTCCTCCAGAGACCATGGGACCAAAGCACATCCCGCGGCAAAAACGATCCCCACCCAAAGTTCCTTGGGAAGCGCCTTGGGAAAAGATTCACCAAGGTCGTGAACGCAATAGAAGTAACCAACGGTCAGAATGACGAGGACGCTTCCGCCCATCCATGCAATGGAGTTCAGTTCCACCAAAGCATCTTTGAACAAGACCATCAGCACAATCGCAACAACGACTTTGGCGGAACGGTTGAATCCAGAATGAACAGCATGTCGCTCCGTCTCTTCGAGTTGGCGTCTGCTCTGATCGAGCCAGCGATCGGCAAAGTAGATCACCCAGACGGCAAGAGACATCAACCAATAGGCACGATCGGACAATGTGACACTCAACCGATTGGCAATAGCATGCATCCAAACCAGAGCCACGACCGGCGCATCCAGACAAAGAATGTTTGGCAGCAAAAGAAGTCTGACACAGATCTCACGAAATCTGTCCATAGTCACTAACGCTGGGATTCACCAACTTTGGAAAGCACTACCCTGAAACCGAAATGAACGTTCCGTTTATGTGGCTTGCTGTAGGCGGGCTCATTTCTTTCGGAAGACCAAAGGCGATCAGTCTCGTGAATGGCTGTGTCAAAGGCCGCCCCCCGAACTACTCCATATTCACCATTCTCATCGAAGTCATCTAAACACCACTCCATCACATTTCCTGACATGTCGAAGAGCCCATGTGTATTTGGTTTATACATACCTACAGGTGCCGAATACTGGAACCAATCCTCAAGATTCCTCAAATTTCCTGCGCCCGCTGGAGGAGGATAGTCCGTACCCCATGGGAAGATATTTGGAAATGTCCCGAGCCGTTCTTTTGGCAGTACATCTGGCTTTTCGTTCAGTCCGACAGCAACGGACCATTCATAGTCCGATGGCAGACGATACTCCTGATCGAGGTTGATCAGGTCTTGTTTACGCTCATGCGTCGTCAACCATGCACAGAAGGAGATGGCATCATCCCGACTCATACCTACCACAGGATACTCATCATTCTGATGAAAGCCCGGATTGTTCCAGCCGCCCAGTTGCCCGTAATAACGCGGACTGCCCATCACTCCACCACTTTCTATTGTGAAACCGGTTTCTTCGGAGTGCTGTTCAAATTCGTCAAATGTTCGGATATGACGATACATACCGGTCGAAGCATCATGGCCTGTAGCATCTACGAACGCAGAAAAATCACCCACCCTTGTTTCGTAAATGGCAAAGGACGCATTGAGGCCCGGTATGGATACAAAGGGAACTCCCAATGAATTTATATGAACAGCATTGGGAAGAGTGAGCGGCTCCCTCTGAGGAGTCACCGCAGGCTGCAGTTCGACTGATTTCACGAATGGCAATTTGTTGGTCTCAAAAGGCGTCGTTCCATTGGTTCCTATTCCTACACTGGAATTCGTATCGATGACAAAGGGTGTGATCTTGAAGTCTTCAGCCCTCTCCGAACCATCTTCTTTAAACAAGGCAACTGCCAATGCGACCAGGGCAGCGATCAGGGCCAGTATTCCAATCAGGCCACGGTTGCTACTACTATCTGTAGCGGAGTAAGACGCTGCGTCCATTGCATCATTGGATATGGACATCCCCAATTTCTCGGCCACATCGATCATGGAAGCGGGCCGTTTGGTGACATTCTTGTCCAAGCAGGAGCTAATCGTATTTTCCCAAACCTCAGGAATAGAAGCCCCCTTCAACCCGAGGTCCTCCCGCCGCTCGGTCATGGTCGGTGACTTGGCCTTTTCGACCTGGGCGGCAATATCACCCGTGTAGAAAGGTGGCTTGCCAGCCAACAAATGATAGATCGTGGCACCAAAGGCATAGATGTCATCAGCTGATGATGGTTTCTGTCCCATCAATTGCTGGAAGCTCATGTAACCGAGGGTCCCTGAATTACCGCGGTCCAATGTGATCCGGGTAACCGAATCGCTCAGGCTCCGAGCTATCCCAAAATCGGTGACCTTCAGATTGCCGGCAGAGTCCACCAAGAGGTTTCCCGGTTTGAGATCTCGGTGTACGACCTTGGCCCGCCCATGCGCATAGGCCAGAGCAGCACAGAGCTGCTTCGTCCAGAGTTCGATCTCAGCAACATCAAAACAACCCTCATCCTTCTCAGCCTTCAAGGCGTGCAGCGCTTTACCATCGACACACTCCATCGAAATGGCGGCGGCTTCCTTGTCCTCGTGAAAATCATAGATACGAACAATGTTTGGATGAGTCAGTTCGCGTGAACGACGTGTTTCAATCTTCAGGTCAGAAATCGCCTCCGGGTCATGCCTCACCTCGCGATTGAGGAACTTGAGGGCGACATCTTGTTCGAGGTTTTCATCCCATGCCAACCAGACCTCACCCATGCCACCTTCGCCAAGCTTCTCCTTGAGACCAAAACGTCCAAACGCCAGTTGTCCCTGGCGAAGTACCTTCACAGTCTTATCGGTGGAATCACTCATCAATTTGGCGCGCACTCATTGAAGCGATCCTGTTCCCCAACACAACCGAAAAAGAAGCTTCGCTCAGATTGCGTTCCCTGCACATTGTTCAGGTAGCGCCAAAAAATTGGCACGTAATCTGCCAACAAAATGCTGCGCGCGCGTCTACTCTTATCCCAATACAGCACTGCCATGCTCTCTCATCTCTCTCTGCCAATACATCCTGAATCCGTATCACCAAAGATCTTTCCTTCCACCATCGGACCACTCTCAGATCCGTGGGAATCCTACACCGGCAAACGACGACCAGGAGTGCAGGTGGTGATCTCTGCTCACAATGCTGAACCATGGCTGGCAAGATGTCTGGCTTCTGTTGATCTCGCGTTGGCAGGCTACAGCTGGATCCTCGTGTTTGCAGACGATGGAAGCTCCGATGACACCTTGAGGATCGCTACAAACTTCCCTACGTCAGCATCGAAGGTAATCCTTCGTAGCTACCCAAAAGCCGCGAACGTCAGTATAGCCAAGAACCGTGCCTTTGCCCTGGCACTACGACACCGAACAGAATTCCCTGCGATCGTGCCTATGGATGCGGATGATGTCATGCCGCAGGCTCGAGTCAGGCATTTGCTAGAAGGAGCCATGAAGCACGGGGCAATGGCTGTCATGGGTGATTACCAATATCACTGTCCTGATATTCCATCCAAACATCTGCGGATCGTCAAAGCAGACCCGGGCAATATCGATCTTGGAGTATTCGGTCCTCCAATGACGCTTTTCCATTCATCTCTGATTCCAGGCGACGGCAGACTTTTCCGAGAAGAGATGGAAGCCTACTCAGATTGTGCACTGTGGCATGAGTGGCGAAGCAGAGGCATTGAATTTGTTTCCCTCCCCGGAAAAGTGATTCACCACTATCACTACCGGGACAATTCCACTTCAAATCCAGAGAATGAAAAACTGAGGGACCAGCGAGTGGATGCCTACTTGAAGGTTCGTGATCAAATTCTGGACGGGACCGAGAATCCCGCCAGTGAGCCTCTCGTATCCGCACTCATGATTACCGGACTTGGTGGATCGAGAATCAATCTCGCGAAACTCAGCCTCGAATGCTTCGAAGCACAAACATGGGAGGACAAGGAATTGATCATCATCAACCATGGATCGACACCCATTTCGAACGGACAGAAAGGAGTCAGAGAGTTCTTTGTTTCAAAAGAGTCAGGAACCACATTGGGTGACCTACGAAACATCAGTCTTGAAAAGGCATCTGGCGAATATGTGATTCAATGGGATGACGATGACTATCATCATCCTGCCCAGATTACAGAAATGATGCGCCATCGGTCCAAGGCTGAAGTCGTTCTGCTTTCGTGTCAGATACGCGCCAGCCTTGAACGTGGATCGGCTTACTATCGCAGCGTGGAGGGTGGTCAGCACATGGCCTTTCTACATCGGAGAGATATTCCATACCGCTATCCTTCGTTCGAGCGAAGGGAAGACACTGTTTTTCTAAACCAGTTCAATAGTCGCTATGTGATCCAAAACGAACCAGGCTCCTTACCTGGTCCAGAACTGTATATCCGCTTCTTCCACGGTGAGAATGTATGGGATGAGCAACACATCATGGAACATCTGGCAGGGCGTGATGAGGTGCTGGAAGTCGAGGACAAAGACATCAATCTTCTTACTGCTGTAATCAACGACTATCGAGATTCACTTGGGATTCATCGCGTCAAGCCCAGCTCCGCCGCTTGACGACAACGCACCACCGCGTATAGCTAGCGCATGCCTCAACTGAACCGCCGCCATTTTTTAAAGACCGCTACGGCTGCATCTCTCGCTACATCGGGGATGGCTGCCCACGCTGATGCGAAGACTGGCCGGCCGCAGATCTATCTCTTTGAGAAATCGGTTCAATCCTTGCCGCCAGATCAACTGGCTGTAGTTCTAGCAGAGGCCGGCTTCGATGGTATTGAGGCTACTATTCGAAAAGGCGGACGCATTTCACCAAACAATGCAAAAGATCAACTACCACCACTTGTCGAGGCTCTGGCAGAAAGGGATCTCAAGGTAGGAATTCTGGCGACAGATATAGGGTCGATCAACCATCCCAATGCCCGAGAAATCCTAACAACGGCCGCACGTCTGGGTATCACCCAGTACCGTTTGGGACACTGGAAGTATCATTCGCGTCTTCTAATGGATGATCAGTTGAAACAGTTCCGAGACCAGATCGAAGACATAGCCAAATTGAGTAGAGAGACTGGCATGACCGCATTGATTCAGAATCACGCAGGCTCTAATTCCGTTGGAGCGCCCATCTGGGATCTGGACCTGCTTCTTGATGGTATCAGTCCCAAAGAAGTCGCAGTGGCCTATGACATTCGTCACGCCATGATTGAAGGCACCACGGCATGGGCGACAAACTGGAGACGTATCCGAGCACACATTCAATGCGTCTACGTGAAGGACTTTATCTTCAACGGCATCCGGGCGAAGAATGTTCCGATTGGAGAAGGCGTTGTAGGAAAAGCGTTCTATCAGTTGCTCAAGAAGGAACGGTGGACAGGCCCCATTTCGATTCATACACCTTGGTTCAAGCCTTCACAGCCTTGGAACAAACGAGAGATCATCGAGACACTTGCCCAAGAAGTGCAGCAGGTCAGGGAGCGAATGGCCTAAGCCATTTTCAAAATGTGCCTTGCTGATTCGGCTAGATCACTAGAGATCACAGCCGAAGACGTCATACCCTCCACCTCTTTCCTCCATTCCTCACCATGTCCCGTGAGGACGAGATAACTGCGGGCGACTTCAGCGTTTTGACCGCATTCCACATCAACCTTCTTGTCGCCGATCATGTAGCTCCGCGATAGATCGATACCATGTTCATCCCGGGCATCGAAGAGGAAGGCTGGCGATGGCTTGCGACCACGGCTGGGTTGATCTGGTGCTTCCGGAGCAATGTAGATGTCTTTGAGTGTGACTCCTTCCTCACTCAGCAGTTCCTTGAGGCGTTCATGAACACGCTCTACATCGTCCAACGTAAAGTAGCCTCGGCCTACACCAGATTGATTGGTGATGAGGATCAACTCGAAGCCGGCTTCGGAGAGGTTTCTGAGAGCTGCGCCTGAACCAGGAATGAGCGCGACATCATCAGGATTGGAGAGATAGTTCCGCTCTTCTATCAGACATCCATCACGGTCCAGAAAGACAGCACGTTTCATTTCCGGGATTTGAAGGTGCTGAGTACTTCTGCCTGAGAAGTGGTGGCTGTTCCCATCTTTCCAACCACTACTCCAGATGCGTGGTTGGCAATGATGGCGGCTTCCACCGGTGATGCTCCGGCCGCGATGGCCAACGTGAAGGAGGAAATCACAGTGTCGCCAGCCCCTGATACATCAAACACTTCCTGAGCAATGGTAGGAATGTGGAACGGCTTGGCGCCTTTTCTACAGAGTAGCATGCCCTTGTCGCCCAGAGTAACGAGAAGCAGGGCTGGTGAAAGGTCCTCGAGCAGAGTATCGGCGACCTTCATCAAAACCTTGTCCTTGAGAGGATCCGCAGCCGGGACACCATCTGCCGGAACCCCAGCAAGTTCGTATGCTTCTTTACGATTTGGGGTAATGAGGGAAAGCCCGTTGAGATCAAGGTGATGAGCTGGCTTGGGGTCCAGACTCAACCAGATGCCGCGGGCTCGGCAGATCTCTTTGAGGTCGTCCAACACTTCCTGAGTCACAACGCCTTTGGCGTAATCCCCAACAATCACAGCATCGGCATCCGCAAGTTGCTCAAAGAGGCGCTTCAGAATCTTGTCTGCAGTCTTCTCATCGACCGGTTCCCGAGTCTCGCGATCGATGCGAACCACCTGCTGCTGATGAGCAATGATTCGAGTCTTGCGGCTGGTCTGGCGCTCTTCGGATGAAACCATGCCGGAGCAGTCCACATCCTGTTCTTCGAGAAGTTTGCGGAGCTTTTTGGCAGCGCCATCTTTTCCTGTCAGTCCATACATCCATACAGGCACCTGCATGTCTGCCAGATTGCGGGCGACATTCGCCGCTCCACCCGGCATGAAACTCTCGCGTTGAAAATTGACGACCGGCACCGGTGCTTCCGGCGAGATGCGATCCACCTGACCCCAGATGAATTGATCCAGCATCACGTCTCCCACTACCAGAATCTTACGCCTCCTTGCATTACGCAGGATGGTTCTTACACGCGTTTGAGGAAGTTCTTTCATCTCAGGAATTCAAAAAGGACGTCAACGGACTGGTGGCACTGGCAGTAGACGAAGTAGAGCCCAAGCCCATTTCAAATGCAGCACGACCAGCATCCGTAGCCGCCGCAAAAGCACGACCCATCCGACAAGGGTCTGGTGCCACAGCTATGGCTGTATTCACCAACACGGCATCCGCACCCAGCTCCATGGCTTCAGCGGCATGGCTGGGAGCTCCTATCCCTGCATCCACCACCACTGGAACGGTGGCTTGCTCAATGATGATGCCAATCTGATCGCGGGTCTGAATCCCACGATTCGAGCCAATCGGTGAACCAAGGGGCATGACGGTGGCTGTGCCGACCTCCTGAAGTCGCTTGGCCAATACCGGATCCGCGTTGATGTAAGGCAAGACGGTAAAACCTTCTTTCACTAGAATTTCTGCAGCCTTCAATGTCTCAACCGGATCGGGCAGCAAGTAGCGCGGATCGGGATGGATCTCCAGCTTCACCCACTTGGGCAAGCCGGCTGCTACGGCCAGTCTCGCTAGGCGGACCGCCTCTTCAGCATTCATGGCTCCGCTTGTATTCGGCAGGAGGAGAAAGCGCTCATGATCGATGAATTCAAGGATGTTGGCGAAAGGATCCTTCTCTCCTGTGAGGTCAGCACGACGCAGAGCCACAGTCACCATATCGGCACCACTGGCTTCCAAGGCATCCCGCATCAGCTCTGGCGAACTGAATTTACCAGTGCCCAGAATCAGACGGGATTTAAACTCCCGCCCTGCAATTACCAATGAACTCGAACTCAACGACATAAAGAAGCGAGCTTACGAAGGGTCCCTTTCCGAGTCGAGAGCACACTGGACACAGACACAGGTTGAATCGAGCCGTTCTTGCCCTTTTTCAATCTGTCTCGGATGCTCGGCGAATGCTGCGTTTCACGCTTCTAGGTTTTCCTGTAACCGTCCAATGGTGGTTCTGGCTCCTGCTGGGCATGCTCGGTGGTGCCTTTCGTGCTCAAGGTCCCGATGAATGGACCCGTGTCCTGGTATGGGTAGGCGTGGGCTTCGTTTCGATCATGGTTCACGAACTGGGGCACGCTCTGGCAGCCCGCAAGTGCGGTTCGGAATCGACGATCGAGCTTCATGGCATGGGTGGTGTGACACGCTTTTCACCAATCGGATTTACGAAGAAAGATAATATCTTTGTCACCCTGTCTGGACCCGCTGGAGGGTTCATCCTCGCTGCGGTGTTCTGGGCTCTGAATGTCTTTCTGGCACCTCATGTCGGCTTTGTGGGCAGGATGATTCTTCAGACAGGGATCGTCATCAACATCATCTGGACGATCCTGAACCTGCTACCGATTTTCCCGATGGATGGAGGACAGGTCCTATATCAGGTGCTCGGCCCTCAAAGACGTGGCATGACCGCCGGGATCGGCGCCGGACTTGCGATTCTGGTAGGAGTATTTGCTTTTCAACAGGGTCAAATATTCCTCGCCATCCTTATGGGATTCATGGCCTTTCAGAACTTTGCTCTGGCCAATCAACAGGATCCGCAACGTCCCTTTTGATTGGCGTCATGATCGAAGGCTGATCATCATTCATTCATGATGACTACGAAATCGAAGATCAAACTCGGAGCCATCGGAATTCTTGTTCTGCTGGGATTGATCATTGTCCTTCAGAACACAGAATCCGTTCGCACCAAGGTCCTCTTCATGGAGATCGCCATGCCCAGGGCCTTGCTGCTCTTCGTTACTCTGACCATCGGTTTCGCATCAGGTGTCGCAGCAACACTCATTTGGTCCCACAAGAACAAGGACATAAAAAAGGCCGACTCCATCGAGGTGGAATCGGCCGATTAAATCTGTTCTTCGGATGCGTTACTGGGGTTTCACAACCACTCCGGAAAAGTCGATCTCAGTATCTCCAAACGCAGATACGTTGATGAAGACCTGAGCCGCAATATCCTTCTTCGGATTCACAGAGATTGAGAAAGGCTTCCACTCGGCACTCAATCGGATGTTGGAAGGCGATGAGTACACTTCAGAACGTCCGGTAAACGATCGTGCCTCCACACTCACAGTGCTGCCTACCTTGCCCCGAATGTATCCCTGAATCACCATGCGAGCTTGTTGGGGCGCAATAAATTTCGCTCCTGATACAGCTATTCTTCCTCGTGTCGCACCAGTCAGGGAAAGGCGGATCGCAGTCGCGCCACCCACCGGGGGATCTGATAGCTGGCTATAGGCGATCGTATAGCCTGACTCTCGATTGTTATCACTCCAACCATTGGGTAACCATCCTGACGAGGATCCTTGGCCTGCGTTTGTAAACTGGAACTCACTCCCATCTGGTCCGAAGTTATCCACGGCCATCGGATCCAATCCGTATGCCTTCTGCATGACAGTATAGGCTCCCCCATAATCGTTGTTGGCCTGCATGATCGCTGCACGAATCCAAAGCACATCTGGATTTTCAGGTTCATACCTGGCTCCCAGCCCTGAGTAAAAGTCGGCCAGTCCGGTATCCTGACTTAATGCGCCTAGCTGCGCCAAGGCCAGACCATTGTCGGGCTGTAATCTCAAAGCACTACCCAAGGCCTTGGTGTCTCCTGCAGTCACGCGAGCCTTGATGAACTCTGATACCGTCACGTCCGAGTAAGGAGCGACGCGGCGTGTGGAACGGTTCCCAAGGAACCATTGTGCCCAACGGGGATATGCCTTCTTGGCATCTGCCTTGGCCAATTCCTCACGAACATTCAAAATGCGTTGATATGGATCTGTGACCAGTGCGGCTCCGCCTGCTTCGCCCAGTTGGTACCCACCAACTGTCTCCACCAGTGAGAGCAACCATTTCGGTGCATCACCAGCGACAGCAATCTGCCAGATCTTTGCCGTATTATCTTCCGATGTCGTCACGATAAAACTGCTGTCATCACTGAATTCAGCAGAATAGATCACGCGTTCGTGATGCAGTGGATCACGGGCAAGCTTCCAGCTACTGGTCTCCCAGACTCGAGCTACATTCTCCCGGCTCACGGTCACTAACAATTGCCCATCGGGACTGAACGAAGCTTCTTTGACAGCTCCTCCATGAAGCATCGGCTCAGCCGCCGACTGACCCGTCTTGGCCATCCATGCTCTTGCTGTCCGATCGTCAGAAACCGTCACCACCAATTTGCCGTCAGGGCTGAATCCCGCCCAAGTAACTGATGCATCATGCCTCAAAGGCTCTCCAATAGGGGCACCGCTGGCAACATCCCAAATGACAGCCGTTCTATCCTGTGAGGCCGTCACGATGTAGTTTCCGTCGCGACTGAAGTCAGCATGGAGGACCGCAGATGTATGATTCATCGGTGCACCAATCGCGGCTCCCGTTTCTGCATTCCAGACCTGCGCTGAGCGGTCCTCAGATGCAGTAACAATCCTGCTTCCGTCAGCACTCCATGACGCCCAACGGATACGTCCGGAGCTACGGATAGGCTTACTGAATCGAGACTCACCTGTTTTGGCATTCCAGACATTCGCACTACGATCCTGAGACGATGTGAGAATCCAGTTTCCATCCGGGCTAAAGCTGACCTGATTGACAAGTCCACTATGGCGAAGCTGGGCACCTATCGATTCACCCGTCCCCACATCCCAAATCTGAACAACTCCATCCTCAGCTGCCGAAACCAGATTCTTTCCATCCGCAGAGAAAGTCACAAAGTTCACCGGACGATTGTGCTGAAGAGGGGGTGTCACCGGCTCACCTGTACCCACATCCCAGACACGCGCTGTGCGATCTGCCGACGCAGTTGCAACCAAGCTACCATCAGGGCTGAATGCCGCATGCTGGATACGAAAGGCACCATGACTGATCGGTGATGAAAACGGGCTTCCAGCCAGACACGTCCAAACCTGTGCAGTCCCGTCAGCAGAGGCCACTGCAAGGTCATGACCATTGGCACTGAAAGAAACCATGTTTACCTCATCGGAGAACCTCAATGGCTGAATGACCTCCTTCATACCAAATGTCTCGAAGACTCTAGCTGAACGGTCAGCACTGGCTGTGGCGAACCAAAGTCCGTTTGGACTGAAGGCTCCATGCACGACAGGCAGACTATGACGAACTGGTTCACCTACAGCTTCTCCGGTCGGAATCTTCCACAGGCGAGCCGTCGAGTCCTTCGAAGTCTTCAACAGATGCACGCCATCAGGGCTGAAGTGAACTGAGTTTACTGCATCGTCGTGTTTCAAAGGTGCGGATAGAGGAAGCCCTGATTCAGAGCTCCAGATTCGGGCTGTCGAATCTCCTGAACCCGTTGCAACGTAGAATCCATCTGCACTGAATGCTGCGGCAAAAACACCTCCATCATGCGCCAACGGAACGCCGACTCGAGCACCACTGGCAGAATCATAAAGATTGGCTCCATTCTCAGCGGTTACCAAAACACGGTTCCCGACAGGACTGAAAGCAACCGCCCAGATAATTCCTGTCTGTGGTAGTACGGCTTGTTTGGTGCCTGCTTCAATGTCCCAAATGATGGCATTGCGATCTCGACCTCCAGCAACAACAAGTCTGCCTTCTGGTCCGATCTCGATCGATGTCACAGCACTCTCGTGAGACAAAGGAGCGCGACGGGCCTTGCCTGTCGATGCATCCCAGATGCCCAACGTTCCATCGTCCGAGGCGGTAACAATCGTTGTTCCATCCGGACTGTAAAGGGCCCCAGTGATTCCTGAACGATGACTCATGGAGGCACCGACTCGTTTACCCGCTTTCAGATCCCAGATGTAGGCTTGGTTGCCGTCGCTGGTCAGGAGTCTTTTTCCATCAGGGCTGTATTGCACCAGGTTCACTCCATCCACATGAGACAGAGGACTGGTCACCGGGATGGAAAAATTCTGTTCCGAGAACACGGAAATAAGTCGCGCCTCAGCGGCTGTATTATCAGGTTTCCAATCCAGTGACCGGGCAAGGTAGGCAAGAGCCACATCAGGTTGACCATTTTCAATCAGCCGGGATGCTTCGCTAAAGTCGGCAACTGACAAAGCAGCTGTAGCGCGTCGTCGTTCTTTTTCTGCCTCTTGAAAACTTTTTTCGGCAGCGGCCTGCGCCTTAACAGCGATGCCACGTTGTTCATTCGCCAAGTCCTCGTTTTTCTTGGCAAGGTCTCTAGCTGCAATGGCGGCCTGCTCTTGACGCCTGGCCTCTTCAGCAGCTGTAACAGCCTTTGCCTCTGCCGTCGTAGCCAAGTCACGCTGTTCGCGAAAAAGCTCCGCATTCTTCTCAGCCTCCGCGGCGTTCGTTTTCGCTTCCTCTGCATTCTTTAATGCAAGCGCACTCGCAGCCTTCGCCTTTCGCTCATTCTCCCGCGCTGAATCCAATGCATTGACCGCTTGAATCTTGGCGTCCTCGGCAACCTTCTCATTCAGCTGTGCTTGCTCCTTTGCGAAAAACAACTGAACAGAGAGCATAAGGAACACGAAAAAGAGAACCACGATACCCGCCAAGATTCTCCTCAACCTTGCCTGGGCGCGTTCAACATCGCGTTGCTTGAGATCAGAAAAATTCACCCCAAGCATGCCTGAAAGGATCTTCAGTCGAGCATTGGGTTTTCCATCCTTACCTTTTCGAGCATCCGCCGCGATAGGCTCAGTCCGTACATCCGTAAGGCGGCGATCTTCATCCACGCGATATCGAACGGGTTCCGGGAAACATTCCTCCAGACCGAGCTGAGGATTGTAGGAAGCATAGGGTTCGCCATCGACAATCAAACAAAGGACCTGCGTTTCGCGTCCCATAGATTTGAAAGTCTTGATCTCCTCATTCACCCACTGAGAAGCCACGGAGCGTGGTGAACAGATGACGATCAGATAGCGGGAGGCCCAAAGCGCCTCGGTCAGTTTATCGCCAAGATCGGCCGAGCTGGGGAGCTCATCACGATCGCGAAAAATTGGGTAGGTCCTTTTCGGAATAGGCCCATACTTGGTTGGCTTACCAACCAGTTTGGAAGGGATCGCATAAGTCTCGAGAGACTTGTGAACCCAGTCGGCCCATTTCTCATCAGCGTGGCTGTAACTGATGAAAGCCCAGTAGCGTTACTCTGTGGGCGGTGTCCGGTATTTGTTGCTCATGGCTGAAGAGACTCTGGCTTCTGTACGGTCTGGCGAAATGGATTCAACGTGGACTATTCCGCGACCGCACAAGGTTTGTCCTCAATTTCCAAACAGCTGTCATCAGGCAAGTTGGATGACAGTTGATGGGTTAAGTGACAAATGAGCCTGAAGCCTATTCCCAGAACGTCCCGTGAAAAGAAAAAAGGCGTCATACCTTTGGGTGGTACGACGCCTTTCTAAATCGGATTCTACTGAAATTAGTTGTAGAACGTGAGCTCGTTGGTAAGCAGGAGCACTTGGGCGAATTTCTCCCAAGCCACCAACGGGCGAGCCTCAACAGCGTTGTTGGGGCCACTGAAATCAGTGCGTGCATTCCAAACAGGTGTCTCCTTGTTCCCAAGCTGAGCCATGTTTGCAACGGATGTCATGCGCACTTGAGGTGCCCATGTGAAGGCATCAGCGCCGGGAACACGTCCACAATGAACGATGAAGTCCAGTGTATCGCCCTTCTTGAGCTGAAGACGAGGAATGCGTGCTGATTGCGTTCTGTTATGCACCGTCCATTGTCCAAGCACTCCTCGAGCACTCGAATAGACCAAGCCCAGCACACCATCGCCACGTGAATCCTGATGACGGAGATCACCGGTGATTTCGGCCTGACCATCTGCCTGAGCAGTGAAACGGCGGGTCACAACATATTGAGCTGTGCCAGCAGGATGACCTCCATCTGGAGTCAGGATCGCATAGCGAGGTCCACCACCCCACATGGGAGGCTCCTCGCGGAACTCCGTGAACTCCTTGAAAGATACCAAGCGACGGGTGCGAGGGTCATAGACCCCATAACCATACTTCCATGGTTGCTCATAGGCAGCCTGCATCTCGATATTGCCCTGAAGACCAAGATACTTCATGGCCAGGGCCACTTCCTTCGTCGAAGGCGCACGCTGATAGATCAAGCGGTAAAGGAGCTCTACCTTCTGCTGCGGATTCACGCGGCCGAGGAAGTCACCACGTTGAACCAGATTACGTGCCTGCTCCACAACCAGCGGATTGTTCATCAAGAACAAGGCCTGCTGAGGAACCGTGGTCATATAACGCTGACCAGTGGAGAGATCAGGATTGGCGAAATCAAACGTACGGAAGACCGACGCGAGATTGCCGCGATCAATGTAGCCATAAACCGTTCTACGGGTTGGAAACGGGTTTTCCATCAGATTTACAGCCTTACCACCAACCTCAAGGTCCAAGGTGCCACCAATGGAAAGGATGGTGTCACGCAATGCCTCGAACTCGAGACGGCGAACATTCTGACGCCAAACCAAATCATTGTTGGGATCAATCTGTCCACGGCGAGGATCATCCTCACTCTTCTGCTGGTAGACAGCAGACATCATGATCGCCTTGTGCAGTTTCTTAAGTGACCAACCGTTGTCCATGAACCATGTGGCAAGGAAGTCCAACAGTTCAGGATGTGACGGCTCATCAGCACGTGTGCCGAAATCACTCGGTGTGCGGACAATGCCCTCACCGAAATGATGCATCCATACACGATTCACAATCACGCGTGCGGTCAGAGGATTGTCACGCGAGGCAATAGAGTTAGCCAACTCGAGACGGCCACTACCAATCTTGAACGGCTTTGGTTTACCATCTACGAGTGCCTGCAGAAAACGGCGAGGCACTTCCTCGCCTTGGTTCCGTGCATTACCACGAATAAAGATTTTGCTGTTTCTAGGAGTACTGTCCTGAACAACCATTGCTCGTACAGGAGCTGCTTCGTGCTCCATCATGAGCGTGACTATCTCGTTCTCCTTGCGCTGCAAACGACCACGGAAGCCGAGGTCGAACATATTATACATCTCTCTCCCTGTTGGAGCAGCGGGCGCAAACCGTTCTTCCCTGCCCTTGGCATCCTTGCCTCCGTGCATGACACGTTTGAAGACATCGAGGTTTGGCTCCAGTGGGCGAGGCTCACGTTTTGTCTTTGCCGCTGCCAACGCCACTTTTTGATACTGACGATCTGCTTCACCTAGAAGCACGCCGTAGATATTGGCCAGATCTCCATGATTCTGTGGTCTATTACCACGGATAGAACGCGCTACGAGTGGATTGTATTTTTCGCCTTTGTTGGCCGAAACTTCATCCAGAAGAGCAGCCCCTTTGGTTGCGAATTCAAACCGCTTAAGCTTTGCCAGTTTCTTCCACGGGCCCCATGTCGGATCATCGTCTTTTTTGGAACCGAGGTAACGGCGCCAACGATCAAAGAAGCCGTTGTTCAATCCCTTTTGGTTTACAAAGATGAAGCGATTGACGGTGTTGGTTCCCATCTGATTGTTTACTCCCCAAGTGGCATAAAGGTAGGAAGCAACCTTTTCACGTGCGTCCTTCTTCATATCGAACTCACGCTCATACTGCATCTGCTCTTTCTCGAGCTCGATTTCACGCTTCTTGGTAAGGAAGTCATTATACTCGCGACCCTTCTTGATGGGCTCAATCAATGGCATGTCATCATAATCGCCAGGCTCACGCACGCTGTTGAAAATACCATGCCATGAGTAGTAATCGCCCGTTGGAATCGGATCAAATTTATGATCGTGACAACGCGCGCAAACCACCGTCAAACCAAGGAAGCCTTTGGAGACGACATCGATTCGATCATCAATGATCTCGTTACGATCACCATTGAAACGTTTGCCGACTGTGATGAAACCCAAAGCCGCAAGCGTCTTAGGATCATTCTTTGTGGGCAGTAAATCTGCAGCCAGCTGCTCCTTGATGAACACATCGTATGGCTTGTCTGCATTCATCGAGTTGATGACGTAGTCACGATAAGTCCATGCATATGGAAAACGTCCATCAGAGTTGCGATTGTTTACATCACCTTTGGTGTCAGAATAACGTGCAACATCAAGCCAGTGGCGTCCCCAGCGCTCTCCATAATGAGGCGATTCCAGAAGACGATCGATCAATTGCTCATAGGCCTTGGGTGAGTTGTCTTTCATGAAGCCATCGAACTCAGGCATCGTTGGAGGCATACCAAGAAGATCGTAGGTCGCACGGCGAACCATTGTCCGCTTGTCAGCCATTTCAGATGGCTCAATTCCCTTCTCGGTCATCTTCCGAGTGATGAAACGATCGATTGGAGTCTTTTCCCATGAAGGCTTGGAGGCTGCCGGAACAGCAGGATTGGAGATCGGACGGAATCCCCAGTGATCCTTGGCTACTTCAGAAGGAGACTTCGTCACCACAGGTCCATCACGAGGATCAGGTGCACCCATACGAACCCATTGCTCGAAGTCTGAAATGACGTTGGCGGGGAGCTTCTGCTTTGGGGGCATCTCCAGATCATCAGATTCATATCGCATGGCCTTGATGAGGAGACTCTTGTTCGGGTCGTTACCATCCACAGACGGCCCGGTGTCACCACCTTGGAGTACGCCCTGCTTGGTATCGACGGTGAGTCCGCCACGGCTCTTGCCTTCTGTCTGGCTATGGCACTTGTAACAGTGCTCCACCAATACGGGGCGAATCTTCTTTTCGAAAAAATCAATCTGATCAGGGGAGGGAGCAGCCTGTAGTCCGAAGGACCCGAGGAGCATGCACACCGCGATCAGTGCAAATGGTTTCAATGAGGTTTTCATGAATCGTTGCAGCTATCTTAGGGTTAAAAAGGGGAGACTGCTCAAGGCAGCCTCCCCAAAATCACGAAGTCTTGAACGGGTTAAGCGATGATGTCTTTGACCACGTTTCCGTAAACGTCTGTCAGACGGAAATCGCGACCGTTGTAACGGTAGGTCAGTTTCTCATGATCGAAACCAAGCAGCGCCAGAACGGTTGCATGGAGATCATGAATGTGAACCTTGTTCTCAACAGCACGGTAACCGAACTCATCAGTGGAACCATAAGTGGTACCGCCTTTGACATTACCACCTGCAAGCCATGAGGCGAAAGCCCGGTGGTTATGGTTACGTCCTGGAACCTCGAAACTGGAATTTGCATTCGGAAGCTGACGAGTTGGCGTACGTCCGAACTCACCACCCCACATAATCAGAGTTTCTTCAAACAGACCCAGACGCTTCAGATCGGTCATGAAGGCTCCGATCGGCTGATCGATTTCACGGCCTCTACCACGAATGGCATTGTTCAGATTTGCATGGTGATCCCAACCACCGTGCCATGCCTGCACAAAGCGCACACCACGCTCGAGAAGACGACGCGCGATCAGCATCTGACGACCCTGAGGTGTATTACCATACATCTCGCGAACGCTTTCTGGCTCTTTGCTGATATCGAAGGCATCAGTTGCCTCGATCTGCATCTTGTAAGCCATTTCAAAAGCCTGAATGCGTGCTTCCAACTGCTCCTCCTTCTTCAGGTTCATGCTATGGACCGCATTGAGCTGATGAAGCAGGTCGAGCTGTTGGCGTTGCTCGCTCTGGGTGATGTAATTGTTTTTGATGTTTTCGATCAGACGTTCGATCCGAGTCTCACGTGTGTTGATCGGCGTGCCTTGGAAAGCACCTGGGAGAAAGGCTGAACGCCAGTTCTCAGAACCGCCTGCTGGCTGCCCGCCTGGCATCAGGGAAATGAATCCAGGAAGGTTCTGGTTCTCACTACCCAGACCATAAGTGACCCATGAACCCACACTTGGCTTCACGAGACGGAGTGAACCGGTGTTCATCATGATGCTGGCAACCTCATGCGCTGGGATGTCCGTGTGCATGGAGCGAATGACAGCGATGTCATCGATGTGCTTACCAATCTCAGGGAAAATCTCACTGACCTCGACTCCACTCTGACCTGTCTTCTGGAAGTCGATTGGAGAAGCAAACGCAACACCACCGATATTCGGAAGTGGCTTGCTGGAGTTGTCCGTTCCACGACCTGGGTCAAACTGTTGGAGCGATGGTTTCGGATCCCATGTGTCCACCTGTGATGGAGCACCATTTGCAAAGATATGGATGACGCGGCGCGCCTTTGACTTGAAGTGTGGGTTCTTCGGAGCCAGTGGAGAGAAATTGGGTGCAGCCTGAGCGGTGCTGCCCAGCTCGTTCTGCATGAGGCTTGCCAGGCCCATCATGCCAAAGCCTGTACCGAAACGGTTCAGGAATTGACGCCTTGTTTGAAAGAAGTCTGGCAGACTAGCCGAGTGCTGCTCTATGTATTCGCGGTCCATAATACAAATGAGGGATTTTTTATTGGTTTGGTTGTGTACGCAAAAAGGCCCAAAAACACTTCAAGGCTTTCATGGACCAACGAGAGTAATCACGTTCGCTGGACAGACAATCTTTAAATGAGGGGCAATTGTGAACAATTTCCGGTCAGCCCTGGATACAAAAAGGGCCCAACCGGCGTGATTGGGCCCCAAAAATCACTCTTTTTGGCTAAAAGTCAGCCTGCTCGGTGCTTGTCTTCGACTTCCTTACGAATCTTTTCAGTCAATTTTGGATCTTCCATGAGCGCTTTGCGGGATGCTTCTTTGCCCTGACCGATCATTTCACCCTCGTATTGGATCCATGCTCCCTTCTTGTTCAAGACGCCCATTGATAGTCCTGCCTCCAGGATACTACCCTCACGATTGATGCCCTGATTGTAGAGAATATCGAACTCCGCTTCCTGAAAAGGAGGTGCCACCTTGTTCTTCACGACCTTCGTCTTAACGTGATTTCCGATGATGTTACCGGAAGGGTCTTTGAGAATCTCTTTCCGGCGAATGTCGATACGTACACTGGAATAGAACTTCAGTGCCTTACCTCCCGGAGTCGTTTCAGGACTGCCAAACATGACGCCCACCTTCTCTCGGATCTGATTCGTGAACACGCATAGGGTCTGCGACTTGTTCAAGACCGAAGTCAGTTTCCGCAGGGCCTGACTCATCAACCGCGCCTGCATACCCATAGTGGCCATTCCCATCTCCCCCTCAAGCTCAGCTTTGGGAACCAAGGCCGCTACCGAGTCCACCACGATGACATCTAAAGCATTAGACCGCGCCAGAGTCTCACAAATGGTCAAAGCTTCCTCTCCGCTGTCCGGCTGGGAAACCAAGAGATCGTCCAGATTCACCCCAAGTTTACGTGCATAGCCCGGATCCAAAGCATGCTCGGCGTCAATAAACGCTGCCAATCCACCCTTCTTCTGGGCATTAGCGATCACGTGCAGCATCACCGTCGTTTTACCAGATGACTCAGGTCCGTAGATCTCAACCACACGGCCGCGCGGCAGTCCCCCTACTCCCAATGCCAGATCCAACGACATCGCGCTGGTCGATATGACATCAATGTTCACCTTGGACGACTCATCACCCAGCCGCATGATACTTCCCTCACCATAGCTCTTTTTGATGGCAGAAATCGCCGAATCCAAATTCTTTTGCTTGGCTGGATCAACTGGTGTCTGCGCCGGGGCAGCAGGCTCAGCAGCCTTTGCGGGCTTGGCTGTTTTGGCAGGCTTGGCAGTGGTGGATGCATCTGTTTTTCCAGATGCCGGGACAGAATCAGGCTTTTCGATTGGTTTAGCGGCCATGGTAATATACCTCAACGTGGGGTTGAACGGAGGGGAATTAATAGAACTGCATCACGCTTTAGTCAATGAGCCGATGCGAAATGAATCAGAATCATCCCTCGATCCACCTATCTTCACGAAAAGTTGAAACTGGAAAATAGTTTCCTTCTTGCCAAGCACCTCTCCGACAGAGTTTCATCCTGCAATTCACAACAGGAGTTAAGCCCCTATGGATGAAGAACTAAGAGTGAGTAAAGTGGAGGATCGGCATACTCTTTGGGTCCGTCTGGCTCCAAAAGCCAAATACGATCCCAAGCGACTGGCCAAACGTGTGGGCATCAGCCTACGCCAACTCCAGCGCTACTTTCAGGAAGACTTCGGCAGAACTCCCAGTGACTGGCTACGGGAAAAGCGAGCAGTGGACGCCCGCATCCTCTTGAAGGAAAAGCTCTCCCTCAAACGCGTCTCGCACAATCTCGGATACGAGCACCAATCACAGTTCACCCGAGACTTCAAAGCCTCATATGGAATGACTCCCAAAGAGTTCCGCAAGCAACACGTCGATCCCCATTCAGTCGAAAAGAAACTCGGACTGAAAGGCGATGCCTTCGTGGTGCCCGAAGAGCTTAGGTGACGTTGAACTTGAACAGAAGCACGTCACCATCCTTCACGATGTATTCCTTGCCTTCCATTCTGTAGAGACCCTTCTCACGAGCTGCCGCGACAGATCCACATTCCATCAGATCTTCATAGGCAACCGTTTCAGCCTTGATGAATCCACGTTCGAAATCGGTATGAATGACCCCTGCCGCTTGAGGTGCGGTATCACCCTTGTGAATGGTCCATGCGCGCACTTCCTGTTCGCCTGCGGTGAAATACGTTCTCAAGCCCAGTAGATCATACGATGCACGGATCAACGCCCCTACGCCTGATTCGTCGACTCCCAGGTCATTCAAAAACTCCTTCGCTTCTTCCTCAGACAGATCCACCAGATCACTCTCGATCTGCGCACTGATCGTCACTGTCTCGCAGGAATGATGCGACTTTGCGTACTCACGCACTTTCTGCACATGCTCGTTACTGTCCGCATCCGCCATCTGGTCCTCCTTCACATTTGCTGCGAAGATCGTTGGCTTCAGAGAAAGGAGATACAGCTGCTCAGCCAATTCCTTCTCATCATCATCCATTTCCAGAGTGATCGCCGGTTTGCCTTCATCCAAATGCGGTTCAAATTTCTCAATCAAGGCCAACACCTTTGCTGCGTCCTTGTCACCCTTCTTTGCATCCTTGCTCAACTTGCCAGCCCGCTTACGGATGCCATCCAGATCCGCCAACACCAGCTCCGTCGTGATCGTTTCGATATCCCGCACCGGGTCCACACTACCCGCCACATGATGAATGTCAGAATCCTCGAAGCAACGAATCACCTGAACAATCGCATCCACCTCGCGGATGTGGCTCAGAAACTTGTTCCCCAATCCCTCACCATCTGAAGCCCCTTGGACCAGACCGGCAATATCCACGAACTCAACCGCCGCTGGAATGATCGTCGTCGTGCCGGCCACCTTGGACAGAGGCTCCAACCTCCCATCCGGTACCGTCACCACACCCACATTCGGATCAATCGTGCAAAAGGGGTAGTTTGCACTCTCCGCCTTGCGTGTGCGGGTGAGCGCATTGAACAAGGTTGATTTTCCCACATTGGGCAGACCGACAATTCCAGCTCTTAGCATTTTGATATCCTGACTCTTCGGACTCGTGATGAATCCATCTCAAAAGGGGCGGGAGTATGGGGATGAGACCTCACCCGTGGCAATAGGGAAGAAATACCGGAATTCTGTCAGGCCCATTGCAGAGGAGGTAAGACCCACTTGTCTATGTACTCGTGTTTGGGGAGGAGTGGTATGTCGGATCTGGATTAGCCGTTGAGCATCATGAAGACGTGTCTCTTAGCCAAAAAACGAGCAAATTTCCTGAAGGATCATAGATGTTCATGTCCGTATTCTTCCACTCGTATCGAGGATCAACTGCTTTAGGCTTCTCCCGATCTTCGCACCGTTTCGATAATTCCTCCTCAAAGCCTTGAAGGTCGGTGATAGGAATTCTTACCTCAGCGGTCGGAGAGTCGTCTTCAGCATGGCCATCAAGATGAATTACAGATTCTCCACGGCGAATTTGCATGCACAGGGGCGATTCTGGATCGTCTTTTTGGAACCGATGTTCCCAATCAACCTCGTAGCCGAGAAAGTCGAGATAGAAACTCCGAGCGCTCTTCTCACAGAGCATTCGGATAACTGGGATCGAGGAGCCAAAGCCGTAGTCTTTCATTAGGATTCAAGAGGGATCTTTATTCACCAAACAATGAACAAGAAAAATTGCCGTCGCACGTCAAACAGAAAGCCAGCCGTCAACAACTATGCAGTTCGCACCATTCTATTTTGGTTTCACCCTGCTTCAGAAATCTACTTTTACCACGTTCAGTTTTAAAGCGTCAGGTCACCAGACCCCTACCTTCAGTCAATAGAAACCTCTACATAATTCTCCAGTAGCTTGATGTAATTTTTGCAATCTAATTGCTTGGCAAGTGCCCACTCTTCTTCTCTCTCAAAATCCAGTGACTTCCTAGTGATATTCAATTCCTCAGAAAGATAATCGTACAGATAGCCCTCCTCTCCTGCCAAAACACGGTCTGCAATTCGAACAAAATCCTGTTTTTCAAAAAAGGCTCCGAATCTAGCCAAGAACACGCGCATGTTCACACAAAGCACTTCGTCATTTTGCATTACGTAATCAACAACCTTTTCTGGAGCAACAGTCAGCATCCTTGCCAACACAGAATTCCAGTCAAGAACGTCAAAAAGCCCCTTTCCAGATCTCTCAAACTGATTCATTAGCACCATTTTCTGGAAAAACAGTTTCTTCATTTGGGGATCATCATCATTGAGAACACGCACAAGACCAGCTGGATGGATTCCATATTCCAGAAAACGTTTTAAGACTTCCTGTCTTACAAATTCTAAATCACGGCGATTCCCATTTTGCCAACAGCATCTGACCAAAAAATTAAACAGATCGCGCTCCGAACGACTCAACATGTCGATATAAAGACGATCCAAACGCAAATCGCTCTTCCTCTCAAAACGTTGCAGAATATCCCCAAGGCTTCCTTCCGGGGGGAGCACAAACCTCGATTCACTATCAATGTAACTATTCCCTAAATACCTTTCATCATTGAAAACAAGCGACAGAGTCTTCACCTCATACTTAATTTTCCGTGCATAGATCCTCAATTTTGTTTCATTGAGTATCATCTTGTTCCCGACGATATTTCCTAATGGAAACAACCTTGAAAGTTCACCAACGGTTTCCCCCCCCTCTAAAAGAAAAATCGGATGAACACTAAACGGCACCTTCGAATCCCCACCGAACATGTCCAATACTTTCTGATCGATGCCTCCAATACCATCTAGAGCAGCCTTAGGAGCATAAAAGCCTATGCACACCCCACACAAAACATAGCCAACGCCTAACTGCTTTCTATCACTGTCGTGAACGATATATTTTGATCACCCGTCAAGTATTCACCAGGAAAATCCTCCGCACCTAAAACACCAATCCTGATGTTCAGTTTTTGTTCGGACAGAGAGTATTCAAGTAGAACCACATCACTCGACAGAATAACTTTCTCCCTCTCTGCCCCAACGGTAGTCCTCATCATCTCATCAATCCGAACGGCGTTTGACTGCAGAATTTCTATCGCGCCTAGAAGCTATCTCATAAATGGTAAAAATAGCCAAAGGAGCTAGTTTTGAACTTGTACTTTTGTCGGTACTGCTTATGTAGTTAGGGATGGATTTGACGGACAAGCAATGGGACATCGTAGCAGCAGTTCTTCCAGAAGA
>CBFHTT010000004.1:0-70945 GCA_965658675.1 Limisphaerales bacterium
ACCCGGGACGGACGTGTGATCGGCTTTGGCTTCAATGGATCAGGTATCCTGAACATTCCAGCCAATCTGGCAAATGGCACCAGCAGGGCCATCGACGTCAGTGCAGGTGATTACCATAGCTTGGCGCTGGGTGCTGCCGGACCTGTTTATGTCAGGGATGTAGCCACTGTCGTGGAAGCTTACAAGGAGAAGACGGACTGGGCGCGGGCTCGGGGCCATCAGATGCCGTTCTTTAATTTCCTGCTGCAACGAGGCGGTAACCTGATTGAGACGATGGATCTGATCAAGGCCGAGATCGCTGATATGAACGCCCCTGGCGGATTGCTTGAGGAGCATGCCCGGCAGCTCGGGCTTAATGGCACTTTGGAAATGGTGCAGGTTTATGATGCCACCACATATGTTGAGGACGCGATCGATTTGGTGCAGAGCAATATCGTGTTTGGTGGTGCGTTGGCGACGCTGACCCTTCTGTTTTTCCTCAGATCTTTCAGGACGGTTGGCATCATTGCACTAGCGATTCCGATCTCTGTCGTTGCCGCGATTGTGGTGTTGGTGGCGATGGGACGAAGCGTGAACATCATTTCGCTCGCAGGGATGGCCTTTGCCGTGGGGATGGTCGTGGATAATGCGATCGTTGTGATTGAGAACATCTTTCGCCATCTAGAGATGGGGAAGAATGCCCGGGATGCAGCACGCGAGGGTGCGAGTGAAGTAGGAGGCGCTGTGATTGCTTCAACCATCACGACGATGGCTGTCTTTTTCCCGATTCTGATGATTCAGGAGACCGCTGGGCAGCTCTTCAAAGATATCGCTTATGCGATCATGACAGCAGTGGCTTTGAGTCTTTTGGTTTCATTGACGGTAATTCCAACGGCAGCGGCGCGTCTGCTTCGAAATCGAGATGCTGAGGCAGGTGATTGGGAGGAGGCGTCGCACCCTGAGAAAACGAGGAAGGGGTTCTTCGCTTGGATTCAACATCTGGTGCACATGATCCCAAGTCAGGTAGCTGGTTTGGTGGCGTTGATCAATCGATCATGGACCTCCCGGCTGAGTGTCATTGTGATCTTCGTATTTGGCACGTTGCTTGGAATTCGGATGTTGATACCGCCATTGGATTACCTGCCGATGGGTAATCGAAATATCGTATTTGGCCTGTTGATACCGCCTCTAGGATACAACCTCGATCAGTTGCTCACGATGGGTGAGCGAATTGAAAAGACCATCCAGCCCGCTTGGGACGCCGCACCAGATCAGTTCAAGGTCGAGTCAGTCGTTCGAGGTGACGCTCCCGAGGAGGATCGACGTGTGAAGGTTCCGGCGATGCCTGGAGGGGAGCCAACAGTAATGCCCCCGCCGATAGAGAATTACTTTCTGGTGAGTTTTGAAGGAAGGATGTTTCACGGTGCCATCGCCACGGACAAGAAGCGGGTGAAGGACGTGATCCCTCTGCTGAATCATGCAGCCAGCGGCCATAATGCTCCGGACACCATTGCCTTTGCGTTTCAGATGCCACTCTTCCGTGTTGGAGGAAATACAGGGTCGGCCATCAACATCGATGTGAAGGGGCGTGAACTCGAATCGGTGAGTGGCTCCGCGAGTGCACTGATGTTTGCCCTGATTGAGAAGTTTGGGCCTTACAGTGTGAATCCTGATCCTGCCAACTTTCTGATGCCTTCGAGTGAACTTCGGATTGAACCTAAGGATCGCGCTCTGTTGAAAGTCGGATTAAATCGTTCGGACGTTGGCTTGGCTGCCCAGGCGAACGGTGATGGGATTCTGTTTTTTCGTCAGTATGAACGTAATGGAGAGCTGTTGGATATGAAGGTCGTGAGCGATCGTTCGTTTGGTGAAAATCCTGTGGATGGTATTTTGAATGCACCGGTGGCTACGATGACAGGGCAAATCGTCGACATGAAAAGTCTGGCAGAGGTGCGGAGAGTATTGGGACCTGATGAGATTCGTCACGTTGATCGAGCGAGAGCGGTAACCATCCAATTCACGCCTCCTGCAGGTCAGCCGTTGGAAACGGCGATTGAGCAGGTGAATGAGTTGGTTGCTGGCTTAAGGGAACAAGGGGCCATTCGGCCGGGAATCGAGGTTGGGCTTGCTGGTTCTGCAGGTAAGCTGAATGAAATCAAAGAAGCGCTCTTGGGGGATTCGTCTCTGATGGGGACGTTCACGAGTTCCATGTTTCTTGCGTTTCTTGTGGTCTATCTTGTGTTGGTGATTCTATTCCAAAGCTGGAGTTCTCCAGTGGTGATCATGTTGTCTGTTCCTTTGGCAACTCTGGGTGGTTTTGCCGGATTGGCGCTGGTCCATTACTGGAGTCTGATGGATCCCTACATGCCTGTGCAGAATCTGGATATGCTGAGTATTCTGGGGTTTGTGATCTTGGCGGGCGTGGTGGTGAATAATGCGATTTTGATCATTCATCAGACATTGAACTTTCTGGCAGATTCAAAGAGACATCTTGAGACTCCGGACCAAGCGATCATTGCTTCTGTGAAGAGTCGCGTGCGTCCCATTCTCATGAGTTCCTTGACGTCAGTAGGCGGGATGATTCCTCTCGTCTTGTTGCCAGGAGCAGGCTCCGAGCTTTATCGCGGATTGGGAGCGGTGGTGGTCGGAGGGTTGCTGGTGTCCACGATCTTTACCTTGGTGTTGGTGCCGAGCGTGCTGAGTGTGTTCTTCGCGATCTTTAGACCCGAGCGTCCAGATGCGGCGATGGAAGGAGGAGCACAATGAACTTTCCAATCTTGCTGAGACCCATGTTTCTATTGGGGCTCGCGATCGCATCAATGCTGTCTGTTGGATGTCATTCGCTGACGAAGAAGATGTCTCCAGACTCAGAGCGGGCTACACCAGATGCGGGAGGAAACCGGTTTTCTGTCGAGAGCGATTCAGCCTCTACGAATCAGGTTCAGATGGAGGAATGGTGGGCTGTTTATGAAGATGAGACCTTGGATCTCCTCATGGAGCAGCTCCATGAGAATAATCCAAATCTGGATGCAGCTGCGGCTCGTGTTGAAAAAAGTCTGGCTGCGTTGGGAGTTACAGGGAGCCAGCGCTTTCACGTTATTTCAGCATCGGGTGCGATTGGGAGACAGCGGGATTCGATCAATAACCTTTTGTTCCCTATTTCTCAGCCAGAGTACTCGCGCTACCGGTTGGGCTTAAATGCATCATGGGAGATAGATCTTTGGGGGCGGGTGGCTGGAATGACAGAAGGTGCAAGGCGTGAAGCTGAAGCAACAGCTGCTGATTACGAAGGAGTCATGCTGTCGCTTCAAATCCAGCTGGCTACCCAGTATTTCAACCTGCTTCATCTCACCAATGAACTGAATCAACGCGAAACCATCCGCGATCTCGCTTCGGAAGAGCTTGGGATTCAAAAGGCGCGAGTAAGGCACGGACTTGGTGTGGGCTCTGATGTGGATGCAGCCATGCTTCAGTTCAAGGAAGCTGACGCAGTGGTCAAAGTAGGAGAACGAGGTGTGGCACGATTGCACAACAGCATTGCCGTGTTGACGGGCTTTATTCCCACTGACGGAGACCCCATTGATCTCTCTGTCGATAGAATGAAGAGCCTGCCTAAGATTCCTGTTGGAGTGCCTTCAAAGTTGTTGATCAGACGGCCAGATTTGAAAGCATCGGATCGAAGAATGCAGGCTTCAGCAATTCAAGTTGGTGTCCGTAAGGCCGACTATCTTCCAAGGATCATGTTGGTTGGAAGTGGCGGTGTAGCGAGCCTGAAGACATCCAATCTCTTTGAGGGAAACAGCGGTTTGTTCAGTGTGGGGCCGGAAGTGGATGTGCCGCTCTTCAGGCTGGGGGCAAGGAAGTCGGCAGTTGCCCAAGCCAAGGCCGAATGGAAGGAGTCGGTCGCGATGATGCAGTCACTGTTTCTCACGTCCGTTCAAGAAGTTGAAGATGCCTTGGTGGAAGCAAAGAGCCTGTCTGAAGAATTGATAGTTCGGCAAGAGGCTGCGCGATCTGCTTCTTCCTCTGCGAATGATGCTCATAGGCGTTATGAAGTCGGACTGGGCGCAAAGAGTGAGTGGCTGGCCGCGCAGGTTACAGCAAAGCAGCAGGGCATTCTGGTGCAGCAGGTGCGTAATGAATCCGTGCTGGCTCAGTTGAGACTCATTCAGGCATTGGGTGGAATCTGGGAGTAGAAACGCTGTTCAGGATGAAGGTTGCGGTGCCTTGGAGGCCTCACTAGGATGCGCCGCCTATGAGCGAACCTTTGAAGGAAACCTCTTTTGATCAGGACGGGAATCGTTCCGATGGTCGTGCCAATGATGGACTGCGTGAGATCCGTTTTCAGAACGGCATCGCTCCTCATGCCACGGGTTCAACTCTGATCGAATGGGGCAATACCCGCGTGATCTGCGCCGTTACCATTGAGGAGGCTGTGCCGCGCTGGATGAAGTATCAGAATGTATCTGGAGGCTGGATCACTGCTGAGTATTCCATGCTTCCTTACTCCACTCTTTCCCGCAAACAACGCGACTCGAGTCGTGGTAAACAGGATGGCCGTTCCGTTGAAATTCAGCGTTTGATTGGTCGTTCGCTTCGATCGGCAGTGGATTTGGAGAAGCTAGGTGCCCGGACTGCATGGATCGATTGTGATGTGCTACAGGCTGATGGCGGCACAAGGACTGCATCCATCACCGGTGCCTTTGTAGCGCTGGCTCTGGCCACCAATAAATTGATAACCGATGGGTTGGTTTCCGAGAGTCCGTTGATCAACGAGGTGGCAGCTGTCAGCGTTGGCGTTGTTGAAGGCAAGACGCTGTTGGACCTTCGCTATGTTGAGGATGCAGCAGCAGAAGTGGACATGAACCTTGTGATGACCAGCAAGGGCGAATTTATCGAGCTGCAGGGGACAGGTGAGGAATCGACCTTCACACCTGACCAACTTCAAGAGATGTTGGCGTACGGTAAGACTGGAATGGATCGTCTGAACGAGATTCAGAAAACGGCCATTGCCCAAGGCTGATCGTTGAAATGAGCGACTGCACGCGGATCTATCTTGTGAGGCATGGTGACGTTGAAGAACGTTATCATCAGGTCTTTGGTGGAAAGCTTGAAATGGAGCTTTCTCCCAAAGGACACTCCCAGGCTCAATCACTGGGTGGCTTCTTCAAGGACAAGGTGATTGATAGCTATTATTGCAGCCCGATGATCCGGACTCGGCAAACCTTTGCCCCGATTGCTGATGCCAAAGGCGGTATCGAACCAACGATCGAATCCGACTTTCGAGAAGTCGACTTTGGCGATTGGACCGGACTGACTTGGAGCGAAGTAGAGGAGAAGTACGAAACGGACGCTCATCTATGGCTGCAGTGGCTCACCGATGGAAAAATTCCAAACGCCGAAAGAATCACTGATTATCAGGAGCGTATTGAGCGTGGTCTGAAGACGTTGGCAGAGAAGGAGAAGGGAAAGTCCGTATTGATCATGTGCCATGGTGGTGTGATCCGGATGTTGCTCTCGTTGATGTTGGGCATTCCCATGAGGCATATGGGCGGAGTAGAGATTGAGTATGCCAGCGTATCGACAGTTGATTATCGTGAGCCCGGATCCAGAGCGCGCCTGATCAGTTATGCGCCTTGGCGGACATTGTAATACTATTTTTTTCATGGAGACAGACGAACAACCGAAACAATTGAGACAGGTGTCCATCACCTGCAACATTGAAGCCGAAGACGCCGTGATTGATCTGATGGACCGGGAACTGGGTCAGATTCCGTCGGTTTTTGCTGTGCCGGAGAGGAATGAGACAAAGGTGTCTGTTTACCTCGAAGACGTGGACGCATGGGACGAAGGTGTCCGTCGTAAGCTGCAGAAGGGATTGGAAAGCATCGAGGAATGCGGTCTGTCAGTCGAGCCGAGTGAGGTCTCCACCAAGAAGATCAAGAATGAGGATTGGGCCGAGTCATGGAAGGAACATTTCCATCCGATCCACGTGAGCGACAAGTTGCTAGTGAAGCCTGACTGGTGTGAGGAACAGCCTAAGCCGGGGCAGGAGACAGTGATCCTTAATCCCGGACTCAGTTTTGGGACAGGGCAGCACCCGACGACTCTTTACTGCTTGGAATCTTTGGTGGCCGCCGCGCTAAAGGAATCACTGAACACCTTTGGTGATCTGGGGACTGGGTCAGGTATCCTGGCTATTGCTGCGCGGAAACTGGGCGCGGAGCGAATTCTTGCTGTTGATTACGATGAGAATGCTATTCGTGTGGCTCGAGAGAATGCAGCTATCAATGGACTCGATGAAGAAGAGATCGAGTTCGGTGTTGAAGATATTACCAACGTTCCAAAGAAGGGATTGGGCAAGTTCGATGTGGTGTGCGCAAACCTGATCTACGATCTACTGATTTCAGAGCGTCAGCGGATCGTGAATCACGTGGATGAAGGAGGAGCCCTCATTCTAGCCGGTATTCTCATCCGGCAGTACCCACGAGTCGCTGAGGCGTTTGAGTCGGTTGGCTTTTCTGAAGTGGATAGTTGTGAGCTAGGTGAGTGGAAGTCCGGCACCTTTCGGCGGCGAGATTCCGCGGAATAAACGACAGACCGCGACTACTTGATTTGGACGTTCAGTTGCCAGAATGGCGATTGAACGTCTTTTTTGTAAGTGATCCTTGGTCGTGCTTGGCGATTAGGAGGAATCGAAATAAAGTATTAACTTTTACGTTAAAGTTATATGTGTGTGGTGTGGAATGCTGTTTTAGGGACTGAAACCTTGACGAAAGAGACGTGGCGAGCTAAATCCATCGTCAATCCTTCTCAAAAGTATGCACAGCATATCGAGTACATCGACAGTTCGGACGCCAAGTAATCAAACTCTGCTCTTTGGCACCGATCTGGCTTATGGGGAGGTAACCTATAAAAGGAATAAATTATGACTAGAACTCAAGACGCCATTGAAGAAGTAGTCCGTGACTCTAAACATCCATTCCATCAAGTAGCCAGTAGGCCGAATAAGCCGACAAAACACAGATATGAGAGGCGCAAAGCCAAGCAATTCATGCAAATGGGAGATTGGACCGACGATTCAGACGTTGGTGCGCAGGCTTCCCCAACCTGATTGAACTGTAGCCTTTTTCGTATTTTAAATTGCCGCATCGTGAACACGGTGCGGCTTTTTTTTGTGTAGCATCAAAATCCGGATTCTGATCCTGATTGAAAGAGATTCATGAATTATCCGGGATCGATGAGGGAATGAACGAATTGCGAAAAGGGCGACATTGAGGCGCAGTTTGAGGTCTGTAGCCTTGCGCAGGGGCATGGGTTTCATAAAGTTCGGGCATGCGAATCCCATCAATATTGGCAACGTTGTTTCTCGCCGCAATCAACTGCTTTGGGCAGTTGGTGACTGTTGAGGTGGTTTCTGAGCGGGATCAGATCATACCGGGAGAGACCTTGGTGGTGGGAATCCGGATTGTGAATCAATCGGGGCGGGTTCTTCATTTTGGTCAGGACTCAGCCTGGCTGGATGTCTTGCTCCAGGATGGAAACGGGCAGGTGATTCCCAAGTCTTATCCCCTTCCGATCAAAGGTGAATTTGAAGTTCCAAACGCGAGTCGAGTTACCCGTCGTTTCGACCTGTCGCAAGCCTACGAGATCAATGATCCTGGAGGGTATAAGGTCTTTGTTCAGGTCAAGGTAAGGGAGAATGGATGGAGTGAGGATCTGGGGTCCCGCCCTCTCGAATTCAATGTTTTCAAACCTACGACCATGTGGAAGAAGACGATTGGTATTCCCCCTCGTTCAGATCGTCCGGAGGGCCCCCCTCAGACGAGAGTCTTTTCTTTGGAGCAGGCGCATTTCTTCAAACGTAAGATGAAGTTCTACCTCCGCGTTACCAGCGAGCAGGAAGAAAGGACTTATATGGTTCGGGAGATCGATGAGATCACCAATTTCAGTAAGTGGTATGCCAAGGCTGACAGTTACGGAAACCTACATGTGTTGCATCAGACACCGCGGGCAATTGCTCGTGCTTATAATTACTCGGTGTTTGATCCTAATGGGCAGATGCTGATTCGTCAGACCCACCATAATGCAGACTCGTTTCCACGACTGTATGTCTCGGAGTCGGGGTTGGTGCGTGTGCGTGGTGGACGACGCGTGATCGAGGCGACGGATTATCCGCCGCGGGAAGAATCAGTTTTGCCACCAGAGTTTTCTGACCGGCCAGCTACTGGTCCCAATTCTGTAGCGCCATTGGCGCCTGTAGAAACTACCCCCAAAGACAAAAGCAAACCCTGAACTTAATGATCTCAAGAATCGTCCTTCTTCTCTGTGGCGCCGCGGTGGCGTGCAACCTTTCTGCGGCGGAGCCTCTCAAGGCACTCATGATTACTGGTGGGTGTTGTCACGATTACGAGAATCAGAAGGGAATTCTTTCCAAGGGAATCAGTGCCCGTGCAAATGTGAAGTTCACTGTTTTGCATGAAGGAGGAAGCAAGCGTGACCACCGTGTCAGTGTTTATGAGAAACAGGATTGGGCCAAAGGATATGATGTTGTCGTGCATAACGAGTGTTTTGGCGGCGTCACCGACAAGGCGTTTGTTCATCAGATCGCCAAAGCGCATAAGAACGGAGTCCCGGCAGTCGTCCTGCATTGTTCCATGCACTCGTATCGCAATGCGGAGACCGATGAATGGCGCAAGGTGCTTGGGGTGACCTCCATGAGGCACCAGCACAAGACGGCTGTGGATGTGAAGAAGGTGAATGAGACTCATCCAGTCATGAAGGGCTTTCCCTCCGTATGGAGAACACCAAATGGTGAGCTCTATGAGATCGAGAAGATTTGGCCAGGAACCACGCCATTGGCTACTGCCTATGGTGCGCGAACCAAGAAGGATCAGCTTTGTGTATGGGTGAACAAGTATGGCAAGGGGAAGACTTTTGGGACCACACTTGGGCATCACAACGAGACCATGGAGCAGGGAGTCTATCTCGACCTGATCACTCGTGGCCTATTATGGAGTTGTGATAAACTGGAGGAGGATGGCACTCCGGCAAAAGGCTATGGCCCAAACCTAAAATAGCCTCTGATTTTTTCTTTGTAACCCCTGTGTGTGGGCTTGATGATCCGCGCCTTTGTTTTGTGTCGGCATGACGACCGACCAGTTTTCTGAAATTTCAAAATGAATCTGTTCAATCTGAAGAATGAAGTGGCCGTAGTCATTGGTGCTACGGGTGTATTGGGTGGCGCCATTGCCGAAGGTCTTGCCAAGGCAGGTGCAAAGGTCGCAGTGTTGGGGCGCAACCAGTCCCGTGGTCGTGCTCGTGTCAAAGCCATCACTGATGCGAAAGGAAAGGCCGCATTTTTCAAGGCAGACGCCATGGATGCAAAAAGCCTCAAATCTGCGCAGAAGCGGATTCGCGCCAAGCTTGGGGAACCAACGATTCTTCTTAATGCCGCTGGAGGCAATGATCCCAAGGTGACCGTTACCGGTGACATGAAGGTGGAAGACATCAAGCTTGATGACTGGCACTGGAATTTTGATATGAACCTCGTAGGTGGTGTGCTTCTTCCATGTCAGGTCTTTGCTCCGGACATGATCAAGAAGGGGAAGGGAAGCATCATCAACATCGCAAGTATCTCAGCCCATATTCCGTTGTCTCGTGTGATTGCTTATTCCGCATCCAAGGCTGCGGTATTGAGTCTCACCAAGTTCCTTGCACGCGAATGGGCTACCACCGGCGTGCGAGTGAATTCAATTACTCCAGGATTCTTCCCTGCTGAACAAAACAAGAAGCTGCTGTTCAACGAAGATGGAACTCCAACCCCGCGTGCGCAGGCCATTCTCGGACACACTCCAATGGATCGTTTCGGTAAGGCGGAGGAACTGGTCGGTGCGGCGATCTTCCTGGCCAGCCAAAAAGCTTCAGGCTTTGTAACCGGCACGGATGTCTGTGTCGATGGTGGTTATCTTTCTACCACGATCTAATCGTTCGTTATGGACGTTCTAAGCACTCAATCCGGCCCCGGACACGTCGTCTCTGAAGATGATGTTCGCTCGCTCGTTGGAAATGCTCTTCCTGCGGCTGACTATGCAGGGAAGCGTGTCCTTCTGGTTGTTCCAGACAGCACTCGCACAGCACCAGTCGGCACCGTCTTCAAATCGGTCTTTGATCAGATTGGAGTCGAAGTAGCGGCTCTTGATGTTCTGGTGGCGTTGGGCACGCATCAGCCGATGAGCGAGGAGGCCATTTGTGAGCGCTTGGAAATCACTGTGGATGAACACAAAGGACCCTATAGCAAGGTTCAGTTCTTCAACCACGAATGGGATAATCCAGATCAGCTCAAACAGGTTGGGGTGATCACCCGTGAAGAGATTCTGGAATTGAGCGACGGTCTTTTCGAAATGGAAGTGCCAGTTGAGATCAACAAGCTCGTCTTCGAATATGATCAGGTCATCATCATAGGTCCTGTTTTTCCCCATGAGGTGGTCGGCTTTTCAGGTGGAAACAAATACCTGTTCCCTGGCATTGGTGGACCGGAGATTCTCAATTTCTTCCATTGGCTAGGTGCCGTCGTGACCAACCCAATGATCATTGGCAACAAGTGGACGCCAGTTCGAAAAGTCGTTGACCGTGCCGGTGCTTTGGTGGGAGTGGACAAGAAGTGCTTCTGTATGGTGGTTGAGAAGACCAGCCTTTGCGGACTGACCTTTGGCTCTCCTGAGAATGCATGGGATGCTGCCAGTGAAATCTCCCGACAGGTTCACATTGTCTACAAGGACAAGCCTTTTCACACCGTGCTTTCCTGTGCGCCCAAGATGTATGACGAGATTTGGACTGCTGGAAAGTGCATGTATAAGCTGGAGCCTGTCGTTGCGGATGGCGGCGAGTTGATCATCTATGCACCGCATGTGGATGAAGTCTGCTTCACGCACAAGGACAACATCATGGCTGTCGGCTATCACTGTCGCGATTACTTCCTCAAACAATGGGACAAGTTCAAAGACTTTCCATGGGGAGTCTTGGCTCATTCCACTCATGTTCGTGGTATTGGTAAATTTGAAGAAGGTATTGAAAAGTGTCGGGTGAAAGTGACCTTGGCCACACAGATCCCTGAAGAGGTCTGCCACTCCATCAATCTGGGATATCGAGATCCCAATACCATCAACATCGAAGACTTTGCTGACCGCGAAGACGAAGGCGTGCTTCTCGTTCGCAAGGCAGGCGAAATGCTTTACCACCTCAAAGATCAACCCGACTGGGCCAAGCCAAAAGGTGAATAAATTTTCTCAGAATTCCTCAAAGATAACCTAATATGATCAAACGTCTCCTGACTCCCCTCCTGATCGGGCTCGTGGCCTCTGTGGCCAGCGCTGAACTCAAATACGAATACGCCCCCAATTGGCTGACTCCTCCAAAGGGCATGGATCACATCGGTAATTCACATGGTGAGATCGATGTGGATTCCAAAGGCAATTTCTACGTTAGTGTGGAAGGCGACCGCTCCGGTATCCAGGTCTACAAGCCGAATGGAAAATATTCACACAACATCAAGGGAATGCCCGGTTCCCTGCATGGCTTCGTCATTAAGAATGATCAGATCTATGCCTCCGTTCTGGGTGAACAGAAAGTCATCAAGACAGACCTGAAGGGCAAGGTGTTGCTTGAGATTCCCCGTGAGGCGTTTCCGGAAGACAAGCGGACCAAGAATGGCAAACCGCGTGGTCTGCGTCTCACTTCGGTCGACGTAGCTCCCAATGGCGATATTTTCGTTGTGGACGGTTATGGAGAAGACTGGATCTTCGTCTTCGACAAGAAAGGGAACTTCAAGAAGGTCTTCGGTGGCCGTGTTGCTCCATACAACCTCAAGAATTGTCACAAGATCTACATTGATCCACGTTATGATGAACCACGTATCCTTTGCTGTGACCGTGTGAATCTTCGCTTGGTGCATCTTTCACTGGATGGAGAAGTCATTGGTGTTCACGCAACAGGACTACGCCGCCCCAGCGCTGCATCATTCCACGGCGACTACGTCTGTGTCGCGGAAATCGCTGGACGCGTCTCTGTCTGGGACAAGGACGGCAAGATGGTCGCAGAGATGGGACGGAATGATTACAAGGGAGAGAACAACACCAATCGTGTTGAGCCAAAGAACTGGCGCGAAGGACTCTCAACCGGACCTCACGGAATCACCTTTGATTCCAAGGGCAATATCATCATGGCCGAGTGGAACAAGTGGGGACGCGTCATGCGTTGGAACCTCAAGAAGTAAGTCCACCTACCAGACAATCTCGAAGCCGGTTGGAGTTCATCTCTATCCGGCTTTTTTGTGATTGTCGTTATTGGGTGACTGCTTCGTTCAAGATGGTAAAGAGCTCCTGTGCCTTTTCAGGGTGCTCTTCGATAAGATTGGTTTCCTCTGCTGGGTCGAGATCCAGGCGATAGAGTTCGGCGGTCTTGAGGCTTGGCTTGCGCTTTTGAACGACGAGCTTCCAGTTGCCTGATCTTACATTCTGGCCGTTGTGGACGATGGCTGGGCGTTTACTTGGTTTGATGGAAGGTTTGCGGCGTGGGATTGCAGAGCAAGCGCAGCCAGCGGGCCGATAGCCAGTAAACGAGTGATCATGGAGGACTGAGGATTAGCCTTAGATGAAGATAAACGGAAGTCTATTCAGCGGACGCTTGAAGCTCTGGGCGAATGATGGAGACCACCATTTTGGATTCATCGAAGTAGGTCTGAGCAGCCTTTATTGTATCTTCCACTGTGACGGCTGCCAGTTGTTTCTCCTCTTCCAGGTAGTTGTCATAACCCAGACCAAAGAGTTCATCCAATGCAGCGGCTGTTCCGAGTGCGGAAAGCTCCTGCCTGCCAATCTTCTTAGCCCCGAGTGTCTTGGCCTTGGCGCGTTCGAGTTCCTCGGTAGAGAGGCCCTGTGCTTTGAGTGCGTTGATCTCGTTGATGAATTCGGTCTTCACCTGATCTTCTTTTCCGGGCTCGGTGCCTGAGTAGAAGGTGAAGTAGCCATTGGTCTTTCCGGGTACGGTCTGAGCACCCACGTAGTAGGCCAGCCCGAGTTCGTCACGGATCTTCATGAAGAGTCTGGAGCCAAGGTCGCTGCAGGCTTCGTGAATGAGATCCAGGGCATGACGATCGGGGTCGGTCATGCTGACTCCGGGAAATCCCATGACGACGACCGCCTGTTGCTTGTCTTTGATCTCGACGTGATCACCAGGCTCGCTCTGTGGCTGGTAATCAACGATTGGGGCTGTGGCGTCAGGATTGGTCCATTGTCCCAGTGTGGTTTCGATGGCTGAACGAATCTTTGCAGAGTCGATATCCCCGAAGACAACGATCACTCCATGTTGTGGCGCGATGCGTTCTTTGTGGAAGGCTTTGAGACTGTCAGGCGTGATGGCGCTGACGCTTTCTTCAGAACCTAGATTGTCCAATCCGTAACCGCCGGAGCCGAAAAGCTTGCGGCGCATGGTCCGACTACAGGTCTGGAGGAGTTGATCCTTACGAGCCTGAATGGATGCGAGTTGGAAACTCTTTTCTCGATCAAGAATGTCTGAATCAAAGAGCGGATTGAGGAGAACATCGGTGAGAATGTTGAAACCGGTATCGAAGTCCTCAGACAAGGTTTCCACTTCGACTCCGAAACTGTTGTTGCCGCCGTAACTGGATATGTGACCGCCGATGGATTCAATCTCTTCAGCAATCTGTTCAGCTGTTCGATCAGGGGTGCCCTTGAGGAGCATCTTTCCCATGAGGCTGGTGATACCATTGTTCTCCACTGTTTCGGAAAGGACGCCGCCGTTGAAGATCGCCTTGGTCTGAACGAAGGGGAGCTTGTGGTCTTCCTTCAAGAGGATGCGCAGTCCATTGGGAAGCTCGATCTTCTGAATCTCTCCGCTTGCTGTTTCTGCACTGTGTTCTGCCTCCTGGGGCTTGCAGCCGGTGGGGACTAGAGCAAAGAGCGTTTGATTGCTTTCCACGAGATACTGATTGGCCACCCGCTTCAAGTCGTCAACGGTCAGTTGTTGGACTCGCTCAAAGTAACGCTGTGAAAAACTGAGATCGGTCGCAGCGAGCCAATTGGATCCGAGCTCCTGCGCCTGTCCGGACATGGTCTTGCGTGTGCTGAGCATGCCGGAGATGAATTGCTTTTTCGCCTTGGCCAGTTCGGTTTCACTGACGAGTTCCGTGCGGACTTTCTCCAGCTCCTTGAGCATTGCAACGCGAGCGGCGGAGAACTTTCCAGGTTCGGTGACTCCACTCATACCAAAGATGCCAGGGAGCCCGGGATTGTAGGTCCATGCATCAGCAGAAAGAGCCAATGCCTGCTTTTCACGAATCTCCTTATAGAGTCTCGAGCTGCGTCCTCCACCCAAGATCACAGAAAGCACGTCGAGGGCAACAGTGTCCGGATGCCGAAGGTCAGGTATATGCCAACTAAAGTGGAAGTGTTCCACCTCGACTGAGGTTTCTTCAATCAGTTCGCGAGGGGCGGTCTGCGAGGGTTCACTTGCCAGAAACGGAGCAGGGACGGGACGTGATTTAACATCCTTATAGGCCTCTGAGATCTTGGCCACAATGTCGTCGTTCTTCACATCACCTGCCACGACGTAAAAGGTGTTCCCCGGTGTGTAGTGGCGATGATAGTAGTCCAGCAGATCTTCGCGCTTCAGTGTGTTGAAGATGTCCTTATAGCCGATGATCGTGAATCGATATGGGCTGCGCGTGTAGGCGGTTTCGAAAAGACGGCGACTTGCCCGGCGTCCGGGATCATCCTGCCCCATGTCCATTTCGCGGAGAATGACTTGTTTCTCTTTCTCCAGTTCCTCTGCAGGCAGGGCGGCATTGCACATGATGTCCGTGAGGATGCTGATGGCGGTATCGACACCTGTGTTCGGAGCATCGATGTAATACACGGTGCGGTCGAACGAAGTGTAGGCGTTCATGTGACCGCCTGCCTCCTGCACTTCCTGATCGATCCGATGGCCGGGGCGATTGGATGTGCCTTTGAAAAGCATGTGCTCGAGAGCATGGGACATCCCAGCTCCCAGAAGATCTCCCTCATGAATGGATCCAGCTTTGGACCAAGCCTGCACAGATACCACGGGGGCGCTGTGATCCTCGCGGACGATGATGGTCAGTCCGTTTGGAAGCTGGGTGATGTGGGTGTTGGGTGGGACCGAAGGAATGGAGGCTTGGCTCATGTAAAAGGCGGTTGGGACGAAGGCTCAGGATTGCTTCTCCTGATTCTCTGACTTGGGCTCGGAGTCAGAATCTTTCTTTGGAACTTTGGAACTCGGAAGAAAAGGATGCACGAAGGCTTCTTCAAAGGTGTAGAGGGCTGAAAAGTCCTCTTTGGAATCACCCTCATTCTTGGCCAGAATCTTGGAATCGATGAGATTGTAGACGATTTCTCCAAAGTCCTCGCAGCATGTGATCCGCCAATCGTCAAAGACGGTGATGGTCATGGGGCCGTAGGTCTTCACGGCGTAGTCACGGATGCCTTTCAGGATTTCTTGACCAGATACGTGTCGGGCTTCTCCCTTGCTGGATTTGGCAATGGCGCGCTGGGTGTGTTCCAGTGCTTCGCGGATGAAATGGTACGCATCCCTGTGATACCGGGGATCTTTCCGGATCACATCTTCCAATACTTCATCGAAGTCAAGGTGCTGCATGTTCAGTTTTTGCTTCGCCCGCGTCTGGATACGCGTTGGGCAGTAATGTGTATTTTACAGCCATTCCCACAAGAAACAATAGGACCGCAAAGGCCAAAAATTGTTGCTGCTGGCGGCTGAGTCCCATCATCGCTGGTCTGGCCTATTTTGCCACGATGTTCACCATCTTCTTGGGCACAACGATCACTTTCTTGATCTCTTTGCCCTCGATGTGACTCTTGACCTTATCGGAAGCAAGGGCGGCTTTCTCAACATCCTCTTTGCTGGTGTCTGCTGGGAGGGTGAGTTTGTCGCGCAGCTTGCCGTTGACCTGAACGGGGTAGAGCAGGCTGGATTCAGCCAAAAGAGATTCGTCAAACTTCGGCCATTCCAGATAGGTTAGGGTGTTGATCTGCTCGCCGGTGACCTTGCTCAGGCGCTGGGTCATTTCCTCAGCGAGATGAGGAGCAAATGGCTGGAGCAACAGGAGAAAGGTCTTCAGGACGGAAGCAGGGCGAACCTTCCACGCGGTGGCTTCCTTGACGAAGATCATCATCGCGGAGATGGCCGTGTTGAAACGCATGGCATCCAGATCCTCAGTCACTTTCTTGATGCAGGTGTGGAGTGTCTTCAGTTGTTCCGGTGTGGCTTCAATGGTTTGGACGGATTCATCCAAGCCGATAGCGGCAAAGGCTTCTTCAGTCTTGGATGGATCAGCAGCCAGCGTCTGCTCAAATTGAACTTCGCCATCCTTGCTGACAAAGAGACGCCATACACGAGCCAGGAAGCGATAGACACCATCCACATTCTTGGTGCTCCACGGCTTCACCATTTCCAATGGCCCCATGAACATCTCGTAGAGGCGGAAGGCATCTGCTCCGTAAAGCTCGAGCACGTCGGTTGGGTTCACCACATTGCCGCGGCTCTTGCTCATCTTGAAGCTGCGGGCATCGACCTGGATGTCCTTGTCGGACTTCAAGATGTAGTCGCTGCCGCTTGGTTCCACGTCGTCTTCTGTCACACGCGTTCCGAAGACCTTTTCCTTGGTCTCCTTGTGCGTGCCGATCAAGCGGGCTCCGGCAGAGCTGGCTTCTTCACTGATCTCTCGGACCAATTTGGCGCTGACCTTCGCACCGCCTTCTGTGCTGAAGTAGGTAAATTCCAATTCGCCAAGGATCAGTCCCTGATTGACCAGTTTGTAGAAAGGCTCCGGAGTGGTCACGTGACCGCGGTCAAACAGCACCTTGTGCCAGAATCGTGCGTAGAGCAGATGCAGCACAGCATGCTCGGTTCCACCGACGTAGAGATCGACACCAGGTGTGCCTCCTTCTGGATTCATCCAATAGGCTTCAGCTTCCTTGCTACAGAAGGAGTCTGAATTCGAAGCATCCAGATAGCGCAGGTAATACCAGCAACTGCCAGCCCATTGCGGCATGGTGTTGGTTTCGCGGATGGCTCCGTCCTCGGTGTTTACCCAGTCTTCGGCGCGTGCCAATGGAGGGTTGCCATCTGAGGTGGGCTTATAGTCCGTGAGTTCCGGTGGCAGGACAGGGAGATCGGATGCAGTGACGCCCTCATGGTAGAGATTCCCTTCATCATCCTTGCGCCAGATGATTGGGAATGGCTCGCCCCAATAGCGCTGACGGCTGAAGAGCCAGTCGCGGATCTTGTAGTTGATCGTCCGTTTGCCGACACCCTTTTCCTGTAGCCATTCTGAAATCTTCTTCTTGGCATCGGGAGTGGAAAGTCCGTCAAGGATGCCTGAATTGACACTGGTGCCAACGCCGGTGAATCCGATGGACTCCTGCCCCTCAGGTGCCTGAACGACCACCTTGATCGGCAGGTTGAACTTCTCCGCAAATTCATGATCGCGCTCATCATGTGCCGGCACTGCCATGATGGCTCCGGTGCCGTAAGTTGAGAGCACGTAGTCTGCAATCCAAATGGGCACCTGATCGCCATTGACGGGATTCAGAGCATAAGTGCCGGTGAATACACCGCTCTTGTCCTTGGCCAATTCAGTGCGTTCCAGATCGCTCTTTCGAGATGCAGCCTCTTGGTATGCCTTGATCGCATCCTTCTGCTCGGGCGTCGTGAGTTGATCCACGAGCTTGTGTTCAGGAGAAAGTACCATGTAGGTCGCTCCGAACAAGGTGTCAGGGCGGGTGGTGAAGACTGTGATGGTCTCGTCGTGGCCATCGACTTTGAAATCTACTTCAGCGCCTTCGGACCGTCCGATCCAGTTGCGCTGCATGTCCTTCAAGGAATCGGTCCAATCGATGCCATCCAGATCATCCAACAAGCGTTGGGCGTAGGCTGTGATACGTAGCATCCATTGGCGCATGGGTTTGCGGATGACAGGGAAGCCTCCGACCTCGCTCTTGCCGTCAATGACCTCTTCGTTGGCCAACACAGTTCCAAGCTCAGGGCACCAGTTCACAGGTGCTTCAGAGACGTATGCCAGACGCTTGTTGTCGTGGTATTCACGCTGTTCTTTTTCTGTGTTCAGTTCAGCTGGGATTGGCAGGGTGTCGATGGACTCGGCCTTGTTGGTCTCAGGGTTGAACCATGACTGATAAAGCTGGAGGAAGATCCACTGACTCCACGTGAAGTAGTTGGGATCGGTGGTGTTGACCTCGCGCGACCAATCGTAGCTGAAGCCGAGTGATTTGATCTGCTTGGTGAAATTGGCGACGTTGGTCTCAGTCGTTATCCGTGGGTGTTGACCTGTCTTGATGGCGTATTGTTCCGCCGGTAGACCGAATGCGTCCCATCCGATCGGGTGCATGACATTGAAGCCCTTTGACCGACGATAGCGTGCGATGATGTCTGTAGCGGTGTATCCCTCAGGGTGTCCCACATGAAGACCTGCTCCTGATGGGTAGGGAAACATGTCCAAGACATAATACTTGGGTGGAAGGGCATCGCCACCGTGGCGAGCTGCAAAAGGGTGCTCAGCCGGTATGGATTCGCCCGGATTCCATGCGCGGAAAGTCTCTTGCCGATCCCACATCTGCTGCCATTTGGCTTCGATGATGTCGAAAGGGTACTGCTTGCGTCCTGTAGACATAAGCTTGGGATTGTGCTGAACCACCCTCCCGGGGGCAATCTTTCAGTGAAGGGACTAGAAAATGCCTTAATCGGACTGTTTCAGGGTGTTTTTGCGATCATATTGAAGATCAGATGCTTGAATCCGGTCGAGAGGTGACACTTGACACCTCTGGTGTGTTTCTTGAGCCTGCTCCCTCAAATCGACTTGGACTGTTTTCTCCAAATAATGAAGCGTCTCATTCAACCTCTTCTCCTAACGGCATCCGCTCTGATCGGCGGTCTTCTCTTTACTTCTTGTTCCACGACTCCTGCTGAGCCTAGTTCCTCCGTTGAAGCCGGATTTGTCAGCCTCTTTGACGGTGAGACACTGGATGGCTGGACACTCCTTGCTGGTAAGGGTGACGGGTATTCCGTTGAGAATGGAGCCATTGTCTGCGCTCAAGGAGGCGGCGGAAACCTACTCACAGATGATGAGTATGCTGACTTCGTGCTGCGACTGGATTTTCAGCTCAAACCAGGTTCCAACAATGGAATTGGTATCCGCACACCGAAGAAGGGTGGTTCACTTGCCTATCTCGGAATGGAGGTCCAGACGATCGACAATACCGCTGAGAAATACGCAAACCTGAAGCCATGGCAGTATCACGGATCTATCTATGGTGTGGTGCCAGCTGAGCGAGGAGCGTTGAAACCTGTAGGCGAATGGAACTCCCAAGAGATCACATGCATCGGGCGCAAGGTGCGTGTGGTTCTGAATGGCACAACCATCGTGGATGCGGATTTGAATTCCATCACGGACGCAAAGAAGATTTTCGAACACCCAGGCATGCTTCGCGAAAAGGGGCACATTGGATTTTTGGGACACAACGACTGGGTGGCTTACAAGAACATCCGAATCAAAGAGCTTCCGAAGCCACGCGTGGACAATCTGCCACCAGCGGATTTCAAAGCCCTTTTCAATGGCAAGGACCTAGAAGGGTGGCAGGGACTGGTGGAGAATCCCAAGAAGCGTGCTGAGATGGACATCGACACCTGGGCTGAGAAGCAGGTGGATGCCGATGAGCTTGCTGCCAAGAACTGGCGTGTTGTCAACGGGGCACTTACCTACATCGGTAAGAAATTCGACAACCTCTGCACTTCGTGGGACTACGGTGATTTTGAGCTGATCATGGACTGGAAGATATACGAAGGTGGCGACAGCGGAGTGTATCTGCGTGGTTCGCCTCAGGTTCAGATGTGGGCAGACCCTGTGGGATCAGGCGGGTTGTTCAACAACAAGACCCACCCATCCAAGCCGATCGTCCGTGCCGATCACTTTGTGGGATCATGGAATCGATTTCATATCGTGATGATTGATAACAAGGTGATGGTGCTGCTTAACGGAGAGGCAGTCACATGGGATCCGAAGAAACGTGATGGTATCATCATGGAGAATTACTGGGAGCGCGACAAAGCCATCTATCCATTTGGTCCGATCGAGCTTCAGGCGCATAGAGATGTCGTTCACTTCAAGAACATCTTCCTGAGACAACTCTAGTATCGTTGCGCCATGGATCGTCGTTCCTTTCTCACCACCGGACTGACTGCAGCAGGCCTCGGCTCTGTCGCCACTGCATCAGGCTCGCCGTTTTTCAAGAGTCCCAAGTCTGCCAATGACAAGCTGAACATTGGTGTGATTGGAGTGGAGCATCGGGGTGGTGCGAATCTAAAAGGGGTTTCGGGTGAGAACATCGTGGCGCTCTGCGATGTGGATCAGCTCTATCTGGCCAAAGCGGCTCAGTCCTTTCCCAAGGCGAAGACGTATACGGACTATCGTCGTATGTTGCGGAGAAGGGATCTTGATGCAGTCGTGATCAGCACTCCGGATCATACGCATGCCGTGATTGCCAGTGAGGCAATGGATCGTGATCTACACGTCTATTGCGAGAAGCCACTGACACACACGGTTTCTGAAGCTCGTTTCCTCAAGGAAAAGGCAGCCAGCAAGGCATTGGCCACGCAGATGGGGACTCAGATTCATGCGGGGAATAATTACCGCCGTGTGGTCGAAGAGATTCAATCTGGAAGTATTGGAGAAGTCAGGGAAGTGCATGTCTGGGTGGGCAAGGTGCATCATGCCAAGCCTTATCCAGAGGAGATCGTTCCAGTGCCCGGACATATCGATTACGATCTTTGGTTGGGACCGGTGGCTTACCGTCCTTATCATCCTTCCTATCTGCCCAAGACTTGGCGCGACTGGTGGCACTTCGGAGGTGGCACTCTGGCTGACTTTGGGTGTCACTTCATGGATCTCCCGCATTGGGCATTGTCGCTCGGAGCACCATTCCATGTATCCAGTGAGGGACCCAAGGCACATTCACAGGGTGCACCAGAGTGGCAGACGGTGACGTATCGTTTTCCAGAGCGTGGCAATTTACCTGGGGTGACCATGATCTGGTATCAGGGTAATCGTCGCCCGCCTCACTTTGCAGAAGGGATTCTTCCCAAGTGGGGTAATGGTGTTCTGTTCGTTGGCGAGAAGGGACTGCTGATTGCGGACTACAACAAGTTCCGCCTTCTACCTGAAGACCGCTTTGAAGATCACACACCACCCAAGCCATTCATTCCAGATTCCATCGGACATCACGCCGAGTGGATCCAAGCCTGCAAGACAGGAGGATCGACCACCTGTAATTTCGAATATGGCGCGGCTCTGACCGAGAATGTCCATCTGGGCAATGTTAGCCATCGAATCCAAAAGCCTCTGGAGTGGGACGCAGTAAACCTTGTTGCCAAGAACGCGCCTGAGGCAGAGGAGTTTCTTCAACATCACTACCGCAAGGGCTGGAAGCTTTAGTGGTTCTCGTTTGTCTCTCTGCTGCTCCAGTGATCTAAATAAATTGATTACTCCTTGGCTTCTTTCCAAGGGAGTTCCAGTTGAGTCGCTCCTTGCTCTGTCAGCGAGCTTACGCCCAGTCCGAGTAGTCGCAGCGGTTGTTTAACCAGCTTGTCGCGACGGAGAAGGTAGCAACCAATGTCGTAGATTTCCTTTGGATCATCGACCGGGCTTTCAACCGTCAATTGGCGGGTCAGGGTGGTGAAGTCTGAGTAACGGACCTTGACCTGAACCGTGAAGGCGGAGAGGCGATGCTTCTTTAGTTTTGTGCCGATATCGTCGGCTTGTTCCAACAGACAATCACGAAGGTAGGGGCGATTGTCGGTGTCCTTTTCAAACGTGTTTTCACTGCTGATGCTCTTGACCTCATCGCATGTTTCTACAGGCCGGGAGTCTTCGCCATAGGCATAGCGCTTCAATGCCCATCCGAAGGAACCAACCACCTGCTGTAGATCTCCTTTATAGGTTTGAATATCGCCTACCGTGTGAATATCGACCCGTTTCAATGATTCTGCAGTGACCTTCCCGACACCGTGTATGGCACCGGCTGGAAGTGGCTTCAGGAAGGCGACCTTGTCCCGTTCCGGAATCAGCGTCATGCCATCCGGTTTGTTGAAATCACTGGCCAGTTTGGCAAGGAGCTTGTTGCCAGCGATACCGATGCTGGCTGTGAGATTGCGCTCTTTGCGGATACGGGCTCTGAGATCTTTGGCGAGGTCCACAGCAGCAAAGAGCAGAGGATCCGCCGATTGTATATGGTCGGGATGCGACCGGCGCAAGGACTCGGAAAAGTCCAGATAAGCTTCATCAATGGAGACTTGTTCGATGGTGGCACCGGCCTCTGCCACGATGGCCATGATGTGCTGGGATTCGTCCTTATAACGGCGAAATTCAGGATGAACAAACACACCTTGTGGACAGAGCCGCTTGGCCTGACTGCAGGGGATTGCCGACCTGACTCCAAACTTCCTGGCCTCGTAACTGGCAGCGCAGACGACACCACGACTGTCCGGTGAACCACCCACGATGACTGGCTTTCCTTTCAACTCCGGATTGTCACGTTGCTCCACGGATGCGTAGAAGGCATCCATGTCCAGATGGAAGATCACCCTCGGTAGTTTTGCTCGGGTGGAATCCATGAGCCGCCATCCAGTGATCTAGTGGGTGGCGGTTCCCATCACGTCGCCAACCTTTGCGTAGAGTTCTCTATGTTCGGATGAGTGTTCTGCAAGATCTTCACAGAGAGTGATCTTGTCTTTCTCAAACAGAAGGATGGTTGATGACCCACCAAAGCGGAAGTAACCCTTCTCATCACCCTTGTTTACTTGTCCACTCGCCTCCGAGGTATAGATCATGGATCCGACGCAGGTGGCGCCGACCTCAAGCATGTTTACTTTCCCAAATGTAGGCGAATCAATGACCGTGACCATCCGTTTGTTCTGACTGAAGATGTGGATGTTCTGCTTCAGTGCCAGTGGGTTTACCGAATACAATGGTCCGTTGATCAGCTCGCGGCTCAGGATCTCACCTTCGACCGGGTAGTGAAATCTGTGGTAATCCACCGGACATAGGCGGGAAAGAATCATGGAGCCGCCTGCATAGCTCTTGGCTGCTTCAGTGCTTCCCAGAAGCTCGGACAGTGAAAAGGTTTCTCCTTTGACGAAGATTCCGTCCATTTCGTCCACGTTTTGAAATCCCAGATGCCGACCGTCAGCAGGGAAGACTGCTGCTGTCTCGTCAGGAAAGATTGGCCGAGCCTCAGGTTTCAGTTGGCGATAGAAGAAATCGTTGAAGGATGAGAACCAACTTACAGGGTGGAGAAACTCGTTTTCATCCAAACCATACTGCTTGATGAAAGGGGCGATGCGTTCGGCGCTCTTGCGGCTGTTCATTCTCCATCCATACCAATCGGAGAATCCCTTACGTTTGACCATGGCCCAGAGGCTCAGTCGACCCAATGCCGTTTTGTAGGTCCAGCGAAGGAAGCCCTCGCCATAGACCTTTTCTGTTTCCGTCTTCTTGGTATAGCGATTGAAGAACTCGATAGATTCACTCATTTAACTTCCTTTTTCTTCTCAAAAAACAATCTCGCCCATCCAATCAGAAGTAACACACCTCCGATTGGCGTAATGGCACCCAGCCATTTGATTCCAGTGATGGAGAGGATGTAGAGGGTGCCTGAAAAGACCACAATGCCTGAGGCAAAGCAGAGAAAAGTCCCACGCTGAATCGAATGGCGATTGGTGAGTACCAGCAGCACAACCGCATGGATCAGGTGATAGAGGACGGCTGTCTCCCAGGTCGCCAGTGTTTCATTGGCCAACAGGCGATCCTTAAGCCCATGAGCGCCAAATGCGCCAAGGGCCACGCCCATGAATCCGAACGCAGCAGCCATTCTTTGTGCCATCAAATGCGACATGCGAGGGACGCTAGCAGTTGCCCCGGCCGGGGAAAAGGAACACCTACGAGGAACTCGGGCTGGTTCCCAAATACTCAATAAAAGACAGCCTTGCCGTGTATCGCGAATTGCCTAGGCTTCTCCGATGCAAAAGCCGGGTAAGCAAGAGAACGTCCTGATTGTGTCTGACAGCGATCGTGATGCAGATCTGTTGTATGCGGTGGGGTTCTTTGCGCCCGATCCTTTTCTATACGCCAGACTGAAGGGGAGGGAGTTCATCATCATCAGCGACCTTGAGGAATCACGGGCAGCCAAATCAGCAAAGCATTGTGAAGTGCTTTCGTTCTCGGAGGTCAGGCGACAGATGAAAGTACAGGAGAGCAGGATTGATATGCCGGAGATGGCGAGGTGGCTTCTGAAGTCTCAACGGATTCGTCGAGTCAGCGTGCCGTATCAGTTCCCTCACGGTGTTGCATCCCGTTTGGAGGCTGAAGGCATCAGTCTCAAGGTGGCTACCGGAACTGTTTTTCCAGAAAGAGAAATCAAATCACCGACCGAGGTGCGACGAATTACCGAAGCATTGCGTGTTACGGAAGAGGGAATGAGTGCCGGGATTGCCTTGCTGAAGAAATCCAAACCCGGCCCCAAAGGCAGGCTGCTGCTCAGAGGTAAGGAACTGACTGCTGAACGCCTGCGGGCTGAGATCGATTCCAAGATCATGGAACTGGGAGGAGTGGCGAGCCATACCATCGTCGCTTGTGGTAATCAGGCCTGTGATGCTCATGAAGTGGGGCACGGGCCTCTCCGAGCAAACCAACCGATCATTCTCGATGTCTTTCCGCGGATGCAGAAGACCGGGTACTTTGGTGATATTTCCAGAACAGTTGTCAGAGGAAAGGCCAGCGACTTTGTCAAAGAGGTCTATCAAACAGTGAAGGATGGTTTCGAACTCGCGTTGGAGAAACTGAAGCCAGGTGTGGATATGAAGGGGCTGGATCGGGAGGTGCGTGACCTGTTTGATGAACGTGGGTTTCACACCGGGATTGTCAAAGGACGCAGACAGGGATTTTACCACAGCACAGGCCATGGTCTTGGCTTGGAGATTCACGAGCTACCACGCTTTGGTCCCAGCGGCACAGGGAAGTTCAAAGCCGGACACGTCATCACCGTCGAGCCCGGGCTCTATTATTACGGTAAGGGTGGTGTGCGACTGGAAGACACCGTGGTGATCACAAGCAAGGGCTACAGGAATCTCACCAAGATTGAAAAGGTCTTGGAAGTGTAGGGTAATCGCTAACCGAAAAACTTCGGTGAATCTCTACGACCGTGAGGAATTTCCACGATTGCTACTCGGCTGTCGTTTCGCTTGAAGAAGATGATATAGATCAGCTCTCCATTTTGGTGGGGCGGCTGATGAGTGCGAGTGTGGCGAAGAGCAGGGCCATGATGAAGAGGAAGGCGATGCGTTGACCTGTGCTGGCTGTCTTGTGAATCAGGGTTTGGAGCTCAATGGATATCGGAGCGTCGTCGACCATGATGGAACGGGTGAAGATGTGTTGGTGTGTTTGCACTGGCAGCTCTGCATGGATGCCCTCAGGTGTGGTGATAGTAGCTTCCTGCTGAGTGATGATCTGGTCTGCCAGTTGCACCAGTGCTCCGTTTAATTCAACGGAGTTGTTGGCAAGGACTCGGTTGAGGTCGGTCTCTGAGTAGCTTGGGCCTTCGACTCCTGAATTCACCTGTAGCTGAACGGGTGCCAGCTCTTGTTGACTCTGTTGTTCGGCGAAGGCGTTTCCTCTGCGCCCGACGAGTCCGACGAGTGCTTGTTGGCGTTTGAGATTCTGCAATTGTCCCCGAGCGTCTTCGTTGAATGCATCGTCGTGCTGAGAGAGATTGTAGGCGGAATTAAAGGCTTTGCGGGCGCGTTGTTGGTCGCCTTTCTGGAGGAGACTGTTACCGAAGTTGAGAAGTGTCTCGGCCTTGCGTGTCTTTGCCTGCTTGGCGCTAATCTGGGATTGGAGGTAGGAGTCCAATCCATCTGTCTGAGCCACCTCGACCACGCCGGGCTCGTATTGCCATGCATCACTGAGTCTCTCGAGTGTGCGTCCTTCGGGAAGCTGGATGGTCCAGCGGATGTCCTTGAGCGGCAGATCAAACGAAGGGCCAGCGAGTCGGATATCTCCTGGAAGGCTGCGACTGGTGTCGGGTGTGGAGTATGTGAAACTGAGTTCCGTGGGTTGATCGTTCTCAAGTGGTTTCTCAAGTGGGATGAGAAGGTTGTCGCCTTCACGCCATGGACGGGCACTGACGCTGTTGACGCTGGCGAACCAGAAGAGTGCGCCTTTGGGCAGGGTGACGGTGAGATGGCGCTTGTCACCTGGATCAAGACGGAGTGTGGCTTGGGTGAGCATGGCTCCTGATCCGGTGAGGATCGTCTGGATGGTGGCGCTTTCCACTCTGGCTGGAAGCTGTTCTGCTGTCTCGTGACGAATGATGGCCACTGGGAGCGTGAACGGTGTCTGAAGAACGCGATAGGTATGGGAGCCTTCGTTTCCTCCGTGTGCGCGGCGGAGTTCTTGAGGGACTGATTCCCAGTCGGTCTGGGCGACGGCCGCGCTTTCTGTCGGAGGTTGAATGCGTATGCGACCATCGGCTCGGAGTGTGAGGAAGTTTCTCTGTAGATTGAGGCGTGTTCCATGTGCACTGAACAGATCTGTGTTTGATGCGGCTGCGTCGGAGGATGTCTGGTAAAGCAGCTGAAGCTGGTAGTCGCCAATCACTCTGCGGTGAAGGGTGATTTCCCATTCCTGGTATCCATTGTCATTGGTGCCGATCTGAACGGTGTCTGCGATGTGTTCGCCTTGGAAGCGGATGGCTTCGGCATTGCCAGGGACTTCCACGTAGAGGGATTTGATACCTGCGTTCTCGATCTTGTATTGCATCTGGACCGTGGCTTTCAACAGTCCTTCACGCACGGTGAGATCCTGAAGGCTAATCAGTTGAATCCATGGATCCACTTTCTCGATGGTGGCTGTGAGGTTCCAATCTTTCTGTAGTAGTCGGAAGGCGCGTGCATCCTTGTTGCGAATGCCGGATTGGCTTGGGTCCAATTGTGTGGTGCCGATGAATGGAGGTTCAAATGAGTGATAAGCCAAAGCGGATCATGGTCGTGGATGATCATCCGATCATGAGACAAGGACTCTGTGCATTGATCGGGGCTGAGCAGGACTTTGTCGTTTGTGCCGAAGCCGAAAGCGCTGAACAAGCAGTAGGTGTGGCGGAGAAAGAAAAGCCGGATCTCTTGATTGCTGACATCACGTTACCTGGGCGTAACGGCATTGAGCTGATCAAGGATCTCCAGTCAGTAACTCCTGATATTCCAGTGTTGGTGCTGTCCATGCACGATGAAGGTATTTATGCCGAGCGTGTGCTCAAGGCAGGTGGTAGAGGCTATGTGATGAAACAGGAAGGCGGGTTAAGCCTCGTGACAGCCATCCGCAAGGTTCTTTCCGGTCAGGTCTATGTGAGTGAATCCATTTCAGCGAAGATCCTGGATGCCATGTCAGGAGGACGCCTTCAAGCCAATCGGTCGTCCGTGGATTCGTTGACAGATCGCGAGCTGGAAGTGTTTCAGTTACTGGGCAATGGTTTGGGCACCAGAGAAATCGCCGAACGCCTGCACCTCAGTGTAAAGACAGTCGAAGTGCACCGGGCCAACATCAAGAAGAAGCTCAATGTCGATACCGCAAATGCGCTGGTGCGATTCGCAGTCCGTTGGGTGGAATCCAATCCCTCTGAAGGGTGAGGGAATCTCTTGAACGGGTTACTTAGGTCAGGATGTCTTTGATCACGTGACCGTGGACGTTTGTGAGGCGTCGTTCGAGTCCGTTGTGATAGTAGGTGAGGCGCTCGTGGTTGAGGCCCATGAGGTGAAGGATGGTGGCGTTGAAGTCGTAGACACTGGTGCGATCCACCACTGACTTGTATCCAAACTCATCACTCTGTCCGTAACTGAATCCTTTTTTGACTCCGGCTCCGGTGAAGAAGCAGGTGAAGGCATCTGGATTGTGATCCCTACCAGTTCCGTTTCCTTGGAGGAAGGGCATGCGTCCAAACTCAGTGCACCAGACCACTAGTGTGTCTTCGAGGAGTCCGCGGCGTTTGAGATCGTTGATCAATGCCGCTGTCGGTTGGTCCATGATCTCTGCCTGCATGGCATGGGTCTTTTCAATGTCCTTGTGAGAGTCCCAGTTGGTGATGCCGTTGCCTCCGGATGGATCACTTCCGTTGAAGAGTTGAACCACACGAACGCCTTTTTCAATCAATCGACGGGCGAGGATGCAGTTTTTTGCATACTCCTTTTTCAGATCGGTGCCTGAATCGGTTCCGTATTCCTTGTGAATGAACTCAGGCTCATTGCTCACGCTCATGACGTCAGGCACGGAGGTCTGCATTCGGCCGGCCAATTCGTAGCTGGCGATACGTGCCGCTAGGTTGGCGTCGTTGGGATAGCGCTCCATGTGGTTCGCATTCAGTCGCGCCAGTAGTTTGTTGGTCGCACGGTCATCGGCGCCGGTATAGGACTTGGGACGTCCCAAATTGGATGGTGGATTCTTCGCATTGAAATCGGTGCCCTGAAATGCGGCAGGGAGGAAGCCGTTTCCAAAGTTGTTCTTACCGGAGCGGGCGAGTCCACGCGGATCATTGATGGCAACGAAGGCAGGGAGTTCGGAGTTCTCAGATCCCAATGCGTAGGTCACCCATGCGCCAAAGGAAGGGAAGCCTTCCATGGTGAAGCCAGTATGCAGAAAGTTCTCTCCTTGTGGATGGGCACTGGTCTGAGTGTGAAGGGAGTGAACGAAGCAGAAATCATCGGCCATGGATCCCAGATTGGGCAGGAGATCCGAAACCATCTTTCCGCTCTGTCCCTTCGGATTGAAGTCCCAGAATGGCTTGGCGATGTTGCCTGAGGGACCTTCGAAGGTGACGGCTGGAAGTCCGGGGGGCTTCTGGCCGTGAAGACGTGTCAGGGCTGGCTTGTAGTCAAAGGTGTCCACATGACTGACGGCTCCGGGACAAAAGATGACCAGCACCTGTTTGGCCGGCGGATTGAAATGTGGCTCGCGTGGTGCGTAGGGATTGTTCGCATCAATGTTGGGTCGGATGGAGGTGCTACCACTGAAGGAGGCCGGATCCGTGGCCGCCATCAATCCATCGTTTGCCAACAGCTGAGCAAGGCCGAGGGCACCAAGGCCGAAGCCGGTATCCTTCATGAAATTCCTGCGGCTCAACAGGCTGCGTCCAATAGGTGAAATGTGTTCAGAGTTCATGATGATTGAAATGTGCCTCACGCAGAGACGCGGAGGCGCAGAGTTTTAGGAATCAGAGTAATTGTTTGCTATGCGATGGATGCCGTCTTTCAGGAGAGGTGATCCAAAGTTGATCAATAGTCCTAGCTGGATGTTTGAGAGTTTGAGGTAAGTCAGTACCTGTTTCTTATGAACCTGATCGATCTTCTCAACCGATTTGAGTTCAACGAGGACAGATTTGTTGACGATCATATCGGCACGAAAACTTTCATCGATCGTGTGCCCATCCCATTTGACTGGGATTGGTACCTCTGTTTCGACGGTGAATTTCGCCTTTCTCAATTCGTAACTGAGAATCCGCTGATAAACGGATTCTAAAAGTCCCGGGCCGAGATTCCGATGTATGCGCATCGACGAATCTACAATCGCTCCGGTTGTGTCATTCAGATCCATTTTATTCCTCTGCGTCTCCGCGCCTCTGCTGCCTGTCCCGCTTCGCGTGGATGAGGTTTTTAGTCATTAACGAATCGTCCGGTTCAGTTGTTTGGTGAGGCGGGTGACGAGTTTTTGATTCTTGTTGGCTATGTTGGTGGTTTCTGTCGGGTCTTTGCGGTGGTCGTAGAGTTCGGTGTAGAGGGGGGCTGCATTGGCATCGCGATGATCGCGCCAGATGACGAGTCGATGGTTCTGGGTGCGCATGGAGTAGCCCATCAGGTGGTTTTCAAAGAGGTCGCGGTTCCATGAATCGCCTTGTTGCTTCTTGATGGCGGTTTCGACGTCGGTGATGAGTGGGCCAAAGAAGGTTTGCCTCATTCCATGAGAGAGAGGATTGGCTGCCCATTCACGTAGTGCGGGATTGGGGAATTGACTGACGGCCGCCTTCTTCCATTTCTGATCTGGATTGTGGAGCAGTGGTGCAAAGCTTTTTCCTGCGAGATGCTTTGGTTCCTCGAGTCCGGCGAGCTCACAGAGAGTAGGGTAGAGATCGACGAGCTCCACCAGTGCCTTGGTGCCTTTGCCTCGTTCCTTCATGTCAGGCGCCCAGACTATGAGTGGAACGCGTGTGGCGATTTCGTAATTCGTGGCTTTTCCCCAAACTCCCATTTCACCGAGATGCCATCCGTGATCTCCCCATACTACGATGATGGTATTGTCACGAATGCCTGCTTCATCGAGGGCTGTGAGCATCTTGCCAATCTGGGCATCCACATAACTGACACAGGCGTAGTAGCCGTGAAGGAGTGTGCGTGAAAGGTCGTCACCAATCGGGCCGTATTTGGGAATGCCGTGACGCACGCGGAGTTCGAATGATGCGTGAATGCCAGTGGCGGCACCGTTCTTGGGTGCCTCAGTCTGGGTGGCGAGTTTGATGTCGTTGCGATCGTAAAGATCCCAATAGCGTTTTGGGGCCACGAAGTTCAGATGTGGCTTGTAGAACCCCAATCCCAGAAAGAGTGGTTGTTCCGGTTTTCTCGCCATGTGGTCCTTGAGGGTAGCAATGGCGAGCTGCGTGTTGTAGCCATCTCCGTATTCGTGGTCCTCTACGTCGCCGGCTTCGTAGGCGGGGCCGTGGGTGAGTCCCTTTGAACCTTCTTCGCCATACTTGGCAATCATCTTTGCTTTGTTTGCTATCTGAAGTTCTTGATTCTCTTTGACGGCGTAGCCACCTGGAGTCATGGAACGCTTGACCTTCATTCGATTGAAGGCGGGCTTGCGGCTCCATGATTTTTCAAGATCGGTCATCTTTCCGTGATAAATCTTTCCGCAGTGAACGGCTTCGTATCCGTTGGCGATGAAGTGTTGCGGGAGCGTGACGATGTCTGGATTGAGCTCCCGAAAGTAAGCCGTGTTTTCAACTACGCCGATCTGATCAGGACGCGCACCTGTCATCAGGCTTGCCCGCGATGGACTGCAGATTGCTTGTTGGCAGTAGGCGCGATCAAAGCGGCGTCCCTCTGTAGCGAGTTTGTCCAGATTGGGACTCTTGGCAATTGGGGAACCGTAACATCCCAATTCGGGGCGTAGATCATCAATGGCGATGAAAAGGACGTTGGGCTTGGACTTTGCGACTGCAGAACAAGCTAGTAGCAAGGTGGCTGCGAAGGTGATGAATCGATTGAATCTAGACGCCGACATAGGGTGATAGCGATTGAAAGGATGCTGATCTGATTGATGTGATGCGTTCACCTCTATCAAGGAAGGAAAGCGAATTCATTGGAGTTGAGCAGACTCCTGCAGACGATATTGAGACCGTGCTCCTTTGCGATCTCAGACGCTGTTTGGAGCTCTTCCTTGTTGGCTTTACGAAGAAGGATAAGTTCAAAGGCGGTCTGGATCTGTTTACGCAATTTGTCTTCACCTGCGATTTGTTTTGCCCGTTCTGCAATGAAACCGGATTGCTCGACGATAAAATCGCTGTTCATGAGGTTCAGTGCCTGGAGCGGGGTGGTTGAGACAGGGCGTTTGGCGCGGACCTGACCACAATCAGGGAAATCAAAGGCGGTGAACATCTTGTCATCCACGCGACGCATACGTTCCTGATAGAGCATGCGCCTCCATGTGTCTGAGCCGTGGTTGTTCACGACTTCCCATTGGGCGTAGGTCTTTTTGACGTTGTGGATGCGATAGCTCCGACCTCCGATTTTTGTATCGAGTTTTCCAGATGCCTGAAGAATGGAGTCTCGTATGACCTCGGCTGCTACTCTGCGTGGTGGAAATCTCCAGAGCAGGGCGGCTCCAGAATCCTTTTCCAAAGCCTGATCTGCCGGTGCACTGGAGCGCTTGAATGCGTCAGAAGTCACCAGCAATCGGATAAGTCCCTTCATGGACCATGGTTTTGCGTCGTATGACGTTGGCTGGATGAATTCTGCCGCCATCCACTCGAGGAGTTCAGGATGCGTTGGTTGTGCGCCGGCTCTGCCGAAGTCACTGGTGGTGGTGACAATGCCGCTACCAAAGACATGATGCCAGGTGCGGTTTGCCATGACCCGTGCTGTCAGAGGGTTGTCTTTTCTGGTGATCCATTTGGCAAACTCGGCACGGCGTTTTGAGCCAGGTGCTTCTGAGTTTAGCCCCAAGTCTCCATCCAGAATGAGTGGGCCAGCTGGCATGACTTCATCGCGTGGGTTTTCTGGGCTGCCTCTGTGCAGGACGTGTGTCTTTCCCGGAGGAACAAAGCGGGCAACGAAGCTTGGACGTGGTCCTTCCTCAGCCAGCGTTCCAATGAGTTTTTGGATCTTTGCCAAGAGTGGTTTGCGCTCTGGGTGGGTCTCGTTGAGCTTCTTGTTGAGGAACCATGTGCCGGTCCATGGCTTCCATGAGCCGTCTTCCTGCATGAAGTCCATGTCGAATTCGTAGCGAGGTAACCAAGGCTTTTGCGTGAGGTAATCCGTGTCGTAAAAATATTCGCGATTGCTGCTCATGCGAAGTCGGTTGATCGATTGAGGTGAATCGAAATCAATGCGGACCCAAGGTTTTTCACCATTCTTCTCAGCCTTGCCCCTCCACGTCATGGTTCCGTATTCGCCATCTGTGATTCTTTGGATTGGATTGCGCCCTTCGACTCCTTTCTCAGGAAATCCAGAAAGCGTTCCGCCATTGCGAGAAAGAGCGAGATTCTTTCTGCGGTCAGTAGTTCCGAATACTTCCAGTTCATCCAAACTGACATTGCCCATCTTGAATCGAATGCGGATGGCCTTGGTTTCGATCGGTGGAAAATGTGTTTCGCGGAAGGCTCCCCAGTTTTCTTCCCAACCACCAATTTTCTTTAACTCGTTACGATGTTTCGAAATCTCATTGCGGATTTCGACGCCTCGTTTCTTCTGTGGATGTTCAGGTGAGAGCTCTGGAAAGCGACTGCCGAATTCCACGTCCTGAAACACTGCGGTCATCGAGTAGTAGTCCTTGATGGTGACAGGATCGAATTTGTGATTGTGACACCGGGCGCAGTTCATGGTGACCCCGAGAACAGACGCACCTACTGTTTGCATGATCTCGTCCATGCGGTCAGCCCGCGCCTGACGGATGGCCGATGGTTCGCGTCCGACAGTGGCGGCGGGGACGTGTGGGCCGGCGACAAGGAATCCGGTGGCATCGCCTGCGCCCATGGAATCACCAGCGATCTGTTCGCGGACGAAACGATCGTATGGTTTGTCTTCATTGAAGGCCCTGACTACGTAATCCCGGTACATCCACGCATTCTTTCGATAAAGATTGGCTTCCGAGCCGTTTGATTCAGCCCAGCGAATAACATCCAACCAATGTTGAGCCCAGCGCTCTCCGAAGTGAGGTGAGGCCAAGAGTGAATCAACGAGTTTGTTGTAGGCCTTCTCCGGATCAGCCTTATGTGCCTGTTTGAAAGCACTGACCTGTTCCGGCGTTGGCGGAAGACCTGTTAGAATGACTGACGCGCGACGGATCAAGGAGGCCGCGTCTGCTTGGGCGCTTGCTTGAATCCCGGCTTCGCTGAGTTTCCTTGCCAGAAATGCATCCACAGGATTTTTCGAAGATGAGGCAGGGACATCAGGACGTTCAACCTGAAGGAAGGACCAATGATCGGTGGTGAGTTTGGCAACCTGATTCATCTGACCGGGCCATTCAGCACCTTCCTGAATCCATTGTTCGATCTTGGCGATCTGAGCCTTTGTCAGCGGATCTCCTTTGGGCGGCATCACCTCATCGGGATTGGTGCCCTTGATCATGTCCATGAGATGACTCTTGGAGGAATTGCCGGGGACGATTGCCGGGGCGCCGCTGTCACCACCGATCAACAATGTGACGCGTTGATCAAGTCGGAGGCTGGCTTTCTGCTTGTCGGGGCCGTGGCAGTCGATGCAGTTGTTTTCAAAGATCGGTTTGATCTCCTTTTCGAAATCCACAGCTGCCGAGGCAGAGGAGGCGACGAGGGAAATCAGGATCAGGTAGCTTAGTGTAGCGTTGAATCGGGTCATGGTCAGAGGATCAGGATCAGATGCTTGGAAATGGTTCAGTGTGTTGCGCGGCTTTGTTTGTAAAGCGATTCGATTTCAGAGTCGCTTAGTGCTGCGTTCAAAATGGTGAGTTCGTCAATGCGTCCATTGAGGTTGCGGATGGCAAACCATGGTGTCTCGCGGAAGGGTTGTCCCCAATTTCCGATTTCACCGTTTCCGATGCGTAAGGTTTCGATGAGATACTCATCTACTATCTCTTGTTGGCTGACACGCTTGCCATCCACGAAGTGGAGAACTTCTTTCGCCTCTGGGTCAAACACGGACACGAGATGCATCCATTGGCCACTCATGGAGCGATCCCAGATCGGAGGTGAGTAGTAGACACGATGGAAACCGGCATCTGCAGCGAAATTGGGATTGGGACGCTGGTCGTCGACCATGACAGACAGCATGAGCATGCCGTCATCGCGAATTTGCCAATGCGGCTCACCTGTCTCGTAACCATCGCCCATGAACAAGGCATTGTAGCGCCGGTCCAGGCTGTCGATACGCACCCACGCGGAGAAGGTGAATGCCTGAAATTCTCCGGGGATACGAACTCGGACACGTGATCCGGGTTTGCGGAACTCAAGCGAGTTTTTCAACCCGGGCCAGCGGCCAGACGTTGTTTCTGCGAGTACAATGGCACCGTGATATTCACTGTCTTCTGGTGCTGAAACGCTTGGGATGAGCACTGACGTTGGATCGTGCTCAAAGGTGTAATAGGCGATCACTCGTGGATCAGTAGCCAGCCTGTCGCGGTAAGATTGCCAGCGTGTGAATCCGGAGCGTTTCTGTTGAATGGCTTGCTGATCAAAATCACTTAGATTGGGAAACGCTACTTGTCCTGTCTCGGCCACCGATGCCTGCTCGCTTGGAGGTAGTCCCCATGCGCCGCCCTTGGTGACAGTGCGGGTTGCTTCATCCCTGTGACGGAATTCAATCTCGCCATCGATTACTTCCACGTGTGCCTTACCTTCTTTGACAGAGAATCCGAACTCGGTTCCAAGGTCCACGATCTCTGTGGAAGGTCCGTTCAGTTTGAAGCCACGTGCAGCGGGTGGCACACGCATGCGCACGGTGCCTTCTTCGCAAGTGGCTTCCCATGCGGAGCGTAACGAAATTTCAGCAGGTCCTTGAACAGCCATCGACGCACCTGAGAAGAATTGGATTTCAGCAACGCCGCTTTCCAATTGGATGGTTTCTGCCCCGAGCACTTCACCAGCAGCATGCTCTGTCTGGCCTGTTTTCCATTCCACATCAAATAGGTTTCCGAGCACTGCAAATCCCTCAGCAGAAGGTTCAGCGGGTGTCGTGTCAGGCTTGGGGAGGGAGGTTGCCTCTTGGGTGGATTCATTGCTGAACCAACTGTCCTGTTGCGTGATGCCCCGTCCCAAAAGGAACGCGATGCACGCGGCGATGGCGATGGGCCAGTTTTTGGATCTACCTTCTGAGGGGAAGGGGATGGTTGCCTTGGGTGTTTCAGTGTCGCTCCATGCCTCCATGGCGATGTCTTCATTCTCTGCAGTTTCAGAGAGACGATTGTGGAGCGAAAGGCTGCGTCTTACGATCTGGCGCAGATCCGGGCTCTCAGCCATGCGGTCCTGTAGTTTCTCGAAAGCCTCAGGATCGATGGATTCATCCAGCAGCGCGTGGATCCAGTCCTGTTCTTCCTCAGGCAGTTGATCAAATTGAGGTTCCTTGTTCATGCGTGACCAGTGTTGAGGGTTTTGGTTTCCACACACTTCATTAGATTGCTCCTCAGTCGTTTGAGACGCATATAGAAGGCTGCTGGTGTGGAACCGGCTTCAGTAGCCAGATCTTGAATCTTGATTCCGGGGGTGTAGGCAAGGGTGACGAATTGCCTCTGGCGTTCGGGCATGGCCTTGAGGCAGGTCTCCAGTGCTTCGTGCTCTTTCTTGCGTCCTTCCATTTCCTCAGCGGCTTCTTCTGCCATGAGTTCGAGGACATCTTCTCGAAAGACCAATCGGTCACGGGCTGACTTGCGGCGGAAGCTCAGGGCTTCAAATCGAGCCACCACGCAGGCCCATTTCATGAAGTCGGTCCCGGGTTGGAACTGATCAAATTTCTTCCAGATGACGATGGCTGTTTGTTGAAGCAATTCATCAACATCGCCCCAGGAGGGAATGAACGATGCCAGAAAGCGGCGTAATTCGCCTTCGTGACGGGCGAAATGCCTCACAAATTCCTCATAACGGGCGTCTTCGCCGGTCTGGTCTGAGCTTGTTTCTGACATGCTGGTTGTCTGTTAACTGCCGGTCTTTGTTGAATCTAACGCCTGATAGTGGATTTTTTTCGATTTTTCTCAATGTAGCCCCGGGAAGGGGCAAAAAGAAAGGCGCGAAGGGTTGCTTCGCGCCTCGGAAAGATTGGGTATTCAATCTGTGGATTACTCAGTTATGCCTTTGAACTTGTCGGTGCGGAAAGGCGAGGCAGGGAGGCCATCTTTGTTGAAGAGGTTTACCACTGGATAGTCAGCCCATCCGAAGCGGACGGCGACTGGCTTTGTGACCTCAGGGCTGCTGACAACGATGGTATCGCCATCGATCTCTGCATCAGCCCAAACGAAATTCTGATCAGCTCCGCATACGGCAAAACCAGTAAGCTTACCACCCTTGGCCTCGAGTCCCTTGCCTACGTGATCAAATGATAGGATCGCCTTGTAGGTGCCGCTCTTCTCCTTCTTGACCTTCATGGTTTTGAAGATAGGACCGGAGTAAGTGATCTTTTCTTTGTAGGCGATACCTCTTGCTGCAAGCACAAGACGCTCACCGACTGGTTTCTTCACTGGAGGATGGATGTCATCCTTGGTGCCATGATCAGTGATGACAACCATTCCGTTCTTGGGTGACTTGGCAGCCATGAGTTGTGCTTCACGAAGTTCAGCCCAGCCACTTTCCACTGGTTTGGCGGTGATTTCCTCCATGGAACGCTTTTGGTTTCTGTCCCATGGGGCCAATTGAACGGCCAGGAATGTGAAGTCGCTCTGTTTCCACTTCTTCTGCCAGTCCTTGATCATGTCAGGAAAGAGGCTGCGGTATTGATATGCGCGGCCGGCATTGGACTCACCCTGATACCAGATGGCTCCCTTGATTGCGTAAGGAACGAGTGCGTTGATCATTCCATTGTAGAGTTCGCTGGGTTGCCATGGTGCGCGGCTTTTCTTGCCTTCGGCCAAGGCTTTCTTGTGACGTGCGAGTTGGAGATAGTAGTTGTCCAGGATGTCTTCGCGATAATTCTTGTTGGAGCTGAGCGTTTCGTTGCTGGTCCATGCTTCTGCAGGAGAACCTCCCCATGAGGAATGAATGAGACCGACCGGGACACCGAGGTCCTTTTGCAGCTTCTTACCGAAGTAGTAGGCCACTGCAGAGAAATCAGGGACAGATTGGTTGCTCGCTTCCTGCCATCCATACACGCCTGTGTTCCATGGCATGTCCAGATCTTCGAGAGGCGTATCAGATTTTTTGCGCTGAACGGTGAAGAGGCGAAGCATCGGATTGGCTGAGTTGGCGATCTCGGCCTGAGGGTCGTCAGACTTCAACATGGTCCATGCCATGTTTGACTGACCTGAACAGAGCCAGACTTCACCCACGAGAATGTTGTTCAACTCGATGCGATTGCGTCCATCGATGGTCATCCTGCTTGGGGTGGCATTGGCCCTCATTGATTTGAGCTCGACCATCCACTTGCCATTCTTGGCCTTGGTAGAGACGCGTTGTCCGGCAAATTGCACGGTGACAGTTTCGCCGTCATTCGCCCAACCCCACACAGGAACCGAAGCGCCGCGTTGAAGGACCATGTTGTCTGTGAAGACCACAGGCATCTTGATCTCAGCCTGAGTTGAAAATGGAAGCGCCATGGCAATACCTGCCAAGGCCAAAAGGGAAGAGAGACGACGTTTCATCATGTTAAGGGTTACGGCCTGCGTTCTTGAGTAGAATTGACCTGAGCCCAATCAATGGAAGACCTAAGGTCAATGGAAATTCAATTTCAGTTCCGTGGTAATGGAGCTGTGTTTGGGAATTTTGAGGGATCAGTCTCGTAAATTCCCGGCCCGAGATCCGCCAATGGGTCGCGGGCTTGGATGTTTTTGTAGATCCGATAACCACCAACGGCGACACCGCCAATGATCAGAACAGCCAGCAAAGGGGCGATGATGGGCCAGTTCAACCGTGATAGTTGATACATGATCCAATCGATGGGGCCACGTGCTGGGCCAGCCAAGCTGGGTGGTTCGCTGAGTTTCTGGCTGTGAGAGAGTTCGTCAGCGAGTTGATTGAGGATTTCGTGCTCATCCAGCTTCACTGTCCGTGCAAAAGTGCGCACGAAACCACGGATGTAGATAGGGGCGGTGAAGACCTCGAACTCGCCATTCTCAATGGCTCGAACGTGCTCAGTCTTGATCTTGGTGATCTCGGCGACCTGATGAACATCAAGTCCCTGGGCTTCCCGTGCTTCTCTGAGTTTTTCAGATACCGTGGGCATTTGTGGGGACAGGCTATGTTTTGTGATGCGCGTTGGCAATGGGATTGCGTGGCTGGACGGTTGCGCATTTGAATAAGACGTTCCATTGTCTTGTCTGTTCGTTCCCTCAGAAACATGCGTTGGATATTGGTGACATTCCTCTTTGGCTCCGGAGCATTGCTCGCGGATTATAAACTGTCGTTCAACAGTGATATTCGACCCATCCTTTCGGCCAATTGCTTCGAATGCCATGGGCCCGATGAAAAAAGCCGTGAAGCAGATCTACGACTGGATACCTATGACGGGGCTACCGGTGAACGCAAAGGAGTAAGAGGAATTATCCCCGGTGATCCTTCCGCTAGTGAGATTATCAAGAGGATCGAAGCCGCAGACGCTGCTGATCGCATGCCGCCTGCGTCAGCAAACAAGCATTTGTCTGCAGCCGATGTAGCAACATTGAAGCGTTGGATCTCAGAAGGGGCGGAGTATGAGAAACACTGGGCATTCAATCCTCCCGTGCGTCGTGAATTACCTGCTGTTTCAAATATTGATTGGGTCGAGAATGCCTTGGATCGGTTTGTCATGGCTCGTCTGGATCAAGAGGGACTGACGCCATCACCCAAGGCGGATCCGCATACCTTGGTCAAGCGCCTCTATCTGGACCTGACCGGATTGCCACCAAGTCCTGAAATTGCAGATGAGTTTGCTGCGAATCCGTCGCCTGAAGCATATCGGAGATTGGTGGATCAATTGTTGACCTCGCCTGCTTACGGAGAGCGCTGGGCACGTCGATGGTTGGATCTCGCGCGTTATGCCGACACCAATGGATATGAAAAGGACCGTAACCGTTCCGTGTGGCCGTGGAGAGACTGGGTGGTGAATGCGATCAATCAGGGGATGCCCTTTGATCAATTTTCCATAGAGCAACTTGCCGGAGATATGCTGCCCAATGCCACGGATTCACAGAAAGTGGCTACGGGATTTCATAGGAACACAATGCAGAATGAAGAAGGTGGTATTGATCCACTCGAATTCCGCTTTCACGCCATGACTGACAGGGTTGGGACGACTGCCACGGTCTGGATGGGGCTCACGGTCGCCTGTGCTCAATGCCACACGCACAAGTATGATCCCATCACTCATACCGACTACTACGAGTTGATGGCATACCTGAACAATGCCGATGAAATGGAGTTCTCTGTTGGGGATGAGGAGAAGATGGCTCACGAGAAATTTGAACGAGATCGGAAGCAGGCACTGTTGAGTGCATGGAACAAGGTTCAGGGCCATGATCAGAAGTTCAAAGCCTGGCTCAAGACTGAGTCAGAAAAGGCTGAGGCATGGGCGATTCTGAAACCGGACAAGGCATCGTCTACGCTGCCCAATCTGGAAATCCTCAGCGATGGCTCCGTATATGCCAGTGGGGACCAAACCAAGCGCGATATCTACACCTTGGAGTTTTCATTGCCTGATATGCCGCTAAATGAGCTTCGTCTCGAAGCCCTGCCTGATGAACGGTTGCCAAGCGGAGGTCCCGGACTGGCATTCTACGAAGGCCCCAAAGGAGATTTTTTTCTCAGTGAAATGGATGTCTGGATCGACGGTGTCAAACAGACCTTCACGACCAATGCCACACACACTTACGCCAAGATTGGGATCGGGAGTGGCAAGGCATCTGCAATGGCAGTAGTGGACGGGAATTCGGAAACAGGCTGGAGTGTCAGTGGTCGTCCAGGCGAACGGCATGTGGCTGTCTTTCCCATGGCAAAGCAGGCCAAGGGAAAGCGGATGAAGATGACGATGCTTTTCGAGCGTCATTTCGCTGCTGGATTGGGACGGTTTCGGATATCAGGCCTGACAGAGGTGAAGCGTAAGAAAGCAACTGAGATGCCGCGCAAAGTCGAATCCCTACTTGTCAGGCTGGCCGCTGGGGTAAAGCCACTAAGTGCAGGTGAGACGGATTTTATGAAGGGCTACTTTGTAGAGGTGGCACCGCAGTTGGATAAACAGCGCAAGCAATGGGCTGCTGCCAAGAAACGTCTGCCGACCATTCCGCACACGCTGGTTTTCAATGAGCGCCCCAGAGAGTTTCCACGTCCTACGACACGTCATCATCGTGGTGAATTTCTTCAGCCGAGAGAGGCAGTGGGACCGGGGCTGATTGAGGCGGTTCTCGCGAATGGATCTGAGCCAGGGAAAACGCGTCTGGATCTGGCTAATTGGTTGGTCAGCGAAGCCAATCCCTTGGTGGCGCGGGTAACGGTCAATCGGCATTGGTATGCCTTCTTCGGGCGAGGACTGGTTAAGACCGTGGAAGACTTTGGTTCGCAGGGTGCGTTGCCATCGCATCCCGGATTGTTGGACTGGCTCGCGGTTGAATTCATGGAGCAGGGGTGGTCATGGAAGCAGTTACACCGGACCATTGTGCTTAGTGCAACTTATCAGCAGAGCTCTGTGGTCACCGATACGCTGCTGGCAAAGGATCCTGAGAATGGGTTATTGGCCAGAGGACCGCGTTTCCGTGTGGAAGCCGAGATGGTTCGCGATATTGCCATGAGTGTGAGTGGACTGCTCAGTCGAAAGATGGGTGGTCCCGGAGTCTTTCCTCCACAACCAGCCAGTGTCACGGATCTCGCCTATGGAGGTTTTAAATGGACCGTGAGCAAGGGTGAAGATCGGTATCGCCGTGGCCTTTATACCTTTGCCAAACGGACAGCTCCATTTGCTGGGTTTATGACCTTTGATGCCACCAGTGGCGAATCCTGTATCGTGAAGCGCGATCGGAGTAACACTCCATTGCAGGCTCTCACTGTCATGAATGATGAGGCCTATCTCGAAGCCTCAAAGGAACTCGCCCGGAGGCTAATGAAAGAAGCGGCTACGGATGAATCCCGGGCTAGGCGCCTTTTGAGACTTTGCCTGATTCGTCCGGTGAAGGACACGGAGATCCAAGCGGTGACATCCTTTGTAAACTATCAGAAATCGCGCCTGAACAAAGGGGATTTGAATGCGGAATCAATCGTAGGAAAGGGAAACAGGGATAAAGAACTCGCAGCATGGGCGATGACAGCGCGTGCGGTTCTGAATATCGACGAAACCATTACCAAGGAATGATTATGAAGAACGACGCATCAACATTGATTCATCCGTTGCATGCCTCCACCCGTAGGCAGTTCTTTCACGATTGCGGCGCCGGTGTCGGTAAACTGGCGCTGGCTGGCTTGATGGCTGAGGGCGCTGCACAGGCAGCATTGGAAACACAGAGTCCCATCGCGCCCAAAGCATCGCACTACAAGCCCAAGGCCAAGTCTGTCATCTTTCTGTTTCAGGCGGGCGCGCCCAGTCAGTTGGAGCTCTTCGACAACAAGCCGGTGTTACGCGAGTTTGAAGGGAAACCAATTCCTCCCGAGGTGATCAAGGGCCAGCGTTACGCTTTCATTCAGTCGGATGCCCGCGTCATGGCTCCTCGGTTCTCCTTTTCAAGACATGGTCAATCGGGCGCTGAGATTTCAGAGATCCTCCCGCATTTGGGAAAAGTCGCGGATGATATCTCGATTGTTAAGTCGATGCATACGGACCAGTTCAATCACGCGCCGGCACAGCTGTTCGTGAACACTGGTAGTCCGTTGCCGGGAAGGCCGAGCATGGGCTCTTGGTTCAGTTATGGATTGGGAAGTGAAGCAAATGATCTTCCTTCCTTCGTTGTGTTGAAAAGCGGAGGAAACCTCAGTGGAGGTGCGGCTCTATGGAGTTCCGGATTCCTTCCATCCACTCATCAGGGCGTTCCTTTCCGCAGCTCCGGAGATCCGATTCTGAATCTGGCCAATCCTCCAGGATTTGATCAAAGGGCTCAGCGTGATTCGCTGGATCTCATGAAGCGCCTCAATCGTGAACGCCTGCAGGTGGTAGGCGATCCAGAAATTGCCACTCGCATCAGTGCCTATGAGATGGCCTACCGGATGCAGAGCCGCGCACCGGAGCTGATGGATTTCAATGGCGAACCAGAAGACACCAAGACACTCTATGGCATTCAGGACGGGAAACCTTCCTTTGGTAAAAACTGTCTATTGGCGCGTCGGCTGGTTGAGAGAGGCGTGCGCTTTGTGCAGGTTTATCACGCCGGTTGGGATCATCATTCACAACTCGAGCGTGGTATCCAAAGTCAGGCTCGCAACACAGATCAGGCCGCAGCTGCCTTGATCATGGATCTGAAACGTCGCGGCATGCTCGACGAGACATTGGTGGTCTGGGGCGGTGAGTTTGGCAGAACGCCTATGATTGAAAGCAATGCCGCACTGGGCCGGTCCAATGGGAGGGACCATCATCCGCAGGCATTTTCCATGTGGATGGCAGGCGGAGGCATCAAACCCGGTGTGAGCTTGGGGGCGACAGATGAGTTGGGATTCAATGTTGTTGATCACCCGGTACACGTGCACGATCTCCAGGCCACGATCATGCATCTGATGGGGATTCATCATGAGCGACTTACGTTCACCTATCAGGGACGGCCATTCCGTCTTACCGATGTGCATGGTCATGTGGTAAAAGACCTTTTGGCCTGACCTATATGAGCGACATTGATTTGGAAGAAGAGCAGTTGAGTCTGCACTCAGAACTGCAGATAAGCCCCTTCGGGCAAAACTCCTTCAGGGTGTCGCTCCATGGTGATTTTATTGAGATTTCTGACGAGTTCTTCGATTTGTTCATGGGGTTTCGTACACCCAAGACGATCAATCAGGAACTCGAGTCACACCGATCCGGGTTCGAGACCAGTCTTCAATGGATTCAGGCCAGGCAGGCAGTAGAGCAGTGGCGAGAAAGCGGACTGCTGGTCTCTGGAAAAGAGCATTCAGGTCCTGAGCGAACAGGTTTTTCCTCCCTCAAACCCCATATCGAGATGCTGAACGACCGCGCTCGCACTGGGCGCTTCATCAAGGCAATACAGGCCAAGGTGAAGAAGGGTGATATCGTTGTTGATCTTGGCAGTGGCTCAGGTGTGTTGGCGGTTGCCGCAGCCATGGCCGGGGCGGAACGTGTTCATGCCATTGAGGCAGGCGGGATGAGCGATGTTATACCAGAGCTAGCAAAAGCAAATGGAGTAGGGGACAAGGTCTTTGTGCACCGAGGACGATCGCAACAGGTGAACTTGCCGGAAAAGGCTGATGTTCTCGTCACAGAAACTCTGGGGCATGAAGCCTTTGGAGAAGGACTGGTAGAGAACGTCATTGATGCCCGTGCTCGATTCCTGAAACCCGATGCCAGGCTGATCCCAGAAAACGTGGAGGTGGTGGCCCGTATCTACGAACCCTCCAGAGAATGGTTCGCGCAGTACTGTGTGTCCGGCATTGATGAAGAGACATGGAGATCTGACTACGGATTGGACTTCAGTCCGCTTGCCAAATTGGGTGACAGTCAGTTTTCCATTCGCCAGGCCAGACCACAGGAGATCTCCACATGGAGGGCAATCACCAAGGAAGTTTCAATGATTCACGTGGATTTGAATCAGTTGAAAGACGGAATCATTGGTGCAGAACAAATGGTTTCGATTGATCACTCTTCATCAAACCCTGTGGTCGTCTTTTCATTCCGGTCCGGTTTGTCCGACGAACATGTGATCACCACCGTGCCTGAAGAAGCTGACGGAACGAACCATTGGGATAACATCGTCTATTTGCCCGGTAATGGAGGCTTGGAGCAGGGCCAAAAGGTGGAGATCTGCTATTCGAGCGACGGAAAGCTGGAACTCCATCACAGAATTTGAAAAAAAATAGCGGGGGATCTTGACACCTCGAAAGTCGTCAATACTATCTCCGCCTCTTGGGTGCCTCTGTAGCTCAATGGTAGAGCAGATGACTCTTAATCATTTGGTTGTAGGTTCAAGTCCTACCGGGGGTACCAATTTTTTTGTACCGATCTCCTTTCGATACAATCCTTCTTTCTCCTTGGGCTTATTTATGCCATTTTCTTCCTTTCCGTGAAACTCTGACGCAATTCCTGTCGTCTGATCTCAAAACCCCGGGTTTACCTATCATGAAGTCTCTTACTCTCAAGCATTTCGGAGTGCTGCTACTGGTTACGTTTATCTTTGTTGGATCTCTTGAGGCGCAGCGGCGTGGAGGGAGAGGAAATCGTTTTGTGGAATTGGAGAAGCGCGCTTTGGCCGAGGGTTTCAAGGGTGTGACCACAGATGGGACAACTCAAAAAGGACTCTATCAAATCGAATCAACGGGCGTTTCCACAAAGCCTGTTGTCGATGCAGCCAACAAGTTTCTTGGTTCGCTCTCTGCTGATGATCTGGCTGAAACTCAGTACAAGGTCACCGACGACGAATGGCGCAAATGGGCCAATCAACACAGCTACCCGCGGAAAGGGATGGGCTTTGCCGACATGACAGGAAAGCAACGTGAGCTTGCCTTCGGTATGCTTAAAGCATCACTTAGTGCGAAGGGACTCAAACTCACCAAGGAAATCATGAAACTCAACGGCACCTTGGGTGAATTAACCGGACGTCACAGCGAATACACAGAGTGGCTCTACTGGATCACAATCATGGGCAAACCATCCGAGGACAAGCCATGGGGCTGGCAGTTGGATGGACATCACGTCGTGATCAACTACTTCGTCCTTGGCGATCAGGTCGTCATGTCACCGCTCTTTGTTGGTTCCGAACCCGTTGAGGCCAAGTCAGGCAAATTCAAGGGAACGATCATTCTTCAGGAAGAGCAGGCGAAAGGATTGGAAATGATCCGCTCGCTCGACAAGAGGCAGCAATCTAAAGCCATTCTCCAATCCGAGAAGCCAGGGAACAATGGCACGCTTGAAGCCTTTCGCGACAATGTGATCGTGCCTTACGCCGGCCTCAAGGCATCGGAGATGAACATCAAACAGCGCAACACATTGCTGGCGCTGGTGGAGTTGTATGTCGGCAACATGCGAGAAGGTCACGCCTCCGTTAAAATGTCCGAAGTGAAAAAGCACCTGGATGAAACCTACTTTGCGTGGGTTGGTGGAACGAAGTCTGACAGCGTCTTCTTTTTCCGAATCCAAAGCCCTGTGATCATCATCGAGTTTGATCATCAGAAAGGCATCGCCCTCAACCGAGGTGGTCCCCCAAACAAAGATCACATCCATTCCGTCGTCAGAACACCCAACGGCAATGACTACGGCAAGGAGCTGCTGAGACTCCATCTTGAGAAAGAGCACTCGAAGTAGAGGAGATTGAAAACCAGAACAGGTTGGGCATCGTTCGGAATATGAGATTGGTCCTGTTGATTCTATTGGTTGGCGTTGCTCTCAACTGCCAAGGAGAGAAACCATGGAAAGAAATTCTGTTTCCTGAACCGGCGAAGTTGCCATTGCCTGTTTCTTTCAAGGCGAAATGGCCGGGTGATCTCGATGCTGCTTTTGCTGAGGCTCGCAAATCGGGGCGGCCTTTGTTTGTTACCATGCGTTGTCTTCCGTGTAAGCAGTGTTCAGCGTTTGACAAGGAAGTGCTTGAAGGCGGTGCAAGGTTGGATCCTTTGCTTACTCAATTTATCACGGTTCGATTGACCAATGCGGACCTGATTGATCTGAGCGTTTTTCCCATTGAAGGTTATCAGGATCTGGACATGTCATGGTGGGGCTGGTTCTTATCGCCGGAAGGAGAAGTCTACGGTGTGTACGGAGGAAGGGATCACGTGTCCGACGCCACCCGTATTTCCGAAGAATCACTGGCCAAGACCATGAAACGCGTCCTGGATTTCCACTATGATTCGCGACGCAAGCAATGGCCATTGGAGCTTCCTGCTCCCAGAAAAAATGTTGTCGCAAAGAAGCCAAGTGAACTCCCCGGACACGACAGCTTCATCGAGCGTCATCCCTATGCGGCCGAGCAGTTCAAGAGCTGCATTCACTGTCATCAGGTGGCCGAGTTTCTTCGACTTCCTTCGGTCGAGGCTGGAACGTTTGACAAGATCAAGGATACCCAGGTCTGGCCACTACCTGAGAATGTGGGAGTGGCCGTAGACAGGGATCATGGACTTCTTGTGACTGCGGTGAAAAAGGGGGGCGCAGCTGATAGGGCTGGCATCCGAAGAGGCGATGTTTTTGCTGCTGCTGAAGGCACACCACTCTTTGGTCAGGCTGACTTTCGCGGAGTATTGCATCGCGGCCCCATGGGTGATGGTAAGATGGACGTCATCTGGAAGCGCAATGGAACATTGATGAATGGGACCTTGGAAGTGAAGGATGGCTGGCGTGTGACCAATCTGGTTTGGCGCAAGAGCATGTCCGAAGGTGTCTTTGGTCCCGGCCCTGAGTTCTTTCCCCTCAAGGCAAGTGATGGAGATAGAAAGAAGCGCGGTATTGGAAAAGGCACCATGGCAGCCAAAGTTTATTTGGGGAAACGCACTGATACATCTGCTGCCTGGCGGGCCGGAATCCGTCACAATGACCTGATCGTTTCTGTAAACGGAGAGAGACCGGATATAAGCGGTAGACCATTCCTGGTCTGGTTTCGCATGAACAACGAACGTGGAGATACCGTGCGAATGGAGGTCGTCTCGTCAAACGGAAAACGCAGGCAGGTTAGCTACAAGGTGGGGGGACCCTCGCATTGATTAGCGCCTTAGTTCCGTCGTGCTCTCTTATTCCTTTTTCGCGACAGCTGCTTCGATTGCTGTGCTCACCTGTTTTGCGATCTTCTTGTATCCCTTTTCGGTGTAGTGCACGTCACCGGGTTTGGTGAAGAGATCAGAGGTAAAGGTCTTGGTCAGCGCATGAAGATCGTTGGTGGAGATGCTGTATTTCTTCATCACTGAATTGGCTGCGTCATTGTATCGCTTGTCATCACCCATTTTTCGTCCTGCTTCTCCTTCGGGAATGACGGTCGTGCTTGCCCAGATCAGTTGGGCATTTGTTTCCTTAAGCCGCGCGACGAGCTTTTCAAGATTCGTCCGGTATTGATCGAGTTCGGTTGTGAGCGATCCGTTCACCTTGTCTCTTCTACCCTGAACTTTGGATTCTGGATGACGATAACAGAGATCCCAAAGGCCCCAGTTGAAATGAATCACATCCCAGTCAGTGTCCCCGATCCACTGATCCAGCTTCTTTAGTCCAGTACCGGTGTGTTGTGCATTTCCCTTGTGATGCCTGACATCCATCTTTCCCTTGAGCATCTCCTTCACATGCGGTGTGTAACCCAAGGAAATCGAATCACCAATGATCAACACGTTTGGTAATGAGGCGGATTCAGCAGCATCTACTTTGGATGGGAGAGAGAGAACAAGAACGGTCAGTAGAATAGAAGCGAGGTGTCGTGTCATGGTCAGAGCTTGGTCGGTTTGTAGAGATGTGGAAGTTTCATTTGGAAGGTATGTTCAAGCAAGAGTTTTGGTGCTCCCCTTTTGTCAGTGCCTGGTTTTCGAAACCACAGCGGATGATCGAGAGACCTTTCGGCAAAAGGTCTCTATCTTGGTTATACCCGTCCCTTTACTGAAATCGTTTTCGGTAGGCGAGCGGGGCCATGCCGGTGCTTTGTTTGAAGCGTTTGGTGAAGTGGGACTGATCGTAGAAACCTGTGTTGACGGCGATCTCGCCGACACTGTTGTCGCTGGTTGCGAGGAGGCGTTGGGCTTCTTGGATTCGTCGGTTGTGGATGTAGCTCATCGGGGAGAGTCTGAGGATTTCGCGGAACCGTCTGTTGAAGTGGGCGGGGGAAAGTCCAGCGATCTCTGCAAGTTGGGTGGCGTTGATGTCTTCGAGGTAGTGTTCGTCAATGAACTGCATGGCGGTGTGCAGTTCCTGAAAGTAGGCTGCCTGTGCGGTGGAGGTGGCAATGGGATACATGACTCCAAATAGTCCGATCACATTTCTTTCATTGTCGACAATCGGTGTCTTGCTGGAGACGAACCACCTTGGCGTGCCTCGTATGTGGGGCACGAGCCATACTTCGCCTTGCACAGGTTGGTTTTCAAAGACCCGTCTGTCTTCTGATTCGTAGGCTTCTGCCAGCAGCGGAGGAAAGAAGTCGTGGGCGTGTTTGCCTACCAGATCTTCTTGCCGCTGAAGGTTATAGGTGGCGAGGGCATCTCTGTTGGCAAAGATGTAGCGACTGTCGGTGTTCTTTACATAAACGGACGCTCCCGGAGTGGTCGCCATGACGCGTGTCAGCCCCTCAACATTGGTTGCTTTGGCAAAAAAGGACTTCTGGAACTTGCGCATTTCGCCCGGTGTCATGATCGAAATATACCAAAACAATCTACTGGAATACAAGACGGGGTATCTGTGGGTGCTAGTGTTTGTTTCATCAGCAACCCCAATTGATCCCTGCATATGCTGGATTTTCTATCTGACCAAAAGGCCTCCATCTGTGGAGGCAGCCATCTAAGCCGGCGTGAGTTTCTCCAAGTCGGCACTCTGAGTGCGATTGGACTTTCGTTGCCTCAGTATCTCGCTGCGAAGCAAACACACGTCAAACCCGGTAACGATGAGAAGGCATGTATCATGATCTTCAATCTGGGTGGGCCCAGTCACGTGGATCTATGGGATATGAAGCCGGATGCTCCTCGTGAGATTCGGGGCCCATTCAAGCCGATCCGCACCAAGTCACCTGACATAGATATCTCTGAGATCCTTCCGCTTCATGCGAAGGTTGCTGACAAATTTTCACTGGTGCGTTCGGTGCATCATGATGGAGCAGCCGTGCATGATGCCGGGTGGCAGATGTTGCAGACAGGGCGTCGGTTCACTGGTGGTGTGCAAACGCCGCATGCGGGAGCCGTGGCGAGTCATTTGATGGGGCGCAAATCGGATCTACCGCCATTTGTTGTTCTGCCTGAACTGATGGGGCGAGGAGGTGGTAATCTGCCAAATGGTCAGGCCGGTGGATTCTTGGGCAAGGCGCATGATCCGTTTGCTTTAATGGCGGATCCTTCAAAGAAGAATTTCAAGGTGCCGGATCTGCTGCCTCCCGATCAGATTGGGGCTTCCCGATTGGATCGCAGAAAAAGCATGCGTGAGATCGTGGATCAGACCGTGCGTAGTTTTGAAACGAGTGAGGATGCGCGATTGTTGGATGACAATTTCCATGCCGCGTTTCGGATCATGACCAGCGAACAGGCGCGGAAGGCATTTGATTTGGAGAAGGAGCCTCTGAAGGTTCGCGAGCGCTATGGAATGACCCGCTTTGGTCAGTGCTGTCTTCTCGCACGCAGACTTGTGGAGCACGGCGTTCGCTTTGTGACGATCAATACCTTCCTGACTGTGTTTGGCGAAACGACATGGGACATCCATGGATCCAAGCCTTTCACGTCAATTGATGGAATGAAGAACGTGGTTTGTCCGCTTTACGATCAGGCTTATTCGGCTTTGCTGGAGGATCTGCATGAACGGGGAATGTTGGATGACACGATGGTGACTTGTCTCAGTGAGTTTGGTCGCACTCCGAAGGTGAATCCGGCTGGCGGTCGTGACCACTGGCCTCAGTGTTTTACTGCCAGCTTTGCAGGCGGTGGCGTATTGGGTGGTCGTGTGATTGGTAAGAGTGACCCGATCGGTGGATTCCCTGCTGAACGTCCTGTGGATCCGGGTGGTATTGTCGCAACGATCTTTCACGGTCTTGGCTTCGATCACGAGAGTCATTTGCCTGGTCCATCGGGGCGTCCGTTTCCGTTGGTCGATTTTGGCAAGGAACCAATCAGGGAATTGTTCTAATGAGAAAGGAGATTGGTGGTATGAACATTTTTCGTTTTCTATCGTTTGTCTGCCTGTTGGGGCTGACAGGTGTCTTGGGCGCTGCAGGGATCCGCACAGTTCCTTCAGAGGTCGAGTTGAGTGGAAGCGCAGCACGGCAGCTCTTGTTGATCGTCAGTGAGGAACAAGGTGCATCTACTGGTGACCTGAAGGATGCGAAGCTTACTTCCAGCGATTCTTCGATTGTCACAGTAGGTAAAGGAAACGTCCTGATTCCTAAGGGCAATGGAAAGGCGACCGTGTCCGCGGATCACAATGGGCTGAGTACATCAGTGGCCGTGACGGTTTCGGACATGGAGAAACCGGTTCAATGGAGCTTTCGAAACCACGTGCTTCCGATCCTTGCCAAGCAGGGATGTAACATGGGCGCGTGTCATGGGGCGTTGGCTGGAAAGGGCGGGTTTCGACTAAGTCTGCGCGGATATGACCCTGTAACCGATCATTACAATATCACTCGTGATGCGCGTGGAAGGCGTGTTGAGAAGGCTGCTCCGGCGAGAAGTCTTCTACTGACGAAGCCTACAATGGCAGTGGCTCACAAGGGTGGAAAGCGTCTCGTTGCTGATTCGCCCGATTATCATGTGCTGGCTGACTGGATTCGGCAGGGAGCTCCCGCGCCCAGTGATACAGATGCCACTCTGGAGGAATTGCGTGTATTGCCTGAACGGGTGGTGATCAAGCCCGGGCAATCTCATCGATTGGTCGTGTTGGCTCGCTACTCAGATGGCCGGATCGAGGATGTGACGTTGCATGCGAAATATACCTCCACGGACGCGACCGTTGCAGAGGTCGATGAAGGGACTGGGGAAGTCAGTGTGATCGGCTATGGCGATGGTGCTGTGACTGTCTGGTTCTCAAGCCAGGTGGTGATTGCGCGCGTGACGTCTCCATTCCCCAATCAGATTCCAGAGAGCGTCTATAGCGCATCGGCCAAGGCAAATTTTATTGATGATCTGGTCCTGGATCAGTTGCAGCGTCTGAATCTGAAACCGTCTCCGCGCGCCACGGATGATGTCTTTGTGCGTCGCGCCTATCTGGATGCGATTGGTACGCTTCCAACATCAGTAGAGACGCTTGCCTTTTTGAACGATACATCGCCGGACAAACGTGCACGGTTGGTTGACCATCTCTTGGCACGTTCTGAGTTTGTGGATTATTGGGCTTACCGCTGGGCGGATCTTTTTCTTGTGAATGGAAAGCTGCTGAGACCCGATGCGGTGAAGGCGTATTATGAATGGCTCCGTGGAGAGATTGCCAAGAACACTCCATGGGATGAGATTGCGCGCCAGGTGGTCACTGCAAAGGGAGATTCGATGAAGAACGGAGCAGTAAATTTCTACTCGGTTCATCAGGACCCAGAAACCATGGCGGAGAATGTGAGTCAGGCCTTCATGAGTCTGGCGATCAATTGCGCCAAGTGTCACAACCATCCCTTGGAGAAGTGGACCAATGATCAATACTACTCCTTTGCCAACCTCTTCTCACGCGTTCGTGCAAAAGGGTGGGGAGGTGACGCCCGCAATGGTGATGGCGTCAGGACACTTTTTGTGGAGGGGCGTGGGGATCTGATCCAGCCACGTACGGGAAGGCCGCAACCGCCTGCGCCACTGGATGCACCTCCGTTGGATTCAGGTTTGGCAAAGGATCGTCGTGAGTACCTGGCTGACTGGCTGACATCTCCGGACAATACCTATTTTACCAAGGCGATTGTGAACCGTGTGTGGGCTTCCTTCTTTGGAATCGGAATTGTGAATCCGGTGGATGATCTGCGTGTGTCCAACCCACCAAGCAATGAACCGTTGATGAATGCGTTGGGCGATTATCTGGTGGCCAATCGCTATGACCTCAAGACCTTGATGCGCGCGATCATGATGAGTGAAACGTATCAGAGAAGTGCGGATGCTCTCCCTGAGAACAAGGATGAGAGTAAACATTTCAGCCGCTATTATCCAAGGCGGCTGATGGCGGAGGTGCTTCATGATGCGATAGCCGGAGTCACTGATGTGCCTGCAGATTTTAGCAAGGTTGTTCTTACCGACGGTAGTTTTCAGGACACCAAGTTTTATCCCAAGGGCACACGAGCACTTCAGCTCTTTGACTCATCGGTAAAGAGCTACTTTCTCAAGACGTTCGGGAGGAATGAACGCGCCATCACCTGCGAGTGCGAACGGTCGAACATCCCCAGTATGGTTCAAGTGTTGCATCTGGCTAATGGAGATATGTTGAACGGCAGGTTGAGTGACAAGGATTGTTCGCTCATGGGATCTTTGACCGCAGATGGTGTGAAGGTGGATCAGATCATTGATGAGACCTATCTCCGCTGCTTGTCGCGCTATCCGACAGAGCGGGAGCGAAGAGGGCTTCTTCAGGTGTTTGAAGATACACCTCCTGATGAACGAAGGGAAGGGGTGGAAGATCTCCTTTGGGCACTGATGACCAGTCGTGAATTCCTCTTCCAACACTAGAAAGAGCCCCGTGATGAAGATGACAAAGACGATTCTATGGACCGCGCTGACTCTGTTGAGCTGTGAACTTCAGGCATCACCGGATTTCACCAAGGACATTGCGCCGATCTTCCGGGAATACTGTGCCGGCTGTCATAGTGGTGCCGATCCAGATGGTGAGTTCTCTGTAGAGACATTCATGAGTCTCAAAGGCGGAGGCGAGAGTGGTAAGGCCATTGTTGATGGAGATGTACAGAGCAGTCTGTTGATGAGATTGGTCAACGGTGAGGAAAAACCAAAGATGCCGCCTCGTCGGGAACCTCAGTTGTCGGATGCTCAGAAAGCCTTGTTGAATGATTGGGTGAAGGCGGGAGCGAGGGGCCCCAAAGAAGGTGAGCCTCTTACGCTGATGACGGATCTCAATGTGCCTGAAGTGAAGTCTGGTCAAGGGGCTGACGATGCAATCACGGCATTGGAACTATCACCTGACGGAAAGACGATGGTGGTCGGACGCTATGGTGCTGTGGATCTTCTCGATGCCAAGACCAGCAAGCGTATCAAGCGTTTCGAAGGCCATCCAGGCAAGGTCAACGCGGCTCATTTTTCGAAAGACGGGACGAAGCTGATCGTGGCTTCCGGAATCACTGGGCTGAGTGGAAAGGCTGTTCTGTGGGAAATCGCCAGTGGCAAGAAGCTCGCTGAGTTTGGCGAAGGCCACGCTGATGTGCTCTTTGATGCGGAGTTGTCCCCGAGTGGTAAACTGATTGCCACCGCGGGTTATGATCGATTCATCCGATTCTGGAATGTTGCTGATGGGAATCTCATCCGGGTGATTGAAGCGCATAACGGTGCGATCTTCGATCTGGCCTTCAATAAGGACGGAAGCATTCTGGCCAGTGCCAGCGGTGATGAGACTTCCAAGCTCTGGCGTGTGTCTGATGGTGAGCGACTGGATACACTGAACCAGCCGCAGGCAGAGCAATTCACGGTTCTGTTTACTCCGGATGACAAGTATGTGTTGTCTGCTGGAGCAGATAACCGGATTCGTATGTGGCAACTGGTTTCCCGGGGTAAACCACAGATCAACCCATTGATTCACTCACGCTTTGCACATGAAGATGACATCCTTCAGATGGCAACCGATCCCAAAGGCCGCTGGTTGATGACCTCATCAGCTGATCGTTCACTGAAGCTATGGACTCTCCCTGATGTCGGGCAACGGCGGATGTGGGACAAGCAACCAGATGTTGCTTTCGCGTTGTCTGTAGAGAGCAGCGGATCAGCTGTCCGTCTTGCGCGAATGAACAATTCCATGGATCGCATCAAGATCACTCCAGCTGATCTGAAACCGCGTGAAATCAAGGGTAGGGATCTGGCGGCTACCACAGTCATGTTCGACGGAGATCTGAAGGAACTCTCTGAAAAGGAACCGAACAATGAACCGGGAAAGGCTCAGTCAATCTCACTGCCGCAAGTTGTGAAGGGCATGATTGGCGAGATGGATGATACAGACATTTTTGCATTCGATGCGAAAGCAGGGCAGGAATGGATGTTTGATGTGGAGGCGGCTCGCAAGAAATCCAAGTTGGATTCCAAGCTCGAGATTCTGGATGCAAAGGGAGCTCCTGTGTTGCAGGTGAATCTGCAGGCGGTTCGTGATTCGTGGCTGACCTTCCGGGGGAAAGATTCATACACCGCTGGAGACTTTCGCGTTCACAACTGGAGAGAGATGGATCTGAACGAATATCTTTTTGTAAACGGCGAGGTGGTAAAGTTGTTCCTGTATCCACGCGGTCCGGATTCTGGGTTCAAGGTCTATCCAGGCTTCGACCGTCGCCATAATTACTTTGGCACCACGGCCAAGGCGCATCCGCTCGGACAGAATTGTTTTATCGTTCAACCCTTGGCTCCTGGAACCGAGCCGGTTCCCAATGGCCTTCCTGTCTTTCCGATTTACTATGAGAATGACGACGAATCACAGCGACGTTGGGGCAATGATTCGCAACTTCGCTTACAGGCTCCTGCTGATGGGCGATACATGGTGAAAATCAGTGATGTGAGAGGCTTTGGTGGTAAGGACTTTCACTACACCCTGACCGCCCGTCCGCGGACTCCGGATTTTGAAGTGAAGATTGCAGGAGCCAATCCAAAGGTAGGAGCAGGAAGTGGCAAGGAGTTTGAACTCAGGGTTGAGCGTAAGGATGGATTTGAAGGTCCGATTGAGGTCGTAGTGGAAAACCTCCCAACAGGATTTACATCCAGCTCGCCAGTTGTGATTGAGCAAGGTCATTTCAAGGCATGGGGGGTGATCAACGCCGCGACCAATGCCGTGGCTCCGACCGCTGAAATGAAGGGGCAATCCCGCTTGATCGCCAAAGCGATGATTCAGGGACGAGAAGTAAGCAAAGAGATCGGTACATTCGGTGACATCAAATTGGAAAAGACACCCAAGGTTACCGTGGCGATCCTTCCTGATGGCGAGTCAGGGCGCCCATTGGTGGCTGATGGCAAACCCTTGGAGCTGACGATTCATCCGGGTGAAACGATCACTGCTGTCGCACGAGTGCAACGTCGCGAGTTCAAGCCACGTATCGCCCTCGGAAAAGAGGACTCTGGTCGTAATCTTCCGCATGGCGTCTATGTTGATAATATCGGGCTCAATGGACTCCTGATCGTGGAAGGAGAGACTGAGAGACAATTCTTCATCACCGCAGCCAAATGGGTTCCCGAGAGCACCCGGAGCTTTCATTTGGTGGCGGGTGTGGAGGGGAATCAGGCCTCTCTTCCAGTGATCCTTCATGTGAAGCATCGCAAGGACATGGCTGAGAAGTAGTCGTTTATTTGAGGACTTGGAGGGTTTTCAAATCGGTTTGTTTTCTTAGAATGGAGACATCCCGTTTATGAAAACACGTCTTCTCCTCTGTCTTGTCGCCTTCATTGTGGTTGCCGCTCAGGCAGCCAAGAAACCCAATATCATCTACATCCTCGCCGACGACATGGGGCCCGGCGATGTGAAGGCGATCAATCCCGACTGTAAGATTGCCACCCCCAATCTCGATGCCTTGGCCCATGGAGGCATGATCTTTACTGATGCTCATTCCAGTTCATCAGTCTGCACTCCCACCCGATACGGCGTTTTGACCGGTCGTTACAACTGGCGCACCCGACTGCAAAAGAGTGTCTGCTGGGGATTCTCGCGCCGACTGATAGAACAGGGGCGCACAACCGTGGCCGACTATCTGAAGACACAGGGATATGCCACGGCTGCCATCGGTAAATGGCATCTTGGTATGGACTGGCCATTGAAGAATGGTGGATTTGCTGACGACGGCGATACCTGGAACTCAAAATACAAAGGCGGTTGGGACGTTGATTATACCAAGCCGATTGTGAATGGCCCTACCTCAGTGGGCTTTGATCATTTCTTCGGAATCAGTGCATCACTCGATATGCCGCCCTTTGTTTACATTGATGGGGACCGGGCACTTGTCACTGAATTGGTGGAAAAGAAGTTCATGCGAAGTGGTCCTGCTGATGTGAACTTTGAGGACATTGATGTGCTTCCCTTGATCACGGAGGAAACCGTTCAGTTCATTGATGATCACGCCAAGGCCAGCAAGAAGGGGGAGCCATTCTTTATCTATTTCCCACTCAATGCACCGCATACACCGATCGTTCCCACGCCCGAATGGCAGGGAAGGAGTGGCATCAATCCCTATTCGGATTTTGTTATGCAGGTGGACTGGACAGTGGGGCAGGTGATGAAGGCATTGAAGAAAGGTGGCATTGAGAAAGACACGCTTGTGATTTTCACGGCGGACAATGGCTGTTCGCCTCAAGGCAAATTCTCCCAACTGGCCTCCAGTGGTCATTTCCCCGGGATGCACTACCGCGGACACAAGGCAGACATCTTTGAGGGAGGTCATCGCGTTCCCTTCATTGCCCATTGGCCCCGCGAGGTGAAGGCAGGAACCACGAGCGATCAGACCATCTGCCTCACTGATCTCTATGCCACCTGTGCTGAGATCCTTGGTGACAGCGTCGCACCCAATGCCGCCGAAGACAGCGTAAGCATCCTGCCCGCACTGCTGCGTAAGGATAAGGGCCCTTTGCGCGAAGCGACGGTGCATCACTCGATCAACGGAGCTTTCTCCATTCGCAAAGGCCCGTGGAAACTCGAGCTTTGCCCAGGGTCAGGTGGATGGAGTGCACCTCGTCCCGGACGCGTCGAGATGAGCGCTATGGAACCCATCCAGCTCTATCATCTGGAGAACGATCCCGGCGAAACCACCAACGTCCAAGCGCTGCATCCCCAAATCGTCAAGGAGCTCACAGCATTGCTTGAAAGCTACGTAGCCAAAGGAAGGTCCACACCTGGTCCCAAGCAAAAGAACGACGGCACTATCGACATCTGGAAAGCCGGCCGCGAAGCGATGTCCAAAAGGAAGAAGTAGATTGTTTTTCGGCGTCCTTTAGGTCTATCGAATGGAAAGAATTGCCTAGGGCTGCCGTAGTGTTCCGACCTTGGTCATTCTTGGCTGGGTATCGTAGAACAACTTTAATCAACTGTTCTGGAGGTTGTGATTTGGTGGTAAGCGATGAGAACGAAGAACAAAATACTCTGGGGGGTATTGGCACTGGTTGTCCTGATAGGGTTGTGGCTGCGTTGGGATTCAAAGAATCCCAAGTATCACGATCTTCGTTTGAGTGAGTGGGTTGAGATCGCAGGGAATCGATCATTGAGGCAGACGGATTCAGCTCGTTTGGCGAAGGAGGCCTTAATTCAAAATAGGAATGAATCAATCCATTTGATTATTGAGAAGTTGAAACCCGATTCGCGTTTCGTCTTCAAGTTCAAGAATGCCGTTGCGTCTCACTCGATTGTGAAGATCAATCCTGAGGCAGAGACCCTGCGATGGCGTAGTGCGATGGACGCATTAGAGTTATTGGGGAAGGATGCAAGACCCGCGATTCCTGAACTGTTGAACTGGCTGGAAGACCCCGATGCAAACCTTCGCTTGACTGCATCTTTGGCACTGAGTGCGATTGGGGAAGAGCCGGAGTTGGTCGTGCCTGAACTCATCAAAGCACTTGGAGATCCTCACATGAGTGTTCAAGTGAATGCGGCAATTGCACTGCGGGAGTTTGGAGAAGAAGCCAGAGTCGCGATCCCTCATTTGTTGAAGCTTACGGAAAATTCCGATGATTTTGTTATGTTTTCTGCCGCGGTTTCGGCGTTTGAAATCGGACCTGAAACACCAGAGAAAACAGTTCCGATCCTTGCTGAGCGATTGAAGAACGGCCGAGATCAGGGAGGGGTGTGGCAGGTGGAAATTCTTTTAATTCTTGCAAAAATGGGACCTCGCGCCAAAAGCGCCTTGCCGCAGATCGAAGCATTCTGCGATTCGGAGGACGCTCATCTTAAGAAAATGGCAGAGCGTGCTGTGACACTAATTTCTGGAGAGGAACTAGAAGGAGAGCAATCGCCTCCGAGTGATCGCTGAAATCTCTACAAGAATCGTATTGAGCGCTGTTGTTCAGGATTTAGGGTTCGGGTCATGAAACAGATCATTGCTCTGGTCGCTGTTGTTTGTTTTCTGCTGCCTTCAGCGGAGGGGGCGATGATTCATCGATGGAGTTTCGATTCGGATGGCTCAGACTCTGTAGGGACGGCTCATGCAACATTGGTAAGTGGTGCAGTAGTATCGCAAGGAAGACTCCAGCTAAGTGGTTCAGGGGCTTACGCGACGCTTCCGATCGACGCCTCTTTGGCGGGGCTATCCAGTGCAAGCTTCGAGGTATGGGTAACTCATGATCAGTTGACCAGTTATCCTCGTATTTTTGATTTCGGCAACGGGAATGCCACAAGCAGTCCCAATACCGGCTATTTCTTTCTGACAGGCTCCCCTAACTTCGCACCGATTCGATCGTTTGCTCAGTTCTCAATCACCCGCACCACAAACACGAATTCGGAGAATCTTTATGCGGGTAATATTCCTGGCCCGGGAGTCATGGTTCATCTGACTGTTGTCATTGATGCTACAACCGATACAGGGAGGGTCTATTTGAATGGCGTTATGATTCATAGCGCGACGATTTCCCTGACGCCAGGAGAGGTTGTTCTTCAGGATGGGCAGGAACATAACTGGCTGGGTCGTTCACGGTTCTCTTCTGATGCGTTCTTGGATGGATCTATTGATGAGTTCAGAATTTACGACCATGCATTGAGCTCTGCAGAAATCTTGGCGAATTATCAATTGGGGCCGGGGCAGACTTCTTATCAGTTGATTCCACCTTCAGTGTCCGAAGGCGTGGTTACTTTTTCGATCCCCACGGTGACTGGTCTGGCTTACGAGATTCAGTATTCAGATGTAATTCCAGTTACGAACTGGGAATCCATTCCAGTTGTACCGGGCAATGGAACCACCCTACAGATCAATGACCCTGATCCGGCTTCACCACACCGATTCTACAGAATGGTGGTCAGGGGCGCACAGTAGATCTGAGAGAGTGAGATTACTGTTTCTTCGAGGTCACAAAGGCAGCCATGTCTCTGACAATTCGTTTTCCGAAAAAGTATGACGAGTAGTGAGCACAGGGGAGCTCCAGTTTCTCAGGTTTTCCCAATGCCTCCCAAAGCGAGTACTGGAACCTTGGAGGAATGACCCGGTCGTGGAGAGAGATGTACTGTTTGATGGGCGTGGCACGGCAATGGTGACCCATGAACGCCTGATCAGTGACGGACCAGAGCTTCAGAACTTCTTCTTCCCTGATGCCTCTTTCCTCCAGCTCTTCCTTGATCTTGGTGGTGATACTTCCATGCCAGACGGTACTGCCCAGCAGGGCGCCTGAGACAATGGGAAAGTAGAAGTCGACATCCTCGACATTTGTCACACAGCCGGTCTGAAAACCGCCGCTGCTCATTCCCACCAACCCTACATATTTGTAGTGCTGTCGCATTTGTCTGATCATGACTCTGATTTCACCAATGAAATGGAGGAAATTTTCGATGGTCCAGAACAGGTTGGAGCTGATCCAATATTCTCCGCTGCGTGTGCCTTCAGGGGCTCTTTCCTGGTGGTAGGGGACCGTCATCAGACCTACATCGACTCCCATGCTTTGGAGCTGCGTGGACCAATCTTCCTCAAACGATTGACTGATACGCCCCCAACCCGGAGCGAACAGCAGAATCGTATCGCTTCGATTGTCTGCTTGGCTGAACCACTTGAATGGAACGGTGTTGTTCTGCTCGAATTCGGTCAGTTTCGGTGATTGGAAAGAGAAGTCCCTCCTGTGCGGATGCTTACGGCTGATTCGAGGTTTCAGTGGTATGGGGTCCATGCGCAGGGGCGAATGCGTTTCATAGTCTGGAAACAGCCCTGCAGGATCATCCATGTACTTGTCATACATGGAGTGATACTCATCAAATGATAACAGATCGCCCTGGAACGTGTCCTGATCTCGCTTGAGATGGCACTCTTTCACGAGATTCATTGCCTTCATGAAAGCGGCATCAAACCCTCGGGAAAGAAGCCCCTTCGGTGAATGGTAGTCCGCTATTGATACATCGCCGGGAGCTGCCTTTGGGGCTTGGCTGGCTGTGGTCGATGCCAGAAGTTGGGTGAGACTGAGAGAGTCGATTGGTCGCATTGGGTCCATCCTTGGTTGGGTATTTCACCAGCTTCAGAAGGACCTGATAGCAACTCTTACGAGAAAAGTGCGTAAGAGTAAAAAAAGAGGACAGAAGAGGTAAGGTTATCGCGCCAAGGTCAGAAAGAGATGACTCATTTCATCTTCCACTGAACCTGTATCTGTCAGTGTGTTGGCAATTTCAGCTCGTATCAAGCTGCGGTAGCGTTCGCGCAGCCGTTTGACTGCCACACCAATTGCATTGGCAGTCATGCCGATCTTTGGCGCAAGCTGTTCGTATTCTCCCTTTGCAGGCTTGGTCGAAAGAAACGGCTTCAGCTGGGCAAACGTTTCTTCCTTCCCCGCCGCGAGTAGTTCCTTTTCCAATCCAATCATTGCATGTTCCAGCACTGCAATTGCCCAACTCTTATCGAACTCTTCTTCGGGGGACAATTCGGAGGAGTGGGTCAATTGAAACCGCTCTTCAGCAGAATCATCGTCGAGAGAAAGAAACGTGCGATCGCCGCCACGTTTCAATGCCTTTTTCTTGTCCCATTCGTTGCAAAGAAAGTGGTTTAGGGACGCGAGAAGGAAGGAACGGAACTTTCCTTTGTCCCGATTCGCCTGACCCACATAATTCTTTTCCAACAACACCGCGAAGAATTCCTGAGTCAGGTCTTTTGCCTCGTCTTCGGAATGGCCCTTCCTGCGCACGTGGGAATAGAGAGGGAACCAATAAGAGCGGCAAAGCTCCTCCAAAGCCACTGATGACACAGACGTCTCATCCGCACCGGCAGCGACGATTGCCGTCCACTGAGTGGTGATGAAATGCTCCTGTTCGCGAATGAATCCTTCAGGGTCCTTGTCCATCGATCCGTGTGTTTTAGAGACCGACCGTGGAATGGCAAGGCTGGAACGAACGGGCAGCAATAGGTAGCCGATGAAATTCCAGTTGCCGGATTGCTGGAAGGTAGCTCGATGGCCCTCAAATTCCTTTAGAGAGTGAATGAACTACTTGGTCTGCGAATAGAGATAGAGGGCGATCGCGCCAAGTCCGGGTAGAGCGAAGAGGAAGAGCATCAGCCATTTGCGTGGGCCACGGACTCCTTGGGTGGTTTTGTTGTCTGACATGATTGGCTATTTCGGTTGGGACTGGAGTTGGTGCAACTGAGCCCGGGCGTGACTGGTCTGAGGGTTGTCTGGATAGCTGGAAATGAGTTCTTCCAACTGTCGAATCGCTTCGGCCTTTTTGCCGGATGCTGCAAGGGCGGTGGATCTTCCAAACATCATTCTGAATCGACGTTTGTTGTCCCGATTCAATCCAAGGGCTCGACCGAAGTATTCGGCGGATTCTGTGAATTTCCCTCCTAACAGATAAATCGCAGCGATCTTTTCCTGAATCAAAGCGCTTCTCTTTGAGATGTCGTGAGATAGGAGAAAATCGACAGGCTCTGCAGGCTCGGCTCCCGATTGGAGCGAATGATTGGCGGCTTTGATCAATGCCCATTCGAGATTCGGGTTCTTCTCTTTCATCAGCTTAAACATCTGACTTTCCAAGGGAAGCGCGAAGGGCCGATAGAGAGGGTCGCCGACGACTGTCGCCTGCCATGAAAGGCCTTGCTGAGATACATAGGCAGCCTCGCCGAAGGAATAGCGGCGCAGGATAAAGCGCTCAGTAAACAATCCCAAATGAGGTGTGCCACCGAGGTAGGGCTCATAGACATTGCCGATGGTTGCCGCGGCTCCATTTGCCAATAGAGATGGAGCCCAACTGCGTTTTGCGTCTCTTAGGGTGCTGGCGCTGAAGGAGAACAGGTGATAGGCAAAGGCTCCTTTGCGAAAAGAAATATCGTCAGCAAGGGCGCCTTCAGGACTCCCTGAATACCAACCAAGATAGTAGGCTGCGTCGGTGAGAGGGAATCCCTTCGGGAAGAGATCAGGCTTCTGATCCAGCGTGATATCGAATCCGTTGAGTCGGCATACTTCAGCCCCCTGAGCGATCCATTGATCCCCCATCTTGTATTCGGGTTTCTGAATGTTTCTCAGATCGAAATAGGCATTGCCCCATAGTCCGTTTTTCTCTGCTTCGATTGCATCATCAACGAGACGTTTGGAGATCTCGGGAGTAGGGCCATCCAATCGGGCGACCATCAGAATACCATTGGTGGGATTGAGCGCGGTGGCATTGGTGAATGCGTAGAATGGATTTCGAAGAGGGCCATCAAGAGCATGCTCGATGTGAATGAGAGGGAGAACGGATAGTTCTGAATCGACGGCGGCTTCGTTCCTATTGTCGAAGATATCCATCAGCTGGTTGGGCACCTTGTCGGTATGTCCGGAATCTTTGGAAATTCTCAGTGGGACGCCATGGCAAAGGACGAGGTAGCGGATGGATGCCTCAGTGACTTCTTGTTGACCTTCCTTGCCGTTGGCCAGTGGATGTTCTTTTGAAATGGCTCCGAAGGTTAGGAGTTTGCGTTCTGTCAGTGCGTCGTAGATGGGCGTCTCGATCTGTGAGCGGAATTCCTTTCTGTCGATCGTCTCTGTCCGAGACATTCGGAGTCCAATGACATTCTCAGAAGGGATGTTTCTTTGTTCGGCATAGTGCTCAGCAACCTCCTTTGAGTCATCGCTCCGTGAGTTGTAGATGACGGCCACTTCGGCGTGCGAAGTGGATACGAGGCAACTCAGGACAAAGAGGATGAGGGAGGGTATTCGCATGGTGGTCAGATGGAGATCTTCAGACCGTCGTAAGCCAGGGTGATGCCCGGAGGCATTTCTTCCTGATCAACATCGTGGTCATATTCGTCGGCCAGATGGGTGAAATAGGTTTCACGTGCATTGATGCGACGAGCCGCGGTCAGGGCTTCATCCAGACACATGTGGGTCCAGTGAGGTGTCTTTCGTAATGCATCGAGAACAGCGACCTCGACGCCATCGATAGCTTCCATCGCTTCTTCCGGCACTTCCTTGCAGTCACTCATGTAGGCCAGCTTCTTTTCTCCCCTTTGCTCAAAGAGAAATCCGAGGGTGGTCATTCGACCGTGAGGGAGGCTAAGCGGCGTGATCTTTAGATCACCGAGTTCGAATGGCCCATTGATGATTTTCGGGGCAGGAACGAAATATCCTTTTGGATGATCGCCCTCTACGAATGCGTATGCGTAGACGCGCTTGAGGTCGGTCATTGTTGCTTCAGATGCATAGAGGGGCATTGGAGCCTCATTCATGGCGCAGAAGCGTCGAGTGTCGTCCAGCCCCATAATATGATCTGCGTGTGAGTGGGTCATCAAAACGGCGTCGACCCTTGAGATTTTTTCTCTCAATGCCTGAAGGCGGAATTCCGGGGTGGTGTCCACAACGATACCGATTTCATCAGTCTGCACATAGATGGATGAGCGTGTTCGGTGGTTCTTGGGATTGTTGAGAAAGGAGTCAGGGTAGTCGACGCCGATGAGTGGAACGCCTTGTGAAGTGCCTGATCCTAGAAATCTGAATTCAAAAGTCATGGAAATACTGCGCGTGTGCGCCCTTTCTTTCTAACACCGGGCGTTCAATCGGGCAAACTATGCGGTCAGAGTGCCAGGATGAACTTGTTTACTTGCAACCGTGGCCTCCAGCGAATCAAATCACCGCGCATGTTATCGACGCTACGGATCAAGAATCTGGCTTTGGTCTCGGATCTCTCCCTTGAATTCCAAAAGGGCTTCAATGCTGTGACGGGTGAAACGGGGGCGGGTAAGTCGATTGTATTGGGGGCGCTGAATCTTGTCTTGGGTGAAAGGGCAGATCGCACGTTGATCCGCTCAGGTCAGGACGGATGTAGTGTGGAAGCGGTTTTTGAGGTGTCCAATATCGTTGAGGACCTGGACGCACTTCTCGATGAATCAGGATTGGAGCCCTGCGATGAGGGACAATTGATTCTCAAGAGATCCTTCAAAGCCACAGGGACCAATAGACAATTTGTCAACGGATCGCCCACGTCGTTGCAGGTGCTCAAAGGGATTGGTGAGATGTTGGTGGACATGCATGGCCCCCACGATCATCAGTCGCTCCTTCATAATTCCAAGCAACTGGCCATATTGGATGCATTTGGTGGACTAGAAGAAAAGCGGGATGCTTACGGTGATGCTGTCCGCACGTTACAAGGGCTGGCTGACCAGAAGGCTGAACTGATCGTTGACGACCAGACCTACGCCCGGGAATTGGACATGCTTCGTTTTCAGGTGAAGGAGATTTCATCAGCCAATCTTCAGTCGGGAGAAGAAGTAGAGGTCGAGGCTGAATACACGCGGGCCAGTAATTCAGCACGGCTGATCGAGCTTTGTCAGCAGGGACTGGAGATCGTGGGAGGCGAAGAAGAATCTCTCATGAACGCCACCGGTTCACTCGGCCGAGTCATGAATGATCTGGCGAGATTGGATTCCAGCGCGGAATCAATGGTGGACCTGCAGAATCAGATCATGGCCTTGGCGGATGAGATTCAGGGAGAACTTTCATCGTATGCAGACAAGGTGGAGATCGATCCTCAGCGCCTTCAGGAATTGGACGAACGGCTGCAGCTCTTTCATAGTCTCAAGCGGAAGTATGGAGGCAATATCGATGACGTGATCGCCTTCGGCGAAGAAGCGACCATGAAATTGGAATCGCTGGAATCCCGTGACGGTGAGTTGGAGCGTATTCAGGCAGAGATGGAAAAATTGGAAGCGCTGGTCCTGAAGTTGGGTAAACAACTTAGTGATGCGCGGAAGAAGGTGATTCCTAAGATTACCAAGGCTGTGGTGAAACAGCTGCGTGATCTGGGATTCATGCAGAGCGAGTTTGATGTGTCGCTCGATCCTCGCGAGGTGAAGGAAGCGGACTACAATTTGACTGGATTGGATCGCATAGAGTTTCTTTTTGCTCCCAATAAGGGAGAACCGGCACGACCGCTCAAGGCGATTGCCTCATCTGGCGAAATGGCGCGGGTAATGTTGGCTCTGAAGACGGTGCTCGCTGCCCAAGATCAGATTCCTGTTCTGATATTCGACGAGATCGATGCCAACGTCGGAGGTGAAACCGCCGCCGTCGTGGGTCAGAAGATGAAGGAAATTGGCGCCAACCGTCAGGCGCTATGTATCACACATCTTGCACCAGTGGCAGCCAGCGCAGCTGCGCATTATCAGGTGGTCAAGGAAGTGAAAGAGGGGCGGACCTTTACTCACATCCACTTGCTGAATGATGACGAACGGGTGGAAGAACTTTCGCGAATGTTGGGAGGCTCAGGAAAGGCTGCCAAAGAGCATGCCCAAGAATTGTTGGGCATCTGAAGCCCTCGCTTTCGTACCTTTGAACCGTTTGTGCTTTTTCCTGAGGGCGGGGCGTCGCTAGTCTTTTGCGCATGGACATGTCCGAGAGACTGGAACGAGTGCGAGAGAGGATTGCTGCAGCCTGCGATCGTTGTGGGAGGGATGTGGATGAAGTCACTCTGGTGGCGGTTTCCAAGACTCATGAAGCACCAGCCATTCATGAAGCGGCAGATCTGGGGCTACGTATCTTCGGAGAGTCCAAGGTTCAGGAGTTGAAGAAAAAGATGGGTCGTTGCCCCAGTCACATCAATTGGCACCTGATCGGGCATCTTCAAAGCAACAAAGCCCGGGAGGCAGTCTCCCTCTTCAAAATGATTCACAGTGTGGACAGTGTTTCGCTTGCTGAGGAACTCAACAAACATGCGGAGAAACAGGCCCGCATGGTTCCCATTCTTCTTCAGGTCAATGTCTCCATGGAAGCGACGAAGTTTGGCTTTCGGCCTGAGGAGTTTCTGGAGGCCTTCGACAAGATCATTGAACTGCCGCGACTTGAAGTCCATGGCCTCATGACCATGGCCCCATGGACCAAGGAAATTGAACGGACACGACCAGCATTTTCTTACCTGCGAGAAATCCGCGATGAAGCAGCCGAACACTTTGGCGCACCACTCCCTGAACTTAGCATGGGAATGAGTAATGACTTTGAGATCGCCATCGAGGAAGGGGCCACTTTGATTCGTGTGGGCAGTGATCTCTTTGGTCGCCGAGAATACGGATCCAAGAAGTAAGAACGTTGTCTCTCTAGATATTTTTGAAGCCATGAGAATCATTACCGATCCACGTTGCACTGAGTATTCCACTCCTGGTCACCCCGAGAGACCGGCCCGGATTGAGAAGACGGTGGCCTACCTGAAGCGTGATGATGGTCCCACCGTTGAATGGTATGAACCATTGACGCCGTCAGTCGATCAGATTGAGCGCACGCATGCCGCCGAACATGTCGAACGGGTCAAAAACGAGGAGGAATTCGATGCGGATACGCCCGCTTATTCAGGCATTCATGCTCACGCCATGCGTTCTGTTGGAGGTGCGCTGAAGGCATTGGAATTATCCAAGGATGGAAAACCCGTCATGAGTCTGCTGAGACCTCCGGGTCATCATGCGACGAAAAGTCGAGCCATGGGGTTTTGTTATTTGAATTCGATCGCTGTTGCTGCGCTTGAAGCCAAGGCAACTGGGTTGAAGAGCGTCTGCGTATTCGATTTTGACGTCCATCATGGAAACGGAACAGAGCATGTATTGAAGGATGTTGATGGTGTTCACTTCTTTTCGGTGCATCAGCATCCGTGCTATCCGGGGACGGGAACTGAGAACGTTGGTAAAAACTGTTTCAATCATACCGTGTCGCCCGGTCTGGACCGTTGGGAATATCGCAAGATTTTGAAGCGTGCTTTTCAAGAAATGCTGGCAAAGAAACCTGACCTCATTGCTGTGTCAGCAGGCTTTGACGGATACTCCGGAGATCCATTGGCACAGATGACGTTGGAGGCGGCTGACTTTGAGTGGTTGGGAGAATTGGTGGCCAAATCTAAAGTCCGGTCCTTCTCTATCTTGGAAGGTGGATACAGTGATGACCTTCCCGAACTTGTAGAGTCCTACCTTAAAGGACTCTCGTTCAAGGAGTGAGGATATCATCTGATTGGTCGTAAATCGGACCTTCGATTCCTTTTCCTTCAAAAAGTCCGAGCATTTTCAGGAAGGATAAGTAGGTTCCAGTCATATGGATGTTCGTGACTCCATTTCGATCATCATCCCTGCTTTGAACGAAGAGGCCTTTATAGGAAGGACCCTTGAGCAATTGAAGGTGGCTGTGAATAGATGGGGCGGTGTGGCTGAGGTGATCGTTGTGGATAATGACAGTAGTGATCGGACGTCATTGATCGCCTCTGAGTTTGGTGCGCGTGTGATTCACGAAGCTCAGCGAAATATCTCCAAGGCCAGAAACCGTGGTGCTATGGAGGCGACCGGAGCGGTGGTCTTCTTTCTCGATGCAGATACGTTGTTGCCTGAAGAGACTCTTGAGAAGGTGGCTGAGGTAATCGGGGAATCAGATATCGAGGGTGGGGCGATTGATCTGCTTCATGAACCTGCTGGACTGCTCCTTGGAATCTATTTTTCGTTTTGGAGGGTGTTCGGAAGGTGGTTTGGAATGGCTCAGGGGGCAGCGCAATTCTATCGAAGGGAAGAGTTTCTCAAGGCAGGCGGTTTCGATGAAACCATCTTCATGGGAGAGGATGTTGAGTGCTTCCAGAGGATTGCAAGTGTTGCCAAGAAAGGAGGCAGGCGGATGAAGCTCATTGATGACGTTCAGGCGATTCCTTCGACGCGTCGATTTGATCAATGGCCGCTTTGGAAAACGCTTGTCTATACCAACCCGTTGTTCATTCGACTGCTCTGGAAGCGGAAGAAGGTCTGGGGAGGGTGGTACGATGATGTTCCCCGGTCAGACAGCTAGACAGGACGTTCGATTTCCAATTTCCTGATTCGATCCCTGAGCGTGCTTGGGGCCAGATTGAGCTTTGCTGCCGCTCCGTAGGTTCCTCCGATCTTCCACTTTGATGAACGCAGCGCATCGATGATGATTTCCTTCTCTGCGTTCTGAAGATCATCCAGCCGATTTACTTTGGTCTTGGTTCCTTCTCCTCCGGGTTGTTGAAAGCTGCTTTCATCCAGTTCGACAATGGAATCGGTTGCGAGAATGGCTGCACGTTCCACCGTGTTCTGCAGCTCACGGATATTGCCAGGCCATCCATAGGTAGCCATCTGCTCAATAGTGGCTGCAGAGAATCCATCGAGCTCCTTTCCGAATTGTTTCGCGAACTTCCTGAGAAAGTGATTTGCCAACAAAGGAATATCTGAGCCGCGTTCCCGAAGAGGAGGTGAATGGAGCGGGAAGACGTTGAAGCGATAGAAGAGATCCTCGCGAAAATTTCCTTTGTTCACCTCATTCTGGAGATCGCGATTGGTCGCCGCGATCACACGGACATTCACGCTGATGGTCTTGGTGCCACCGACGCGTTCAAACTCCCGCTCTTGAAGAGCCCTGAGAAGTTTGACCTGGGTTTCATGCGGAAGCTCACCCACTTCATCCAGAAATAGAGTGCCGCCATCAGCGAGTTCGAACCGTCCTTGCCTAGCGGCGACGGCTCCGGTGAAGGCTCCTTTCTCGTGACCGAAGAGTTCGCTTTCCACGAGGCCTGCTGAAATGGCACCGCAATTCACTTTCACGAGACTGTGCTCCTTTCTGGGACTTGCGTTGTGAATGGCCCTGGCAATGAGTTCTTTGCCTGTACCACTTTCGCCGGTGATCAGAACGGTGGAATCAGTCGGAGCGACCATCTCCACCTGCTTGAGCAAAGTATCCAGCTTGGGGTGATCCCCGATGATTTCAGTGAAATTATGTGTCTGCTCGATCTCCTGCTTGAGATAGGCGTTCTGCTGTTGAAGCCGATTCTTGAGCTGCTCAAGTTCGGTAAGCGCCATGGATAATTCTTCTGTACGCTCATGAACCTGGACTTCCAGTTCGTGATTCTGAACTTCGAGTTGCTCGCGCAGTCGTCGTAGCAGCAGGTGGGTCTTTACGCGGGCGAGGATCTCGTCCTGATTGAAAGGTTTCTCAATGTAGTCGACCGCTCCGCACTGAAAGCCTTTGATCTTGTCGGGCGTGTCAACGAGAGAAGTTAGGAAGATCACCGGCACTTTGGACGTTGGTTCCCATGCCTTGATTTTGACGCAGGTCTCAAATCCATCGATTCCGCCCATCAAGACATCCAGAAGGATGAGATCCGGAGTGTGCTCGCGCAACATCTTGAGGGCGACTTCCCCAGATGGTGCTGTGATGACATTGACCCCATACATGGAGAGCAGGGTATCGAGTGCCACCAGATTTCCTGGTGTGTCATCTACGGCTAGAACTGTGGAGTTCTGGAGAGTGGCGCTGGTGAATTGGGTACTCATCTGATTTTACAAAAAACACGGAAAAACACGGCGGAAACCCGTGTGAAGCACGGTTGATCGTGCTTCTTTCTGGCTCCTTCCGAAGATGTGTTTTTGTCGTAATGCATTGGCTTTCAATGGGTTGGTGCTGGTTGGCACGGACTCTGTTAATACAACTTCCGTCGACAATAACGTCGGCACGAACGCAAAAGTGATTAAGTGAAAGGCAATCCAATGAAAGCAACGAACAACAAGAAGGACTGGTTTAAGAAAACAATCTCCGCCGTAGTGATTTTCGGCATGGCAGGCATCGCTGCCGCAGAGAGCACAGATACCGAAGCGGTAGTAGACAACACCTCTGCTCAATTTGATCAAGGGGTAAGCATCCTTGAGACAGCGACGAGCTCTGCAGAACTTTTCGAGGCCAAGAGCCTCATCATCAGTGCCGCCAATGCCGGTAACCCACGTGCCCAACTCTTCATGGGCATGCTCTCTGTCAAAGACTCTGAGCACGCAGCGCTTCCGTGGTTTCAGAAGGCCGCCGATCAGGGCAACGCAGTTGCTCAAGTCAAAGTCGGCGACCTCCTGAGCAAGGGAGAGCACATCGCAAGGGACATTGACCTTGCAGCCACTTACTACCGCAAGGCAGCAGATCAGCAGCATCGCGGAGCCATGAAGGAACTGGCCAAATACTACGAGACCCCAGGCAGCCGCTGGCAGAATGTCACATGGTCAGCCAACTGGTATCGTCGTGCCGCCCGTGCAGGTGACTTGGAAGCTGCAGTACGCACTGGCGACAACTACGCCTCTGGTCAAGGACTTGAGCACAGCCGTAGCGAAGCATTCAGCTGGTATCAGAAGGCCGCCTTCTCCAAGAGCGTCCCCGCCTTTGTCAAAGTAGCCGAGTGCTATGAGAACGGATTTGGCGCACCACAGGATCTACGTGAAGCCACCGGTTGGTATGAAAAGGCAGCCCGTGCCGGCCACGCACAAGCCCAGTTCAAAGTGGCACAAGCTTTCCTCAACGGTGTTGGGGTCGAACCAAACAAAGTCAAAGCCTACACATGGCTCAAAAAAGCGGCAGGTCAGGGTGTGGGTGTTGCAGAACTGCACACCTTGACC
>CBFHTT010000005.1:0-406248 GCA_965658675.1 Limisphaerales bacterium
CCTTTGGCCTTCCTTCCCTAATTCTGGAGAGCTCAGCGAACCTCCATTCTTCCGATTGAGATCGCTCATTCGATACATTGTAAGATGAGCAGCAACGATTCACGCCCAATCAAGGTTGTTCATATTGTCCTTTCTCTGGAAGCAGGTGGAATGGAAAACGGATTGGCAAATCTGGCAAACAACATTCCGCCGGCCCTCATCGATAACCATTTCATCTGCCTCGAACGTATGGGATCATTTGTCAAACGATTTCCCGATCAGAGCAAGATACACCTGTTGAACAAGAAACCCGGTAGGGATCTCTTGAGTGTGTTTAAATTGGCGCACCTTCTAAGCAAGTTGGATCCGGACATTATTCACACCCACAATCTTGGCACTCTGATTTACGCAGCTCTTGCTCGAGGGCTCAGGTTCTCTCTGAGACTTCTTCACGGTGAACATGGACAACCACCTGAACCACCTACTGATCAAAAACGACGATTTCAAAGACGCCTGCTCTACTCCATCTGCACCTATCTCCACACAGTCTCAAGGAGTCTCAAAGATCATTTTGCTCACATGGGGTATTCTACAAACAGAATGCTGGTATTGAAAAATGGCGTCGATACGAAGCGCTTTAGACCGGCAGACCGGTCTGAGGCGAGAAAACAGCTTGGTATTCCTGAGTCAGGATTCTATCTCGGAATCATCGGCAGGTTCGGTCCCTATAAGCGCCATCTCGAAATGCTTGAAGCGTTCGAGCGACTGGCGAAGGAGAATTCTCAAGTCCACCTGCTACTTGCTGGAGCAGGTGGACCATTAGAGAAAGAAGTTAACCGAAGGATCGAAAGCTGCCCCTACAAGAACCGCATTCATGCATTGGGACTTCTCGCAGACCCCCGCCCGGCCTATCACGCGTTGGACCTACTTGTCATTCCCAGCATCAACGAGGGACTTGCAAACACACTTCTTGAAGCCATGGCCTCTGGCATTCCGGTCCTGACTAATTCCATGGCTTGCGGACCTGAGGAAGTCATTACCAACAACGTCGATGGATTTATAAGAAGGATGGAATTCCCCGAAGAGATTTCGAATGAGGTCGATTCAATATTGGAGAAGTCTGATGAACTTGTAAGCATTGCCAACGAAGCTCTTACAACCATCACTGAAAAGTGGTCCATCCAAGCGATGACGAAATCATACGTGAAAACCTATCAATTCATGACGGAAGAATCCCCCGAGATTCAGCGATTCCTATAACACTCCTTCTCTATGGATTTCGCATCGATCGTTCTATTCCTATTCATCTACTACATTCGTCCCCAGGAATGGATCGGGATCTTTGCCAAGGCCCAACCGGTCAAGCTGATCATGCTTGTGAGCCTTGTTTCCACCTTTTCCCAACATAAAGGGCTTAGCCCAAAGGAATTCTTCAAGACGCCCCATGACTACGCGATGGCGGCCTACATCGGTTGGGCCATCTATGCCGGAGGTAGCTTCACTTACATGTTCATGGAATATCTCAAATACATCGTGTTCTACTGGATCATCGTGATCGTATTGAATGAGATGAAGAAGATTCAGCTATTCTTGAACTGGTGGGCCGTCATGATTCTGGGCGTTGCGGCTCTTGGTGTCAGTTCTCTCTACTTTTGGGACCCGACCCATTCAAAACACCTCACAGAATCTCTCTTTGAAGGCCGGTTGGTTTTGCGGATGTCCATTTTTTAAAACCCAAATGCCCTAGGCCATGCAGTTGTTCCCGTGCTCCCGATGCTCTACTTTCTGTTCCTCTGGCAGCGCCCTCTCTTTATCAAAGAGTTAGCCCTTGGATTGATGACATTGCCTATCTGGTGCATGTATCTCACCTTCTCAAAAGGTGCCTATCTATCAGGAGGGATTACCCTCATTGCCGGCCTACTTTTCGGGCGGCCAAAGATTGTACAGGTAGCCATTGTAGTATTTGCTTTGACGTCAGGTGTCACGATCGTCAAGTCGTTGCCTCGAATGGAGGAATTGAGTTCCAGAGAAGGTGGTATCCAAGGACGACTGGCGGCATGGAGTTTCGGCTATCAAAACCTTCACGAAAACCCATCAGGAATTGGTTGGGGTAAATTTGTCGGAGCATTCAGATCAGCGAACGGATATGGAAAAGCACCCCACAGCTCCTACGTCCAGCTCGGAACAGAATTCGGAAAACCAGGCCTCTTTCTATTTATAGGACTTTTTTACGTTTCGATGAGGACCATAGTTACTGTAAAAACAAAGACCTTGGAGGAAGAGCGAATACGACGTATGTGCTTCGTTTTGGTTTTCTCCTTCTACCTTTCGTCTTGGGTAATTGATTTTGCAACGCGCGGAACATTGTTCATGAATCCGGCGACAGTAGCTGCATTTCAGCGCCAGATTCTGAAGCGACATGAGTCAGATATCGAAACCGCGGAACAGGATCTGGAGGAATACAAAAAGGACCCTGAAACATGGACAGGTTGGACAGATCTTGGAATGAAATCCCCTTCAGTTGCTGCAGCGAGCGCCGGTTACACTCCAAGAATTCAGGAAAACAACAACAAGGTCGCACTTCAAACTCTTGAAGCTAGAACCAAAGAGCCTCCTCCAATATCTTGGGATAAAATTACAATTCCCGATGTGATTATTGTTTACCTTATGACCAGACAGGCAATATGGGCATGGGGATACGTACTCGAAACAGAGTTCTAAAGCGCCCCGTTGGAACCCATATCGTCCATGGATTCTTTGTTAATCATATTGTTGAGCCTGAGCGTTGTTCTGATCGGATACACCTTTGTCGGTTATCCAGTTCTGATGAAGCTCTTATCCTCTCTGAGACCACGGAAGATTGACTTGGTTAACACGAAGCCCAAGACCTGCACTGTCGTTATCTCGCTCTTCAACGCATCCAAGCAGATCGAATCCCGGCTTAGAAACCTCCACGCAATGGATACCAAAGGAGTTTCATTCGAGATTCTTTTGATCAATGACGGGCCTGATGAAGAGATCAAGAGAATCTCCGAGTCGCTAAAGGACACACTACCTCACAGACTGATCTTCAAACCCGCTCGCACTGGCAAAGCTGATTCCCTCAATATTGCCATTTCTAAATGCACTAGTGAGATCATTCTACTCGCCGATGCTCGTCAGAGCTTCGCCCCCGATGTGTTGCAAAAGTTGATGTCGCATTTCAAGGATCCGGACATCGGCGCGGTCAGTGGTTTGCTAGAGATCGCTCAATCCACATCAGGGACGGGCGAAGGGGTGGGCGCTTATTGGAAACTCGAACGCGCCCTTCGAACATGGGAGGCGAAACTCGATTCATGCATTGGTTGCACAGGGGCTATCTATGCGATCAGGCGAGAGCTCTATTCTCCCATTCCGCCTGACACCTTGGTAGATGACGTGGTGATTCCAATGCAGATTGCGTCAAGGGGCCATCGAGTTTTTTATGATCCTGAAGCTCGCGCGTTTGATTCCCAATCGCTCGAGCCAGAGATCGAAGAGCGACGAAAGACTCGAACGCTTGCAGGAAATTTTCAGTTCCTATTCCGATATCCTGAATGGCTTCTTCCTTGGAAGAACCGACTATGGTGGCAGCTCGTTTCACATAAATATCTTAGAATCATCGCCCCTTTCTTCCTGATCACTGCCTTTGTTTCCAATTTACTTCTCTGCCACCTTCCTCTGTTTCGCGCTACGATGGGCGTGCAAGCGATCATCTGTGTTCTTGCGTGGATTGGCATCTGTTTTCCAAGAATCACGAGTCGATTCATCTCTGTCCCTGCTGCATTTGTATTTTTGAACCTGATGAGCTTGAAGGGATTTGGGGCTTACCTGAGCGGCCGCTACCAAGGGGGGCGTTGGTGATCAAAGCAAAGGCATTGGACATTTGGTATCAGGGCTACGCTGAAAGTCTCAAGAGACACAGATCAGCCCCTGCTGCTACGGATGTATTCATTGCGGTATGTGATCACTTTGAGCCCTTTCACGATGCTGATCGTAAAGAAGCATTCAGACGGCTGGACACTTGGCACGAGGGACTCAAGGGAATCACCAACTCATTCAAGGACTCAGGTGGTATTTCCCCGCGTCATTCGTTCTTCTATCCGATCGAACAGTATGATGAGGAAGTCTTGAAGAAGATCACATCCATCTGCAGCGAAACTGGCGGCGAAGTCGAAATCCATCTCCATCACGACAACGATACTCCGGCAAACACCCGTGACGCGTTAGCCAAAGGGATCGATGACTTCTCAAAACATGGTCATCTTTCCGTTGATTCAAGCGGTAACAAACGATACGGATTCGTTCATGGAAACTGGGCCTTGGCCAACTCTCATCCTGAAGGAAAAGGTTGTGGAGTGACGGGCGAGCTAAAGCTACTAAGGGAAACTGGATGCTATGCGGATATGACCCTTCCTTCTGCGCCAAACAGAACTCAAGTAAAGACCGTCAATTCCATTTACTACGCGAAAGAAAACAATGGCGAACGTCCTCATGAAACGGGCATTCATGCCAATAGCAAATCAACCAAGGAACTTCGAGATGCACAGGATCATCTCCTTTTGGTGCAAGGGCCTCTGGGATTGAATTGGAAGCGCCGGAAACATTTCTTTTTGCCCCGTGTAGAAAACTCTGATCTGACGCGCCTGAATCCTCCTACAATGGATCGCTTCCGGTTATGGAGCGAACTGGCCCCAATTGTCCAGGGGCAACCAACATGGCGCTTTATCAAGCTCCACACCCATGGAGCACTTCCATCCAATTCCCCGGCCCTTATCTGCGATCAGGCGAGACGATTTCATTCGGATCTCGAATCACTGAAGGAAACCAAACTCCGTTACCACTATGTGTCTGCACGGGAGATGACGAACCTGATCCATGCTGCGGAAGACGGTTTCACCGATTCCATTTCCGATGCACGGAACTACCTCTACAAATTGAATTCCTGAGTCATGTCCCGGAAGCGTCCAAGAGTGCTTTTCTATTCCAATCTTTTTCCTGATCAGGAAAGCGTTGGGAGAGGCATACACAATGCCCGCGTCTTGGAGCATTTGGCAGAACACATTGATTTCAAAGTAATTTCACCAAGGGCACGCCTGCCACTAAGATCCCGGCCCTCAAAACCACTCACCTGTCATTCCGAGTGGAACCCAGAGTTTCCGAACCACTACTACGTTCCCAAAGTCGGTGACCGTTGGAATGCCTCCCTGATGGCTTCAGGAACCAAAAAAAGTTTCAATTCCAGTATACGCTCGTTCTCTCCAGATGTGATCCTTGGCGCATGGCTGTATCCAGACGGAGTCGCGCTCAAGAAGCTCAGCAAGGCTCTCAATATTCCATTGGCACTCATCGCTCAAGGGTCAGACGTTCATCAGTATCTGAATACCCCAACCCGAAGAACCCAAATTCTGCATGCCTGCACCAAGGCAGCCCAAGTCATAACGCGATCATCGGATCTCAGACTCAGACTATGCGATGCTGGAATTCCGGAAGATAAAGTCACTGCCATCTACAATGGCGTGGATACAGTAGCGTTCCCCCCGAAACCTGAGCCTTCGGAGAATATCACTCAGCTTCTCTATGTCGGAAATTTCTATCAGGTAAAGAACCCGTTGTCCCTGATTTCAGCCATCCGTCAGATCCATGAAACCAGAGCTGAGGTCAATCTGACCATGATTGGCAATGGCCCCCTGCTCTCACAGGCTCAGGCACTTATCAATGAGCATAAGCTCAACAATCGGGTTCTACTCAAAGGAGCTATTCCTCCAGACCAAATAGCCGAGGAAATGAGAAGAGCTGATCTCTTGGTTGTACCAAGCATCAACGAAGGAGTGCCCAACGTCATTCTCGAAGCATTCGCTTCCGGATTACCCGTTGTTGCAACAGCAGTCGGAGGAATCCCAGAAATCCTCAAGCATGGAGCACAGGGAATGCTATCGAAGGCCCCCGATCCCGAAAGTCTCTCCAAGGCAATCAATGTGGCGATCTCAACTTCCTTCGATTCGGCAGCGATTCGAGAACACGCCGAGACTTTTTCCAGGGAGAGGACGACTGAAAAATATCTTAAGGTCATTGAAGAAATGATTGCGAGCCGGCGTTAAGAGGGACACTCTCCGCCCCCTTTTGAAAACTGAACCAAAGATGCGCCCCGCCAAGGCGATGGTCTTCGCACTCGAAGGTGTTCATTCCTTCGCAGTGGGTTTCTTTTTTCAATACTTCTACTTCCTTTCCAAAGAGGTCCACGGATTCACAGAGACCCAGAATCTCTATCTGGCCGCATGTGGTGGATTCACCTACATGACTTCCTCGCTGATTGGAGGAAAATTTGGGGAGCGCTTTGGCTATCACAACTCCATCCTCTTCGGATTCATTGCCATGTGTCTGGCAACAACTTCCGGACTCCTTAGAGACAGCCATATCAACCATCTGGCAGCGTTCTTTTTGAACTCGCTTTCGATGGGATTCACATGGGCTTCACTGGAGGCATTGGCCACAGAGAAGGAGCCAAGGCATCGGCTGCCAACCATGGTTGGCATCTACAACATCGTCTGGGCCGGCACTGGAGCGCTCGGCTACTTTGTTGGAGGAGCGATCATCAACAAGATAGGCTACCCCGCGATCTTCATGGTCCCTGCCTGTATCCATGCCACACAGGCGATCGTATGTGTCCTCCTCAGACGACAACTGCGATTGAACGCATTGGTAACAAAGGAAGCTGATTCTCCTCCGTTGGAACTCGATTCATTTCCCACCCGGCCCGTGTGGAAATTTCGCGTCTTCCTGAATCTGTCTAGGCTCAGCAATCCATTTGGTTTTATTGCAATCACAGCTGCAGTCCCCCGCATTCCTGAAATCGCCGAGGCATTTAATCTTAGTACAACAATGGCTGGCGTTTTCTGTTCCACTTGGCAATTCGCCCGGGCAATCGCCTTTCTGATCCTCTGGCAATGGGAAGGCTGGCACTACAAGGCCCGCTGGCTCTTCGGATCATTTGCAGCCCTCATTGTGTCGTTCATCTTCATGATGATCCCGATCAATCTGGGCGTGCTGTTTACGGCTCAGATCGTCTTCGGATTTGCACTGGGATTGATCTACTACAGCTCCCTCTACTACTCCATGGATGCAGGAGACAACAAGGGCGAGCACGGTGGCATACACGAAGCAGCGATCGGTGCTGGGGCATGCTCAGGACCACTGATAGGAGCATTGGCCCTGACCTTTTTCCCCGGATTCGACAATGCAGCCGCTTGGGCAGTTTTCATCCTCATGCTTGGTGGGTTTTCCACGGCCGCCGGAATCTGGAAGAAATCAATCAGATCCTAGAGCCAAGAAGCGCTCCACGTATTTCCCCAACATATCAGGTTCAAGATTCACCTGATCCCCTACGTTCCGTTCTTGGAGAGCTGTCACCTCAAAGGTGTGAGGAATGATCCAGATACGAAACCTGTCTTCCATCACGTCCGATACCGTCAGTGAAATGCCATCCACAGCCACAGAGCCCTTGTGGATGAAGTAGCGCATCATCTCCTTCGGCGGAATGATCTCCAAAACATGATCCTTTCCTGACTTCTCCCATCTGACAACCTCGCCAGTCCCGTCAATGTGCCCGGTGACAAAATGCCCCCCCAACCGACTACTCGGGAGGAGTGATCTTTCGAGATTAACGAGAGAGCCTTCCGCAACTGCTGAAAGATTCGTCCTGTCCCACGTTTCCTGAAGCAAATCGAAACGCACGCAGGCCCCTTCGGCATTTTCTTCAATCGCAGCAGCAGTCAGACAACATCCGTTGACAGCAATACTGTCCCCGAGATTGAGTCCATCTGCGCACAACCTCATTTGAAGCGTCAGGTGAATCGTACCTTTGACAGGTTCAATCCCCTTAACGATTCCTGTTTCTTCTACAAGTCCGGTAAACATGAGATCAGTCCACGAGGAAGGACACATCCTGACTCAGGACGCGAACTTGTTCAGGAAGGCTACGGTGATCCAGTTGCACCACGATGGTGTGAGTGCCTGCATCCAGATTCTTGGAAAGCTGACTCTTATCACCAACCGGTTTTCCATCAATCCACACGGAAGCATCTTTGGGACCTTGAATGTTGAAAGTCACCTTTCCTGCCTTGGAAACTTCAAAGCGGGCGGCAGCATAGAGAGCAATCACTCCACGCAATTCCCAACGCTTGGCAATGCGGTTCAGATCATCATCCAGCAATCCACCCACCACCGTGGTAGTCACTTTCTCCCAAGCCTTGTCCTTCAGGTCGCCGCTCTTCGCTGTTTCTTCACCGGACTGTTGGTTGGAGCTGTGCAACGCATAGACGTTGAACACGCGGGCCACCTTACTCTGGGACGCGTCATAAGGTCCTGGCTTCCCTAGCTCAGAAAGAAAGCGGAAAAGATCCAGTCGCTGTTGATCTTCCAACATATCGATCAGTCCGGTAGGCATCAGTGATTTTCCATTCTGCCGTGAACGGATGTTGTTCTTGGGAATCGAGATCTCCTGATTTCCCGCATTCAAAAGCACAACCTCATTGTCATCCTCGCGACGGACAATACCGCTATACTCCTCGTCATCATTGGTCTCAATGACAACGGAGTGGTAGCCCTCTTTGACCTTCGCATTCGGATCAATCAGTGACTCGATCAGGTAATCAACGGGTGCACTAGCTCCAATGGAAGTCATATCAGGACCTAGCATCCCTCCTGCACCACCAATCGCGTGACACGCCTGGCAAGCCAGCTCTTGGCGACGGTAAATCGCCTCACCTCGTGCAGGATCGCCTTTGGCCAACACCTGAGCCGGAAGCGCTTTGATTTGCTCTGGTGTCAGATCAGCTGCCGAGCGCATCATCCCAGATATCGGACCGATGATACGGACCAACATGCTCTCGTCGCGTCCACCTTCCCGTGCAACACGCATTCCAGCAACAGCGACCTGCTTCGGAAGACCTTTGCCAGCAATGATCATGGCGACTTTTTCCCCTGCCTTCTTGTTGGCAAGAATCCCACGCCAGAGAGCCAAGGCATCCTTGTCTGACTTGGTCGCAGCCAAGACACTAACAATCAGTTCAGCAGATCCATTCAGATCTACTGCTGCCAGGGCCGATGCAGCGTGACGCGCCTTACCGGAAGCAGGCTCAGTTTTGGCAATGTCTTTCAGTCCTTGGATGGCAGGTTTGGCTCCCAAGGTACGCAGCGCATTCAAACCGGCTCCTGCTGCCGGTCCGTTGGAAGACTTGACCAGTTCGATCAACTGAGGAGTCAGGTGATGCCTCTTCCATTGGCCAGCCAGGGTAGCGGCCTCCGCACACACTGCTTCCGAGCCATGCTTCAACAACTTGCCAATCACTCCCAAATTCCCTTCAGGCCTTGCCTTTCTAAGGCGGTTCGCTTCTGACAAAGCCTTCAAGCCGCGAGCCAACGCGTCATCTGAAAACCCTCCATCTTCCAAAGCCTGATTCAAAATGCGTTGCAGATCTCTGGGTGCCCCCGCTGAACTGATCAGATCAAGCCATGGACCTGAACCATCCTTGGGGAGCTTCTTACCTGAGAGCAGCAGATCCAGCACACGGCTTGCATCAGCGGGCTGGATCGAACGCAGACCAAACTCCAACTGCTTCTCCCTTCCCTCAGGCTTCCATGTGCCATCCTTCAAAGCAGCAATCCATTCATCGGAAAGCTCGTTGATGGTCAGCCAGATGGCGTAGTCCAGAAAGGTGTCCATGGGCAGATCCAAGACACTGAGAACCAATTCAGCAGAACGCGCCGAGGGAATCATTCCCAGAACACGGACGGCTTCGAGTCGAACGCGAGGATGATCATCTTTCACGGCAGTAGCCAAGAGACCTTCAGCACCTTTGACGTCGTTCAACCAATCGCCCAAGACGCGAACAGCGGCGGCGCGGATTCGCCCATCCTTGGCCTGCAACAGCTCCTTGAGCAGATCATCATTCACCTTATCAAGAGCAAGGTAAGTCCAAAGGGCGCGCAACTTGTCATCCTCGCTCTTCAAATCACCAGTCCATTTATCCAACGGGCGTTGAGTCTTCTTTACCCCACGCTCAGTCAGCATGCGACTGGCCTTCTTGCGATTGAATTCATTGCCAGACAGCAACTGATTGAGAAGCTTGCGTGTTCCAAGTTTGGAAAAATCAGGGACCTTGTTTAAGGGACGCCCTTTGGCAGCAACGCGCCAGATGCGACCGTGTTTCTTGTCTCGACGCGGATCACGGAAATCCACCTCACCATGCTGAATGATCGGATTGGACCAGTCGGCAATATAGAGTGCTCCATCCGGACCCAACTTCACATCAATAGGTCGGAAAGTCGCATTCGGTGTGCGCACCAAATCTGGCATCTCTTTGGTTACATATCCTGCTCCACTATCCTCAATCTTGAAACGGACGATTCGATGAGCGCGGAAATCACAGGTAATCAGGTCTCCCTGCCAGTCCTTGGGGAAATGTTCACTGGCAACAATCTCTACACCCGCAAACTTCGGATAACGTCCTGGGCTGATCGTTGGTAGAATACGGCGCGCTCCGGCATAGGCCTGATTCATTGAACCAGGCAATCCCCAACTGGCACCGGAGAACCCGGCACCATCCGTAACGAACGACTGTCCATATGCATCAAACTGATGTCCCCATGTGTTCACCCAGCCTTTGGCCAGCACGCTGACATTCAAATCGTCGGGATCCATGCGGAAGATACCACCACTGATCAGACGCACCATTCCATGTGGCGTCTCCAGATGACTACGGATGTAAATTGACTGATTGAAGTAGAGCTGACCGTCCATTCCCCAACGAAGTGTATGAATCGTATGATGCGTATCCTCAGTCCCGAACCCGGAGAAGACCACGCGACGTTCGTCAGCTTTTCCGTCACCATCATTGTCCTTGAAGTGAATCAACTCGGTGCTCTGCCCCACATAGACTCCACCATCACCCGGCTCGACTGCAGTTGGGATCAAGAGTCCTTCAGCAAACACATGAGATTGATCAGCCACACCATCGGCATCCGTATCCTCGATATAGATGATGGAATCTGATGCAGTCTGTCCCGGTTTGATCTGCGGGTAGATGGCGGAACTGGCAACCCAGAGGCGTCCCTTTTCATCGAAATTCATCTGAATCGGTTTGGCCAAAAATGGATTCTCAGCATAGAGCGTGATCTCAAACCCTTCTGCGACATCGAAATCCATTTCCTCCTGAGGAGTGCTGGCAAACTGCAGAGGCACCGGCTGAGGAGCTGGCTCATCGAAGCGTTTCAGAAAGCCGTCATTGGCATCCAGCTTCCTGAGCAACGCAATCTTGACCTCCTCCTTCTCCACCAAAGGATCAAACTGAGGAATCTCCACCGCATTCTGTCCCTGCTCATGCTTACGAAACCCTAGAATGTAGGCCATGTTCTGCGGCCGGGATCTGTGGAAGAACAACTCGTTCTTCTTCAAGACCACTTCCCTCAGTGCCTGAGCCTGAACAGACTTACTGGAAAGAAAGTAAGGGGATGGCGGAAGATCCAATTCGCGAACCATTACGCGTGCCGTCTCAAGATAGCCCTTGTCCGTAAGATGAATCCCGTCCTGCGTCAGTTTCTCCCCGGAACGCAACTCGCTGTATAGATTCACGAAAGGAGAATCGGTTTCCTTTGCCAGTTTCTCCAGGACATCAACATACCCCTTCAAGTGCTCGTTATGACGCGACGGATCAGGCCACTTACCACCAAGCTTCTCGTGTTTGATCGGACTCACGAACACGTAACGAATCCCCTTGCCTACAGGTGCTTCCCCAATCGCCTTCAACAAGGCGCGAAACTCTTTCTCAAAAGACTCAGTAGAGCCATCCTCGTCCAACGAACTCGCCATACCGTATCCGAAGAAGATGACCGTTGGCTTTACGAGATCCAACTGTTTCATCAGCTGCTTGAACCCTTCATCAGCAGGCGCTTTGCCCGCCTGCAACAGACTCAACCCTGCGCGTGCAATCCCCGTTGGCGTGTCACCACTCCAGCCAAGATTGCGATAAGTCACATTGGCGTCAGGAAAAGAAGTCGTCAGTGCCGACTCGATGTGGCCATAGGTTTGGGATCGCTCCATCAACACATCGCCCAAGAAGGCAACACGATCTCCATCCTTCAGCTCGAAAGAGGCAGCAGAAGCTGAAAGAGAAACCAAAAGGGATAAGGAAAGAACTGCCCTCAGACGAAGGGCAACGGCAGAAAACACATTAAGAGGCTTCATGTTCATGGACGCACTAAGTGACCGCTCCTCACCAAGTTTCATTCATCGGAAAACAAGGATCACAACGGGACGCGCATTAAAAGGAGCCGAAAGGCCCACGGCAAGTCTCCAGAGTATCCATTCCTCAAAGGGTCACCATTCCTCCATTCTGGCCGGCAGGTACGTTCTAGCTCTACAAGCAAAGACATGCATCGATTCGTCAACAGCCCCCTTACTAGATCAGTAAACTCCGATGTGTCCCCATTTCGCTCCCCTTCTGATCTACAGCCCCTTGAGCCAAGCATGCAGATCGGCGAGGTCTTGGTCTTCCAATCCTTCAAGCAGGCCTGAGGGCATCAGGGATTTGGTGCTCTTGGAGACTTGTTTCACCTCACTTCCAGTAAAGCGCAGAGTCTTTTCCGGTGAGACCTGTAGGAGAATAGCCACGGATGAATCGTAGATCAGAACTCCTGAATGACTCTCCCCTTCCGATGTCTCCACAACTGATACTTGATAGGCAGGCGAGACTGAAAGGTCCGGGTCTGCGATGTGGAGAAACAGGTCAACAGGGTTCATGCGCCCTCCAATTCCTTTGAGGGAAGGCCCCAATCGTTGGTTGCCTGAATGGCAAGCATGGCAGGCTCGCTGTTCGTAGATCATACGTCCCTTTTCCTTGTTGCCAGAGTTCCAATCCACTTTGGAAAACGCATCTCGCAATTCAGTCTCAGTCTTGTTGGAGCCACCACCAAGAGATTGGGCGAGGTCCTTGTGAGCCATGTGGAACCAGTCAAACCATGGACGATAATCATCAGAAGGTTTTCCAGTGTCCTTGATCTGTGGATCCTGAAGTGTCCACTTGCGTAACAATTCATCCAAAGCCTTTCGGGCTTCTGTGTGACGTTTATCCTGCGCTGCGCGGCGTAGGGCCTTCATCGCAGCTAGAATCCGTTCTGGAGTGCCATCCACCTGCATCTTTACCAGCCCCGAAGCCACACTGGTGATCAGGTCGTAATCGTGTGAGCTAAACCCTTGCACGATGCGGTCAGCATCCTCCTTCTTTCCATAGTCGACCAATGCCCTGATGGTTGCATTGGCAAATCTTCCTTTGTCATGAAAGGACCTGATCACCCCAAGTGCCGGCTCATACTTCGTCTCTCCAAGGAACTCAACAAATGTCCCGTCGGCACTCCAAAGATCATCTCCTGCCTTCTCCCTGTTTCTTATATGATTAAAAATCTTCTGAGCAGCCTCGGTCTGAAGATCAGCAGGCAACCGTCGTGCGAACAATACCTGTCCTGGTAGTTCAAACCCGGGAGCATCGACCAACTCTGCAGCCAATCGCTGATCTTTTTCCATCAGTGTATCGAACAAATCTGCGACTCGATCATTCCACACGCGCCCAAGATCCCGGTTACCCTGAAGAATCCTTGGATGCAGCTGTGCCACAGCCTCCGCCACTTCTTCAGAAACATATTCCGACCGCTCGCCCGGAAGAGCCGCCACGACAGACACATAGAACAAGAGGGTTTCCACATCTCTTCCCGTGCCCAATGCCGTGGTAAGGTCATCCAACTGCCGTGGATCATCCTCTCCCAACATAGCCAACACACGGGCCGCTTCGACATCAACCACTCCTCGTCCGCTCGGAAAGAAAGTGATCAGTTTCTCAAACACCTTCTTCCTGAGATCGCCCTTCAGTCTATCTGGCTTTGCCGCCAAGAGACCATCCAGAACAGAAGGCTGCCCCTGAATCAATTTCACATCTCCCAGCCCCAATTGCATGAGGCGGAGTGCATCAATCTGATTGGACACATATTGGTTCCTCTCAAAGGCAGCCAAACAGGTTTCCCAATAGAACGTCTGCCAGTCCCTGCCGTCCTTCAACGCAGGACCAGACTCCGGCCCATACACCTGAAGGTAAGCCAGCCTTGCTCTCAGATTGCGTGGAAGATTTTCTGGGACCAGTTTCTCCTCCATGCTGAAAATTCCATTTCCCTGCGCTGCGACAATCGCTGTCGCACGCACACGCCTGTCTCTGGCTTCAAATGCCCCCGCCCAATCTGGGTTCTGACTCAATTGGAGATAAGGCTCAGGCCAACCTGCCAGCGCCTCCCAAGCGGCCCGTTGAATGATCAGGCTCTTACGCTTGGTCGCATCTGAAAGAACCAAGAGAGCTCTCTCTCCCGACGGCCTACGGCCTAGCGCCCAGACAGCACGTGCGCCCAATCGCTGCGATGAATCAACCAGCAGCTTGTTGCCAATACTTGGAGTCAATCCGTCAAAGACATCCACGAGAATCTCCACAGCTCTTATCCTTTCAAGCGGAGTGCGAATCGTATCCAGTGCAGCTCTTTCAAAAGCTCGTTTCCCTTGCAGCTTGGCCAATGGCAACCAATCTGCGCGTGACCAGGCAGAGTAAGGTTGAGGGGCCGATAGAACGCGATCCAATGGCTTGCGGGCCATGAGGCTCTGTGGCGTTGATTCATTTCCCTTGTAGCTCACTCGAAAAACACCGCCCTCAGTTCCGCGTCCGCCGATGGCCACAAACACATCTCCGTATGGATGCACCGCCATATCCACAGGAGCAAAGCCAATGTCTCCCGTGGTTTCCATAAACACCTCACGCTCGGTGATGTAAGAACTGCCGCTTTCTTTGAGCGGAAAGAAATACACACGCCCAAAGGTCCAACAGACACTGAACACGCCCTCCTGATACCGTTCAGGAAACGTATTGTGGCGATAGGCAAGCATTCCTGTTGGCGAGCCCCTGCCTACGCGATCCAACCACTCGACTGTATCAGGAAGATAATCAGGACGGCTCCACGAATGTCTCCAACCTTCCAGCCCCCATCCGTGATGCATTCCGATAGCCAAATCGAACAGACGATTAGGTGCGTAATAAGGAAGCCCAAGGATGCGTTCCCCATCAGCATCCACAGTAAACATCTGCCCATAGCGGTCGAAGCACAAATCATACGAATTACGCAATCCATGAAGCAGCACCTCCGAACCGATTCCTTCCTTCGGAAACCGAACCACACCACCCATGCTCGGCTTCTTTACTGGAGAACCAGGAAGCGTGGCATGTTGATCAGAGAGCTTCGCATCGTTTCCGCCAATCAGATAATAATCTCCATCAGGGCCACGCACCAATCCATTCCCGGAGTGTCCCCTGGAACCAATTCCCTTCAAGACCTGCACTGGTGCTCCATCCGACACACCATCCCCATCCTGATCTTCGAACCGCCAGACACCGTCATCACCGACACAAAGAAGAGATTTCCCATCAAACAACAAACCGTGGGCGCCACTGATCGGAAAGTCAGAAAACTGAATCGCCTTGTCCGCCACTCCATCCCCATCCGTATCCTCGAGAATCTTGATGTAATTCTTACCGGCGACCACAACCCGGCCACGTGTGTCCGTGGTCATGGCAAAGATATCATGCGCCAATTCATCAGAGGCATATCGAGTCACCACGAACCCTTCAGGCACGCGGAAGCCGCCACTCTCAGCGGCAGACACAGGACTCAATGAAAGGAGAAGAAGGCATATCCATGCCCAACAGGAAAAACTGGCGGATGATTTCATAGCGAATCGGCAACCCACGGCATCCCTGTAGGATCGACCGTAGCCGAAAAGACATTAGGCGTATCCCATCAAGGGACTCAACCTCCAATCACTTCACTTCATCCTCCAGGGCATAAACCGGCGCAAACTGCAGCATACCAAGGAAAGCCAGCGGAAAAACGATCACCATGCTGGTAGGAGAATCCGAAGAGATCATAAAAACCCCTAGAAATTCAGCTGCTTCCGCAAGAGCCACCCCGACGACCATGGCCTGAAAGCGTTGAATATTCGTGGTTAGTCGTGGAATCACCAGCCAGCGCACCACCGTGGCAGCCATCACTAGAATTAGCGGAACGACGATAATGACCGGAATTGTGGCACCTTCTTCTATTTTGGGTGTACCACCACCCATAAAGAACTGGATAACCGGAAGCCCCATACACATGGCACCCCATACAATCCATACCACTTGTGGTGGCACAGGCTTCTTTGTCATGTTCGTTTCGTGCATCTTTTTGTCCTATCGGTTTGATTGTTCTCCTACTTGCCCATTCTTACAGTTTTCATTCTTCGATACCAAGCGCGCACCTTTGGCAGTGCCGAAGGGAGTCTGTTCTTCCCCGTCCACAAGGCGTTCCCAATGATTCCATAAAGATCAAAATCCAGAAACACTGGGCGATCGGTTAGGAGAAACTTTCGCGTCTCCAGCATCGCTTCGAATGGTCTCAGTTTCTCTTCAAAGATTGTCAGCATTTCAGAGCGTTGGTCGCGCCATTGATCAAGGCAACCTTTTCCAAATTTTCTTTCCTTGTGGCGCACAAAGCCAACCACATCCGCCTTAGGCACAAACTCTCGATAGAAAGCATCATTCAACTTGAAGCCCACGCCTTCGACTTCGTCCTCCACATAGGTCCACAGAATCTCCTGAATTCCGCCAAGCTCCTTGGGAAAAACACCAAGATCAAACTTCTGATCCAAGTGCGTGGCAATATCCTGAGTAAAGTCGCCCGATTCAAAGATCACCTTCCGCCCATCCTTGAGAACAGGAATCTGATAATATTCCCCTTTTGTCAGTTTCCAGATAGCCGAACGGTCCGCATTCGAAACCTTGATCGATTTGAAAGGGATGCCGCCAAAATCCATCAATCGCCTCTGCACAATGGCAAAGGGGCTGTATGGGAATTCATAGAGCTGAATCATGAAGTCTTCCTATCAGAGCAATTCGACTTTTCCAAACCATGATCGGGATGCTTTTTGAAGATCATTGGAGCAATTGCTTTCCAGCAAATGCCGGGAACGCTAAAAACACCGCGTGAGCAGCACGGAAGACAATCCACTCATCGCCAGCCTGATTGAACGGGCCGAGGACGAAGATGACGTTGATGCCCAGTATGAACTGGGATGGCGTCATGCCTTGGGCGCAGAGTGCGACCTAGATGACGAAATCGCCGTTCATTGGCTGAGAATCGCAGCAGACAACGGTCATATGCTGGCACAGAACAACCTCGGCGCACGCTACGTTTCCGGAGAGGGCGTCGAGACCAACCTCATCGAAGCCTACGTTCTTTTCTTCAGGGCTGCCGCCCAAGGAGATCGCAAGGCAGGCAAGAACTGCGACAGCGTCGCCAAACAACTTTCACCCGAAGACCTCGAGGCGGCACGCAGCCGCGCAGGCAAACTCCTATGAGCATCAGTACCAAGCCCCCCAGCGGCATGCGGGACTTCCTCCCTGCCGATCTGACACGCCGCCGCCACGTTATCGACGTCGTTCAACGCATCTATGAAGCCCATGGCTTCGTCCCGCTGGAGACGCCCAGCATCGAGAACCTTTCCACACTGACCGGCAAATATGGAGATGAAGGCGACCAATTGCTCTACCGCCTGCTGCACCGCCGTGATGCACTCAGTCGTGCCCTGGCAAAGGAAGACGTCTCACAGGCAGATCTCGCCGATCAGGGCCTGCGCTACGACCTGACAGTCCCTCTGGCACGCGTCCGCGCTCAATACAAGGAGCTACCTCGCTTCTTCAAGCGCTACCAGATCCAGCCGGTATGGCGCGCCGATCGCCCTGCCCGCGGTCGCTTCCGTGAATTCTATCAGTGCGATGTCGACATCACCGGAACCACCAGTCTCATCTCGGAGGCTGAAGTCTGTTCTTCAGTTTCTCAGGTACTGCAGGAACTGGGATTTGATAACTTCACAATTCTCCTGAATCACCGCCAGTTGCTGAAAGAGCTTATCAAGGCAGCAGGCATTTCCACCGACATGGAAGGCACGGCATTGGTCGCTGTGGACAAACTGGACAAGGTGGGTGAAGAAGGAGTCATTACCGAACTCTCAGAACGAGGTGTCAGTGAAGAGTCTTCGAAGAAACTGCTGCAACTCATCCAGCCATGCGACACGAATGAAGCCACGGTGGAGAAACTCATCGTAGCGTTGGAAACCACGGAATCAACCGAGGCCATCAATGATCTAAAGACAGTCTTGGAGCTGGTGGAAACAACACCGGCAGCGGGCCGTCTCAAGCTTCACCCGGCACTCGCTAGAGGACTGGGCTACTACACCGGTTGTATCTTTGAAATCACTGTAGCAGATCTCAATGGCAGCCTCGGTGGTGGCGGACGCTATGACGGCCTGGTGGGCATGTTCGGCAAAGAGCAGATTCCTGCTGTAGGTTTCTCTCTCGGGCTGGAACGCATTCTACTGATCATGGAAGAGCGCGAGATGTTTCCAACTCTTTCCGAAGGCCCGAGCCTCATGCTCTGCTGGATGGGCGTCCCTGAAAGTGCCGTGCTGAAAGTGGCGTCGCAACTCCGCTCACAAGGGCTCAAAGTGGAGATTTATCCGGAAGGAAAGAAGCTCGGCAAACAACTCCAATACACCGACAACGCTCAGATTCCCTACGCTGGCATTCTCGCCGAACAAGAACTCGAAGGAGGCACCCTGACGATCAAGAATCTCAAGGAAGGCACTCAACACACCGTGGCCGTCGAAGACGCCAGTGATTTTGTGAAGTAGGGAAAAGTCTCACCACCGCCTTGGTGGGGCAGGCGCTGAGTCGCTGAGGAAAAAACTCAGGCCAATATCGGTTTCACCACGTGACCGTGGACGTCGGTCAACCGGAAGCGACGGCCTTGGAACTTGTAGGTGAGTTGCTCGTGATCGATTCCCAACAGGTGCATGATCGTGGCGTGATAGTCATGGATGTGCACCGGGTCCTTGACCACGTTGTAGCAGAAGTCATCCGTTGCTCCGTGAGTCACCCCGCCCTTCACTCCTCCACCAGCCATCCACATCGTGAAGCAGCGCGGATGGTGATCCCGTCCAAAGCTCTTGGCCGTGAGTTTGCCCTGACAATAGTTGGTACGACCAAACTCACCACCCCAGATAACCAATGTATCTTCGAGCATCCCGCGTTGTTTGAGATCGCGTAGCAAGGCGGCTGATGGTTGATCTGTCTGCTTGGCCTGACGAGGAAGTCCTCCGGGGAGTCCTCCATGCTGATCCCATCCCTGATGGTACAGCTGGATGAATTTCACTCCACGCTCTGTTAGCCGGCGTGCTTGAAGACAGTTATAGGCAAAACTTCCGGCGTTCTTCACATCGGGGCCATACATATCCAACACATGCTCTGGTTCGTCAGAAATATCCGTGGCTTCCGGAATAGATGACTGCATACGAAACGCCATTTCATATTGAGCGATACGTGCTTCGATTCCCTGCTCACCTGTCTCTTCCAAGCGCAATGAATGAAGTTCGTTTAGCCTACCGATCAGCTTCTCTCGCGAGTCACGACTCACTCCATCAGGATTGTTCAGATAGAGCACCGGGTCCTTACCTGATCGAAACCGAACACCTTGAAAGCGAGAAGGTAGAAATCCACTTCCCCAGAGGCGTGACACCAGCGGTTGCCCACCTTTGCCCTTTGTCACCATGACAACAAATGAAGGTAGATTCTCATTGTCTGTTCCCAGACCGTAGGAAAGCCATGCGCCCATGCTTGGTCTTCCAGGGAACTGTGAACCGGTCTGCATGAACGTCACACCCGGTCCGTGATTGATGGCCTCGGTATGCATCGAACGGATGAAGCAGATGTCATCCGCCATCCCGGCAGTATGCGGCAAGATGTTACTCAACCAGGCACCACCCTGCCCATGTTGCTTAAATTCAAAAGGAGACCCAGCCAACGGCAGACTACTCTGATTACCCGACATCCCAGTCAAACGTTGCCCCATACGAACCGATGCCGGCAGTTCTTCACCATGCATCTTGTTGAGCAGTGGTTTGTAGTCATAGAGATCCATCTGCGACGGACCTCCACTTTGAAACAGATAAATCACCCGCTTGGCCCTGGCCGGAAAATGAGCGGATCCAAGAACACCCAAATCAGGTCCGGCCTGAGCGGATTGTCCCCGCATGAGATCAGCCAAAGCCAATGTACCAAGCCCATGACCAAATCGATTCAGGAAGCTCCTTCTGGTTAAAGGGGGCTCTTGGTTAATTTCGTTGTCGGAACAAAGATTCATTTCGTTTTCAGGAGGAATGGTTGGGCTTCGAAAAAGGGTTATCGATCAACAAGTAGCGATTGCAGGTTCTTCAAGGTTTCATCACGCATTCGTCGTGACTCATAAGAGCGGTGGCAACAGCGCCCATGGCAGCAACAATGGTTTTTGGTTGTTCTACATTTGCAATGGGCTGCCCCGTTTTCAACATGGCTTCGGCGTCCTTTGGAGTAGCCTCATACAAGGCCTTCTGCTCCTTGAACATCAGTTCGAGAATTCTTACTTCACCATTGCTGGGTGCACGCCCGAGCAATTGGCGAAACAGGGAATCCAGCGCCTTTGACGCATCGCCTTGATGGGCTTCAAGCGTCTTGGCAGCAAGGTGATTTGCAGCTTCTACAAACTGAGGATCATTCATGAAGACAAATGCCTGCAGCGGCGTGGCTGTCGTTTCACGTTTCACAGAACAAACGTCACGCTTGGCAGCATCAAGAGTCATCATCACAGGCGCCGGTGCGGTTCGCTTCCAGTAAGTGTAGAGACTACGCCGATAGAGTCCTTCACCGGTATCGATCTTCTGAGGTTTGAAGGATACCGCAATCTCGTAAGGCTTCGCGGGCGCCCCTCCCTGCTTATCCACCAACAACCCACTGACCTTCAGCGCATTGTCTCGAATCATTTCCGCAGGCAATCGGTATCGAGGTGATCTTCCGAGCAGATGATTTTGAGCATCTTTGGCAACAAGGCCGTCTGTCCGATGTGGACTCTGCTGGTATGTCTGACTCAAAAGGATCTGTCGCAGCAAACCTTTGACGTCCCAACCCTGTTCCATGAAGTCTGCAGCAAGCCAGTCCAGCAACTCGGGATGCGTCGGAAGCGATCCCTGACTACCAAAGTCATTGGCAGTCACTACAAGTCCCTGACCAAAGAGCATCTGCCAATAGCGATTTACAGTGACCCTAGAGGTGAGTGGGTTTTCTCTGGCAAGAAGCCACTCAGCCAGACCTAGTCGATTCGCTGGAGCATTCTCAGCGAAGCCACGCAATTTGGCAGGAGGAGCTGAGGGAACCTGTTCCTTGGGAGAGTCATAAGCACCGCGATGAAGAACGTGGGTGGGACGCTCTTTGGGCAGCTCACGCATGACCATGATTTCCTGGATGGAATCCAGTGTCTTGTCCCGCGCTTCGCGTGCCTTTTGCAACGCAGCAAGTGCGTTCCGATAAGGTTCGCTCGAAGCCAACAACAACTCATGGGAAGCAGGCTTTTCCCCTGCTTCGCCCATGGTCAATCTGGCAACTTCAGCCGTTCCAAGCTCACGACCATAGATGCGCATGTCATCAACCATCGCCTTGGTAAATCCGCGATCTCTGAAGCGTGCACCGATGCTGATATTATCACCTCCACCGCCGGTGATCTGCTTCGTCAGGTGATCTCTCACAATCTCCGTTTCGACCCTCTTTCCATCAAGCCAAAGAGCGAAACCTGATGCCTTTGATGAACCGTCATAGGTCACGACAACATGATGCCATTCATTGATTAAAACCGGCTTAACTGTCTTTACGCGGATGGCATTCCCCGGCCAGAAGTGAATCAGCGCAGCTGACAACTTCCCTTCCTCGATAAGGAGCTCATATCCACGACTGGCAGCATCCGTCCACGCACGTGAACGATGAAAGACCACTGCCCTTTCCTTCACATCAGGTGTATTCAACCAGAGAGAGATACTGAATGGCTGAGAGCGCTTGAAGTTTCCGACATTCAGTTTCACTTCGTCATCTCCAGAAAGCTGAACAGCCTTTCCTTTGACACCATCGACAATCTTATTTCCACCGCCCACCTTGATCGGCTTACCATCAGGAGCGCGGTTCGCGACCTGCCCCTTTTCATTCGGATCAAAATCAAACCAGCCTATCAAGCCGCTCTCACCTTCCGGGAGTTTCTTACCGGTCAACTTCGCCATCTCCTTCTTCATCAGAGCCGGCAGTTCTTTCTCAAGTTTCACTACAAGATTGCTCTGCGTCATCAATGCCTGCCTCTGTTTCGCATCAGGTAGCAGAAGTGTCGGCGTCGGAACAGAGGGTGTAAAAAAGCTGTAAAGCCCGGCTTCATCGATATTGTCAAAGTAGGACGACATGCTGAAATAGTCAGCCTGAGTGATCGGATCGTATTTGTGATCATGACAACGGGAACACTCCAGCGTCAGTCCGAGAAACGCCGTCGCCACGGTCTGTGCACGATCACTCACATACTCCACACGAAATTCCTCTGGCACACTTCCCCCTTCGACCTTCTGTGGGTGCAGGCGATTGAACGTCGTCGCAAGGATCTGCTCCTCTGTCGCATTCGGAAGGAGATCTCCAGCGATCTGCCACCGGGCGAATTCTGAGTAAGGCAGGTTTTCATTAAACGCCTTCACCACCCAGTCACGCCATGGCCAGACCCGCCGATCTCGATCCTGCTGATAACCGTAGGTGTCGGAATAGCGGGCAACGTCCAACCACTCACTGGCCATACGCTCTCCAAAAGACTGGCGTTGAAGGAGGTCATCCACGACACGCTCGAATGCCAGTGGTGATGTATCCCTCACAAAGGCATCCACCTCATCCAATGTGGGAGGAAGCCCGGTGAGATCAAAGGTCACACGCCTTATCAGCTGCTCCTTTGTGGCCGGATCATTGAGCGAGTATCCTGCGTCCTTTAGTCGATTGGATACAAAGGCATCCACAGGATTGGATATCCCGGCGACTTCAGGCACGTCTGGTTTCTCAACTGGTTGAAAGGCCCAGTGACCCACGTACTCAGCACCTGATTGAATCCATTCTTCAAGAAGGTGTCGTTCCTCCGCGGTGAGTGAGAGTTTGAATTCCGGAGGAGGCATCCGCTCGTCATCAGACGCATTGATGCGCTTGATCAAACGGCTCTGTGATGGATCTCCCGGCACAATGGGCGCCCCTTTCTTCCCCTTCCTTGTAGCCAGCTCCAGTGAGTCCAATCGCACCCCGCCTTTTTGTCCCGCTTCATCAGGACCGTGGCAGGCAAAGCACTTGTCAGAAAGAATGGGTCGGATGTCCTTGATAAAATCTGGAGCAGCCACCGATTGGAGGCTCCAAATAAAACAAAGGAGTAATGTCAGGCTGGATTTGCAGAGCATGAGTTTAATTCAATCAATCGATCAACGAAGAGCCAGTCGCCCAAGGCTTTCTTCAGGACGGCTCAGTTCAAAGTGGCGGCGAATCTCACTATCGCCAAGGGAGCGTGAGTAAATAAGGAATTCATCCATGCGTCCGTTCAGGTTGCGGATGTTCCAACCATCACGGTCAGGAATGGTCCAATTACCAAGATCGGCGGCACCAATGGTGAGTGGGACGTGAAGCTCAATGGCATGGCTGCTGACCTCGCGGCCGTCTAAAAAATGTCGAGCCACACCTGCCTCCGCATCGTAACTGAATGCCAGGTGCATCCATCGGCCAAGGTCGCCCTGCCCAATGACATCCTTCGCTGAATGATATTGACCGTGGCCGCTACCGGGAGTCTGAATTCCAATGATCAATTCGCCCTCATCGCTGAACTGCCAATGCACATCACCATCATCCCAATGCTCTGAAAGCATCAACGATTGCCAACGACGATCGAAGCCATCGATGCGCACCCATGCCATCAGAGTCATGGATTTCATGGTTTCATCCACACTCAATCGCACACGATCAGAGCCCTGTTTGAATTCAACCGCAGTCGCATTTGGCCAGCGACCTTCGGAACGTCGCGCTCCAACCACGATTCCTTCATGACTACGACCATCAGCGTGAGCGAGATCGCGGACAACTCTGCGACCACTTCCAAGTTCTTCAAAGTCGTAGCAAAGCACCAATGACGGATCTTCCAACAGTGCCTCTTGGTGTAATTGCCACTCCTGCTGTCGTTCAGAAAATCGATCACGCGACTGAGCCATCAGCACATGGGTATCTACAAACACCGACTCTTTGAGCGATATGGTCTTTCTCAGATTTCCAGAGACCATCAATGCCTGTGATTCATCCATGGCCCGAACCTCGTTCGCCCCCGCCACAGTCAGCCGCCCACGCAACACATGCACCTCGGTGGAATCTCCATCTACCAAAAGTCCGAAATCAACATCGGAATCTGAAATGGAAACACCGGGGCCTTCGATCTGAAAGTCTTTCGCCTGAGCGGGCACCTGCACCCGAAGATTTCCCCCATGACAAATCACTTTATCGCGGTCGCGCACCGTCAGGTTCACCGCACCCTCCATAATGAGCATTGCTCCATTCAACAGCTCCAATTGAGCAACACCACTGCGGAGTTTCAGTTCACCGGCTCGGATGAGGTGATCATCCCCCATTTCCAGTTTCTCCCAATCGGCATCCACTTGCATGGAAAGAACGGCAACAGGCTTCTCCAAGACGACTTCGGTGACAGTGTCAACGATCGGACTCGTCAGTTCTGCCTGATCCTCACGCTCAATATCAGGACCACTCCACAACAACCACCCCAACACCAGTGAAGCCGCAACCGCCCAGCCAGCCAAGCCTTTATCGTTCTTTGTCGGGATCGAAGTAATCTCAGCAGTTTCATTCAGAAGCTCACGCTCGGAAAGCTCCCTCAGGCGTGCGTCCAATCTGGCGGCTCTTCGAAACTGATCCCGTGCTGAAGCGTCTTTCTTCAAAAGATCCTGAAACGCTGCATGGTCCTCGGCAGTCATGTCCCCTGACATCCACGCTTCGAGCTCCTTTCTGAATGTGTCTTGATCCTTGGGATTCATTGCGGGAGTGCCTTTAGTTGAAGTTCCACACAGTCCTGAAGACGTGTCTTGAGCCTCGCCAGAACCTTGTAGAGTCGCTCTGGAGTGGTGTCCTGGCTCACAGCCAATTCCTTGATACTTCCCTTGTCCTGATAGGCGCGCAGAACCAGTTCTCGCTGATGTTGCTTCAGTTCATTGAGGCAATGGTCCAGGGCATGTGTTTCCTGTTGATGAGATTCTGCTGACTCTGCCGCGGCTTCATCGGCAAGGAGTTCCCAAAGATCATCATCAAAGACGAGACGATCCCGACCGTGTTTACGCCGCACGTGCATGGACTTGAGACGCGCAATCATGCAGGCCCATGGAAAGAAATTATCAGCACTGTCGAGCTGTTCCCACTTCTGCCACATGACAATACTGGCCTCCTGAAAGGCCTCATCCACAGCATCCCAATCAGGAAGCAGCGTACGCAGAAAGGCCTTCACGCGTCCTTCATTCGCCGAATAGGCCCGTATGAAAGCTTCGTGTCGCTCACTGGAATTGGATCCATTCTCTGCCATGGTTATCTGATCATTCCCGCTCAAGCTGAAATTGCCCGAAAAAAGTTCAAAGATTCTTCAAAATGCCTATTTCAGGAACTCCCGAAGGCCTTCTTCGTCCATTAGCCTGAGCCATTCTTGTCGGTTATCCTGCAATCTTCCCCAGGTCAACGGACCTTCAACCTTCAACAAATCCGTGTTCTTGCGAGGTATTACCACCCCAATTCCCCAATCATTCCCATACACAGCCACATCGATATCAGAGCGTTGTCGCAGAATAACGGCCGCTTTCCAGACATCTCCTGTCCACGGGCCTCTGACCATATCCCGCCATTGCTGATCACGCGTCTGCGGCAGGCAATCGTGAATCAAAACCACCCCTCCCGAGTTCAAGACAGCCAGTGAAGCATCCACATCTTTAAGGACTTGTTCCGATAAATGCAGCCCATCCACGAACACCAGATCAAAGGTTTCTTCGTTCTGGCTGAAGAACCAATCACTTGCCATTCGATGAGTTCCCCCACTGATTGGGTCCACCCCCGTCTTTGATTCACACTCCACTCGAGAGAACGTCGCATCTCCCTTGCAACCAATCTCCAAATAGGACTGATAGCCCCTATCCTTGATAAGGAAATTGATGAGTTGCAAACGATTCATTGAAACGGGCTACCAGTTTGTTGAAAGATTGACCATTCCCAAACGAACCATACCCAAATGTCCTTTTCCCCATCCGGCATCTCGTCATCGCTCCTCCGCAAGCTCGTTCAAGGTGCGGTGCGTATCTATTACCCACGAATGGTGTTTGAAGTAAAGGAGCACCTCGACGGTGATGGTCCCATTCTCTTCGTCGCCAATCATCCCAACTCCATTATAGATCCTGTCGTTCTGGGCATGGCTGCAGGAAGACAAGTCCGTTTCCTTGCCAAAGCTCCTTTGTTCGACATGCCTATCTTCGGACGCGCCATTGCTGCTCTGGGAATGATTCCCGCCTTTCGGGTCGAGGACGGTGGCCGGGCCAGAGACAACATGAAGTCGCTGGAAACCGCAGCAGATCAATTGATCGAGGGGCACTGCATTGGTGTGTTTCCTGAAGGCAGAAGTCTGGATGGCCAGCACCTGAATGCCATCAAGGGCGGCACTGCACGGATCGCCGTCGACGCATTCAAACGGGGGGCCAAGAAGCTTCGAATCATCCCGGTGGGACTCAACTTCGAGCAGAAAGAATCATTTCTAAGCAATGCCTGGATACGGATCGGTAAGCCCATCGTGCTTCAAGACCTCACGGAACAAATCGAAACAGAGGAAAAGAAAGCCACCAGAAAGATTACCCAAAATATCCAATCCTCGCTCAAAGAGGTCATGATCCATCTGGATAATCCAAAGTGGGACCCCTTTCTCCAAACTCTTGAGACGCTGGTCCCTCCTCCTGAAGGCGCCCCCAAAACACCCACTCTGCCCCTGATTCAGCGCAATCGTATTGCGGATGCGATGAATCATTTCTTCAGCAAGTCGCCAGATTTCGCGAACGAAACTGCCGGCGATGTGCTTGAATTCATCGAATCCCTTAAGAAACACGGCGTCCGACCCCGATCCCCTTTTCTTAGAGAGTCCCGCCTCATCGCTCTGCCCAGATTAATCTGGCAGACACTGCACATGGGACTTGGCATTGCAGCGGCTTCCATAGGTTCCCTCTTTTACGCGATCCCCTATTCGATCCGACGCATGCTTACCACAAAGTGGAAAGATCCCGGACTAACCACGATCGCGCTCTATCGACTCCTGTCCGGACTGCTGGTTTACACGCTCTGGCACGCAGGGGCCTTTGTTATTCTTTCCAGTAACTTTCTACCTTGGATCGCATGGACAGTTACACTTCTCCTTCCACTACTCGGGATACACGCGCTCAACTGGTGGCCAGCCCTCGCCCGTATAGGAGCAGATTGGAAAGAGGCATGGAGCGTTCTCACCCAACCCAACGCATTTGAAAAACTACGTTCCAAACACACCGCAACTTCCAAAGAACTCCGTGAACTGCTGGACGAATACTGTCGAGAAAAGAAGCTGCCTCCACTCGTCGATCAACTTGTTCCACGAAAGGTCATCTGGATGAAGCGCGGCTTGGCTTGGGGAATCGTGATCATGATGACCGTATTGGCATGGTTCTCTTTTCGTTCCAACCGGACCGACCAAATACCCGAATTGAGTGTTGTTTCCCCAGGCTTTCAGGACCGAGACATTAGTCAGACCCAAAAGTGGATTGAGAGAGACACTCCCGCACTCATCGCCATTCTCGGCGGACTCGACGAACTGGAAGAACGAGCCATGGCACTCAGGCAGGACTTCATCGAAGACCGTAAAAGTTATTTCAATCAAAAGGACAATGATGAGATCCGAGCACTTCTACTCAGCTACCTGAACTATCGGACCGCACTGACCCGAATTCTTTGGCGCTATCAGGAAGCCGACACAATCCAAGACACAGAGCTCCGGCAACGAGCACAGACGCTTCTTGTCGCCTCAGCTGGTTCGCTCTACGACGCTTCATTAAAACTAGTTGTTTTCTTTGGCGAGTCTCGAGAATCCATCGTCAAACTCAATGAGCCAGAACCCGTTTGGGATATCCCAGCAGGCATCTACGATTCAACCCGAGAGCAGCTTCAGAACAACGACTACACCTCTTGGCTACTGAACCGTATCAATGACTGGGACCAAGCCTATCACCAATCACCTCCTCCTTCTGATCCTGATGACCTGACGCTTCATTCTCGCATCGAGAAGAACAATGCATCTATCCGCTCACTTCTTCCGAAACTAAACAAAGGACTCATCGAGACGGTCACCGAAGATTCGCTCAACGCAAAGGACTCCGTTGTCTATTCGGTCCAGAGCTTTGCGAGCTATTGGATTGGGAAAGCACAAGTAAGGAAATCAAACATGGGCGCCACATTGATCAGCAATGCTCAGGTTGATGAATTGAGTCAAATCCTCCAGCCCGGCGACATCATCATTGAGCGCCGCAATTGGTTTCTCTCAAACGCCTTCCTCCCCGGATACTGGCCCCACGCCGCACTCTACATCGGGACCACAGATCAACTCGAAGCATTGGGCATCCGCGATCAGGACAAGGTAAAACCCCACTGGCCTCACCTTGCCTCTGCCAGCAAGGAACCACCCGTCATCATAGAAGCACTCGCACCAGGGGTTATTCTGACCAGTCTTGAGTATTCAGTCGGAGAAGCGGATTCCGTCTGCGTGATTCGTCCAAAAGTCAGTCAGGAGCAAAAGAAGAAGGCCATTCTCAATGCCTTTTCCCACCTCGGTAAGTCCTACGACTTTGACTTCAACTTTTTCAGCTCCGACAAACTCGTCTGCACCGAACTCGTCTTCCGGTCCTACGACGAATGTATCGAGTTCCCACTGGTAGACGTTATGGGACGCAAGACACTTCCCGCCATGGAACTTCTGTCAGATCATTTCAAAAAACTGGATTCAGACACATCTCCTTATGAGTTTATCACCTTCCTTGATGGCGACGACAATACAGGTAAGGCGATCAAGTGCGACGAAGAAGCCCTCAGGGAAAGTCTCACCCGCTCCTCTTTCACCTTTATGCAGTGAGTATCAACCTTGCAGCCAACAACGAACGGGCTACTGGAGGACGGCCTCCAGCCTCACGAATCGATTTCCTACGGACGGCGGCAGTTCAATGCTTTCCTGGTCCTTGTCTTCACTCACATTCACCCGACCGACCTCCACAAAGGGGCCCGTTACCTTATCCGATGCCAGAATCCTGTAGGTGACGTTCGCTTGTGAGGGGAAATTGATCGTCAGTTTTTGATCCGGCCCAAGGGAGGTGCCTTTCACCTTAAATAATCCCTCCGCTTTCCCTCCGGTCCCTTTACTATTCAGGATATCCCATGAGGCTTGTGATCGATTCAATTTGAAGAAACCGCCGACATACTGAACATAAGTCCATTCAATCTTCTCAAACTGAAGAGTCACCAGCTCTCGAGGTCTGTCTCCACCGGAATCTCCAGAGATAACACTGGACCGAAAAATCACACCCGACAGTTTTACCTGATAGTAGGAAACACGCTCCTGTCCTGCCGTGACAAAATCAAAGGTAACCTCCTTCAGCGTTTGTCCAGATGCCACCAATTTCATAATACCAGATGTGGCGGAATCGGCCTGCTTTTGGATGGTTACATCCCGCCAATAACTGTTCCTTCCTTTAACCGATTGATCGTCAATTACCACCTGCCCAAACTGAAACCCGTCGATGTTGACCCATTTTTCATGCATGGACTCCCTCGATTCGCCCTCGATATCGCCAAGATCCATATAGATATCAGACGCAGCAAATACCGAAGTCGGCAGCATCGATGCGAGGAGGCCAATCAAAATCGCCAATCTCGCAGTAGGTATTGAACAGACCTGCATGAAAGTTCGGGATAAATTCAGTAAGAAGAAAACCCCAATCAATAACCAGCCTTGGCGATTGGAATATTCCACTCAAATGGATCGATCTTTTTCCCACCCATAATGCCCTCCTCAAAAAAGGTATATTGAACATGAATTCGCTCGTAGTGAAACGTCACACTCTCAGTAATTCTATCTCCGCCTGCCTGCCCCTCGACCGAGATAGATGAAACCAGCACATTTTTCAATTTGATCACAAGGTACACATCTGGCCTCAGAGACGATCTGATGCTCAATTCAATCTCTGAAATAATTTCCCCTCTTGCAGTTCTCAACATCAAGGCGGACGAGGACTTATCCAGATACTTAAGGATCGTCAGATCTTGAAACGATCCTTTTCCTGCCTTGCCTCCGTTGTGGAGATCACTGTTGTTAGACATACCCAACCCAAAGGAAATCACCTCAATCTGTTTCACAAATCTTTCATCCACCGATTCGCCTTGGATCCCATCTACTCTGAGAAACATCGATGAACTGGCTTGGCTGCTCAAGACAACCATCATTAGAACCAAGCAAACTAAATGCCTTTTCATGAGCAGGAGACTTGGCCCAATTCTTGAGTATGGCACCAATCTAAGCCAAAAAAAATTTCCACCGAAGACCACCGCCCCACAGATATTCCCCAATTTGAAGATTGAACTTCACCCGAGGTCTGCGTTTGTCTCCCCGCCTTGTCAGGACTTACCAACAGTCAACTTGAGATCAGCGAAGACGAACGAATCGGGTTCTATAAAACCCTGTTTCGTCGGCGCGACATGCGCTCCAGCTTCACTGAGGAGCCGATCTGCGATGAAGCGCTCGCCCGCATATTGACCGCCGCTCATCACGCACCGTCCGTAGGCTTCATGCAGCCATGGGATTTCATCGTGATTCGCTCAGATGAAATCAAGACCCGCATTCACGAAGCGTTCAAACAGGCCAACGAAAACGCCACAGAGCAATTCGAGGGCAAGCGGAAGGAGCTCTATTCACGCCTCAAACTGGAAGCGATTCGAGAGGCACCAATCAATCTCTGCATCACCTGCGACCGAAAACGAACCGGCCCCGTAGTGCTTGGCAACACGTCCATGCCTGTCATGGATATCTACAGTGCCGTCTGCGCCGTACAGAATCTCTGGCTCGCCGCTCGCACTGAAGGGCTTGCTGTAGGTTGGGTCAGCATTTTTGAGGAGGAAGATCTCAGGTCCATACTGGAGATCCCTGAAGAGATTGTCCCGATTGCCTACCTCTGTATTGGGCACGTGGAGTCCTTTCCCGATGAACCAGAGCTCCAGACAGCCGGCTGGCAGGATCGACTCAAACTAAGCGACCTCATCCGATCAGAGACGTGGAATGGCTCCGCCAAAGAGAACGAAACAGCCCTCCTCAACGCAGTATCCCAGGCAACGTCTTGGAGCAAGGATCTCACAACTGATTAGACCGAGTTCTATTCCCGTTCCCCATTCCCTGTTCCCTCCCTTCCTCCAAATCAGGCACCTCCGGTCCGTAAACCAGACAATTTTCTTGGCATTATTGGAATGGAGGCCTATCACCTGCCCGCTCTTTGAAAGCCCGGTGGAATTTGATTCCATCGGCAAAAGTGAATGGATGCAGGGAATTCCGTGAGAATCGGAAGCGGTTGCGCCACTGTATCGGGGTACGATCTTTCAAATGCCACCGGATGTATTTCTGGGAAGGCGAAAGTGAGGCCTGAACCCCGTAAGTCAGGATACCGGTCTGTTCACACTCGTCACCTATTGGACGGCACAAGCAACGCCGCTCAGTGGGACTTCTCCGACAAAGAGAAGGATGGGACTAGCTCGATGAACGGTCGTTGTTTTCATGTTCATTCAGCTCGGATTCCGCAATCCGGTTTCGACCGAAATGCATTCCGCATCGCTCCTCGCGCTGGTCTCCAACTCATAACCGTCCTACAGGACACCCTTGATAGACCAGCAAATGAAAAAACAACTCGGGGCGATCGCCCTCCTCTGTCTGACATCCGTATCTGGATCGTCGGACCCACTCAATTCTTCCACCGATACAGACATCGTCGTGCTGCCTGAAGTCGTCGTAACTCCGACCAGATTTCAATCCGCCCGGCAGCAAATAGCGTATCCGGTTTCTGTCATCTCCAGACAAGACATTGAAGACAGCCAATCCACATTTGCCTTGGACGCGTTACGGCAGGTGCCCGGAATGATCATCATGCAGACTGGCGGAGCCGGACGGACCGCCAGTGCCCGGATACGTGGTCTTAGCGGGCAACACAACGTTGTCCTGATTGACGGCATCGAACTGAACAATTCTGGTTCCGTCTCCACATCCGAAGGCAACTTCGACTTTGGAAACCTGCTCACTGCCGACATCGAACGCATTGAAATCATTCGAGGACCTCAGAGTACTGTCTATGGGTCTGACGCCATTGCAGGTGTGATCAACATCATCACCCGGAAGGCTGTTTCCGATAAGCCGCGTTTCACCGCCACGACATCTGCCGGGTCCTTCAGCACACTGAACACATCCGCAAGTCTCAGCGGACGTCACGACAAGCTGTCCTATCGATTCAACGGTCAGTATTTCAGAACGGATGGATACTCTTCCGCCGAATCCCCTACAGGAGCAGGTTTTGAGCGGGATGGATATGAACAATCCAACGCCGGGTTCTGGCTGCGTTGGGACGGTTCTGAACAGTTCTCAATCGAGGGCTCACTCCGCTACTCAAGAAACGAAGGTGCCTTCGACGCAGGCGCAGGCACAGACGACATCGACAATATCGATCGGGACACGGTGATCATTTCGATGATCAAACCCTCAGCCAACTTCTTTGACGGTCGTTGGGAATCTCAGCTCCCTGTCAGCCTTTCAGTCACCCAAGGAAAGATCTTCGACAATTTCAGTGCGCCTTTGGATCTGGAGAACATTCAGCCAAAGATCGATTGGCATAATCGAATCGATGTAATGGAATGGCTGGATGTGGTAGCCGGACTTCAATGGGAAAGTGAACAGGCCGAGATCAACAATTTCTCGATCTTTGCCGGTGCCCCCGATCCGACCATTCGCCAATCACTGGAAAACTATGGATTCTACGGAATGCTGGATCTTTCCCCCCTCGAAGACCTAAAGATTGAACTTTCTGCCCGCGCTGACGCGACAAGTGACTTCGGAACGGAGGACACCTACAGGGCGGCAGCATCCTATAGATTCCCAAGCCACACACGAATTCGCGGAGCGATTGGCACGGGCTTCAACACTCCCACGATCGCCCAACTCTATCGTCCGTTTGGAGCGCCAGCGAATGCGAATCTGCAACCGGAAAAATCCTTCAGCTGGGAAACGGGTATTGATCAGGAAATCCCTGCCATCAATCTTCAACTTGGCGCCACCTATTTCGACAATGATATCAAGGACCAGATCGCATTCGATTTGGGCCCGTTCAATTTTCAGAATATCGCACGCGCCGAAAGTCAGGGAGTCGAGGTATTCGCACGATGGGCTCCGGCGGACTTCATCAGCATGGACAGCTCCTACACCTACACCGATGCCAGAGACAAGAGCACCAATCTGAGACTAGCCCGAACACCAGAGAACATCGTAAACGGTGGGCTCACATTGAAATTCATCGAACAGAAGCTGAGACTACGACTTGAAGCGATCTACTACGGCAAACGATTCAACAGAGGAGGCCACGCCGCTCCCATGCCATCTCACGCCGTTATCAATCTGGGCACTAGCTATCAGCTGACCAAGAACCTCAAGGTCCACGCCCGAGTCGACAACCTCTTTAATCGTGACTACCAATTCATCCAAGGCTTTGCAACCGCCCCACTCTCAGGATATGGCGGCGTGACGCTTTCCTTCTGAGCTTAAAACCTACAACATCACTCCCCATGTCCAAAGGTCAGATTTATACACGTCGTGGCGACGACGGCACATGCGCCCTCTTCGGAGGGTCGCGAGTGCCCAAAGACGACATCCGCGTCGAATGCTTCGGCACATTCGATGAAGCCAATTCCTCAATCGGCGTCCTGAGATCCAGACTTCCGATTGATCATCCATGGCAACCTCGTCTTCATGAGATTCAGTACGAAATGATGAACATGATGTCGCGACTCGCAACGCCGAACGATTGCCCGAAGGAAAACACCAATCCACTCCCTGTTGAGGGTGCCAAGCACGCTGAGGAATGGATGGATGAGATCGAGGCCAAGATGGCCACCGTCACCGACACCTTTCTCCTACCTGGTGGTAGTGAGATATCAGCACTCTGTCACTTGGTCCGCACACAGTTCAGACGAGCGGAACGTCGACTGGTGACACTGCATCGTAGGGAACCTGTCGACGACAGCATTCTCCGCTACACAAATCGCCTCTCGGACCTCTTCTTCAAGATGGCACGGGAGGAACTGGCTGATCAGAACCTGCCGGAAGAGAAATGGAAAAAGTTCCAATACAAGCGTCCCGCCAAGAAAGATTCCTGATCTCTTTCTGCTAGCCTCAAAGCTTCGCCCATTCCGGTAGTGCCTGATACTTCACACAGTCAAGATTCCAAGAGGAGGAACAGCGTAATCAGCTGCCTCCTCTTGCTTTTCTTGCTCACCCTGCCAACTGCGGCATCCGAAGCACCCAAGCGGATTATAAGTCTGGCCCCAAGCGTCACTGAAACGCTCTTCGCATTGGGCGTGGGCGAACAGATCATTGCACGCACACGCTATTGCACCCATCCGGCAGAGGCTGCAAAGATCCAGAGTCTTGGTGGAATGGTTTCACCCAATATTGAAGCCATCGCCAAGTTGAAGCCGGATCTTGTTCTAGCATCTGCATCCACTCCTGAAACAGCCATCAAGAAGATGGTTCAGGTGAATCTCAATGCACAGACCATCGATGCCAAAGGCGTAGATACCATCCTTAATAACATCAGAGAAACAGGTAGCCTCGTAGGCAGGAAAGGCAAAGCTAAAGAGATCTGCAATTCCATCACCGAGCGCATCAACTCTATCAACGACAAGGTCAAGGATGTCTCTGATGAAAACAAACCAAGGACCATCATTTTTTACGGAGCCAAGACCCATTTTTGTGCTGGCCCCGGCAGCTTCAGTGGTGAACTGCTAGATCACGCCGGCGGCAACAACGTGGCCAATGAAGCAGGCGAACCATGGCCTCGACTTTCGAGGGAGCGAATCTTTGCATGGAACCCACAAGTGATTCTTCTGTCACTTTCCCATCATCCGGAAGAGATCAAAGGGGCTGAGACTCTGGTCGAGGGCTGGAAAAAAGATCCTCTCTGGTCCCGCATGGACGCAGTGAAGAACAATCGTATCCACCTCGTGACCCAGAGTCTATTGACAGTTCCTGGACCACGCGTGGCCGATGCCACCGAGTCGCTTGCCGCAGTGCTCTACCCAGAGCTTTTCCCTGAAATCAAGCCCGAGCATGTCCGCCCCGCAATCCAGCCTTGATGTTCAGAATCTGGTCGTTGGATATGGCGGATCACCCATCATTCAAGGTCTGGATCTATCGCTTCGTCCAGGCGAGATCCTTGGCATTGTAGGCCCCAATGGCGCTGGCAAAAGCACTCTCCTCAAATCATTAGGTGGCATCCTCAACCCTGACTCAGGGTCCATCGCCCTTGGCAGCGAACCGATCACTGAAATCTCCAGTATTCAACGTGCTCGTCAACTGGCTGTCGTGCCTCAGACCACAGCTGTCGATTTCCCCTTCACAGTTCGAGAGTTCATCGAACAGGGTCGTTTCCCACATGTGGGACCTTTCAAGAAGTTCTCAGCTGAAGACCACTCTGCAATTGATCGCGCCGTTGAGCGCATAGGCCTCAAGGACTTCTCCAAGCGACGCATCAATGAACTCAGCGGAGGCGAACTCCAACGCGTCACTCTGGCCCGCGTATTGGCACAGGAGGCCTCAGTGATTCTCTTGGATGAACCCAATGCACATCTGGATCTGAAGTATCAGCAGACACTCTTCAACATCCTTCATGAAGAGGCCAAACAAGGCACAGCAATCATGTGCGTGCTTCATGATCTCAACATGGCGGCGCACCACTGCCATCGATTGATGCTTCTGGTTCAGGGAAGGACTCAGGTTGAAGGAACTCCTGCTGAGGTATTGACCGAATCCCACCTCAGCTCTGCCTACGAATGTCAGGTCATCGTCCAACACGATGCTGATGGCGTTCCATTTGTCCGCCATCGGAACCTACCTCATTCGCCAACGGGAGGAGTCGAATGAACAAGGTTTCTTCAAACCTCCTCAAGAAGTTTACTCTACCGATTTTGTTGCTCATCGCTGCCTGTGTTTCACTGGCTATCGGCGAAATGGGATCACTCAGCATCGGGAAGATCTTTCATCTATTCGGAGAGAAACTAGGACTGGTCCAAGCAACTACCGATGATCCTTTAGCCCTAATCTTCTGGGAACTGAGACTCCCAAGGACATTGCTGGGAATCTTGGTCGGAGCCAACGTCGCTGTGGCTGGTGCGCTCATGCAGAGCTTCTTTCGCAACCCCTTGGCAGATCCCTATGTCGCCGGTGTTTCGTCAGGCGCAGCCTGTGGTGCAGTGATCGTATTGACGACCGGTGTCGCCTCCGCCCTACCCTTGGGGCTCGCCTTGAGTGGAGCAGCCTTTGCCGGCGGAATTCTCGTGGCGTGGATTGTCTTCCGTCTGTCCACCGCTCAGGGCCGCACCTCAACGCTGGTCTTGCTACTGGGTGGAATCGCTCTTGGAGGACTCCTTCAGGCTGTCACGACAGGGCTGATCCTGCGGGCTGATCCCTATGACCTTCAGGGAGTGATCTTCTGGTTGATGGGCAGTCTCGCGTATCGTGGTTGGGAACATGTTTTGATCGTTGCCGTTGGAGCCGGAATTGGTCTATGCATCAGCGTTCTTGGCGCACGAACTCTGGATCTATTGGCTGCTGGAGAAGAATCTGCAGCCTATCTGGGACTACCTGTCCAACGGATCAAGAAGCTCGTAATGGCTGTTGCCTGTTTTCTAGCAGCCACATCCGTCGCAGCCTGTGGTGTCATTTCCTTCATTGGACTCATGGCCCCTCATCTGACACGCATGTTGTTCGGAGCCCAACACACCACCATGCTACCCCAATCCGCCTTGCTCGGAGCGTTTCTTCTGACGGTGGCCGATCTAATTTCACGCAGCCTCCTTCCGGGCCAGGAACTCCCTATCGGCATCGTGACAGGTGTCTTGGGTGCAGCGTTCCTTGTCTTTCTCCTCCTCATCAAGCGACAGCGTTTCGTATAATCACCTCATGAGCGACGCCACACCAAAGATCTATTTCGTGACCGGCGGAAGCCGTAGTGGAAAAAGCACGCATGCCGAATCCATCGCGGCTTCGCTAGCTGACGATGTGGTCTATGTGGCCACCTGCCGGACTGAAGGAATGGACGACGAAATGAAGGACCGCGTGGAACGTCATCAACAATCGCGCCCAGCCCATTGGGAAACAGTGGAAAACTCCTTTGAACTGAGTGCCCTTGCCCGACGCTTTCCAAGCCGCACTCTCCTGCTTGACTGCCTGACCCTTTGGACTGCTCATTGGATGGAGCACGATCCTTCCATCGACGCCACGCTGGAGCGCCTTCAGAATGGATTGACCGCACTGCGCGAGCACAAGGTCAGTGCTGTCATTGTCTCCAACGAGATCGGAAGCGGAATCGTCCCAATGGGTCCAGAGAACCGCAGTTATCGTGACTTGATCGGCTGGGCTAATCAACGCGTGGCTGCAGAAGCTGACGTGGTGGACTTTGTTGTTTCCGGAATCCCCATGCGAATCAAACCCACCAAGGCCTGATGCATCCAGCACACGGAGGAAACATCCAAGCCGTGGCGGCGGAGTTCGGACTAAGCCCAAAGGAGATCCTCGACTTCAGTGCCAATCTTAATCCCGCTGCACCGACGATTCCCGACGAGCTCTGGTTGGAATGGAAAGACAGCATTCACAGTTATCCAACGCCCTCTCCTGAAGCCGTCGAAGCAAAGCTCTCATCCATTTATCCCGTTTCGTCAGAGCACATCATCACGACCAACGGTGCACTCGACGCAATCGCTCAATCACTCGCGCTCTTCGAAGGCCGACGCATTCTGATTCCAGCCCCCTCATTCAGCGAGTATCCACACCTCTCTGAACGCGCTGGTCTGAAGGTTCAAACTCTGCCAGTCCCGATCGAAGAATGGCACGAATTGCCAACGCTCTTGGAAAAGGTTCTTCAGCCCGGCGATGTCGTTCTGTTCGCCAATCCCAACAACCCTACTGGCGATTGGATAGGCACAGATCAACTGGAGTCCCTGATTGCGAGACACGAGAAGGTCCAATGGATCATCGATGAAGCATACGCCGACTTTATTCCAGACAACCAATCTGGCCTCCTGAGCAAAATTACCGATCTGCCCCAACTCATCCTCGTTCGCTCACTCACCAAGTTCTGGTCTGTTCCCGGATTGCGAATCGGCTTCCTCGCCACGGGAAACACAAAGATTCTAAATCAAATCAGATCGCAACGAAACACATGGTCGATGCCTGCACTGAACTTCCCTTGGTCCGAGGCTTTCCTGAACATGGAAACGTATCGGAAAATCACGGTCAGACTCGCATCAGTGAGTAAGTATCGGAACGATCTGGCAGCGCAATTGGAGACCATCTCAGGACTGAAACCAAGGCTCACTGAATCACCCTTTTTTCTCTTGGAGACTGACACTGATTCCAATCGCCTTTGGAAAAAACTAGCCCGCCAAGGACTCCTCACTCGTACTACCAACAACTGGCCCGGATTGTCCGGAGATCGCCATCTTCGTATCTCCCCAAGGTGCTCAGCTGACAACCGTCGGTTGATCAACGCATTGACCTCATGAAATCCATTTCCATCCTCGGCAGTTCCTCCAGCGCCGGCAAGAGCTGGATGGCAACCGCATTCTGCGCACTGATGCGAAAGAAGGGGCTCAACGTGGCTCCGTTCAAAGCACAGAACATGTCGAACAACGCCTACGTCACACTGGAGGGCGGTGAGATCGGGCGCGCTCAAGGAGCTCAGGCAGAAGCATGTGGCCTTCGCCCTGTCGCGGAAATGAATCCGGTTCTGCTCAAACCCACAGGTGATTCCATCTCACAGGTCGTCCTCCTTGGACAACCGGGGAAACATATCCCTGCCAAGGAGTATCAGGATCATTGTCCCGAGCTATGGACAACCGTCGCCGGGACACTCGATTACTGGAAATCCCGTTGCGATGTCTTGATTCAAGAGGGCGCAGGAAGCCCGGTGGAACTCAATCTCATGTCGCGCGACATCGTAAACCTTCGTCCAATTGATCACGTGGATGGGCGGTGGGTTCTTGTCTGCGATATCGAACGCGGTGGAGTCTTTGCTCAGGCAGCAGGCACCTATCAACTCATGCCTCAAAGCAGTCAGGAGCGAGGCATCGGATTGATCGCCAACAAATTTCGTGGAGACCCGAGACTATTCGGTGGCGCAGGTCAGTTTTTCAGAAAGCACACACCAGTCCCCTACCTCGGTCTCCTACCCTATCGCCCAGATCTACAACCTGAGCAGGAAGACAACTACGGACTCGATGAACGCGAGCCAGAGTCAGGCAGCGCCGCCATCGCATGGATTCGACTGCCACACATTTCCAACACATCTGACGCTGAACCTTGGCAACTCGACAAAGGCGTTCACGTCCGCTGGGTGGAGTCCCCAAAGCAACTTCATGATGCACGCGCCATTGTCATCCCCGGCAGCAAGAATACGTTGGGAGATCTTGAGTGGTTGAATGAATCAGGCCTCAGTGACGGAATCAAAGCCAAGGCTGACCAAGGAGTCCCTATTGTCGGTATATGCGGCGGCTATCAGATGCTTGGGGAACAAGTCTCTGACCCAAAAGGAATTGCAGGAAACAAAGCTGATTTACAAGGGCTTGGCCTCCTCCCCATTTGCACCACCTATTCGACTGAGAAGACACTGAAGCAGGTCGCCATGTCCTTTGAGGGCACGGAATGGACTGGCTATGAAATCCATATGGGACAAACAGAGATCAACGGCCCCGTTTCCGAAATCATTTCCCCGAGTGAGGCATCAACTACGAATTCACCTGCGCTACTGGCCAACAAGAATATCTGGGGCACCTATGTCCACGGACTCTTCGAATCTCCTGCTGTGCGACGTAAACTAATGCAACTGGCCGGAGTCTCCCATCATCAGGAAGCCGACATCACATGGGCTGATCACAAGCAGCAGATCTATGATCAAATGGCGGACATGCTGGAAGAGCACTTGGACCTGACCTCCGTCTGGCAGTATCTCGATGATTGAACCTTGGCAAATCGTCTTGGCGCTCTTTCTGGACCTCCTATTGGGTGACCCAAGATGCTGGCCCCATGTCGCCAAATTTACCGGCAATCTGTCCATGGCTGCAGAACGATTCTTCAGACGCATAAACTGCACTGGAGTCTTTGCTGGCACGCTCTTCTGGGTCTGTGTTGTAGGCCCTGTTCTATTCCTCTACTTCGCACTTCACTACAGCCTGCGTCTGAAATCTCCGATCGGCGCAGATATCTTGGAAGCGCTCGTGATCTATCAATGCATCGCCGCCAAGGATCTCTGGAAACACGTCCGCGCCGTTCAGAAACCACTTCTCTCAGGTGACCTCCCTACAGCCAGATACGCACTTTCCATGATCGTCGGTCGCGATACGGCAGAACTCGAAGAGACAGGCATCACACGCGCCGCAATCGAGACCACGGCAGAAAGTTTCAATGACGGCTATGTCGCCCCTCTCTTCTGGACCTTGATCCTCGGTGCTCCGGGGGCACTGCTCTTCCGTTGCGCAAACACTCTCGATTCAATGGTCGGGCACAAGACAGAGAACTATAAGACGTTCGGAAAATTCTCTGCACTCACGGATGATGTTCTCGCACATCTCCCCGCAAGACTCAGCGCCATCGCCATCTGGCCCATGACCATTATTCGTCTCAACACCATCCGCAAGGAAGCCGCGCAACATGACAGCCCCAACGCCGGCTGGCCGGAAAGCGCCATGGCTCATGCAATCAATTGCCAACTGGGCGGAACCAATACTTACGGGGAAGAAACCATCGCCGGCCCCGTATTTAACAAGAACGCGCCACCAGCAACTTCAGATCATCTTCGCCGAGGCCTCAGGTCCTATGCTGCAGCGTGTATCCATATCGGGATCCTCATTTCACTGGTCGCATTTCTCTAAAAAAGAGTTTCACAGAGGCGGTGTCACTGAGGCAGATTTCCATTATCAGCACTATGACCTCGTTAATCCGATTTCGATTTGTTCTACCACTGCTTTTGCTGGCAGTTTCTCAAGCGCAGGGAGCCATTCCTGAAGTAACTCAGAAATTCCGCTCAGACCTGACGCATCTCACCGAAAACAAATCTGGAGAATCGGATACGGAAAGACTGCACAAATTCTTTGAGCTGCAGTGGAATTTCCAGATGAAGCAATCTCCAGAAACCGCAACATGGAACGGTCAAAAGGGAGAGAACCATCGATGGACAGATTATTCAGAAGGCGCGATCGAGGTGCGGAAAGCCACTCTTCCCTTTGCCCTCCGATTCATCAAGTCCATCGACCGCAGCAAGCTCAGTCCCGACGATCAACTCAACTACGATCTCATGGCGCTGAATCACAACAACGCCAAGAAACGCCTCGAGTTCCCGGAGGAGTTTCTGATCATCAGTCAGATGAATGGCGTTCAGCGCGAAGTCCCCATGATGTTGGGAATGATGCCCGCACAGAGCGCTTCTGAGCTGGAGGATATCATCAGCAGAATCCGTAAACTCCCTACCCTGATCGATCAACATATCGCGCTGATGGACCGAGGGCTAAAAAAGGGAATCACTCCCCCAAAGATCACTGTCCGCGACCTTGCTCTTCAGGCACAGAAGCAACTCGAATACAGCCTTGAAGAATCGCCCATACTCAAAGCCTTTCACAAACGTCCTGCACTCATCGATGAGGATCGCTTCGAGAAACTCAAGCAAGAGGCAGCAGATGCCTGGCTGGATGGAGGCAAGAAGGCCTTTGCGAAACTTCATAGCTATCTGAAAGACACCTATGTTCCTGGTTGTCGGGAAAAGATAGGTATGTCCGCCATGCCAAACGGGAAAAAGTGGTACGCACTCCGGGCCAGTCTTTCCACAACCACATATCTCACGCCTGATGAGATTCATCAGATCGGGCTCAACGAGGTGAAACGCATTCGAGGAGAAATGGAGAAGATCCGCAAAGACACCGGGTTCAAAGGAGATCTCCAGGCCTTCTTCGAATTCCTCAGGACGGACAAACAATTCTTTCACGAATCCGCACGAGCACTGTTGGCTGGCTATCGGGATATTGCCAAACGCGCAGATCCGGAAATTTCAAAACTCTTCGGTAAACTCCCCCGCTCCCCATACGGCATTCGCCCAATCCCTTCCTATGCCGAAAAGTCACAGACAACCGCCTACTACATGCCCGGCTCCACGGATGCCGGACGTCCCGGTTATTTCTACGCAAACACCTACGACCTGAGCAGTCGTCCCATTTGGGAAATGGAAGCACTGACCCTTCATGAAGCAGTACCCGGACACCATCTCCAGCTCGCATTGGCTGACGAATTGGAGGACGTGCCCAACTTCCGCCGAAAGGCCCGTTACACTGCCTACATCGAGGGTTGGGGACTCTACTCAGAAAGCCTCGGGCACATGATGGGCTTTTATGAAGATCCCTATTCCCACTTTGGCGCCCTCACCTACGAGATGTGGCGAGCCATCCGGCTGGTGGTCGACACAGGTCTCCATGCCAAGGGATGGACACGGCAACAAGCCATCGATTACTTCAAGGAAAACGCAGGCAAGTCAGAGCACGATATCACTGTGGAAGTGGATCGATACATCGTATGGCCCGGACAAGCATTGGCCTACAAGATTGGTCAGTTAAAGATCATGGAACTTCGAGATTCGGCACAGAAGGAACTTGGCGACGCTTTCGATATTCGCAGTTTTCATGACACAATTCTGGAGTCAGGAGCGGTTCCCCTCAGTATTTTGGAAAAACGTATCAATGCATGGATTGACAGAAGCCGTCCCTAGGGGTCGTCTCATTGGCAACTTGAACTGCTGCCAAGATGAAAACCACTGCCCGTCTCTTCATAGCCACACTTCTCGCCCTTGCCCTTCAGGCCCAAGGCGCCTTTACCGGAATATCTGAGAACACGGCCCTGCCAGGTGATTCAATCACTCTGACAGGAACAGGGATCAATACTACCGGGAGCACCGCGGTGATCCTTGATGGCACATCCATTTCTCCAGATTCTGTCTCTTCCACTGAAATCACTTTCACGGTCCCCCAAGGGATCTCCTCAGGAGCTCTCGAAACATCGATAGACGGGGAAGATGCTGTCGACACTGGTTTCTCCCTCAGGATCGACAGACAGATCTCAGGTGTATTTGCTCCTCCATCAGGAGTTAGCCTTGCCGGTTACGAAGTGCTGGGGACGACATTGACAACAGTCGATAGTCAAGACGGCTCCTTTGACCTCGTCCTTCCACTGGATTCTGTCCTCATCGTAAATGTTTTTCGCGACGAAGATGATCCCATCTTTCAATGCGTGGTGCATCCAGACGATGCGAGCGTGACCGTCAACGCGGAATCCACAGCGCTTGCCCAAGCCTTCATCAATCCCTACGTGGGAACAAGAAACCCCACCCGAGCCTCAGAAACGCTCAGCCTGATTCGTGGCAACACCCATCTTGCCCCTTTAACTTCTCTGATTGATGCAGTCGCCGCAGATGGAATCGATTACCTCGATGATGCCCGCTTTGAATCCAACCTGATTGCCCTGTTGAACGAACTACTCGACTCATCCAGTCAGACTGCATCTGCCCTGCCTCCCACATCCCACACCCACGAAATCAATCCCGACTATGCCGCCAGCATTCCTGCCACACCTGTCCGACTTGAGACCACTGTAAAGAATCCTGATGAGACCGAAACCGGCGACTACATCGTTACAATCGATTCCATTGCAAGAACCCCGCTGGATTGGGCTGTCGAGGTATACGAGCTCAATCCCAACAACTACCCTACCGGGAGACCCTCCATTGACCGACTCACCGACAGCAGCACTCCCTCTTTCCTGAGCAATTACCCTGTGGCCACAGGATTCGTCCATGCCAAGCTCGATGGTCAGAAAGCAGATCTCGTCGAACGTCTTGCCAACTACGTAACTGAGCTGGTCTATGCAGAAGAGGAGAAGGTATTGAAAGGCAATCAGTTTGCCTTCGATGGCAATGAATCAGGCGTGTATGTCGTGCAGGCCTATAGTGGAAACCTATACTACGGAACTGATTTTTTCACAGTAACCCGCAATCAGGTCAATCTGCTGAACTCTGTCGACAAGAATGATCAATGGACTCTGGCACTGGCGGCAAACATCACCATTGCGGTCATTGATCTCACATCGGTCCTGATCGATTTCACCAAATTTGCTCCGGACGATTCAGACGATCTCATACAGCAGATTTTTATCGATGCCACCAAGGCCAAATCTACAAAGATGGCCCGGATGGATTGACCGAGGCGCAGGTCTTCGATGTTATCAAGGCTCTGGTCGCAGCGACCTACAAGGTCATGATCAACAATGCGGTAAAAAATGGATTCATCGCGAGTGCCAAGATCGTGGGGAAAGGAATCGCAAAGAATCTCACCAAGGCCTTGGACATCATCGGTAAAATTAGCGCAGTGGAACAGAGTCTCGAACGCGGTGTCGGCATCACCTTACCCGATGCACTTGCCATAGAACGAAGTGTCATTGTGCTGGGCACTCCATTTGAACCACGCATCGTAAATTTCGACCCCGTTTTCGGCCACGCCGGCGATCTCGTCACAGTCCATGGATTCAATTTCCCTAACTCGATCGAGGACATCGAAGTCAGTTTCTGTCAGTTCACCAGCTCCGTAGATCCCGACGAAGAAAACCCGGATGCGCTCCCCGACAACAAGAAGATCAAAGTCGTCCCCGAGGCCATTTCAGAAACATCTCTGGTCATTCGAGTACCCACCAACTGGGTCGATGTGCTCACCGGAGACAACGCCTTTCTCTGTGTTGAAACAACCGACGGCAAACGAACCACGACACGCAGACTTCCTGCTGGTAAACAAGAATTCACCTACCTGAAACCGCCCGGGTTGCTCGAGGTCATTCCCAGCCCAACTCCAGCCAGAGGGCTCATCACCATTCATGGCACGAATTTCAACATCATCTCTCCGCAATCCCACGAAGTGTTCTTCGACGACAACGAGTTCGGAGTCCTACCCTCTTCAGTAACACCAACCAATCTAACGGTAGCGATCCCCACCAGTCTTTCGGTTGGCCCTCATACCGTGAGTGTTCAAATCGGAGAAATGCGAACGGATCCACTCACCTTCTCCGTTCATGATCCAGTGGGCGAGGCAAGCGGCTTCACAGTATCAGGAATCGGGATGACTGTGAATCTACTCGACTATAGCAACGCACCTGACGCCAACATCAGTTTCAAAGAGGCGCTACTCCTGATGAGCGGCGGACTGGGTCGTGGTGTTGAGCAGCATCTCGAATGTGAAGTCGCCGTTCCTATCCTCCCGGAAGACTGCCTACTCGTACCTCGTGAAACTGATCTGGTGTCGAACGACAACATGGCCGGCCTTGGAGGTGGTGCGACTTCCAGGGATGGAATGACCATTTCAGAAGATTTCCGCGGTCAGGTCTTCATGTTGACCGAACCACTTCCGGTCTTCTCAAATGGAGACAGCGTCAATTTCAATGGATTGATTCTGGACGGGAGCAATCTACCGGCAGGCACTCCCGGAATTGATTTCAACGGCAACCAAAACGTCCACATTGAAGATGTCGTCCTGCGTAATTTCCCCGGGCACGGAATCCATTTTAGGAACAGTGCATCCGGACACAACTTGATAGACGTCCGGGTCGAAGACTGTGGCGGAACCGGCGTCTATTTTAAGGACAATGCGTCGCAAATCACCCTGATGGGAACTGAAGTTTCCGGCACAGGAGAACACGGCCTCTATCTCTCAGGTGCGAACGTAACAAGAAACATCATCGATATCCCCTCCGTCAGCGTTACAGACATCTTAGGACTTTTTGAAGATGCAGACGCCTTCGGAATTGTTATCGACCGTGGGGCTCATCACAACTTTGTAGAACCCGGAACGGTGCGGGAAAACGCCCTGGGTGGTGCCCTGATTACTGGGCCAGACACCGATGCCAACACTCTAGGTGACCCGAGTTTCGTTGTCCCACGCTACTCCACTTTTTATCGAAATGGCGGCCACGGCATCCATCTTGAAGACGGGGTCGAATTCACCACCGTTCGTCATGTTAACCCCGCTGGAAACACAGGCGCTGGTATCCTTCTCGAAGGGCCAAGCAACGCCTACAACACCATCGATGGCGTCCACACCGGCATTGACTATTTCACCACGCCCGGCACGCCTGTAGCCGAATCCAACGGAGGAGCTGGCGTCCACCTGAAGGACGGAGCGCACCACAATATCATCGGAGGTAGAATTCCTGGAGGATTCGGCGAACGTAGCTCCTTCCTGAATAATGGCGGACCGGAGTCCTGATCGAAGGAGTTGGAACGTCATTCAATACACTCACTCGGGCTCACTTCGGGTTCGACGATCCGGTCGTTGGGATATGGAACCTTGGCCAACCATTCTTTCTACCTAACGGCACCGCTGGAATCCATGTTCGAAATGGAGCCTCATCCAATGTGTTCGGAGCTTTCCATAGTTTTCTCGACCTACACCTACACGGACAACCAAATGGGGCAGGCATCTTGATTGAGGGCATCGGTACCGACTTCAACGAGGTCTTCGGAAACCAGATTGGAGTCAGTCATGGGTTTATCATTCCTGTTCCTGAACTCAGACTCGGCGTAGGTATTCACATCAAAGACGGCCCAAAAGGCACAGTTATAGGAAAGACTGGGCAGTTCGTATCCTTCGTAGGTCCTCCTCCAAACACACCTTTCTTCCCCTACCGTCCCTACAACGAAATAGGCGGGTGCGACATAGGTATCCTACTGGACAATTGTGGACCAGCAGCCAGTCAATCTGGCCAACCGATTTTCCCAAATATTGTGCAGAACAATTTTGTTGGGACGGACCTTTTCGGAACGTCTCTCCCCAATGACATCGGCATCGCCATTAAGAACGGGGCCAATCGCAATAGAATCGGCGGCACCAGAGTCACCGAAGGAAACACCATTGGTCACAATGTCGATGCTGGTATCCTGATCGAAGACAATGTCATTACTTCAGGCCTCAATGACTTCAGCCACAACACCATCTTCAGCAGCGGCGCGTCAGTAATCGGCGGAGGGATCACCAATCCCCTCCTATCCCCTCCTCCAGGGATCGGTATTCATGTCAAAGGAACCAGCTCTGGAAATGTCATTGGGACCGATCGAAAGTATTCCAACGAAATCCATGACAATGTGGTGGGCGTCTACCTGGAGAACGTCAGCGGGAACACCATTCAAGGATCAGAGATTGACGCAAACATCGTTGCCGGGGTGATGGTTGTTGGAGGTTCTCAAAACGTCATAGGTGCCAATATTGCCACCGTCAGAAATGTCATTACCAAGAATGGTTCCAACAGCCCCGAACAAGGCGGCATCATTATCGCGGGTAGCAGCAACAATGAAGTCACCGGAAATCTCATCGGCCTCGAGAACGGAGCAGACACAGCCAACGGAAACAAGGGAACGGGAATCTTGGTCAAGGACGGCAACAACAATGTCATCGGCGGTGGAGGCAAACCCTTGGGCAATGCCATTGGCAACAGCACAAGTCACGGAGTTGAAATCACGGGCTCCAGCAGTGGCAACAGACTCCACAACAACGCTATTGGAGGAAGAGCACTTTTCTCCTACCCCAATGCCGGATCAGGAGTACATTTTAATGGCGGAGCCAGTGGAAACCTCGTTGGAGGAAAGAGCACCTCGATTCTCGGCTTCGGCATGGTGAAAGCAGAGAATGACATTGCACGAAATCTAGGTGATGGAGTGACTATTGACGGAGCTTCAACCACCGGAAATTCAATCCTCTACAACAGTATCCATCGCAATGCAGGAAAAGGTATCAACCACGTCAATAGTGGAAACCAAGACACACCTCCTCCCGTTGCTGCCGTGTTTGATGGAACCACCATTAGTGGAGACGTCCCAAGTTTATTGGAGATTCCAGTGGGAAGCACCATTCAGATATTCGGAGATCAGATTATCGGAGGAATACCTCAGGGCGAAACATTCATCGGTGAAGGCAAGGTTCTCACCGGCGGAGTCTGGTCATTTGCAACCGCCGGACTGCCCCTTTTCGCCAAAATGACAATGACGGCCACCCGCGGCGATACTGGATCCACGTCCACGTTCGGCACAGACATCGATTTCGACCGAGGCCTGAGCCTGGCCCGGGAAGGGAGCGCCACCACTCGCACTGCCCCGGCCTCTCAGGAAATCGCAGTATTCCCATTCGAGATTGGTTCATTGAATGGAGACTCTATTGCATCTTCGATTACCTTTATGGCCAGCGGGACAATCGACGACACCAGTATATCCGCTGTCCGGATCTACCGTGACGCAGACAAAGATGGAACCATCACTGCAGCCGACCTGATGCTCGGTGAGTCCAACGGATTTACGGAAGATAACGGATCCACAACCGTAAACTTCACTGATGGACAGATACCCTCGAACGATACTCAAAACTGGCTCGCAACCGTCGTCCTTCCGACTCCACCCGCAGACGGCGCGTCTATTCAACTTTCCATCGTGGCCAAAGAATCCGTTTCTGCCACCTACGTGTTTCCGATCGGAGAACCAGCTGAGCCGTCGAACAACTTCCCTCTCGCCTCTGACATGCTGACAGTCTCATCGGCTGATTCACTGCAGACATGGAAAGAAATGAACTTCACCGGACCAGAGCTTATGGACGATGCCATCAGTGGGAATAACGGAAACCCAGACGGCGATCTTTTGGACAACTTTGCCGAGTATGCATTGGGGCTGAACCCGAAGATTGCGAACAATCAGGTCTACCTGGCGCCAACCGTGGAAGGAAACAAACTGGTCTGGTCCTACACGCGTTCCAAGACAGCGGACCTCGCACAGTTCAGATTATCAGCCTCGACCGCCCTACCAACTCTGATCGGTATTTCATCGCTGTTTCAGGAGGTATCCGTGACAGACAATCTTGATGGCACCGAGACAGTACGAATCGAATCCGTTGATCCCGTCGGCACCGTTCCTCATCTGTTTCTGATTCTGGAAATTGTGGGACCTGCTCCCTCTCAGCCTGATGTCTAAAAAGAAAGGCGGAACGCTTCCTTCGTTGGAAGTCATTCCGCCTGACGCTTATTAAAAAGTATCGCCCTTGGTCGATTATTCAACCTCAGCTGCCGTCTCAGCCTTACGCACTGCGCGGAAGCAGATAGAATCATCTGCGAAGTCTCCTTCCACATGGCTGCCATCTGGAATTTCTCCAGCCAGTAGCTGACGCGCCAGCGGCGTTTCCACGTATCGCTTGATGAAACGCTTCAACGGCCTTGCACCATAGACCGGATCGAATCCCTCGCGTGCCAGATACTCTTTGGCCCAGCCTGTCATATCGAGTGTGATACGCCGCTCTTCCAGTCGTTCTCTCAATTGAGCCAATTGTAGTTCCACGATCCGGGTAATCTCTTTCAGAGTCAGAGGAGTGAACAGCACCGTGTCATCAATACGATTCAGGAACTCAGGTCTGAAACCACCTTTCAGTTCGTTCATCACCTTGGTGCGCACGTCCTCTGGAATCTGACCATCGCCCTTCACTCCCTCGACCAGCCAATGGCTGCCGACATTTGAAGTCATGATGATCAGGGTGTTCTTGAAGTCCACCGTCCGTCCCTGACTGTCCGTCAGCCGGCCATCATCCAAGATTTGGAGAAAGGCATTGAAGACATCCGGATGAGCCTTCTCGATCTCGTCGACAAGGATCACGCTATAAGGGCGCCTGCGGACAGCCTCCGTAAGCTGGCCACCTTCCTCAAAACCGACATATCCGGGAGGCGCACCAATCAATCGGGCAACCGAGTGCTTCTCCATATACTCACTCATATCGAGTCGAATGATATTGTCTTCAGAGTCAAACAGACTGCTCGCCAATGCCTTGGCCAACTCGGTCTTACCAACACCTGTAGGCCCAAGAAACAGAAAGGATCCAAGCGGACGTCTGGGATCATTCAATCCCGACCGCGCACGAATCACCGCATCAGCCACTGCTGAAACGGCCTCTTCCTGACCGACCACACGCTCATGGAGTGTTTCGTCCAATCGCAACAGCTTCTCCTTCTCGCCTTCCAACAACTTGGAGACAGGCACACCGGTCCAACGACTCACCACCTCAGCGATCTCATCCTCCGTGACTTCTTCCTTCAACAAACGATTGGTTGAAGGCTTGTCGTCAGATTGCGCTTCAGCCTCGGCCAACTGACGCTCCAGTTCAGGAAGTTTTCCATAGCGCAACTCCGCTACGCGATTGAGATCGTAGTTTCGTTCCGCTGTTTCAATCTCGCCTTTCATCAGCTCTATCGCAGAACGCAACGCCTGTTCATCGCCAATGCTCTTCTTCTCCGTTTCCCACTGGGCTTTCAAGGAATCACGACTGGCCTTGAGATCGGCCAGCTCCTTCTCAATGGATGCCAACCGCTCACGTGATGAAGCATCCTTTTCCTTCTTCAATGCCTCGCGCTCAATCTCCAGTTGCATGGTGCGACGCTCCAAGTCTTCGAGTTCCTCAGGCATGCTTTCCATTTCAGTCCTGAGTTTCGCCGCTGCTTCATCGATCAGATCAATCGCCTTGTCTGGCAGGAAACGATCAGAGATGTAGCGATCTGAAAGCATCGCAGCTGCAACCAACGCAGTGTCCTGAATGCGCGCTCCGTGATGGAGCTCATAGCGCTCGCGCAATCCACGAAGAATCGAAATGGTATCCTCAATCGTGGGCTCTTGAACCAAGACCGGCTGGAAACGGCGTTCCAAAGCAGGATCCTTCTCTATGTTCTTCTTATACTCATCAAGCGTGGTCGCACCGATGCAGTGCAACTCACCGCGAGCGAGCATGGGCTTCAGCATGTTACCTGCGTCCATGGATCCCTCCGTCTTGCCTGCTCCGACCACGGTATGGATTTCATCAATGAACAGAATGATCTGTCCCTCAGCTTTTGTGACTTCCTGAAGAACAGCCTTGAGACGTTCCTCAAACTCACCACGAAACTTCGCTCCAGCAATCAACGCCCCCATGTCGAGAGCGACGACTTTCTTTTCCTTCAAACTCTCAGGCACATCACCCGCCACAATACGGCGCGCTAAACCCTCCACGATCGCAGTCTTGCCCACACCTGGTTCACCGATCAAAACCGGGTTGTTTTTGCGACGCCTCGAAAGCACCTGAATCGCGCGGCGAATCTCATTGTCGCGACCAATCACCGGATCGAGTTTGTTCTCTCGAGCCATTACCGTCAGATCACGGCCGTACTTCTCCAATGAGTCATAGGTCTGCTCCGGGTTGGCACTCGTCACACGTTGCCCGCCACGAAAGTCCTCCAACACCTTCTTGAACGTCCCCTTGCGTAACTCCACAGACTGAAACACACGACCAATCGGAGTCGACGCACCTTCGCCCAGAAACGCCATGAAGAAATGCTCCACGCTGACATACTCGTCCTTCATCCGGCGCGCTTCATCCTGGGCCTGAGTCAGGGCCTTCTTAAGCCGTTGTGTAATGTAGGTATTGGAGTCCGTCTGGTCGCCACCGCTGAGTTTGGGGAGTTTATCCAACTCCTGATGAAGCTTGTCCCTGATTAGCTTTGGTGACACCTCACACTTCTCCACCAAATTGGGGATCAACCCTTCGTCCTGATCCAGAAGAGACAGCGCAACATGCTCCACATCCACCGCCTGATGCGATGACCGCGTTGCAATTGCCTGAGATGCCTCCAGCGCCTCCTGAGCCTTCTGTGTAAATTTGCTGATATGCATATCCTTATTCCCTTTCTCTCTAAGAGTTAAACAATGTGATGCCTAACTCTAAGCAGATCAGATACCACCAAAAAACTCCCTTAAAAGACCGTTTTCCAGCTGTTTACAGGCACTAAAAAGCAAAAAAGAGCCATTTTGTCGCTTTTCTCAATGTCACACACCACGAGTCCATATGGCACACTTTTAAAGCACCTCCCTTCAAAAACATCCATCAAACTGACTCTTTCGACTCCTCGAACGAGTTGATCTCAGACCTCAATGTTGAAAAGAAAACAGCATGACAACACGCCCTACCATGACTCTTACGATCGCGGATGAAACCGTCTGTGTGTTTCTTTCAACTGACTCTGGGCCACATGGGTATAGATCTCGGTGGTATTGATATTGGCGTGTCCGAGAAGTTCCTGAATCACACGAAGGTCTGCCCCGTTCTCAAGGAGATGGGTCGCGAAACTATGGCGCAACATGTGCGGGGTGATGTTCTTCCCAATACCAGCGCCCATTGCCCTCCTCTTAAACCGAGACCACATCGTGCTGTGCGCAAAGGGTGTCCCTCTTTTGGTGAGAAACACATTGGCCGGCGACAATCGCGATACAAGGTGGGGCCGCCCATGATCCAGATAGGTATTCATCGCATCCACCGCTCGGGATCCAACCGGGACGATTCGTTCCTTGTTCCCTTTTCCAATTACATTGATGAAGCCCGCTTCAAGATTGAGCTGTTCCAACCTCAGCCCCCGCAACTCTGCAAGTCGCAGCCCGGAAGAATATGCCAATTCAAAGATCGCCTGATCACTTAGAGACGAGGGAGTCCGATCCACCGGAGGTTTCAGGAAGAGATCTATCTCCTCGTCTGACATTGCTTTGGGAAGCTGTTTCCAACGTCTGGGTAAGGAAAGATTTTCAGCCGGGTTTTGGCGAAAGATACCTTCGTCCTGAGCAAACTTGTAAAACGCCTTCAGCGCCGCGATCTCAAGGTAGATACTGTTTGAGGAAAGGGTCTTCGGCGACTCATCCTTTTCATGAACAGGAGCCCGTCTTCGCTCATCTGAGAGAAAGCGCGTCAGTTCCATCAAGGTCACCTGATCCCAGTCCTTGATCTTCTCCTTCTTTGCCCACGAAAGGAAGTTGCGGAGCTGCGTACCATAGGTGGAAGCCGTATGTTTCGACTGCCCCTTTTCGTGAAGGAGAAACTGAATAAACTCTTCGATCAGTCCCTCCATCGCGTCATCAATCGTCCAAAGAGTGTCCGGTTAATTGCCTATAGGCATCTTCATACTTCTCTGCCGTTTTCTGAACGATCTCCTCAGGCAAGGCTGGAGCCGGAGGTGTCTTGTTCCAGTCCAAGGTCTCCAGGTAGTCACGGACAAACTGCTTGTCGTAACTCTTTTGGGAACGACCAGCTTCGTAGTCGTCTGCAGGCCAGAAGCGTGATGAGTCAGGCGTCAATGCCTCATCGATCAAAATGAGTTCGCCATCATCCGTGATACCAAACTCAAATTTTGTATCTGCCAGAATGATTCCCTTGGGCCGTGCATAGTCCCGTCCGAATTCATACAGCTTGATGCTCAGCTCTCGAGCCTTGTGCGCAATGTCTTCGCCCACAATCTTCACGGCTTCCTCAAAGGAGATATTCTCGTCGTGTCCCTCCTCTGCCTTGGTTGCCGGAGTGAACAATGGTTCAGGAAGCAAAGATGATTCTTCCAACCCATCTGGCAGCGGAATCCCACACACCGATCGATCCGCCTGATATTCCTTCCAACCTGACCCCGCCAAATATCCACGCACCACACACTCAATGGCCAGTGGCTTGGTCTTGCGAACGATCATACTCCTGCGTTGGAGAAGTTCCTCATGTCCTTTCAATGACTCAGGCAAGGGATCGCCAGGTCGGGCCAGACGGTGGTTAGGGACGATGTCTCCCGTTTGATCAAACCAGAAATGGGAAATTTGAGTCAGCACCTCACCCTTGCGAGGGATTCCATTGGGCATGATACAGTCGTAGGCAGAGATACGATCTGAAGCTACAAAAAGAAGACTTTCACCCAGATCATAGACCTCACGCACCTTACCACTCTTCAGGTGCATCACTCCGGGGATTCCAATATGCAAAACAGGTTCGGTCATCGCGGCAGCCATCCTCATCTCGCCCCGCCCTCCCGGCAAGCTCATAGAACACTGAAGAGCCGAATTCGCATCAAGCCAACATTACTGCAGCCTCCCTTCCAAACAGGTAGAGCCCTTTTGCCGAAAGGTCTCATCACTGACCAAGGGGAAACACCAAAATCGTCATTCTATACTTTGGACAGGATTAACAAGTTCTACAGGATCTTGATCCGACACCTTCCTCTATGAATATCCGCCCCCCCACTACACCGACTCATCGTCAGTAGTAAGCGCCCGTTCCAGCTCCCCACTCTCTTCGAACCCGTGGGATGCGGACACGCTGAGTCTTAATCGCGCCTTGCCTCGAGCTACGGTCGGGTAACGGACTGCCGGGATCAATATTCCTTCCTCGAGCAATGCAGCTGAGCGATCCATGGCTTCCTGTTCATCACCGATGACCAGCGGGATGATGGGGCTTCTGACTACGCCGGGGCTCATGCCAACACGTATAAGAACATTCTTCACTTCATCCACCATCGCCCACAGCTTGCTTTTGCGAGCCTCGCCATCGGCGCCTCGAATCATCTCAATGGACTTGCTTGCCGCTGCGGCCACTGAAGGTAAAGGCGCAGTGGAGAATACAAATGAACGAGCCTGATTGATCAAGAGATCGATCAATGCGCGACTCCCACACACGAAGCCTCCAGCGACTCCAACAGACTTACCCAGTCCGCCCAGTTGGATATCCACCCGGTCCTGAACTCCAAATTCTTCAATCAAGCCACTGCGGGTTTCGCCAAAGATTCCAGTGCCATGTGCCTCATCGACTGCGAGCCATGCGTCGTAGCGCTCCTTCAGTGCCACCAGATCCAACAGCGGTGCCAGATCGCCATCCATGCTGTAGACCGATTCCACGATCACAAGGATGCGGGTTGGCTGTTCATTCTTGGTGCGCTTCTCCGCTGCCCACTTCAAATGCTTCTCCAGTTGGTCCAAGTCATTGTGACCGAACACACGCATCGTGGCGCCAGATTGCTTCGCAGCATCGACAAGACATGCATGAACCAGCTTATCAATAATGACGATATCTCCCCGTCCAATAACATTGGGGATCGTGCCTGTGGCAGCGGAAAATCCTGTTGAGAAGGACAAGGCAGCCTCAGTGCCTTTCCACTCGGCGAGAATAGTCTCCAGTTGCTGATGCGGGCGGATGGTTCCACTGATGAGGCGAGAGGAGCCCGCACCCACTCCATATTGATCTATCGCTTCTTTGGCTGCATCTCGAAGTTCCTGAGAGGAGGCAAGACCAAGGTAGTCGTTTGAAGCAAAGTTGATCAGCTCCCTGCCATTGACGTTGACCCGTGCGGCTTGCGGCGAATCCAAGGTGCGAAGTTCGCGAAAAAGACTGGCATCACGCAATGCATCCAGCTCAGGCTGGAGATAGAAATCAAGATCGTGATGGTCAGAGTCGCTCATGCGTTGCCCCAGTCATGACCACGGAAGGATGCGACTATCAAGGTTAAAGACCTGACCTGACACCTGATCCATGCCGGTAAGGAACTCTACAAAGCGCGCAACCTGAGCCGGATCACTCATCCGCTTGAGAGTATTCAACTCCAGCAATTCAGCACGTCGTTCGTCCGTCAGCTTGCCAATCATCCGCGTCTCCATGAGCCCGGGAAGAACGACATTGGCACGTACGCCTCTGGGTCCACCCTCTTTTGCCATGGACTGGGTAAGACCTATGAGCCCGGCCTTTGCAGCCGCATAATTGGACTGCCCAGGATATCCCACCATTCCGCTGAATGACCCCACATTTACAATTAACCCTGAGCGCTGACGCATCATCAAACGCATGGCAACACGATTGACCCTCCAAGCGCCTTTGAGGCAGACATCGATGACGGTGTCCCAATCGCTCTCAGGCATCTTCATGCTGAGCTGATCACGAATCACGGCTGCATTATTGATGACGCAGTCGATCCCTTCCGCCTCCTTCCACAAGCCACTGACTGTTTCCTGCACTTGATCATCGTCAGAGACATCGAGAGAAATTTCGCACACGCCATCTGGAAATGAATTTCCTTCAACGCGACAACCGGCAAGAACCCGCCACCCTTCCGCGGCAAAGCATTCCACCAGTGCGTTTCCCAATCCCCCAGCTGCTCCCGTGATAAGAACCGTCCCCTTGGGGTCACTCATCCTCATCCTCCAGCCATCGGCCGCCTACCATGGTCTTGCTCGGGCACCAGACTTCCTGAACAACATATTCGACTGCCTCTTCGAGCGAATGACCAGCATCCGTCTCTATGAACAGAATGTCCGCCTCTGCATCTTCTGCCAAGCAGCCCACTTCATCATCAAGCCCAAGAGCCTGCGCTCCATTCAGTGTCGCCATTCGCAGCACCTGCTCCGGTGCCACGTTTGGATGATCGAATGAAAAGCGGCGCATCTCAGTGAACAGATTCAATTCAAAATCGCCACTTTCATCAGATTCTGCACTGGCGAGACTGTCGGTTCCCAAAGCGATATTCACGCCCTTACCGATCAATTTCTCATATGCAAATTCTCCATGTCGAAAATAGGAGAAACACGAAGGGCAATGAACGACGCTGGAGCCAGATTCACCAATAAGATCAATATCCGTTTCACTCAGGTAATTGGCATGGGTCAACAGCATTTCAGGACGCAACAACCCAGCGCTGGAAAGCACCTCGATCGGTGTCTTGTCTCCGCAGTCCGAATTATCCCTGCCCATTTCCTTGAGCACATCAAACAGCCCACCGCTGCCTTCCTTGAACATGTCCCACTCTTCCGCAGATTCAGCGACATGAATGGTTCCTTGCACTTCCTGCTCCATCATCATTGAAGCAGTCTCTTCCAACAGTCCTTTGACAACGGCGTATGGAGAATGTGGAGAAAGCCCCACCAGTTCAGGATCATCGAGTTCCTGTCGTAGCGCCATGGCTTCACTGACCAGTTCGTTGGGATCACGTCCCGCCAGCAGCCCGGTCATTTCCAGAAACGAGCAAACGCGGATTGGTGAGTCCTGAAGCAGGTCTGGAAGGAGGTTCCATCGGGTCTCGATGTTGCCCACTGTCGTCACCCCGTTTTCGCGCAACTGCTCCATTCCGGCAGCCCAAGAGTCTCGCCATTGATCATCAGTCCATTGGGAACAACGCCCAATGATCTCTTTGATCCAAGCGGAGAACGATTCCGCCGTTGGGATCTGTCCAGCAAGTTGGGTAAAATCCAGATGACAGTGCGCATTCACGAGACCGGGAATCAGGGCACCTTCTCCCAGATCCTCCACATCGGAGGACAGGTGTTTGAGGTCTTCCCAGCGCCCGACCTGCTCGATGCGGCCGTCACACAGAAAAACCGCGCCGTTGTCAATCGGTGGTTGAACCACCGGGACAACGACGCGGCTTCGTAAGATCCGTCCTAGTTCAGACGACATCAGCCACGCTAGATGTTGGCGTCCTGAATCTCTTGCTTGGCGCGGGCACCAAGGGCGTGATTCTTAGCCTTTTCCTTGTTGTGGCGTTTGCGGATCTGGGCCTCGATCTTTTTCGTCACGAGGTCAATCGCCGCATACATGTCAGATTCATGATCTTCGGCGTAAAGGTCGGGTCCAGCCACGGCGAGTCGCATACTACACTTGAACGCATTTTCGGGAGCAATCGTCTTGTCATGCTCGATGATGACCTGTGCAGAGATCGCACGGGGATCAATATGTTCCAGTTTTTCGATGCGGCCCCGAATATGAGCTTCGAGGGCTTCGGTGAGGCTGAGATTATGTGGTGTGATTACCAGGTTCATATGCTTGCCTATTTGTTTTTAGTTAGTGCGGGCGAGACACACATGACCGTCCAGAGCGGAACATGCCGTCCAGAGATTTGAAGAATTCAAATGGTCATGGTTCGCTCGCAACCCATGTATAAGATGCCCTCCCCCGGCAATGCGTTCAACACTGGAAAAACTTCTTTTACAGATTGCTTTTACATTCACGGGCATGCCAAAAGCATAAGCTCGTGTATTGGGTTTTGATCTGAAGAAAGCCTCCGTCTGAACGAACGTGCTGTTGAAGAGATCCATCAAAGGTAATTTGGTTGAGGAACATCCGGCTGGCTTTGCGAAACCTGCCAAAGTTGCCCCTTCAATTGTATCGGCTCAGTTTCAAAGATTCTTGAAACCAAACACACGGAAAGGACTGTAGCCCATTTTCTGCCAAGCGCCATCGGCCATTTCATTTTTTGCCAGCCACGACACTTCGCAAACGGACACGTGATGTGAGCGAAACCATTCTTCAGCCCGCTCAGTCAGCCCTCTACCTATTCCCTGCCTGCGCTCCGTTTCTTTCACCCAAAGCACAGAGATGTATCCCACCATGCTGGTCACCGCTGCCGGCAGGTTACTGGGAACGATCTCTCCGAGAAGCAAACCCAATGCTTCCCCACCCCGCTCCGCTATCCATCCGCTGCGAATGGGATCACCTACAAAGCGCTCACACCATCCAATCAGTTCGGGGGTGATATCTGTGGGAAGGGAATCAATGTAGAGGTCTGACTCGTTGCCTTTCATGAAGCGGGCGATCTCCACACAGGCCAAGGCAGCAGACTCCACGTCCGTCTCCCCAATCTGTCGGAAGGTCACCGATTCACCAGGCTGGTTCATGACTCCGAGGCCATCAACTTCGCTTCCAAGTCTGCATACCGCTCCAGCATTCCCGTATAAACCGCATGAGCATTCATATCCGGGCTTGCGGCGAGATTGAACGAAGGAGCCGCTTCCATGATGTCGGCAAAAGGAACAAATCCCTCTGTCGCACAACGGAACCCATGTAGCGCACGATACGCAGCACCCAACGAAGCAGAATTGGGACGGGCAGCCGTATAAACCTTCACACCAAATACATCTGCAATCACCTGCAGGATCTGCTTGTTCGCAGAGGCGCCACCTGTTGCCAGAATCTCTTTTGCTTCGATACCGATGTTGGCACCGTGAAGTCGCATGGATAGGAATTGTCCTTCCACGATTGCCCTCACATCCGCCTCAGGTGTAAAGCTATCCACTGCATTTCCATCAGCATCGAAACGATTCTCACCCGTGCTCAAAATCGGAGGCGTGATCTCAGGCTCCTTGCGATAGAATCCAATGCGTCCTTCATTGCCCTTGGGTGTGTTCTGCAGTGCTGCGTCAAACTTCTCCCAAGATCCTTCTACGGCACGATTACGGATGTCCTCACGCGTCATGGAACCATTCTTGTAACAGACCAAGGCCATGTAGCCATCTGGATCAATAGGGTTGGCAAAGATGTGCCCCTCAGAGGCAGAAGGCTTGGGCTCAGTCAGCGCTGCAAAGACCGTATCACTGGTGCCAAGACTGATTGCAATGTCTCCTGCGCGACGCAAGCCAAGTCCGGCAAGGCTACAAGGGTTATCACCTGAACAGGCAATCACCCGGCATGATGCATCAAAGCCATAGCGCTCTACAAAGTATGAATGAATGCCGCCTACATCCGCATGTGATGGAACCACCTCACCCAGCTTTCCAGCCAAATCGGGCGCAGTCGCTTCAACAGCTGCAGAAGCCCATGTGCGTGAACGAATGTCCATGAGGTTCATTCCTGCACCATCACTGGAATCGATACCTGCATAGCCACCAACAAGCATGCAGGCAACAAACGAGCTCACCAGCGAGATACGTTCCGTATTCTCGTAACCTTCTTTCTGCTCTACAGCCACCTTTGCAATTTGGTTTCCAGTAAAGCGTTCATATGCGCGAGAGCCAGTCAGATCAGCCACTGCCTGAGCACCGCCCAATTTTTCTTCCAGCGCCTGACATTGAGCCGTCGTGCTTGAGTCCATCCAAATGGGAGAATTCTCGATTGCGAAAGCATCCTTGAGATTCTCTTCCAACGTTGCTTCCGGATCCAATCCTGCCAAGGTCTCGGAAGCGCCCTTCTTCCAAAAGACACTACCATGCTGCTGACCAGAACCAGACAGGGCTTTCACGCTGGAGAAATCAAATCCAGCCTCCTTCATACGTCCCAGCAACAGATCCATGGCCGCCACCCACAGAAGCGTGGGTGAAGTCACCGTCAACCCATCATCCCCATGATGCACGCCGGCAGTCGTGTTGAATTGAGGCAGGTCTTTCTCGAAATTGAGGGCCAATTCGAAGACGAGGTTGAGGTTTGCATCCACTGCAGTCGCCTTCAGGCTCTGCGTGCTGCTGTCCAGTCCTAGGAAAAGAGGTTCTGACATAAAGGCTGATCGTTGTTCAAAAGAAAGCGACTCCTTTAACACGCCGCCCCAAACCAAACCAGTTTCAAGTCACGTTGGACTTTGTAGAGATTGGATAGGGCCCACCTTTCCCTCCCAGAATAATCCCCGGCTTCTCTTTACCCTTCAGGGGACGACATGATGAAATTCGCCCGATTGGAGCCTGTGGGCTTGATTCGAATCTCCAGCCGTTGCTTCCCAAACTCCTCATGCCATGCCTCCAGGCTATAGGTTCCTGCCGGTAGGTTGGGGATCTCGTAGTTCCCTTCAGCATCCGTCACCGCATAGAAAGGGTGATCCAAGACGAAGAGATAGGCTTTCATCCATTTGTGGAAGTCGCATTCAATCCGGACAGGGCCCTCTGGACGCCTGAACGTCTTGGTGCGATCGGGAGTCTTGGCCGGTTGACCAATATTGAATGCGCGATTTCTCAAACTGAGTGACCGGACGTTGTGAATAAACGGATCACTGTTTCGCATCACCAGCGTCTGCCCAACCCTGATTCCTTGGACGCGCGGACGAAACATAGACCGATCCTGATTTATCAACACGGACTCTTCAGGCATGGGCCAGTCCCTGTCCTCCAGTCCCTTCTTCACATAGACAAAGACATTGGCAAGCCCTCCACCTTTCCCAATCAATATTGACTCATCCATTGGAACATTCTCGTAGAGTGCCGCGCTCTCTGGAGTCATCTTCAGCGCCTTTCGCTTGGGGGACATACCGACAAAGGTCACCTGCCCTGAAAGACGTGTCTTGGCATCGGTTGAAGGAATTGGTTGCGTCACATCCACGACTTCAGCTTCGAGAATCAATTTCCTAAAAGCTTCTTCTGGAACATCTGCCAACGATTCGACGAAGGCATGATGAAACCCATCCTCATCTTCTTTGGCACTAACCCTGGAATAGCCTTCGATTCCTTGATGCTTCCGATTCATGATCGCAGAGAAATCAGCTTTATTGATCTTAAGATTTCTCAAACTGCCAGCACTTTTCTTCTCACCGGAATGGTCCAATGAGTGGCAGGAAACGCAACCAACGGATCTAACTTCACCAAGATCATGAAATGATTTGAATCCCTCATAGGACCGCTGATCAAAACCTGGAGGCAACTTGATCAAGACACGTCCCTCTTGGTTTGCGATACGACTTTGAATACGTGCCACATAATCCTCAATGGATTCAGACTCTCCCTGCTTGGGCATACGATTGACGTAGGCAAATGCGTCAAAAGGAGATCGACCTTCACTCTGTAAACGATGCACACGGGACTGTAACTCAAGACTCTTCTTTGATTCAGCGCCAAGAACCGATGTGCAGAACAACAGCGTGACTAGAATTGGAGCAACTCTCTCAATCATGATGCTATTTCGCTCCTCCTTTATCAGTCCCCTGATTCAGTGCTCTCTGTGCGCGCCCTGCCAGTTTGGACTCCGGATCATTTTGAGAAAGATAGGTCAACCATTCGCTGACCGCCGGATCGGGAAGCATAGGTTCCAACGCCTCGATCGCGAAGTATCGAAACACCGCACTTTGGTTTCCTGCACTTACATCACTGTTCAAGTCTGACAATACCTGATCCCTGAATTCAGGCGTGATCAATCCCTTCATTGCAGTCAACGCACGTCCCTTTTGATTGAAGTCGTCAGTATTCGCATAGATCTCAGAAACAGTCGAAAGTGCCTGTTCGTCAAACTGACCATATCGCTTGAGTGCCCCTATTTGCTTCAGTCGAGCCCCCACGGGCAGATTGGTGTTCATCAATGAAGAATAGGCCTTCTCGATATCCTCCTCCATCTTGGCCACAACACCGTATCGATCAGAATTACTGGCAAACTCGACCAACTGCTCCTGTCGAGATTCCAGTTGATCGATGCGCGACTGTAATGCATCGGTTGATAAGTCTGGAGAATGCGTCTCAGTAGGCAACTGTACTGGTTGCACAAGGCCTTCCTTCAACTTCTGATGCGCAGCCCTGAGATCAGAGAGCTCGGCCTTTGTATCCTGCAGTTCTGCTCGAAGCGCATTTATTTCTTCGACCGCCAGAGGCTCCGATACCTCGACAGGCTCACGCTTTGAAAGTGCAAGGACCAGCGAGGCTCCCGCCACTACCAATGCCCCTATTGAGAGAGATTTATTCATGAACTATTTCACGTTGTTTGCCACCCATTCCAAGATTCTCACAAATGAATGACCAGCATTCTCCATGTTCTTGTCAGATTCGCGCTTTGCCTTCCACATTTGTCCCAGTCTTGTCTTCTGAGCACTTGAGAACTTGGCCATTCGGGCGTCCACGTATTCCTGGTGCTTGAGACCATTTTGATAGGCTTCCGGGAGTGACATCTTATCGATCCTTGCCAACAGCATCTTGGAAACTGGCTTCGATCCCTGTCCCTTCTTGGGCAATGGTGTGTAACGTCTATTCTTGAGCGGAGCCGGTTTGTTCATTGCCGTCAGCGTACCAAGCTGATCCTGACTGAGATTCACCTTGGCCAGTTTCACACCGCCGCCCTGATCATCGAGAATCTCAACCTTGATGATCTGTCCAAGTGCACGTTCCATATGTCGTGATGGTCCGCTGGTGCTGGTCCACACATTCCCCTCTTCATCAAACTCAATCTCACGAGTATAGCTGACCCGCATGGGAAGACGAATCTCAAGCAGTTCCTCCGTCTTGGGATCAAATCGATTGATCGTGTCGTTTCCTGTCCCACAGACCCAGACATACCCCTTCGGTCCGATGTTCAGCGCGTACGGAATCTGATTCTCCGCATCTGGAAGCGCGTAGGTCGTCCACTCCTCAGCGACAGGATCAAATTTCCCGAGCACCCCTGAACCAAAACCTGGAACCCAGACGATCCCGTCCTGCGCCACATGCAAACGACGCGGTCCACGGAACGGAGGATTCCATTCCTTGATATCGCCATCAGGTGCGTTCGGATCGATCCGACCAATCCGATTTCCATTCAACTTCGAATACCAGATCATCCCGTCGACGGGAGAGAAGTCCAACCCGTATGGAGTAATGCCACGAGACTCGCCTTTCCCTGCCCCAATGGCCTGCCCTTCGCTCAGCAGATGATATTCCTTCACCTTCTTGGTCTTGGGATGCATTGAAAAAACCGAGTTACGTCCGGCATCTGTATACCAGATCAACCCCTCAGGATCATTCGGGTTCACTCGCAGAGTATGAGGGTAAGAACCTCTCTTTGCCGGTGCCTCTGCACTGGAATAAACAGACATCTTTTGTTTCGTGATGTCCCACTTCGCCATCTGACCGGAAGCGCACATGGTGATCCACATATGACCATCGTTGTCAGGCTCAATCGAGTGTGGCCCCCATGACCCCTGCGGCACGCGATGGACCTCCTGCTTGCCTGTCTTGGTATCCAACACCCCCATGTAGTGCTTGCTGATGTTAACCACATACATCAATCCATTCGGACCTGGCTCAAGATCGTGAAACGAACTTTCAAACTGTTTACCAAACTCCCATGCAGTCATACGCACATTCGCAGCCGTCCCGCTCGGCGCTGGTGGAGGCACATACTCTGGCCACTTCTCTACGGCCTCATCCTTATACGTCGAAATCAGCTTGGGAATGATTGTCTCCTGAGTATGCGGATACAGCCCACCGAAGCCATCCATGCGACGCAACATGGTCTCCCAGTCCACAGGTTTCTCAGGCGTCCTGAAAGGAATCGTTCCAACCTGATGACAGTAGCTGCACATCATTTTGAAATTCAGTTTATCCCGCATGTTTTCGAACTTCAGCATGCTGAATCCACTGTTGGCGGGACGCTGCTCTTCGAGATCATAGCCTGTGGCCTTTTCCATCTTGATCTTCAGTCCGGACTCGCCAGCAGGAACATCATCAATCCATTCATCCACACGCCCAACCAAGCGCGCCCTGACCTGATGCTCCACGTCGCGCAGCTGATCAATGCTGAAGGAGCCATCCGGTTTACTGAAAACATTCACCCACTTGCGATGCTCCTCATCGAAAGTGGAAAGCATCACTCCACCAATCGGAACACCTTTGGGATCAGTTACACGCCCGGCAATTTCTTTAGCGTGAATAGCCGAACAACTCAGAACAGAACCAACAGCAAGGATAGAGAATAATGTTTTCATGGATTTTCGATATGATGGTTTCAGTTGAATTGGCAATAAATGGTAGGCGCACCAGTTCTTTAGTGGTGAAAAGTTTTCAGTTCTCACCCGCGACCACAAATTCCATGATCTTCACGAATGATCCGCCTACATTTTTCATCTTTGGTTGGAGACGACGTTTCTCTTTCCAAAGCTGGCCGATACGTTGGCGTTGCTGCGATGTGAGTTCGGCCATTCTCTGATCGACATAGGCTTGGTGAGTTGAGCCGTGATACCCTTTGGGCAGATCCGTCGCATCGATTCTCTTCAACAGTTTGTCGAGATCGGCGTCTTCGGGACCGGGCTTTGAAGTATTGCTCAGGGCTGGCTTGGAATCGAACTGTTGAGGCAGTGCAGGAGTATAATCAGAACGGTATTCATCTAATCCCGGCGCGTCGGCCATGACGTCCTCGTATAGCTCCAGTAACTTCTCCGTAAGTCGCTTTGTGACCTTAGGCTGGCGTTTAGAAATGTCTTTCTTCTGCAGTGGATCGCTTTCCAAATCATAGAGTGCGAAACGTCCGAATCCCCCTTTCTTGATGATGGGGATCCACGATTCCTGGAAGGTCTGCAGGCGCACTCTTTCGCCAGTCAACCGTCTGAACTCGGGGTTCGAAAACGTGGTATTACTAACGCGGGTCAACAGGTTTCGAGACGGCGGATCAATCCCGGCGAGTTCTGCCATTCTCCGCAGGATGGCGTTGAGCTTTTCGCGCTCGAAAGGCAAGTCATAGCCGCGATACCCCATCAGCGTGTAGCGTCCGTCGCGCAAAGTGGCGAGATGTCCGGACGAGGGCGCCAGCCAGAGCAATGGTTGATCGCGAGTGAAGGTCCCTCTCTCTGCCAGCAAAGGTGATAGATCAGCTCCGTCGAGATGCACACCTTTGGGCTTGTCGATTCCAGCCAGACCGCAAATTGTCGGGAGCAGGTCGACCGAACCGGATGGTGTGGTTTCAACGCGGCCACCACGAATGCCATCTGGCCAATAGAAAATCCCAGGAGACCGTAATCCGCCTTGGAAATTCGAACCCTTGTTGCCATTCAAACCGCCATTGCGATCTGGCCGATAGCTTCCGTGGTCGGAAGAATAGATGATCAACGTATTATCGAGCTTGCCCATCGCCTTGAGTTTCGCAACAAGCCGTCCGATGGCGCGATCGGTGTTGTCGATCGTCGCTGAATAAATCGCAGCCTCATCCTTCAGGTCGCCGTATATCGAAACAATGTCGTCCGGGGCGGCAATCTTGGCGTGCGGCTCATTAAACCAGATGTTTAGAAAGAACGGTTGATCCGGGGCATCCTTCGTTTCGAGCCAGTTGATCGCGTCACTGACCACGATTTGGCAGGAATAGCCTTTCATCGGGCCGACGCGTTTGCCATTGCGCATGAAGTTGGTTGGATCCTTGTGGTTGGGATGGGCGCCATTGGAAAGACCGAACCAGTAATCGAAGCCATGTTCGGTGGGCGACGGCTTCTTGCGCTCGCCCGAAGTCATCCCGATGTGCCACTTGCCGAAATGCGCCGTTCCGTAGCCGGCTTCTTGTAGCACTTCAGCAATCGTCACTTCGCGCTCCAACAAATGCATGATGTGCATGTGATCCTGAAGCACACCGTAGATACCCGTGCGCAAATGCTGCCGCCCGGTGAGAAGGGTCGCCCGTGAAGGCGAACAAATCGCGGCGCCTGCATGAAAGTCGGTAAATTTCACGCCTCGTGCGGCAAGTCCATCCAACACCGGTGTCTTGACCGGCCCTCCGTAGCAACCGAGATCCTTCGTGCCGAGGTCATCGGCCAGGAGTATGACGACATTGGGCCGTGCGGCCGAAAGGTCGGCCACCACTAGCAGGCAAAATAGAATGAACAGTCTCAGTTTCATCTGTCGTCTGTTTGGTCAAGACCGCTCTCTCGCACGTATTTAAGAATCTTGATGAAGGACGTTCCCTTGTTCGGCATTCCTGGATCAGTACGCATCTTCTCCGCCCAAAGCGTGCCGAGTTGATGGCGTTGTTTTTCACTGAACTTCTTCATCCAACTGTCAACCCACGGCTGGTGACCATTTCCTCCAGGGTAATCCTCCGGCACGGAGCCGGCGTCGATCTTGGCAAGGAGAGCGGCGTTCGGGCCGTTCATGGTTTTCTCTGGCTTGGCTGTGAGTTTGGGTAGCTTAGATTCGTCCACGCCTTTGAGCGCCACAACCTTGGGTTTCCTGTCGCCAGCCCTGCTGGACAAGCAGTAGAGGAAGTTACGTCCGCGCAGGAAGAGCTGATCACCGGCCAAAGCAGGCGAGGCATTGATGTCGTCGTCGACGCGATTGCGGGCGAGCAGCTTGAACTCCTTGTCGCGCTTTAGGACGAGGGTAATGCCATTGCGGGCGGTGACGAAAATCCGTCCGTCCGCTCCAACCGGGGAAGAATAGATATTGAATACACCGGTAAGTCGTTCGCGATCGAGATAGACCTCACCCGTTTTGGCGTCGACGCAGGTCCACATCGATTGGTTGGATTGGTTGAACCAGATCAAACCGTCGTAATGGAGCGGCGATGGAATATATGGAGTGCCTCTGCCTACCGACCAGACAACCTTGTCCGTGCCAGTCACATCGCCCTTGGAATCAAGCTTAATGGCCATCGCCTTGTGCCCCTTATAGCCAGTCATGCAAATGACGGTATCGCCTTCGATGAGCGGACAGGGAATGGCATTGCTGGTGAGACCTCCGCATTGCCAGATCAGATTACCGGTATTGAGATCGTAGCTGCGGATCTTGTTCGATCCGGAAGTGATGACCTGAGTGAAGCCGCTGTGTTTGACGATGACGGGCGTGGCCCAGGTGTTTGGTTCCTCGCGGTCCTTTTTCCAGAGCGTTTTGCCGGTCTTGGCATCAAGCGTCTCGATGTATGATTGGCCTTGATGATCGCGAACGATGACCAGTTTGTCCTCGAACAAAGCGGGAGATGTTCCCTCACCAAGACTGGCCCCCATGCGGACCTTGCCCAGATTGCGATCCCACAGGAGCTTGCCATTCAGGTCGTAGCAGAAGAGACCGGAGGAGCCGAACCAACAGTAAAGTCGCTTGCCGTCGGTAATCGGGGAAGCTGAGGCGAAGTTGTTGTCCTTGTGGGTGCCTTCGTGCGGAATGAGATGAGTGGGCTCATGCCGCCAGATCTCCTTGCCGGTGTTCCGGTCGAGACAAAGCACGAGGAAGGTGTGGGTGGTATTTGGATGCGTGATACCAAACACCCGCTTGGGCTGATCCTCTGGTCGCGGCAACGACGGATCGACCCGGCCGGTGTTGATGGCGCTCAGCAGGAAAACCTTATCCCCCCAGATGATCGGAGTGGAAAGACCGTTGCCAGGAACCGCAGTCTTCCACTGGACGTTCTTCTCTTCACTCCACTCGAGGGGCGGATTGGCAGAGCGTGAAACACCGTTCTGCTCAGGACCACGCCATTGGTGCCAGTTCTCTGCAATCGAAGCAGCATTGGTGACCAACGTGCAGGCTAATAATACGACTAGAATATTCTTCATGCTCATGGGGTGCTAATTCTGCTCACCAGGTCAGTGATCCGGTACTGGTTGCGAAGGCATCGGTTTCGATTCCCATATTCTGCACCAGGGTGACAAAGAGGTTACTCAACGGCGTGTTGTCTCGATGATCTTTCTGAACGATACCACCGTGATTGAATCCCCCGCCCGCAACAAAGATGGGCAGATTTCGAGGGTCATGCGCATTGGCATTGCCCAGATTACTACCAAAAAGAACAGAGGTCTGATCGAGCAACGAACCACCCGCCTCTTTCTTAGATTTCATCTGATCCAAAAGCGCACCAAACTGCTTCACAATTTCCCGCTCAACCATCTTCAGCTGCGCAATCTTGGAGGGATCTCTGCCATGATGGGAAAGGTGGTGATGTTCCGAGGTCACACCGGAAACCTGCGGAACTGAAAAGTGATCCTGAATGACCAGGCTCAACACCCGCGTGGAATCAGTCTGAATGATCAAAGGAACCATATCCACAAGCAGCTTGATTCTTCCAATCAGGTCGGTCTTGTCTGGAATATCGGTAGGCTGTTGCGCACCGACCTTGGGCTTTGGACGATCCATCCATGCCCGGGCCTCCTTGAGATCACGCTCTGTCTGCCTGACTGATTCGAAATATTCATCCAGCTTCTCCCGATCACCTGCCGGTGACCGCGACCTCAGCATCTTTGCCTGAGCCATGAGCTCGTCCAAGACACTCCTGCCGTCCGCCAACTTTCTCTTCTGCTCATCGATTTCCTTTGCTGATCCATCAAGAAATAGTTTGGCAAATAAGGCCGATGGACTGTGCTCAGCAGGCAACATGACACCTCCATGAGTAAACGACTGACTCTTCGGCCCGTTTGAACTGATCGACAAAGATGGAAAACGCGTGATGTAGCCAAGCTTTCTGGCAACTATCTGATCGATCGAAATCGAGTTCTTGAAACCATCCTTCTCAGGATTCCGAGCAGCGCTCAAAAAAGTCTTCTCCGTCTCATGCTCACCTCCTTGATCCGGATGCGACAATCCGGAAAACAAAGTAAAGTCGCCACGATGCTCCTTGAGCAAATCCAGATACTCGGAAGACTTACCCTGTCCGCGGGCACCTGATGGATACAACGAGGGTGGATGCAAGCCCAACGCGGTGGACATAAAAACTGTGCGTTTTGGAGGAGCGGTGTTCCCCATAGAAAGCGACTCCATCCATGGCAATGCCAACGTCACACCTGCAGCTCGCAGAAATGTTCTACGATCAACAGCGGCACCAGGTTGATTCTCAGTTATCATTTGTTTTTAAAGATATCGCTTTGAACTATGGAATGAATCATGGAACGCGCACCAAAGTCTTCCATCTCCAGTTGACTCTGGATGGCATCCAACTCCCGACGATCAGCAAACTGAATTTTGGCTCCGGTGGCATAGACGACCAGATTCTCCAATAGGTTCCTCGCCACCTCATCATGCCGCTCCATCAACAAGTGTTTGAACTCACGAACATCAGAGAATGCCTTTCCCTCTTCGGTAATTCCTGAGCAATCCACATCACGCCCCAAGCGATACTCCCGAATCCAACGACCACGCACCCTTGTCTTGGCCAGATCCCCCTTCCCCGTCGAGCGATAGCGTTCTCGATAGCCTCCAATTGGATTGAATGACTCCAACGCAAATCCCGGGGGATCAATCTCCCGATGACAACTGGCACACGATTCCACATCCCGGTGTTTATCCAGAGTCTCACGAATCGTCGTCGTTCCGCGTGTATCGGGTTCGATGGAAGCGATATCAAGTGGTGGAGAACTTGGGGGATCTCCCAAAACCGTTGATAGAACAAAGGCCCCTCGCTTTACCGGCGACGTCACCGTGCCATTCGCGGTCACTTTAAGGATACTGGCCTGCGTCATCAGACCTCCTCTTACATGTCCGGCTGGAAGCTTCACTCTCCTGATTTGTTCATCGCTTGCACCTTTGATTCCATAATGCTCAGCAAGTCTGCGGTTCACGTAGACTGCATCAGAATCGATCAGATTCCGCACAGATCGATTGTCGGCAATGAGGTCACGGAAGAAGTGACGCGTCTCTGCCAACATCGACTGCCGCAATGCATCGTCATACTCGGGATAAAGTTTGTCGTCAGGAGTCGTCGCATCGATGTTCTTCAATCCCGCCCATTGATCTAGAAAATCATTCACAAAGCGTTCCGATTTGGAGTCATTCAGCATTCGGTCCACCTGCCTTTTCAGCACTTCCGGATCACTCAGCCGTCCTTCGGAAGCAATCGAGAAAAGCTCTTCATCAGGCAGACTCTTCCAAAGAAAAAAGGCCAAACGTTCAGCAAGAGCAAAATCACTCAACCGCCCTGCCTTGCTTTCATGAAAAAGAAATTGAGGTGAGCTGAACAACGCCCTGAACGCCACCCGAACCACTTCATCAAAAGATCGCCGAGAATCCATCGCCCCCTTTCCCAGCCCGGCAAATGCTCTGGCCTCTCCATCCACAAGGGGCCTCCTCAATGCTCGAGGGCCGAATCTTTCGATCATCCCCTCCAAATGATTCAACCAATCTGTCTTTGGCGAAACCTGATAAATCTTCATCTTTCCACCCTGCGGAGAAAACGCTCTTTGCCACAACTCCCGCGTCATTTCCTTTGCTTTCCAATCCACATTCCCAAGAAAACTCCGAGTCGCCCTGGGTGGCCATTGATCTCCAAGTGGGCCTTTGATGACCACGTTCTTAATGGCAATCCCTTCACCAGGATAAGTCTTGGCTCCAAAAGCAAAAATGCCAGCCTGTGACTTGGGCGTCACATCATCATCGAGGGGAACGGGGTAAAAGTAATGATCACGAGTGAAATAGCTCGTCACAGAGATGCGGCGACTCTCACCTGGCTGTAGATCGAAATAACCTATCACCTCCGTGCCACCTTCCTTATCACTGGCCTTGATGATCGCGATCGTTACCGGCGAAAAGGCCTGATACCCACGGGCATCCATCTCTATCCGATAGAGTCCTGAATGCCTCGGACGAAAGCCCGCAGCATCCGAGCGCACGGCATAGCTCTTGTTGATGAAGCTCACAAATTCGTCACCATCTTCCTTGATCACTTGCCCTCCATTCCTGATGGGGCGATCAAACCACATGCGGATGTAGGGCGATTTGAGATAGTTGAACGGCCGAACGCGTTTGCCCGGATTAGGGCCCAGCTGAAGCACGTCATCCAAGGCACGATCTGCAGCATTCAGATAGCTCTGTATGTGAACGGGAGACAGTCCCTGTGCTGTCGAAGCAGTATCGAATCCATAAGCGTCATTCTCAGCAGGAAGCAACTTCGCCAAAGGCACATGAATTCCGAGAAGATCCTGTAAGGCGAACTCATATTCCGTCCGTGTTAATCTCCTGACCGGCACTCGCCCATTCGCCTTGATGTTGGTTGAACTCACTCGGTGCAATTCATCACCCAGATCATCCAGGGCTCGATTCAGAAGGTTTGCATCAGGACGTTTACGTTTGGGTGGCGGCATTTCACCTGATTTCACACGGTCGTATATCGTTTCCCATTTTTCGAAAGTCTCGGCATGACTCAAATCTCCGCTGAGCTTCGTCAAGTCGAGTTGAGTCTCGGTATCCTCGTCATGGCAATCCATGCAGGCCGCATCGAACAAGGGAATCAGTTTTTCCTGAACCGACGCTTCCGACACAGGTGAGAAACAAACCAAGCCTATCATCACCATGAGGGTGAATAAGCGGGCAATCTGCAATGTCCTGCCGCTGCTCATCTTTCACTACACATCAAGCTTCAATAAACACCAGCGTCACCACTCACCTGATCGAATTCCTTGGACTTACCAGACTGATCATTCTTGTGCCTGATCTCGGTCTCCAACTTCATCAGGTGCTTTGTCTCTTCTTCAAGAGCTTCAGCCATCATGTCGCTGAGCGTCTTTTGGTTTAGTTTCTCACGGGAGGGTTCGGATTTGTCGCTTCGTGCTGTCATATTCAGTTAGGGTCGGTGTTCAAAAGAGAATCTATTCGTATCGAAGTGCATTGTTGGGACTTACACGCATGGCCCGCATGGCGGGAACAACACAGGCAAGTAGTCCAACAACTGCCAAAATCGCCGCCACCCCCACAAAGGTCATCGGATCAGTCGCTGAGATCTCATAGAGCTGACTGGCAAGAATCCGCATCACTGCCATTCCTCCCAATAGTCCGATTCCCACACCAGTGAGAGTCAGGAAGAGTCCCTGTTTCAGAATCATCAACATCAGATCCGAGCGTTGCGCCCCGAGAGCCATACGAATGCCCATTTCGTTCGTTCGCTGAGCGACGGAATAAGACACTACTCCATAGATACCGACGCTCGCCAACACGAGTGCGACCAGCGCAAACATACTCACCAGCATCGACCTGAATCGATCGATCGCCTTGCTGTTATCCACCAGAGTCTGAAGCACTACGAAGCGACTCAGTGGCTGGTCTGGATTCAGTTTGCGTATCTTGTCAGAAATAATTGGGGCAAGTGCCTTTGGATTCGCTTCTGTCCTGGCGGTAAGAAAGATGGACAATGCATCTGCATGCGGCCATTGCGCCAATGGCACGTTGGCTTCTGGCGATGGTTTTCTTGTCAGTCCCGCATTCTTAAAATCATCAAAGACACCTACAATTTTGTAGTCCACTCCGCTCAGATGAATGACTTTTCCAATGGGTTCTTCGTCAGGAAATTCCTTATTCACCAAGGCTACATTCACCATCATCACCCGCTCTGAGTTCCACGAATCACGTTCGTCAAAAGTCCTGCCCTTGATGAGCGCCACCCCGTAGGTGTCATGGTAATTTGGTCCCACCGCCCTTGTGCCCAAACGCTCCCATTCATTTCCGGTTGGGCGTGGACGGTCTGCCCTTACATACGTATGAGGCCACCCTTCACGATTGGGGAGGAGCGATGTCGCTGCAACAGATTCAACACCGGGAGTATCTTTGAGTTCATCAACTGCCCGCTGAATGAAACGTACGCGCTGATCACGGTTCGGATAGGCTGCTCCCGCCAAGTTGACTTCAACCGTCAACAGCTCATCAGCATCGTATCCAGGGTCCACTTGTTGTAGGCGATTGAAACTCTGAATAAGAAGACTGGCACCAATCAAGAGAACCAAGGCCATGGCCACCTGAGCCACGGTGAATCCGTTTCGTATCAGAAGCTGGAGTCGATCACCCGTCATCCGGTTTGCTCCTTCGCGGAGTGCATCACTTAGATTCGTTTTTGAAGCCTGAAGCGCCGGCACAAGACCAAACAAAACACCCGTCAACAATGAGACCAACAAAGTGAAACCCAACACCTTCCAATCCATCTCCACTTCACCAGCACGGGGAATCGCACCTGCACTGAACTGAAGCACCAGCTTCGTACCCCACCATGCCAGCGCCGAACCTGCCAATCCTGCCATGAGAGAGAGCACCGCGCTTTCCGTCAGTAGCTGCCGGACCAGGTGCATCCGGCTCGCCCCTTGCGACGCTCGAATGGACATCTCCCGCTGCCGGGTTAGAGCGCGGGATAAAAGGAGATTGGCCACATTTGCACAGGCAATCAGCAACAGAAGTCCCACAGCACAGGAAAACAGAATCAAGGACGAGCGCACCCCGGAAACAACCGCATCCAAGATGGGTTCAAGTTCTATGTCAGGACCGATCACCTGATCACTACTCTGCAGTTCGACTCCCTTGTGCTCTTCATAAATGGCATTCTGAATGGCATTCATTTCAGAATGAGCACGCTCCATCGACACGCCCTCTTTCAGCTTGGCCACCACCCGCATGATCGTTCCACCCCTTTGAGCCATGAGTGGTGCTTTCTTCCAGGTTTGAAAGGGAGGTGCATGCGCGATCGACACCCAGAGGTCTGCATTGGGCACACGAAATCCTTCAGGCATGACGCCAATGATCTCATAGCTGTGTCGCCCCCTGTTTTCCAAGTTCATGGTGCGTCCCAGAATCTGAGGATCGTTGTTGAACACACCCGTCCAGAGTGAGTGACTGATCACCACGGTACGCGCTGAGCCTCGGGCTTCCTCTTCCGGCATGAACACGCGGCCCATGACCGGATTCTGCCCGTAGACCTTAAAATAATTAGTGGTGACAAATCTACCATTCAGACGATACGGCTGATCGCTCCCGGTAAAGATGAAGTTTCGCGTCACCGATTCCTTGAAATTCGCATAACAGGCTATGGCATCGAACACCGTCGCCTTCTCCCGCCAGTCCAAGAAATTCTGAGGGGACGTCTGATTCTGGTAATTCCTGGTGAACCCTTCCTGCTCATCACCTTCCCACACCTGAACGATCCGATCTGAATCAGGAAGCTGCAGCGGCTGCATCAGAACACCGTTGACGATGCTGAACACGATCGTCGTGGCCCCGATTCCCAACGCCAAGGTCAGCACCGTAATGACTGTAAAGCCGGGATATTTCCTCAGCAGCCGGAGCGCATATTTTAAATCATTTGTCACCACTCACCTCCATGTTGATGTTCAATCGATCCAACGTCGCTCCCTCAGCAAGAGCCAGACTGGACAACGCTCTGTTGTAATCTGCCAACGCATTGATTTCCGCACTGCGGGCATTCGTCAGATCTCGTTGAAGCTGCAGAACAATAAAGCTGGTGCTCTTGCCGATCTCCAATTTCTTTCCTTCCGCATCGAGTGCGATCTCTGCGAACTCGCGTGCCTTGCGAGTGCTGGCCACCAGATCGTAAGCCGATCTCGCTGCCTCCACGCCAGAAGCCACTTCCGTCATGATGCGTTGTTCCTGATTCTTAAGCAGGATCAGGCTTCGCTCGTTCTGCAGCTTCTGCACCTCCAGACTCTTCCGAGCAGATCGATTCCCCAACGGAATCGAAAACACTGCACCGATCGAATAGCGAGGGCTGTCACCATCGATCACGTCTGACCAGGTCGGACCATATTCGCGTTTGGAACCGGTGTATCCTGCGGTGGCCACAAGGTCCAATTGAGGAAAAAGCTGATTCTTGCGGAAGCGCAGACGAACGCCATTGGACTCTATCTGAATGCGCGCTTGAAGCAGATCCGGACGACTCCTCAATGCCTTCCCCCAACTAGTCTGAACATCCAATTCCCGGGGCAATGCAAGTAACTTGGCGGTGGGTCGAATGGCGATCGGAAACCACTCGGCAATGTCCGAGGTAAGAAGTCGCTTGAGTGTCAGTTCCGCATCGACCAATTGCTTCTGTGCTGCGCGAAGCGTGGACTGGCCGGCTGCAACCTGAGACTCGCTCTGCTTCTCATCCAGCTGCGCCATCAATCCCACTTCCACGCGACGTTGATTCGCCTTTAACAGCCGCTCGGTGAGAGCGAGTCCCTCTTCCCTGACCGCCACACGATCTCGCGCCAGTATCAGGTTGTAGTATGCCCGTTCCACTTCAGCCACGAGGCTCATGACGGCCGCCTTGAGTCCCAGTTCTGATGATCTCAGATTATTGCGATTGATGCGGATCTGCATGCGGTCGTTATCGATCCATAGATTCCGCAGCATCGACTGCCTCAACTCAAACCGCGTCGAGGCAAATGTGTTTTCAAAAGGGCCTCCGGCATTGGATCCCTCTCGATGAGATGTATCCACATTCATCGAGTATTGGAGTCCGATGGGAGCCTTCCCAAAAATACCTGAGGAAAATCGTTCCGAAGTCGTTTCTGTTCCGATGAAAGGACGGTTCTGAGCATCCACACCACCCGGCTCAGATTGGGTCGATGCATCCGTCGTAAATCTCAGAGATGGATCCCATGCAGTAAGCGACTGCTCGAGAAAGAGTCGCGACAACTCGGGGCTTAGCCGACTGCTTTCCAACCCAAGATTGTTCTGAAGCGCGAGCTGAATACAGTCTTCAAGCGAAAGACGCCTTTCCTCCGCGTGAAGAGAAACACCCAACAGCATCAGGCAGCATACAACCACCGGGGACCTGAGCAACTGCATCTGAAAACGAGTGTCCATCATCCTGTCACACTGCTTTCCTCAACCACAGTTCCGTCAAACAGATGCACTGTGCGCTCAGCATAACGGGTAAAACGATCATCGTGCGTCACCATACAAATGGTTGATCCGTCCTCGTGCAACTCCTTCAACAACGCCATGACAGCATCACCATTCTTGGAATCCAGATTTCCGGTAGGCTCATCAGCAAGAAGGATGGACGGCTTACCAACCAACGCACGGGCCACAGCCACACGCTGTTGCTGACCACCCGATAGCTGCGACGGATAGTGCTTGTTTCGATGGGACATTCCCACCCGCTCCAGTGCCTCTTGAACACGTTCAATTCGTTCAGGCTTCGCCATTCCGCGATAGACAAGTGGCAGTTCCAAGTTCTCGGAAACCGTCAGATCACCAATCAGGTTAAAGCTCTGAAAGATGAATCCCACTTCGCGGTTACGGATCCGGGCACGCTCGGAAAAACTGATTCCGGCAACCTCCTGTTTGTTCAGGATGTATGTCCCTTCCGATGGCGTATCAAGGAGGCCGAGGATCGAAAGCAGTGTTGATTTACCACAGCCCGACGGCCCGCCGATCGAAACATATTCTCCCTCATTGATCGTCAACTGAATGCCCGACAAGGCATGGGTCTCAACCTCATCTGTATAGAACACCTTCTTGATGTCCTTCAGTTCGATCAGTGCTTTGTTTTCGTCGCTCATAGAAATCCTTTTGGTTCCACCTACTCAATCTCCAGCTGCTTGTAGTCTTCAAAATCAGAGACATCAGAGAGGATCACTTCATCCCCTGCTTCCAGTCCCTCTGCCACCTCAATCACACTCACGGAGCTACGGCCCCATGTCACCGCCACCTGCGAGGCTCGGGTGCCCTCAGGGTTCATCTTGAAAATCACGCCCGGGGATTCAGGAATCGCTCTGACCGGACGGCCCACATAAAGAACATCCTCCAATCGCTGAATCTCAATGATGCCATCAACACTCAGGTCAGGCCTCGCACCTTCTGGCAAATCACCTTCCAGCTGGACATCCACCGTCACCGTTCCGTTCTCCACAGCGGGATCCACACGCACGACCGTTCCTTCAATGATTCCATTGCGAGTATCGATCTCAGCTTTCTGTCCCAGAGTCACATCCTTGACCTGAGTTTCGGCAATTTGAATTTCAGCCTTCAACTTGTCGGGAATCACGATCTTGGCCAACGTGGCACTGGGGCCGACCCGTTGCCCCACCTCAAGCTTGCGCCCATCACCCACTGATTGAAGCACGCCTTTGATCCCTGCTCTGACCGTCAGTTCATCCAGCTGCTTCATCTTCAATTCCAGAGCCGCATGCATCTTCTTGAGATCCGCTTCACGGACAGCCACCTGTGCGTCAGCCGACTTCTTGTCCATCGAGATATTCTCCAGCCCATTGGTATAACGCGCACCCATGTCATTGGCAGTCATCCGGTATCTCCGCGCCTCCAAGGCAGCCACCAATCCATCTCGCTCCAGTTGCTCATACGCATCCGCCTCCAAGGCCGCGTATTCGAAATCCGCTTTCAAACGAGTCTGTGTCATCTTCTTCGAAAGACGCTGACTTTCCAGATTCACTTCCAGTTGCACCTTGGAAGCCTCTGATGCCTTGATAGCCCATTCCTTATCGAAGATGTCCTGCTCCAGTTGATCATTACTCAGCGTCAGGAGAATGGTGTCGGGCTCCACCTCCGCTCCTGCGAGAACATGGATCTTATCAATCGTTCCGCCCACTTCAGATTGCACAAAGACAATTTCCTCCGGCACCAACGTGCCTGTTCCTCTGACTTGGCGAAGCATCTCTCCCCGCTGAACGGTATCCGTCCAGATCAGGGACGAATCCATCTTGGGCAATGCAGGTTCCAAACGAGAAAGTGAAAACGTCACTCCTCCTCCAATCAGAATCAGGATCAAAATCCAGATAAACCGATTGCGTTTCTTTTTCCGGGCAATATCAGGTCTTGCTACATCCATCGAGCCCCCATTAGCAACGACAGTGCCAACGGGCAAAAGGGTCATTTACTGAGGAAAACGACCTATTCACCCCATGAGCCGTCCCAATCACGGGAATCGCCCGTCCCAATAATGGGACGGGCCGGGGACAATAAGAATGTCCCGTGGGGGTAGCCGTCTCGGCAGCCAGTTATTGGGGCGTCTCGCCCCAAGTTCGTTTCCCTACGCCGGGACGCACCCAACTCCCACAGGCACCGAGACGATGCGATAACCGTCACGCGGGACGCCTAACACCACATCCTCTTCCTCACCCAATCAAAATCATCTTGAGGCATTGTTTGCCCCTCAGTTCTGTCACCTCCATGGGTCCGGCACGTGAACCGATGATAATCCGCTGATTCACTCTGATTTATCATCAGTGAAAGTCTTTATTCTTTTTTTGAAAGATCCGTTGAAATTGACACGTAGCTTTAATCAATCAAAGCCACTCCTCATGATTCCAGCACATCCAAACCAAATGAAAAAGATCCTGTTAGCCCTTCTGGTATTATCATTCGTGTCACCCGCACAAGCCCAGACACATCAACGAAATCTAAGAGGAAGCTCCCTGCTTGGCGGAATTGTCAGCGATGTCGGGACTGGGTCGGGACACATCATTGGGGGCGTTGGAAAGGGAGTCGGGCTCACTATTGGCGGGGTTGGACAAACCGTAGGGCACGTCGTCGGTGGAGTCGGAATGGGTGTGGGACACATTGCAGACACACTTCTTGGTCACCCTTTTCGACCAAAACAACATCGCACCCAAGTTTCTGATCCCTCGTATTCCTTCCAATTTGGCTATTCCCGTCACTATTCCTCTCCCTTGCTGAATGGGCGCAACTTCCATACAAGGAATTACTATTCCCGAGACTACTATGGGCGGTCCAACCACCCTACCCAAGTGCCTCGCCCGCGCCAGACCTCTGGATACCGCGCCCCTACATCCCATTTCGCCCCTGGGTTCCATGCCTCCCCTCCCCATGAACAGGCAACACCCACGACGTCAGCCCCCCCCTCCAACATCACCATCATCAACAACTACTACGGTGGCAGTAATCTTGGAAGCGCCAACTCGCTTTTCGGACGTTGATCGTCAGGAAACAGAGAGTAAGAACGACTGCCAAAAAAATTAGCGTGCTAAACCCAATTTATTGACACCTCGCTGTCGCCCTGAATCTACGGCATCTCTATCCAAGCCCGAAGCACTAGCCTCCCAACCTTACCACCGCTTCACAGCCAGTTCCTTCCGCACAATTCTGGAGATCGATTTGGCCTTCGTGGTTTTCGATAATTTGGCGACTGAGGGCGAGGCCGATGCCACTGCCTTTGTTCTTGGTTGTGAAGAATGGGACGAAGAGGTTGTCGCGATTGATCAATCCTTGGCCGTTGTCGGTAACCAGCAGTTTTAGGTAATCATCTTCTTTTTCCCATCGGATGGTGACTTCTGGATGTTCATTCTCCAATGCGGCATCGACTGCGTTTCTTACAAGGTTGATGACGACCTGCTCAATCTGATCGGGATCCATGTGTAGGGAGACATCCTCAGAGTCTGCGATACTCACTTTCATCCGTGTCTCCAATCCCACGACGCGCTGGACCAGATCTCGTAGTGAGGCATCACGTTTCTGAGGCGGAGGTAGCTTAGTCAGGCGGGCGAAGTTACCAAGAAACCGATCCAGTGCCGCGGCGCGTGAACCAATCACTTCAAGTCCCCGGTTGAGGTCCTCCTTCATGTCAGGCGGAGTTTCCTCCTCACTGACGATGCCATGGAGACTCCCTGCAATGGATTTGATGGGGGCCAAAGAGTTGTTGAGCTCATGACTGAAGACACGCACGAGACGCTGCCATGCAAGGCGTTCCTCTTCACGTAATTCTCGGCTGAGATCAGAAATCACCAAAATCTCATGCGGATGTCCCTTCTCCCGAATGGAGCCCCGACTGATCCGCCACCGTCCCGAACCACCAGGAAAGCGCCGCTCAACAGTCTGCACAGCCGGGCCTTCAAGAAGGTCCTGCAGTTCCAGCACATCCGTACTACTTCCAAGCAATCGCTCTGTGGGCAACTGAAGGAGAGCGGCACCTGAACTGTTGACCAATCGAAGCTTTCCCTTGTGGTCGAAGGTGAAGACCGCAACATCGATCTCAGACATCACAACCTGAAGAAGCGCAGTGGCCTCGAGCGCGCCGAGTCGTTGTTCGCGCATGGTTTCCACCAGCTTATTCGCCTCAATGAGAACCATCCCCATGGCATCCTTTTCATCACCGCGCGCATTAATTGAGTAATCTCCTTCTCTCAGTCCGGCGAGGAGATTGGAAAGTGTCTTCAATGATCGCCCCGATTCGCGGTAGATGAACCGAATCAAGAAAAACGGAATCAGGACAACCGCGAGACCAACGAAGAGTTTGATGTTGATGTCCTGCTTGAGCAGGTGAAGAAGAATCAACGTGCCAATGACCCCAGGAAGGGTTGCAAGGGATGCATAGAGGAGGATGCGGCGTTGGTAGTTGATAAGGAGCCTTTTGTTTAAAGCCCGTGTTTCTCCAGCCTGCGATAAAACGCACTACGGCTCAGTCCCAGATCTTTGGCTGCGAGATTGGCATTTCCATCATGTCGGCCCAGTGCTTTGCGAAGCATCAGCTTTTCAATCTCATCCATGGTCAACTCATCAATGGATCTTGCTCCAGACTGAGATCGACCGAGTCCCAGGTCCCCGGGTTGAATCTCGCCTTCACGAGACATCAGAACGGCGCGCTCCATCACGTGCTCCAACTCGCGAACATTCCCCGGCCAATTATGACCAGCCATGACTTCCAATGCCGAAGGAGAGATTCCACCGACCTCTCTTCCATAACGAGTCTCCAGTCGTGACAGAAAGTAGGCTGCGAGCAGCGGAATATCCTCAGGTCGTTCGCGAAGTGATGGAAGTGGAATGGAAATGGTGTTCAGGCGGAAGAGGAGATCTTGTCGAAAGCTGTTTTCAGCAACGGCTTTTTCCAGATCCGCATTGGTGGCGGAAATAATCCTCACATCTGCGCGCCGAGTCCTTGAAGACCCCACCGGCTCGAACTCGCCGGTCTCGATCACACGCAGCAAACGGGTCTGCTGGTTCATGGTCAGATTTCCGATCTCATCCAGAAACAGCGTACCGCCATCTGCCAGCTCGAAACGCCCGACTCTATCCGATTTCGCATCAGTGAACGCGCCTTTCACATGACCAAACAGCTCACTCTCAAAGACCGATTCTGAAAGCCCACCCATGTTAACCGTGATCATCGGACGTTCAGCGCGTGAGGATGCTTCATGAAGTGCCCGGGCCACCACCCCTTTACCAGATCCATTTTCTCCAGTGATCAGAACGTTAGCATCTGAAGGCGCCACACGGTCAATCACCTCCAACACCGGCTTCATCGCATCCGAAGACGCAATCATACTGACACGCCCTTCTCCCCGAAGGATCGCGTTCTCAGCCTCCAATCGTCGACTCCGCCTGAGCACGCCGCCCAATTCAATCTGTGTTCTGACCGTCGCCAAGAGCCGCTCATTATCCCAGGGCTTCTGCACAAAGTCTCTCGCCCCACGTCGCATGGCTTCCACCGCAAGTTCCACACTACCCCACGCGGTCATGACGATCAAAGGCAGACTGTCATCCAGTTGCTGAATCTGTGTGAGGAGGTCCATACCTTCAGCACCTGAGGTCGTATCCCGCGCATAATTCAGATCCATCAATACCGCATCTGGAGATTCGCCTTCCAATATGCGAACGGCTTCCTCTGGCCCACCTGCCGTCACCACAGCAATCCCCTCACGCTTAAACAACAATCGCAGTGCCTCAAGCACATCGGCCTGATCATCGGCGATGAGAATTTTGGGAACAGATGTTTGCTTACCGGGTTTCAACGACATCAAAGAACCATCCTCCAGCCCAGCAAGTCAACGCATGGTTTGCTGTCGAAATTATCGAAATTCAAAATTTGCGCCTCTCCCGTCCAGCCCTGTAACGTCTGAAGACTATGGCAGCTTCCAAATCCAAAATCCGTATCGGTGTCCTCGGACTCACCCATGACCACGTCTGGGACAATCTCAAAGACCTTGCCAAATCAAGGGATGCAAAGCTTGTAGCCGTAGCCGATCCCAATGAGCCACTCCTGGAGCGTGCCGCCAAGGAATATGGATGTGCCATTCATGCGGATTACGAAATCATGATCGAGTCCGAGAAGCTGGATGCTGTCTATATTTTTTCTGACAACGCCGAGGGCCTTGAAATCATTGAATGTGCCGCCGATGCCGGTCTGGATATTTTGATCGAGAAACCAATGGCTGAAAGTCTGGGAAGCGCAGACGATGCCTTGGCCGTGATCAGGAGCTCAGGCGTGCGTTGTATGGTCAACTGGCCGATCACATGGTGGCCACAGCTTCAAAAGGCGTTGGACATGGCTGCGTCTGGAGAGATCGGCAAACTTTGGCAGGTCAAATACCGTGCTGCACACAATGGACCGCGTGAGATGGGTTGCAGTCCCTACTTCTATGAGTGGCTGTATGACCCGATTTTGAATGGCGGCGGTGCTTTTGTGGACTACTGCTGCTACGGAGCCGTCCTATCACGTCTTCTCCTCGGCATGCCAAGTCGGGTAAGTGGCACTGCCGGACGCCTCTGTAAGGAAGACATCACTGTCGAAGACAATGGCGTGCTTGTAATGACCTATCCGGGAGCGATCTCCATCGCTGAGGCTTCATGGACGCAGATCGGCTACTTCAACACCTATTCCCCACTCATCCTCGGCACTGAGGGATCGTTGCTCGTGGAGCCAAATCCTGACGGACGCCTCCTTCTTGCCACAAAGAAGAATCCACAAGGAAAACAGGTCAAGGTGCCAAGACAGCCTGCGTATATGGCCAACGCGACCAATCATTTCATCCACTGCCTGAAGACCGGTGAGGACTTCCATCCAATGGGCGATCCTCGCATATGTCGCGATGCCCAAGAGATTGTGGAAGCAGGTGTTCTCTCCGCTCAGGATGGCGCCGAGATGTCTCTTCCGCTTTCGCTGATCTAAGACAGCCATGCGTCTTTTACTCAGCTTCGGTCTGCTCTTGCTGACCCTCCCTCTTTTCGCTTTTGAAAAGACGGACAGCTACAAGACGCAGCGCATCGAAGGCTTCAAGGTACTGTTAAGCGCCAAGCTTAGGGAACATCCGAGGGAACGCGATGCAGCCATTGAGGAACTGCAGCATCAGCTTCAGTCCATCAAGAAGGCCGTTCCGCGCAATGCATGGTTCCGCCTGCAACACGTTCCGATCTGGATGGAATGGAACAGTAAACCCAATGGAGCCGCTGAGTATCATCCATCGGCCCTTTGGCTTCGGCGAAACGGATACAATCCCTCCAAAGCCGGAGCAGTGGAAATCAACAATGTGGTCAACTTCGTGAAATGGTCAAAAGACGCTCAGCCATGGATGGTCCTCCACGAACTCGCCCACGCATGGCACCACAAGGTCGCAAAGCACGAGAACAGAGACATCCTCGTTGCCTTCAAGAGCGCCAGTGAATCCGGCTCTTATGAGAAGGTGAAACACATCAAGGGAAGGACCATCCGCGCCTATGCCTTGACCAATGACAAAGAATACTTTGCCGAAGTGACTGAAGCCTTTTTCGGCAAGAATGACATGTTTCCATTCAATCGGGATGAACTCCGAAAACACGATCCAAAAGGCTTCGCCGCAGCAGAAAAGACGTGGAAGCTGAAGTAGATTTTCTCCCAACGAGATTTCTCCGAATACCAGTCCGGTATTCACCTTCTGACCCTCATCGACCGATGAGTTGACGAACACGCTGTTGACAGGATTCTGCCCTCATCTCTGAATAGCCCTGCCCTATTCCATGAAACTGCCACAATCATTCCTCCAGATTGCCACCTTACTTCTTCTGGCCCTCGGCGCATCCGCCATTGCCGCTGAGGACCGCCCCAATGTCATTGTCGTCATGACCGATGATCAGGGCTATGGCGATATGGGTCACCACGGTAATCCCATACTTCGCACCCCAAATCTCGATGCCTTTGCCCGGGACGCCACCACCTTTCCTCAATTCTACGTCTCCCCCGTCTGTTCGCCCACCCGGGCCAGCCTGATGACCGGACGCTATCACCTACGGACAGGCGTTGTGGACACTTACAAGGGCCGTTCCATGATGCATGCTGATGAGACCACGCTCGCTGAGATGCTTCTCGATTCCGGCTATGAAACAGGCATTTTCGGCAAATGGCATCTCGGCGACAACTACCCGATGCGGCCACAAGACCAAGGGTTTCAGAATTCATTGATTCACCGAGGCGGAGGCATCGGACAGTTTGCTGATCCTCCAAACAACTCTTACTTCGATCCGATTCTTTTTGAGAATGGTAAGGAGGTAAAAACCAAGGGCTATTGCACAGATGTCTTCACCGACGCCGCTGTGAAGTTCATCTATGACAATCGTCGTAAACCCTTCTTTGCCTACATCTCCTACAACGCACCACACACACCTCTTCAGGTGCCCGATGAATACTACGCCAAATACAAGGACAAGGACCTGAGCCCGGCACAGTTTCCGGAGACAGGCGCACCACTGCGTGCCAACAAGAATTCCGACGATATCGCCCGTGTCTATGGAATGGTTGAAAACATTGATGACAACTTTGGCCGTCTGCTTGCTCAGCTTGAGAAATACAAACTCCGCGACAATACAATCGTCATCTTCCTCACCGACAACGGCCCCCAAGGTCCGCGATTCAACGCTGGGCTCAGAGACAACAAGGGAAGCGTCTTCGAAGGTGGTATACGCGTGCCATTCTACATCCAGTGGCCCGCCAAGCTTCCCAAGCGTAAATACGGCATGATCGCCGCACATATTGATATCGCCCCAACCGTGCTTGATCTATGCGGCGTGCCCGTCCCCAACAACGTGCTCTTTGACGGTATCAGCCTCGCTCCGATTCTCACGCTTCAACCAGGTCAGAAACTTTCATGGAAGGATCGCACACTGCACTTCCAATGGCATCGGGGAGACATCCCTGTGAAATATCGCGCGTTTGCCACCCGATCACAGTATTTCAAACTCGTGCAACCAACTGGCCGAGGGAATCAGAAATTCACTGGAGGGAATGCCAAATACATGTTGTTCGACATGCGCAACGATCCCTATGAGCAAAATGACGTTGCCGGTGATTTTCCAGAGATCGTTGAAGAAATGAAATCCCGTCATGCAGACTGGTATGACAACATGGCTTCAACCCGCGGCTTTGAGCAACCGATGATCCACCTGGCCACCTCCAAGGAAAACCCAAGCACGTTGACACGTCAGGACTGGCGTGGACCTGAAGCCACTTGGGACGACTTTGGCAAGGGACACTGGGACGTCATAGTCCCCCGTGACGGCTCCTATCATGTGACACTCCGCTTCCCTGCTACCATTCAAGACGACGCTATCGTTCGTTTTCAATTAGGCGACTACCAGAAACTGGAAAGGGTAAAGAAAGGCGTCGCGGAACATACGTTCAAGAACATCAAGATGACTGCAACCGGTGGCAAACTGGAAGCTTGGGTCCAACAGGGAGAAAAAGTCACCGGCGTCCACTATGTGGATGTGAAAAGAAGAATTTGGTAGGGATACAGCTAACAAAAAAATGGATGAACACCTTGTTAATCTTACCGGCCATCTATCATGGCCTCTGACAGCAATTTTCCTCTGTGTAATTCTCAGGAAAGAGTTAAAAAAGCTGTTTTCGGCGCTGGCCCGCAAAATTGGAGATCCTCGAAGCAGGCTTTCAATCATAAAAAACGGCCTCGAAGTCGAATCGGTATACAAGGCTCAGATCGAATCTCTTGAGTTAGAAAAAGAACAATTTAAAGAACTGGCTCTTGATACCATTGATTCGACTCAGGAATCCCACGCGAATGAATCCGATGAAATTCATCCAGCATTCGAAGAACTAACAACCCTTGCAGATGAATACCTTGCAATCGACATTCCCAACTGGGCAGACCGCGTCAGAGCAAAAGATGCATCTGCGCGAAAGATGGCAAAGATTGTAATTTCAAATGATATCTCTCGCCAGTACCTCGCAGGGAAGCATCACGAAGGACTTATTATCGCATTGGCAACAACAATTCACACGCTTCCCAAAAACGATGACCCGAAACACATTCTTAGAATCGCTGATGAAGCCAATCGTCTCCATGTTAAATATCGTATCGTTCTCGCCATGGGAAAGCTCTTAGAGAAAGGGATACCGAATCGATATGAAACAGAGGAATTCACAAGAGTCTTAGAATCCTATCTGCATGACGCTGATCAGCCATTGGAAAGAAGAATCAGCTACACAATGACTCTACTCTAGAGGGAGCATCTCATCTTCCAAACAAGATCCAGGCAAGCACCACTGATCCAACCAGTGCGGCAGCCAGAACCGGCTTGATGGATTCGTGATGATGGAGGACATGTCCTGCCACCACTCCGCCTTGAACAGCTTCGCTCATTGCCCCCTGCCCCGCAGCTTGAGTCGGTTGACCACCACCGCTGGAAATCGCACTACCACCAAGCCATTTGCCCGTTTCCTACTCCACACCAAGTGCCTCCAAGTATTTCCTATCCAAAGCGAGTTCGTTTTCAGGGAACTCGGAGTTTGTGGACGACTTGTTGAGGCACTCCGCAATGTGCACCGCAGTCAATGGGCTCAATCTCGCATCACTTTTCTCCAGTATGAGACTCGGACAATGATGCAGTGCCACAGCTTCCACAACTGACAAGGGAAGTCCCCAAAGGTAGAGAAGGAATCCACCCAGTTCGCCATGGGTCACTCCGAGAATCCGTTTCTCGATTTCATGCACGGGACAGTCCTCGCGTTTGGCTGTCTCCATGACTTCGTGATACTCCTCGGAGAAATTCACGGCCAACGCCAGTTTACCGATGTCATGAAGTAACCCTGCAGTATAGGCATCGTCCACTTCTGATTGTTCCAGTCCTTCCGTTCGTGCCACCAACTTCGCCAATGACGCCACTTTCAGACTGTGCTTCCAGACTCGATCAATCGAGTAGTAGTAAGGACGGATCTTGTCGAAGCGGGTGAAGGAATTGATACCAAGAACCAGTGACTTCACAGAATCCAATCCCAGATGAAAAACTGCCTGAACCGGATCACTGATCCGTTGCTGCAATCCGTAATAAGCGGAGTTCACCACCTGAATCAGTTTGGTGGTGATGGCCATATCAGCCGAAATGATCTTCGCCACACTTTCAGGAGACGCGATTGATGAATTCAGTTCATTGATCACATCCTGATAAACCGATGGAATCGATGGAAAGGTTCTGAGTCCCCCAATCACATCACGCATTTTTCGCGAAGGAACGAGAAAATCGAAATCCAACTGACGCTGAATCGCCTGCGCGATCACATCTTCATCCCAAGGATGGGGAATCACGATATTGGCTCCCATGGCAGATTTGACCCCGCCATCAGAGTCGGAATCAGTCGCTTCTCGCTCGAGTTGATAGCGGATACTCCCCGGACAAAGGCGACGTGCCTCCTCCAGAACTACTGATCCTGAAGCCCCTTTTCCACAAGTCGTTACAAAAAGTGCATCCGGCCGATCAATTTCAGCCAAAGAAGATATCTTGGCAAAATTGGGGGTGGATCGGATCTGAAGGTCGGAAAATCGGGAAGAGAGTCCTTGCATCAATGATTCCGTTTCTGGGGAATCATCTGCCACGAAATAGATTCGTTTTGTGACAAAGTCCGACATCCTGTCAGTATTCAAAAAGCTACGGCAAGCGTCGTCCTGACGTCGCCATCTCATAAATCGGCAGAAAGCGGAAAAACCTGAATGTCTTCAAGTCGTTGCGTTGAAGGCTTCAATCATTTATCACGCGCGCCGACTTTCTTCGTGGAAAGCAAACGATGAGCGGAACCCAAAACAGATCACAGCCTCAGCCCACACTCGGGTTGGCAGCCAGCCTCCGAGTGCTGTGGCCTTATCTGAAGGACCGCTTCATGGACCAGGTGAAGAGCATCTGGTTCATCATCTTTTACCTCTGTGTCTTTCAGATCCTCGTTCTCAAGCTGCCGGTGGTCTATTCGGGCATGATCACAGCAGGGATCTTTGTTGTGGCGCTTGGCCTCATGTTCTTCATGGAGGGGCTCCGCCTTGGGCTCATGCCTTTCGGTGAATCAATCGGCACCATGTTGCCAAGAAAGTCCAAATTGCCTGTCATTCTCGGGTTTTCGTTCCTTCTGGGTATTGGGGCTACCTTGGCAGAGCCATCGATCGCCGTCCTTCAAGCCGCGGGTGCAGCCATCTCTCCAGAGCAGGCACCTCTGCTCTTCAGCCTGCTCAACGATTTCTCTGGTCAATTGGTGGCCTGTGTTGCGACGGGTGTCGGCATCGCTGTTGCGTTGGGAATCGTGAGATTCTTCTACGGCTGGTCCCTGAAGCTCATCATCATTCCATGTATCCTGACACTCTGTTTTCTCACTGTCTGGGCACAGGCCAATCCGTTTCTGGCTCCAGTCATGGGGCTGGCATGGGATTGCGGCGCAGTGACCACAGGACCGGTAACCGTCCCTCTGGTGCTTGCGCTGGGCATTGGTGTTTGTCGCATCGTTAGCAGTGGATCCAACAACAATGCAGGCTTCGGCATTGTCACCCTCGCATCACTCTTTCCCATCATCATGGTTCTAGGACTGTCCATCTATCACCTGACAGCGAAAGACTTCTATGGGCAGGAAAACTATCAGGGAGAACCAGTTGCCGTCGAAGCCGCTCCCAAGGAGCAATCCACTTCCCTCGCAACGGGTACATTCACCAAGGGGGACCATGAAAACTACGCTCAAACAGGTGTCCTCCCCGGCAATGCGAAGCTGAGCTTTGAAGCAGGATCTTCGCGACTCGAGAACGGAAGGATCGTTCATGATGACGCCGTCATACTTATCGAACGCACCACCACGAGCGGTACAGTAGTCCCACCCAAATCCTCGTGGGCACCAGACGCCGACGCACTCAAGGAATTTTCCGGTTCGCTGACACTGGCACTCCAAGCCGTGATCCCTCTCTGTCTCTTCCTCTTTCTGACTCTACGCTTTCTACTCCGAGAGCGTGTGCGCCACGCTGATGAAATCCTGGTCGGCCTAGGCTTCACCATCGTTGGTATGACGCTGTTTGGTCTCGGGATCAATCTCGGACTCACGCCCCTCGGCGAACAATTGGGAAGCAACGTCCCTGCCTCCTTCGCCACCATCACGCCATGGTCGATGGAAGGCACCTTCGGCCCGCTCTTTTCCAGCAACACCGGCAAATGGCTGGCCATCTTCTTCGCCTTCTTCCTTGGCTACGGAGCCACCTTGGCCGAACCCGCATTGAACGCCCTTGGAGCCACCGTTGAAAAAATCACCGTTGGTGCCTTCAAGAAATCGCTACTCATGCAATCGGTCGCCTTCGGCGTCGCGCTGGGAATCGCAGGAGGCATTCTCAAGATCGCCTACAACATACCCCTGACGTATCTGCTGGTTCCTCCCTACCTTGCTCTGGTGGTGCTGACCATGGTCTCGTCAGAAGAGTTCGTGAATTTCGGTTGGGATAGCGCAGGTGTCACCACCGGACCTATCACAGTGCCGCTTGTCCTGGCCATGGGCTTGGGAATCGGCAGCAACGTCCCTGGAGTCATGGATGGCTTCGGTATTCTGGCCCTGGCCTCAGTGGGGCCGATCATCACCGTATTGACCGTCGGGTTGATCGTGCGATCAACCAGCGCACAAACTGATGAACTAGGAGAGGAGGCAGTGGATGAGTAATTTCTACACACAGCCCAACTACGCACTGGTCACTGCGATCCTTCCCAAGCAGTCGACCCACAATGTCGTTCAGAATCTGCTCGATGCCCCGAACCGCAACCTTCTTCTCACCAACGCACGCGGCACATTGATCCGTCCACATTGGTATCAATCCTTCCTTCCTGTCATGAATCCGGAACAGGAAGTAGTGGAGATGCTCGTGCCTGAGTCAGAGACCGAGTATGTGATGCAAAAGATCGCCACACTCGGCAGACTCAAACTTGAAGGAGCCGGTGCCATCTACAGCATGGCCTGCAACGAGGTTACCTTTTCGGAGGACTACCCCATGTGGCCGTCCAACGACGAGAAAACATCCTTTCACACGCAATCGATTGTCTCTTTCAAACAGAACCTCAAAGGCATCTTCTGCATTACTGAAGGCAAGATGACCGAGACGATCTCACGAGCAGCTGTTCAAGGCGGGGCCCACGGTCCAACCATTTCATTCTGTGAGGGACGCGGCCTACGAGATCGACATCTACTCCTCCGGATCGCAAAGAGTGCAGAGAAGGAATTGATGCAACTCGTGCTGGATGACTGCGACGCAGATCCCGTCTTCGATGCCATGGCCAACGCCGGACACATCGACGAACCCGGACGCGGATTCATCTTCAGAGCCCCTATTCAAAAGGGACTGATCAACGTAGCAAGCGTCTACGGCCACGCCCGTCATTCGGCCAGCATCCAACAGATCATCAACGCGATTGACGAACTCAAGGGCAACACCTCCTGGCGCGCTCAAAAAGTTCTCGATGTCGCCCCTGATTCCCCCATGTTTGGCGGACTCGGCTTTGGGGCTCGAATCAAGAAAAGGAACTACATTGAGAAGCACACGATGCTTGCCTGTATCACTAATCGCAGCCAATGCGATGCCCTGATTGACTCTGCCCTCAACGCCGGTGTCCAAGGACTCAGCATCAGTTACTCACGATTCGTAGAAGCAGAAGGACGCACCACCAAGACCGGTGCCCAGATTCACCGCGAGCGAGCCATCATCAAGACAGTGCTCCCACCTGAACAGGTAGAGAACGTTCGCAACGCAATGAAAGAAGCCTCCATCGAACACGAGATCCCCGAAGTCTGCTTCTACACCTTCCCCGTCGAAAAAGGCCTAACCTATACCGGGAAATAGCCCACGACAGGGTATCCCCTTCTCTCCCATTCTCCGCAAGGGTCACGGAGTGCGGGAAGCGAAGCTTCCGCTCATACAACAGGCATCCCTGAAGCTTTCTTGGTTCTAGGAACGCGAAGAAGACTCCTGTCGCCTAAAGCCAATCACCTCCATACCCCAAGCTGAGATCCGACCACCAACACGGATTCACACACCAAATGTATGAGCGGCAGCTCTACTGCCCGCACTCCGGCAACCTATCGGAGACATCACACGATGTGACTCGGTAAGCCCTTTCTTTGGACGCTATCCCCCCTTTCACCTCCCGTTCTCCGCAAGGGTGTCGGAGTGCGGGAAGTGAAGCTTCCGCCCATACAACACGCATCTCTGTCGCTTACTTGGTTCAAGGAACGCGAAGAAGACTCCTGTCGCTCAAAGCCAATCACCTCCATGTCCCAAGCTGATATCCGATCACCAACACGGATTCACACACCAATTGTATGGGCGGCAGCCCTGCTGCCCGCACTCCGGTAACCTGCCGGAGACATCACACCAATCTCCAATCTACCATCTTGCTCCTTAGGGTTGTCCCCGGCATTCTGTCTCTTTCTCCATGAAACCGAGTCAGACCACTCCAATCATTCATGCGACACTGGCGATGCTGGTGTTGGTCATTGCTTTGTGGCAACGCGCGGAGCATCAGCGGGTGGAATCAAACCTTCGCGAGTCCCTCATCAATCGGTCACGCGATCTATCCACATCGCTGGCCATTGTGATGAGTTCCCAGAGGCGCTTTGGTGGATTCGTGGTAAAGACTCGTTTGGAGTCCGCTTTGGAAAGTCTGTTGAAAACGCACGAACTTCAGGCAGTGGTGCTCTACAGCCGTAGCCGGCAAATCATTGCTCAAGCTGGTGAAACGGAATCGAGCGATTCATCGATCGCCCTTGATGAGGGTGTTCATTGGCAGGACGATCGGGTGTCTCTTTTCAATCTGGTGGATCTGGGAGTCGCTTCCACCAACGGGCCATCCGGACCTGCCATCGTCATGGATCCACCTGAACAGGATTCCAATGAAGACCCACGCCAACGCATGGACCGCCTGCGTAGGCAATTCAGGGAAAGCCAACCGGAAGAGGAAAGATCTGACGAAGAAGAGCGAGAGCGTCGTAATCGCGCCAGGTTTGGACGTCCTCCTTGGATGGATGAAGCTGACTACACTGAACTTCAAGAGAAACAGGGAGTGCATGGTTTCCTGATTCAGATGTCCACCCACCCACTTCAGTCATCTCTGCTACAGGATGCCACCAACCGAACCATCATTGTCATCTTTGCGTCACTTGCCGCCATTGCTGCAGCTATGGCCCGACGATTTGTTTCCAAGTCCAGCGATGTAGAGCTACGACTCATTCGGGCCAGTGAGCAGAACTCGCATCTGCGCGAAATGAACATGGCGGCTGCAGGCTTGGCCCATGAGACTCGGAATCCTCTCAACCTCATTCGGGGCAAAGCACAGATGATCTCGAATCAACAGGAACTTCCTGAAGATGTGCAGAACCAATGTCAGGAGATTGCATCGGAAGTGGATCGTGTAACTGCTCAGTTGAATGAGTTCATCAACTACTCGAAGCCCCGCGATGTGAAGCGAACGGCAGTTAAGTTGAATCAGATTCTGGACGACATTCTCCGCACCCTGAAAACTGAGATGGATGATCAGGACATCAAGCTCGAGTATACGGCTTCACAACTGGAGATTGAGGCAGATGAAAAGATGTTGAGACAAGTGCTCTTCAATCTTCTGCTCAACGCACTACAGGCGCAACCTGATGGCGGATTCATCAAGATCTCTGAAGGGCGCGATGAAGACGGAATGGTCTATATGGAGATCTGTGATGCCGGCCCCGGAATTGATCCAGATCAAAATGACAGCGTCTTCGAGCCCTACTTCACCTCCCGCGAAGGCGGCACTGGTCTCGGCCTGGCGATTGTGAAACAGATCGTGATGGCACACGGTTGGACGATCCGTTGCATGCCTGGCTCCAAGGGCGCCCATTTCCGAATCAGCCAGATCAAATCCCTTTCCTTCAACTGACACGGTGTCCCAAGCAGCAGTCCCATCCCCAGCAACTTGCCACCTTCTGGTCGTTGACGACGATCCGGGTCAACGGAGTCTCTTGAGCACGTTCCTCAATCAACAGGGGTTTCAAATCACGTTGGCGGAGACAGGTCAAGCGGCCTTGGACCAGCTGGAACAACAGGCCTTCGACATGATGATCTCCGATGTCCGCATGCCGGGAATGACCGGACTAGAGACATTGAGGAAGGTGCGCGAGGCGCAACATCAGCTTCCTGTATTGATGGTCACGGCTTTCCCTGACATCCGTGATGCTGTTACAGCCATGCAGGATGGCGCAGTGAATTATCTTCAAAAGCCGGTCGATCTGGATGAGTTGTTATCAAGCGTCCGCGTGGCCACAGGCATGGACTCCAGTTCTCCCCTGACCTACTCGGGAGACAAAACGTTGCCTGACTCGATCATTGCGACCGGCCCGATGATGCAACAGGTCTTTCGCGATGCTGCACTCGTTGCAGATAGCGACAGTCGCATCCTGATCACTGGTGAGAGCGGTGTCGGCAAGGAAGTCGTGGCTGATGTCATTCACCAATGGAGCACCCGAAGCGAAGGCCCGATCATCAAGATCAACTGCGCCGCCATTCCTGAAAACCTTCTCGAAAGCGAACTCTTCGGACATCGCAAAGGCGCCTTTACCGGAGCTTCCACGGATCGCACCGGTAAGTTCGAAGAGGCTGCGGATGGAACCATTTTGCTGGACGAAATCGGTGAAATGTCAGCCTCCCTACAGGCCAAGCTATTGAGAGTTACTCAGGATGGCACCTTTCAACGCGTGGGTTCCAATAAGGATCATCAAACCAACGCCCGGATACTTGCGGCAACCAATCGCGAGCTGGAAAAGGAAGTGGAGGAGGGAAGATTTCGCGAAGATCTATTCTATCGCTTGAACGTGATGGAGATCTGCATTCCTCCCTTGCGTGAGCGCCCCGAAGATATCATCCCACTATCGCAATCCTTTGCTGAAGAGTTCTCCGAAGGCGCTGCCAAGCTGACTCCTGCGGTCAATACCATCCTTACGAAATACAGTTGGCCTGGTAACGTGCGAGAGCTACGCAATGCAATGGAGCGAGCCGTTCTCATGTCTCACGGCGGTATGATTCTTCCAGACCATCTCCCTCCACGGGTGAAGAAGAGCGTGGAAGATCCGGAAGCAGGCGCCGGCGCCAGACTCGAAGACATGGAACGCCAAGCCATCCTGAATGCGCTCAAGGAAAATGGATTCAACCGGACAGAGACCGCACGCAAGTTGGGGATCAGTCGCCGTGCCCTGACCTACAAACTTCAATCCCTCAGACAACAAGGGTACAAGATCGACCGATGAAACACCTACTCCTGATCCTACTTTCACTGAACCTTTCACTATCAGCGGCAGAACCGCAATTCGCGCCCGGCGTCAAGGTAGACAAGTTCGTCAAACTGACCGACTCACGCAAAGGTCGAGCCCTGCTCACTCCGGACAAGAACATCATTTCCAAAGAGAATCTCGTCTATGATTCGATTGATGGAATGGATCTCAAACTGGACCTATATCGCCCCAAGGGAAAGGGCCCCTTCCCATGTGCTGTCCTTCTTCATGGCGGAGGTTGGACCGGAGGCAACAAGGAATCGTTCAGGCCCATGGCACACGCATTGGCCAAGAAGGGATTCGTCGCAGTGACCATTCAATATCGACTCGCCACCCAGGCACGTTTTCCCGGCGCAGTGGAAGACGCCAAGCAGGCAATTCGCTGGCTTCGCAAACATGCAGGCAAATACAGCATTGATCCAAAACGCATCGGAGGCGTAGGCGGTTCAGCAGGTGGTCATCTGATCGGGATGGTCGCTGTGTCTCAAGACTCCGGCAAATTTGATCGCGCCCCTCAAGCCAAGGAAAGCTGTGCCGTGCAATGTGCGATCATGATGGGATCTGGAGTGGATCAGGTCACACGCTCAAAGGAATCCAAGAAGCCGATCAAGAACTGTGTGATCTTTTTCGGAGGAACGATTGACGAGGCGCCTGAGATGTATGCCGCAGGATCACCCATCACCCACCTTTCCAAGCAGACACCACCGCTCTTGATTCTTGAGGGAGAGAATGATCGCCCAGGTCAGCGATACCTTGAATTCAGAAAAAAACTAGATGCGCTAGGCGTGCCAAATGAACTCGTGGTCATTGAAGGAGCCAAACACGGACAATGGGGAGCCCATCCTTGGTTTTCATCCTTTGCAGATGAAACCGCCCGTTTGCTTAAAGCACACCTTCCTTGAGATCCGGATTGCGACGGTAGAATACCGACACGTGTCCCAAGCGGGTGATGAGATTCGCATCTACCTTGTCTGCAATCTGTTCTGACAATTCTTTACGCTCATCCTTGTGATCAGCGAAACGGACTTTGACCAGCTCACGCTTCTTCAAAGTGGCTTCAAATCCTTCCAAAAAGGCATCGGTAAGACCGCCTTTTCCAAGTCGAACTTCGAAATCCAAACGCTGCGCAATGCCCTTGAGGGTCTTGATCTGTTTCTGTGTCAGTACTTCACTCACGGGCGGAGCCTAGCGATCAGCCCCACCGAACACAATACACAGGAGAGCAGATGACCATGAAGATTCTGCCAAAGCCCCGCCACCTTCCTCGCTCAGTCATAACGAATCCTGAAGCAACGCCCTTGGCCGGGTCTAGAAATCAAAACTATATTGAGTTTTATGGAATCAGTTATCGCCTACTAGGTATACTCGAGACTATCTGATGCTAGGGTCACACGTGAGATCGACCGAAGCAGCTCTCTGCTCCCTGCTGAAGCATTGGAAGAATACCGAGAAGCCCTAGAGTTCTATCGCTCAGTGCCCATCAGGGAATAAGATACATTGCTGCGATCTCCTCAAATTCCATGAGTCAACCAAACGACTTAACCAACTTGCTCGAATCGATTCGCAAATGCCGGATCTGTGAAAAGCATCTTCCTCAAGGCCCGCGCCCCGTTGTCAGAGCCTCAAACTCAGCAAGGATACTGATTGCTGGTCAGGCTCCTGGAAGGCGTGTTCATGAGACGGGGATTCCTTTCAACGATCCAAGCGGCGACCGCTTGCGTGAGTGGATGGGAATCAACAAAGAGACGTTCTACGATGAAGGAAGGATCGCTCTGGTTTCCATGGGATTCTGTTACCCGGGAACGGGTAAATCAGGAGATCTACCTCCTCGAAAGGAATGTGCAGCGGAATGGAGGGATCAACTGATGAAGGAACTCAGCTCGGTGGAATTGACTCTGGTGATCGGGCAATACGCCATCGACTGGCATCTGGGAACAGAGAAAGAACAGACACTAACCGAGACAGTTAAACAATGGAAACGCTGGCGGCCCAAGCTTCTCCCCCTGCCTCACCCAAGCCCGCGAAACAATCTATGGCTGAAACGAAATCCTTGGTTCGAAACCGAGATCATTCCCAAGCTTCGTTCCAAGGTTTCAGAGTGCCTGAATCGGTGAACGCTATTTCAAATCCGCAGCTCTCGCCTTGGCCTTGATGGCTTCAACCCGAGCGTCAAAGGCTGCATTCTCCTTCTGCTTCTTCAACAGCTCTTCAAGTTCTTTGGCTTCTGTTTCCTTGAACTCACGAATGACCTTGCGATTGATCGCGTGCGTCTTGGCATCGTCTCTCATGACCTCGAGTTCGGCGCGAGTCACCGATGTCATGTTTTCCTTCTCCTGCTTTGCGAACAATGCTGCGTCCGATGGATTTGGAAGCACAGTCGGACGGATCAACACGATCAACTCCCTCTTACGCTCATCGTCAGACTTGGATTTGAACAGATGACCGAGCAATGGAATCTTACTCAATCCCGGAACCCCGCTGGATGACTCGCGTCTCGTGGTGCTGATAAAGCCACCGAGAATGACTGTTTCACCATCTTGAACGGCAACTGACGCGGCAGCACTACGTTCAAGAGTCGTCGGCACCTGATTGCCATCGATCTCTACAGAATCTCCGACCTCGGCCACATCCTGAGTAATCTCAAGAACGACCAATCCGTCCTGATTGATCAGCGGAAGGACATTCAGCTCGATTCCTACGAACTCATTTTGAAACTGGCTGCTGTTACCATTGATACCTGCCAGTGTTCCTGTAACGAAAGGAACCGTTTCACCAATACGGAGTGAAGCTTCGATTGCATGAGTTGTCTGAATTCGTGGTCTCGATAGAACGTTCACCGATCCATCACCTTCAGCCGCTCTCATGGCGATCTCCCAGCTATCACCCAGTGCACCAAGGTAGCTAAACCCTGAAGGCAGACCATTGGTCGTGATACTGTTCACCAAGCCACTGTTATTGAATCCTCCAAGGCCACTGAACGTCTCAGAAAATTTATTCCGATTCTGCTGCGCATCGACGCCAAAACTAAAATTTGAGTTCAAAGAGACCTCAAGGATCATGGCTTCAATCAGAACCTGTGGTTGGACCGTATCCAACTTACCAACAATTTCCTTCACCTTGTCGCGCTCACGCTTGGTTCCGAAAACAAGAAGCGCATTTGTCCGTTCGTCGGCAATGATCTGCGCCTGACCCAGTAATGGTCCATCATTGCCAGAACCGCCTTGAGCCGCGCGTTGGACAATCTGTTGAAGACGATTGTTGAAAGTGGAACGCGAAGAGGATGCCGTCTGCTGGGGTGTCGTCCTATTCTGCGTTGTTGATGTCCGACCTGTAGTAGAACCACGATTCAAGGAACTGGATCCAGTGCGGCTACTCCCTAACCGAGAAGACGAGCCTCCAGACAACCCGCCTGATCGACTACTGCCGGTAGTAGTGACACCTCCTTCAGTCAGGCTTCCCAAGACACTGGCAATATCGCTGGAGAGAGCATATTTGATGGGAATGACCTCTAGGTCTTCATCGCGAATGATTTCCACATCGATCTTCTCAATCAACTCCATCATCCGCTTCACATTGGATGCAAAATCCATGATCACGAGAACGTTGGTACTCTCAATGGGCAGAACCCCTTGCGGGTTCTTTCCAAAAGGCGCAATCACGCCTGCAACTTCGCTCGCAAGGGCATGCTTCAGTTGGACGATCTGCGTTACAAACTGATCTGCCTCTGGAAGATCTGTATGGGGCACACTAAGAAACTCTGCACCCTGATTGTTCATCTCTGCATCAGTGACGATCTTCACAAATTTCTCACCAAAGGGAATCACCACAATCTTGTTCATGGCGAGAATGGTATCTAGCGCCTGAACGCCTTCCAGTTTGGTCAACTTGCCTTTGGCCTGAATGGTGATCTGGGTTGCGGGAAGCGTGCCTGCCTTGAGAATCGTTTTCTGAACAAGATCTGAATACGTATCCAGAACCTGCTCAAGATCCATGTTTTTGAAGTTCAGGAATCCCGGCGCAAGAACGGTATCCGGATCAGGAATACTGACACCGGCAGCTGTGGTCTTTGCCACCTGTCCCGCGACAGGTGCTGTAGGCTGATTGTTTCCAGGTGTTGCCGGAACATTCGTTGCGGCAGCAGGAGTCGCAGACGTGGCTGTAGCCGGTGCTGTTCGGGTATTACGTGGGATACTCGGAGGCGCAGGCGGCGCCGAACGAGTGTTCTGCACATTGGCGGGAGTGGCATTGGTGGCAGTCTTGTTAACAGTGCTGGTCGGAGTGCGCAGGTTCGTGGCTGCACGTCTCGAAGGAAGCACCACACGATTGGTCTGGCCGCGCTGCTGGTAAGCCTTGTTCAGTTTCTCCTGAATGAGTTTGTCAACTTCGCTGCCTGAAGGCCTTGCTGGTTGAGCGATGGAGGAAAGCGAACCCAGGCAAAGTGCCAGGAGTAGAATGAGCTGCTTCCACAGATGTGTTGAGTGCTGGTTCATCGGGTTATTTCTGGTAGCTGCCAATGAGCGTAACGCGTCCGTTCAATGACTGCCGGTTGAGTTCCGGCTTGATGGTAAGGTCGTAGACACGAATCAATGAGGCATCCTCACCAAGAGCGGTCAGGAATTTCAGTAGGTTCTCATCATCCGTGGCGGCGTATGAAAGTGGCAGGGTCTTTTCTACGAAGAATTCATTGGTACCGCCCCTGTTGTTCTTGATCTGCTCCCAACGGTTGATCCTCATCCCCGTCAGATTGACCAAGGATTGGATGGAGCGAAGAAAGTGAAGTCCTTGATCAGAGGAGAGAACGACTGCGCCTTGTGTTTCCAAATCTTCCAGATCCTGTTTCAAGTGAGGCAATCGAGCCTGAGCCATCTGGTAATCGTGGAGTCGGGCTTTCTCGGTAACGATCTCCTGCTGTAGTTCTTTATAGCGGCCACGGTGCGGCCAGACGAACCAGATGTTCAATACAACAAAGACGACAACTGCCATCCCCATGATGAGGCGTCGCTCACCCGCGCTCAGATTAAGACTATCAAAGAGTTTGTTCATTCGCCGTCCTCCTCACTCAGTCTGGCCGAAAACTTCCATGACATGGTATTACCATCACGGCTGCCTGCCTGCGTAATCGTCGGAGAGTCCACACTCGTGAAGAGTCTCTTTCCTCCGAATTCGTATTCAGAAATGGCTTGGTTAAAATCAGTCACTTTCTCTACAGAGTCCAGTGCTACAGTGCCGGTGAAGTCAAACTCCTCACCTTTGGAGAACCTGAATGAGTTCAACACCACTCCCTCTGGAATGGTTTCAGAAATTGCCAACCAGCCGTCCAGCGCGGCGTAACGAAGGCCAATCTGTTGTGTCTGCACGCTGATGCGGGCATCGAGTTCCTGACTTTCCTTGAAATTGACTTCCAGTACATCGGCCTGTGCCGTGAAATTCTTTTTCTCCATCTCCAACCACTGCAGCCACCCAAAGTAGACGGCTACCAGAAGCATATAACAGACGATCACCGCCCCAAGCCCCCGCATCCAAAGTCGGTCGGTCAGTCGCTGACGGTATTGAACCAACTGCTCGTCGGGCACCAGATTGGCAAAACTGTCGTCCTGAGCCAGGCGTTCCACACTTTTGCTTGCCAATTCGTTGCGATCCAGAAGAGGCACCACGTTGATACTCTTGTCCCCCAGTTTCTCAAGCAGAGGCTCCCAGACATGTTGGTCTTGGGTATCAGCCACCAAGTGGAGATCTGGATCATCATTGCCGCCCCAGCCTTCGACCTCGCCAGCCCAACGAAGACGGACCACCTCTCTACCGATCTCTTCCTCCCATTGGGATTCTTCACCAAGGCAAATGGATGAGATATTCTGCAAGGCACGATGTTCCCACCACGCCATCAGGCAGCACACGTGATCTCCAGACACATAAGGAAAGAACCAGACGCCATCCTTCTCGCCCGAAGCAGACAGAAGTTGATGCACGAATGGTGTTTCCAATCGATCTACTTCAAAACCGCGTTTTTCGAGATTACTAAGACAAGCTTCCACCAGACTGAGTGCGGCAACAATCAACACCACACTCTGCATCTGATCAGGAACCTTGGTCTTATCCGGAACGGGCTCCACGCTCCACACACATTGGCCAACCGGAATCGGGGAAAGCTTCTCCAACTGAAACTCCACCATGGAACGCATCTCTTCCGGAGTCTCACAACGTGGAATGCGAACCACGCGCAGGAACACCTGTTCCATGGGCAACCAACCGATATTGATGGTCTGACTCCACAGGGTGTCCCAGCCTTTGACGAAATGATGTTTGGGGAGCGTCTCTGAAGGGTCCCCTTCCACATGACCCAGCTTCTTCGGATTCTTCCCACTCAGGCCAAAGCGCCAGAGATCACTACTCTTCTCGTCTTGTCTGAGGATATTACAGCTGTTGAACCGGGGCATTCGTCTATTCCTTGCTCAGAAAAATCGTATTCTCCGATTCGTTGAAATTACTTTCGCCATCACCACGGCCGTGATCGGTCTGCGTGACACGCATCACTTCTTCGATGGTGGTGATTCCCTGCTGGACCTTGTTCCAGCCATCGCGACGCAGGTTCTTCATCCCCTTGCTCAAGGCAAGCTGCGCAATGGTCGTGGATGGTGCCCGGTCGAGAACAAGAGAGCGAATCTCCTCATCGACCACCAGCAATTCATAGATCCCCTGCCGCCCCGTGTAACCATTCTGACGACAGTTTTCACAACCCGCGCCATAGTAAAACGTGGTGGAATCAATCTCCTCTTCAGGGAAACCAATTTTTAGCAGATATTTCCGATCAACCTTTTGCTCGGTCTTACAATCCTTACAGATCGTTCTCACAAGACGTTGAGCAAGCACGGCCTCTACAGAAGATGCTACCAGAAACGGTTCAATACCCATATCCACCAAACGGGTAAAAGCACTGGGCGAATCATTGGTGTGCAACGTGGTGAACACAAGGTGACCTGTAAGACTGGCTCGGATCGCAATCTCTGCCGTCTCTTGGTCACGACACTCACCAATCATGACAACGTTTGGATCCTGACGCAGAATGTGTCGCAGTCCCTTTGCAAAGGTCAGTCCGATATCCGAGCGCACCGCAATCTGATTGATACCCTTGAGTTCATACTCGACCGGTTCCTCAATCGTGATGATACGTTTGCTGACGGAATTGATCGTACTCAAGAAGGCATATAGCGAAGTCGATTTACCTGCACCAGTAGGCCCCGTCACAAGGATGATTCCATGCGGCTTGACGACCAATTCCCTGAGAGCGTCTTCATCACGCTTGGCAAACCCGAGCTTATCCAATGTGAGAAAGATGTTTCCACGAGTCAGGAGACGCAGTGAAACGCTCTCTCCATAAACCGTGGGCACGGTGGAAACACGAATGTCGATCTCCTGCCCTTTAATACGGACATTGATACGTCCATCTTGAGGAAGTCGTTTTTCCGAAATGTTCATTCCGGACATGACCTTGATACGAGAAATCAACGCGTCCTGAAAGTGCTTCAAGTGAGGCGGCATCGGTGTCTGATGCAGGATACCATCGATACGATACCGGATACGCAATTCATCTTCCGCCGGCTCGAAATGGATATCAGTGGCTCTGTCCTTGAATGCCTCCCAGATGATCTGGTTGACGAACTTGATGACACTGGCTTCCTGATCGTCCTCAGTGATCTCCTTGTCGAACTCCAGATCGAGATCCACCGGCTCATCCTTCTGAAGCTCATCGAGTGTTTCAGCACCCACACCATAATACTTCTTCAAGGTCTTCTCGATCTCTGAGGCTGGAGCCAGGAAGAGCTTGATAGGAACGCCCGCTGAGAACTGGGACGCATTCAGCATCTCCGCATCGAAAGGATTGCAGACTGCCAGATGCAACACATCGTCCTGAAGATCGAAGGGAAAGACCTTGTATTGAAAAGCCACCTTGGTGCTGACCCGTTCCATCGCAGAAACCGGAATGTCCCGATCTCTCAGATTCACCACAGGCCAATCCAGTGCTCCAGCCAGCTTCTCGGTAAAAACCTCGTCTGAAACACCCATTTCCCGGGCAAGGAACGTCATCAGGTTTTCTTCTGATCCGTTATCCACAGACACGCGCCATTCTTTGAGCCAATTCGTGAGTTGGTCCTCTTTGGCCAATGCGGCTTGTTGAAAAATCAAGTTAAGACTGGGTAACGCCATCGCGGAGGGGCAGTTTTACCGGGCTCTAACACGACGGGCGAGAGAAAGTTGCCATATGATTTGGTTTATTATCGCCCTCAGAGCCCTTTCTCAGAAATCTCGCAACTGCCTCAGTTTTCCCTTGTTGTGAAAAGCGATTTGGTCCGGAATTCCCGCTCCTATGAAACGGTATGCCACCATTACGGTCATTGGCCGAGACAAGACGGGCGTGATCGCCGCCGTCACCAGTTTTCTTTTTGAGCACGGTGCCAACATCGAAGGCCTCGAAGAACAGGTCACACGTGGCCAATTCAGCATGACGCTCCAAGCCTCATGGGACGGCAAGGGCACCAATCAGTCTGAGTTGGAAAAAGGCCTCCGAGCACTCGGAAAGAAGATCGGTATGGAGATCAAATACCGCTTCACCGATCCCTCGCGCCAACAGCGACTGGCCATCTTCGTGACCAAGGAAGATCATTGTTTCCGCGCCATCATGGAGGCATTCAGCAAGAACAGACTGAGAAAAGCCGTCCCTGTGGTCGTGATTTCAAATCGTAAGGACCTTGAGCCATTGGCCAAGGAATCCGGGCTCCCATTTGAAGTGGTCAGTTGGAACGACCGGATCAAAGCCGAGAAAAAGACTTTGGAAATTGTGGATCGCTACGAGGCTGATTTCATCACCCTGGCCCGATTCATGAAAATCCTCAGCCCCAACTTCGTGTGGCGATTCAAGAACAAGATCATCAACATCCACCCGTCCCTACTCCCCAGCTTTCCGGGAGCTCAAGCCTACCGGCAGGCATACGAACACGGGGTGAAGATTGCGGGAGTAACAGCTCACTTTGTGAGCATGCAATTGGATGAAGGTCCCATCATCGCTCAGGAGAGCTTTAAAGTAAAACCCGGCATGACACTAAGGGAGATCGTCGCAGAAGGGCAAAAAAGAGAGTCAAAAGCCCTATTGAGGGCCATTAAGCTCTATCTCGACAAGAAGCTCGACGTCTACTGGGGCACGGTCAGAGAGGTTTAGTCCTATTCGCTGGGAATCGGCTCAGCAACAGGCTCTCCTGCCATGGCACTGAGTTCCTCAGGAGTCAGGGAAAGCACTGCTTCCCTCATCTCCTTACCAGGTTTGAACTTAACGACTGCTCGCGGAGGAATAGGCACGTTCTTCTCAGGCGCATTCGGGTTGCGTCCGATCCGCGCCTTACGAACTTTGACCTCGAAGACGCCAAAGTTACGTAGTTCCACCGTTTTTCCCTTGGCCACAGCATCGGAAATGCTGTCCAGAGTCATCTGCACCACCTTCATGACATCCTGCTGGATCATTCCGGTGTCTTTTGAGATGCGCACGACTAGGTCACGCTTGGTCATTGATATTTGTAGGGTTGAACGACGGGTTTATTACGACAGAGCTCTTGATACTATCTCCGAACCCTTCTTGGTCAAGTCGTGTTTTTTTAATAAATCCCTCAGCTTTAATGAGAAAGAGACATCTGGAAACACGTCCATGACTCAAATTCTATCGGCCCCAGTTTTCGGAAACTAAACCTTTTTCAGCTACTTTACGTCCTTTTCGCCCGTTTCCTGACCCCAATCAGATGGTGCCTTGAGCCCCCTACAATCAAACATCTGGATAAGATGAAACGCCCGTCCACGATAATAATTTGTGGATATCCCCAAATCGATCACCTCTTCAAATTGATCCAACATGATCTGAGGCGCAGTCATTGGGGACTTAGTTCGACGCATCCAAATCGCATTCTGACCAACCCGATTGGTGTAGGTAGGCCAGAAGGAGAATTGATTATCCAGATGCCCCGTATGCTGAAAGTAGACCAACGGCTCGTCACCTGATGCCGTATCTCTTGCTTCAGGAATGTAGAACGACATCAGTCCCGTCACGCCATAGTGGCCACCTATCAGAAAGGTCTCCGTTCCAGTCTGCTCCTCCAGTTCCTGTCGCTTCGCCTCCACAGCCAGTACTGCTGGTGCCCATCCCCGAACGCGCCTTAGAGGATCCACCTTTGCAGGGAGATAACTACCTGAGATCTTCGCCACCAGATTGGTGTCGTGAAGTAACACTGTGGGAATGAGCCCTAGAAGGAACCCCGCCCAGAACCACTTGCGCACCTTCCCTGCTCCGTTTCTCAGTTGCTCCTCAAAGTGAATCACCATCAGCATGAACATGGGAACCACCGCGGGAGCAATCCAGTTGGGCTGAACCCGCGAACGGATCGTGTAGGCAAAATAGAACAGAAAGAGAGGCACTCCCATGCACCATAGAAACATTCTGAAATGATTCTGCCTATGCCTGCGGATCGTCACCCAACAGGCCCAGACAGCTGCGAGGAAAAAGACGGGGTTCAATAGTCCCCATTCCGCCAATAGAAAGTCCCAGATGAAATTCGGGCGAAAGGTCCATTCATTGTGAAGACCACCGCGCTCCTGTAGGTGGGTAAACGTAATCCACTCATTCTGTGCATTCCACGCCAGAACCGGGATCGTGCACAAAAGCGAAATCACCACTGCAATCCATGGTCCGGGAGTCTTCAGGTGAATGCGTGCCGGCTTCCACAGTGCAAAAAAGATCACCCAACTCCCCAAGGAAAACGGCAACGTGTATTTGCTCAAGAACCCACAGCCCATCCAAAGCCCCATCCAACACCAGAGCTTCAATGACCGTGATTCCATGGCCTGCCAGCCAGCCACCATCGTCAGCACCCAAAAAAGTACATTCAACGGATCAATCGTCATCAGGATCGATCCCACTGACAACAACGGCGCAGCAAGCACCGACAAAATCAACGCAAAGGCAGCCCTGAGATTCACCTCTCTCGCAATAAACCTGAACAACACCAGCGACAAAAGGCCTGCAATCAAAGGAGAAAAGAAGCGCACGCCAAACGCAGAATCTCCCCAAATTGAGGTCCCCAGCCACTGCGTATAGGCTATAAATGGAGGCTTACTGTAGTAGGAAAGCGCCGGGTGTTGTGCCCATGTCCACTGGTATGCCTCGTCCTCACTCAGCTCAATCTTGTCCGCACTCAGATACAACCACCGCAATGCCATCACGGCCACGATCATTACATATCCCAAGCGACGCCATTGAGCCTCAACGACAACTGGTTCCACCACAGGCTTACGCTCGCGTTTCTCAAAACGCCAGCGATCAGGATTGAAGGAAGGCAGCTTGCGCCACCAAATTGGAAACCACTTCACGCCAGCCCATCGCCAAACAGCGTCCAGCCCGAACAGAATGGCGGTCGAATAACCGATTCCCAACAAAGCCCCCATCATCACATCTGATGGATAATGCACCCCCAAATACACCCGTGAAAACGCAATCAGGCATGCGATCGGCAACACAATCCTCAATGCAACCCGACGATCGAAAAAGAAGCACAGGCCAAAAGCAGAAAACCAATTGGCCGAATGCGCCGAAGGCATGCTTCCACTACCTCCTTTTCCCACCAGAAGATTCACATCCTCCAAGTTCATGAAAGGACGCTCCCTCGCAAAAGTATCCTTCAGTGTATTGCAGATCACTCCATCACCGATGGCAATGACCACCAACATCAGCGGTACAAAGAGGCGTCCCTTGGTTCCTCCCTTCCAGAGGAGAGCAATCGCAAGGATGATTACCGCAGGAAGGAATAGCCCATTCCACGCAAGAAACGGCATCACACCATGAGACTCCGCATTACCAAAAAGCGGATTACTCAGAGTGTCATTAATGAAGCGGAAGACCGCCGTATCGAGCGATAGAAACATCAGAGATGGAAGATCACGACCAGAACGGCCTGATCAATAGTGGATCAAGGATCGCACAGGTGCGCCATTCAACTTCTCTCGCCCCTTAAGGAAATCCAGTTCGATCATGAAGATAGACTCAAGCAGATTCACTTCGAGCTTGTTGAGAAGAGTGATCGCAGCTGCTGCTGTTCCTCCAGTGGCCAAGAGATCATCCACGAGCAGCACCTTTGAACCGGGGTTCAACGCATCCACATGAAGCGCAACCGTATTGCTGCCGTATTCGAGGTCATAGCTTTCCTCATGAGTCTGGTAAGGGAGTTTTCCTTTCTTACGGACCGGCACAAAGCCCGCACCTAGTTTCAGAGCCACAGCAGCCCCAAAGATAAACCCGCGGGCATCGATTCCCACGATGGTATCCACATCACCAGGCTCATACTTCTCTGCAATCAGGTCAATCGTCTTGGCAAACAACGCCGGATCAGCCAGCACAGGAGTAATGTCTTTGAAGATGATTCCCTCTTGCGGGAAGTCCGGCACATCACGCACCGCTGCCTTGATATCGTCGATGGAAGGATTCGTATCGCTCATAAGTCGCCGCAAACCGTGTCAGCCCAACACGATCAGGGCAATTTCATTCAGACTTGGAAGACAGTTTCCGCAATTTGGCTTCTTCCTGCTATGACGCGGAAATAGACGCAACAAACTCTAGATCAGGGGATTTGATCAACCTTCCTCGCCCCCTTGGTTCGATTCCATTTGCTACTTCGTCTCCGAGCCCTCCCAAAAAAAGAAAACCCTCCCTCCGTGGCTTAATCACGGATGGGAGGGTCGTAAAAGAGGTCTCAGCCTACCTGCTCTACATTTCCTTTGTCAGGGCTTCGAGATGCTTGGCAAAGTGATCAGCAAGAACCTCTGTGTAGGTTCCTGGATTTGCATCAAGCACGGCTTTCACAGCAGGTCCAAATTCCTCATGAGTCAATGTGGATCCAAATGTGCAGTGCAGGATCTGACGTCCAGGCTTGGTGAATCCCTTGCCTTCTGGGACTTCAGACCAGAGCTCGAGATACTCGCGCTCCAATTCCTTCACATCAGAAACGTCTGCTGTGGTAGGGGCATCAGCCAATGTAGCTGAAACATGATAGGTTGCCTTGTCCGTATCGTAGCGCTCACGACCAAAATCCACGATACGACGGAACAACGCCTCGTCATGAATCGCAACAACACGTAGTGCCTCCAGGTAACTCGTCCCTGCAGTCTTCACATGAAAGCGTCCCTTTGTCGCCTTGGCGAAAGGAGTATACATGGACAGCTTGTCTGAACCTGAATGGAGACTCAGTTTGTATGGGCCCAAGTGGTCTGCGATCGCCGCGTGTTCCGCGAGCGACACTTCCAACGCAGCCTGATCACCTTTGAAGTCCACGCCCTTTTCGAAATCACCAATGAAACGCGGTGCCAAACTTACCAGCTTCATTCCCCGTTTGAGGCACTGATCAGCAATGATGTAATGCTCGGCAAGCGTGGTTGGCTGTTCGGTCTCATCCACAGAAAGCTCGATCTCATAATCCTGACCAAGACCTTCGTTGACCTTCTTGATGTGATCAGCGAGTTCGAGCGCCTTATTGATTGCTACCCCGTATTTCACTGCACAACGCATGCAGGACTCTTCATCCAATTCCACGACGGTACCGGTCGGCAGCGTCACGTTGTTGCCCAGATAGCCATCATACCAATCAATGACACCACGGACTTCTTCAAACTTCGAGCGTAGCGTTGCTTCATCATAGCTGTCTGACTTCTCATCCACATGATCCGATGGATCGATGGTGAAGAATGTAAATCCAACTTCAGCAGTGCGCTCGATATCTTCAAACGTCTTCAGGTGATCTGCATCCGCACCAACCAAGCCTGTCCAACCTGCCTGCCGAATGCCTGCCCATGCGTCATCCTGCACCTGCTGCGGGGTCCGCTGGGTGCGAAACATCTCGCGGATGGATTGCTGAGGGAAGATGGGCTGAATGCTTCCACCTGCCCGCTTCATGGACTCGACATGACCTGGGGTGGCGGATCCGATTCGATCACCAAAACCAAAGCTCGGGGCAAGACCAAGCGTGACACATTTACCTGCTGTTTGTTCGTTATCGCTCATATTGAAATTGAAAGTGGGTGACGCGTCAGACCATCGGGATCAGAAACGGCGCTGTCACGGACAAATCAAAGATCCTAAGCCATGACACATTCATCCGCTAGCGAGGGAAAGCCACCCTTTGTTAAGATCGGGACAAAGACGAACACACTTGGCAGCAACATTCACATCCACCAGACTCCGCGCTCTCAAATGAAAGTCTGGCTCAATGGTAATTCAATCGAGGAAGAAGACGCACTGGTTTCCGCGTTCGATCGCGGATTTCTCTATGGCGATGGAGTCTTCGAAGCCATCCTGATTCGCAAAGGAATCCCCTTTCTATGGAAGGAACATTGGGAGCGTATGGCGCAAGGATCCGAACTCCTTCAAATCCCCATTCCCTTCTCAGAGTCCGAGGTATTCAACGCTTTCAACGAATTGGTTACGGCCAATGAAATGCCAGATTGCCTGGGGCGTATCCAATTGACACGGGGGCCTTCCAACAGAGGCTATTCACCAGGCAAGGCAACTTCCCCTACGACCTTGATCAGCCTGCATCCATCTCCTGTCCCAACCTCAGAACCAACCAAATGGACTGCGATTCTCTCCAAGAATGCATTACCCAACTTTGGTAATCTCGCTGTGGTGAAATCCTCCAACAAGCTCCTGCATATTCTCGCCAGGATGGAGGCTGAAGAAGCCGATGCCAACGCAGCTGTATTGGTGGGACAGAATGGAAAGGTGGTTGAAGCGTGTTCCTCGAACGCCTTCTGGATTGCTGATGACACCGTGTGCACTCCTCCATTGGGAACGGGTGGACTTGCAGGAGTCACAAGGCAGCACCTGCTGGACCTCTGTTCCAAGAACAACATCCCTCACAAGGAAACAGATATTCTGGGACAGGACCTCCACAACGTCCAATCGCTCTTTCTAACCATGAGCACATTTGGAATCGTTGAAATCACTCACCTTGATTCAAAACCACTCTCCTCTCACCCGCTCACAAAGCAGCTCCAAATCCTCTTCGTCGAGAGCTTCGAGCAATCAGCCTGAGTCCCTACCTTACTTCCTTGGGCAGACGATCGAGAAGGAATCTCATTTCCTCGAACTTACGACCTGTCGGAACACTTTCGAGATTGTCATGGAAGTTCAGGTCTTGAGCTGTGCGGAAATCATTGAGAACCACACAATAGCGTCGGTTGACCATCACTCCCAACAGCTCACCTGTCTTACTGAAGACAAGATCACCGGTGGACGGTGAAAACTCGCCAAAGAGCCTCGACAGGAACTTGGTCCGCATCTTCACGTATTGCGGAGCAGCGGGGTCCACCCGGAACGGTGTCTCACCATAGTAGTCTCCACTCTTGGCAATCAGAACTGCGTCTTCAAACTTAAAGGGATTGCGGGTGGTCGGATAGGCGCGGATGCCAAGTTTATCAACTTCCGATTTCTTAATGGGCACCAACATCACACGGGGATCAGCACGGAGGAACGACATCTGCGAAATCTCCTGTTCCGTGAATTCACGATTGAGACTGGATTCGATATTTCGCCAGTTGTCACCGCGTCCTTTGGAAGCCAGTTCAAACGGGGTATCTTCGATATGCAGAATTGCAAAATAGCTTCGGCCTGATTGCACTACGACGGTGGAAACCTTGGTGTTCTTGGTGATCGTGCTGAACAAGGTGGGTTTCACTCCCTGCACTGCGACTTCTACCCGATTGGACCGAAAGTCGTTGAAAAGGATATTGAGATTGATCGGACGATTTTCACGAATCTCTTCAACAATGTTCTCAGACTTCTTGGCCAATTGAACCACATCCTTTTGAATCTCTTTTGAGCTTTCGGTCAATGCCCCCACTTCCTGCACCATCACGGCGGACTTTTCCTTGAGTGCGCCGACCTCTGTGGCAACCGCTTCGGATTGTTCAGCCACCTTGGCCACTTCACCCGCCACCATTCGTGTATCCTTGGCAACCATGCCCACCTGCTGGGAAATGGTCTTATTGTCGTTTCGCAACTGACCGACTTCTTCCGTCATGGTCTTGGAGGCTTGAGCCAACTGCCCGACATTCTCAGACAACCTTGTCGTGGTCGCCTGCAACTGAAGCTTCTCTTCGCGAATACTCGCCACGGTCTGCTTCATATCTTCAAGATTATTGGCCAGTAGCTTCTTCTCCGAATCTGCCACCTGCATGGAAACCTCAAGTTCATTGAGAATTTTTTGTGCACGTTGCTTCTGATCTTCCAACCCTGCCATGGCGCGTTCCTTCTCAAGGCGCTCTTTCTTTCTGGCTTCGGACTCGATTTCAAGCTGCTGGGTCATGCTCTTCTCAACCAGTTTCTTCTCCAGCTCAGCTTCCTTGACTGACAATTGGAGACTCTGCACCAACTCCCTTGCTGCCATGTTTTGTGATTCCAGTTTCTCCAAGGCCGCCTGTTGCTTGGCTGTTTCACGTTCACGGATCTGGAGTTCGCGTTCGAGCTGTGCGTTAAGGCTGTTACGCAGAAGTTCCTTTTCACGCTCAGCAACTTCAACATCCACTTCCAATTCACGTAAACGCTCGGTTGCTCCTTCGCTTTCTTTGGAAAGAGCAAGCATGGCCTCTTCCTGTCGCTTGAGCTCTGCGGCACGTGCTTCGAGCTCTGCCTGGGTCTCGCCCAACTTGGCCTGAAAATCCTTTTGCGCCTTGCTCAACTGGAGCTCCATCTCGAGTTCTTCCTGTTGCTGGCGCTTGCGAAGCTCTGCCTCTTTCCTTCGCATCTCTTCCTGCAATTCAAGCTCGCGTTGTGCTTTCTGCTCGGCGGTCATGGCCACTTCCTTGGCCTTCTGTTCGATCTCCTTCTGTGCTTTATCAAGCTCTGCCTGCATCTGCTCGAATTTGTCCCGCTCTTCCACCAAAGCCACTTTCATGGCATCGACGATGTCCTGTTCACCGGTTGCCACTTCACCCGCTTCTTCAGATTCGATCTGGGCGGGCGGCTCTGTCATGGCAGGCTCAGCCGTCTCCCAACGTGTCAACGCAAGCAGGTTGAGCAGCAGGAAGTCGCAGATGACAAGGAGTAGAGTGCGATTCATAACAGATTCTTATTTGGTGGTGGTAACAGCATCGAGCTGCCCTCCGTCAAGCTGCATGAGACAGCGACGTTTGTAAGGCCGGACGTGACGGATCTTCACGAAGGCCACACAGGTGATTCCAAAAAGGTTCGAAGAATAGGCAGCCACCAGATTGGCCTCAATAAAGCCCATCACCTGAAGTACAAGCGCCAGTGCCGTGCCTCCGATACCGACATAAAGACCTGAGTCAAAAAGGTTCTCCTCATTCTCCATGAGCTTCAGTTTGAGCAGTGCGGACACCTGTTGACGATCGATCTCATTGATCTTCTGCAGACAGACGAGATAGACGAACAGTTGTAACAGGCCGAAGATGGCCACCGATACCAGTGTGCTTGTTTCCAGGTTTTCCAAGGTTGGTTCTTTCGTTGCTTCGGCCGGTAAACGCGCCGAGTTACTCAGGATGGGCATGACCTTGAATGGTCCTGCCACTTTTCTATCTGCAGGCTCCTTCTCAAAGAGAAAGGGCTCGGCAGCCACTACCAGAATCAGACTAAAAAGCAAGGTGGCGACCATGTTGTGCATGGGGCGTATGGTTGGGTAAATCCCATCCGGCACTCTGCTTGCCTTTCCGATTCCATCGTATCCCCAGACCATAAAGGCAGCCCCGAGAAGGAGGCTGCACCATTTCAGACCAAGGATAACGAAAGGCATTTTCAGGGACCACTCCACGGCTGTTGGAGCAACAAAGAGGGTATTGCTCTCCAGTCGTTTCATTCCCTGTAACAAAAAATTCAATCCACCCGGGCCGGCTCCCACACCGACTTCCAAAGCAGGAACAGCGTCCTTCTTGAACTTTCCAAGATAGTCGGCCACCCGATCTGCCTGCCCTGACATGACGCATGAAGAATAGATCACTCCAAAGGCATCAGGCTCTTTTCGAATTCGATCAGCTAGCCAGATCACATCGCCTGCCTTGGGCGCGCTTCTCAGGAGCGCAGCCATAGCTTCTGGCTTCAATCTCTTCGAGAGCCCCACCATCGCTGAAAAGAAATCTTCCAGAAAAGAGACATCACCATCCTGAGCGGTGGAGACAGCAACCAATAGATCCTCTCGAACACCTTTGGATACCTTGCCCTTTTCAATGAATCCCGCCGTCATCATGGACACAGCTTCCAAGACCTGACCTCCAGGTTGCCCGATTGCCTGAAATGTCTTCCATCGTCTGATCTCGCCCACACCCATGAGCGCCTTGGTGACGACATCATTGCCACTGACCAGTGCCAGACTGAGATACATCCGCTGCTCCTTACCAAGCGAACGGGCCAAGGTGGTCCGCCCATCTGAACCTTCCGGCTTGAGAAAAACTTCAGCGACCCATTCAGCTTCTAGCGGCTGTTCAGCGTCAGGCATGGCCAGCACTTCACGAATAAGAGCGACTTCTCCAGCATGACCGTTCTCTTCAAACTGCGAAATGTAGGTTTCAGCAGATACATCCGTCCGCCCTGCCTGATCCACCACTTCCGGATGAACGGAATGAAGGCCAATGGGAAGATTCCACCCAAGCACTGCAATCACCAGCCCAAGAAAGATGGAAAACCATGCACCGGCCGAAGAGGGTTCCTTCGGCGGAGGTCGGTATCCATAAATAGGCTGTATGTAGTCGGACGCCATGCGAATCCAGAAATCTTAGTCGAACCAGTCAGGTCGCCAATTCAAATTCTGCGCTTTATCTGATCCACGAACGCATAACCACGTTCAAAGTCAGGGATCTATTCACTACTGGTGAGGGCAACATCAGCGCCAAGGCGGTTCAGCCGGTGACCCTGATCATTGAATTGGTGCGGTGGCACAAAAGCGCTCTTGAGCACACGTCCATCCACAAGAGTGGCTTCCAGAGAGAATCGAACCATACCGCGGGACCAACCATCCTCTCCTCCCCAAAGAATGATATCCTCATGCAACACACGGCGTTCTCTTTTGGGAAAGGTGTAAACGAAGACCCACGTCTTCTGTTTTCCCTCGACCTCTTGTCGTATGCCAAAGAAGCGATCACCCAACGTCCTGTTGTAATTGAATCCCATCAACAACAGCCACAAAGGGATAATGAACACCAAGGCCTTACGGGCCGGCATGAGAACAAGTTTCCGGCGAAAGGCATCCCGCATCTCACGTCTGAATCCTGTTTCACGGGTCAATAGAACAAAGAAGAGCACCGCAACTCCCGTGACCAACAACCAGATCATCATCAAGGCTGCGATCTCTGCCTTGGGAGTGCCGAATTCTATCAAATCACTTACTTGTTTTGCCGCCGCATCCACATCGTTCATTCGTCACCTCCAACAAAAAGAGGGGTCGCATCCTGATCCGCCCCCAGCATCACCCCTGCAGGATGAATCTCCTGAAATGCCCCATCGCTCCAGAGTCGATGTCTAAAAAGTGTGGCATAGGTAAAATCAGGAACGGCTCCTCCCTGCACTCCCACAACTTCTCCGCCCCGGCGCACATTATCCTGCATCCAAGCCGTAGTAAGCAGATGGTATGGATTGCGCCGGACCTCACCTTCGTGAAATGAGAGCGCGGTCAGCAACTGGCCGACTTCCTCAGGAGTATTCTCGACCATGAGATTCGGTGAACCCATGGCTCCCCAGAATTCGGTCTCAACAACATGGGTGGAAAATTCAGATCCCAACTTGTTCATCGCATCGACAACCAGCCAATGCACACCGATATGGGTGCTGTTCCAATCAGCGTCATGGGGAACAAAGATCGCCTTGGGAGCATACTTGGAAAGAATATCAGCTGTGACACTGACGCTACGTTGCCAATGCTCCTGATCTTCATCACGGGTCGCAGGGTTCACCTTCTCTAGTCCATTGGGAATCGTCTCGACCAGTTCAAAGCCAAGATACTCGCATGCTCCTTCCAACTCCTTCCAGCGCCCGGCCTGTCGATCACGATTGCTGCCCTGTGTCACTGCGACATTGATCACGCGCCATCCATGATTACGAAGAAGACGAAGCGCCAATCCTCCTATGATGCACTCGTCGTCGGGATGAGGGGAAAAGATCAGGGCCACCGGAGCGTTTTCGGCCAGCTCAACGGCAGGCAACGGATCAACGCCCCCGAACGGGAGGTTCTTTCCATCACTAAGGAGAGCCGCAGCGGAGTGGGCAAATTCAAAATAGTCTGTCATCGCAAAAGGCCGGTCATGATGGGAACCGGCCTCGCTGCGGTCAATCGACTACTTGAGTTTGGAAACTTCCTTGGCTGCCACCCCTGCATTGACCCGACCGCCATGGCTCTTGCTGATATCCACATAAGTGGCCACGCCTTTGTCATTAGTAACAACCGTCGCTGGATAAGCCGTCTCTCTTGGGGCCTTCCATCGTAGATTCAATGCATTGGTCACTTTGTAGTCAGGATCCAGCACAAATTGGAAATGAGAAGGCCAGCTCTTGCCTAGGCCTCCTTCGAACTCTGCAGCATGTTTTTTAAGTCCGTTTGCAGGGCCTGGATACACAAACAAGACCTGTGCTCCTTTAAACTCATCTGCCTTCTGAAGAAAACTCCCCACCTGTCTAGAACAAGCTGGGCATTGGTAGCCGGGGAAACCACGCAACATGACCAAGACGGTGGGTCCTTTCTTATATAGTCCAGACAACGACACCTTCTTCCCCTCCAGCGTGACCGCCTCAAACCCATTGACTGCTTTCCCTTTTACGGGTCGTTCTCCCGCCACAGCAGAAGTTGCCAAAATGGATAGTGCGACAAGCGCGACCGAACTCTTGATGAAGGACCTGACGTTTTGCATGGGAGCATGACACTCCAGATCTGAGATTATTCCAGACAAAGATCACCAAATCTCAGGAATCTCAAATTGCTCCCTTTACACCCGCCGATGACTGACGATACCTAGTGCCTGTGTTGCATCTCTTACAACATGTACCTTTCGAAGGCTTGGGAAGCATCGAGTCATGGGCCACCAACCGCGCCATGACGGTCTCATCTACCCGGCTTTTCGCTGGCGAGTCCCTCCCCCGGAGTCTTGATGGTATTCAACTGTTGGTCATCATGGGCGGTCCCATGAGTGTTCATGATGAATCTGAGTATCCATGGCTGGTTTTAGAAAAGGCGTTCATCAAGGACGCAATCAAAGCCAAGATCCCGATCGTCGGCATCTGTCTTGGAGGGCAACTGCTTTCAGAGGCATTAGGTGGTGCTGTGACAAAGAACGAGCATCGCGAAATCGGCTGGGGGCCTGTCACTCGTTCGAAGGATTGTCCCTCAGCGCTGTCCGAGATGATTCCCGAGACCTTTCCTGCATTTCACTGGCACGGTGAAACTTTTGATATTCCAGAAGGAGCCAGAAGAATCGCATCGTCCGAAGCCTGCAGGAATCAAGGCTTTATATGGAACAATCATGTTCTGGCGCTTCAGTTTCACATGGAAGCCAGCGTGGAACTCGCCACGGAATTGACCATTCAATGCCCTGACGATCTTGTCCCTGCTCCGTATGTTCAGGAGAAAGACGCCATGATTTCGAGCCCTGAAAGGTTCCAGACTGCGAACGAAACATTGAATCGCTTGCTTGATGCTTTCATGGAACTCGCCTATTCCCCCGGGGCCTGAATCGACATGAAACCTAAGAAAGCCAATATCAGATTCCATCCCATGGCGCTCGTGGCCATGCTGGGTGTTGGCTTTGCCTTTGCCATTGGCGGACTGGTCATATATATGGCCATGCAGGATCTGGAGGAAGGGAATGTCGATCTGATGGATGAAACCATCACCTACATGGGTGAGCACCGTCTAGCCGTTCGGCCAGGTTCTCGTGATGCCGTGGCCACTCAATCAGGGGTTGGAACCAATACCACCTATAAATTCGTCTGCCGCACCACAACGGTCGAACTGGCACCGGGAAAGGAATTGATCGTCAATGGATTCACTTTCGGAGTGCTCAAGAAGAAGGACCCCATACTCGTCGACGAGGGAAAAGTCTTTGTTAATGAGCGCCTACGAACCGGACTTCCCATTCTTAAAGCGAATGACCACATCGCCGTGCCAAGCACTTTTGAAGAGAGTCTCGATACACGTCTTGCCGGCTACGCCCTGCGAATCACTCCGCGCCCCAAGATCGTCACCCGTGTCGGAGGAGCCAGCGCCCAAGCCCTCAAGGCTGATGACTACAGCATCACGATTCGAGATAACGAGTTGGTTGTCGACGGAGTCCATCGTGGTTCATTGACTCCTGGAGCATCGATAACTGTCGCTCCAGATGGGGTGGTGATCGAACCCGGAGGCGGGACTTCCGAATAGAGAGTTCACCGCCACCGGGACCAAAAGTTCCCCTCAGATGCCGGTTCTAGCGTATGTATCATCAAGCCTCCTTGGGCCGACATCTGAGGAACGGAAATCATTTAGCATCAAGGATGCCACCGGCCATTTATCCGATTTCACGTCCGAAAAAGCCCCTATTTCGTCCCAAACGGCCCAAACCCACGCATTGAAGCGTGAGATTCCCACTTCATCGCTGCACCTTCCCCGCGCTTTTCAAGGTGGATTTTTGACGCTATATCTAGCCGGCCCATGCGCAAGACAGCGACAGATAGTTCAGACAAAAGCCAACTTCAGGACACTCAGGCTCAGCAAGACGAGCGGGGTGTTCATATCGACAAGGTAGGCGTTCGTGGGATGCAGTTCCCGATTCAGGTCCCTCAATCTGATGGGAACACGCTTGGAACGGTGGCCAATGTCGGTCTCTTTGTGGATCTTCCCAAGGAAGTTCGAGGAACCCACATGAGCCGATTCGTGGAGATCATGAAGGACCAGACGGATGGTCTGGATACGACCAAGATCACCGAGATCCTCAAGCAACTTCAGCAGAAGCTTCACGCCCGCACCGCTCATCTGGAAATCGAATTCCCTTTCTTCATCACCAAGAAGGCGCCCGTAAGTGGAATCGAAAGCCCCATGGATTACAAGGTACGCTATGTCGCGTCGGCCATTGATGATGAAATCGACATCATTACTTCGGTCGCTGCACACGTGACCACCCTGTGTCCCTGCTCCAAGGCGATCAGCCAATATGGCGCTCACAACCAACGTGGCGAGGTCACCCTTCAGGTAAGATCGCGATCAGCTGTGACTCTTGAGGAATTGATCTCTGTCATGGAAAAGAGCGCGAGCTCCGAACTCTATGCCCTTCTGAAACGCCCCGATGAAAAGGCGGTCACTGAGCGCGCATACGAGAATCCCGTGTTCGTGGAAGATCTCGTCAGAAATGTGGCAGTGAGACTCCGTGACCTGACACAGATCACCTGGTATCAGGTGGAAGCAGAGAACTTCGAGAGCATCCACAGCCACAATGCATACGCCTGCGTGCAAAGCGGTTAAGTGGTAAGAACTCCTTCTCAACAAGGAATACCGAATGTCTGACATTGATTTATCGTCAGCCCGAGAACACATATTTTTCCGATTCAGTTAATCAGGTAATAAGATTGCCCCTCCCGCAACAAACCCACCACCATTGACCGACGTGTCCATCGGCGACAAAACCCAGTTCATCATCGCGGTGCTCCTCTACGGAGTGAGCCTAGTGTATTCCGTCTTTCTGTGGCGGAAGGGGTTTCGTAAGGACAACCACATCAACTACTTCATCATCCTTTCCGGATGTATCTTCCACACCATCTCCCTGATGCAGCGTGGATTTTCCCTGAATCGTTGTCCGGTGCACAATCTCTATGAGGCCGTGTCCTTCGTGGGATGGACCATTTCAGCAACTTTTCTGGTCATAGGGCTGTTGCCCCGCCTGAGATTCGTCGGCGTCTTCGCGTCACCAATCCTTTTTTGTTCAGGTATTTTCGCACTCGCATTGGGGATCAACGAAAAGCCCGGAGTGGATCATGACTTCACAATGCCACTGGTATCACCTCACGCAGCACTGGTGATGCTTGCCTATGGTGCCTACGGACTGAGTGCAATTGCCGGAGGGATGTTTCTCACTCAGGAACACGATCTGAAGTTCCATAAGGCCAGAGCGATCCTTTCCCTGCTTCCTCCAATGCAGAAACTCGAAGTCCTTATTTCCAGACTGATGCTCATTGGCCAAATCCTCATGACCGCAGGAATGGCCCTGACGCCGTTTCTCATGCTCGAGCGTTATGAGAAGATCTTCGTGCCTGACTTGAAGACAGTCTGGGCATTGCTCGTCTGGGCCATGTATGCCGGACTCTATTTTGCCCACTGGAAATTTGCCATCAGCGGTCGGCGCCTCGCATGGGGAACCGTGCTCAGTTTCGCATTTGTCATGCTCACCTTTTGGGGAGTGAACCTCCTTTCAGGCATTCATACCCCGCAGTAGTTTCATGCCCATCGTCGTAGCAGGAATCAGCCACAAGACATCCTCGGTAACCATCCGGGAGTGTTTTGCATTCAAGGAGGCTGAGATCCCCGACGTGCTGCACCACATGACTGATACCGGCCTCGCCAACGAAGCGGTCATTCTCAGCACATGCAATCGTGTAGAAGTCTATATCTACACGGAAAACGAATCCATCTGCCCCCAGGAGCAACTCCGCAATTTCCTTATTGAGAACCGCCAATACGAACTGGATCTTGATAGCGAAATCTACACCCACGGTGATCCCGACAGTGTAGAGCATCTGTTCAAGGTTGCCTCAGGACTTGATTCATTGGTACTCGGAGAGACCGAGATTCTCGGCCAGATCAAAAAAGCCTACGACATCGCCCTACAGGCCAAGTTCACCGGCGGCAAACTGAACAAGGCGTTTCAGAAGGCGTTCAACACAGCCAAGTTCATCCGCACTGAGACCAATATCCAAAGGGGCAGCATTTCCGTGGGTTCAGTGGGTGTGGAATTGGCAGAAAAGATTTTTTCATCACTAAACGACCGTAATGTCATGGTCATTGGCGCAGGTGATACCAGCGAGAAGACCGCACGAGCCCTGCTCAGTCGCGGGGCAAAGAGCATCATGGTTTCAAACCGGTCCTTTGATCGTGCCGAAGCCCTTGCCAAGGAATTGAGCGGACGCGCAGTGAAGTTCGATTCATGGGCGGATGAATTCGCCAATATCGACATCATGATCAGCAGCACCAGTGCGCCTCACTACGTCATTGATCGCGAGCGACTGGAGCCCATGATGAAGAGTCGCCGCAATCGCCCGCTCCTACTGATTGACCTTGCCGTCCCCAGAGACATTGAGCCTGAGGTCAATTACATGGACAACGTTTACGTCTATAACATGGACGACCTTCAGGCGATCGCCCAAGATTACCTCGAGCAACGCAAGTCCGAGATCGAACGCTGCGAAAGTATTATCCGCGAAAGAGCCAAAGGACTTTTTTCGCCACCGCCATCCAGACCACGTCGTGACGGCAAAAAGGGTTTCGAATCCGGACTTGGAGGCGAACCCGTTACCTGAATTTCTCAACCCACTTCTACATTGGAGAATCAAACCGACAAACCCATCGTCATCGCCACGCGAGGCAGCGCTCTGGCACTTGCCCAGGCCAATCAGATCAAAGCCAGCTGCGAAGCCGCCTTTCCTGATAAAGAATTTGTCATTCAGATCTTCAAGACCACCGGAGACAAACTCCAGACCGCATCCCTTGCCAATCCTGACAAGAGCCTGCCAAAAGGATTGTTCACGAAGGAACTTGAGACCGCCCTCCTCAACGGAGAAGGCGACTTGGCGGTTCATAGCCTGAAAGATCTCCCAACAGAACTCCCAGACGGACTCAAACTCGCTGCCACCACAGCCAGAGAAGATGTGCGCGATGTTCTGGTCTACAGCACCGGAAACCCAGAAGGGCCTGATCCGCTCTCAATGTTACCCGAGGGCGCCACTGTCGGCACCAGCAGCAACCGCCGCAAAGCGCAACTTCTCCAGCTCCGTCCCGATCTCAAACTCGTAGAAATTCGCGGCAATGTAGGCACCCGCCTTCGCAAGCTGGCTGAGAATCCAGAACTTCATGCAACTGTTCTGGCAGCTGCGGGAATGAAACGCCTTGGCTACACGATTGCCGAGGACGGGACACTCAGCGGAAGCGACGTACCTGAAGGCATCAAAGTGCGACCATTTACAATCGATGAAATGGTTCCCTGCCCGGGACAAGCAGCGATCGCCATCGAAACCCGTATGGAAGATCCTGTCACAGACGAGATCTGCGGCGCTCTGAATGACATGGACACCTTTAGCTGCATCGGACTGGAGCGTGCCTTCCTAAGATCCATCGGAGGCGGATGCAGCACCCCCACAGCCGCCTTTGCTGAGTTCGATGGCAACGACGTCCTCGTCCGCGCCGCCGGGCTCTTCAACGACAAATTTCTCGCTGAAAAATTCCTCTTCTCGCCCGAGTCAGCCCTTCAATCCACCGAAGCACTGGCCCGCAAGATGTCGCGAAACTGACATCGTCTTCCCCCCCTGTTGCACCTCAAGCCCAGCCTCTCTATGCTCTGCGCGGAGAGTGAAGGGTGCCTGGTGGCCTCCGCCGTCTTCAAAACGGTTGTCGGTCTTTCACAAGGCCGGGGTAGGTTCGATTCCTATCCTCTCCGCCAACTTCGATCATCATGTCCGAAATTCTACTGGCCACACTCAACGCCAAGTTCATTCACGCTGCGTTTGGACTGCGTTACCTCATGGCCAATCTCGGCGAGTTTCAGGAACGGGCTAAAATCGCTGAGTTCGATATCAATCAGCGCCCCATCGACATCGCTGAGGCCATCATCGCCAAGCAACCACGAATTCTCGGACTCGGCATTTACATCTGGAACGCCGAACCGACGCGGGAAGTCATGGGGATTATCAGAAAGATCGCACCTGATATTACCATAGTCCTCGGTGGCCCCGAGGTCAGCTACGAGATCGAATCACAGCCTATTGTTGCCATGGCGGACTTCGTAATCACCGGTGAAGCGGATCTGGCCTTTGCTCAATTGTGTGATCAGCTTCTGAACGATCAGGCTCCAGATCAAAAAATCATTCGCGCTCAGCTTCCTGAACCCGCAGATCTCATTCCTCCCTACCCGCTCTACACCGAACGGGATATCGCCAATCGGATTATTTATGTGGAAGCGTCAAGAGGGTGCCCCTTCACCTGCGAGTTCTGTCTGTCGTCACTGGACGTCCCCGTAAGGCAGGTCCCGGTGGATGGATTTCTTGAGCAGATGCAGTCTCTGATGGATCGCGGTGTGCGACAGTTCAAGTTCGTTGATCGAACATTCAATCTAAACCTTCGAATCAGCAGTGAGATTCTTCAGTTCTTTCTCGATCGAATGATGGATGATCTGTTCGTGCATTTTGAAATGATCCCCGATCGTCTGCCAAAGGGACTGCGCGAAATCATCAAACAGTTTCCTCCTGGGAAACTTCAATTTGAAGTAGGCATCCAGACGTTCAATCCCGAGGTCGGAAAGAACATTTCCCGCCGCCAGAACTACGACAAGCTGGCAGACAACTTCAAATATCTGAGAAGCGAAACAGGAGTTCATATCCATGCAGACCTGATCGTCGGATTGCCCGGTGAGACTTTGGAAAGCTTTGGAGAGGGCTTCGATCGATTGATAGAGCTTGGGCCGCAAGAGATTCAGGTGGGAATTCTCAAGCGATTGAAAGGAACACCAATCATCCGTCACGACAAGGAATTCGAAATGGTCTACAGTGACCAGACTCCGTTCGAGATACTTCAGAACCGAGATATCTCCTTCTTGGACATGCAACGGATGCGACTGTTTCAACGCTTTTGGGACCTGATCGGAAACAGCGGGAATTTCACACGAAGCGCCCCTCTCATCTGGAGGGAAAGCGGCTCACCTTTCACCAGCTTTCTCACATTGAGCGATTGGCTCTTCAGCCAGACTGGAAGCCGTCACGGCATTGCCCTGCTGCGGTTGGTGAAACTTTTGTTCATTTACCTGACTGAACAGGCAGGGATTGAAAAGAAGGAAGCAGCAGAAACACTCCTACATGACTACCAATCAGGAGGACGCCCTGAGACGCCAAAATTCCTTGGTGAGCATTTGGATGGAAAGCGAAAGGGAGTTGAGGCCAGCCTCCTTCCCAAGACCGCAGCCCGCCAGGCAAGGCACCTGGGAGTGGAACAGTAAGGCCGCTCGCAAAGCCTTGGGTCTTACTTCCGTGCCTTAATCTCCGTTTTACCTCCCAGATTCCAGGCTCCATACACGGCAAAGCCAACCAGAATCGCAAACGGAACTGCAAGCGAAGGTACAATACCGGGATAGTAATTGGTGACGCCTCCTGCTCCTGATGAGAGTTCCAACCCACTCGAACCCATCACAAACTGAGAACCTTCAGTCGCCTCAGTGACAACGCCTTCCGAAGTAATCAATTCCCCAAGTATATCCTAAGCCGACAGACCAAACCACAGACTCAGAAGAGACACGCCGCTGATCGCGACCAACCTCTTGATCTCGGCGACTCCAGCAAAGGGCTTTTCTCCCTTTGAATCATCAGGCAATCGATGCAGCCCCACGGGTCGGGTTCGTATCAATGATTCAGACATGGTTCTTCTCCGTTGGGCTACCTGTGGCGCTCAAAGGGGCTCTCCACCACTGTGTTGTCACGCCTCATCTTTTGAGACCATCGAAACAGCGCCAGGCCTGCACAGATCGGCAGCATGATCAGACCGAGTATAACGATGAATTCCATCATGGCTTTTAGTTAAGACAATCTCAGAGGAAGATCCTTAGAGAGTATTCGAAAAAACTATTTCGCAGCGATCTCCCCAACCTGATTCATAATCCATTCCTCCACATCATCAAGAGAGCCATCCACGGGGACGACTGGCTGAACAATTTTGAGATAATGCACGCGCAGGTCTTTCTTCCATTTCTTGTTTCGCAACTGAATGCCAAAGGCCTCCATCGCTCCCTCCACTCCCTCAGCTGCAGCAAAAGGGACAAGATCACTACCACTATTCAATCCCGCTTGCCTTCGACGCCAAAGATCTTCCACAGCCTCCTTGTAAGGAAAGCCTTCGATGCTCTTCACGCGATGCATGATCGACGAAAAACCGGTATTCAAGCGGCTGAAATGCCAAAGAAGATCATCAACGTCGCCTTCGCCAAAGTGACGGAGCCAGATACCCAGCATCCCACTGGTCAGGCATCTGGATCGTTTGGCTGCCAATTCAGCAATATGTGGAGCAGCTGCCTTAGTCCACTTCTTTTTCAAGACCACACCTCCCAACGTGGATGAATGCTCAAGAGCAGCAAAAAGTTTTTCCTGATGTTCCTCTTTCAAATGAAGCATTTCCTGACATTCACAGCAGTCATCCTATTGGCCTTTGTCTTCTTTATGGCCTACCACATTGATCAATGGCTGGGAGTTGTGGCCTATACGTATCGCTACCTGCTCTTCAGCATGATAGGAGGGACGCTCTTCGGGCTGTTCTGGTTAGCCAATTGCAGAAAGCATGCAGTGCTTGCTGGAGTCATCGCATTCAGTCTCCTTGCATCCCTTTTTCTATTCCCTCCCCCATCCGAGCGGCTCCTCAGGTCAGTCATGTTGCGTGTGCCTGAAGGGGCTGATGCCAACTCCATTGAAAGCATCGTCAAAGAGCAGTATGCAGGCAGCGAATACGTGCTCCCACAAATCACAGAGGGAAACGCAAGTGGGCTCAAGCGTGTCCATGTTTCGCTTCTATCTCAGAAGGATGGAAATTGTTCTGCAGTCATTTTCATGCTCAATGACAACGTCGTGGTCGATCGACGTTTCTCAGCAGACTGACGCAGCTCTTCCACCTTCCTATCCGATGTTTCGAATTGCATACCTGAGGGCCTACAGCAGTATCCAGTGCCTCTCATGGATATGAAACAAATCCTGGTATACGCCGACTCTTTAAGCTGGGGCATCATTCCCAACACAAGAAACCGGCTTCCATTCCCCAAGCGATGGCCCGGTGTTGTAGAATCAGTGCTCAATGACTCAGGCCTCCAGGTGCGGGTCATCGAAGACTGCCTAAACGGGCGCCGGACACTATGGGAGGATCCCATCAAACCCGGCCGAAACGGATTGGACGGTTTGGAGCAACGGATAGAGATCAACTCTCCCCTCGCCCTCGTCATTTTGTTTCTCGGAACAAATGACTTTCAGGCAATGCACGAAAACAATGCACAACAGTCAGCGGAAGGAATCTCCAAACTCATCCATGCCATTCGACAAGCGCCCATCGAACCGGGAATGCCTGTTCCTGAGATCCTTGTCGTGGCACCTCCTCCCATCCAAAAAGCAAAGGGAAACATAGCCGCCAAATTTGAAGGTGCAGAACTCAAGTCAGCCGGACTCACCTCAGCCATTGAGGCCATAGCCCAAGAAGCCAACTGCCCTTTCTTCGATGCAGGAAACGTCACTCAGACCAGCAAGATAGACGGTGTGCATCTGGATGAAGATCAACACCAGACGCTAGGTATGGCACTGGCAGAGAAAGTTCGTTCTCTATTGGTATCGTGATGAAGATCCTCCCGGCAAACAAATCGCACCAAGACAAGATCCGCGCGATTCACCTCAAGGCTTTCACTGATGAGGAAAACACACTCGTTGCCGATCTCGCCTGCAGCTTAATCGAAACGGCATCATCGCCTGAGTGTATCCATCTGATTGCTGAAGAAGATGATCAACCAATCGGGCATATCGCTTTCAGCCCGGTTCATTCGAAAAACACCGATGATCTCATTGCCTACATCCTCGCTCCATTGGCTGTCGATCCATCCCATCAGGGAAAAGGAATCGGAACGGCCCTAATCAAGGAAGGTCTGAAGATACTTAAAGACAAGGGCATCCACGTCATTCTCGTTTATGGCGATCCAGCGTTTTATTCACGCTTTGGCTTCAAGCCTGAGCCTGCTGAAAGGTATGTTCCACCATGCAAGCTTTCCTACCCATTCGGGTGGCAGGCAATCGATAGGGAAACCTCTTCATCAAACAGCTCTCGAGTCGAATTCAAGTGTGTTGAACCACTGAACAAACCTGAACTCTGGTAATCCTCCCTACGTCAGATGCCGCGCTTCCAGTTCTATCACGCGCAATCCACGCTTATCTTCTTCCTTGTTTTCCAGCAAGCCAAGCCCACTTTCCGATCATGTATCCAAAGAAGTCCCTTTTAAAGAAGCTGCTCCATCTGATGGCTGTCGCATTGATGTTCTGTTTGATCGGATGCTGCCGGACTCCCTCCGAGTCAGCAACCGTTGCTGAAGGTGTGATCCTCTACGTGGAGTATCAGAAGGAAGGAGGAGGCGTTCAGGGATTCTCTCGCGTGAACCACCCCAGTGCCGTCCCCGGAGGAAACGGAAGCTGGAATGTCGATGCCTATGGCAAGCTCACCGGTGATTACTTGATCATCACACGTCCACAGAGACAGGATCTGGGACCAAAAATCATTCCTGCTGATCGTCTCATTTCCATCCAGTTCGGAGACGGCGGGATCAAGCAGGTGGATGAGAACAAGCCCAATCATTCAAGCTAGTCCATCATTCCCCTATTTCAGAAGTCTCATGAAGTCACTGACTCTACTGCGCACTCAACTCGTCAGTATCGGGCTGCTAATAGGCGCATGCTCCGTCATCTATGCAGAGTCCAAACCTGAATCAGGTTTGGCAGCCAAAGCTGGAGCCATTCAAGTCCTACACTTCGAAACCGAGCACCCCATTACCAACGCCAGAATACTGAGCATCCGTGGCTCCAAAACCAACATCACCACCCTGCCCCCGTTCTTTGACGACTACGGAAAATCTGTGAAGATAGGGATCGTGTTCCACCGTCTTGGCTCCTTTGCGAAGCATTCACCAAGCAACCACACCATTCTGGATTCAAAAATTATGGTCAGTGTCAGCGGGCCTAACTTTTCATCTGAGATCTCTACAGACTTTTATTTCAGTCAGGATGCGAGAGAGAACGGCAAGGAACGAATCGCCCCAAAGAAGCTTCCTCTTAAGAAATCCACCTGGACTGAAGTCTATTCCTACAGCGAACGCTCTCCTCCATCGGAGCTGAAGATCGAGCTGATCGCACACACCTCCACCAGCAAAGGTAATGAAGCATCCCTCCGCCCATAATATGAGAATCAAATCCTTCGCTCTCATATGCCTATCCTCAGTCATGCTTGTCGGATGCGCATCCAATGAACATGGCACTGAGCACTCCAACAATGCAGCCGGACAACAGTCCAGCTACGACCCGACTACGGATACGACAACCATAGAGAACCAAGGATACACCTGGCGACTGAAAGGCAACGTCACCAATGTCATGATGACGCCCACCAACCATCGTTAATATCACCTCATTGTCCTGTATCCCGAATCGTAACGCGTGAAAGCGACCGACCGGCACACTCAAGAAGCCAACCGTCCCTGCTCTTCCACATCCACACCCACTTGGAGCTTGCCGCTACGTTGACGTGTCACACGGATGCGAACCTTGTTCAACAACTGACCAGGGCGACGATTGAGATCCTGAAGGCGGAACTGGGAATCAAGCTTCAGGCGTAGCCGCGCACAGCCTACGAGGGTCTGAGGCGTCATGACCATCAACACAGAGGATGTCTGTTGCGCCAAGGTCTGAAGACGGAACCACACAGCGCTGTTCAATCGGCGTAGTTCCTTTTGTCCATTCAAACAGAGATCAAGAACCACAAAACGGAGATTACCATCACGTAGCAGGATGTCGGTGGATTGGATTGCCTCCATTGCCTTCTGACAACGCACCCAGAGCAAACGCTCGGCTCCATCAGGCATGGCCGTCTGAGGATCAAAACTATTGGCCCCATCCACCAGCGCGAGAGTCTGTCTGTTCTTTTGAAACTGTTCTATCAGCTCAGAAATCAACAGGTGCCCTCCAGTGCTTGTTCCCTCAGAGACAACCTCAGTGATCGCCCCCTTGGGCAGCCCCACATCGTCCAGCAGACGAACGCCTGTAGGCACCGTTTCCTGTTCAGGACGACGCGCATGAGCAGCCGGAAATTTCTCCTCCAGCAGCTGCTTCAGCTTCACTATGTCCTGAGCCTGACTCATAAGCGCGTGTCGTGCATCTTACTCCTTCATCCCGCCCGGACAAGCTTCCCGAAAGCCGATGATGAAAAAGTTGTTCGCACCCTGCGCCAAAGCCTCAGACACAGCCTGTCCGACCCTACCATTGAAGTCTCATCAGCTGATCGCCCCCTCTGAAAATTCTTCGAAGAGTCTTTGAAGCTCAGTTACGGCGCCTTTTCCACAGGATATCTCGTCATCGCTGTGGAAAATTTCGATCTCAATCTCCCCATCGCTGAAAAATTCAATATCCCAACGCTGCCCGGGAACAACCACCTCCACCTTGAGGGCATTGTCCCGCATACAGTCCAGACGGTAAGGAATATTCACCTTTTTCAACTGAGCTAGGACATCCAACACATCCCCAAGTGGCCTTTTCTTCTCGTTCATCGCGGGGGGATCTGGATTTCGATGGCTTTTAGTTCAAAACTGAAATTTGAAATTTGAGATTTGCCCCGGATTCACGTTTGCTTGCCGAAATGATTGCACGTTATTCGAGACCGCAGATGAGGGAAATCTGGACAGAGCAACGCAAGCTGGAGATCTGGCTTGATATCGAGTTGCTCGCCTCCGAGGCACTTTGTAAGGAAGGCCTGGTTCCAGAGAAGGACCTCAAGCAGATGAAAAAGAAGGCAGCGTTCAGCTTGGAACGCTGCAATGAATTGGAAAAGACGCTCAACCACGACGTCATCGCCTTTACCACAAACGTATCTGAGAACATCGGTGAACCTGCCTGCCGCTGGCTCCATTACGGTCTGACCAGCAGCGACATTCTGGACACGGCTTTCGGCGTTCGAATGGTTGAGAGTGCTGATATTCTCATCAAGGACCTCAAAGACCTACGCAAGGTCATCGCCGCCAAGGCCAAGAAGCACATGATGACGCCGATGATCGGCCGCAGTCACGGCATCCATGCAGAACCCACCACCTTCGGTATGAAGATGGCGCTCATGTATGACGAGTTTGGTCGCGGATTGGAACGTATGGAGCAGATGCGCAAGCGTTGCGCTGTAGGCAAACTCAGTGGAGCTGTTGGCACCAGTTCTCATCTGGCACCGAAGATCGAAACCTTTGTCTGTAAGAAGCTCGGACTCAAGCCCGCCACCATCGCCACTCAGGTGGTGCAGCGTGACATTCATGCTGAGTTCATCAATGTGCTGGCACTTGTAGCCGCATCCATTGAACGCTGGGCCACTGAATTCCGTCACCTCCAACGCACTGAGGTTCTGGAAGCTGAGGAGTTCTTCTCCAAGGGACAAAAGGGATCCAGCGCCATGCCACACAAGCGCAACCCGATCACAGGAGAGCGACTCACCGGTCTGGCCCGTGTGATTCGCGGCAACGCCGTGGCCGCCATGGAAGACGTGGCACTCTGGCATGAGCGCGATATCTCACACAGCTCTGTGGAACGTGTCATTTTCCCTGACTCCTGCACCCTGCTCGACTACATGCTCTACAAATTGACCGATCTCACCAAGGGATTGATCGTGTATCCAAAGAACATGGAAAAGAACCTTGGGCTCTCACTCGGCATGTGGAACTCACAGACCGTGCTGCTTGCACTCGTCCGCAAGGGACTCACCCGCGAAGAGGCATACTCGCTTGTGCAGCGTAACGCCATGGAGACATGGGCCACCAAGCATCAGGGCCGTGATGATGCCGACTTCCTCGAGCAGTTGCTCACAGATGAAGAGGTCACCAAGCACATCGATGAAAAGGAACTCCGCAAACTCTGCAGTCTCGATTTCCACTTCAAACACGTGAAAGCCCGCTTCAGAAAACTCGGGCTTGGATAACCCCTGAATCCCCATGCCTGCACTGGCTGGAAAAACAATTGTCATCATGGGCGGCACGACAGGCCTCGGTCTGTCAGCCGCCCATGCGCTTTCCAAGGAAGGTGCCCAGCTGGTGTTGGTGGGTCGCAAGCCTGAGTCGATCGAAGAAGCCATCGAACAGATCGGAGAAGATCTGGCCCATGGCATTCAAGGTGACGCGACACACCCACAAACCGCCATCGATGCGATCGATTGCGCAGTCGGTGAATTCGGTGGTTTTGACGGGCTCTATCATGTGGCCGGAGGTAGCGGGCGTCGCATGGGCGATGGTCCATTGCATGAGATCACGGACGAAGGCTGGGACTACACGATCGATCTCAATCTCACCTCCGTCTTTTACTCCAACCGCGCTGCAATCCGGAAACTACTGGAGCTGGACCACCCCGGATCCATTCTGAACATGGGCTCCGTGCTCGGTTATTCTCCATCGCCCCGTTATTTCTCCACTCATACCTACGCCACCACCAAAGCAGCCATCATCGGCCTCACACGCACCTCTGCAGCTCACTATGCCGAGGAGAACATCCGTTGCAACGTGATCGCCCCGGCCCTTGTGGAGACACCGATGTCTGAACGCGCTCAATCCGATCCAGACATCATGAATTTCATCAAGACCAAGCAACCATTGGATGGTGGACGCATCGGACTTCCCGATGATCTTGATGCCGCAGCCGTCTTTCTTCTGTCCGATCAATCCAAGTTCGTCACAGGCCAAGTGCTGTCTGTTGACGGAGGTTGGTCCGTAAGTGAGGGGCAGTATTGACCCAATTTTCCATCCATCGATCTCCCTGCCAATGAGCCAACAAACCAACGATCGCTTCAACGACCTGCTTCTCAAATTCTCACAAGAACCGGACAAGGACGACAGGGATGCATTGGAAAAAGAGATCTGGGATTCATTTGGAGTGACGGGAAGCCCTCTCGTCGTGGATATGTCCGGTTTCACCCGACTGGCCAACAGCTTTGGAATCGTGCATTACCTTTCCATGGTGAGGCGGATGCAACTGACCTCCAAACCCATCATTGAAAGCTATGGTGGCACCTTGGTGAAGTTTGAAGCGGACAACGCCTTTGCCATCTTCAAGACCCCAGGCGATGCCATCCGCGCCTCCATCGCCCTGCATCTCGCAATGGACTCAGCCAATCTCCTGACGCCGGATGAATTGGACATCCATCTCTCCTGCGGGATCGATCATGGTGAATGTATCCTGCCTCACTCGTCCGACTACTTTGGTGCCCCGGTGAACCGAGCCAGCAAGCTTGGCGAGGATCTCGCAGAGCCCGGACAGATCCTCGTCACCCCAGAAGCCATGAAGATGGTATCTGAGGAACTCGGATTCCAAAGCGACACCATCGAACTCAGCGTAGGTGGAGAGATGGTTCCGGTACAATCGATCCGTTTTAGACGAAACGGCGAATCGTAAACACCAAGAATCGGCAAAGCAAAAAGCCCGAACACCTTTCGGCATCCGGGCTTTGCAAATTGGATGAATCAAATGACTAGACAGTCATGATTTCTTTTTCCTTCTTGGCCATCTGCTCGTCAATACGACCAATGGATTTGTCGGTCAGCTTCTGCACCTCTTTTTCGGCATGAGAAATCTCATCTTCTGAAGCACCGTCTTTTTTCTCTGCCTTTAGCTTGTCGAGTGCATCGCGGCGGGCATGACGGACGGAGATACGTCCATCTTCTGTCATCTTCTTGACGACCTTGGCCAATTCCTGACGGCGTTCCTCTGTCATCTCTGGCATGAACAGGCGAATCAAGCGGCCGTCATTGGTAGGGGTAATTCCAAGACTGGAGCAAAGGATGGCCTTCTCAATCGATTGGATTGTGGAGACGTCGTATGGCTGGATGGCGATCGTGCGTGATTCAGGTGTGGTGATACCTGCGACATCACGCAGTTTCACTTGCGAACCATAGGCTTCGACCATGATGTTCTCCACCAGCGCACCAGACGCCTTACCTGTGCGAACACTGGAAAATTCGCGCACGGTGGCTTCCTCGGCCTTGTTCATGGCCTCTTCTGCATCCATCAAAATCTCATCAATTGGCATAACGAGACGCAGCCTACCAAAGTCATATGGGGTTGTATAGATGGGGATTACAGGAACTCAACAGCTTGAAACCCACTCTTCAATGATTGGATCAACTGCGTTCTTGAGTTCTTCAACAAGGTCCGAATCCATGAATTGATACAGGTCCTCGATGTCCAGAACACAGGTCGTTTTCTCCATCATCTCTGATGGAAATGCCTTTCGAAGGCGCTGCACGTGCTTGCGCTCCATCACCATTACTGCATCCGCCCAGTCTAAATCTGATTTTGTGACCGAATGGCGCGCCTTGGGACTTGTGCCACCAGATCGCACCTGTAACGAAGGATGATTGCGGTAGAGTTTCTCAGCGGTCGGACTACGCCACTGGTTCATCGAACAAACGAAAAGGATTCGGATTGGATCTCCTGCCATGTGTCTTACTTCAGTGCCTCCAGCTCTTCCCAGCGGGCATACATCTCTGCCAGTTCCTTTTTCTTTGAATCCAGGTCATCCTGAATCTCCTTAATCCGCTGGCCATGCTTCTCATGAAAATCTGGTTGCAAGAAAAGGGATTCGATCTCCTCGATCTCCCCTTCCTTCTCCATCAGCTTCTCTTCCATTCCTTCTAGCTCCTTCTGCTCCTTCCACGTCAACTTACGCTTCTTCTCTGCAGCGGGCTTATTCTTGTCAGCTGTAGGTTTGGCAGACTTTGCGGCAGCAGCTGCATCGGCATCTTGCCGTTTCTTCTTCTCGATGTAGTAGTCGTAGTTCCCCGTGCTGTAAGCAACATTCCCATCACCTTCAAAGGCAAGAATGCCATTGCAGACACGATTGAGAAAATAACGATCATGACTGACCACCAACACCACTCCGGGAAACGCAATCAACGCTTCCTCCAAAATCCTGAGCGAGGCCAGATCCAGATCATTGGTCGGCTCATCAAGAATCAGGAAATTTCCACCACGCTTCAGGACCTTGGCCAACATCAATCGGCTACGCTCACCTCCGCTCAGCAATTCGACCTTGGTTCCAATACGGGCATCATCAAAGAGAAACCGTTTCAGGTAGGCTCGCAGCGAAAGACGTCCATTACCAAACACGACAAACTCACTTCCATCACCAGCCTCCTCAAGGACCGTCTTCGTTTCATCCAGTTGAAGACGGCTTTGATCAATGTAATTAAAGTCTGTAAGCGATCCGCTCTTGGCCGTGCCTTCATTGGGTTTCAACTCCTCCATGACAGCACGAAGCAAGGTTGTCTTACCCGCGCCATTAGGCCCGGCAATACCGATCTTCATCCCGCGCTCAAAGGAAAACGTGAGTCCCCTGATCAATTGCCTGCCACCTAGCTCCACTCCGAGGTTATGCAGATCCATGATCCGATTGCCCAACTGTGGCGGCGGAGGAATCACGAGCTCCATATCCACCTCAGCCTCAGGAGGTCCTTGGTCTAAAACCTCATCAATGCGGTCCAGACGGCTCTTTGATTTCGTGGTGCGTGCCTTGGGTTGACGCCTCGCCCAGTCCAGTTCCTTCTCCAGAAAACGTTGACGATTCCGTTCAGTGTTCGCCTCCGTGGCCAGTCGCTCTGACTTCGCAATCAGGAAGTCAGAGTAGTTCCCTGAGTAGCTGTAGAAACGCCCATTTGCCAACTCGACAATATTATTGGTCACCCGATCGAGAAAATATCGGTCATGAGTCACCACCAGAAATGCCCCTTTGTACCCCACCAAGAAATCGCCAAGCCATTCGATGGAATCAGGATCAAGATGGTTGGTAGGCTCATCCAGCATCAACATCTCAGGTTTGGCCACAAGCGCCCGCGCCATGGCGACACGACGCATCTCTCCGCCTGAAAGCTTCCCAATCCCGGTTTCGCCTGTGGGCGTATGCAGATTGGTCATGATGGTATTCACACGTGCGTGAAGCGACCACCCATCCTGCGCATGTATCAGCTCCTCCAGCTCAGCATGACGTTCCAAGGAAACATCTGGAGACTCAAACTCATCCAACAAATCCTGAAGATCACGGGCCCCATCCATGATGTTCTCCCAGACGTTTTTCTCAGGATCCAAGGTGAAATTCTGAGACAGATACCCAAGGCGCAGCCCTCGCTTTCTGGAGATGTTCCCCTCATTCGGAGAAAACTCTCCATTCAGCAGTTTGAGAAAGGTCGACTTTCCACAACCATTGCGCCCGACCAGCCCCACCCGTTGTCCCTCGACAACAGACAAGGTGGCACCAGAGAGGATCACGCGGTCATTAAATTTAACCCCGACCTCATCAGCAGACACCAACGTTGTTCCCAAATCATTCGCCATAGGGCGCGGGACTGTATCAACGCCGCTGATCCCAACAAGCAGAATGGCTCTCTAATGAAAGTCGTCTTCAGTCCTCTTGCCTCCTCCTTCATCCAGTGCCACCCTCCCGCTTCGAAACCTGCATGCCTCAACCTGCCTCACATTCAGAACCTGATAATACGCCCCTCCGGCGCCCGGATCATCCGGTCCACGTCACGTTGATCAGGCATACTGAAACCGATTGGAATACGGCCAAACGCTACCAAAGCCACAGCGATCGCCCGCTAACTGACAAAGGTGAACAACAACTGAACGACGTTCATCAATCACTGGCTGAATCACACTTCGACTTCATCCTCTCGACCGGACTCCAGAGAACCGACCGACTGGCAGATCTCCTTCAAAGGACAAATCCACGAGGTGAAAAGGCCACATCCCTGTTGTGGCGGGAGTGTGATCATGGCACATGGGAGGGAAAGACTTACGACGAGGTGAAGGAAACTTTCCCTGATCAGGCCGAGGCACGATTCGATCAGCTCTGGAGTTTCAAAGAGCATCAAGGCGAATCCCTTCAAGAAGTGACAAGTCGTATTCAACAGGCATGGGATGGTCTGATGACTTCCTCTCACAAACGCATCGCAGTCATCACACACGCGACCCCGATCCAGTTGATTCATTGCATGATTCACGAACGTCCTCCAGAGAACTACTGGCGATTTCAGGTTGATCATGGAAGCGTGACCCGATTGGATGCCCGCCCTGACGGCATCCGACTGGAAGGCACCATCGACACACCAAAATGATTACCATTCCCTGTATAGATACAGAATCAGCTGCCGCAGCCGCCAATCGGCAGGCGATTCTGACAAAACCCACAGGTGCCCTTGGGAGACTGGAAGCCCTCAGTATCAGACTGGCCGGTATCCAATCTACGGAGCGCCCAACCATCAAGGCTCCAGCCATTGTCATTGCTGCAGCCAGTCACGGAGTGGCTGATTCGGGTGTCAGCGCGTATCCGTCCAGCGTCACTGCTCAGATGGTTGCCAATTTCATCAATGGTGGTGCGTGTATCAATGTTCTGGCAAAGCAGACTGGAGCGAAACTGGTGCTTGTAGATGCTGGTGTTCATCCTGAACCACCTTCCTCCCCTGCACTTCAACAACTTGGTGTCCGCAAGGGCGGCTCTCGCAATATCAGTGAGGAGCCAGCAATGACTTCAAGCGAGGCCCAAACCCTGATCAAAGTAGGCATTTCGAAAGCAGCGGACTTGATCAACGATGGTGTTGATCTCATCGCCATAGGTGAAATGGGAATTGGTAACACCACCTCGGCAGCTGCGATCACGGCAGCTGCACTGGAGCTTGAGCCGTCGGCTGTCACAGGGAGAGGCACTGGAGTCGATGAAGTGCAGCTGGAAAAGAAACATAAGGCTATCCAACAGGCGTTGGATCTTCATAAACCGATTGCTACTGACGGCCTAGAGATCGTGACCGCTCTTGGAGGCCTTGAGATCGCCTATCTTGCTGGGATTTGTCTTGGTGCCGCTCAGGGAAAAACAGCCATTTTGCTCGATGGTTATGTTGCCACTTCAGCCGGATTGATCGCCACACTGATCAATCCAACCGCCAAGGACTACATGATCGCCGGACATCTTTCCCCCGAGCCCGGACACCGACTTCAACTCGAGTTCCTTTGCCACGAACCTTTGCTAGACTTGGGGATGCGACTTGGCGAGGGCTCAGGTGCAGCCATGGCGATCCCAATCGTCCAAGCTGCTGCTGCCACCCTTTCCGATATGGCCACTTTCGAAGGTGCCGGAGTAGACAATCGCTGAACCATGGCCGACGAGTCTTCCAATTCAGCTATAGGACCTGACGACGCATCTGCGGAGTCACGCCCTTCGACTGGAATCATCAGGGAGATCCACAGCTACTATGTTGCTCAATCATTCCTCACCCGGTTGAACAGCCCTCGTTGGGTTTCGTTTACCGATGAAAACCAGAAACGTTCTCCTCGCTATTATCCATTGGTCGGTATTCTCGTAGGCTTGGTGTGCTTTGGTGTCTATCTCGCTGCGGCATCACTCTTGCCTATTCCACTTGCAGTGATGCTTTGCATGATCTCTGGACTGATCCTGACCGGCGCTCTTCACGAAGATGGGTTCTCCGATTTCTGTGATGGATTTGGCGGAGGATGGAAGAAGGATCAAATTCTGAGCATCATGAAAGACTCGAGGATTGGCGTCTATGGAGCCGTGGGGCTGATCGCCTTGTTCGCTTTAAAGTTTGAAAGTCTAAGGCAGTTGGCAACGCAGGTTCCCTTCACTCACTTTGGATTGATTCTGATCTCAGCTCACTCCCTGAGTCGTTGGGTTCCTGTCTGCATGATGCGTTCCATGGATTACATCCAGTCTGATGCATCAAAGAGTCGGGGCGTTGCGAACCGGATTCATCTGAACGATCTGATCATCGCGACTGTGTTCACCCTCATTCCATCTGCCTATCTTGCAACCCAATGGAATCCATGGATTTTGACCATTCTCCCGGCATCCCTTCTCATCAGGGGAATGATGCAGGCGTTTCTCAAGCGATCTATCGGGGGATACACAGGTGATTGCCTCGGTGCGGTTCAACAGATCACTGAAGTCATGATCTATCTACTGGCAATCGGCGTCGCCACATCCAATTGAACTTCTCTACCTATTCCTTCTCTTCGAGCACCACATTGTCGGCCTCAAGGATTCGCTCCGGACGCGTATTGTTAAACCGGATGTGAAGCACACCTTTTTTGGTCACCAGTGTATTCCGTTCAACGTAGTTGGTTGAGGCCTGATGAAATCTTAATGGAGAACGCGCGATATCGTGAATCGTGTTTCCTGCAATCAACAACTCTGACGTTCCTTGATCCAGAAACATTCCATTGCTCTCGGCTCGTCCGGCATTAACCCGAACACCATGGATGCGATTACCAAGCATTCGTGATCCAGGCTGGTGGCCAAGACTGTAGATTCCTCCACCATCAGAGAGCTTCAACATGATGTCGTGAATGTGATTCCACGAAACACTGTTATCAGCAGCGCCCGTAGGTCTGGCATCCCAACGCCAGCCAATTGAAACACCGGTGTAAGGCAGATCGTGAATGTGATTCCTATCCACCAATGTTTCTCTGGTGATTCCCACCCAAACACCCACCGAACCATAGAACTGCTGCCCTACATGATGGACTTCACTATCTATGAGCCAATTCCCTGTGGAGATTTGTTCAGGAGCAGCATCGTGCCAGATCTGATTTCCTATTCTGCGTGTCCGGTCTTCACCAAGCATCACGCCATTTCCAGATGTGTCATGGATGCGTGATCTCTCAACCGAGCAAAACCTGGTCCGCTCCCCAATCCAGATTCCGCCCCCTCCGGTGTGACGAATCTCACAATTGGAGAATCTACAATCCTCTGCGTGGGTCAAATGGATGGCAGCCGGTGTGAAGACCCGTTTCATACCAGAGTTCTGGTTACTTCCTCGAATCTCATAATAGGAGGCTTGGCCCTCCACGTAGCCGGTTTCAGGAATCTCAAAATGACTATGTTCAAATACCAATCCTTCAAATTCCAGATTCCTGATCGGTGCTCCCTTTCCTGCAGCCTGAATGATTCCAGATGACCATGGTGCAATCACCTCAGCCTTGGAAACGTCTTCCCCTGGCATCGGTTTGTAGAAGAGCAACTCGGCCTCTGGATCCAGATACCATTCTCCCGGTTGATTCAAAAACTGCTTTGAATTTTCCAAAAAGTATCTTGGCTGTTTCTCAAAGTGATCCATCGCATAGTGATCTGCACTGCAGCCCACACCATCCGTCAGATCCACGCGCTTGGTCCCGTGGTTGATCGATTTGATCCCTACCCTCGAAATCGACCAGTCGTGAAGGAACACAAGCTCTAAGGAAGACACGCCTTTGATTTCCGGAAGATCTCCTTCATTGAATAGAAACCAAGTCCTCCGATCGTCGCCTGCTTTGGCAATTCGAAGATAGCCTTGATCTGGAAACCGTGCCCTAACCCTGCGTTTGCCATTCACAAACAACTCCCTGAAGTTCCAGATCTTGGGGACGTGAGCCGTCCAGATTCCGTTCGCTGCTTGAGACCAACCTTCGATCACTCTTCCGCCGCTGATTCGGGCTACTTCCCCAGGAAAAGCCTTCCAGACGACGCGTGTACCATTCATCCCCCCGTCCCGCTCGTCCAGATTCAGAGGCTTGCTCAGTTCATGCCTGCCATTGCGAAGAATGACGAAATGATCCCCCTGCCCACGAGACAGTTCCCTGACGCGATCTCTGGCCTCCACCAGACTCTTCAATGGGCTATGCTCACCACCATCAGCCTCATCATCTCCGCTTGGAGACACAAAGAGAACTGCAGCCTGCGCCCCGACTGCCCACAGCAGCAGGCTACATAGAAGGATGGTTCTGACTTTCATAAGGAGGACCGGATCAAAGAGCTGCCACTGATTTTTCAATCAATGCCTTGGTCATCAGGATGCCCTTGACCGGATCCACTCCATGTCCCTCAAACTCGATTCCAACATAGCCCTTGAACCCCGCATCTTTCACAATCTTCATCATCCTTCCGTAATCCACCCGGGCTTCATCACCCTTGTCATTGAACTCAATGGCCTTGGCACAGACGATCTTTGCCCATGGCATCATTTCCTTCACGCCCTTGTATGGATCGTATCCCTTGAAATTCTGAAAATCAGGCAACGTGCCACAGCTGTCGCGATCCACATTCTTCATCAACTTGGCCACCCAATCTCCGTGTGAAGACCAGTTCCCGTGGTTCTCCACCACGATCTGCATCTCCATTTTCTCGGCGACGTCACAGAGTGAATTCAGCCCTTCAGCAGCCAGCTTCAGCTGCTCATCAGCATCGCCCGGACTCCGAACGTCCACCCGAACACAGAAACCGCCGAGCACCTTCATGGCTTCCAACCATGGTTTGTATTCCTCAACGGCCGCCGTTCGAATCGCTGCTTTCTTTGAATCGAGGGCATTCTTGCTCTTCAGAAGCATCATGGTGTTGGTCGCGCCAAGATCGTCACACTGTTTTTTTAGACCTTTAAAGAGCTTCTTATCGCCGCTCCTGTCCATCATGTGACCATTGTAGTATTCCAGAGCCTTGATCCCAGTCCCCTGCACCACCGTTTTTGGATAGTCCTCAATCCTGAGTTCTCCTGATTTCAGTTGGTGATTGAACGTGTATTGCTGAACAGCCAGCTTGAGTCCGGCCTTGGCCAAGACATCATCATCCGCAGCCAGAAGCGATGAATAGCTGCCTGCCCCCATTGCAGCAGCCATGGCTGCCATGGATTTCAACGAGTCACGACGAGAGAGACGACCTGAGGAGAAAGTGGAATTCATGGGGGAATCATGAGGTCGATCGCGGCCCGGCTCAATCAAGAATCACCCACGACTCATCCCACTAAAACCTCGACGGTCCCGGGACGCTCGGCAACACTTCGTTGAAATACGAATTTACTATGAAGATCGACGTCCTAACGATCAGTGATTACGCCTTCGAAGCTGAAGGCAAACTGAATATCCTCGGCACCTTCGGGAACCTCCCTGTCAAATCCATCCCACACGTTCACGAAGGCATCTACGTCACCATTCAACTGCGATTCTCTCGCGCAGAAGAAGGGTCACATTCCCTGAACGTACGTATGTTCGACGGTGACAAGCGCGAATTGGGTGCACCGATTCAACACAAGTTCAACGTGAAGTTTCAGGACGACAGCCCTGCCTTCTTCGTGAAATTCATCGGTCGGTTCAAGGATCTCAAATTCAACAATTACGGCGAACACATCATCGATCTCGCGGTCGATGGACTGGAGGCGGCTTCCCTGCCTCTGATCATCAAGAAGCCAGGGTCCATGACCACCCACGCTTCTGTCCCTGCACCTTGATCCACATTCCAGCCATGTCGATTCTCCCAATTCGGAAGTCTCTGGCTCTCAGCCTTTCGCTTTGCTTCTTCCTTTCCCTTTCTTCTCAAGGAGCCACCGCACTTGAGAAGGAGGCTGAAATGCAGAAGCTGCTGAATCAGGCGAATCAAGTGTTCTCTGGAGGCAATATCGATGAGGCGCTGGCCTTGATCGAAGAAGCTATCAAGATCGCCCCGAAGAATCCCAAAGGGCATTTTGGAAAAGGCATTGTCTATCGTGCTACCCGCGAACACGAAAAGGCTGAACAGGCGTTTTCAAAGGTCGTCGAAGTAGAACCCAAGGCAACTGATGCGTGGGCATTACGAGGGCAGGAACGTTTCAAAATCGGCAAGGTGAAAGCCTCCATTCAGGATTTCGAAAAAGAGATCGCACTGGATCCGAAACGGGAACCGCATCATTGGCAAAGAGGAATCGCCTATTATTACACCGGTCAGTTTTCTGAAGGTCGCAATCAGTTCGAACTTCACCAGACGGTCAATCCCAATGACGTTGAGAACGCGGTCTTTCATTTCGTCTGCCTCGCCCAGATCGAAGGATTTGAAGCAGCTCGAAATGCTCTGATCGAAATTGGAAATGATCCCCGCATTCCAATGGCCGAGATCTACAGGCTCTACAAAGGTAAAGGGGACGAAGAGAGAAACGTGGAACGTATCTTTGAAGCCGTCACTCGTGGCCAGCCTGAAGTGGCTGAACGCAACAACCGCTTCTTCTACGCCCATCTCTACATCGGACTCTATTTCGAAGCCAAGGGTGATGAAAAGAAGGCCGAGGAACACATCCGCAAGGCCGCCCTCGAATACCCTCAGAAGCACTACATGGGAGATGTTGGCCGAGTGCATCTCTACCGGATTCAAGGCCGACTCAAGTAATCGCAACGACACAAGAAAACATGCCTCGTCCTACAGACGTCCGCTGCATTGGAGCAGAACTATACTTCCTTCCCGTCACCACACGGGTTCCTCTCAAATTCGGAATCGAGACACTGACATCCGTCACCTGTACCCGCGTCAAAATGACGGTGGTAGATCGCGCAGGCAACAAAGCCACAGGATGGGGGGAAACCCCGCTCAGCGTCACATGGGTTTGGCCTGGTTCTCTTCCCTATGAAGAACGCCACGACGCTCTCAAAGAGTTTTCCAAGCTACTGGCAGAGTCCTGGACTCACTTTCCTGATTCCGGTCACCCAATCGAAGTCGGGCACGATTTCCAGGAAACAGAGCTAAAGCGTCTTTTCAACGACTTCAATCAATCCCGCTCCGAGAACCCCATGCCATGGTTGGCGGCTTTGGTTTGTTGTTCCCTCTTCGATATCGCGTTTCACGATGCCTATGGCAACTGCTGCGACAAACCGGTCTATGAGACCTACAACAGCAACTATATGAATCGCGATCTGGCTTCATTCCTGACGCCAGCTGAAGGCACATCCGTTTCGTTTGATGGATTGTATCCCTCTTATTTCCTCACAGAAGCGCCAGTCAATCCGCTCCCAGTATGGCATTTGGTCGGAGGGTTGGACCCTCTTGATGAATCCGAACTTAAGGGTGACGAACCTGATGACGGCTACCCGGTGACATTGGGAGACTGGATCAAGCGCGATGGACTCAAGTGCCTGAAGATCAAGCTTCGCGGCAACGATGCGGATTGGGACCGCGAGCGATTGGTGAAGATTGGCAAGATTTCACTGGAGAATGGAGTGGAATGGCTGACCGCAGATTTCAACTGCACCGTCACGGATCCATCCTACGTTAATGAGATTCTCGATTGGCTGCGCGACAACGAACCTCGTCTTTATGGAATGATGCTCTATGTGGAACAACCGTTCCCTTATGAGCTAGAGGAGAACCGTATCGATGTCCACAGCGTCTCGGCCCGCAAGCCTCTCTTTCTCGACGAATCCGCTCACGACTGGAAGATCGTCAGGCTCGGACGTGAGCTAGGCTGGACCGGAGTGGCTCTCAAGACCTGCAAGACCCAGACCGGCGCCTTGTTGAGCCTATGTTGGGCCAAGGCTCACGGAATGACTCTCATGGTGCAGGATCTGACCAATCCAATGCTGGCACAGGTCCCACATGTCCTTCTGGCCGCACACGCCGGGACCATTATGGGCGTCGAGTCGAACGGCATGCAGTTCTATCCCGAGGCATCCAACATTGAAGCGAAGCTTCATCCCGGACTCTACAAACGCAGGTCAGGCATTCTCGATCATTCCACACTCTCCGGTTCCGGTTTCGGTTACCGGGAAAAGGAAATCAAACGAGAGCTCACTGCACCCGTCGCCACATTTACAAACGAATAGGTCATGACACGCTTCCGCCCTTTTATTCTGGCTGCCATCCTGGTCTCGACTCTTGCGGTCCATGCTCAGGACAAGAAACCAACCATGGCCGAAGCAAATCAACAGGCTGCCAAGGACAAGACAACGATCGAAACCAATCTTCTCTTTGGTCTCACGGAAGGTAAAGGGCGTGAGTTTGTCATCGGCAATTGTATCGGATGCCATTCCCCACGTCTGATTGCGGCACAGAGGATGAATCGCACAGAATGGGACAAGACACTTACGACCATGACCAAGAAGCATGGACTCTGGACCATCCCTGATTCAGTCAAGTCCCAGATCTTGGACTACCTTTCCACTCATCAAGCTCCTCTCCCTGAGAGTGAACTCAAAGACACTCCCTGGGCTCAGCCCAAGTATCGTCCCAACCCGCTCTGGGAATAAGAAAAAGCCCGGCCAATCAATCAGATCAGCCGGGCTTGTTGGTTTCAAATCAATCTACTTGGTCACATCAGCAGTGATGCCTTTCCAGTTGTCCGTGCGGAAAGGATTCATCGGCAATCCCTCCCTGCTCTGCACATTACAGACAGGATTCTCAGCCCATCCATAGCGAACGGCAACGGGCTTGGATACTGAGTCACTCCAGACTTCTATCTTGTCTTTACCCACCAATTTGGCGTTCGCATTCACGAACTTCTGATCGGCACCCGCGATGGCAAATCCAACAGGGTTCCTTACATCAAAGGTGTAGAGAGTGGAACCCACGTGATCGAAACTGAGCAACGCCTTGTTGCCCTTGATCTCCATGGATTTATAGGCGGGGCTCTGGTAAGGAACCTTCATTCCATAATCCTTAGCCAATGCCCATCTTGCCAGACGCTTTGCCACGGTCTGTTTGTTTCGTGGATGGATGTCACGCCCTTCACCTGCATCGATGATCACGGCCTCTCCCGTGTTCTTGAGCTTGGACATGGTCATGGTTTGCGCCTCGCGGAGTTCGCCCCATGAGCTGTCTCCTGGTTCAGTGACTTCGTCTCTAAAGTCAGCAAGCTGAACCCAGTAGAAGGGGAAGTCGCCCTGCTTCCACTCGTCCCGCCAGTGCTGGATCATCTTGGGAAACAAATGACGATACTGATAGGCGCGGCCCGCGTTTGATTCCCCCTGATACCAGATGGCGCCACGGATGCCATAACCGATGGTGGGTTTGAGCACGCCTGCATAAAGATTTCCTGGACGGTGTTGACCAGCCAACACATTGCGTGGTGCGCGTGGGCGATTAGGAAGCTTTGCCCCCTTCTTCTTAGCCTCTTTGTATTTCACCTGCCAATCAGCAAGCTTCTTGTCATAGGAAGCCTTGATCTTGTCCCAATCGTAGGTCTTCTCAGTCTGCTCCCATTTGGCAACAAGGTCGTTGAAGACGGGATCTGCCTCCAACTCACTCCGCTTGACCCATGCCTCAGCAGCGGAACCACCCCACGCATTATCAATCAGGCCGATCGGGATATCGAGGGATTGATGGAGGGTGCGACCAAAGTAGTATCCCACCGCTGAGAAGTTTGCGACGGTCTCAGGCGTGCACTTGTCCCACTGTCCTTTGAAATCCCACTGCTCTTCCTGGGTCCCAACCTGAGGGACTGAAATCAGTCGGATGTTTGGATACTTGGCGGTCAGTTTCTCAAGATCAGCGTCATTGGAAACACTGACAGGCCACGCCATGTTCGATTGACCTGAGCAGACCCAGACTTCGCCTACGAGCACGTCGTCATACTGAAGCCGGTCCTTGTTGCTCTCGATCACCAACTTACGAGGCTTACCAACTTTCATGGGATCCAGCTTCACTTCCCAATTGCCTTTGGCATCGGCTTTGGTGGACTTGGTCTGGCCATCAATGACGACAAAGACCTTGGCTCCTGGATCCGCTTTACCCCAGACGGGGTTGGCGTGATTACGCTGTAGCACCATATGGCTGCCAAAAATGGATGGCAGCTTCAGTTCGGCCAGCGACGTGGTAACACCTGCAACAAGTGCAAGTCCGGCGAGTAGAGATCTCGATAATTTCATCGGGTAACGAAAGACTTATGGGAAGCCCTGTGTATTCGTCACAGATGAAAAGGAATCAATCCCTCATTTGGAAAATTTTTCGGGAAGAAATTAGAAATTCTCCTTACGTCCGTTCAGAAGATAGACGTGCATCTCACCCTTGCCCTTGACCTGAATCGATCCCTTTTCCTCAAAGGAAAACTTGTCCTTCAACGCATCGTATGTGCCCTGCGCGACCTGAATACGACCTGAATACGACCTGGTTCGCCATGGCTCTCCATACGACTGGCAATGTTCACCGTATCCCCCCAGAGATCATAGATGAACTTGTTCTTACCAATAATCCCCGCCACTACAGGACCGGTATTGATACCGATGCGGACCTCGACATTAGCCCCCCGTCGTTTGTTGAAACGCTGGAGTTCGCGATGGATGTCAAAAGCCATTTCAGCGATGGCCTCAGCATGTTGTGTATTTGGCTTGGGCACGCCTCCAACCACCATGTAGGAATCACCAATCGTCTTGATCTTCTCGAGGCCGTAGCAGAAGGCGAGGTTGTCAAAACTGGAGAAGATTTCATTGAGCATCTTCACGATCTCAGCCGGCGGTTTGCGTGAAGCCAACTCAGTAAAACCAACAAGATCAGCAAACATGACAGTTGCCTCGTCAAAAAAATCGGCAATCGGGCTTTCTCCTGCCTTTAAACGATTCGCAATCGGTTTGGGCAGGATATTGAGCAGCAATTTTTCTGAGACTCGTTGCTCTGCCTTGATCCTCTTGTGATTCACTTCTTCCTGATCACGAAGATTCTTTTTCTCGAGGCTGGCACCGATACGCGCACGAAGGAGCACAGGATTAAAGGGCTTGGACAAATGGTCCTCTGCTCCAAGTTCGATACATGTGGCGACACTCTGAAGTTCATCGATCCCAGAAATCATCACTACCGGGATATAGCGGAGGCGAGAATCTTCCTTCAGTTTCTCGAGCACTTCGTAACCGTCCATACCCGGCAACTGAATATCCAAGAGAATGAGATCGAAGTCCTTCTTGGCAATAATATCAAAGGCCTCTTCGCCATCCCGAGCCAGACTGACCTCAATCGGCCAGGCCTACCACTTCTACACGATTGCCGTTAACGGCTGTGATCTGAAGCATCTCGTCGAAATCTCGACGTTGGTGGGTTCCTGGTAGAATGAGGATATCTCCAACATGCCAATTAACCGGGGCTTCATTGAGTACTAGCTCACGTCCACGACGGACGACAGCCTCAGCCAGATCAGCATGTGAGGTCTTGACCTCTCCATGAATGGTCGTGCGCCCGTGAGCAATCAATCCACGACTCAACTCACGAGGATCCCAAGACGTATCCACAACACCATCATCTGCAATGATGATCCGCGCATTGACTCCTGATTGCACAGGACTCGCGGCGGTTCCTATCTCCAAGTGCCCCATCACACCTACTACCAGTGTATCCACTCGGAGCTTGGTATCCACGTCGGTGGCAAAACTCAGTTTTCCATCAACCCGGATCGTCTTATGGAAGACCGAATTTTCAACACTGAGTGTCACTTCGTGTTCGTGACTGATGATCACACGTGCTCCATCAGATGGAACCTCGCCGCCTGCCCAGACAGTCGGGTCCGTCCACGGACCTGATTGCGCTGAGACATGTGTCGCATGATGGTCTGCCACCGGGTCAAAAAGAGCAGCATGCTCATTCTGAACCGGAGCGGGATCATGCGAATGTTGCGCCCCCACAGGCGCTGCCGTCCCCAAGAGCACTAGCCCCAGAAGAACGGCCATTCTTCGCATTGGTTGGTTGTTCATTATTACTATTACGGATGTGTCGGTAAATCAGACAGACGGTTATACATTTATGATTTCACACACAGGGTAGCAGGTCACCGGCCAGTAGAGGCAGTGTCCCCAACGAAACCTAGTCTCCGTTTTTGGTGAAGATGAGAGGCGGCGGAAAAACCTGGTTCATCGGCCGCCTCTAAATGGCCCCAAAAAGTGCTTCAACAGCTTGATTATAAGTCAGATACAAGGAATTGATGAAGCGAATTTATTAGCACTTCGTTGTTCCTACATACCACCCATTTTTGCGATATTTCAGCCTCCGCTGATCCATTTTCGGGACACTTTCGTTTCCTAGGTCATCTTCAACAACACGACAAGTGGGGACATCTTTGCCCAAAGCTTGGGCATACGGGATCATCCATTCTTTCAAAACTTAGAATCCTCCAATCGAGTTTTGCTTTACCCAATGGATGACAGCGCGGTAAACCCCGCGGGCACTCGTAAATATGAATCACTCCACATCCGCCATCATCGTGGCAGCCGGCTCTGGAAAGAGAATGGGCGCAGATCGCAACAAGCTTTTCCTGGAAGTTGCCGGCAAGACCATCATTGAGCACACATGGCGTCAGATCGATCAGACGCCCGAGGTCAACGAGGTCATTCTCGTCATTCGTGACGACAATCAGGCTGATTTCGAATTGATCGCTGACCAGCTGAAGCCAACAAAGCCCTATAAGTTCGTGGCCGGAGGTGCGGAGAGACAGGATTCGGTCACCAATGGCATCAATGCAGCAGCATCTGAAAACGCCATCCTTTTGATTCACGATGGAGCACGCCCCTGTGCCTCACCTGCCCTGATTTCCGCAACCGTCAAAGCCGCAGCGACGGATGGAGCGGCAGTGGCGGCAAGTCAGGTGGTGGATACGATCAAGGCATCCACTGATGGAAAGACAATCGGGGAACATCTCGATCGCTCCAGACTCTGGGCTGTCCAAACTCCTCAGACATTCAAAGCAGACGTGATCAAAGCAGCGCTGAAGGCGGTGAAGGATCAAGGACTACAGATCACGGATGATACAGCGGCGTGCGATTTCATTGGTCACACGGTGACATTGGTCAGTTGGCCTGAACCCAATCCAAAGGCCACTAGTCCAAGTGATCTGCCCTATCTCGAAATGCTGCTGGCTGACTCTTGATTGGTCTGCCTACTTCAGCACGCTCTTGTAGGCCTCCATTGTTTCTTTTGCGCATCGACGCCAGGTGAACTTCTTTCCCTGCTCCCTGCCCTTGGCAATCATCTCGTCCCGATAGGAATCATCTTTGAGCAATCTCTGGATCTGCTCCAGATAGGCTTCAGGTGTTGCCTCGGCATAGCATGCTGCCTCTCCCCCCACTTCTGGGATACTTCCATTTGGTGAACAGACAATCGGACACCCAAAGTTCATGCTTTCGATCACTGTGAGTCCGAATCCCTCGTACCGGCTTGTAAACAGGTAAACACGAGCATGTTCGTAGAGCCAACGAACAACTCCATCAGGCTGTCTGCCCAGATATCTCCATTCAGGAGGATGATCTCCCTCATCACCCACTCCTTCCCACCGCTTCCCTGAAATCAGAAGAGGAGGAAGATGAATCCCCTTCTCTCGAGCCATTTCATAAATGCCCTTCATCAGGGCAATGTTCTTATTGGGGTCAAGGTGCCCAACATACAGAAGAAATTCATCAGGCACCTCAAAGTCAGGCTTCTCGGCTTCGATCATCGCATCAGGATCAGCAAGGCCACCACCCAAATGAACAATCTCTATCTTGCTGGCATTCACCCCCAAGAGGTTCATTGCTTCATCTGCGGTGAACTGACTAATGGTTAACACTTTGTCCATCTTGTGACATGATGCCAAACGCCCCTTCGCTCTCACGCGTGTCCAGAATCGAAAGCGATCCGGAGTCCTCAGATAGCCCAAATCATGCAACGACATTACTTGGGGAATACCAGGTGAGGCAAGGAACGGAAAATCGAGATAATGGATCAGGTCACAGTTCTTCGATCTCACTTCACCTGGTGCAATAAACTTCCCCCAAAGATACTCTCGATAAAGGGTCTTCAAGGCCCGTTTGGGTTGCGCATACTCAAAGTTGGTGACCTTCCATGCGATCTCCTCAAGCTGCAGATCTTCACCGCCTTCGACCAATAAGGCCTTTTCCAGATTATCGATGTACCGCGACACCCCTCCTTCAAGGATGTAACGATGATTGGTATCAAGGGCGACTTTCATGAATCAATGATCTACGGACGTTCCAACAGCGCACTACAGACCAGGTTTCGGCGGCTTGATAGGCGACACAATGGAAGCAACACCGCGCCGATTGATTTTCCTCTTAAACACGGCATCGCCACACGTGACATAGATCGTATCCATCTTGTCTCCTCCAAACGTGATATTGGATATCCACTGACGTTGCGGCTTGCTCATGATGGCATTCACACGTCCCAGCTGATCGCAGATTTGAATACCAAAATGTGACGTCACATACAGAAAGCCCTGATCATCCATCGCCACACCGTCCGCTCCACTACGGGTCATGCCAACCGGCACATGCAGGAGATGATACTCTTGTTTGGCGGTCAATGATCCGTCCGGCTTGATGCGAAAGCTGTAAACAAACGGCCCTTCCGTATCTGAAACCATCAGAACTGTATGGTCTGGCGAAAACGTCACGCCATTGGGTTTGGCAATACCGGTATCAACGACTCGTGGCTTTCCTCCGTTGGGAATGTAATAAACCTTCTTCTCGCCCGGGCTCGTCACATACATATCGCCCTTCGGATTGATCACCAGATCGTTCGAATGAAGGCCTTTGGCCACTACCTTGAAACTTCCATCCTTGCTGTAGGCGACAATCTCCTTTCGGCCATTCGCGCAGGCACAGAGCAAGCCATCGGGTCCAAACATCAATCCATTGGCCTTCCCCGTATTCTTGGCGAAGAGACTTACCTTCCCCGATTTCCCATCCACCCGATGAATCTCACTCGCTTTGAGGTCTGTGAAAAAGAGATTCCCGTCTGAATCAACCGCCGGCCCTTCAGTGAATTGAAATTCATCAGCCAGTTTCTCCCACTCTTCACCCTCGATATACACATCGAGGAAACGAGAGCCTTTGTGACGCGGTTTAGGAATCGGGTTTGGATAACCCGCCCAAACCGAACGAAGTGCATCGGGAAGAATCGCGGATCCGTGTTTGTTATTATGCCCTTCCGTTCCCCAGACGTGCTCTACGTCATAACCCGAGTATTCCAGCGCCCTCAACACATCGCGATTGGCTTCCCACCAACTCCCGCAGTAGATATCGAGATCATTCACTCCATCCTGCATAAAGATCTTCAATGGCTTGGGCTCTACCTTGCGGATCATCCACGGGAAATTGTGCCCACCACGCAGACTCACAAAGGTTCCTACGAACGAAACCACACGAGAGAATTCTTCAGGGCGTTCCCATGCTGCATTGAAGGCAGCGATCGCTCCTGAGCTTGAGCCCAAGATTCCGCGGCTGTTCCCATCGGTCTTCACGTTATACTTCTTTGCAACCTCTGGAAGAATCTCTTCAACAAGGAAACGCGCATATCGATCGCCCATCCCGTCGTATTCAAAACTGCGGTTGAATCTCGGCTGCGCTTCATCACCAGCCGCAGGGACCAGTCCATGATGAACCATCACTCCAATCATGACCGGGATTTCCTTCTTGTGGATCAGATTGTCCAAGACCACCGGCGCACGCCATCTCCCCTTCTCACTGGCAAACCCATTTCCATCCTGAAAGATCATCACACAAGCAGGCTTTGCAGGATCATACTGCGCAGGCACATAGATGTGATAGTCGCGGGTCGTTCCCGGGTAGATCTTGCTGTCGTTGAATTGATGCTTGGTGACCGTTCCCTTCGGCACCTCTGGTTGCCTGATCGAATCCGGGCCATGGGTGTAGGTCTCTGCTGCATGACTTCCCAACGACAGGACTGCCATCAGGATAATTGGTAGAACGCGTTGTGGCAAAGGCATGTGAGCAGTCTGCCGGGCTGGGAATCCCCATGTCAAAGAAGGGTTTTCCCCTCGCACAAAACAATCGTTCAAACCTCAACCTTTCGATGGACCCGACTCGAAACTTCCCGGTATAAACAGCCATTCCCTATCAATCAAAATAGCACCTATGTCTCAAGACTCCCCTCAAACCAATCGTCGTTCCTTCCTCAAGAACACCACCGCAACCGCAGCAGGCGCTGTCGCCATCAGTTCATTTCCACATATCGCACGAAGCAAACCAAACAGCGGACAACTCCGCCTGGGCTTCATCGGTTGTGGAGGCCGTGGCACCGGAGCCGCTTCACAGGCCCTCAAGGCAGACAGCAACATTGTCCTGCATGCCGTTGGCGATGTCTTTCAGTCACAGATCGACCGAAGCATGAAGAATGTCACCAAGGCCGTTGGTGATGACAGCAAGTTCGATGTGCCCAAGGAACGCCAGTTCGTCGGCCTTGATGCCTACGAGAAAGTCATCAACAGCGATGTCGACGTCGTCATTCTTACCACCCCTCCCGGCTTCCGCCCTCAACACTTCAAGGCAGCAGTCGCCGCCAACAAACACATTTTCCTGGAGAAACCCATGGCCACGGATGTCCCGGGCATCCGTTCAGTGATGGAAGATGTGGAGATCGCCAAAGAGAAGAAACTCGCAGTGGTTGCCGGCTTCTGTTGGCGATACGACTACCAGCGCCGCGAACTCTTCCGCCGCATTCATCAGGGTGATATCGGAGAAGTCCGGTCCATGTATGCCACCTACCTCACTGGACCGGTGAAACCCATGCCGCCCAAAGACTCCCGCCCAGAGGGAATGAGCGATGCCGAATGGCAGATCCGCAACTGGTACAACTTCGTCTGGTCCGGTGGTGATGGACTTGTTGAACAGGCCATTCACAGCGTGGATAAACTCATGTGGGCCATGAAGGATGCCCCACCAACCAGCTGCACTGCCCTTGGCGGAAGAATGGTCCCAAACAACGAAGGCAATATCTACGATCACGTGGAAGTGAACTACCTCTGGCCAAACGGCATCCGAGGATTCATGGCGCAGCGACAGATCAAGGGCTGCCATGGTGAGAACTCAGACTACATCAGCGGCACCGAGGGCAACGCCTACATCAAAGGTGGCAAGGTCTACATCACGAACCTCAAAGGTGAACGCGTATGGCGCTACGAAGGTAACAAGCCCAACATGTATCAGGTCGAGCACGATGAACTCTTTGCCAGCATACGTGCCAACAACCCTCTCAACGATGGTGTCCGCATGTGCACCAGCACACTCGCTGGAATCATGGGAAGAATGGCAGGATACACAGGTAAAGAACTCAGCTGGGACCAAGTCATGAATTCCAAGAAGAAGCTGGTTCCAGAAAACCTCGCATGGGATAGCAAGCTTCCCATCGAGCCCATGGCTCAGCCCGGTAAGACTCCATTTGAGTAATCCATGGCGGGCAATGCTCCCACAGAACGTTTCAGCGACCGGGTCGAGGCATACATCAGGTATCGTCCTGATTATCCCGCCCCGGTCATTCAGCTCTTCAAGGACGAGTGCCTCCTAAGTGCCACAAGCCGCGTAGCCGAACTCGGCTCCGGCACCGGCATTCTCACAAAGCATCTCCTAAGCACAGGCGCACAAGTCCACGCATTGGAACCCAACGCAGAAATGCGTCATGCTGCCGAATCTCGCTTTGCGTCTCTCTCCAATTTTTACAGTTCAGGGAACAGTGCTGAGAAAACCGGTCTCCCAGATGCATCCATCGACCTCATTGTCGCAGCTCAGGCGTTTCATTGGTTTGATCGGGAGACGTGCCAAAAGGAGTTTCAGCGAATTCTGAAAGCGGATGGCAGCATCGCCCTTCTCTGGAATGAACGTTCCACATCGGCGACTACCTTTCTCGAAGCATATGAAACCTTCTTGAAATCCCACGCAACCGACTATGAAACCGTCAACCACGCGCTCATTGATGATCAGGAGATCAGCGACTTTCTCTTACCTCGAAGCTCAGAGCTGAAGACCTTTCCCAACGCACAGACATTTGATCTCCAAGGACTCACCGGACGTGTCCTTTCCTGCTCCTATATCCCATCAGAAGAATCCCCTGCCTTCCCTGCCTTGATGCGTGATCTGACCAAGCTATTTGAAACCCATCAATCAGATGACACCGTCACCTTTCACTACGACACCAAGGTCTACTTCACCACCGCGCGGTGAATCGACATCACGCCGCCCATCAGGTTGACCACCCTAACCTCTGAGCATCCCAATTTCTCCAGTCGCTCAGCCACCCCCTTCTGCGCCGGGTAATGTTTCAGCGATTCAAGGATGTAGGCATAAGCAGCCGGATCACCACAGAACAACAGCCCGAACAACGGAACAAACATCCTTAGATAGGTGAAATAGCACCACCGCCAAAGAGCGTTATCCGGAACGCCAAACTCCAGAATCACCAAGCGGCCTCCAGACTTGGCAACGCGAATCATCTCCGAGATCCCGCGATCCAGGTCCGCCAGATTACGTAAGCCATATCCCATGGTCACCGCATCGAATTCCCCCGCCTCAAACGGCAGGTTCAATGCATCGCCCTGAACAAAGGTGGTTCGGTCATTCCCCTCCTTCTCCATCCGCTGCTCCGCACCATCCAGCATCTCACGGGTGAAATCCAAGCCCGTCACAGATTCGCAATCCCTGGCCAACAGAAAGGCAATATCCCCTGTTCCACAACACAGGTCCGCCGCCTTCTCCGACGACTGAAGCCCAGCCAGCTTGGCAACCTGCTTCTTCCAGATCCTGTGCATGCCAAAGCTCTGCACGTCATTGATCAGGTCATACTTTGAGGCGATGCGTGAAAACAACCGACGAACCTTGTTCGCCCGCTCATCACCTTCTTCATAATACTCGTTGCCCATGCGCCCGCGAACAATCCCTCAATCCTTCAAAACCTCAAGTGTGAATGAAGCAACATTCACAACACCTCTCCCTCAAACCCCGTCTGACGCAACGCCTCAAACAGAACCAAAGACACGCAATTCGCCAGATTAAAGGAACGCGCTTCCTTGTGAAACATAGGGATGCGCAACCAGCGATCCTCGTGCGCTTCCAAAAGCGCCGTCGGCAAACCAGCCGTCTCCCTCCCAAAGACCAGGAAATCATTCCCCTCGTAAGAAGCCTCATCATATCGCTTCTTTCCGCCCTGCTCCACAAACCACAAGCGCGCATCAGGTTCAGAATCCATAAAAGACTGCCATGATGAATGAACCTTCCAATCTACATGCTTCCAATAATCCATCCCCGCCCGCTTCAGCATCCGGTCCGACATCTCAAACCCCAACGGCTCAATCAAGTGCAGACGCGTCCCAGTACCAGCGCACATCCGGGCGATGTTCCCTGTGTTAGGAGGAATCTCAGGCTCAAGCAGGACCACATTCATCGGGAAAGCATCCAATCACAGCGCCCTCGAGCGCAATACCGAATATTAAAAACTGTAGCTTCCCCCTGTCTCCGTCAGAGCCCAACGGCCAAGTAATAACTATCTCTGTATATACATCCCGTAATCAATTAGAGAAATATTCGTATGAATTTCCGTAACTTCAGGCATTAGCGAACGTGGAGAATGAATTCTCCGGTTAAGCAAATCTAATGTCCACTTTTCTCAGGCCACATCAACCTTTAAAGTTGCAACAACACCGAAGGTTCTGACATTTCCTTATTAAGGTTTCAAAAAAATTTTCACTGTACTCATCTTGTGAGATGAACTGAAAATTAGTCAATTCATTCTCGCCGATAAAGTTCACAAAGCGCTCCGTTACAATTATGCGCCCGAACAAGTTTCCACATGTAAACATATCCCATCCTTCCAATGTCTTTTCATCAATTACAATTCGCTCAAGGCGGTTTCTTGACACCACGCGACACCGAGAACATCCGTATACTTCATCTATATCCAATCCACTGGCACTTTCATCCAATTTCGTAAGCGTCACCTCTGGAAAAGCCATTCTATACCCAGAAGGGATGTTCTTCGAATGAATCTCATCATTCGAAAAATGAACCCCGGTTAGTCCAGACTGTTTGTATCGCTCGCAAAACCGATTAGAAACAGCTATATCTAAACCATCTGTAAGTAAATCCCCGATTTTCTTACCTTTTAGCAGATACCTATATGGTGGCAAAGTTTTACTTAGCCCCAATTCGGTCCCACAATCAGGACATGTAGGAGCCCCCTCAAGCTGAGCACTACCAACTAAATTAAGGCTTGCGTAGCTAGAAGCAGAACTTTTCAGTGACAAAATGTAAAATTGCATTAGAAGCTATCTCATAAATGGTTAATTTATGCTTCAGACCAGATCAGTTGACACGTCCTAGGATTCGGTGTCAAGTTCGGGACATGCGAACGAAGCGTGTGGTTTTGGATACGACGGACGGCGATGCAGTGTACCACTGCATTGGTCGTTAACATCCCATCCCTGAGCAGTTGAGTTCCGACTATTAGCCTGGCACTTTTGTCATCCAAGATCCTATTGAGGCAAAATCATAAATCCAGGGCACGAATGACAGCTCGAATACTTTTCTTTTCTTCTTCTGAAACAAGAGGATCCGCCAACGCTTCTTCAAGACTTTGCGTTTGAGTTTCCAGTTCGACACTGAGCATTTCCTCTGAAATCCCCAGTTCAGCCAATTCAGATTTACTGATCCGCCTCCACTCACACCCCCACAGTCGTTTGTCGCTTTCTCTATATACTAACACTCGCGGATGCTTGGATGAAAATCGTTTAGCTACGGCACCGGACTGTTCACAGTACTCATAGAATGAGAGATCAGGAATGATGCAACCACTCCATAGAAGAAGAAATATAGAAACTACCCACAGCGCTTTCATTCAAAAATTCTTTCCCTGATTTACCACCCTACTAAGTGAGGAATCTTACCTATAAGTTTTGCAATTCGCGCCTTTCAGAGCACTTCACGTTTACATCGCAATTACGATCAGTTGATACGTTTTAGGATTTGGAGTCAAGTTTGGGGCATGCGAATGAAACGTGTTGTTTGGGATACGACGGAAGGCGATGCGGTTTATGACTGCATTGATCCCGTGGCCGAGCAGGATTACCTTCTTTGAGAGGATGAGAGGGAGGTGTTTGTTCGGATGTAATGTGTTTTTCCTTTGGGACAGTACAGGGTATCAGGACGCTATGCAGGTTGAAGTGAGGCGGTCATAGACGGGCCTCTACCTTGTTTCGATCGTAAGCCCCTTCAGGGCATTGTTTTCATTGCGTCGGTTTCCCCGGATTGCATCCGGGGCTACAGGCGTAGAGCCCGCTAGGCTCGTTGGGAGACATTCTCAGGTGTTTTGACTTTTTCTTCTTTGGGGCTCCGGGTCTTGGCGCCTGTCCCACCGCGGCGGTGGCGAAATCAGTTCTTGGGCTCCTTCTCGGGTGCAGCATTACGCGTGGATTGTAGTGAGTCGGCATGGCAACGCGTCCCTACCTTGTTTTGGAGGTATGTCTCTTTGAGAGGTTGGTGTTTCTGTGATTGGGCTCTAGGTAGGCTGCCTTGCGGAAGAAGCTGATATTCTGTTCATTCACTTGGGGCTGCGGCTTTGCCTTGCACCGGACTACATGTTTTGAGCTCGCCGGGCTCGTAAAGGGGGCCTTTCGTCATCTCTGCGTCTCTGCACCTGTCCCTCCGAGGCGGATGAGAGGTTATTTGGGGTGTGCGAAAAAAAGTCCTTCCATTACAAAACTGTCATAAAACATTTAGAAGTCCGTTCATCTACCGGGTGCAGGCTGTTCACAGTTCAAACAACAACTGACAACAACATTTCGAAACAACTAAGAACATTATGAAAATCAAAGCACTCACACTCGTAGCAGTTCTCGCAGCTTCAACCACAGTCTCCATGGCAGAACCCGGTGAAGGCCAACGCGGCCCAGGTAAGGGTGACCGTGATGGTCAGGTTCAACGTGGCGATCGCCAAGGTCGTGGTCCTGGAGCCGAACGTGGTGGACGTGTGGAAGGTCGCGGAGCTCGCGGCGGACGCCCTGATCCCATGTTCATGGCACTCGACACAAACCGTGATGGCAAGCTGAGTCAGAGCGAGGTTGATGGAGCCGTCGCAGCGCTTCGTAAGCTCGACAAAAACAAGGACGGGGTCATCGCTCTTGAAGAAATGCGCCCTGAAGGCAGAGGCCCTCGTGGTGAGGGTGGACCAGAAGGACGCATGCGTGGTCCTCGCGGCGAAGGTGGCCCTGAAGGCAAAGGCGGCCGTCCTGGTGGCAGAGAAGGTAAAGGCCGTGGTGATTCTGATGGAAAGGGACGCGGCGCAGCTGAGCGTCCTACCCGCCCTTCTGCGGAGTAAACTCACAAGGGAGGTGCCAGTCTTGGTGCCTCCCTTTTTTCATATTCACATTCAACCCACCTCTTCCCGATGAAAGCAGCCAGCAGTTTCCTAATCATCCTCTCCAGTAGCGCGGCACTTCTGCTTGCGTTCGTCATTACATCCAGCCAGGCCAAGAGCACTCCGCCAGCTGGCACAACGACACCCTCACTGATGGTTCAGATGGCCAAGGTCTCTGCCGAACTGGCCAAAGATCAGAAGCAATACGCCCAGTTGAATCGCGATAACGGGCCGCGCCCACCTAAGGGACCATGAGGGGGACGCGGCAAGGGAGGAAAACGGGGAGGACAAACACCGGACGGAAAGCGAAAGCCATCCATCCATGACACGTTGAAGGCCAATATCTATGCCGACAATTCATTCGAGCTTTATATCAACGGGCGACTCACCGCTGTTGATTCGATCGAATTCATTCCACACAACGTGATCTCTGTAGATATCCTTCCAGAGTATCCAATGACCATTGCGGTCAAAGCCACAGACAACGCCGATCCTGAGAAAGGAACGGAATACGTCGACAACATCGGGGATGGTGGATTCATCCTCAAGATCGGCGAACACATCATCAGCAGTGAAAAGTGGAAGGCCAAGTCCTTCTTCCACGGCCCCATCAATGGCAACACTGAATCACCAAAGGTCATTCATACGCCACTCCCTGAAGGCTGGACACGCCCCGGTTTCAACGACTCGAAGTGGCCTTCTGCGAAAGTCTTTACGGAAAGTGAAATCAATCCCAAGGGCCCCTACTTCGAACACGATTTCAAAGGTGCCAAATGGATCTGGTCCGAAGATCTCAAACTGGACAACACCGTTCTCTTTCGCGCCACCTTCGAAGGACCCAAACCAGATTTCTACACAGGCCGATAATTCAATTTCCCGTCGCCATGAAAACTTCTGTTTCCTTTTTCCTCAGTCTCTTTGTCGCGCTCTCGTGTTTCGCGCATGAGCTGGATGGCCCGAATGGGGATCATCACGCCCCTTTTCAGCTGGCTCTGAACGAAGCCCCTGCACCAAGGCAGATTCCTTCTTCATCCAAGTATGCGAATCTTCATCAGCTGATGCAGAAGAGCTTTGGCGCCTTTGATCACAAGGTGAAGACTCGTTCCGACTCACAGCACTTCTATGTCGAGTCAAACGGCATTCCTGAGCATCAGATGATGGTCGGTATCCGCGCATGGCAACAACAGGTCCCCCTGCCTCAACCCTACGTTGGAAACAACGCCTGGCGTATTCCATTGAAACCAGTGCCAGCCAAACAGAAACTTTCCACCCGCAACAATTTCTTCAGAGGTGCCATCGCCTTGGCTGTCAATGGTGTCCCCATCTTCAACCCGATCAAGAATGATGGACGCACCGATACATTCCTCGCTGGCGAATTGGACAAATGGGGAGGACATGGAGGCCGCGCTGATGATTATCACTACCACCTCCCTCCCCTACACTTACAGTCCAAGGTCGGTCCCGGAATGCCTGTCGCTTTCGCGCTGGACGGCTATCCGATTTTTGGACTTACAGAACCGGACGGCTCTCCAGTCAAAGGGCTCGATGCCCTCAACGGCCATCACGATGCTGAAGGGAATTACCACTACCACTCGTCACGCAGGTTTCCTTATCTGAATGGCGGTTTCCACGGAGAAGTGCGTGTTGCTGGCGGGCAAGTCGATCCACAACCAAGAGCTCAGCCACTTCGCCCGGCTTCACGGCCCCTGCGAGGCGCCGTCATAACTGATTTCTCAGGGACACTTAAAGATGGCTACAAGCTTACCTATTCTTTGAATGGCAGATCGAATCATATCCACTACAAGACTGATGCAACCAGCGGAGCCTCATTTCGATTCATTGATTCTAGCAGCAATAGCCGGACTGAAAACTATCAACCAAGACAGCGCCGCGGCCCAAAAGAGGGACGCCCGCCTAGAAAGCCAAGGAAATGAAACTGAAACCTCATATTCTGTCTCTCCTCTTTCTGGCCATAACTACCTTGTCCCTAGAGGGCGCAGGTCAGCCCAACTTTGTCTTCATTCAGGGAGAGGCAGTTGGGTGGTCGGCACTCTCCACTCCCCTATCCCCCAACCACCCAGCGGGAAAGAGCACGTCCTACTACACTCCAAATCTGGAGAAGCTCGCAAATGAAGGAATGCGATTCTCAAATTTCTATGCCCCTTCGCCCCGTTGCACTCCGTCACGGGTGGCTTACTTCACGGGCCAGAGCCCTGCCCAACTAAGAATCACCTTCATTTCAAGAGAAGATTCCGGAGGACGCGTCCTTATGCCCAACTCTACGACTTCCCTGTCACCAAGAGAGTCCAATCTCGCATCGATACTCAAGACGAAGAACTACACCACGGCACACTTTGGCAAGTGGCACATGGGGCGCACCTCTCCTTCCCAATACGAATACGACGAACATGATGGAGCCAATGGAAACGCTGGTCCGGAGAACTCCCGGAATCCCAACCCAAAACAACTCTATGCCACCACAGCCAAAGGCATCGATTTCATGAAGCGGTCTGCGACGGAGAACAAACCGTTCTTCCTTGCGATCTCTCACTACGCTGGACGATCTGCCATGCATGTCAGACCTGAAACCATGGAGTTCATGAAGCAACGCAACGGCAGTCAGGGAAGCAACTCTCCACTCAATCGAGGCAAAGGCTCCGTAAAGGAAGGCGGCATCCGTGTCCCACTCATTTGGTCAGGCCCTGGTGTACAATCGGGTCGTTTCACTACCGTCCCTACCACTGGAGTGGACCTACTCCCTACCGTCGCAGAATTGGCAGGCGTCAGAAATCTCTCATCCAAGATCGAAGGAGGCAGCCTTGTGCCGGCACTGATTCACGGAAAGAACGCACCGGTTAAGCGACGTTTCGACGAGCTGGTCTTTCACTATCCTCACTACGACAGAGATCCCTACGGTCCGGCAACCGCCATTCTTCACGACGACCACAAACTCATTCACTACTACGAGACCAACAGAAAGGAACTCTACGACCTTTCGTCGGACATGAGTGAACGGACCAACATCGCATCTCAGAATCCCGAACGAGTCCAAGACCTGAGCAAGCGCCTGACAACCTACCTCAAGAAGGTCAATGCCGAGATTCCAACCATCGACCCTTCGCGTCCACTCAATGCAGGTTCCGCACCCCGAGCAGGATTCGGATCGAAGGAACCTCGAGAAGGTAGAGACAGGAAACCAAACCGAAGCGCCCTGTTTGGAGAATTGGATGCGGATGGAAACGGATCCCTTTCACCAAAAGAGACCTCAAGCCTCCCGGCATTGTTGAAAAGCATGGACACAAACAAGGACGGCTCTATCAACACCGAAGAGTTCCCTAGGCCACAACGCAAACAAAGATAGGAAACAGGAGTCAGGAGACAGGAAACAGGTGACAGGTGACAGTCTCGCCCTACTTCAACAATCAGAAATCAAAAAACAACAATCCAACTTCCTAAAGATCTCCGAGCCAGAAGACTCTTACTGAGTCGAGGCGGAGGCGGGCTTGGGCGATGTGTTGGATGAGGTCTTTTTGATTGGTTTCGAGGACTTGGATTTCGTCGTCGCTGATGGAGGGATTGACCTTCTTGAGTGCCTTGAGGCGATCGATCTCGTGGGAGAGTTCTTTCTTCACTGAGAGAGCGGCCCTTTTCTTCAGTTCATCCGATTTAGGAACGGCAAGGTCTTCGCAGGTTTCCACCATGGCAGGCAGCAGTGTCTGCCGAATTTGGGTGTTGTCCAAAATCACATAGTGCTCATTGCTGGTGTGGGCGCGTTCGCCAAAGGACTTGATCTCTTCGGGCTCGCGCTCTTCACGCGTCTGGTCCACAAGCACACGAATGGGTGTGGTGGGAAGAAAGCGATCACTGTGCAGGTGACCTGGTGCCACGCATTCGAGAACAAAGACGGCTTCGAGGACGAGTCCGCGTTCGTCTGCGTCTGGATAGTGGACAAAGGCGCTGTTTCCTTCAGTGGCTGCGAGAAGGAGATCCATGGAGCCGGTGACCATGGGATGATCCCATGTGATGAATCCGGTGGTCTCTACGCTGATGGCCTGATCGCGCCTGAAGGTGGCAACCATTCCTTCCTTAGGCAGTCCGGGAAATCCTTCGACTGTGAGTCCATCGGTACCGAGCTGATAGATGCGATCTCCCAAATCTTCCGGATGTATTCCGAAATGGTCCCACAGCTTGAGCATGAACGCCTCACAAGCTCGGTTGGCATCCGCCTTTTTGATCTGCTTTACAAGTGCGTCGGCCACCTTTGGGCGGAAGGAGTTCAACTCCAACAAGCGATCGCGTCCTGATTGAAGCAGTGCTCTGAGTTCCGCGGTGCGCTTGGCAGTTTCCTTGACGATTGACTCGACCTCAGTAGCGGCTTCTTCGGAACCATCTGCATATTCAAGTGCAGCATCATGAATGCGTGTTCCAAAGTCTCTGAGAAGCTGTGCCCCGCCCTCGACGTTTCTTTCGATGGCGTTGATCCCCTCATGCAACCACCGACAGAGTGCTTCTTGTGCAGAGCCTTTCACAAAGGGCATGTGGATGTGGATGTCAGATGTCTGGCCGATACGATCGAGGCGTCCGATACGTTGCTCGAGCAACTCTGGATTCAGAGGCAGATCAAAGAGCACAAGGTGATGGGCAAACTGGAAGTTACGTCCCTCACTTCCGATCTCGGAACAGATCAAAATCTGCGCACCTTCTTTGTCAGCAAACCATGCGGCGTTGCGGTCGCGATTGACGAGGTTGAGGTCCTCGTGAAAGACCGATGACTTGACGTTTACCTTGGACTGAATCCCTGCTTCCAGAGCAATGGCCTTTTCCTTGGTGCGGCAGATCAAGAGGACCTTTTCACCCGGATTGGCAGTCAGAAAATCAGCCACCCACTGCACACGAGGGTCGCGATCCATGGCAAAGTCTGGTTTCAGCGTACTGTCACCACAGTCACACGCAAATTCCACTGCGTGGCGTTCTCTCCATGACTCAGCATCGTCCGGCTCCAAAGAATGAAGTTGGGCCATCCGTTTGGGAAAGCCTTTCATGGCTGCTCGGGTATTCCGGAAAAGGACACGACCGGGACCATGGCGATCCAAGAGATCTTCAAGGACATCTTCGTGAGCCTCCTTGTCGCCTGCCGCGGCCTTCTCGATCTTGACACGTTCTTCGTCCGCCTCGAATTGAAAGGCTTCCATCAGATGCTTCACCTGCGCTTTGCTGAGCTTCTTGTTCTCCAACAGGGCCGTCGCTGAAGCGGCGACTTCCTGATAGTCCTCCGCCTCAGTCTGAAATTCTTCGAGACTTGGATAGCGATCAGGATCCAGCAGACGCAATCGCGCAAAGTGACTTTCGATGCCTAGCTGTTCCGGTGTGGCAGTCAGCAGCAGCAATCCCTTGGAAATACGACTCAGTCCCTCGGCAATCTGATATTCCGCGGAAGGGTCTTCAGGCGACCATTCAAGATGATGGGCTTCATCAATAACAACCATGTCCCAACCGGCGGCGACGAGTTGATTGGCCAGATCTTTATTCTCTGCAAGGTAACTGATGCCACAAAGGATGAGCTGCTCATCGAGGAAGGGATTGCCACCTTCAGGCCCTGCAGCAATGGAGTTACAGCGATCTTCATCAAAGATGGAGAACCAAAGATGAAAGCGGCGATACATCTCCACGAACCACTGATGAACCAGCGAATCTGGAACAAGGATCAACGCACGCTCCACTTCGCCACTTAGAAGCAGGCGATGAAGGATCAGACATGCCTCAATGGTCTTACCGAGTCCGACTTCATCCGATAGCAACACACGCGGGACGGGCCTTGAGGTAACTTCTTTGGCGATATAGAGCTGATGAGGTATCAGATCCACCCTACCGCCCAGATAGCCTCTTATCGGCGATTTACGGATCTCTGAGCGTCGCTCAATCGCTTCCACTCTCAGATCAAAGACATGCGGGTCATCCACCTGACCGTTCAGGAGACGATCCTGAGGCTTGCTGAAGCTGATGGAATCACTGAGCTGGGCTTCTGGGAGTTCTGTGCCTCCACAGATGTAGATATACAATCCTTCGCGCTCCTGCACATCACTCACAGTGAGTGCCTCGCCTTCGTGTGAATGAACGGTATCTCCTACCCGAAAGGCCACACGCTTGAGCGGCGCAGAGCCAGCGGCGTATTGGCGGGTTTCTCCAGAGGCGGGAAAGAGCACCAACACCATGGCATTCTCTGCCTGCAGCACAGTGCCCAATCCGAGTTCGGGTTCGGCTTCACTGATCCAACGTTGTCCGGGAAAAAATCGACTCATTATCAAAGGTGTGGCGTGTTTCGCAGAAATGACGCCATTTCACAAGCTAGGGATGGAACTCCTGAGCGGAGGTCCGAAAAGAAAGAACGAGGCCCCACACGCATTCAAGCATGCAGGGCCTCGTGAGATTGGTCTGGCTGGAGGAGGCTTGGCTGATCTGGTCTCAAGAGACCGGCCAATCAATCCTATCCAGCGCTCAGCTTAGTTACCTCCAGGAAGAGGCACTTCCACCTTGATACCGGTGGCTTTCTCGACCTCATTGGTGGCAACCTTAACAGCTTTCTCAAGAAGCGACTCTGCTTCAGTGGCTGCGGCAGCGCCTTCGGTCTTGGCAGCTTCGACTGCCTCAGTCACGACTGATTCAACAGTCGGTGTTGCGGCGGCGGCATCACCTTCAGCTGGAGCTGGAGCGGCTGCATCCTCATCCTTGACGGGAGTTACTGGAGCTGGAATAGCGGGCGCCACTGCAGCTGGAGGAGTTGGATCAGGACGATTCAAGCCTGCTTCAATTCCTGCATTGGGGGCTGCGCGACGGGAATTGATGATGGCCAGTGACAGAGAAACGATCAGGAAGATCGCTGCAGAATATTTGGTGGCAACGGTCAGGACATTTCCTGTGTTGGCTCCAAACAGTGCATCTGTAGCACCGGCACCGAAAGAAGTACCGAGACCAGCTTCCTTCTTAGGCAGCTGCATCAGCACCAAGAGAATCAGGACGATACAGTTGAGAACGAGGAGAACGGTCAGGAGACCGACGATGATGTTGATAACCATGATAAATCCTTAGTCGATGCAGTTGGTAATAATGTCAGTAAAGCTACGTCCCTCAAGAGCTGCACCGCCGACCAAGGCACCATCCACGTCGGGCTGGCCAAGGATCTCACGTGCGTTCGCTGGCTTCACGCTTCCGCCGTATTGGATACGGACGCGTTTGGCGACGCTCTCATTGAACTGCTCTGTAAGTTGCTTGCGGATGAAGGCGTGCACTTCCTGTGCCTGCTCTGGAGATGCTGTCTTCCCTGTGCCGATGGCCCAGACTGGCTCGTAAGCGACGATGGTCTCAACCATCTGCTCATCACTCAGACCGGCAAGGCTGCCCTTGAGCTGCGTGCCGACGACTTCTTCAGTGCGACCTGATTCACGATCTTCCAACTGCTCACCCACACAAACGATCGGTCGAATGGAAGCGGCGTGCGCTGCAAGTGCCTTTTTGGCGATCAGCTCATCAGATTCTTCCTGATACTGACGACGCTCGGAATGACCGAGAATGACGTAGCGAACGAGGAATTCCTTGAGCATCTCAGCGCAGATCTCACCAGTGAAGGCACCAACGCCATTTTCACTCATGTTCTGTGCACCAAGACGGATGTTAGATTCGATGACTTCCTTGGAAACATCAGCCAGCGCAGTGAATGGAGGGCAGACGATGACGTCTACTTCCTTCACATTGGCCAACTCACGTTTGAGGTAATTCACCAGGTCCAGTGCTTCGGCAACTGTCTTATTCATCTTCCAGTTGCCGGCGACGATCAATTTGCGGTCTTTATCCATAGGGAAATTTGGTTCGGGCTTAAAATTTAGTTATCAGAAAGAGCAACGACTCCAGGGAGTTCCTTGCCTTCGAGGAATTCGAGGCTGGCTCCACCGCCAGTGCTCATGAAGGTAACCTTGTCGGACAGTCCGGCCTTGTTGATGGCCTTCACGCTGTCTCCACCACCGATGATGGTCTTGCCACCATTTTCAGTTGCTTTGACCACTGCCTTGGCAACGCCAAAGGTGCCCTCAGCAAATCGTGGGTCTTCGAAGATCCCCATCGGGCCATTCCATACAACGGTCTTGGCGCCTTCAACGATCTCAGAGAAACGCGCGGCTGACTCAGGTCCAATATCCACACCTTCCACTCCGTCAGGAATGTTCTCGCTTGCGTTCACCTTGTGATCAACGAACTGGAACTTGCCATCGATCGTGGTTGGGGTGGCAATGATGTTGTCGGTCGGGATTTCAAAACGAACTCCCTTTTCCTTGGCTTTGGCCAATGCAGCCTTCGCATGGTCAACAAAGTCTGGCTCAACGAGGGAATCACCAACACCAAGTCCAAGTGCCAATTTGAACGTGTAGGCCATGGCTCCACCGATCAACACGGTGTCAGCGCGATCCAATACACGATCAATGACCTTGATCTTATCAGATACTTTGGCTCCACCGAGGATCACGACGAATGGGCGCTCCGGGCTCTCCAACTCATCACCAAGGAAACGAAGTTCACGCTCCATCAGAAGGCCAGCTGCTGCCTGACCACCACGGGCGGTAACGATGTTGGCCACACCAGCTGTGCTGGCATGAGCACGGTGAGCAGCACCAAATGCGTCGTTCACATACACATCAGCCACAGCAGCGAGCTTGGCGGCGAAATCAGGGTCGTTCTTTTCCTCTTCAGAATAATAGCGGACGTTATCCAAAAGGAGCACATCGCCATTGTTCATCTTATCAGCAGCTTCAGAAACCTTGTCGCCAATGCAGTCATCCACAAAGCCGACCGGCTTTCCAAGCAACTCAGAGAGTTTGGCAGCTACAGGCTTGAGAGACATGGTGTCCACGCGCTGTCCCTTTGGACGGCCAAGATGAGCTGTCAGGATGAGCTTGGCTCCCTTTTCAATCAGGAGCTTGAGGGTGGGAAGTGTAGCAACAATACGGGTTTCATCATTAATGACCATGCCAGCATCCGTCTGCTCCATAGGTACATTGTAATCCACGCGCATGAAGACACGTTTGCCGCTAACTTCGAGTTCGTTGACAGTAAGTTTTGCCATAAAAAAGGTCCAAAAATGGGGCGGGAGGATAGCCAAAGCCCCTACTGAGTCAAAAAGATTTGCCTTCAAATCGGAAGGTTTTCACCACCAAGGCACCCTAAAAGTAGCCACCCTGGCTCTCAGACCAGGTATTGTAGCCCTGCAATTCCTCCTCCGAAGACGTCCCTTCTGCCACAAAAATGGGGGAATGCGACATAAAAGTGCAGTTTGACACAGGACAATGACCAATCTTGACCGGCAATGCCTGAACTTCTTCCAGTGTGGGAAATTCTTTGATGTCCAAAGGGTAAGAACCGTCGTAGTAGCGTAAATGGAATCCGTTATCGTCCTTTTTGAGCAATTTGGTCATGGCCATCCCCGATCCAGACATAACGAGATAGTATCCCCCCTCTGAAACAGGGAAATTCTTGAAATAGAGATCGCGACAAGAAGTCATGGTCTTGGGTTCCATGTAGAGATGAATCTGATCATCTGCAGGATTGATCACAATCGAGGCCTCTTCACCTACACGAAACAATACCGATGGCATCGGCACGCGAATCGAGGAATAAGGATGTTTGTAGTTCTTGGCCCATTCCTCAGCTCGCTCGCGTGACGTGAAGATGGGGACAACCGTGTCTTGATCCTTCTCGTCGGGTAACAATGGAATACTCTCCGGGCTGCCAGTGGAGTCTGCCAACGAATAGAGCGTGCTGGAGGAGATCAGCCAGTAGAATTTGACCAGCTTCTCATTGTCGAGCTGTCCCGAACGCAAGAGAACGATTCCGTCCTCAACGACCTTTTGCTCCATCGGACGCAGATCCCCGCCCTGCTCCGGTTGGTCAGATGTCATTAGTTCAGGAAGATCCGTTTGCGGATGTAAGTGGGCACGTCGAGATCTTCACCACCACGAATGTTTGGCTCGGTCTGATCAAAGCGTCCTTTCGAAAGAAGCTCTTCGTCGAAGGATGCCTGTTTGAGTGGGGCCTTGTTACTCTTGGTGCGTCCACCAAGCTTGGCACGAAGCTCAGGAGTCAATTCTGGTGGAGGTGGTACCATCTGCGAAGGAGGACGCTGCTGTGCATCCTGATCGAGAAGTAGTTCGCTATCACCATTGTCGACCGAAGTCTTTGTGGTTTTGCTGTCGGCGCGTCGGCCCTTCTGTTCCTTTCGGATGGCAATCAACGTCAATCCAAGTGACTCGGACCGCTTGGTATCCTCACAGGTCCCGAGCGAGAGCGTCACTCCGGGATATTCTCGGAGAAGCAATTCACGAACGCTGTGAACCAAGGCGTAGGAAAGGTCACTACCAGCTGACAAGCTCATTACAAACTCGCTCGCACCAGAGAGAAACTCAGCACCACCCAGCATTGGATGGGTGACCAGTTTCTGAACAGCATCACGCACACGGTCTTCACCTGTGGCTTCCGCATGCGCGAAACGGCAATCACAACGACGCCCTTTGAGAGCTACCGCCAAATCAGCCGGAGTCAGATTGATGATGCTACGTTCACCAGAAAACATTTTCATCAAGCTGGAGATTCCCTCCGCATGAAGACGATTGAGGAATGTATGAATGCTACGGATGCTGGTATTGGCATCGAGCATTTCAAAGACGTTCTGATTTGGAAGATGAATGACACCATCACAAGCCTTACGGAAATCTTCCAGTGAGGCCCGTGCCTGATTCATTCGGCGGTCTCCTTCGCATTCAAACGGAGTCGCCACAAAAGCCAACGTGAGAAGGCCTTTCTTACGAGCTGCTTTGGCCAATGCCAGACCTGCCCCAGAACCGGTGCCTCCACCAAGACCCGAAATAATGATCGCGACCTTCATTCCGATCATAAGCGAATCAACTTTGTCGGCATTGTCTTCCAACGCCATCTGAGCGAGTGCTGGATCGCCACCTGAACCAAGGCCACGGATGTGTTTTGACTCGAGCAGCAGCTTGTCTGGGTAATTACGACGCGCCAGTGCCACCGGGTCGGTATGGATCGGAACGAGACCGTGAGCATCGGCTCCCGCCTTGATCAGATCATCAATGATGGCACAGCCGGCATTACCCACACCAAAGACGCGGACAATCCGTTCTGGCTCTGCTGGAGAACCGGACGATGATGATTCAGAGAATGGAGATGTATCGTCGTTCATGGTGCTTAGAATCGTTTGAATAGAGAACCAACTGCACTGACAAGACCGCTGATGCCACGAGAAGCAATCTGTGCTTCACGGGGTCTCATGGAACCGAAACGAACTAGTCCAAACGCCGCGGCAAACTCAGGTTTATCAAGAACAGCCTGCGGACCTGTGACACCTCGAACGGTCGCTTTCTTGACCTCACAATCGAAGATGTTCGATGCCAGTTTGCAGATACCGGGAATGTGAGCACCGCCACCTGCAATGGTCACACCTGCAGTGAGGTATTCGATCAATCCGTGTTCATCCAAATCTTTGGCCACCAATTCCAGAATCTCTTCCACTCGGAGAGACATGATGCGTTGAAGGTGTTCAAGGTTGATCGAGTTGCGTGTCAGAGTATCTCCGCCGACCGTGATTTCACGTCCACGAACGTTCTCATCAATCACGGCAGCCCCGTGTTCGATCTTAAGTTTTTCAGCCTTCTTCAACGGGACCTTGAGACCAATGGCGAGATCATTGGTGATATGATCGCCACCGACTGGCAACACACCGCTGTGACGCACGGTTCCACCATGATAAAGGATGTAGTCTGTTGTGCCTCCACCAATATCGATGACGAGTGCACCCAGTTCTTTCTGATTCTTATCCAACGTACTGAGAGCAGTGCACAGACCATTGAATGCGACCTGTTCAACTTCCGTATCCAAGCCCTTCATGGGACGGATGGAATTCTGTAGGCGGTTGTGATTCCCGTGAATGATATGCATGTCCAATTCGAGATCTGAACCAAGCATGGTGATCGGATTTCGAATACCACCATGGCCATCAAGACGGAACTTCTGCCGGATGGTGTGAATCGTGTTGTTTTCAACAGGAAGGCACGTTGCGCGCGCATTCTTCACAACGTTCTGAATGTCTTCATCGCTCACCTGTCTCGTTGGAGATACGATGGTATGACGTCCCCGGTTGTTCTGCCCGCGGATATGTCCACCACTCACACCCAGATAAAGACTGCGAATGCGGACGTTGGCATTTTCCTCTGCCTTACTGATCGCTTTCTGAATATCCTTCTCCACAGCCTTTGGATCCACGATCTCACCCTTTCGGACGCCGTGTGATGCAGACTGACCAATACCCAAGAGTTTCAAGTCACGCTCATCGACAAGTTCACAGACGGCACAGCAGACCTTCGAGGTTCCAACCTCGAGTCCTACAAATATGGGATTGTTATTAAACATGATGGATTAGCGTTGAGTGACGGCCGCTGTGAGATCCTCATCCGTTCCAGCCGGTGAGTTCGTTCGCCATTGGACAGGGAGATTGCTCTGAACGGAGAGGTCCAAAGACTCGAGCTCCAGACCTTCCTTCTTCCCCTTCTCCATGACCAGCTGCCAGCGATGCAGCTGTTTCTTTACGTTCGTGAGACCAAAAATGAGTTTTGTATCAAGTGAAGTGAACACCTTCACTGTGACAGGCTGACTGACATCCACGACTTCGATGGATTCCTTCCTGCTGTTTTCCTCTCGGGCATAATCACGGATGATTTCCAGAGCGGTGAGAATCTTTGGATTGGTCAAAGATCGGCCCATGTGAAACTCCTTTGTATCCACACCGGCGATCCGAGGCAGCCCGGCAAGGTGCTTCTGCCATTGCTCAGCAATATGTGTCTTCTCAGGCGCAAGCATCACCATCCCTGTCGAATCGATGAGATAACTACGCAGCTCCGGCCCATCGGTTTGAAGGAATGGAAAAAGGATCTCAACGCGGGCTACCGGAATACGTTCCTTCACCCGCACTTTGAGAATACCTGGATAGGACTTCACCAACGTCGCTGAACGTATCAGTGGTTCACTTTCCAAGCGTGTACGAATCAACGGAAGGTTGATATCATACAAATTGTCTTCCGCCGTGATTCCAGAAATCTGCAGCAGACGGTCCCGAGTAAGGCCGCCATTGGAAGCCACTTCGATACGGGAGATTCTAAAGAAATTACTATCAACAATACGCTGACGGACCTGTGGCCAACCAAAGTGGTAGGCTGCAGCCAATGAGATAAGCAACAGACTGAAGACAGAGAGACGCATCAACAGCCGACGACGACGACGCCACAACTGTTCCGTCGTGGCATTCACGTCCAGCAGGCGTGGTTCATTATCACGCTTCTTTTGATTCTGTTTCTTTGAAAACAACGACATCTTCTCTACTCCGTCATACGACCTGCGCGTGTCATGGCTGACTCAGCCAGATGGACACAAAGGTCTGAAAAGCTCATGCCAACCTCTGCAGCTGCCATGGGCAAAAGACTTGTTTCTGTCATTCCTGGTAGGGTGTTTACCTCCAACACATATGGTGTTCCATCGCCGGCCAACATGACATCGACGCGACTATAAGGGCCACCTCCTACAGACTTGAACGCACGAAAGGCAGCATCCTGGACAATTTCTGTTTCATCCTGCGTCAATTCAGCAGGACAGAAATAGCGACATGCTCCCTTTGTATACTTATTTTTGTAATCGTAGATGCCCTCATTGGGTCGAATCTCGACCACTGGTAAAGCCCTGTCAGATAGGATTCCAACAGTCAGCTCCCGCGCGTCGACCATTTCTTCAACCAACTGAACTGGGCCATGTTCAAAGGCTCGCTCAAGTGCGGCGCCCCATTGGGAACGCTCTTTCACAATCTCCAATCCAATTGTCGACCCTTGGCATGTGGGTTTAACGATCAAAGGCAGTTTGAGAAACTCAGGAAACGCTGCTTCGGGACTTTCGGCCTGTGTCCACTTTGGCGTAGGAACCCGTTCGTCATCGAAACGCTCTTTGCTAAGAACCTTGTCGATAGCAATGCGGCTGATCTCACTGTTACATCCGGTATATGGAATCCCATCAGCTTCGAGCAGTGCCTGCACTTCTCCGTCTTCTCCAAATTCACCATGCAGCGCGAGAAAGGCTGCATCTACAGATGAAGGAATCTCCAAAATGCGATCTTTGGGGTCTACCAGAACGACCTGATTTCCTCTTTGCCTGAAAGCTTCGGCCACGGCCTTGCCGGAACGAAGTGAGACCTCGCGTTCAGCAGACGGTCCACCCAACAGAACGGCCACGATCTCATTTCCTGTCCATGAATAGGTCTTACTGGAAGTAGCTTGTCGAGTCATCGTGCCACCTCCTGCTCGGTATCCTTGAAGGATTCTTTATGAATCGAAAGCTGGTGCTCGACTCCAAGTTGTTGGACTTCAGATTCCAGTTTTACAGAAGCACGTTCCTCCGCCATATCACGGATGTATTGCATCAGGTTCAATACATCTGATGCAGAAGCGCCACCCATGTTGACGATGAAATTGCCATGGACGTCAGATACCTTGGCAGCACCCAACTGGACACCTTTCAAGCCAAGGTCATCTACTAGCTTGCCAGCCGGAATGGACGCGGGATTCTTGAACATACAACCGGCACTCGATTCGCGCGGTTGGCTAGCTTTGCGTTTCTCGCTGTAGCTCTTTAGGCGATCAGCAATATCACCAGAGTCAGCAGGGCTTCCACCAAAGATCGCGGAGAGCGCAATCGCTGTTTTCAACATCGGACAACTCCGATACTGCACCTGTATGTCAGAACGGGACAGTTCCCTTATCTCCCCCTCGTAAGTCATCACTCGAAGTGAATGGAGATGATCAAAAGTGGCAGCACCCATGGCACCAGCATTCATCCTCAATGCCCCGCCCACACTACCTGGAATTCCTTCCAAAAATTCAAATCCTTCAACACCTGCTTCACGTGTTCTTGCTGCAACCAGTTGGAGTCTGGCCCCTGCGCCACATTCCACGCGGTTTCCATCAACTTTGACTTTCTCGAAAACGCCTCGCTTGAGATGAATCACAACACCACGAAAACCGCCATCTTTGACGAGGAGATTGGATCCACGACCAAGAATGAAAAATGGCACTTCAAATTCACTACAGCTCTTGAGCACAAACTGAAGTTCGTCCTCTGTAGTTGGTTCAATGAAGAGGTCTGCAGGTCCACCAACACGCAAGGTCGTCCTACGTGCCATCGGCTCATTGCTGACCAGGCGTGTCTCACTTGAGACGAATTCAGCCAGTTGATTCTCCAATTCCCGCATCTTGTTCAGATGCGCTTTCTCCAATTCAGCACCCAGTATATGAGCCTCGTTTGTTAGATTTCCTGCTCCAAGAAACAGAATCAGATCACCAGGTTGAATCTCAATCTCGAGCGCCTTTCTGAGTGCTGCGGGAGGAGAATGATAGACAACATCCTGTCCCGATTTCTCAACAGCTGCAGCCAAGGCCCGTCCGGAAACTCCTTCGATTTCATCTTCACCTGCAGCATAGATATCTGTCAGCCAAAGTTGATCCGTCTGCTTGAAGCAGTTCCCAAAAGCCTCCATCAGGTGCTGAGTGCGCGTAAAACGATGAGGCTGAAAAACCGTGATCAAGCGCTTCGGCTGACGCTCACGATAGGCGCGGATAGTGGCAAGGATCTCTGCCGGGTGATGAGCATAGTCATCGAAGACTGCAACAGAGCCATCATCATAGATCCGTTCCTGCCGCCGCTTGACTCCATCAAATTGACGAAGGACCAGAGATACCTTTTCCGGAGAAAAGCCCTTCTCGATCAACCATGTGGCGGCCATCGCGGTATTAACGATATTTTTTTCACCCGGGAGATTGGTCCGGAAGATCCCAAGTCGTTCCCGTCCCTTCCACAGTTCGAAACGGCCACCAGTTTCACCAGCGTCGATTCTGTATTGTGCCAATGGGTTAAAACCACAGCTCACTGCCTGCTTCTGATCACCAAGTATCGAGACAAGGTGACTGTCATCCGCTGAGTAGATGATGGTTCCGCGGACCCGTGCAGAGAATTCACTGAACTGCCGACAGATATTTTCAATGCTGGAAAAGTAATCCAAATGATCATCGTCGATGTTCAGGATGATCGCATCCTGAGGGTCAAAGACATTCAGTGCACCATCACTCTCGTCGGCTTCAATTGCAAAATGAGGAAGGCTCTCCTGCTTCTTTTCAAAGAAAGCATCAACCGCCGCCTCAGAGAATCTAGCGTGTACGGGGAGCTGTCTGACAACACCTCCGACTGCATAGCCGGCCAAAGGATCTAATTGGTCTAAAGCAAAAGACAAGATCGACGAAACGGTCGTCTTGCCATGCATGCCGGCAATACAAACCGTGCCCTGAGAACGAGCCAATGCAGCCAGCAGAAACGAACGACAAACAATAGGAACCTGACCGCGAAGTGCTTCCTGGAGTTCAGGGTTTTCGCGTCGAAGTGCAGGACTATAGACAACCAAGAATGGATGAGCCCGCCTCAATGCTTCGGCTGAATGCCCAATGGAAATCTCAACTCCCCGTTCTTTTAGACCACGGGAAAACTCGCTCTCCTCCAAGTCTGATCCAGCCACCTTGAATCCCAGATCCAATAACAGGTGCGCCAACCCACTCATGCCACATCCTCCAATACCAGCAAACCAGACAAGGCGCCCTGCACCCTGCTGCCTCATTAGCTGCTCGATATCTTTTGGTTCCATGTTCTTCATCCGGGCATTCTCCGAAGTTTGCTCTGATGAACCGAACCCTGCGCGATTCCATGCTGGCCCTCGGCGAGCAGTGACATGGTATCGTCTTCAGGCACATTGGCGCCTTCTTCGAGATCGATCTTTCCTGAGATGCCTTTCTTCCGACCGATTGTCGCAAAGACGCATTCCACAATCTTTCCGGCCGCATTGGGGGATTCCCACCCACCTAAAGCCCGCGTCATACGGGCACGGTTCTCTGAATCACTGATAAGATTGGAAACCAGTTTCACCAGCTCACCTGAACGAGCCTCGGGTTCTTCCATCATTCGTGCAGCATCTGAAGCAACAAACGCCCCCGCGTTATAAAACTGATGATTGTCGGCCGCGTGAGGATACGGCACCAGCACTGACGGCACGCGCGTCGCAGCTAACTCAGCCAAAGATGATGCGCCAGAACGAGCAACGACCAGCGTCGCTGCGCTAAGTGCAGTCTCCATATCATTGCTGAATGCCCTGACGTGGCTTGAGAGATTCAGTTCTTGATACCTCTTTTGAATCCATTCCTCATCTTCCACTCCCGTAAGATGAATGTATTGTAGTTCCGGATTCTCTTTGGCCAACGTCCCCAAGCCCTCGACAAAGCTGCGATTGATTCCCGTAGCGCCCTGACTTCCTCCCATAACAAGAATCACAGGACGATCAGGTGACAAGTCCAATGCCACACGACTAATCGCCTTGTCACCAGGCTGAAAGCTGGCCCTTACAGGCATACCCGTCTGACTGTGACGCGCGCCTTTGAAATACTGAACGGCCTCAGGAAACCAAACAAAGACCTCTTCACAGAAACGTGCGATGAAACGATTGGCCCGTCCCGGAATCGTGTTGGATTCGTGAAGAAAACCAGGAATGCCTGACAGCTTTGCCTTCAGGATAGGAGGCACGCAACAAAAGCCACCCATCGCAATGACAGCATCTGGTTTCTGACTTTTCCAAGCCTTGCTCAAGACACGATTTGACTTAATCAATCCAAGGCCAAAACGCAGTTTTCCTCGAGCAGGCGAAACAGCAGGAATAGCAACAATATCCATTCCCGTAAGTCCCTCAACTGCACGACGATCCACATCTTTGGTGGATATAATCAATTCGACTGCAACACCTCGTTCTACAAGCTCTTGAGCAATGGCTACACCGGGAAACAAATGCCCCCCCGTGCCACCACATGCGATTGAAATTCGAGTTGGTTTATTTGGCATGGCTGGCCTCCTTCCCCACGGGTTCTCCTTCCTTGAAAACAGGTGCCTGATCTTGGCTCTGCTCATGGAAAGCAACCCTCCCAATACTCAATAGGAATCCGACCCCAAGGAGCATAAAGAGCGCGTTGGTACGCCCGTAACTCATGAACGGGAGTGGAATTCCCGTGTTCGGCAACAGGCCAGTCACAACACTCATATTAATGAAAGCCTGAAGAAAAATCAGAAAGGCCATTCCGAAGGCCAAAAGGTGTCCGAATTTGTCGTGCGACCGGACTGCCAAAAAGATTCCGGATACCAGAATCAACATATAGAGACAGGCCACCAACAAGGTTCCTCTAAGCCCAAACTCCTCGCCAACCACAGCGAGAATAAAGTCAGTCGAACGCTCAGGCACGTAGTCACTTTGCAACCCCTCACCAAGACCGCGTCCATCAATTCCACCCATAGCCAAGGCGGATTTGGATTGGTCGGTTTGATATGCGGCTCCCCGCGCATGATTTTCAGGATTCAACCATGCATCAATACGTGTACTTCGATTTCCATTGGTAAGAATGATGCCGACAAAGGCGATGGCTAGAATTCCCGTAATGGCCCCCAAATAGGTCATCCGCGATCCACCTGCAAACATCATGCAAACACCTACAGCTCCTACTAAAAGACAGGTACTGAAATCGGGTTCGGCAATAATTAGCAGGCAAGGCAGACCAATTATGATGAATGGGATGACAATACCCGGTATAAACCGTTTCATATCATCCTCGTTTTTCTCCATGTACCGAGCCAGAGCAATAATGACTGCTATTTTGGCAATATCAGAAGGCTGACCACCGATTCCCACAAACCAACGTGTCGAACCATTGCGAGTCTCTCCCAAGCCAACGAGGATTAAGAGCAGGCCCAAAAGGGCCAATCCATACAGCAACCACGGGGCCTGAATTTTCTTCAAACGCCTATAGTCAATTCGCCAAAGGGCGATCAACCCTATCCAACCAACAACAGCAACTGCGAGTTGATTGAAGAGATAATGGAACCCCCAACTGTGCACCGTCGCACTGTAGATCATCACCAACCCTAGGCACGTCAGGCATAGCACGCTGAGAAGGATGGCGGTGATGGCAATGCGGATCTGCATCGGACAGTGCGACGTTGGGGGTTAATTTATGGAGCCGGAATCACGAGTTCCTGACCAATATTGATACGTGAGGAACGAAGGTTATTGGCCTTCATGATTCGGTCGACAGTTGTTTTATATCGAACTGCGATCGCTGAAAGACTGTCACCTGACCGAACCTTGTAGGTACGTCCGGTCGCTGGTGTGGCGGTGGTCGTTCCTGTGTTTGATGCAGCAACCGACGCAGTGGAACCTGATGAAGGCACAATGATGACCTGGCCGATTGGAAGACGGCGTGGGTTCACGTTTGGATTAGCACGCTCAATGTCCTTGAAGTTGACTCCAAACTTACTGGCGATCCGATAGAAAGAATCACCTGACTGAACCTTATATTCTCTCACTGAAGGAGAAGTGGCAGGCGCAGCCGTAGCTGGAGGCGGATTCTGAACTGTAGGAGCCGAAGTTCTGCTATCCGCGGCAGGAGACGAGGGCGTTTCTGTAACTGGCTTGGTATGTGATACTTCCACCATTCCTCCTGTTGCCCTAGCACGATCATTGTTACTGGAGAAACGAGGGCCAGTCGAAGAAGGAGGCGGAGGCAATACTGCCCGATCCTCCTGTGGTGTCTGCACATTAGTGGCTGTATCACCAAATGGAGACCGCTCTGAACCGCCTTCAACAGGTGCGGATGGAATGTCATCTGCGGACTCACTCCACTCGCTACTGATTGGTGGCGGAGCATCTGCTGGTTCGAGGTCTTCGAATTCAACTTTTTCCTTACGGCAACCACTCATCAGAACGCCAGCGGCGATGATCAAATGGACTGCAGCTACGAATATAAAGGCGGCTACAAGAGGACGGCGATAGGAGCTTTGAGATTGCTCAATCATCCCTTGGGGCTTCAATGGACTGGGTGATGTAGCAGACATAAATGGGTGTTCAGGTTTGGAGTCCGGCTCAATGCGGAACAACTTATATGGTCGACGTTGAAATATCAGTTAAAATCTTGCTTCTTTTTGAAGTTTTTTAGCTCTTCAGAACGAGTTTTTTGAATTGGTCCCCACGATCTTGATATGAATCAAACATATCGAAGCTGGAGGAGGCAGGAGAAAGGAGAACATAGTCACCTTTTTCGGTAGAGATTCGGACACGATCTACTGCTTCTTTGAGACTCTTTACCTCATAACATGAAGTAAAAAGACTCCATGCGCTTTGAAGAGTTTCCTTATTTTCACCAAGTAGAAAGACACCTTTGACGCGGCGTGCCAGAAGTGGCCCAAGATCATGATATTGAAGCCCCTTATCCGCCCCTCCAGCGATTAACCATATATTGGGCTCACCAGCGTGGCCGAGCGGTATGGATTCAATGGCTTTTTCAAGTGAATCAGAGTTGGTTGATTTGGAATCATTGATCCACTTGACCTCGTCTTCCTCGGCTATCAATTCACAACGATGAGGTGCAATTTTGAAAGTCTTGATGGCCTCAATCATTTGCTCAAGAGGAACACGCAGAACACGACCAACGCACAAGGCAGCCATAATATTCTCAGCATTATGTACCCCCATAAAACCAAGTTTTTCGACATCCAGTATGGGGCCGGCCCAGTCAGGAATCCGACTGACTATCATTCCTCGTTCGCAATAGATGTCTGCATTCCGGTTCTTCGAACTAAACGTTATGGTCTTAGACCGAATATTTTCACCGATTGTCCGAAGATACGCTAATGCCTCACTTTGAATAATCGCCCAATCAAATAGTTGCTGATTCTTGAACATTTCAGCCTTGGAACGTGCATATTCTTCCAAACTGTTATGACGCTCAAAATGATCTGGGGAAATGTTTGTCAGAACGCCAATAACTGGACGGAAGTATTTTATCGTCTGCAATTGGTATGAGCTGACCTCAAGAATGGCAAAATCGAGATCCCGACTCTTCGGAACCACCTCACAATAGGGAACTCCGATATTACCGGCGGCGGCGACCTTTCGGAGCGAGTGAGTCAGTATATGGTCGATTAGTTGAGTGACCGTTGTTTTGCCATTGGTTCCACTGATCGCGATATTCAGGCATTGAGACAATCTGGAGGCCAATTCAAGCTCCCCGATAATATCTATTTCTGGATCCAGATTCTTCAACAAGGACGAATCTGGATCGATTCCAGGAGAGAGAACAACCAAATCCCATGGCTTCTCGGGACACTTATCTACTCCCCACTGGATATCGGCTCCCTTTTTTGAGAGTGCTTCGATGCCATCTTCGTTTCGCTCTTCAGATTGATCGATGGCGGTGACATCTGCCTTCTGACTGAGAAGTAGATTACATGCTGCAATTCCACTTACTCCAAGGCCTACAACCAACACCTTTTTTTTGCTCAATGATTCCATTACCGAACTTTCAAAGTTGCAAGGGAGACAATCGCCAGAAGCATTCCGACAATATAGAACCGGGTAACAATCTTGGTCTCCTTCATTCCCAGTTTTTCAAAATGATGATGAAGTGGAGCCATCAAGAACACGCGTTCGCCAGCTCCATACATTTTTCGAGTGTATTTAAAGTAGCCTGTTTGAATCATGACTGATGCGGCTTCTGCCACAAAAACGCCACCGGCAATGATTAAGACCAAGGGTTGCTGAATCAGAACAGCAATAACCCCCAGCGCTCCACCCAGTGCCAAAGAACCGGTATCACCCATAAAAACCTCAGCCGGATGACAGTTAAACCACCAGAACCCAAGTCCCGCGCCCAACATGGCACCACAGAAAACGGTTAATTCACCAGCCCCTGCTACATACGGAACCTGCAAATAAGCGGAGATCGAGGCATGTCCCGCTACATAAGTCAGAGCGGTAAAGACTCCACAGACGAGGAGCACACAACCAATAGCCAAGCCATCAAGCCCATCAGTGATATTCACTGCGTTGGAACTGCCAACGATTGCCAGTATCGCGATGATTACACCGACTGCAAATGCCCCCGTCATCACAGGGTATTTATAGAAGGGAATCATGATGTCGCCGATGACATGTTTCAGATTCGGCATAAAGAAGACCACGTAAAGTGCAGTAAATGCAGCAACCAGAACCTGAACCACCAGTTTCGTTCTGGAACTGATTCCACCACCGGTCTGTTGAGTGATCTTCACGTAATCGTCGTAGAACCCAAGCGACGCCATTACAATCACGGAGACCAATACCAGAATAACCATCTCATTCCATCTGGCCCAAAGAAGAACCGAAAGATCCATAGCAAGGACTATCATGATTCCCCCCATGGTTGGAGTGCCCGCCTTGTCTATACGTGCAGAAAGACCACCTGCTTCTTCAGCCTTATCTCTGTATAACTGTTCGACCTTCAGGGATTTCAACCATCGGATGATATATGGCCCTACGAACATGGAGATCAGGAGTGCAGTTAATGCTGCGCCTGCTGTCCGCGTGGTGATGTAACGAAATACATTTAGGAAGGAGTAGCTCTCGGCGTTGGGGCCAGAGAGTATCGATTGGGAAATGTAGTAGATCATGCAACCCCCCTCATGGAATTCTGATGATCACCAAATTTGACCAGTTCCTCGAAAACGTCCTCCAGCTTTGCTGAGCGGCTGGCCTTGAACAGCACACAATCACCTTCGTGAACCAATTCCTGAAGACGCTTGCATACATCCTCTTTCATTTCGAAATGATAGACCTGTTGCATACCACATTTCAGGCATGCTTCAGCAGTCACCCTACCGCCTTCTCCCAAAGTAATAACGCAGTCCAATCCGAGTCCCGCTGCTCTGGCACCTATTTCTGCATGAGCTGCATCAGTTTGATCACCCAACTCTGCCATTTGACCAATGACAGCTATCCGATGACCATCACATTTCATTCCACGCAAGGTTTCGATCGCGGCCAAAGTCGAGTCGGCATTTGCGTTATATGCATCATTGATGAGCGTCAGCCCTCCCACATTTCGAACATCCATTCTCATGGACGGACCCGAGACGGTCGAAAGAGATTCCCTGACACACTCCGGGGAAACACCGAGACTCGCTGCAACTGCTATGGCTAGTGCAGCGTTGTATGCGTTGTGTTTTCCGGGCAGTTCAATGGCGTACTCTCCTGCGTATTGAGGTTCAGCGGGAACACTCAACCTGAAAGTCACCCCTTTTACGTCCATTCTAATTCCTGAAACCACCCAATCAGCAGTCAGTCCGGACCCTACGCGAACGACCATGGCTTCAGTCCGGTTGGCAATTGCTTCAGCGTAAGGAGTGTCGGAGTTTATAAACAGGATACCATCGTCATCGAGTGATTCGGCCAATCCACCTTCTTCATCTGCTACACCTTCGAGATCATGAAAGAATTCCAAATGCTCCCGTCCAATCGAAGTGATGACCCCCATAGTTGGACGGGCAATCGTCGCCAATCTCGAAATCTCACCAGGGTGGTTGGTACCCAGTTCCACTACCGCTGCTTCTGTGGATTCCTTTAAACCAAACAAGGTCAGCGGAAGTCCGATATCATTGTTGAAACTGGCGACACTCGAAACGGTTTCAAAACGGTTACTCAATAGATGTGCCAGTATATCCTTGGTCGTTGTTTTTCCGTTGGAACCAGCGACTGCAACAACAGGGATCTGATTACGCTCCCTGACTACTCTGGCTAAATCTCCGAGAAAACGCCTTGTATCGGGCACACGAACCAAAGCTCCTTCCCCCTCATAAGAGTGATCTACAACACAACAAACCGCCCCTTCTTCAAAAGCTTTCGCCACGAAAGTATGTCCATCAAAGCGATCTCCCTTTAGGGCAACAAACACCTTACCGTTCAGATCATCCCTGGTATCGGTAGTGATTCCGTGAGCGAAAAATTCCGGCAGAACTTCTTCCTTTGTGAAGACGTCAGCAAACAGATGGTGGTCGAAGGTCGGCATTGTCTTTAGTTCCGGTATCCAAGTGATTCCAGGCATTCCAATGCGCAATCGCGATCATCAAATGGAATCACTGTATCAGCATATTCCTGATAGGTTTCATGTCCTTTTCCAGCAATTAGAACAACGTCACCTTCCTTGGCCTCTCCAATTGCAATTTCAATGGCTCTTTCTCGCTCCAACTCAACCTTCAACCTTTCACCTCCAGCATCACAGAACCCAGCCGCAATCTGAGCAGCGATGGAGTCCGGGTTTTCCTTACGCGGATTGTCATTGGTAATATATGTCAGATCTGCGAGATCCGCAGCAACGGCTCCCATTCGCATTCTCTTTGAACTGTCCCTGCTACCACCACATCCAAATACAAGAATGGTTCGACCTTTCACGGTTTCTTTCAAAGTGGTCAGAACGTTTCTTAATGCATCATCGGTATGTGCATAATCTACAAGCACCTGAAAGGGCTGACCTGCAACCACCGGTTCCAACCGACCTGGAACACTTGGGGTATTTGGCAATGCTTTTAGGATTTGTTCCCAGGTTATTCCCATAGTCAAAGCACCAGCAACAGATGCTAAAACATTATATACATTATACCTTCCTACCAAAGGGACGGTGACTTGTTCACATTGTTGTTCATAACAAAGTGAATAAGTCGAACCATGAGAATCCATCACGATATCTTCAGCACGGACCAAGGCTTCCTTATTCTCGATACCGTATGTGTATTTCTTGTGAGCCACGGAAGCAGCGTTCAACTTACACCCGGATTCATCATCAATATTAATAATGGAATAATCAGGGCGTGCTCCCTGAGCCTCACCAGTAAAGAGCTTCTTCTTACATGCAAGGTATGAATCCATATCCTTGTGATAGTCGAGGTGATCACCTGTCAGATTTGTAAAAATGACCGTATTGAATTCGACTTCTGAGACACGCCCTTGATCAATCGCATGTGAACTTGCTTCCATTACACATGAAGAACACCCCGCTTTGACCATTTGTCCCATAAGGTTCTGGGTCTCAGCAGACTCGGGAGTGGTCCTCCATGCTGGAATCATACGCTCACCAATCTCATAACGAATGGTCCCTATAAGTCCGGTGCTGATTTCGGCAGATTCCAACAGGTGCTTCAGAATAAAACTTACTGAGGTTTTCCCATTTGTCCCTGTGATGCCCACCATCTTCAAACTCTTGGAAGGGTGGCCATAGAACTCGGATGCAATCGTCGCAAGAGCGCCTCTTGTATTCTCAACCCTGACAGCCGTAGCACCGCCTGCCACAAAACCGTTTCGTGCACAGACAACAGCAGCGGCCCCCCGATCAATCGCCAAGGGGATAAAGTCATGACCATCAGTAGTCAGTCCATCCAATGCTACGAATAGCATCCCTGGCCCCACTCTTCTGGAATCAGAGGTAATGCCGGTAATCGACCGCTCCAGATTTCCAGTAGATTTTACGACATGCAGTCCTCCCAATAGTTTTTTTAGGCTGGTGGACATGTGTATCGTCAGTTGGAGGAGACAAGCTCCTTGGGTTCCGATTGGATGTTGTAGTAACTGGCCATTTTCTCGGCCAAACCTTTAAAGACAGGTCCAGCAAGACCGCCACCTGATGCTTTGCCGACGCGAGGGCGATACAACATGATTGTAACGCTGTATTTTGGATCTTCCGCTGGAAAGTATCCGGAGAACGAAACATTGTGACCAATCACCCCTCCACGATGAATAATTCTTGCGGTCCCGGTCTTACCAGCAACGACAATGTTTGAGGGCAATGCGCTCAATCCAGTTCCGCCTTTCAACATGACATGCTCAAGTCCTTCCTGAACTTTCTCTATCGCGTCCACGGATGCGATTCTGTTGACCGGCTCGGGATAGAATCGACGTGTGACCTGACCGTCTGCGTTCTCCAGTCGGTCTACAATGATTGGTTCCATCAACATTCCATCATTTGCAACTGCGGCCATCGCCATTGCCATCTGAAGAGGCGTTACGGAAATTGCATAACCGATATGAAGACGGGAGAAGTCTGTTGGATACCACTTGTCTGGATTCGGATTGATATAACCAGCGTTCTCTCCATCGAGGAGAATTCCTGTCTGACGTGCGAAACCAAACTTAAGAATATAGTCGTAGAAGGTATCCTTGGTCATTCTGAACCCAACCTTCGAACAAGCGATGTTTGATGATTTTGCAATCGCATCGCGGATCGTCAGAGTCGGAAAGCTCTTCCAATCAGTCAGTGCCTTTGCTTTAGGAATATTCCAACGCCCATTCTCACAGAAGATCTGTTCGTCGAGATAGGTTAGTTTCTGATCAAATGCAGCAGCGTAGGTAACAATCTTGAATACCGAACCAGGAGGTACGCGAGCAGCAATAACATTGTTTTTTGCGTAGCTGTTGATGTCTTCCTTTGTCTCTGGATGGTATGCAGGAAGCGAGGCCATCGCCACAATTCGACCGGTCTTCACTTCGACAACGACACCCGTTGCAAAATCAGGCTTCCTTTCTTTGCATGCCTGAAGCATTTCAGATTCAAGGTGATATTGTACCGTTTGATCCATCGTGAGGTAGACATGGCCACCATGTTCAGGCTCCTGAAATGTTTCCCATGCAGTAACAATTTCTTTTCCACCGCGGCGTCGTTGAGCAATTCGCCAACCAATCTTTCCCGAGAGGTGGGAATCAAATGATTTTTCAACCCCGTCACCGCCATGATCTTCCAGGACTTTGATCCCGTCACCGCGTTCGACCTCAGTTCCAACAACATAACCAAGTGTGTGCGCAGCCAACCTTCCACCGGGATAAATCCGAATCATACGATCTTCGCCATGGCTGTAGATGCCCCCAACTCGGATCTCACGATACTTCTTTTTCTCCGCTGTACTCATGCTCTTAGGGTCAACGCCTTCGGGATAATTATCCAACGCAGCCTTAAGCCGATCCCAATCATTGATGGGAAGCTTGTCCATGAGCTTATGCTCTTGAATTGGAGTGCCGGTTCCGTTGGTGCGAGGTTTCATTTCCTTAGCCAAGGCATTGACATCCATGTTCAGGAAAGGAGCCACAAAACTTGCAAATTCCTTGTATTCTTCACCAATGATATAGGGATTCAAAAAGATGGGGCGGGCTACGACTGTATGTGCCAATGTCCTGCCATTGACGTCCTTGATTTCACCACGTTGAGGATAGTAGATGACTTCTTCAGTGGTGTTTCGATCCGCTCTCTGAATCAATCTCTGATCGGCCTGTCCCTGCAACTGAACCAGCTTGAAGCCTAAACTGCAAAACCCCGCCATAGCGGCGAGGAGCGAGAATAGGATTCTGGTTTTGTATATCGGGTAAGGCATGACAGGAGGGATTCGCCGTTTTTCAGCTACTCCCGCTTATTGGTTTGAAAGACCAAACGATCGTCTTCCACCAATGGTTCTGGAACGGGGGGCTCTTCAATCTCAACAACCTGAGATCGTTCCGTGAAATTCATTTCGATATTATATACCAGCAATTGCTTGGAAATTTCCTCGTCGGAGGTGAGCTGGTCATACTGAGCGCGGTATAGATTGGTTTGGTGTTTGAGGCGTGCAAGGTCCTCCTTCAGGCGGATCAGTTCGGTTTTGCGCTTGTTCTGTTCGCTCTTCCAATAGAGCTGAAGGATTCCAAGAACGCATGCGACGATCACAAAAAGCACCAACCACGCGGCGCTGCCACGGGTTTTGATGTTCCGACGATCTATATTCTTAAGGTTCATGCCAATTTTCTATAGACCCGTAGTTTCGCACTGCGGGCACGGGGGTTGTTCTTCACCTCTTCATCACTTGGATCAATCGGCTTGCGATTAACCAGTTCCAAAGAGGGCTTTTTCGGTATTCTTAATTCGGGACGATCGATCTCCAGACCTTCTGGGAGCGTGTAGTCACACGCCTGTTCACGCCCAAAACGCTTCACCAATCGATCTTCAGTGGAATGAAAGGTGATCACGGCCAATATCCCCCCGGTAGCCAACAAATTCATGGCCGCCTCCAAACCTCTGGACACAAATGCCAGCTCCTCATTCACTGCAATCCTCAACGCCTGAAAGCTTCTGGTTGCAGGATGCTGCTTTCCACGACGCGGCATGATCTTTCCAATAAAATCAGCCAATTGGAGCGTCCTTGTAAAAGGGTGCTTTTCTCGGTGCCTGCAGATTGCGGCAGCGATCCTTCGTGAGGCCCGCTCATCGCCGAATTTCCACAACACGTCAGCAAGATCCTTGGAGCTATAGCCATTGACTATATCTGCAGCACTTACTGATTGTGTATTCGAAAAACGCATATCCAACGGTCCGTCATTCTGAAAACTAAATCCTCGCTCCGGCTTATCCAGCTGAAGCGAACTCACACCAAGGTCCAACAAAATACCATCCAAGCATCCAGCCGGCACAAACTGCCCTGCATCGGCATAGTTGCACTGATTCAATTCAAACCGACCCTCAAATTCAGAGAGTCGATCCGTTGCCATCTCAAGCGCCTCGGCGTCTCGATCGCAACCATACAGCCATCCGGTCGGCGCGCTCGCTTCCAAGATGCGGTGTGCATGTCCACCCAAACCGACCGTGCCATCTAGGATCCGATGGGACGGTTTCGGGTTCAGGGCGTTGAGCACCTCCGCCATCATGACCGGTGCGTGGGTGTAGGAGTTTTTCACGCTTGTTCATTTCTGGTTGAGCTTGGTTTCTCCACCGAAGACCCTACGCACCAACCCCCCCCATGAACTGCCATTGGAGGAGACAGCAACCGACCCAGATTCCTCGACGGTTCCTCCCATGGAATTACGAGGAACCTGGATCAGCTGTAGGTCTGCATCGAACAGGTCGTTCCGTTCGACTCTCACTTCGGTAAAATCAAATTCGTCCTGGCTCACAACATCGCTCTGCTGTCTGCCAAACCGCTTCATCAAGCGGCGAAAAAAACTATCTGTTCGGCGATGGGCATTGGTCCCGTTTCTGCATGCCACCGACAAAAGCGGCAGATCGCAGGGCTCTTCATCTTCAACAGATTCAATCCCTGATACCGCTTCAATTGATTCAGCAACCACCTGCTCTTCGGCTACCTCTTGAACCAACGCGATGGGCTCATCGATGACGGCCTCTTCGGAAATGATTTCTTCAAGGGCCTCCGAGTCCGTTTCCCGCACTGCCTTTACAGGAGGCTCAGGGTTGCGGATGAATCCCCAGCTGCGTCCTGAACGTGACTTTTCTTCAGTCCGCCCGAAATCAGGAACACCACCACTCAGCTTGTAAGGATTGGGCATGGCCCTCCCTCCACTAATCACCCGACCGGCTTTTAATGCATCTGAGTAGTTCATAGTCTAAAGTCGCTGATGGCATCGATTTCCAATTCACCATCCACAGTCTCCTGAAGATTCCGTAGATCCTTGTCCCAAATCTCAAAACGTCGTCCGATTCCCACTGCGGCGATATCGCGCTTCAGGCCGGCAGCATCTGCCAATTTCTCAGGGATACACATCCTTCCAGCCGTATCTAGTCTGACAGTCTGCCCCTTACTAAAGAACAACCTGCGAAGGCTGTTGGCTTGTTTGTTGGAAATCTCTTTGCTGTCCAAGCGGCGATCGATCTGCTCCTCCACTTTTTCCTGCTCAAAAGGAGGTAGTCCCAAAAGATAGATCTCGTCATTAGGCCCCTGAGGCACCGGAACCAAGAGCACCTCATGCCCTGCTCCATCAGGCCGCCATGAGCTCGGAACCTGGACACGACGCTTCTCGTCCATCAGGAGATCAAAGTCTCCAGAAAAGCGCTTCCAGTCTGTCTTTTGAATGTTCACAGGTTAAGGCTCACACAGGGATTTCTAACGACGTGCCAATGTCCTACACTTCGCCCCACTTTGACACAAGTCTTTTCTGTTATAAATAAGCTACTTGTTCTGAACTCGCCATAAAACCCAATAAAATCGGGAATATTTGCGATATGTTCTCTCGAACAGATTTAAACTGCCTGAAAGAGAGATCCGAGATCAGATTCCCGCATTGTCCATTGCACCCAGATCGGTTTCTATATCGGCGACTGCAGTCCTGTTGTAGGTATCTGCATCCCAAATCTCGAACCACTCCCCCATCCCAGCGAGGCGCACAGACTTCTTGATTTTACTCCCTTCAAGCAATCGCTCAGGGATTGTAAGACGTCCGTTTGTATCCGATCTTGTCTTTAAAGCGTTGTCGAAAAAGATCCTCCTCAAAGCCAGAGACTGAGCGGAAGTAATCTTCCCATCAGCCAGCTGATTCTTGATTTTGGCGTCAATTTCACGCAATTGGCCGATTTCCATCACTCTGATACAGTACGCTTTGCGCTGTGCATCAGGGACCAAAGCCAACACCAGGTCCGCTTCTTCCGGCTTCTCGGGGGCCCAGTCTGACGGAAACTTGATCCGGCGCTTTGAGTCCATCGAGTAGTCGCCGCCACCAAAGAACTCAGGCTTCCATTTTGGCATGGGAGCGGACTGGGCTTCGGCTGTGAGATCTTGTGACACGGGTATCTTGTTGACTGACGGATGTTCACTTTATTACCCCAAATCGACACCAAGCAACAATAATGTTCAAAACATGCACATATTTACCATTTTGATGCATTAAATGACCGTTTTGATAGGAGAAAGCGCTTCCTTGCTTGGATTGAGCAGATCAATTCCTTAGAAGCAGCCCTGCAACATCAGGTATGAAGACCAGCGATTTCCATTTCGACCTGCCCCCAGAGCGAATTGCCCAAGAGCCCCTTGAGCAACGTGACTCCTCGCGCCTGCTGGTGTTTGATCGTCGGAAAGAGGAGACAGAACATCATCAATTCACCGAACTACCCTCTCTACTAAGTGAAGGAGACCTGTTGGTGGTGAACAATTCCAAGGTACTCCCCGCCCGGGTCTTTGCGCAAAAGAACGAAACAGGGGGCGAAACAGAATTACTTTTACTCAATGAGCAAGGCCTCAACGAATGGATCTGCCTGACCCGCCCAGCAAAACGTCTGCGCCCCGGGACGCGCCTCACCCTGTTTGACTCCGAAATGAATCTCACCGCGATTCAAGCTGAGGTCACGGAGGCAATGGATGAGGGCCAACGGTTGATACGTTTTGAGGTAGAAGGGAATATCAGAACCCAGCTGGATGAACTGGGACGCATGCCTCTGCCGCCCTATATCGAACGAGAGAAGAAGGCACGCCCGTCAGACTGGGATCGATACCAGACAGTGTATAGTCAGGCAGCAGGCTCAGTCGCTGCACCAACAGCAGGTCTGCATTTTACACCAGAGCTCCTGGAGCAGTTGGAAAAGAAAGGAATCAAGCGAACCTCTGTGACGCTTCATGTCGGGTTGGGAACCTTTCAGCCTGTGAAGGTGGATGATGTCACATCTCACCAGATGCACAGCGAACCCTATGAGGTTTCGGATTCTGCTGCTCAACTGATTCAGGAGGCAAAGTCGGAAGGCCGGAGAGTCATCGCCGTCGGCACAACCTCCATGAGAGTGCTGGAGTCTGCATTTCGCAGACATGGAACGGTCGTCCCAGAGACAGCGGACACGGAACTCTTTGTCTACCCTCCTGCTGATTTTGGAATCGTCGATGCATTGATCACCAATTTCCACCTTCCTGAATCCACCCTTCTGATGTTGATATCTGCCTTCGCATCGCCAGGTAGCACACAAGGCATCGAATCCATCCGACGCGCCTATCAGACTGCCATTGATAACGAATATCGATTTTTCAGTTATGGTGATGCAATGCTAATTCAGGGATGAACAAGGATCTTCCATTGGTGGCTATCAACATGGCCATGACAGCGGACGGAAAGACCGCTTCCCCGGAACGCAAGCTCACCACTTTCGGAAGTGAGGTGGACACAGATCACTTGTTCAAGTTGCGCAGTCAATTTGATGGCGTCATGTGCGGGGCAAGGACCATTGACCTGAATGACTTTACTCTAGAAACGGGTGGTCCGCGTTTCGAATCCATGCGGCGCAGGAACAAGCTACAGCCTCACCACCAGCGCATTGTTGTCAGTGGGTCTGCATCGCTCTCGCCTGAGAGCAGCCTTTTCGAAAGCTCTCCTGCTCCGATCATTCTTTGCTCCGCACGCGCTTCCAAAAAGAACATCCAAAGGCTCCAATCCAAGGGCGCTACGATCGTTCAGACCGGAGACAAGTCGATCGATTTCACGTCAGCTTTGATCACGCTGCGAAAGAAGCACAGGATCCGCACATTACTGGTCGAAGGAGGTGGCACTCTCAACGATGCATTGATCCGTGCAGATCTTGTGGAGCGACTTCACCTGACCATCTGCCCACTTATCATGACCGGCCAAGACTCCTGCACCATCGCTGACGGACTTGGCTTCCCTACACTGGCCGATGCCTCGATTTGGAGGCTTGAGTCCAAGCGATTGGTGAAAAACGAGATCTTCCTTACCTACGCGAGAGCAAGGTAAAGCGCTCGAACGGACCGCCAAGTCTTCCAAACCGTTCCAACGTTTATAGTTCCACAAGTGAACAAGCTCCTTTACGGTCTCCGCGAAATCAGCTGAAAGGAACTCCAGACATGTTCAAACGTTTAGGCAATTTGATTAAGGGATTCTTTGGAATGGCGGTGACCAACATCGAGAAGAAGAATCCAGAAGCCCTCCTCGAAGTAGAAAAGGAAAACCTCCGCGAGCAGATCGCGAGTTACAACAAAGGCCTCGCGTCTCATGCAGGCCACTGCGAGAAACTCATTTCTCAGGTAAAGAAGTTGGAGAAGGAGGAAAAGGATCTCACGGCCAAGATCAAGGCACACCTAAAGGCAGGCAGTAAGGAAGCCGCCAGCCGATACGCCCTTTCCATTCAAGCCATCCGCACCCAGCTCAAAGAAAACCGCGAGCAACTCAACGATGCCGAGCAGACCTACAAAGAGCTCGTACGAACACGCGATCAGTCGATCCAGCAGGCCAAGGCCAAGATTCAGCAGCTTAAGATGGATCTCAATGATCTTCAGGTGAAGCGCGCCACTGCAGAACTCTCTGAGATGGCATCAGGAATGATCACTGAAATCGGTGGCGCGGGCGACACACTCAACCGATTGCAGGAAATGGTGGAGGAAGAACGCCAGATCGCAGCCGGCAGAGCCCGCGTGGCCAAGGGCTCCATCGATACCACCGACGTCGAACTGAGGGAGGTTGAAGAGAAGGCATTGGCCGACCAGGCTCTGGCTGACTTTGCAGCTGCAGAAGGAATCGCATTGGAATCCGATGTGACACCTGACTCTGGTGAATCCGCGTCAGGTGAATCTTCAGCCCGATCAATGGGACCTCAAAGCGAGTAACCGCACCGCCAACGATGGCGCCCCCACTTCCATCATGGAGTCGAGAGATCATTGATCTCTACGAAAGCCATTCCACCAATCAGTTCGTCCTCTATGGCAATGTCGCCGATCGGTTTCTGATTCCTGCACAAAAAGGAACGGCTCTCGGTGGTCTGACAGATTTCATTCAGGAAACGCTGCTATCAAGGTTCGATATCATCTTCAGTTACGATCTGGGCAACGGGCTGCGGATCGAAAAAGGTGGTGCACTTGTTTCGGAATGGCCCCACTTCAAGGAGCATCCTGAACTTCCCAAATCTCCCCACTCTGCAGTCGAGACACTCACTCGTTACTTCCGTTACCTTGCCAATCTTCAGGGACTGGGCCGCAAGATTCCTCAGGTCGCCTGTTATCTGCGGTCCGTGAATCTGATCACCCCACATCTCCAAGGCGGTTTCCATCACGACATCAGCGCAGTGGCTATGTTGATGAAAGACTGGGCTTCTGAGGAAACCTTCCAGAGCATTCCTTTGGTGACTTGCCTCATCACCGAGAATCACAGCGACCTCCACAGTCTGATTGCCAACAACTCGAGAGCGGCACATATCAAGATCCCGCTGCCCAATGAAGAAGATCTCGGCCACTATCTCGACTCCGCTACAGACAGATTTCCAAAAGCACTGGCGAAACTGAAGGATCAGCGAGAACTGCTCATTAAAACGCTGGCCGGCTCCACACTCGGCTCCGTGGAAGATCTGTTCAAGCTGACTGAACATCGTGGTGAGGCGCTTGATACAGATGATCTTGCTGAACTCAAACGTGAGCTCGTGGAGAAAGAGTGCGGCGGATTGATTGAGTTTATTCAGTCAGACAGAAGCCTCGATCAGATCCATGCTCAGGAAGCGCTCAAGAACCGCCTGAGAGAAGACATCGCCCTGTGGAACAGCGGTGACACGCGGGCACTTCCCATGGGCTATCTCCTATGTGGCCCGGTCGGAACAGGAAAGACCTTCCTCGTCGAATGCCTCGCAGGTGAAGCCCATGTTCCAGTCGTGAAGATAAAGAACTTTCGCGACAAATGGATCGGATCCACAGAGGGCAATCTCGAAACAATCTTCCGTCTGATTCAGAGTCTCAATCGCTGTTTTGTCTTCATTGATGAAGCTGATCAGGCATTGGGAAAACGAGATACAGGCAACAGCGATTCCGGATTGTCCGGCAGGGTGTATTCCATGTTCGCAAAAGAGATGAGCAACCCGGCCAATCGCGGTCGAGTGATCTGGATCCTTGCATCAAGTCGTCCCGATCTTATCGAGGTCGATCTGAAGCGGCCCGGACGGGTGGATGTGAAAATACCCATCTTTCCCACTGCGAATGCAGAAGAAAGCTACGCTCTCATCCGGTCACTATGTTCGCGACTTGAAATCGAGATTGGCGAAACAGAGTTCGAGCTACTGAAGAACTTTTGGCCCACAGGACTGACGCCTGGTGCAGCCGAAGTCATTGCGACCAAGACCTATCGCCTCATTCACACCCGCAATCAGATTCCACGCGACGCACTTCATCAGATTCTTTCAGACTATCAACATCCCGTCGCCCAAGAGATCATGGATCATCAAATTGCATTGGCCATTGCCGAGTCCACGGACAATGACTTTGTGCCAGAGTTCTACCGAGCTCCAGTGCCTTCGGAAGAGGAATCTTGACCGGCCGCCCACACCTCTTTCCGTGTTTCACTTTTCGCAGTAGGAACACTATCCTCCCGCCCATGGCTCACGGTGACCGCAACCTACTAACGCGCAGATGCTTGGCAATCTGCGTATGTTTGTTGTCCACTTTCCTGCTTCAAGCCCAGATCCAAACCACGGATCTCCCACCTGAAGAATCAGCCTCCAAGCCAGCCACTCCCAAGCCCCCCGAAGATCCTGAAGCAGAGCGTCTTTTTCGCGAGGGACTGAAATTCTACGATGGTATCGACGTAGAGAAAGATCTCACAAAAGCAGCTGGATTGATCACTCAGGCGGCCGAGCGCGGTCATGTGGGCGCACAATTCAATCTGGGGCTTTTCTACGCACGAGGCATGGGCGTGGAGCGTGACTATGCCGAAGCCGCACGCTGGTTTCTCAGAAGCGCACAAGAAGGCAATCAGGAGGCCCGTTTCGTTCTGGGTGAACTTTACTACAATGGATTGGGCGTCCCTCAAGACATGGCCAAATCCGCTGACTACTTTGCTGAAGCGGCGGCCAACGATCATGTGAAGGCTCAGGTCAAACTAGGGTTGGCCTACGTCCTGGGTGAAGGTCGTGAAAAGGATTTTGCTGAAGGCTTCCTCTGGTTCTCAAAGGCTGCCGAAGCTGGCAATGCAGATGGCCAACGCTACCTCGAAGAACTGCTTCAAGAGATCCCTCCTGAGCAACTTGTTCAAGGAAGATTAAAACTGGCTGAAACCGGTGACATTGCATCCCAATACCAGACCGCACTTTCTTATCTCAATGGCGAGGATGTCACCGCAGATGAAGGCGTGGCCATGCGGTGGTTTCAAGCAGCGGCAGACCAGGGGCACACTGATTCACAGTTTCGCTTTGCGCGCTTTCTCATGGAGAGCGGCGATGCTGAAAAGAAGCTACAATCATTCGGGTATCTTCGCGCCGCTGCAGACAGTGGACACACCGATGCACAGCTCTTGCTAGCGACCACATTGATCGATCAAGGCAAAGCGGCAGAGAACGCCAAAGAGATCGCAACATGGCTGACTCAGGCAGCCGAGAAAGGCGAAGCCGAAGCGCAATACCTGCTTGGTCTTTTGTTCAACAATGGTCTCGGAGTAAAGTCCGACCTTACCAAAGCCACTGGGTGGTTTCTTTCTGCTGCTGATCGCGGGCATCTGAAGGCACAGTTCGCCGCGGGCAATGCCTTGCTTCATGGAATCGGAACCAAGATAAATCCTGAACGAGCATTGGGTTACTACAAAAAGGCAGCGGAGCAGGAAGACACGCTTTCCTTGTTCATGCTCGGCGTCCTTTTCACCGAGGGCATCGGAACGGAGCGCGATCTGAAAGCGGCTGCTGATTGGTTCGACAAAGCCGCACAGGCTGGCGCTCGCGAGGCGCGCGTCAATCTGGCAATCGTCAATGCAATGGTGAATGGAGCCAATGAGGACTCGCTCAATGCCCTGCTTCGCGCTCACAAGTCTGGGGACCCAACTGCAGCAATCAACATGGCTCAACTGATTGAGACAAAGCCTGAGTTCGAAGAGACCTTTGGAAACGCTGAGTCGTGGTATGAAAAGGCTGCAACGGAAGGCGACACCACCGCTTCCTTGAAACTTGCCCACGCTCTGGCTTCCACAGATGCGAAACCAACACCTGATGCATTGAAACATCTTGTTGAAGCGGCACAGAAAGGCGACGCAGAATCCGCAATCAAATTGGGCACGATGGCCATCGAGGGAAAATGGACCGCTCATGACCCTGCCTTGGCTGCACAATGGTTTCAGGTTGCGGCTTCCAAGAAGCATTCTGAAGCCCAGTTCCAGCTTGGGCAGTTGCATGAGCGAGGAGAAGGCGTCGGTCAAAGTTATCCCACTGCCCTTGCCTGGTATCGCATGGCAGCCGAGCAAGGTCACTTGGACGCCAGCCTTCGCGCTGCAGCGATCCTCAGTTTCGGCCGAGCCGGACTACCAGACTACAGCGAAGCCGCCTACTGGTATCAACAGGCAGCCACAGCTGGAAACATTGTCGCTCAATACAATCTCGCCATCCTGCTCGATCAGGGGCGAGGCATTCCCAAGAACAAAGCCGAAGCTTTCCGACTGTTCAGAATCGCGGCAGAGAAGAACGTGGCTGAGGCAGATCTCCACCTCGCCATGGCTTATGTCCGGGGCGAGGTTCTTCCACCTGATTATGCAGAAGCAGCCAAATGGTTTCAGAATGCTTCCGAGCGAGGCAACACCGTCGCCCAATACAATCTGGCAACGCTGCTGGATCAGGGAAAAGGCGTGGCCAAAGACGTTCAAAAGGCAGCTGAGCTCTATCTGGCTGCTGCGAAATCAGGGCATAGCCTAGCGCAAGTCGCTTATGCCACCCTGCTTATCAATGGAGAAGGCATCCCTCAGGATCTGATCGAAGCAGCCAAATGGCTCATGATCGCCGACCATCATGGAGCGGCTGAAGCCAGCGATTACTACGAACACATCGCCCCGCACCTCGGCATTGAGGACAAGCGCCTGGCACTTCGCCGGGCTGATGCTTTTCTCAAGAAATCAGAATAACCGTTTGCCAACCGGCTAATTCGGCCCCATAAGTCAGCGCATGGACAGCACTATCCAAGAGCCACAAGTCCTTTCCCAGACGAAAGAACTCTGCAAGACCATCACCGAACAACCGGAATTCAAGAGCATCCGCTCACGTATCGACGCCTTCCTCAACCGTGAGGACCTCCGCAGCAAATACGATGTATTGATGATGAAGGGTCAGGCCCTCCAGCAGAAACAACAGCAAGGCCTCCCTCTCGACGACGAGGAAGTCGCTGAGTTGGAAAAAGGAAAGAACGAGCTCATTGCCCACAAGGAAACCACTGAATTTTTCGACGCACAGGACGAGATCCACACCATTCAGAACCAGGTGTTCCAATACGTGATCAAGACCTTCGAATTGGGCCGCGTGCCTGAGGACCACGAGTTCGACACCTGCTGCAACAACGAAGGTTGCGGCTGCGACTGATCCTAACGGACACCACTTTTAATCGAAAGGCGCGACTGATTTCAGTCGCGCCTTTTTCTTTTTCAGCTCCAGATTTCAGGACTTCACGTTGAACACCATCGACGGTTATGCACTGCCATTCCCAATAGCATGCGCCCGGCTCTCCTCCGATCTCCCGTCTCCTATACCCGTTACCAACTCAAAATCATATTGGGGCTGTAATTTCTATCTTTGTACACTTTTCTCAACTTTTCAGAAATTTACAACTGCAGGAAAGGACGATCCCTCAGGCACAACAATTCTATTCTTCTGCAGACCAAAACTCTTCAATTGATCGCTGAGAACCAGTCGTTTGAGATGCGAGATTCTGTTGTTTACTAGAAGCTATCTCATAAATGGTTAAGGAGTATTTTTATGCATGCGAGATGGAGGAATCCGAGGAAGTTTTGAGCATGATACTCCCAGCGGACGACCAGTCTTCTACAGTTTTGAAACCATGCAAATTAAGAGAGGTCAAAGACTCCGGCAGTATCCTTAGATTACCAGGTTGAACACTCGTCGCCCCGTAAATATGAATAGCCTCAAGACATGATAGCCCCCCTGCAATCTTCACCAAATCATTCATTGATTGCTGATCGGTTGAATAACATATTAACATCTCAACCCGACTCAGTTCCTTCAAGAATTGAGCTAGATCTTTATCTATTCCTTTATCCCAAAAGGTGACCATCACCGATCGCACGCGGTCCAAATTCGTTCGATCCAACGCCGTTGCAATTCTAGGTAGATCGTCCAATGTAATTCTTATCCCGGCAGACACTTCCCCTTCCTTGGTGATTCGCAAATGTTCTTCTAGAGACACTCGTCCAAAATATGGCATTTCCGTTGCAAAGGCAATTTGACCTAGCATCATCACACCAAATATTATTCTAAAGATTGTTTTCATCAATCAACATGGTTGACCTGACCCCGCGCACTGGACGCTTCTAAACTAGAGGAACCGAGTGATGGTTTAGTTGGTTGTCTCGTAAGAACTATTTATAGAGCGCTGACTTCAACTGCGCCACCAGGACATTCATGTTTGGGAAACGACTGTCCGGGACATTCTCCAAACACTGCACGATCAGATCATTCAGCGCCCTGGGAACTCCATCATTCACTCCCTTGGGTGACAGAAACATATTGCGATCCATTTGATTCCTGAACACCTCGCTGGCCTTCTCTCCAGGAAATGGTTTCTTACCGGTCAAAAGCTCATAAGCAGTCACACCGAATGCGAAGATATCCACGCGATGGTCAAAGGGTTTCTGCTCCAGTTGCTCAGGGGCCATGAAGGCAGGTGTGCCCGGGTTGCCTGAGGATTTCTTGGGCTTCTTGGGGATTTCGCGTGTGAGATCAAAATCCACCAAGCGCACATTCCCATTGCGTGTCATCAACACATTGGCCGGTTTGAAATCCAGATGCATGTATCCGCAATCATGCATGTGCTCCAGAGCCTCCGCCACATCAACAAGGATGTTCCCAATGTATTGCTCAAAGGTGTCATCACCTGCGTCGGCCAGTTCCTTCAGGTTTGATGCCTCCACATATTCCATGGCGAGAAAGGGGTAACCATCCAGCTTTCCATGCTCCACGTAGGAAATGATATAGGGATGCTCCCCTATGGTCTGGAGTATTTCACACCCTTTGTTGAAACGCCGGCGCGCAGTAAAAGATCCCTTTTGCTCATCGAGCATGATCTTGATCGCGTAAGGAGTCCCATCCCCATCCGTGGCATGCCAAATGGTTGCCATTCCGCCCTGATTCAGGCGTTCATGAAGGTAATACGGCCCCAGTTTTTGTCCCACTGCGATACTCACAACGTGTTTCCTATCCTCCGGAAAACAGATCCATTGCGACTGATTCGGGAAACACGCCATCCCCGAAGACCCCAACCCCACGGATCTCTCACCGGAACGAGGAAGACGCTGACAGAAAGCCAGACATTCGTCCAGTTCCACCAAATCACCCAATTAGCCTACCCAAAATCCTTCCCTGAGATACAGACCTATGATTCCCTCCCGGGACCCGTGAGTTCCGAGAAGAAACCAACGCGGCACTATCGCCGTTCCCATTTCGTGGCCAAGCTGCCACTCCATCACCTGTTCAGCCCGTCCCATGCGTGGGTGGAATATGACGATTCCCAAGGTATCTGCCGCATCGGATTGACCCGCTTTGCCACCCGCATGCTGGGTGACATGGTGGACTTCGGATTCGAAAAAAAGGAAGGCGATCCAGTGAAGTCGGGCCAGATCCTCGGTTGGGTGGAGGGCTTCAAGGCCATTTCCGATGTCTATTGCACCGCTGACGGCACCTTTCTTCGCTACAATCCTGAGCTCGATAAGAACATCGAGGCCATTGATAAGGACTGCCATTTCACTGGCTGGCTCTACGAGGTCAAAGGAACACCCGATCCGCAGTGCATGGAGGTGGAAGAATATGTGGCCGTCCTCGACAAGACCATCGATAAGATTCTTGAGAATGAAGCGAAAGAATGAACCCTCTGCCCCTGACCACGGTCTGAACACACCTGCATGAAAGCCAGATACATCATGATCGGCGGATTTCTCGGAGCCGGGAAAACCACCACGATTTCAAAACTTGCAGAAATGCTGCGGGATAAAGGGCTCCGTGTCGGACTGATCACCAACGACCAAGGCTCCGAACTCGTCGATACCGCCATGCTCAAGTCCAAGGGCTTTGCCACGGAAGAGATCTCAGGAGGCTGCTTCTGTTGTCGGTTCAATTCTCTAGTCGAAGCCGCTGACAAATTGACTGAGGAACAACGCCCGGATGTCTTCATCGCCGAGCCTGTCGGCAGTTGCACCGACCTCGTGGCCACCGTCACTTATCCACTTCGCAGGATGTATGGTGACTCCTTCACGATCGCCCCACTCAGCGTCTTGATTGATCCTGTGCGTGCAGCACGTGTGCTGGATCTTGTGGAAGGTGGACGCTTCTCCGAGAAAGTCCGCTACATCTACAAGAAGCAGCTGGAAGAGGCAGACATCATTGTCATCAACAAGATCGACTCGGTCAGCGATGACAATGTGAACACCCTGAGCATGAAGCTCATGGAGGAATACCCCAAGGCATCCATCTTCGAGACATCGGCCCGCGAAGGCACTGGACTTGAAAGCTGGTTCGCCCACCTGTTCGACAACGAGCAACAAGCCGGCAATGCCATGCCAGTGGACTATGACACCTATGCTGATGGTGAAGCGCTTCTCGGCTGGCTCAATGCCACCGTTCAGCTCAAGTCGAATGCAGACTTCAACGCCAATCGCTTCATCAAGCGCCTTTCCGAGAACATCCAATCCAAGCTCGACCTCGCAGACGCAGAGATCGCCCATCTCAAGATGACACTCAGCCCCGACGGAGGCATTGGAGACATCGCTGTCATCAATCTGGTAAGAAACGATTTTGTCCCGGAGCTTTCACAGAAACTGGATGATGAGATCCAAAGCGCTCAACTCATCATCAATCTCCGCGCTGAGGGTGCTCCCGAGGTTTTGAAGCAGGCCCTCGAAGCCGCCATCGAAGAGACGCCATCGCACGATCCAGATGTGTTGACCACGCTGGATCATCTTGAACACTTTCGTCCAGGACGCCCCGAGCCCACACACCGCTTGGAATCCCTAAGCTGAATCATGCCCGAGCACCGAATCCTTTACTGCAATTGCACCTACGCAAAGATCGTTTCACCCGAGGTGAAGCAGGCCGTGCTCGAAAAGCTCTCCGAATCAGGAGTGGCCTTCGACGCCGTGGCTGACCTTTGTGAAATGTCCGCACGCAGAGATCCCGCCATGCAGCGACTTGCCAAGGACGGGAAACTCAAGATTGCCGCCTGCTACCCACGCGCCGTCAAATGGCTCTTCGGTGCAGCAAAAGCCGATCTCGATCCTACCAACACAGAGATCGTCAACATGCGCGCCTCCTTGCCTGAAGAAGCCGCCGAGTCCTTGCTCAGCGACACCATCGTCCCCAACGTCCCTACAGAAGCCTCCACGGCAGAAGACGCCCCCTCAGAAATCGAAGCCGACTCACAAGCCTGACCATGAGCATCGCCGAACAAACCACTCTCCGCGTCGTCCTTTACGAAGGCGATGGCGCACAGCCACTTCCCGCCGACACACGCACGCAGCTGCTGACCCAGTTGCTCGCCAAAGGCTACAGCGTCACGCGCACCACAACCGGGGGCTCCGTTTCAGAGGCAGATGGAAGTCACTTGCTCGTGATGGGAGACTTCACGGATCAATCATCGCTCCCTGAGACGGCACAGGAAGGAAATCTTGAAATCCGCTTTCAGTCCCTGACCGACACCTCCACGGAAGATGCACTCGCTCATGTCGATGCCATTCGCGATGAATTGGGTGCCGCCGATCACAGCGCGTGGAAACCATGGTTCCCAGTCATCGACTACGACCGCTGCACCAACTGCATGCAGTGCCTCAGCTTCTGCTTGTTCGACGTCTATGGATCAGACGATGAACACCAGATCCAGGTGCAGAACAACGACAACTGTAAAACCAACTGCCCGGCCTGCTCGCGCGTGTGCCCAGAGGCCGCCATCATGTTCCCAAAATACAAATCAGGGCCCATCAATGGTGATACAGTTTCCTCATCAGATCTAAATCGCGAAAAGATGAAGATCGATATCTCAGCCCTGCTTGGAGGCGATATCTATCACATGCTTCGTGAACGTTCCGAACGCGCCCAATCCCGCTTCTCCAAGGAACGCAGTTCCGACAAAGCGCTCACCGAACGCAAGAAGTGCCTGGTCAAACTTCAGAAAGACGCCTCAGACATCCCACCGGAAGTCCTCATGTCCCTTCCATCCCCTGACGAAATCGCCCGCAAAGCCGAAGAAGTCAGCGCCAAGGCCGAAGCAGCCATGAAGGCCAGAGATGAGGCAGAGCAATCTGAGTAGCGCGGATGCCCACATCCGCAAGCCTCCCCATCTTTGCATTTGCCCCACTAGGGAGGGAAAGCGTCAAGAATGTCACCAAACGCAGGAAAAACAGGTCCCTCAGTTGTCTATTCGGGCGCACTGCCACCCTTGACGACTGAAGTCCTCCTCTCCATTTCACCCACTCAAGTCCCTTGCCATCAGTGCTTTTCAGGTAACACTTTGTGACATCTTGGCGTCTAAGCCCCAAAATTCGAGACTGGACCCCAGTCGACGCACCCTAAATAATACGCCTACATACTAATTGACCACCCGGTGCCTCCGTCGTACCAATATTGAACAAGTAGACAGCAATTTTCGTAAAGCTCAGGCAACCAGCAGTTCTCATCCATGGCCGACCAGATTCTGACACTCCCCACGCCTGTCCCCAAGCAGCGCATCCGCCCCCCGAAGAAATACCTTCCGCAGACGGTTGAGCAGCGCAATGCCATCAAGATGCATGTGCGCAACTACGTGGCTGAGCACAATCCAGTGCCTCCCATGGGATTGGACGATCTCAAGAAGCACGCTGATATCCTGCTTGCGTCGCTGAAACTCGATCCCACCTATCGCGACTACGTCGGCATTCTGGTCAACAATGAGATGTGGCGTGAGACACTGGCTACCATCCCATACGAGCGTCGCCTTCTGCTTCTGCCCAAGTGCCTCCGGGTCGAGAGCCGTTGCCCTGCTCCATTCGATGAGTTCGGACTTCTCTGCAAACAATGCGGACTCTGCACCATCCAAGACTTTCAAGCCGAAGCCGAGAAACTCGGTTACGCCGTTCTCGTTGCTGAAGGCTCAGCCATCGTCATGTCGCTGATTCAGACCGGGAAGATTGATGCCATTATCGGCGTCAGCTGTATTCCCGTTCTTGAACGCGCCTTTCCTTACATGGAAGCCGCAGCGATTCCAGGAGTCGCAGTGCCGCTCCTTCAGGATGACTGCATCGATACCACGGTCGACCAGGATTGGATCTGGGATTACATCCACCTTACCAGCGACGACAAAACACGCCGCCTTGATCTCACTGCACTTCGCGACGAAGTGGATACATGGTTCGCATCGGATAGTCTCCAGAACCTCATGGGCGAGACCAAGAGCCAGACAGAAGAGATCGCCCGTGAATGGCTGGGACGCGCAGGCAAACGCTGGCGTCCATTCCTCGCCGTCTCTGCACATCAGGCGCTACAGCCTGAGCCAGAAACCGAATTTTCAGACGACCTCAAGAAAGTTGCCATCGCAGTTGAGTGCTTCCACAAAGCCTCTCTCATCCATGATGACATTGAGGACGCTGATGCCGAACGCTACGGAGAAAAGACCCTTCACGAAGAGCACGGCACAGCCATTGCGCTCAACGTGGGAGATCTCCTGATTGGTGAAGGTTATCGTATGATCGCAGAATGCAACGTCAGCCCCGAGCAACGCGCCGAAATGCTACGCGTCGCATCCGAAGGCCAGCGCCAACTCTGCAACGGACAAGGCAACGAACTCTGCTGGGCACGCGATCCCAAGCCGATGAAGAGCCGCGATGTCCTTTCCATCTTCCGCGACAAGACCGCACCCGCATTCGACGTTGCCCTACGCCTGGGAGCCATTCATGCCAACAAGCATGAAGACTACGCCGAAGTCATCGGCACCTACAGTGAAGCCCTTGGTATTGCCTATCAGATCAAGGACGACCTGAGCGACCTCGGCGAAGAAGGGGACACCAATGACATCGCCGGCATGCGCCCAAGCATCCTCTTGGGAATCGCACACGAGAAAGCCAAAGAGGACGCAGACAAAGACCTACTCCAGAAACTCTGGACCCGACAGGCCACTGCCGTATCCACCCAGAAAGATATCGAAAGTCTCTACGAACGCGTAGGCGCCGTAGAACGTGCGGAGACACTTCTGGAAGCCTACAAAGAGCAAGCCATCCGTTCACTCAACGATCTCGACAACCCCAACCTCAAGGGCCTGTTGAGACGCGTCATTGGCAAGATCTTCAACGAAGCAGAAGTCCAAGGCTGGTGCAGCGAAGTCCAAGGCGACAGCAGCGAACTCGCCACCGTCAAAGCCCTCAACGAGGCCATTGTCGGAAAATAGGAACCTCCCCGAAACTTCAATACGGCCTCACGCAGTGCCGCAGAGAAAACACCTTTTCTCAGAGCCCATCGGGAATACGCGTGAAGGCCAGCGTATGACAAATACGGCAATTAGTTTCGCCATAGCGGCAGCTTTCCAAGCTCCTGCCCGGGTGTGACAATGGCGCCGGATTCCCTCTACAGAAACTGATCATGCCCTTAACCATTCGTTCCTTCTTTCTTGTCGTTCTGACAGCATTCACTTCGTTGGCATCAACCCGCCCTGCGAAACCGAATGTCGTCCTGATTCTTACCGACGATCTCGGATGGCAGGATGTGAAATGCTACGACATCGACGAGCCATCGCCCATGGAGACTCCGAACATCGATGCTTTCGCAAAAAAGGGCGTCATGTTTTGGCAGGGTTATTCACCCGCCCCCACTTGTGCACCTTCGCGCTGTGCGATCATCAGTGGCAACCACCCAGCTCGGGCTCAGAAGACACACGTTGTCGGAGGCGCTCCACCAGCCCCAAGAAACAAGCATACCCGCATGATGGATCCTTGGTATAGCGGACGCATGCCTGAGAATGAACTTACCCTACCCAAGGCACTGAAACAGAATGGCTACACCACTGGGCACTCAGGTAAGTGGCACATCGCCATCGATCACAAGGCTTTCCCTCAACCCATGGATCTGGGATTCGACTATACACGCTCTGAACGCGGATCACGGAGGAGCATGACCGATCGCCTCACGGGCTTTGCGACAGCAGAAGACGGTGATCCTTTTCAGCTCGATGAGAATGGATTCCCATATCACCAGACAAACGAAGACGCACTGGCATTCCTCCAAGAGAACAAGGACAAGCCATTCTTCCTCTACTATGCCACGTGGCTCGTGCACTCCCCCATTCATACAAGATCTAAGGAGCGTCTCGAAAAGTATGCCAAACGACTCGGAATAGATCCCGCCAACCCACCCAAGAAAGATACCCCTGGTCAGTTGAATCCCTTTTACTGCGCGATGGTCGAGGAACTGGATTACTATATCGGAGCCATCTTCAACTACCTCGATCAGACTGAGGATCCTCGCTGGCCGGGTCATCGATTGAGCGAGAACACCTACATCATCTTCACCTCGGACAACGGTGGCATGGAAGGTGGCCCCAAGGAGCGCTACACGGACAACACCCCTCTCCTGCGCGGTAAGATCTCTGCCATGGAAGGCGGGACACGAGTTCCCCTCTTGATTGCTGGGCCAGGCATCCCAGAGGGAGTCCAGACCGATGTCATGGCCAATGGCCTTGATTTCTATCCCACCATTCTATCGATGACCGGGACCCCGAGACCTTCAGGCAAGAGTCTCGATGGATGCGACCTTCTCCCTCTTCTTACAACCGATCCCAAGAATCCTGAACTCGTCAAACACCCCGATGGAAAAGCCCGCGATACCATGGTCTGGCACTTTCCTCATGGAGTGGCCCTCGAAAGCACCATCCGCACCGGCGACTACAAGCTCGTTCGCAACTTCGATCACGTTAACAACCCGACCACGCCGCAATTGGAGCTCTTCCATCTATACGATTCCTCAAAGGCTCATGTCCGTCGGATGGACATTGAAGAAGCCAAGAATCTCGCATCAGCCATGCCTGACAAAGCGGCAAAGATGAACACGCACCTCAACGCCATACTAGCGGAAATGGAGGCAAGCTATCCCTACTACAATCCTGATAACGCGGAACCTCTGCCGAACAAGGAAAAGGTATGCACGGTTCTGTCACACAAGCGAGCAGGACAGCGAGTCACATTCCGCTACCAAGAAAACGGAGCCAAAGTCACCCGTGCCGATCTCATTTACACTAAGAACGGAAACCAACAATACGAGGAATGGTTCCGCGGTTCGGCTACCCTCTTGCCCAAGGGAGAAGTGACCGCCCTGCTCCCGAGCGGAACAACCCACTTTTTCCTCAACCTTATCGACGAGAACCAATTCCTTCGCAGTTACCCTGAAGTGGACAAACGCGGAAAGTCCTTCGCTTCGTCGGCTATTGCTGTGGCTGAATCCCAGGAAAAGATTCTGAAGAAACGTTCACCCAAGAAGAAACCCGATCTGAACATCCCCTTCAATCGGTTTGACACGAACAAGGATGAACACCTGTCCCTAGAGGAATACAAGATCGGTCAGGCCGGTGGGCCCAATCTCGAACAACGATTCAAGAACTTCGACAAGAACCAAGACGGCAAGGTTTCCCGCAAGGAATTTGTCGATCGATGACAGTCTGGTCCCATTTACAAATGGCCATCAGGATCAAGCCCCTGAATTCCTAGCGCCTTATTTGAAGTTATCCGGCACTTTTCGGAGAATAACGTGCGGCAGAAATAACTCATGCGGATCTGGATCATACTACTATCAACGGTTTGCGTCCTATTGGCAGGTTGCGCAAGCGACGATTCCTTTCGTCGATATGACAACCCAAGAATCAGGAAGCTGCAGGAGGAGGAAACCGCCCGACATGTCAGCGATGACATCACAAAGGCGGGCATGGCCAGACACATAGGCGAACGGGTGTCCCTTATCTTTGTCGATACTACCAAAGAAGCAGCGAGTTTCTCAGGCGATCTCCCCCCGGGTGGTCGCGCAGCTGCCTTGACCTCAGATGGATATTTTCTGACTGCGCACCATGTTGTTAAAAGCGCTCCATTCTATATCGAAAAATCAAAGATGATCAGGAAACCTCCAGCGTCGTTCCGGACTGCTGACATCAATCTATACTTTTCGAAGAACCGCTACTACGGCCGGCTTGTCTGGTCAGCCCCAAGCCTTGACCTGGCAATTCTAAAATTTGCAGGCACAAACTGGGCTCATTTCGACGACCTAAAAATTCTCCAACAACGAGGTGACACCGTATTCACTGCGGATGATCAAGGCAGATCATTTATTCCTGCTGATGAAGAAGGGAAAACTTCATCGAAAGATGCTGTCGGGAACGGAAGGTTCTTTGCGGCGGGAGAAATTCTCCGCACTGCAATCTTGGATCCAAAATCAAAGGGCCTGAAACTTTCAACAACTTTGGTGGCCCGCGGAGGCATGAGTGGAGCGCCTCTAGTGACATCCAACTATGAGTTGTGTGGTATTATTTCAAGAGTCGAAGGTTTAGGGCATTTCCACACCTCAAGGACGATTGCGAACATGATTGCGCCAGAAACCATCTTTGAAATCGTTGAATCCGACCGAATCGAACAAGGGTCGAAGACGCCAAAGCAGACTACCCACTGAACTTTACATCGCTTGGATCTATATCGAGCTAGCTACTCGCTGTTGAAGTGAAGAAATCTTAGACAAGCTTCCGCAGTGGTTACGACTGACTTCAGGGAATAATGAAGGTTTTTGAAAGTGGCGAAGAACAGACTTCAGGAAGTAGTATCCCCTATCAAGGACTCAACGTAGATACTCGGAGTTATGTCTAGCGCGTATGAAATTGGGTGGGATGCGATCGGATACTTGATCGCCAGTGGCCAAGGTAAAAGCGATTTCCAATGGATACCGGCCAGCAGCAAGGGAATGGGTTTTACCTGTATGCAAAACACCCTTTGATACCAAATCGAACCGCGTGACTCTTCGCCCATCATATTTCACATAGCCGATCAGCTCTGCAGAATACCTCCGCACTTTGTTGGCGGTCGATAGCTCGATCGATGCTTTCAATTTCCCACCTTCGAACGTCGTATCCAGTTTCAAAATCTCTTCAGGCTTCCATTTCATATCGTGGGAAAACACTGAGTCCATGAGATGGTATCGAACGATTCGCTTCATTAGGGAATCCGGAAACTGTCCCCGCTGTAATGCCCTGTTTTCATCAGCTCTTACCCAAAGCACGTCACGTCCCACCGAATCTTTCACCATGCCAAATTTCTCTCGCCACTTGATCTCTTTCAACAAGCGATGCGGCGCATTCTCTGGGTATCGCGAAGCAACTCTAACAACGATGCCACCAGTCGGTGGCTCGATGTTTAGATTCAATTGGTGAAACCGATTGCCTTCGGGAATAACAGCAGCTCGGACTCGTTTGTAGTTCCTCAATGAATCTTTCATCATTCGAATCAGTTTCTGAGGAGTCGTCAGCTGAGTTAGAACGAATTCCAGTAAACGGCCGTCGGGAGTCACAATGTATATTCCCTGGGTAATCCCTTTATCAATGTCCCTTGGGCTCTGCTCGACTATCTTCCTGTAGAACAAACCCTCCGCATCGTTCTGTTGTCTCCGGATGTCGATGTTCATTGCCACCGGAGAGAATTGAGTTTTTAGCAATTCGACTATGATTGGATTTCCGAAGAACAGCTCACGGCCGATCAATCCATTTATTCAGGTACACCCCAGAGGATGTCCATTCATTGCCCATAGAAAGATGGGTTTGCGTTCTCGCGCCGCAATGGATTGGGCTTTCAACAGAGACGTCTGCCAAGGAATGGATAGCCAGGCGGCATTTGTATCCAGCTGCAGATCAGACTGAATGCGATCAAACTCCTGTTTCGAAAAAGCATCCTGCGCGCCCTCTGCTCCCATAGGGGTGCTCAAGACCATCGAAAGCAATAAGCAGATTAGTAAAGATCTCTTCATCAACGAATATTCCAAGCTGAGTCTCTCGGTCTCCTACTTCTGCCAGCTACGCGCCTTCGCCGCATCTTCACTACTCAATGCATCGTAGTCCACGATCTGAACCCGCCGAAAAAGAATGTCGCCCTTGTTGTGCTGAAACATGACAGAACCGGACCGGGGAACGGGATTCGTTCCGGAAACGATTTGCCTCCCATTGACACTATAAACGAACCGATCACGATCACAGATGATCTCCACTCGATTCCATTGGCCAACTGGCTTCTCAATATCTTTCCCCGACGGTCTTGGAACACTCGATATCTTACGGCCATCAACGATCAACTGCCGAGTTGGGCCAACTCCCCAAAGTCCGAACTGAAAGGCTTTCGTAGGTGCAGCCGTAATATTGCATTCAAGCGCCATGATCGCAGGCCCTACCGGTGTAGCATTAACAAAGATACCGCTATCCCGGGGTTTCTGGGAACTGAGCCACTTGTATTCGGCAATCAAATGATAATTGTGAAACTTACGCTTGGTATTCAAATACAGGACCTCATTGCCGCTCGCCTTGAGAGAACCATCCTGAAGTTTGAAGATTCTTTTCACATCCTTGTTCGGTTTCCATTTTCGCCCTCGCCAATGACGCACCTCAAACGCATCCAGATTCTTCGCAGGAAACAGTGTAACGATTTGATCTGAACTCGCCTTTGGAAACAACTTCGCCTCTTGCCCCAATACGCTATGACTAATGAATGCAACCAGCACAATCTGGAAAACCAGCAAGCAAAGATGCTTCGCGCTCTTTCCGCGACCTAGATTGAAACGAGTATTTGTAGGGGGCATTTGATGTGTGGGTGGGCTCAATTCAACTCCTTCGCTATGCAGTAGATCCCAGTTGCAGAGGTGAGTCAACCGCCTTCCGAAACAATGAAATCAAGTCAGGTTTTCTGATCAACCAATGAAGAAATTCCGAGATATCCATCTGCTTCCCAACTAATCGGAAGGAACCGAGATCGGGCATGATGAACGAGAAGATTCTTCTTCGGGCGGAGGTGAGGAGATCATAGACAAGCCTCTACCGTTTCCTTTGGCGTCAGCTATGGATGATCTCTGGGCACAAAAAAGGCCTTTCGCTGAGCGGTGTTCAGCAAAAGGCCTTAGAAAGTGGCGGAGAGAGGGGGATTCGAACCCCCGGTACGCCGTTAAGACGTACGGCGGTTTAGCAAACCACTGCATTCGACCACTCTGCCATCTCTCCGCAGAAGTGAGCGGGCAGACAAGTAATCGCTTTTCGTTTCGCGGATCAAGCTATTTGTTTCAGGATTTCTTGGCTCGACCTTTCTTATCGTAATTGGGACATAAAACGCTCAAAAACGCTGTATCCACGCACATTAAATTTGCCGACCATCTGTATGGGAAGGTAAAGAGTGTTTTGCACCGCTTTTCAGGCAGGTGCTTTCTATCAGGATACATCATGAGTGAAGTTCTCGTCATAGGTCATAAGAACCCCGATACAGATGCCATTTGTTCCGCCATCGGCTACGCCGAGTTCAAGCGGCAGACTGGCATGCCTGACGCCATTGCTGCTCGTTGTGGCGACATCAATGACCGTATCGATTTTGTGTTAAAAACCTTCGGGGTGACTCCTCCGATGTTTGTCTCGGATGTATCGCCCAAGGTGAAGGATGTCATGCAGACAAATCTGTTGTCTGTAGGACCGCACACAACAGTGGCTGGGGCGCTTTCATTGATGGACACGCGTGATATCCGTGTGCTCCCGGTTCTGAATCCGGATGAGTCCTGCAAAGGGCTGATCTCGATGTTCAAAATCAGCAGATCCATCTTCCCTACCCCAAGCCGCAAGACAGACACTCGTCGCGTAAGAGCTTCGCTGGGCGCTATGGCTCAGACCCTGACAGGCGAATTGATCCTCGCAGATCGTCCTCTTGAGGAAGAGGACCTGATCATGATCATTGGAGCAATGAGCGTGGAGTCATTCGGTCAGCGCATCGATCGCTACGACACATCAAAGTTGGTGGTCATTGTGGGAGATCGTTGGGATATTCAAAATTTGGCTATTCGTGAAAAGGTGCGCGCTTTGATCGTGACTGGCGGTGCCCGAATGGAGGAGAAGACGCTGGAAGCAGCCAAAGAGAATGGTGTCAGTGTGATTTTCTCCCCGCATGATACAGCCACGACTGCCAATTTTTGCCGCGCGTCGGTTCCAGTGCGTCACGTGCTGGATGAAGACTTTCTGAGTTTCGATCAGGATGAACGACTGGACAAGGTCCGTCCGATCGCCACCGCGTCAAACTTCCCTGCCTTTCCTGTATTCGACAAACAGGGTCGCACTGTGGGTATCCTGTCCAAGTCAGATCTCTTGAATCCGGTGGATCGCAAGTTGATTCTGGTGGATCACAACGAGCTTTCTCAGGCGGTCAAGGGTGCAGACAAGGTGGAGATCATCGAAATCATTGATCATCACAGAATCGGCAGTTTGACAACACATCAGCCTATCCTCTTCCGTAATGAGCCGGTGGGAAGCTCGTCTTCGATCGTGGCGGATTGTTTCTTCAAATACGGAATCGAGATTCCGAAGAAGATCGCCGGGCTTTTGCTCGCTGGATTGGTGACGGACACCTTGAATCTGACTTCACCCACCGCCACTGCTCAGGACGCTGAGATTCTGAAACGTCTGGAACAGATTTCAGGAGTGGATGCCACCAAGTTTACGGAACAGCTCTTTGCATCCGGGTCAGTGTTGACTTCACGTCCGGCTGACAAGGCAATCACAACTGACTGTAAGATCTATGAAGAGGCTGGAGAACAGTTCAGCGTGGCTCAGATTGAGGAGATCGGTTTTGAGCAGTTTGAGAAGCGGAAGGCAGAAGTGCTGAAGGCACTGGAGGAATATTGCAGCGAGAACTCATTCTGTTTCTCAGCTCTACTGGTCACGGATGTGGTGAGGCAGAATTCCTTGTTGGTCGTGGTAGGGAAAGAGGCGTTTCTAGATCAGGTCAATTACCCGAAGATCGAAAAGAACATCTATGACTTCCAAGGCATTGTCTCTCGTAAGAAGCAGCTGCTCCCATACCTGACTGATTGTCTCGAAGGAATGGACGAAGGGTAACGGATACTTACGCGCCCGGCCGAGGTATGGCATAACGTATCGCAAAGAAGACTCCCAACAGGAGCATCATCAGGAGAATCAATCCACCCACAATCAAGAGGGCAATCGTCCTGATATCCATGCCGCTCTCCACTTTCTTCTTGGGCATGGGACGACTGGCCGAGGGACTACGCCGAGAGCTGCTGTATGCATTCTCGCGTGCTGCAATGGGACGCTGCTTGATGGGCTTGGCGTCCTTCTCCAGTTCGGCGACGTCGAACAGCTCTTCTTTCTCGTTGTCCTTACTCTTTCCCATTTTATCTATCGGACGCCTCTGACCATATCGCCTTCAACCATCAGATCTGTCGTGGATCCTTTGATTGGATTGGCCACACAATAGTCTTTCTCCACGCGAACGATCTTGAGCTGCCCAATCAACGACGGCCCGCGCCAGACGCTGAGGCCAGTCCCCGCTTTGACGCCTGAGGCCTCTCCGAGATCCACAACCACGAATTGATACTTAGGATCCGCCGCAACAATTGAGCCATCGATCTTGGAATGAGGATTCATCTTTGCGTGGGCATCCACAAACTCAGTCAGGACCTGGGTGACGATGATGGGAGCCACAGGAGATTGTTTATTGATACGGCCATTGAATGATCGCTGCCAAGTCGGTGCCATCATGGTGCGCTCCTCTGCCCCCACTTTGTATGTGACCTCGCGTAAGAACTTTAGGTCCACAACCAGAAACTCGCCTTCGCTGTCCGTATCGACGTTGATCTGAATCCGCCCTTCATGTGGCGGTGGCACGAATCGAAGCCCCGCCTCCGCCATGGTCTTGTCGATCGCTGCAGAGATCGCATTTGTGGAAACCCCATTGGCCAAGGCGTGTTCACCGACCTCCCATTTCCAGGTCAGAGCCTTGGGCGAGTCCATCTCCAAACCTGTAGGCTCTGCTGCAAAGAGGCCTTCGGTAAAAGACATCAACAGGAGCAACGACAGGCTCGTTCGGATGGATATAGGAGAACGCATGCGGAGACGCCTATTCAGCCACCGCCCACATGTCAACCTTCGGCTTTGGTTGTTTGATTGAAAGTGACCACCCAGAGCTGTGTATAACCAGTGAATAGTGGTCCAATAACTTTGAAAAATTGGTTTTCTTCGGGACCGATCCTTTCTGGCAGAGTTTGCGCATGAGTTCTATGGCTGAGACTGATGTGATGTCGGACGAGGCAGGTTCTGAGAAACCTGACCTGCGTGGCAAAGGTAAGAAGAAAAAGGTATCCCTGACAGACTTGGTCAAACAATCCCGCGTGATGCCCCATTCACTTGAAGCGGAGCAAGGCGTTCTGGGTTCGGTGATCTGGGCACCACATGAGTCGTTGGGAATGTGTGTTGAAAAGATCAAGCGAGGTAAGGAAGCCTTCTACGATCAGCGGCATCAGGACATCTATGAAGTTCTCGTGGAAATGTATGATGGTAAGACGCCGATTGATCTTATCACGCTCCACGAGCAATTGAAGAAGACTGACAAGGGTGATCATACAGCAGATCTGGCTTATCTGAACTTCCTGCAAGACTCAGTCCCTTCACCAGCCAACCTTCCCTACTATCTCGATATTCTTCGAGAGAAACATCTTCTACGGACCATCATCCACACCTGCACCAACGTGATCGTGGATGCCTATGATCGAGAAGGAAATGTCGACAAGCTGCTCGACGAGGTGGAACGCGACATTCTCAAGATCAGTCAGGAGAAAGCGGAAGAATCAGGAGTGATCCCTATCAAGGACCTCGTCACTTCAGCCATCAATGCGATCGAGCAATTGCATTCACGCCAAGGCGAGTTGCCTGGTGTAGCCACTGGTTTCCGGGATCTCGACAAGATGACCACTGGTTTCCATGGCGGCGAAATGATTGTCATCGCTGCTCGTCCATCGGTTGGTAAGACCTCTTTGGCCATGAACATTGCAGAGCACATTGCAGTGGATAAGAAGATTCCTGTCGGCGTGTTCAGTCTGGAAATGACCTCGGAGTCATTGATCATGCGTATGGTCTGCTCCCGGGCGAAACAGAATCTCCGCAAGATCCGTGAAGGGTTCATGTCCGAATCCGACTTTCCAGCCATCACCCAAGCCGCTGGTGAAATGGCGAGGGCTCCCCTCTATATTGATGACACCCCAGGTCTTTCAATTCTCCAGATGCGCGCCAAGGCGCGCCGTATGGCTCAACAATGGGGCGTGAAGTTCTTCGTAGTGGATTACCTTCAGCTGCTCCACTCCACAGCCGGAGGCCGAGACTCCAATCGTCAGCAGGAGATCGCTGACATTTCTGGAGGTATCAAGGCATTGGCAAAAGAGCTGAATGTGCCGGTGATCGTTCTGTCCCAGCTAAACCGTGAAATGGAGAAAGACAAGAACCGTAAACCGCGTCTGTCTGATCTTCGTGAATCTGGTTCCATCGAACAAGACGCCGACCTCGTCGGCCTGCTCTATCGACCAGAGATCAGTTCTTCAGTAGCAGCTGATCAGGAGGAAAAACCCGAGGACCGCGATCAGATGGCGGTCAATCTCTACATCGCGAAACAACGTAACGGTCCTACTGGTGACGTAGGCCTCACGTTCTTCCGAGGAATCACCCGCTTCGAAACAAGGTCGTACATCGACGACCCAAGCGAAGGCTGATCCAGAATCAGGTAGGATAACCGCCGAAACTGACCTCCGGGTGATGTATCGTTGACTTTCTTTTGGGGATTAACGAGTTTTTCCACCCGCCTCGTCGCCAACGGACAGAGGGGAATTCAGAATTGTCTCTATAGCATGAAATTAACTCTGCGCCGAATCGCCACTTATCTGGCGTTCCTAACTCTTTTTGCGTTTACCGCAACCGCTCAAAACGGCCCTAAAATCACCGACATCCAAGTCGAGCACGTGGGTCCTGAAGCCGCTTCTGCCGAACTGATCAAAGGTCACATCCGCGTCAAGGTGGGCGATGCCTACAATCAGGTCGCAGTTGATGATGACGTCCGCAACCTCTACGGCACCGGATATTTCTATGAGATCCGCGTAGCTCAAGAACCAGCAGATGACGGAGTAAAACTGATCTATCAGGTCCAAGGAAAACCCACCCTGACCGACATCGTCTTTGAAGGTAATGAAAAGTATGGCCGACGCCGCCTGAGCAAACGCGTCACTTCCAAAGTGGGCGAACCGCTTGATGAGCAGAAGCTCTTCCTCGATTCCCGCAAGATTTTGGAGTTCTACCAAAAGGCAGGCTACCAGAAGACCAAAGTGGAATACGCAGTCAACATCGTGCCAAAGGCAGGACGTGGAACCGCCATCTTCAAGATCACTGAAGCTCCCAAGACCTACATCAAATCGGTCAACTTCGAAGGAGCAACCGCCTTCAAACAGAAGAAGCTCCGCAAAGAGATCAAGACCCGCAAGCGTTGGTTCTTCTCATGGCTCACCGGCAGCGGTGTACTGAAGGACGAGCAGCTTGAAGATGATCGCGAGAAGTTGATCAAGTTTTACCACGACGAAGGCTACATCGATTTTGAGATCAAGGACCTCCGTATCGAGCCTTATTCCAAGAAGAAGATCACTCTCGATTTCGATGTCTTTGAAGGAAACCAATATCGCGTTGGTTCTGTAAGTATCAAAGGATCGAGCCTCTACACACCTGCCGAGATCCAAACAAGGTTGAGAATGCATGCTGGAGAGCTCTTCACTCCCGGCGGCCTTCGCGATGATGTGGAAGCCATTCAGGATTTCTATGGAGAGAAGGGTTACATCGAGACCTCTGTCATTTCCCGAAAGAATGCCAATATCGAAAAAGGCACAATGGATATCGTCTATGAGATCCAAGAGGGCGAAAAGTTCTTCATCGAGAAAATCTCCATCAGAGGAAACACCAAGACCAAGGACCGCGTCATTCGTCGCGAGTTGGCTGTCACCCCGGGTGAGAGCTTTGACATGGTTGCTGTAAAGCTTTCCAAAGCTCGTCTTGAAGGCATGAACTTCTTCTCCAAAGTGGACCACTCAGAAGAGCCAACCGACATCCCAAACCGCAAAGATCTTGTTATCGGAGTGGAAGAAAAGAACACAGGTAACTTCAGCGTCGGTGCTGGTTTCAGTTCCGTGGACAGCTTGGTAGGCTTCGTTGAAGTTTCCCAAGGCAACTTCGATCTGTTCAAGCCACCTACATTCAGTGGTGGCGGTCAGAAGTTCCGCCTCCGTGCTCAGATTGGTACACGTCGTCAGGACTACATCCTTTCCTTTGTTGAACCATGGTTCTTCGGCAAGAAGCTATCCTTCGGTGTCGACATCTTCCACCGCGATCTCGATTACGTCTCTGACATCTACGACGAGCGCCGCACAGGTACCACGCTCAGCCTGAGCCGAGCCTTAGGAAGTGACTTCCTTATCGGAACACTCAGCTACACCCTCGAGGAAGTCGGAATCGTGGACGTCGACCCAGCGGCCTCTCCCACTATCCGAGCTGAAGAAGGTATCCGTTCAAGCTCCAAGATGGGTGCATCAATCGCCTATGACACGCGCAACAGCAACTTCCTTCCCTCCGCAGGACAACGCACTGAGCTGTCCACCAAGTTCGCCGGTGGTCCCCTCGGTGGGCAGACAGACATCTATGGTTTCGAACTGCGTTCATCCCACTACTTCAAAGGATTCGGCTCAGGTCATATCATCGAGGCAATCGGTGCTGCAGGTGTGGTCGACTCCCATGATGGCAATCGGGTCCCTCTCTTCGAGCGCTACTTTCTCGGAGGTGCCAACAATCTCCGCGGTTATCGCTTCCGCCATGTAGGTCCTCGTGATGGATTCAACGAGCCTATCGGTGGTAGCACCTTCTGGATGGGCTCTTTGGAGTACAGCATCCCGATCATCACCCGCTTGCGATTCGCTACGTTCTACGACATTGGTATGGTTTACCAAAAGGCATATTCATTTGATGAAGGAACCAGCAACACCGGCGGATTCAATGACAACGTAGGTTTTGGTTTCCGCCTCGATCTACCAATCGGACCACTCCGTCTTGACTACGGTATCCCCATCAACTCCGATCCGGCCAATGGCAGGAGCGGTCGTTTCCAATTTGGTGCTGGATACACACGTCAGTTCTAATCCAGACCACAAACACATAACCTCACACTTTCATGATGTACAAGAAACTGATTCTGGCAGGCCTCCTGAGCCTCTTTGTATCCACTTCCCTGCAGGCAGAGATCGCAATCGTTGATCTCAAAAAGATCTTTGACGGCTACTGGAAAACCAAACAAGCCGACGTCACCCTGAAGGAACAAGCAATGGAGTTTCAAAAGGAAGCCAAAGGGATCGACGAAGAATACGTCGTCACCAAGGAATCCTACGATAAGCTCGTTCGCGAAGCCAACGATCAGGCCTTGTCGGCAGGAGTCCGCGATGCAAAAAAGAAAGAGGCCGAAGGTAAGTTACTGAAGATACGCGAGCTGGAGCAGCTCTTCGCACAGATCAATCGCCAAGCGCAGACACGTATGGCTGATGATCGTAATCGCATCCGCGAACGGATCCTCAAAGAGATCCGGGAAGTCGTGCAAAAGAAGGCCAAGGCAGCCGGTTATACTATGGTCCTCGACTCCGCTTCTGAGTCAATCAACCAGACACCTGTCCTCGTCTACACAGACGGTAACAACAACATGACGGACGAGCTTCTCGAGCATCTAAATCTTTCAGCTCCTCCTGGTTTTTTCGAAAAACTGAAGAAAGAGGGAAATTAACCCCAGCCCTTCATTCACTTTTAAAGGCGGCTTCTAACCAAGCCGCCTTTTTTGTAGCCGCACATCACCATGGACACACTGCAAGGACTCATAGAGCGAGTCACCTTCCACAATCCGGACAACGGGTTTGCAGTGCTCAAGGTGAAGGCAAAAGGACAACGCGAGCACGTCCCTGTCATTGGGAACGTCGCGGTGGTTAATCCAGGTGAACATCTCTCTGCCGAAGGCACGTGGCTACAGGACCGAAACCATGGACGCCAGTTCAAGGCTGAGCGTATTCAGGTCATTCCGCCCTCCAATCACGAGGGCATCATCAAATACCTTAGCAGCGGACTGGTCAAAGGCATCGGCCCCACCTATGCCAAGAAGCTCGTAGCCAAATTTGGAGAGGATGTATTCGACATCATCGAAACACGCTCTGCGAAATTACAGGAGATCCCCGGCATAGGCACAGAACGGCGGAGACGTATCAAGAGTGCGTGGGAATCACAGAAGGTCGTCCGTGAAATCATGATCTTTCTCCATTCCAACGGCGTCAGCACCAGCCGCGCTGTCCGAATCTACAAGACGTATGGAGCCGAAGCCGTCGACAAAGTCCGCAGCGATCCTTACGCCCTGGCCCGGGAAATTTCAGGAATCGGGTTTAAGTCCTCTGACGTCATCGCAGCCAATCTCGGAATCCCTCACGATTCACCAAAGCGAGCAGCCGGAGGACTCAATCACATCTTGAGCGAAGCCACCAGCAAGGGGCATACATGTCTCCCGCTCACTGTGCTTTCAGAGAAGACCCGTGAACTCCTGAACATTTCCGAGAAGATCATCGAAACAGCAATTGGAGATGCGGTCACACGCAACAAATTGATAAGCCTGCCACTGAACGGCACTCCAACCCTGTTCCTCCCGCACCTCAGGCGAGCCGAAGAAACCATCGCCTCCTCCCTGCTCCACCTCGCCAAGCATCCGTCCATCCTTCCTGCAGAAGACATATCCCAAGCGATCGCAAAGTATGAAGGGCGAGAGGAAGTGCTCTTGGCTGAAGCACAGAAACAAGCAGTTCAAAATGCAGTGGAGCACAGAGTGACGGTCGTCACCGGCGGTCCGGGCGTGGGAAAAACAACCGTGGTCAAAGCCATCATTCACATGTTTGAAAGGAAGGGACTTCAACCTCTTCTGGCTGCTCCTACAGGACGCGCCGCAAAGCGATTGACGGAATCGACCGGAGGCAAAGCTTCCACAATCCATAGACTGCTGGAGTTCCAGCCTGGCAAAGGATTTACCCGCAATGAAGACAATCCCATTGAAGCGGATCTTTTGGTCATTGATGAGACCTCCATGCTGGATGTCCCATTGATGCATAGCCTGACAAGGGCAATCGGCGATCAAACACACGTCGTTTTCGTGGGTGATATCAATCAGTTGCCCTCAGTAGGACCTGGCAGTGTCCTCCACAACCTGATCTCAAGTAATCGCTTTCCTGTCGCCCGACTGACCGAGGTATTCAGGCAGGCTGCGGGAAGCCGCATCATCACGACCGCTCATCAGATCAACACTGGAGACGCTCCTGATCTCGCAAGCACCAAGGAAGAACTATCTGATTTCTATTTCATCGAAAGGGAGACACCGGACGCAGTGCGAACAACGCTTTTCCAACTGATCCAGCAACGCATTCCAAAGCGCTTCAAGATGCACCCAATTCATGACGTGCAGGTTCTCACGCCAATGAACCGCGGCAGTCTTGGAGTCAGGGATATGAATCACGAGCTACAGGAACTCTTGAATCCTGAGGCTGACACAAAGAAGCAGGTTGAGAAATACGGCATGATCTACCGAGAGGGAGACAAGGTCATGCAGCTGAAAAACAACTACGACAAGAACGTGTTCAATGGCGATCTCGGAACCATCTCAAAGGTCGTGCCTGAAGAGGAAGAGGTCCATGTGGATATCGACGGTGCAAAAGTGGTCTTTGAGTTTGGTGAGTTGGACGAACTGACTCTGGCCTACGCCTCAACGATTCACAAATCACAGGGCTCTGAATATCCCTGCGTGATCATCCCGATCAGTACCCAGCACTTTGTCATGCTGCAACGGAACCTGATCTACACAGGCATCACGCGAGGCAAACAACTGGTCATCCTCATCGGCCAGGAAAAGGCGCTCAAGATGGCAATTCGGAACAACGAAACCGCGAAGCGTTATTCCAGTCTCTTGGAATTACTGCAATCAGGCTAAGTGCCTTTGACCTTCGCAGAGCAATTGATACCCTCTGCCCATGCCTGACTCGTCTCTAAAAGTGCTTTCCGTCATCGGAAGTCTTCACGAAACATCTGCCACCCGCAGCGTCATTCTGAATCTGAACCAGCGACTCGAAGCTCAAGGATGCAGCACCGACACTCTGGATCTCTCCGTGGAGACTCTGGAGCTTCTGAATCCAAATACAACCTACTCACTTCCCAACTACGCCCCCCTGAAGGAGCGTGTTCTAGCCGCCGATGTGCTGCTACTCGGCACGCCTGATTACCACGGTAGTATGAGTGGCGCATTGAAGAACTTCTTCGATCACTTCTGGAAGGAATTTGCAGGAAAGTTGTTTGCACCAATCGTGGCGTCTCATGAAAAAGGGCTCACAGTGACAGACCAGATTCGCACTGTGGCTCGTCAATGCTATGCATGGGCCATGCCTTATGCAGTTTCATTCGTGGACAAGCAGGACATTGCAGGTGACGAAATCCTAGATGATGCCTTTGAAGGCCGTCTTGAGATGTTTGCTCGAGACATCGCGGTTTATGGAAAACTCCTTTCCGCCCAACGGTCTCAAGACCTGAGTAGCGACGATGCCACCTTCATGGCCCGCTACAGATAATCCAATTATCCAATGAACTTTCTGCACACGGTCGATTGGTTTCTGATCGTTACCTATCTGATGGCCATGATTGCCATTGGCTGGTTGCTCGGCCGTGGTCAGAAGAGCACAAGAGACTACTTCCTCGGCGGAAAAGACGTTCCATGGTGGGGCGTCAGCCTCTCCATCATCGCCACGGAGACCAGCGCCCTGACGTTCATTGCCATTCCCGCATCTGTCTTTGCAGACAAAGGCAATCTGGGATTTGTCCAACTGGTCTTTGGATTCATCCTGGCCCGCGTGGTCTTGGCAGTGTGGTTCGTGCCAAAGTATTTTGCAGGAGAGATCTATTCCCCCTACCAGCTCTTACAGCAGAAATTCGGAAACGCAGCCAGAAACACAGCGAGCGTCTTCTTCCTCATAGCTGGAACGCTAGCGGCCGGCGTCCGCGTCTATGTGACATGCATTCCCATTGAGTTGATCCTCGGAATCAATATCTCAACTGCCATCATTCTCTTTGTCACCCTTTCCCTGATCTACACCTACATGGGAGGCATCAAGGCGGTGATCTGGACGGATGCCGTTCAATTCTTCTTTCTCTTTGGCGGAGGGCTCTTTGCTCTATTCTACATCCCCTCATTGATGGAAGGCAGTTGGAGTCAAATGATCGACATAGCAAGGGCTTCCGAGAAGCTGTCGTGGTTGAACCCGACTCCTGAAGCCGGCGCTCCATTTGCAATGCCCTACAACCTCATCATGGGTATCATCGGAGGAATGACCTTTGGCATGGCAACACACGGTGCCGATCAGTTGATCGTCCAACGTGTCCTGACATGTAAGAACATCGTTGATGGACGAAAGGCTCTGTTGCTGAGTGCAGCGGTCATCCTACCGTTGTTTCTCGTCTTTCTATGGGTGGGAGTCGGGCTCTCAAGCTACTACGCGACTCACCAATTCCAGATTCCGCTTCCCGAAGCATCGGTCGGCTTCAAACAGAATGACTACGTGTTTCCGATCTTCATCATCAGCGAAACACCCACCTTCTTAAAAGGACTGCTGATTGTCGGAATCCTCTCTGCCGCCATGAGCTCAATCAGTTCCGCTCTTTCAGCCCTAGCCTCGGTCAGCACAATGGATTTGTTCAAGCAACTGGCAAGGGACAAGTCTGATGCGTCCCTCATGCGAATTTCACGAAAATCCACTCTCGGTTGGGCACTGATTCTTGCTCTGGTCGCCTTTCTGACGCGAAATGTCGAAACGGCACTCTCGATCGCCTTCAAGCTAGCCGGACTGACTGTAGGCGGCATGTTGGGCGCCATCCTTCTCGCTCTTTTCTGGGAAAAGGGATCTGGAAAGGCGGTTGTCGGGGGCATGCTGGCTTCTTTAATCGGTATGGCGGTGATTCAATCGCAGTTTTCCAACGTTGTTGGATGGCCTTGGTACGCATTGATTGGCTCAGCCCTGACCATATTTGTAGCTTGCTTGTTACAAGGGTTTTAAAAAGTTACCAACCGGTAAGTTTTGTTCGCCATAAGTGCATAAATAAAGGGTAATATTGCGAATGAATCGAAAAATCATCCCCCGTTTGCGAAATTTAATTTGCAGTGATTAGTCACCAATGCTAAAACTTACAACGTTCGGGATGACGGAACGTTTCTTCAGCGGGGTCCCCCACCCCCACCTCCTTGGCGTCTGTCTCCCGGACAATTTCTTTATACTGATTTCTTCCTAATCATCCTCCCCTTACCTAGGAATTTTCTCCAATCAACCGATAGAATTGAATTCCTTCAGCATCAGATTTGTCAGATTCTCCCTGAACCCAACTTTGTTTACCCTATGAAAAAAACTCTCATTGCTCTGACAGCTCTCCTCGCCTCTCTCGTTATCTCGAATGCCGAAGTCAAAGTCGGTGACGTGGCTCCTGATTTCAATCTCACAGGCAGCGATGGCAAGACCTACAAGCTCTCTCAATTCAAAGGCAAGAAGGCCGTCGTGGTCGCATGGTTTCCGAAAGCATTCACCGGCGGTTGCACCAAGGAATGTATCTCCATGCGTGAGAACGGAGCAGCACTACGCAAATACGAAGTTGCCTACTTCACCGCCAGTGTTGACCCGGTTAAAAAGAACTCAGATTTCGCAAAGTCTCTCGATCTGGATTATCCCATCCTCAGCGATCCAACCAAAAAAATTGCCCAGACCTACGGCGTTCTGAACGCCCGTAAGATGTCCAACCGTTGGACGTACTACATCGGAAAGAACGGCAAAGTGCTCTATATCGACAAGAAGGTAAAAGCAGCCAACCACGCATCAGACATCGCCAAGAAGCTGCAGGAACTCGGCGTACCGAAAGCCAAGTAAGACCTACTGAAGACAATCAAACAAAGGGCCGTTCCTCATATCGAGGAGCGGCCCTTTACTTTTTCAAGATCAGCAATCACTTGATTGTCCAGACCGGACGACCTCGTTTGATACGTGCTTTGAAATCACCGAGTCCCTTCCAGATGGTTGGCTGGTTGAGGTCCACTTCGGCCATGACCACCTGAGCCCAATCATCCGCCACAGCAATCATCTTCCCTTCGTGATCAAAGACACCGCTCTTAATCCAGTTGTCCTGATGATCCGTGTAGGTGCTACTGACAACATAAACGTGATTCTCACAGGCTCGGGCGGCAGCCAATGATGGATTACATCCCCACACAGGAAACGCGATCACCTCAGCCCCATTGGCAGAAAGCTGCCGGGCTACTTCAGGAAAGAACGCGTCGTAGCAAATCATCATTCCCACCTTTCCGAAACGGGTCTCGAATACTGGATACTCATTCCCTGGCATGATACCTCCGTCTGCTTCAGCACGAGGTAGGCATGTCTTGCGATACTTCCCCACCAACTCTCCATCCGGCCCCATCAGGACACTGACGTTGTAGATCGCGCGTCCATCCCTCTCGATAAGCCCGGCAACGATGTAGAGGTCATGTTTATCAGCAAGCGCACCAAAGTACTTCGTGGTCGGTCCTGGAATGGCTTCTGCAGCTTCAAGGTAGTTCAGTCCGGTTCCGTAATTGGAAATGGTTTCACCCAATACCACGAGATCAGCTTTCTTCCCCGCTGCCTTTTCAACCAAGGGAGCATAGAGCGCAAAGTTCTTCATGGGCGTTCCGCCGCGCGGTTGCAAATGCACCGACGCAAGTCTGACAATTCGGGGTTCGGGTGCATCCACCTTTCGAAACTTCATTGCACGCCATCGCACTTCAGCATTGATGGCCCAACGAAAATGTAATTCGACCTTCGCATGAGTCGCTGCCGCTGGGGCCCTGAAGACTCCGTGTGTCTGACACCATCCCTTCTCGACCAGTCCATCGGCCGGATAGTCTGGACGGGCAACGGTAGAATTATTCCGAAAGTAATCCTTGGTGAGGTCACCATCATGAGGAACCGGTTTCCCTTTCCCATTCAACCACGAGATCTTGACCATGGCACTACGTCTGGGAATCCCCTTGCCTATGAAACGCCGACGGCTCTGCCATTCATAATGCTGACCACCTTCGATCTCGAATGTCTTTGCCCAGACTCCATGAGTGCTGGGTCGGGCATTCGCACGCATGGCTAGAATAGGCCCCTCCTTGTCCTGGCGCACAAAAGCTTGTGGTTGCACCTCTTTTCGGGGTGATTCCACGCGCCATCCATCCGCACCAGCAGGTGCAGCAGCAAGCATAGGAACCAAGCAAAACAGGTAGAAGGCAACCAGCAGGCTCGAAAGGCGTGTCATAGAACAAAGATTACTGAAGTAACGAAAAAGAAAAAGGGCCGTATTCGATCAGTTGTTCGAATCCAGATACCGCTCCAGCCAATCCACCGCCCCTTTCAAATCAATAAACTCACCTTCCAACTGAGCTTCCATTGCGGAATTCAAGATGGAGCCAAAGGATTTTCCCGGTTCCATTCCTCGATCCATGAGATGACGCCCCAATAGAATTGGCTGAGGCGATTCGTCCAAGACATTGAGATTCGATGCGAGTTCTCTAAGCCGATCTACATCGCTCAGATCAGCCACCTTGGGTGGCCGCCCCTGAAGATCGGCTGTCACCACAAGACACAGTCCCTCGATCGTCTCAGGAAACAACCGTTTTGCCAGACGCCTGACCCCCTTCTCGCTCAATGGTTGGGTATGCACCAAATGATTCTTCACAAGTGGCGGCACACGCTTGAAAAAGGTATTTGGTGCGTCAATCCGCTTGAGAAACGATTCAGCAACCGGGCCGCCCAAAGGCTCATGCCCTGGTGATACAATCCTCATACGACCATTGCGCTCCGCCTCATGAGTCGTTTCCGGTTTGGCAAAATCATGGGATAGGATACCGAACATATGAGCAATTCTGGACTCCTCATCTTCAGCCTGCCACTCAGGGAGCTGTGCCATCGCATCGCAACAATGACAGGTATGAACAAACACATCTCCTTCAGGGTGCCATTCAGGATCTTGCGGTACTCCGCGCAACGCATCGATTTCAGGAAAATGAATAGACCAGCCACTCTCGACAAGGAATCGAAGACCAGATGAGGGTCGTTTGCTACGAGATGCCCACTTGAACCACTCTTCTCGGACGCGCTCAACCGCCAGTTGAGGATAGTCCCCTGCGATCTCCCGACAGAGTGTCAGAGTAGATTCATGTCCTTTCAGATCAAAACGCCCAGCAAACTGCATCCCTCTCAAGACTCGAAGAGGATCTTCCGCAAAGGCATCACTCGTATGTCTCAGGACTCCCTGCTTCAAATCCGATTCTCCACCAAAGAGATCAATGATCTTCTTTTCGCGTGGATCCCACATCAAAGAGTTGATCGTGAAGTCCCTCCGCTGAGCTGCTTCTTCCAAAGTAATGTCCGGATCGAACGTCACCTCAAACCCTTTGTGTCCGTCTGCGATCTTTGAATCCCGTCTAGGAATCGAGAAGTCATAGGTTTCGCCATCCTTGAGTCTCAGCTTGATAACACCAAAAGACCGACCCACCAGGTCCACTCGGCCATGCGGCTCCAAGACAGCGCACAGGTCTTCATAAGAAACGCCATAGACCTCCACGTCCACATCCTTCCCCGAAGCACCGATCAAGGCATCCCGCACGCATCCGCCAACCAGATAGGCCCGCTCAAGCGCAGGTTCCTTAGCCAGCAGATTTACCAACTCCTCTGAAAGATCTTCAAACACAGGCGCAAATTCCTAAAGGGACACCATCCACTTGTCGATTCCATTGAGTTTCGGCCGGCAATTCGTTCCGTCAAAACACGGATTCCCGTGCACGGCAGAAGCCTCCTCCTCTAGTGCCATCAAAAGCGGAAATCTTTTCCCTGCTCCAAACAGGCATTCTTCATAACTCCAGTAAACAGGCAGTTTTTCCTTCATGGCATGACCGTTGCTTAGAGGCACCCGAAAGGTATCAAAAGATGATCGAAGGCCTGTTCAATCTCACAAATTATCAATCAGCCAAGAAGCTGATGGACGTCACTGAAATGCGGCAGCGAGCCATCGCTTCCAATATAGCGAACGTCGAAACACCCGGCTACAAGCGAGTCGATGTTCCAAAGTCATTTCAGGAAGAACTGCGACAGGCTATTTCCACCAAGGACAAATCCGCCATCTCAAGCCTCCAACCAAGAATTGAAACCGATGCATTTGCCATCGCACGAACCAAGGATGGAAACACTGTTCAGATCGAGAACGAGATGCTCCGCCTGAATGAGAACGCAATGGAACACCAAATGGAGGTTCGCCTGGTGAACGGAACGTTGAGCTACCTGAAAATGGCCATCACTGGAAAAGCCTGATCTAAACCATGAATATCCTATCTGGCATTGAAAGTACTTCCGCAGCATTGGACGCAGAGCGTCTGAGAATGGAAGTCATTTCCCAAAACATCGCCAATGCCAATACCACCAAGGGCCCGGATGGAAAGCCCTACCAAAGGCAACAGGTTTCCTTCGAAAGCGTGATCAACGGTCACCTCACAGGAAACAGTGCGCCTCTCCTATTTGGAAATCCCACCCAAGACCGAGGTTCAAACCTCAGTGATCATCCCTGCGCCTTAGCAGCACTCTTTTTCTCGGCGAGCAATAGATCCAACGCAGCGGAAGCAGCACTACTCTCGGCTGATTTCTTGCTCTTCCCTTCACCACGTCCGAGCTCTGTTCCATCATGAAAGACAGCGCAGACAAACTCCCGATCATGGTCAGGGCCATCAGAAGAAATCACTTCATAAGTCGGTGGTTGATTGGTGCGGGATTGTAAAATCTCCTGAAGCTCTCCTTTGGGATTCAAATGAGTGGGCTCTGCCAACACCACTTGAGAAAGTGTTTCTTTGAACAGATTCAGGATCACCGGTCGGGCAGCCTCGAACCCGCCGTCCTCATGGATCGCTCCCAGCAGGGACTCAAAGGCATCGCACAAACTAGTGGGACGATCTCGTCCTCCATTGCCGGCTTCACCGGCACTCATACTCAGGAGAGGCCCCAGACCGATCTGCCGCGCCAGTGTCGCAAGTGTTTCCTGATTCACCAAAGCAGCACGAGTCTTGGTCAACATCCCTTCGTCTTCCTCTGGGAATCGATGATATAGCTCCGTGGTCAGTACCAACTGCAATACAGCATCTCCGAGGAACTCCAATCGCTGATTGTTCAACCGCACACCAGACTGATTCCGGTCTGAGGAAGGATGCGTCAAAGCCAACTCAAGCAATCCCACATCTTGGAATGTGTAATTGATGGTTTCTTGGAGTGGAGCTAGATCAGGCACCAGGAGTATCAGGCTTTTGCTTCGCCTTCGTCTTCGCTGGCCGACTCGTCGTCGCCACCGGCGTCTTCATCGGTGGCTGCTTGAATATCTGAAACATCTTCAGCAAGCGGACCATCTTTATCATTCTGATCATCCGCAACAGGCGGACCATTCTCAGCATTTTCAACATCGTCAGGTCCTTCGTTCTCAGGTGATGCTGCTTCTTCAGCAGATTCGTCTTCAGGTTCCACCTCTGGGGAGGCTACTTCATCGGGCAACCCATTCTCCAACAGATCAGCCACATCCTTCTGCACTTCTTCGAGTTCGCGAAGCTTCAGGTTAGGGTCCAGCACGACAAACGATTCTCCGCCCTTGATGGGTTCATAGGTCAGAAGACGACGCCCTTCATCGAGCTTCTCTTCCTCCACTACCTTTAGCAGACGCTTCCGTTCCAACATCACCGCCAGAATGAAACAGGCACCTTCGTGCTCAGGCTGATTCCGCTCGACCAGTTTCTTGAGCAGTGACTCAGCATTATCCTTTTTGATCGGGTCCTCTGGTTTCGCATCCGGTGCCCTATAGACGCCCTGCCACTGGGAGACGTAGCTCTCAGACTTGCCAGCCTTCTCTTTGAAGTGCTTCTCCCAGATCTCTTCGCAGACATCGAGGCGTTCGAAGCCACCCTTTTGGCGCTTCAATAGGGTACGATAGCGCTCTTTGTCGTCGAACTTCTTGTTGCTGACGTTGCACTCGTGTGATCTGGACTGAATGTTCCAATCGTTCATGGAAAAAGTTTGTTTCCGGCCCGGCCGGTCGTAAGCTGCCGCGCATTATTGGAAGCGCAACCGGTTGCGCAACCCCAATCCAAGACCCTGCCGGGGACATCCATGAAACGGGAACTAAAAGCAAAGCTGGAACGCGTACGCACTCTGATCACTGCATCCAAGGCTCAAGCAGCCATGATCGGGCTCCAGTCAAACTTCGCTTGGCTCACTTGTGGCGGTGAATCACACGTCGCATTGGTCAAACGCGAAGCTTCCGGCCGCCTCCTCGTTACTGAAGACGAAACCTACCTTTTGGCCAACAGCATTGAGGCCCCCCGACTCAAAACAGAGACGCTTGGACCGTTGAGGCCAAAAATCGTAGAATTTCCATGGCATGACGGTAAAGCCGGAGCTGCAGCTCTTAAGGAAATCGTTGATTCCAAGAAGGTTGTGTCCGATATCGGCGACTGGGGAGCACGGGACCGATCAGAGAAATTCATCCCGCTGAGAGCCTCTTTCCTTCCTGAAGAGGCAGATCGCTACCGGGAGCTGGGTCGCGATGCTGAGATCGCGGTCAATGCAGCGGCCCACGCCATCGAGCCCGGTCAGACTGAGTTCGAGATAGCCAATCACATTGCAGCCGCAGCCTGGTCCTTGAACATTACCCCTGTCGTACTGCTTGTTGCTGTCGATGAGCGTATCAGGCGCTTTCGTCACCCCATTCCCACTGAGAAAGAGCTGGAGAACCATGCCATGCTCGTCCTGAGTGGTCGCCGCAATGGACAGATAGTGGCACTCACAAGGATCGTTCACTTTGGCAAACCATCCCCCAACCTGCGCAAGAAACACCGCGCAGTATGTCAGGTGGATGCCGCGTTCCAACTCAGCACCATCCCTGGCAAGACCATCAAGAGTGCCTTTGATGCCGGCATCGAGGTCTACAAGGAGCGTCGGTTTGAGAAGGAATGGAACCTCCATCACCAAGGAGGTCCATGCGGTTACGAAGGTAGAGATTTCATCGTTTCCCCTGCGACAAAGGGAAAGATCGCTGAAAATCAGCCATTTGCATGGAATCCATCCATCACCGGAACCAAAAGCGAAGACACCATTCTCGCCACCCCTGATGGTCCAGAGATCATCACCGCTGCCCAGAAATGGCCCATGTTAAAGGTCAATCACGGCGACAAGGAGATAAGGCGTCCCGACATCCTCGTCGTGACATAAACAAGGCTTTCCCCCCACAAATTCTACATGATTTATCTGCTCCCTGTGAATTTCGCAGGTCCCAGATACGTCGATTAATCCGTTAGGAATCAAAGTTGGGTATTTGCAAACCTCGCTGCAATTGGTATCCGACTCGCTCACCTTTTCGAAAATGCTGAACCAAATGTATTCACGTCCCCACGGGAAGAGACTACTTCCCTCCGTATTGGGAGCCCTTCTGGCTCTCACCTTCACAACCTCCCTGCTTGCTGCCTCGGGCAAGAAAGCCCGCTTTGTCCGGGTGGAACTTCCCGGCAAAAAGAAGATTCTCACACTCAATGAGGTCGAGGTCATCAGCGGAGGAAAAAACATTGCCCGATCAGGCAAGGCCACGCAGTCCAGCACCTCAAGCAGTGGAGAAGCCAGCCGCGCCATCGATGGCAACAAAAAGCCAGCCTACAACGACAAGGGACAGACCCACACCGACGGCGGTGGCTCAAAAAGCCCATGGTGGGAAGTGGACCTGGGCAAATCCGTAGAGATCGAAAAGGTTCAGATCTGGAACCGCGCCGATGGATTGGCAAGCCGACTGGAAGGATTCACCCTTCAATTGCTGGATGAGAAGCGCAAGTCCACCTACAGCCAGAAAGGGATCAAAGCTCCTGAAGGCTCTGTCGTCATCGATGTCGCCACGAAAGGAAAGCTCACCTACCTCAATCATGCTGGCAAACCAGGCAAACCAGCCGACAACAAACCAAAGGGCCGCCGCCAACCAGCACCAAAGCCTGAGCCTGAACTCGCCAAAGTTCCATCAGACTATCGTGACCCTTCCCCATTTTCATTCCAGAAGGACGACGTCGTCGCCATTCTCGGTAACGGACTCGCAGACCGTATGCAGCACGACGGTTGGACCGAGACCGTCCTCCAGAGCGAACTCAAAGGAAAGAACGTCCGCTTCCGCAACATGAGTCTCACAGGTGATCGCCCAAATCACTACCCTCGTAGCAAGGGCTTCACCCACATGACTGATTACCTCCGTCATGTTCAGGCAGATGTCGTCTTTGCCATGTTCGGCTACAACGAATCTTACGACGGAGAAGAAAAGGCAGATGGCTATCGCAAACTCCTGCTTAGCTTCATCGAAAAGACCCGCGGCACCAAAGCCAACGGAAAGTCATTTCCCCGCATCGTTCTCTTCAGCCCCATTGCTCACGAGAACCTGAACTCACCCAACCTTCCAGACGGCAAGGCCAACAACGCTCGTCTCGCCGCCTACACCAAGGCAACCGAACAGGCAGCCAAGGAAGCTGGAGTCACCTTCGTTGATCTCTTCAACACAAGTCAGAGCCTCTACAAGAAACATGATCAATCGCTCACGATGAACGGTGTGCATCTGAACAAGGAAGGCAACCGCCTCATTTCCGAAGTCATCGCCAAAGCATTGCTGAAGAAGGATGTCATCGCATCCTCGTCACTGAAACCCATCCGCGATGCCGTAATCGATAAGAACTGGCACTGGCACAATCGCTACCGCGCTACAGACGGAAACGATGTCTGGGGCGGACGCTCTACACTCAAGTTCGTGAACGACCAGACCAACGCTGAAGTGCTCCAACACGAGTTGAGCATGTTCGACGTCATGACTGCCAACCGCGATAAAAAGGTTTGGGCGAGAGCCAAGGGCAAGGACCTCAAAGTTGACGACACCAACGTCCCCTCTCCAGTTCCCGTGATTTCAAACGTCGGAGGCGGAAGCCGCAGCTCCAACGCAGTCAAAGAAGGCAGCTTGGAATACGTCAGCGGCCAGAAAGGCATTGAGCACATGGCTCTACGTGACGGTTTCGAAGTCGAGCTCTTCGCCGATGAAAAGACATTCCCTGAGCTGGTAAACCCAGTGCAAATGCAGGTAGACACCAGAGGCCGCCTTTGGGTTGCTGCATGGCCTACCTACCCCAAGTGGGAACCCCTCAAGGAGATGAACGATGCCCTCCTCATCCTTCCCGATGAGAACAAGGACGGAAAAGCCGACAAGGTCATCGAGTTCGCACGCGTTCACAATCCACTTGGTTTTGAATTCTGGAATGGCGGCGTCATCGTCACTTCACAGCCAGATCTCATCTTCCTCAAGGACACAGATGGAGACGACAAGGCAGACGTCCGTGAAGTCATCTTCCAAGGCATCGGATCGTCCGATACCCATCACGCAGCCAACAACCTTATCTTCGGCCCAGACGGAGGCATCTACTGGCAGAGCGGTATCTTCCTCCAGCACAACCACGAGCATCCATGGGGACCATCAATGGAAGCACTTCAGTCAGGCATGTATCGCTTTGACCCTCGTCGCTACACCATCGCCCTTCACGGAGCCAACAGCCCCAACCCACACGGCATCGCCTTCGATCGCTGGGGTTACCACTATGCGACTGACGGCACCGGTGGACGCGCCTATCAGGTTCGTCCTGAAGGTAAAGGCTGGAAGATGCACGAACTCCTGAAGAAAGAAGTCCGCCCTGTTCCTGCCAGTGAGATCATTTCCAGTAGCCAATTCCCTGACGAAATGCAGGGAGACTTCATGATTCTCAACGCCATCGGCTTCCTTGGAATCAAACAATACGCACTCGCTCGCAATCCAGACAACGGACACGTCTGGGGCGAGCCAAGCGGAGGCGACCTCACCGTCACCAAGAAGATGCCTGACGGCACAGTCCTCAAAGAAGAATCCAAGGGACTCATGATGAGCGGCGACAAGAACTTCCGTCCTACCGATGCCGTCTTCGGTGAAGATGGAGCCCTCTATATCGCCGACTGGCACAACATGATCATCGGTCACATGCAGCACAACGTCCGTGATCCAAACCGCGATCACAAACACGGACGCATCTACCGCATGACAGCCAAAGGACGTCCTCTTCAGAAGCCGGTCAAGATCGACGGTCAGCCAATCACTGCCCTGCTCGACAACCTCAAGCACCCAGTGGATGGAGTTCGCCACCGCACACGTGTAGAGCTCAGTGAACGCGACACCGACAAGGTCATCGCAGCCACCAAGAAATGGGTGAAGCAGTTCGATCCCAAGAACAGCGATCATGCCCACCACCTGCTTGAAGCACTCTGGTTGCACCAGCAGCACAACGTCCGCGACACAGCACTTCTCAATACGTTGTTGAAATCACCAGAGGCCCACGCACGAATCGCAGCGCAGACCGTTCAACACCACTGGTTCAATGCAGACCCTGCAACAGGTGCCGGAGCGGTAGTAGAGAAGGAAGTTCACGTCGTGAAGAAATCTGGCATCACCAAGAACACTGCCGATCTCACTGAAATCCGCATCGCCACCGTTGTGGAGAAAATGAAATACGACACTCCAGAGCTCACAGTGAAGGCTGGCAAGAAGATCAAGCTCACCTTCGCCAACCCTGACTTCATGCCCCACAACATCGTGTTCGTCCAACCCGGCAAGCTCGACGCCGTCGCCATGAAAGCCATGACACTCGGAGCCAAGGGGTTCGAAGTAGGATTCGTTCCCGACACACCAGACGTCATCTGGGCCAGCAAGCTCCTCGATAACGGCACAGAAGAAGTCATCGAGTTCAACGCTCCAAGCAAGCCAGGTGACTACCCATACGTCTGCACCTTCCCCGGACACCACATCCTCATGAGAGGCGTCCTCAAAGTCCGTTAAGAAGCCCAGACAACAAATGATTCACAAGTCCTGCCCGACACCAGTCAGGCAGGACTTTTTCTTTGTCTTAATTTGTCTTTTGTTTCTTCCCTTGAACCAAAGCGCCCCCTTTGGTTCCTTTCTCCAACTCGAAACAAAGGTGTTACTTCCATTTTCATTCTCAGATTGGGATCCCTCATTTCCTCTTGAGGGAAGCGAAGTTCAACCGGCGGGTAATCAAGGATGAGAACCAATCGAAATAGCAAGCGCCCCCCTCTCTTCGTCATTCTGCATTAGTCATTCCTTGTGCATTGGGTAACTGGGTATTTCGTCATTCTCCCCGCCCCTCTTTCACGTTCCGCTTGATTCGTATGCAATTCCCTTCAAGCTGTCGGCTCCACCATGAAGTTCATTCTTACTCTCGTAATCGCCTCGCTGGTTTCCCTGTCGATTCAGGCTCAATCGCTTTCCTTTAACGACGCCTCACCCAAGCAATACAAGCTGAAGGCCCGGGCCAGCAAACTCGATCCTTTGGCAAGGGAGTATCCAAAGATCGATTTCGTTTTCGAGAAAGGTGGCAAGGTTCAGGATCTACAAAACGCATCGGTCGATACACGGGTGAAGCCCCGCGGCAAGCTGGTCATCTGGTTGATGAGCTACAACGAGCGTCTTATTGATCGTGTCAACAGCTACGGCATCCATGCCATTCAACCCCACTACGCCAACAAGTGGTTCTCCAAGGTGTGCCGAGAAAATCCTGTGGGAGAGAACTGTCGGGGTGACATGCGACTTGAGGCGGCCACCGGCGATGATTTCAGCAGCTCTGCAGACATCCAGAAACCGGATGGTATGATGGAGCGTGCTCATCAGTTTGTGAAATGGCTGGCGAAGGAAAACCCTCAAGGGAAGTGGGATTACTTTCTGGCAAAGGATGGTTCAGGACTGCGCTGGGAAGATGTGATCGTGGCGGGAAGCTCTCATGGATCCACGACCGCCGCCCGCTTTGCCAAGCATCAGAAAGTCAGTCGTGTGGTCATGCTCTGTGGTCCACGTGATCAACTGCAGGTTTGGCAGAAGCTTCCTTCTGCCACGCCCAAGGATCGCTACTTCGGTTTCAGTCATGTCTTGGATGGCGGATGGACAGCCGATCATTATTGCCGCTCATGGGAACTCCTCGGACTTCATCGCTACGGCCCCATCGTCGTCGTGGACGGAACCAAGCCTCCCTATCAAAACACTCGCAGGCTGATCACTGCCGCCGACGTGAAGAATGACGCCAAGCGCGCCCACTCAGCCGTCCAACCCGGAGGCAACTCACCGAAGGACAAGGCAGGCAACTTCCTCTATGAACCGGTCTGGGAGTATTTGTTCACTCACCCGGTCAATAGGGTTGGCAAAACCAGTCCGCTCGATCCGGGTTGCCTGAAAGATCAGCGTTAAACTACTTCTGATCGGGGGCCGGATAGTCCCATTGATCAATCCATTTCCCCCAACGTTCTCTCACTCGCTGTTGATCTTTTTCAGCGAGTGAGAATTTGTTTTTACGATAGCTGCTGAGTGATTCCAAATAGGCCTTGGTCTTCACACTGGCCTCGTCCCAGCCTGTGATCTCCAGTTGCTGATAGATCTTTTCCAAAATCCCCATCGGATCCTTTTCCAGATCTTCAAACCGAACCTCGGCGAACTGATTTTCCTTCAATCCGCCTGCATCCTTCTCAAGCTTGCTCATCAGCGGCGGATAGTTCTTCAGCACCATTTCCTCGATATCCAGATTATCGAATTTCTGTAAGGCGAGTTCAGGCAGCAGCTTCTTGTAGTAATGAACCGTGGAGGAATAGACCACGTATGGATTGCGGTAAATGTGAATGAAGCGTGCCTTCGGCCATAACTTGATCAGTCGATCGATCCGGGCTGTGTAAACCGGATTCTTGATCAGAAGGCGTTTGCCATTCTGATGGCGAGAAATCTTGCGGTACAAATAGAGTGCCCTGCGTTCCCACTTTTGAATCTGATCTTCATTCACTCCTTCAAACAGAACGCCTTCATCAAAGTTCTTCTGAAATGCTTCCGGAAAGTAGACAGCATGAAAGACGGAGAGTTGCTGCATGTTTGCCAATGGGATCTCATCTTCTTGAGGTGATTGCGCAGTGACAGCCACCTTGTCCACTCCCCGATCTTCGGGAAGCCCCTTCTCAAAAAGGGGCCTAAACCAGGTCGCAAGAGTGAGAAGTTCCCAAGGCATCCCACTGGCCAAAGGAGTAATGATTCCAAATTGGGGCGCACATCCGAGGAGATTGTGAAGATGAGTGGTCCCAGATCGCCAATGACCTACCACAAAGATTGGTTCAGACTCGTTGTCAGGCTCCAGCTCCTGTCTGCCCATCATGGCACGCTCCAGGAGCGTGGCAGGTAGCCTACAACAGGCAAAACCAAGGAACGCAGCTGCGTGAGGCAGGCAAGAAAACGACACTCCTCCCTGCCTCGAAAAGGCCTTTAAAAGGGTGCTCAAATTGGCTCCCATCAAGGGATGCATGAACGTCGGCATGTAAAATTTTTCTTTTTTCGAAAACGAATTAGTTTGATTCCGCTTCGACTTGGTGATTTTTGGGGCTGGAACTCACGTGGCTGAGATCTTTGACCATTCCCCAAACCAAGGGAAAGCCACGAATCATTGCTATGAGTACAGACTTAAATTCCAGCTTCGATCTGAAGCAACTCGTCAGCGAGCGCCGCGACGAGATGTTTCAGTTATTTGGCGATCACGTGAATCCTAAACTGGTTCAAGTGCTCAAAACGATCGGCTTTGACCGCAAATACGTGCGTGGCGAGGGGGCTTACCTCTGGGACGACGAAGGAAATCGCTATCTCGATTTCCTCACCGGCTACGGAATGTTCAACATCGGACGCAATCATCCGGTCATCAAAAAGGCGATCCGGGACTATCTGGACATGGATGAACCATGGAAAATCCAGATGGGCGCCACCCTGCTTCCCGGTCTTCTGGCTGAAAAGCTTCTCAAACACGCACCTCACCTGAGCAAGGTCCAATACGCCAACTCCGGAGCAGAGTGTAACGAAGCTGCGTTGAAATTCGCCCGCTGCTCCACCAAGCGTGAACGCGTGCTCTATTGCAACCGCGCATTTCATGGCCTGACCTATGGCGCCCTGTCCATGAATGGATGCGACAGCTTCAAGGAAGGCTTTGTCAGCTTCCTTCCTGGGCCGACCGGGATTCCATTCGGCGATCTTGAGACTCTGGAGAAAGAACTTTCCAAGAAGGATGTCGCCGGACTCTTCATCGAGCCAGTCCAAGGCAAGGGCGTCTACCCTGCCACTGACGAGTTTCTCCTCGGCGCTCAAGCACTCTGCCGCAAATACGGAACCAAGCTCGTTCTGGACGAAGTGCAGACGGGCATGGGCCGGACTGGAAAGATGTTTGCCTATCATCACACCGAGGGTCTTGAGCCTGACATCCTCCTCGTCTCCAAGTCACTCTCTGGAGGCATGGTCCCTGTAGGTGCTGTGCTGATGAAGGAAGATATCTACAAGAAGGTCTTCTCAGGCATGGACCGTTGTGTGGTTCATTCATCCACCTTCTGTCAGGGCGGACTCGCCATGGCTTGTGGACTTGCAACCTTGGATATTCTCGAATCAGAAAACCTGATCGAAAACGGTGCACGTCAGGGCCAGAAAATCATAGATGGACTCACCGCGTTGATTCCGAAATACGAATTACTCAAAGAAGTTCGCGGAAAAGGAATGATCATCGGCATCGAGCTTGGTGCGCCAAAATCCTTTGCCATGAAGTCCGCATGGAAGCTCATTCACGCTGCCGATGGTGGTCTCTTCCCTCAGGCGCTGATCATGCCGCTCCTGGATCAACACAAGATTCTGACGCAGGTGGCTGGTCACAATATGGACGTGATCAAGATCCTCCCTTCATTGACCACCTCTGATGAAGACGTGGAATACTTCCTGAAGTCCTTCGAAACCGTGTTGGCGGAATGTCACAAATTCCCCGGACCGGCATGGACCACCGCAAGTCATCTCATGAAGTTCGCGGTGACCAACCGCAGCTGACTACGCCAACCGCTTTAGGTGATAGGGAAAAACCTGTCCTGAATTCCACTGGCATACCAGCAAGTCTTCGTTCTCCAGAACGCAGACATCGTGGCAGTGCGTGAACAATGGCGGCGTCAGTCTCTTGAGCTGCATGAACACACCTTGATCATCATAGGCAGGTTCCCCCGCACCTGGGGCAGACACGACCTTGTAGTCCTTATTCAAGATCAACACACATGAGGTATTGAGCGTAGTGATATAAAGGTAATCGCCATGAATCACAGGTCGATTGATCGCGGCTCCTTTGAAATCGAATCCATCAATGTATTTACCATCAAGGGTATATCTCTGCAGACGCTTGTCTGAACGAGAGCTGACCAACACACATGGATTCGCCGGATCGCGGTCATCCACGAGGACTCCATGAGGCGTCTTCAATCGTCCGGTTTCCGGTTCGCCTTCACTCCCGCCAAACTTGAATTGGAATTGTCCACGGGCATTGTATTTCAGCACATACGAAGATCCATATCCATCAGTCACATAGAAACCACCATCAGGAGCCACGCAAGTTTCAGTCGGATTGAACGGCATGTCCGGTTCGTAGGCTCCCACCGTCAATGGATGACTGGTGCAGAACAGCTCCTGCCCATCGAGCGTGGTCTTTGCCACCCGCCCCGCTTGTTTCACCCAGCGACTGCCGATTCTGAAACTTGCTGAATCAGTGAGATAGAGAAGGGTCTCATTCCCCTCCTCGCTCTTCGTCATTCCATGCCCACCAGGATACATCTTGCCCCATGAATCCACGATGCGACCATCAGGAGCGAACACAAGGACCTGTCGGTCTGGATGGTCGCCAATCATGAAGATCCGACCATCATCAACTTGAACCATTTCGTGACAGTTCAGAACTCCGAAATTCCGCGGCATGTGTCGATCAGCCCAGTCCTTGGTGACCTCGTATTGAAAAGCACCATGACCCACGATCTCACGCTTACCAGACTTGGACTGAGCCTTAATGAACGGGGCATGAAACGCCAATCCACCAAGCATGGCAGATGTAGCCGAAATGAAGTTACGTCGTTTCATAGCGAGGGAAAATGAAATCAGAGGCTTGTTCTACTTCTTACTCTTTTTCGAAAGATTCGTGCGCTTATCCCACTGATCAAAAAGGCGTTTAAGTTCCTCCACTTTCTCAGGTCGCTTCGAGGCCAGATTATTCAATTCAGTGCCATCGACGCTCAGGTCATACAGCTCCCAACCTGACTTTCCATTGGCCACCAACTTCCATGAGCCAACACGCACTGCCTTGCCCTTGGAGTGAGCCCAGAACACAGGTCGCGACTCAACCGCTTCCCCTGTCTTTCCCTGAATACCATTGAGAAACGACCGACCTTCCATCGGCATCGGCTTCTGCTCAAATCCCCGGATACCCGCCGCATCCAAAAGCGTCGGCATGACATCAATCGCGTGACTGACCTGATGCACGAAGCCACCAGCTACATCGTGCCCGATTCCCTTGGGCCATGATACGATCAGAGGCGAGCGCGTGCCTCCTTCGTGGTCATGCTGTTTGAACAGCCGGAATGGCGTATTGGAAGCGTTGGCCCATCCGTATCCGTAACTTTGAAAGGTCGTCTGATCTCCAGGCATCAATCCCGGAATATTCCCCGGCTTGATAGGACGTTTCTTACCATCCGTCGTAAACTCCCGTGTCCACGAACCGGTGCGCTTGGTTCCATACTCCACATGACATCCTCCATTATCGTGATGAAACAGGATCAGAGTATTCTCGAATTCCCCTGTCCTCTTCAAATGATCAATCACACGACCAATGTTTAGATCCATGGAAGTCACCTGTGCGGCATAAACCTCCATCCTGCGCTCCTGCCATTCCTTGTGTTCTGCTTCCTCCCACGAAGGGACGTCAGGATGCCTTGGTGACAACGCCCAGGTCGGATCCACAATCCCCATGGCCTTCATTCGAGCATGACGCTGAAGCCTCAATGCATCCCACCCCATTTTGAATTTTCCTTTGTAATGTTCGATATCCTCAGGACGGGCATGAAGCGGCCAATGTGCAGCCGTGTAGGTCAGATACAGGTAAAATGGCTTTTCCTTGTCCGCCTCCTTCATGAAGCGCAACGCATGGTCCGTCATAGCATCCGTGTAGTAGTAGTCTGGATTGTCCTCCCATTCATGAGTCATGCTCTTTCCATTCAACTGAAGATCCACCGGTGCAAAGAAATCAGAAGCCCCTTCAATCGTTCCGTAAAACTGATCAAAGCCACGATGATGTGGAGCATGACGACCGTCTGGTTGCTTGGAGTCCGAAAGGTGCCACTTGCCGGACATCAAGGTCGTGTAGCCTGCCTTCTTCAAGAGCGATGGTAGCGTCTTCGAAGCCTTGTGAAGACCACCACTTGCTGAGCCCTTGTTCGGCAATGCGGTCTTTGGATAAAGGCCCGTCATCAAGCTCGCCCGTGTCGGCCAGCACATGTTGTTCACGTAAAACCCCGTGAACCTCAATCCCATCTCCGCGATGCCATCCAAATGTGGCGTCTCAATCTCGCCGCCATAACAACCCAGGTCCGAGAAGCCCATATCATCAGAAACGATATGAACGATGTTTGGCTGCCGGGCAAAAGCCGTCAGCGCCAACAAGAGCAGCAACAAAACAAGTCGAAGGGATCGCATGAGCCAATTCTGATCACCCCAGCCCAAATCTCAAACTTCAAATCCTCATTCAAGAGCCGTGACAAATAACTTCAAGGCCCCGATAGATTGAGAGTTCCCATCGACTAACTCAGAACTCTTGGCGAATGGCGGCAAATCGTGTTTGCTTCTCCGCGTCTCAAACAAATCTCTATGAAACTGATTCTACGTGCCCTGATTCTGTCCGCGCTGATCCTTCCCTGCCTTGCTGGTGCCGAGGAAGCCAAGAAGCCAAACTTCCTTTTCATTCTGTCTGAGGACAACTCCATGCACTTCCTCCGTCTCTACGGTGACAAGGCTGGAGCCACCCCACATATTGAAGGCATGGCCGAGCAAGGGATCACCTTCGATCACGCATTCAGCTGCGCGCCAGTCTGTTCTGTCGCACGCACGACTCTGATGACCGGCATTTACGGACCAAAGATCGGTTCGCAATACCATCGCAGGTCAGCTTTGGCAGCACTACCCAAAGGCGTCGAGATGTGGCCAGCCTACCTTAGAAAAGCAGGCTACTACACCAGCAACAAATCCAAGAAGGATTACAACGTCCATGAAGGCAAGGTCTGGGATGTCTCATCCAACAAGGGCACATGGCGGGCGCGCAAAAAAGGTCAGCCCTTCTTCCACATGGAGACAACGGCGGTCTCTCATGAAGGCAGCCTTCACTTCAAAAAGGATCAGATGAAACAACCCACCGAGACACCTGAGGAAGACGTCTGGATCGCACCCTATCACCCTGACACACCCACATTCCGCTATACCTACGCCCGCTACCACGACCGGATCAAGATGGCAGACGAGCACGTCGGCACCCTGCTGAACAAGCTCAAGGAAGATGGATTGCTCGAGGACACATTCATTTTCTACTTCGGAGATCACGGCGGTGTGCTACCGCGCGGCAAAGGGTATATCTACGAATCCGGACTCCATGTGCCGCTCGTTGTCCGCATTCCAAAGAACTTCAAACACATGGTAAATCTCTCAGCAGGATCGCGTGCAAAAGGTTTCGTAGAGTTCGTGGACTTTGGACCTACCTTGCTGAATCTGGCGGATGTTGAGATTCCCAAGGCACTCGATGGAAAACCGTTTCTGGGAGCCAACATCTCTGAGAAGGAATTGGAATCACGTGACTCATCCTTTGGCTACGCAGATCGCTTTGATGAGAAATACGATTTCTGCCGTTCGATTCGCAAAGGGAAGTTTCAATACATCCGCAACTATTGGTCGCATCTGCCAGACGGTCTTCAAAACAACTACCGCTACAGGATGCTCGCCTACGAGGAATGGCGTCAGCTATTCAAGGCAGGCAAACTCAATGCTGCCCAAAGTCAGTTCTTTCTCCCACGCCCGGTCGAGCAACTTTTCGATTGCGAAGCGGACCCACATCAGGTCAACGATCTGTCACGGAATGCTGAATACGCCAAGGTGTTGAAAGACCTGCGCGGCGATTTGCAGAAACAGCTTCGCAGCGTCAACGATCTCAGCTTCTACCCTGAAAGCTTTATGGTGGAAAATGCCTTGGACGACGGCATGAGCTACGGTCGCAAGAATCGCAAGGAGATCAGCAAGCTGATGGAGATCGCCGACCTGAGCCTGTTACCGTTCAACAAGGCTGAGAAGAAACTCCGCAAGGCACTCGCCTCCGAAAAACCACTCGAGCGTTACTGGGCATTGTTGACCTGCGCCAACTTTGGCAAGCAGGCAGGTGTTCTGGCATCCGTCGCTCGCAAGAATCTGAAAGATGATAACCTTATTGTTCGTCTTCGTGCTGCTGAATTCCTTGGAGTGATCGGGGCATTGGACCCTCGCCCCGTCCTGGCTGATATCATCAATACCAGCAAATCACAGCAGGAGATCCTACTTACCTTCAACACGGTGATTTTGTTCCACGATCATTTCCCAGATCTAAAGTTCGACCCATCTCTCATCAAGGTCACCTTCGCCAAGAAGTCTGAGAACCAACGCCGGGTCGATTACCTCACCGGCAATCTCTAGTCCCGTCATGAAGAAATTTTTCACCTGCACACTTCTAACCCTACTGACGACATTCGTATGTCAGGCAGAGAAGGACAGACATAACTTCGTCTTCTTCCTTGTCGATGATCTCGGCTGGGCAGACGTCGGCACCTTCGGCAGCACCTACCACGAGACACCGAATATCGACGCACTGGCTACATCGGGAATGAAGTTCACCCAAGGCTACGCTGCCTGCCCTGTGTGCTCCCCCACTCGTGCCAGCATTGTCACAGGACGTCACCCCGTTCGTGTGGATATCACCGACTGGATTCCCGGTTCTACCTTTAAGAGAGCATGGAATCCTCGGTTTCAGGATGTAAAGGATCGCAGCGCCCTCGCACTAGAGGAAGTCACCATCGCAGAAGTCCTCAAAGAAGTCGGGTATCAGACCTTCTTCGCTGGCAAATGGCATCTGGGCAGCGAAGGACATCTTCCCACGGATCAAGGCTTCGACATCAACATCGGCGGACATCACGCAGGCTCCCCTCCAGGCGGATACTATTCCCCATGGAGAAACCCTTACCTCGAATCCAAGAAGGACGACGAATACGTCACGGAGCGCCTGACAGAAGAGTCCATTGCCTTCATGAAGGAACGGGACAGCAAGAAACCGTTCCTGCTCTATCTCTCATACTACAACGTCCACACCCCGATTCAGCCTTACAAGAAGCGGCACCCTCACTACGAAGAGAAGGCAAAGAAACTCTTCAAGGACTCTCCTGAGCCAATCAAGGAACACCGCGGCTATTCCAACCCAAGGCAGGACGATCCGAATTTCGCATCCATGGTGGCAGCTGTGGATGACAGCGTCGGAGAGATACTCAAGACACTCAAGGAGCTCCAACTTGAAGATAATACCACCGTTATCTTTTTCTCTGACAACGGAGGCCTCTGCACCAAGCCCCAGCCCGGTCCAACATCCAACCTTCCTCTTCGTTCTGGCAAAGGCTGGCTGTATGAAGGAGGCATCCGTGAACCAACCATTGTCCGCTCTCCCGGCTTTACCAAGGCAGGCAGTGTCAGCGACACCCCGATCGTCAGCATGGATTTTTACCCCACCATGTTGGACCTCGCAGGTGTCTCTCAACGTCCTGATCTTCATTCCGACGGTCAAAGCCTGATCCCTTTATTGAAAGGAAGGAAAGGCAACACCCAACGCCCTCTCTACTGGCACTATCCTCACTATCATGGTTCCACTTGGACGCCGGGAGCAGCCATCCGTGTAGGTGATTGGAAACTGATCGAATTCTATGAATTCCAGAAAGTGGAACTCTACAACATCAAAGCCGACATCGGGGAAAAGAACGACCTCAGCAAGAAGAACCCAAAGAAGGTCAAACAACTACGCGTAAAACTCGCTCAATGGCAAAAGGAGATGAACGCCAAGATGCCCCCAGCAAATCCCGCATTCGACCCCGACGCCAAGTTCGTCAGTCAACCAGCAAACAAGAAACGGAGCAGGAAGAAGTAGGATCGAGGGAGAACGTCCCTTTGGAAGCTCACCCGTTTTTCGCCTTCAGATAGACCTGCCTGTCTCCTTCGGGGAACTTCTCAATTGCGTAGCGAAGCATCGTTCTGGGCATCGTGGCAGCATGGCGATCGAGAAAGGCGCATTCGACATCCATGTCACGCTTCCCGACTTCGCGAAGCATCCATCCCACTGCCTTATGCATGAGATCCTCTGAGTCATTCACCAGAATCTCTGCCAATGCCATGGCGTCTTTGAAATCGTTGTTCCGGATGAAATGAAACGTGGCAATCATGGCTATGCGACGCTTCCATAGATTCTTGGACCGAGCCATGGGATAGAGTGACTTCCGGCTCTTATCCACAAGCCAACCGCCTACAATCACATGCACTGAGACATCCACCAAATCCCAGCCATTCACTCCCGCAATACATTCCAGATAAAGATCGTAGATTCCCTTCCTGGTGGCCTCATCCGCTTTCTTGAATCGATTCACAAGAATCACCAAGGATAGAAGACGCTCTTCATGCCACTTGGAAGCGAGGAGTTTTTTGCAATCCTCTGGAGACAGATCCCGATGCTCCTGAGCAATTGCTCTGATGTCCGGCATGATCACTCCAAGGAAACAATCCCCTTCGCCATACTCACCCTTCCCCGTCTTGAAGAACTTGGGAAAGAAATCGCGCTTCTCTTCATTCACGCATTCGCGCAAACGCCGCTTCAGGCTCGTCAGACTCATTCGTCAGATTCCGCTTTGGGTAGATTTACAGAGCATGCTGTCTCTTCAATGTATCCACGCTTCTTGCACACAATCGCATCCAGGGAATATCTCCCAGCGCCAGTGAAGGCCAACGCGAGAAAAGGAAAGACGTACAACAACGCAAACTCCTTCTTACCCCACGGATCATCAGAATGCACAATGAAGGCAGCAACCAACATCGTGAACACCAACGGCCACACCGCAGTCCGCGTCCCCAAGCCGATCACCACAAGCAACGCACAAAGCACCTCGGCAAACACAGCCGCAGTCAGGCTAAGACCTACCCCCATTCCAAGCGGGTCAGCAAAAGCAATCGGATCCCCACCGAACTTCCCCAACTTGGGAAGTCCGTGAGCAATCAACATCATCAATCCGGCAAGGCGAAGAATCACCAGCCCAACAGAAGTTCCCGGGCAATGCCGTCCGGGATTCAAAATCATCTCTAGTTTTGTTTGTGGAATCATAAACAGGAAGTCATTACACGAATTCAACGAGGATCAAATTCAGAATCTGTTGATCAAGGCCAGCTCTTGACCACTGTGCCCTTTGTGTCCAACAGACGCAGATCCTTGATCAGCGCCCGGCCTTCACCGTCACCTGGATCAAAACGTAGTCCCTTGATGGTCTTGTCTGTCTTGAGCTCGATCTCATGATCCTGCCATTGCCCATCGGTCTGGATGTCGAACTGAAGATGCGTTCCCTTTGGAAGACTCGTCTTGAGATCAGTCTTGAAAAACAACTCACCACGCTTGCCCGCCTCTCCATTGAGGGTGAAGGCAAGAACGTAGGGACCAGGAATCTCCACATCGTTGATCGAATCCATCGCCAGTCCTCCGTCTTCACCTGTGAGTTGAATGTTCAACACACTCTTTCCTGTAGTCAGCTTTGTATTCTTACGAGCCCGGATCGTCTTGCTCCCTTTACCTCGTTTGCGATTGGGCGTGGCGCGTTTTCCTATCGCCCCCAAGGGTTGGTCAAAGGCAGTCCATTCTGGATGTTTGTGAGGAACGACTGTCTCAGATACTGGTCGATTGGATGATCCTTTTGCTTTGAGCACATTCTCCGTCATATCGTGCCATATATCAGACATCAGTTTCACGCGCTTGGGGTATTTGGAGGCAAGGTTGTTCAACTCCGTTCGATCTTTGGAAATGTTGTAGAGTTCCCATGGCTCACTCTTGAAACTGACCAGTTTCCAATCACCATCGCGGAGTCCCCGATCCTGACCGAAGAGGAGATGAATGGGAGGACGATCGTTCATCGGTTTGCCCTTTAGCAGCGACAGAAACGAAACACCTGACACCGGTTCCAATTGACGATCAGGCCAGGATTCAGGCAATGCCGCCTTTCCCATCTCGGCCAGCGTCGGCAGCACATCAACAAGGTGTAGGGGCTGTTTAGAAATACTTCCCGGTTTCCAACCTAATCCAGCTGGCCAATGAACGATTCCCGGTGTGCAGATACCTCCCTCAAACTGGTTCTGTTTGTAGTAGCGAAACGGTGTGTTCCGCGCCCATGCCCAACCGGTGCTGTCGCTCCAAGTGACATCCGGTTCATAGGGCTCCCGATCCATGTGCCGACTGCTACGGTCATAGGGGCACGCCCCATTGTCTGAAACAAACAGAATGAAGGTATTCTCCAATTCGCCATTGTCCTTGAGATCCTGAATCACCCGCCCCATTTCCTGATCCACACGATCAATCATTCCCGCAAGAGCGGTCATTCGACGCGCCTCCCAAACCTGACGTTCCTTGGGCAGATCTTTCCAAGCCGGAATATGATCAGGGCGCTCAGTAACCTTCATATCATCTTGAAACAGTCCAATGCGTTTCATCTTTGAGATGCGCTGTTTACGGGCGGCATCCCATCCCTTGTCATATCTACCGAGATACTTCTCGTAGTCCTCCTTGAGCGGTTGCAATGGCGCGTGGGGCGCATTGAACGCGATGTAGAGATACCATGGCTCCTTTTCATGACGGGCTTCGTCGAGAAACCTCAATGCATAATCCACCTTCGCCACGGTCGTGTAGAAACCAGTCTCCGGCACCTGCCATGGTTGCCCGTTTAGTCTGAAGGTCTTGTCGCCTTTGTAGAAATTGCAGGCGCCACTCAGATGACCAAAGTAGCGATCAAAGCCAAAGTCCGTGGGCTCCTTCTTCAAATGCCACTTTCCCGACATGGCTGTGGAATATCCCGCTTGGCCCAAGACCTCTGCAGATGTCACCGCCTTGTTGAGATTCACATCGCCCGCCTGAATGGCATATCGACCGGTCAGGAGACTGATCCGCGATGAATGGCATTTGGCAGTATTGTAGAATTGATTGAAGCGCAGGCCATTGGCAGCCAATGCATCCAGATTCGGCGTCTCAATCTCGCTCCCATAACAGCCCAGATCGGAGAACCCCAGATCATCCACCATCACAACAAGGATATTGGGACGCTTTGCAGCCTGAGCGCCAAACACAAGAGCACCGAGAAAACCAATCAGGCAAAGAATACGAACAAAGGGAGACATGGACAGGAGGCTCCACGACTCAAAGCGAGAGGTCAACTTGAGAACTCTTCCGCCCAAGAGGCCCTCTGCCTGTACAAGAAAGGCCGGACTGACAGGAATCAGCCCGGCTTTTTTTGTATTCGTTATCGGTCAGGACTACGCGAGAACTACACCTGTTTGGTGTTGTTCAGTTCCCCAAAGGGGTTGGGGCACGTGCCTGGGTTCTCCGGATCATTCCACCACTGACCATCCACCAGGAAGCGATACTCATAGCTTCCGGCTTCAAGCTGCACGGTCTTTTTCCAGACACCAGACTTGTCCTTCTTCATTTCCAAGGCTCCTTCAGTCCAGTCAGTGAAGCTACCGGCCAACAACACATTGTCCGCCTCAGCGGCATTCAGTGCGAAGTTGACGCGTTTCTTAGTGCTTTTGGCTTTGGGTGCGGCTTTCGCTTTTGGTGCGGCTTTCGCTTTTGGTGCGGCTTTCGCCTTTGGTGCAGCCTTCGCTTTTGGCGCAGCCTTGGGTTTGGCAGCTGCCTTTGGTTCGGCGACACTCTTGGCTCTAGGAGCAGCCTTCTTTGCGGCCGCCTTGGGTTTGGTTGCTGCCTTCGCCTTAGGGGCGGGTTTGGCGGCAGCGGCCTTTTTCTTTGCAGGCATGTTTCAGTTTTTCGTTTTCAGTTTTCGTCAAATCCCCAGTTCCCTCCCAGTGGGCAGCCAACCTGGACACGCCCAACTTCGAACCATCTGTCGGCATGGTTACATTCCGGTAAATCCTTTCGGATCTAGATTGTCGAAATTTGACCATCAGGTCCCAACAACCGCATTTCGTAGCGGAAGAAAAGTCTGTTACAGGTCAAATTTAAACGCGCAACACAAATCAGCACAGATCGAGCCAAGAATCGACAGTGGCAAAGATCGAAGTCAATCCGACTGCCCTTCACTGAGGACAATCATCGTATCTTTCAATTCAGTCTCGATCACATGCAAACTCGCTCCGCCGCATGGACCTTCAACACATTTACCAGTCCTGGGTTCGTAACGCGCCCCATGGGTGAAACAGACGAAAAATCGTTTCTTAGAGTCCCAAACCCGGCCATCTCCATAGTCCAGAGAGACAGGTAGATGCCGACACAAATTCTCATACGCCACGACTTTCCCATCGACTCGCGCAACAAACGCTTCAATCCGGATGCCATCCCTCTTGAAGGTGAACATCCTGGTATCCCACTCCCTGAGCTCAGCATCCTCAATGATTTCCACAACGGGCATGCCCCAAAGCCTCTCCAATCAGTAATCAGAAATCAACAACCTCCCATCATTCCCTCCCATCTTGGCTTGGGTATTTCCTGTTTTTCCTTACCCTCACTGCCCCTCCGCTGAGGGATTGCTGAATGAGTTATATGAGTCGATACGAAGCAGTCATTTTCGACATGGATGGGGTCATCGTGGACAGCGAACCCAGACATAAACGCGCATTTTTACAGGTCTTCGATGAAATGGGCTACGCCGATACCCACGGCATCGTGTTTGAAGATTTTTTGGGGCAATCAGATCGTGCCGTTTGGAAGCATTTCGTGAAGGTGCATCAACCACAGCAGGACATTGACCATCTCACTGACTGGAAGGAGCAGACGTTCATCAAGATGCTCCATGACGAACAGCCGATCTTCAAAGGCGTTCCAGAACTGGCTGACAGACTACGCACCACTCACCCTCTGGCCGTCGCTTCTGGGTCAGTCCACCGGATCATTGATGAGGTTCTAAGTCTTCAGGGCTTGCGCGAACGATTCAAAGCCGTCGCAAGCGTGGATGACGTACAACACGCCAAGCCTGCACCTGACATTTTTCTCCATGCAGCAAAGCTACTGAACGTTGCGCCTGAGAAAATTTGCGTCATTGAGGACACACTCGCAGGAATCCAAGCCGCTGAAGCCGCAGGCATGGATGTGGTCGCTGTCACCAACACCTTTCCGAAAGAAGCTGTCACTCATGCCAACTTCGTATCCGATACGTACGAAGAAATTGGCGATTGGATACTTGGCCGATAGGACACTTTGGGAGCACACTGGCGCATGCTCCAAAAGTTCAACGAGAAGAACAAAGACCTGTTGGTCAATATCAACGGCAAGCTCCAGCATCGCAGCGAAGCAGGCATCAGCCCTTTCGACTCTGCAGTCCAGGGAGGAGACGCTGTATGGGAGGGGCTCCGGGTCTACAATGGACGCATCTTCAAACTCCGCGAACACCTTGATCGATTGGTGAGTTCGGCCAAGGCATTGGCATTTGCTGAGATCCCCGATCAGGACACCATCGTACACGAAATCAGACGAACGCTTGAGATCAACAAGATGGAGGACAACGTCCACATACGCCTTACGCTCACCCGCGGAGAGAAACTTACGTCCGGCATGGACCCTAGATTGAACACTGATGGCCCCACGCTGATCGTGCTCGCAGAACACAAAGAGCCAGTCTACGACAAAACAGGGCTAACCTTGGTGACTGCAACCATCCGGCGCCCCCCTGCAGATGTCATGGACCCGAAGATTCATCACTGCAATCTGATCAATTCCATTCTCGCCAAGATCGAAGCCAACCACGCAGGGACCGACGACGCACTCATGCTCGACTACCGGGGATTCGTCGCTGAAACCAATGCCACACACGTCTTCCTTGTCTGCGATGGCACCTTGCTCACCTCCACCTGCGGCGCTTGCCCTGAGGGTATCACACGCGACACGGTTCTTGGTCTGGTGAAGGAACATGGGATTCCACACGAAGTGCGAGACATCTCACTGACCGAAGTCTATCGGGCGGAAGAGATGTTCTGTACCGGCACCATGGGAGAACTCGCCCCTGTCGTGAAAGTGGATGGAAGAACCATCGGAAATGGGAAGACTGGCCCCATGACTGAGAAACTATCAGCGCTCTATACAGAGCTCACCAGCACTCAGGGCGAAGAGATCTGCTAATGAGGAACAACTTCTGAAAAGCCCAGCCAATTGTCTCAAGTTCGGGTCACCCAGAATTACGCCAACATCCAGCCGAATTAGTTCACCCTTTTGCGGAGGTAGGCCTCCGCCCTCCCTTCGTCAATTCCGACGAAGCTCGTCTTCGCTTATTGTAGCTCTGGGTTCATAGCCGGCTTTCTCCATGTATTCCTGCCATTCGATACCGTGTGATTCGATACCGGTGCCGTATCGGTGATAGGCCACCAAGTGGGCCGCTTCATGACAAAGCGTTTCAAAGAGCAGATCCTCGTTCTCTGAAAACAGCAGGCTCGCGTGCAGTGTGATCACGTGACGCGGGAGATCGCATTGCCCGAGATCTCCGTTCAGATCTTCAGCAAAAGTAATATCCACATCGCGGGCGAGGCGGGAGAGCCCCCAAGAGATCGACCATTCCTGCAGGGACTGATAGAGCCGTTCGAGTTTCTTTGCCAATTGTGGATTCATTGAATCGGATACCAATTCATTTTTCGGCTCTGAGGACATTGCATAACCTCATTCTTGGATTCTTGTAGTAGCCTTCCTTAAACCCTTCATAAGTAACAAAGGCCACCTGATTCACATCGCCACCGTGTGCACCGAGCACGAGTCCTTTGTGCCCGCTGTCCTCACCATCCTTGTCGATTAGGATGACCACGTGCCCAAACCACTGCTTCCCCTTGGAGTATCCATACACCAACAAATCACCAGGCTCAGCAGAATCGAAGTCTACCTTCTTCAACCCATTTCCCTTTTTCCAATTTGCCAGGTTTCGGGTCCCCAAGAAGCGTTCGTATGGAAACCCCATTTTCCTATACAACTGCCAAGTGAAGTTTGAGCAATCGATTCCCTCAGTCATGCGAGTCCCTCCCCATTTGTAGACGACACCCAGACTTGGTCGAGCGACATCCATGATAGCCTTCACCCTGGGGTCCTTCTTGGAAATGTGATTGATCCGCCACTCACTAAGTTTGACCTCAGTGATTCCTGCCTCCCCAAGGCATACACCCACAGAGGCCAGCCAGAACAAGATCAGGCAGCTCAAATAATGTCTGCTGGAAATCATGGCCAAACCCTTCCCCAGAGGAATCAAAAGTAAAGACTGAACCCTCAATGAGCCAATTTCACCAAATCCTAAACGGATGAATTCTTGCCCTCAACGGTTCGTCTGCCACTCTCAGCCGAACTACCCAAGATCGAAAAACATGCTTAAACATACGTTGTACACCGTCGTAGCAGCGCTGGCATTAACTGTCAGCACAGACGCCGCAGATCCGAAGAAAAAGAAAACCGAGACACCCGAAGCACCAAAAGTCGAAGTGGAAGACTTCACCGTCGTCCAACAGGCTCCCTACTTCACGGTCGAGGAATCCCTCAAGACATTTGATATCCCGGATGGCTATCGCCTCGAACCCGTATTGACTGAACCCGTGATCAAGGAGCCGGTCGTATGTGTCTTCGACGGTAACGGACGCATGTATGTCGCTGAGATGCGGACCTACATGCAGGACATCGATGGATCAGGCTCGCGGAACAAGGTCAGCCGAATCTCCCTCCACGAAGACAAGGATGGCGACGGCACCTACGAGACTCACCATGCCTTCATCGACAACATGATACTCCCGCGCATGATTCTCTGCGTGGATGATGGCCTGATTGTTGGAGAGACGGATACCAACGACCTCCACCTCTACCGGGATACTGACGGAGATGGTGTGGCAGACTCCAAGACACTGGTCCATCAGGGCGGCAAACGTGGTGGCAATCTGGAGCATCAACCCAGCGGACTCATCTGGTCTTTGGACAACTGGATCTATACCACCTACAACGCCTACCGCTACCGCTACGTCGATGGCAAAATGATCAAGGAGAAGACAGCTCCGAACGGCGGACAATGGGGATTGACTCAGGACGACTATGGAAAGGTCTGGTTCGTCAATGCCGGCGGAGAAAAAGGTCCCCTCAATTTCCAGGCACCAATCGTCTACGGAGGCTTCAACGTGAACAACCAGTTCGAAACCAACTTCAAGGAGGTCTACCCGATCGTTCCCATCCCTGATGTGCAAGGTGGCACCCGCCGCTTCCGTCCTGACGAAAAGACACTCAACCATTTTACTGCGACCTGTGGTCAGGAAGTCTTTCGCGGAGATCGTCTTCCCGAAGACATGCGTGGCGACCTGCTCTTTGCTGAACCCGTAGGCCGGCTCATTCGCAGAGCCAAAGTCGAAGTCAAAGACGGACTCACCTATCTCAAGAACGCAATGCCTGCAGGAGAAGAGTTTATCCGCAGCACAGACCCGAACTTCCGTCCGGTCAACATGGTCACCGGCCCAGATGGATGTCTCTACATTGTCGATATGTATCGCGGCATCATCCAAGAAGGCAACTGGGTCCGCAAAGGATCGTATCTGCGCGAAGTGGTGAAGGATCACGGATTGCAAAAGAACTTCGCGCGTGGACGCATCTATCGACTTGTGCACGAGGATTACAAACCTGGTCCCAAGCCAAACATGCTCAATGAATCTCCTGAGCAACTCGTCAAGCACCTCGCTCACCCCAATGCATGGTGGCGTAACAATGCTCAACGACTGTTGATCCTACGCAAGGCCACCAAAGTTGCGCCGCAGCTGGAAAAAATGGTCAAGAAAGCCCCCGAGCATCTGACACGGATTCACGCCCTCTGGACTCTGGAAGGACTTGGCAAATTGACACCATCGATTGTGAAAAGCGCCCTGAAGGATGATCACAAGCAGGTTCGGGTTGCTGCGATTCGTAGCGCAGAGACGCTCTACAAGGCTGGAGATAAATCTCTCGCTCCCAATCTTATTAAACCGTTCAAGAATGATGCACCAGAAGTTGCTCTCCAAGCCATGTTAACGGCACGTCATCTCAAGTTCGACAAGATCGATGACCTCATTCGTGACGAAGGCCGCCTGCATGATTCTACAGCAATCAAAGAGATATCCCGCCAGATACTCGCCCCTACATCAACGAAGATGCGCATGAGCAATATTTCGTCAGCAGATCGTGTTCTCATGCGCAAGGGAGAAGGAATCTACAAGGAACTCTGCTATTCCTGCCATGGTCAGGACGGCACGGGCATGCCAATGGAGGGAGCCCCCAAAGGCACCAAAATGGCTCCACCATTCGTGGGATCCCCCACCGTCCTCGGCCACCCATCCATCCCTGTTGCCACCGTGCTTCACGGACTCAGTGGACCAATTCACGGCAAGACTTATCAGGCACTCATGGTTCCAATGAATTCACAGGACGATCGTTGGATCGCATCTGTCGTCTCCTTCATTCGTAACAGCTTTGGAAACGCAGGCACCATTGTTCAGCCAGAGGAAGTGAAGGCCATCCGCAAGACCTTTGCCAAGCGCACGGCTACGTGGACTGAGAAAGAACTTCTCGAAACCTTCCCCCAACCCATCGCTGACAAATCAGACTGGAAACTCACAGCCAGTCACAATGCCAAAACCGTAGGCAACGCAATCGATGGAGATCCAAAGACACGCTACGACACCAAAGCACATCAGGTGCCCAACATGTGGTTCTCTATTGAACTCCCTGAAGTAAAATCAATCTCTGGCCTACGTCTCGACACCACCAAATCAGCACGCGACTATCCGAGAGGTTATAAGATCGAGGTGTCCACCGACGGAAAGAAATGGAACAAGGTCGCCTCAGGCGAAGGCGACTACCAAGTCACACCCGCATACTGGGCACCAACCAAGGTCAAACACCTTCGAATTACACAAACAGGCAAGGTGAAAGGCCTCTATTGGTCCATCCACGAAATGGATCTCTTCGAGCACAAGCCAGCCGCCATTCAGGCTGCATCTGCCAAGCAGGCAGACGTAACAGCGGATGCTTTTGAGTAGTAATTGAAGGGACGGACTCCGGTCCGTCCCTCTTCCTTCTCCTTTGGGAAAAATCTACTCCCGGACGTGGACGTCCATACTCCTTTTAGAAACTGGTGATCTCGGTATGTTCGATTTGGAGATGTTGACCAAAATCAGCCCCGATAAAACAGGAATACATGATTCCCTTCAGTTCAACGGCTTCCAGTTGAAATACAATTTCTTCAATCCCGGTGCCTGATACCTCCACGACCTTACGCTCGATCCTCTTTCCCCCCGCGTCTTTGAGAGTCGCATGCAACTTCTGGGAGCCCATGCGCTTGTTAAGCTTGTGATGAACCTTGAGCGAAACTTTACCGTCAGACGGATCCGAATCTCCTAGCTCAAGCTTGATTAGCCCCTTCCGCTTCTTGGGCGCGTCGGACTTCCCTTCGTTCCTTCTCGCATTTCTACGCGCGGTTGCCTCCTCCTGAACCTTCTTCATGTAGGCATCACGCACTTTCACATTCTCGCGCTGCTGCAAAACACCCAACAAGTGATCCTTCGCCTCGCGCATGATGTCCTCCATTGCTGCGCGATGCCTGTTTAGTTCTGAACGCAGTCCTTTGTCGGCGATCAGGTTATTCAGACAATCAGGATCCTTCTCCACGTCGTAGAACTCTTCTATGACACCATGCTCAAAGAGATCAAGACGGGCAGCCAGCTCAGGGCTTTTCCCCGCCAGCTCTTTCATACGGCGATAAGCTATGGTGCCGGTTGTTGCCGTCTTGAAAACACGTTTCCCATCCACCCAAGGATTGAAGAGATAGAGATACTTACGAGATTGAATACCACGCATGGGATTACGGTTGGCTCCAGAATTCTCATTGTACACCTTGAAGACAAATTCACGCCCGTTCTGTTTGTCCCCCTTCAAGAGTGAAGCAAACGAACGCCCATCCATTCCCTGAGGGTGTTTGATCCCTGCCACATCCAGAAGCGTGGGCAATAGATCCACACCAGAGATCATATGCTTCCGATCGATCGCACCAGCCTTCGTGACACCGGGCCATTTCACAATCCACGGAGTCCAGGTTGAGTGATGCCATAGTGCCGTCTTGGCAAACGGTAGAGGCATCCCGTGGTCTGATAGAAAGACAATCATCGTGTTATCCTCTACACCTGATGCCTTGAGCTGCTTGAGCACCTCTCCTACACAGTCATCGGCGCGACGCACAGAGGAGTAGTAATGCGCCAGTTCCAACCGCACTTCGGGATCATCAAAAAGAAAGCCAGGAATGGGAACCTCATTTGGCTTGTAGATCCGCGATGGCTTATGAGGATCATCCACCACCTCCTGCTTGCCACTCATGGCATAGAACGGTTTGTGCGGATCAGAGATATTCACCAGCAAACAAAAGGGCTTCCCTTCCTTGCTGGCAGTTTCGAAAGCAACCTTCGCAGACCTACCATAGGACACAGCATCCTTCATGTGCATCTTCTCACCATCGATTACATCCAGATTCAATCCCCATGGATAGGGATGAAAGGGCGTTGAATGCGACGCCTTACCACGAATGGCAGTCAGGTAGCCAGCCTCCTTGAACAGATCGCACAGGACCGGATAGTCCTTGTCCTTAACGGGGTAAAATCCTTCAACACGGTTATTGTGTGGATACCGTCCTGAAAACATGACATTGCGCGACGGCATGCAATTCCCCACCTGCACATGGGCAAACTGAAACCGCATTCCGTCCTTCGCCAGTCGATCAATGTTTGGGGTCGTCCCTTCAAGCTCGCATCCAAAAGCCCCAACCGAGTCACAGTTCATATCATCCACAGAAATGAACAAAATATTCGGCCTCTGAGCCGATTCACAGGCCAGCACAACAAAGAACAACAACAAGACTATCAGACCTCGAGAGATGCGTTTCATAGGTCTAGGGATAGAGAAAAAAGCGAAAGATGTCACAGTGGAAAATGGATCCTTCTAAACGCGCAATACGACAGAAACTAATAGCTTCGTTCTCCGGCAGGCTGTGGACTGCGGTCGCGTAACGTAGTGGAGCTACCGCTTTTGAGGGATTGTAGTGCAGCGTTAAAAGCATCCAGCGCAACTAGAGTTTAAGAGTCTATATGCCTTTAGACTCACAATCGCCCTTTGTCCCCCCCCGATTGCCAATCGCATCCCAACAGGCACTCTTAAGCGACAGCTCCGTTTCACTTCGCGGTCCGCACTCCTCAGCCTTTCGGAACTACGATTACGTAATGAAGATTTGTCTCTACCTTCTTTTTGGCTTCTTGAATTTGAAAGTCATCTTGAGGTCGTTCTCTGGGAATGAGCGGATACGCTGACGGCCATCGATGAGTTGATAGTCAGGGTCGCCAACGATGATGTCGTAATGTCCGGGCTTGAAGGTCCATGGACGGAACTTGGTTCCTTTGATCCTCAGGGTGTAAAGGATCTCTCCGTTGTCGTTGTTACGAACCTGCACTACCGGATCCTTGATTCCTGTGACCTTGATCTCAGGAAGCCATGACTTGGCTTCGCGGCCGTAGTTACTGGTCTGATCAATGGTCTTGGGCCATCCCTCATATTGCTGCCCACCGTTCTTGGGATCGGCGTAGCGTGGCCAGCATTCCATGGTAATGGTGCGGGCATCCTTATTCATACGCACGATTCCATAGCCGGGCATCCGGTCATGCAATGCAGCAGGCTCCACTCCTGTCTTCTCTCCCGGATTGGTCGCTGCATAGACGGTGACCTTGTTGCCCAAGCCATCGTGATAACGACCAGTAAAAGACGGCAGACCCTCGGGCCAATCCTCGCCAACCCGTTGCTCTTTGGGCATCCATGCACGTGGGTAGAAATTGGCGATGGAAGGCACACAGAAGGACCAGCCTGCGTCATCGTGTTCATCGATTCCATGTTGAACGATGGTGGCAAGGTGTTGGTCTCCTCCGAGCATGAACGCAAAGCCAGATCGCAAGGCAGCCAAGGCCTTGTTTCTCCCAGTCTGAGGCCAACCATTGGAATCGTAGTCTGCAAGCAGGTAGTTCAGGCCTGATCCATGATGGGTCGCCATACCGGCAAAGATGGTCTGCGAGACAGCAATCTTCATATCGGTCCCGGTCCAATCCACTGCCCAGTCATTGAGGAATTTTAGTTGTCGATCGCCGAGTAAATTCGCTCCGGGAACATCGGCTGTCTTGGGATCGAAGTTTGGATCATTCACGTGATCAGGACGTCCTGTATCTGTGGGCGGCACGACTCCTTTGGGCCCAGTCTTGAACTTCCTGTCTTCAAGGATTGCAAAGCCGATTCGGCCATAAGTCATGGGTGAATAGTAAACACCAATACCCTGATCAATCGGTGTCGGATCCAGCGGATCTGGAAGATGGCTGGTCTGTGTGCGTTCGACCATTTTCACGAACTCAGGACTCTCAACATAACCACCTTCATGATCACGCTTGGCGGGACGTCCTCCCTGCCCCCAGATATTGGGTTGATAGACATCGTGATCGTCAGGGATCGTAATGGTCGGAACATTGCGCGTCAGATCGCCATAGGCCCAACACCAGAGGTACCATTTGTAGAGATAATCAAGCTGAGTGGTCAGGCCGCGCCCTTTGACCGGTCCGGTAGGACTGCCACCTTCGTAAACCTGATCCCCCGAAAAGAACAGTACGTCTGGCTCCTGCTTCGCGACATTGGCCACAATATCATTGTGAGGAAACCACAGACCGTTCTCATTCCAATCGTAGCGTCGTCCATTATCCACCCCGCCGCGGGTATTGTGATTTCCAGTAAAGCCGGCAATCACTATCTCTTTCTTTTCAACTGGGTCTTTCCTGATGACGCCACCGCGCATGTAGGTGACCAGATGTCCACCAGTTCCGCGCGTCTGATAAATCACGCGATAAGGAATATCTTCATCGCTTCTCCAACCAACAATACGAAAGGTCGCTGTCCAACCCGGTGCAATGATCGGGCTGTTGCCCGCATCAGTCCAGTGTCCATCCTGCAGTATCTGAAGTCGAACGTTGCGACCGTCCCATCCGCCCACCGGCATAAGCTGAGCTGTCATCTTCATCACACGATTATGAAGAGTGTGTTGCGTGCAAAGGATCGGACCACCGGTTCGATCAGAATGAAAACTGATCTTGTTTCCTTCAGCTGACCAGTCTCGAAACCAGAAGGACTCTGTGTTTCCTTTTCCGGGATGCGAGACAAGCGCCAGATTTCCCACGACGCGTTTCTCTTCCACCTCGTCCAAGGTAGCCTGACTGACGACTTCGGTTGTCACCGGATCTAGTGCTGTCAGCGTGAGCGAGTAGCCAGTCTCCGCCTTGATGGCAGTTAGATATAGAGACAGCTGCGCAGGAACCTTTTTGTAGGTTTCTTTGACTGCTTTTACTGGAAGGATTCCCAACTCAGCAACTGTCGTTGAAGGGCGCTCCTGCTGCGCAGACAACGCAACCCAGCGGATGTAGCGCACCTTGGTTGGTTCCAGTTCGACCACCTGCTTTTTTTCACCATCTGGAAATTCACCAGTTGCTACAGGCTCATCCCATTCCATGTCCGTGCCCACGTAGAGCTCGTAGTCCTTGATGCGTCCGGCTGTGTTCCCCTTTCGCGGCAGATAGGTGACTCCCTTGATATCTTCCACTTTACCAAGATCGATGACGATCTCATGCGGGTGTTTGGGTTTCACTTTCTGCCATTCCGTGTGCCATATGGTAGTCGGGTTCCCATCGATCGCATTGGACGCTGGTGACCCTTTCTCCTCACTGTCAGATGAAACGACTTTCCATCCGCGCACCGGCTTCTGTTTTTCAGCCGGAGTCCTGAACATCCCCTTCTCCAAATCATGAAAGAAGGCATTACCATAAACATCCACACCAGCCAGAATCCCTGCACCAGGACCGGGAGTATGGTGCACCAATGCGGCCGCGCGATAATCCACACTACCACCTGCTCCGATCAGAAATCCGCTGGCAGCGCCTTCTGAGGGTTTGGCTAAATCACCAAGCCGACCGGTCGTGACAGACATTTCAAACCATCCACCGGGAAGATCCGCCCTGTGGGTCAGAAGATGAACAGTGCGCAATGGCTTTGAAGCGGAACGTTCGATGCATTCCAAGCGGCCGTTGGAGACCTTCCAATCCTGTAGCCTGTTTGCCCACATCCCTGCACCGACCCAAATACGTTCACCTTTGGGTGGAAACCACGATTGAAAGGAGGCCGCATGTCCGGGTGCAGCCAGTGTGAATAGAAGGAGGGCAATGAAGAAATGTCTCATGTGCAGAATCGTTGGTTAGAACAGGCGTGAGGTTAAGAGTCCACTGCTCCTTCGCAAACCTAAACGCACGCCGATTATTGGTGGTTTGCTAGCGATGTCGGTAGCGAACAATGCGAAAATCGTCATTTTCCGTCATCTCTTCCACCTCTTCGAACGCATCGTTGTATTCAGGGAAAAATACATCGCCATCCACAGCGCGCTTCACGTGAGTGAGATAGAGTTCGCCACATTGCTCCAAGGCCATGTCGTAGACCTGTCCTCCGCCAGCAATAAAAATCTTCTTATCTTCAGAGGGTTCTGGAAGTTCGTCCAAGGAACGGATCACTTTGACTCCATCTATCTCTGAGACGTTTCTACTGATCACAAAGGTCTCTCGTCCAGGAAGTGGGCGGCCAATGGATTCGTAAGTCTTGCGCCCCATAACAAGGATATGACCCATGGTGGTTTTCTTGAACCACTTAAAATCCTCAGGCAGATGCCAAGGGATTTTGGGACCGTTTCCGATCACTCGATTTTCAGCCATCGCGGCAATGCCAATGTAAGGTCGCTCAGAAGACACAGGGCGAAGTTACCGAAGCGGAACAAGCGAGCAATCTTCTTGTGAAAACATGAATCTAGGCTCTTCCAATCAGATAACCTTTCGATTAACTCTCCATCCCACAACATTCCTGTAAACATCGCCTTCTCAGATGTCACCAATCTGATCATGGCCTACGAGGACTACCAAGGCGTGCATTGGGTCATCAACTTCCTTGGACCTCAATCCATCAATCCGTAAAATCCCCGAATCAGCACGGTCCCTGAGGAAAGAGAATCAACCGAGAAAACCAACGTCCCGGAAAACCGGAACCGTTGGTTCTACGCGGCAGCTATCGACATTGTCATCCCTGCAGGCCTGCTCTCCAGGACATCCTTCGCAGAAAGCTGGCCCACGTTCCTTTCCAAGTATTCAGGCGACACGCTCTGGGCGATGACGCTCTACCTGACACTGGCGTTCATCTTCAACAAATGGTCCGTCATGAATCTCTGGATCTTCACCGTCCAGATTTCATTCATGGTGGAGATTTCCCAGCTCTACCAAGCCGATTGGATCAACAGCATTCGCAGCACACTCCTCGGAGCCCTTCTCCTCGGGCACGGATTCCTCTGGTCTGACTTTGCCTGCTATGCACTGGGTGCAACGATGGGAAAGGCATTGGATTCTTTCTTCATCAAGAAGTCTGAGGCGAAGCCAACATAAGATTTCCCAACTCTCCCCGGATACATCATGCTGAAGTCATGAAGATTTCCCGAGTTGAGGCATTCCTGATGTCATGTCCCATGCCGGAGGTGGTCAGACTTCCATTCTACGGAGGTGAACGCACCGTGCTTAAACGCGATGCGATGTTGATCAAGGTCACTGCAGACAACGGTCTCGTAGGCTATGCCCCCGGACCTGCCCATGAACGCGCCGCTCGAGAGATCAAGGAAGTCATTGCCCCATTCCTTGATGGAAAGGATCCGTTGGCATGGAAGCAATTTGGCTTCAGCGGAGAACTGGAACTGACCAAGACTTACCACGCAGTCGAAATCGCGGTCATGGATCTTGCTGCACGCTTCGAGGGTTGTTCCCTGTCCGAAATCGCGGGCGGCCGCAAGCGCGACACCATCAAGCTCTATGGGAGTGCTGGAATGTATATGAGTCCTGAGCGTTTCGCAGAAGAAGCCAAAGCCATCACGGATCTGGGATTCCCTGCCTACAAGATGCGCCCGGCTTTGGGGCCTGACGAGGATCTACGAACGGTCGAACTCATGCGTAAGGCGATCGGTCCGGATAAAGGTATCATGATCGATGCCCATTCATGGTGGCGTATGGGAGATAAATCCTACACGCCTGAGATGATCACGCAGATGGCAATGGACTTGAAACCCTACAGCCCTACATGGCTTGAGGAGCCGCTTCCGCCTGATGATCACGATGCCTATCGAGACCTGATGGCGCAGGACACCATCCCTATCGCCACTGGCGAGCATGAGCAGGACGAAGCTAGTTTCACGGACCTGATCGACACCAAGGCAGCTGACTACATCCAGGCTGACCTCTGTTGCCAGGGAGGAATCGCAATGGGAGACCGGATCTTCGAGCAGGTTCAAGATGCCCAGCTCAAGTTCGCTTTCCACTCATGGGGCACCATGTTGGAAGTATTGGCAGCGGCTCATCACGGTATTTGCTGGGACGAGAGTGTGGTGGAATGGCTGGAATGCCCCTGTTATTCCAATAACGGGAAACCCGGAATGTATCCTTTCGCTGCCTCCGATGAGATCCTGAAAGAGGCCCTAAACATCGAGAATGGATATTTGAAAGTACCTGATGGTCCGGGACTTGGAATCGATATCGATGAGTCAGTGGTTGATAAATATCCGTTCCAGCCAGGCCCATGGTCCTACTTCAGGTTGGACTCGCCAGCCGAAACAGTAGCCGTCACCGGAGACCACAGCGTCAAGTGGGTGGAGACAGAAAAATGACACTTCCAGCTCGAAACGAGACAATATCAGCACCATTCAGGACAAAATCCGTGCCCGAAAAGCTTGATCAAATGCCATTCATGACTTAGCTTCACTCACGATGACCACTCAACAAAAGATCGGGATAGCCCTTTCTTCCCTGGCAGTTGTTGCAGCCATTCTGCTTCAGAAGCTCGGGTCCATGTTGTTTCGACCTGAGCACATCACTGATATACAGATTGTCCCTGCACCGGCGGACCTCACCGCGCCATTGATTCTCCTCTCCACGAATTGGATGCTTCTTGTGCCTCTCATTCTGGTATTCGCAGGAGGAATCTTCTGCATGGTGATTCCTCCAATGCGACAGGAAGACACCCCCCAATTGGTTGAAATCAAATACGTGCGCTAAGAAAGCTCGCACTTTCAACCCATTTACTTTCCGGAAACCACGGAGCTGCATAAATGCGGCTTCGTGGTTTTCTTTTGATTCACTCTTGCATTCCCTTTTCAAAACGCCACTCTCTTCGACCTTTCTGGCAGCAATTCGCGTCTATCGCCTTTTTGAACTGATGCCGGAACTCCCACTATGGAAGAACACATACAGGTAGAAGGAAAGATTGTTTCTGTTTTGGCCGGGACCATGTTCCGCGTTGAACTCAGCAACGGGCATCAGGTTCTGGCCCACATTTCCGGCAAAATGCGTAAGCGCTTCATTCGTCTAACAGTCGGCGATCGTGTGAAGCTCGAGATGTCCCAATACGACCTCAACAAGGCGCGTATCGTCTACCGACTCCGCTAGGAGCTCCGCTTCCATTTGAAAGCTTTCATTACCCGTCGTCACTAACCGTGGCGACGGGCTTTTGTTTGTAGAACCGTTTCTCACCTTTTTATCCTTGTGAATGGTTCTCCTTATGCTTACATGCAATCCGTTTGCAACACATGAAACCGCGCCGGATAAATCCAATGCTGCACTGGGCAATCGTCATTGCTCAGACCACTGCATTGTTGATTGCACTGGTGGCGGCCGTAAACCCATCCGTCCATGCTCGGCTACATGCAGACTCCCATGCGCACGCCGAGCACGGTTCTGAAACCTGCCCTCATCATGGAGCGCATGATCACAAGACCGGTTCCTCTCCTACTAGTGAAGAGGAAGATCATGAGTGTCTCGTAGTTCGCCTAGCGCAGGGTTCCACCAGCGAGTGGTTTCCAGTTTCAGGGCTCGTTTTTGATCGAAACGAGCATCTGCGCTCCATCCCTTTCTTCACGCAAACCTTTGCGTCCGATGATCATGGCGGAGCCCTCTATCTCAGAGGACCTCCCGAACGGATCTGATTTCTCCCTTCCACTCTCAGATAAAATCAGAACCCGATGCACCAACCCAATTGTTGCGCGTCGGACAAATCAATCCGTTCAATCGTCATGAAAATTTTTTAAAACTCTATTTATAATAATTAGCCTCTCAATAGGCATCGCATCGACAAGCGCACAGGAAACTCCTGATGCGGCATCCCTACAAAAACAGATCGAAGAGCTCCGCTCCATGATGGAGCAGCAACGCAAGCTCTACGAATCACAAATCAACAGCCTTCAGAATCAAGTCAACTCACTGAAGCCCACTGCCCAGGCCAAGCCGGCACCATCTGATCCAGCAACCACTGATCAAGACGCACAACCCATTCTAAACCCTGGCTACAACATTCCTGCCGCTGGAGAAACCAGAATGGAGCAAACCTGGAGCCCCACAGATCCTATCCGATTTGCACGAGGAAATGCGTTTGTAGATCTGGGATTGACGGCGACGCTCGCAGTCGGAGGCTCTACTGCAGATGATCTCAGCGAGCTGAATGCCGGTGGGCACGATCCAAATCAACGAGGATTCTCCCATCAAGGTCTGGAATTGAATATCCAAGGCGCTGTCGACCCTTACTTCAGAGGCAATGCGAACATCCTTTTTCAATTGCAGAACGATGGCGACACACTCCTCGAAGTCGAAGAGGCTTGGCTTGAGAGCACATCACTTCCTGCCAATCTCCAGCTACGCGCTGGGCAGTATTTCAGTAGCTTTGGTCGACAGAACCCTACCCATATTCATGCATGGGCCTTTGTTGATCAACCGCTGGCGGTATCACGCCTACTGGGACCTGATGGCATGCGCAACCCTGGAGCCCAGCTTTCATGGCTTGCCCCAACCCCCTTTTACACAGAGTTGTTTTTCGGGGCACAAAACAGTGGAGGAGGAACAGCATCCAGTTTCCGTGGAAACGGAGGACATCATCACGGCGGTGAAGAGGAAGAAGAAGAGGAAGTCCCCATGGGATTCCGTCATGCCGACAACGATCGCGGCATTCGCAGCCTTTCCGACATGCTCTACACCACGCGCTTGGCAAGCTCATTTGATTTGTCTGACACAATGACACTTCTGGTTGGAGGCAGTGGTGCTTTTGGCCCCAACAACTCAGGAGAAGCAGGAGAAACACGCACTACTCTCTATGGTGCAGATCTTACTTGGAAATGGCGCTCGCGGAAACACCAGCGCGGTTTCCCATTCGTACAACTCCAGTCTGAATTCATAGCCCGTGATTTCGAAACGGGCAGTTTCGATTGGGATGAAGGTGCCAATGGTGGCGACGGCGATGGCAATGGTTTTGTGGACGAAGGCGTCTTGACAGATCCACTCACCGGCCTGCCTGCAACACTCGCACCTGAAACTCTGTCTGACTACGGTCTGTACACGCAGCTCACCTACGGATTCAAACCGGGTTGGGTTGCAGGAATGCGTTTCGACTACCTCTGGGGTCAACGTGCATCCTACGAAGTGCGGGGACTGGGTTTGGCTGACAACGCCGGCGGCATCGACGCTGTAGGGATCGATCTTGAACGAGGCAGCCGCTACAGGCTTTCTCCAAATTTGACATGGTTCCCGACAGAGTTCTCAAAAATTCGTCTGCAGTATAACTATGATCATCGCGAGCGGATCGGAGTGGATCATTCTCTCTGGTTACAGCTGGAGATGTCCCTTGGAGCCCACGCCGCTCATCAATTCTAATCCCCTATCATGTACGATATGAAATCACGTTTCATTACGTCACGCGGGATCACTGCTCTTTTGCTTTGCCTGTTGCCTCTGGGGCTTCAGGCAAAGCTCAATGTGGTCACCACCCTGACTGACTTTGCCGTAGTTGCCGAAGCAATCGGTGGCGACGAGATCAAGGTTACCAGTCTGGCAACCGGAACAGAGGATCCACACTACGTCGATGCCCGCCCCAGCTTCATCCGCACTCTGAACCGCGCGGATCTACTTATTGAAGGCGGTGCAGATCTGGAAGTCGGCTGGCTACCTGCACTGACCAGCAAGGCACGCAATCGCGATATCCTTCGTGGAGGCAAGGGACGTCTGAATGCATCCTTCGGCATTCCAATCAGAGACATCCCTACCCAACGGCTGAGCCGCGCTCAGGGACACGTCCACGCAAAAGGCAACCCCCACTACATGATGAGCCCGGCCAATGCCCGGATCGTCGCAGGCAATATTGCAGCGATCATCAAACGTCTTGATCCGAAGATCGGCACAACAGTGGATTCAAACTTGGAACGCTTTCTAAATGACGTGAAGAAGAAAGAGGAAGAATGGGCAAAACGTCTCGCTCCCTACAAAGGGACCAAGATCGTCACCTATCATTCCAACTTCGACTACTTTGCCGCGCAGTTTGGATTAAACATCGTCGATACAATCGAGCCCAAACCAGGAATCAATCCCTCTCCCACCGACGTGCAAAAACTCATGCAAACAATGAAGGCCGAAGGTGTAAAACTCATTCTTATTGAGCCGATTCGCAGTCGCCGCACCCCTGGAAAACTGGCCGCTCAAAGCAACGCCAAGGTGGTCGTCCTTCCCTTTATGGCTGATGGCACAAAGAAGTCATCCACCTACATAGGCTGGATAGATGAGTGTGTTTCCCTTATTGAAAGCGCGCTCAAATAGAATTCGATTCCCATTGTGCCCGACTGTCCTCCCATCCTAAGTGTCCATGACTTGGCCATCGGTTATGGTCGCAAAGCCATTCTGGAAAACATCTCATTCCAGATTCAAACGGGCGAGTTCGTCGGACTCTTGGGAAACAACGGAAGCGGTAAAACCACTTTGATCCGCACACTGATTGGTGTGCTCAAGACTCTGTCTGGAAATATCACTTTCAACAACGGAGCCCCACTGATCAAGGCCTACGTGCCTCAACGCGAATCGCTCGATGATGCCTTTCTCTTTTCAGCTCGTGAGGTTGTCGAGATGGGATGCTTTGTCCGGCGGGGGCCGGGTCGCCCATTGACCAAGGATGATAAACAGGAAATTCAACTCGCCATGGACCGCACGGGTTGCGCCTCTTATGCATCGACTGCCTATTGCGAGCTTTCAGGCGGCCAGAAGCAACGTGTCCTTCTCGCCCGCGCCCTTGTCGCCCAGCCTCAGTTGTTGATTCTGGATGAGCCCACCTCTGGCGTAGATGCAAGTGCGGCAACCGCCATAGGTGACCTGTTTACCAGTCTCAACAAGGAAGGCGTCACCATTCTGATGGTGAATCACGAACTGGACCGCGTCCGCCAGCTAACCAACCGAATTCTATGGATCGAACACGGCAAACTTCTTGATGGCACTCCATCTGAACTCCTTTCAAGGGAACGTCTGGAAGCCATGCTGGATCTCAAATTCGGAGAGGAGACCGGGGCCTGATGTATTTCTTTGAGGATCTTACTGGTGGCGACTTTCTACTGTGGAACTCCCTCAGCCTGTGCCTGATCGTAGGACTGTTATGTCCTCTCTTCGGAGTGTTCCTCGTGCTTCGAAAAATGGTCTTCATGGGAGTGGCGCTACCTCACATTTCGTCAGCAGGCATTGCCTTTGTTCTGTCGATGCATGTCTGGTTCGGCAATGAGGCCCACGGTGACCATGGAAGTGATCAACGAATGTTGGCCATGTGTGGGGCCATTGCTTTCTCATTGGCCGCCATTCTTGGAATCAGTTGGTTGGAAAAACGAAACCGTGGTCATGCCGATTCAAGAATAGGCACCCTTTATGTCCTCGCCACGGCCGGCAGCCTTCTTCTTTTATCCAAATGCCAACCGGCAGAACGTGGCTGGTTAAATCTTTTCAAAGGCGACGTCATCGCTGTTTCCACTGGGGATGTCGCCCTAGCAGGCTGTACACTTTCAGTCCTCTGGCTGATTCTGTTCGTGTTTCGAAAAGACTTCTATCTGACGTCCTACGATCCGGAAACAGCCACGTCTCTAGGCAAAAAGGTAGGACTCTGGGAAACCATGCTCCATGTCATCATCGGTCTTTCTATTGCTGCCAGCGTCTTTGTGGTGGGCCCCATGATCACATTTGGTTTCATGGTTGTTCCGGTTATGACCTCTCTCATGCTCGTCCGCAGCATGGGCGGCCTCATATTGATCTCATCACTTTTGGGAATTGTCTGCTCTTTCAGTGGTTTCTGGATGGCGTATGAGCAAGACCTTCCTATCGGACCATCAGGTGTCACCTTCGCTGGCGGGGCATTAATCCTTGCTGCGCTGGGGAAAATGATTTGGGGTTTCTTCAAACGTAAGTAACCATCCCCATCATGACATTGCTGGTCAAAAACAAAGTCAAAGACGTCGCCATCTGGAAAGAAGTCTTCGCTGCTCAAACGGCCTCTACTGAGGAAACAGGCATGAAGCTCACAAACATGTGGCAATCCGTGGATCAACCCGACCAGGTCTTCTTCACCTTCGAGGTTGAAAATCGCGAAAAGGCTGAAGCCTATATGGCCAAACCCGAATCAGCAGAGGTCGGCATCACAGCAGGTGTCATTGATGGTGAATTTCACTTTCTGGATTCCATGGATATCTATTCATCCTCTACCAAAAGCCGCTTCACCATGGATGTCATCAACCTGAACGACGCACCTCCATTCACCACCAAGGATGGATCCGAGATCCGCGAACTGCTTGCCCATCGCAACTCAGGCATCCGCCATCAGAGTCTGGCAGAGGCGCGGCTACCGATCGGAGCCTGCACTGAGGAACACTATCATCCAAAGACCGAGGAGATTTATTACATCACTCACGGCTCCGGAAGAATGCAGATCGAAGGTGAAACACGTGACGTCAAAGTGGGCGATGCAATCGCCATCCCTCCAGGCATGAAACACCAGATTACCAATACCGGCACAGCGACACTTCGACTGCTCTGCTGCTGCGCCCCCGGCTACGAACACGAAGACACTGTCCTGACCGGAACCCAGATCGCCTGAACTATTTTCTCCATGCATATCAAACTCTACATCAAGCCCTGGTGCGGTTGGTGCCACGAAGCCATCGATTGGCTCAACAAGAACAAGTTCACTTTCGAGACACTCGATATCACCAGCGACGGCTCCGCAGCTCAGGAAATGCGTCGTATCTCCGGGCAATCTCTGACACCGACCATTGATATCGACGGACAGGTCCTGCCCGATTTCAGCGTGGATGAATTGAAACGCTTCCTTGATGAGATCGAGGTGAAGTATCCGGCCCAATAGCGAGCCAATGAAACCTGAACGAATCATCGTCACCTGCGGCCCGAGCTATGAGCCCATCGACGAAGTGCGACGAATCACCAATTTTTCAACGGGGGAATTGGGAATCCTGATTGCCAACAAGCTCAGTCAGGAAGGCTTTCTGGTTCAGTGCTTGAAAGGTGAACAAGCCACCTGCCCACTTCCACTCATTGGACCACAGTGTATCCCCTTTACAAGCAACGGAGACCTCCAGCGCAAGCTCGAACACCTTTCCAAAGACCAGACGACTACAGCGTTCCTCCACACCGCAGCTCTCAGCGACTTCACGGTAGATCATACGACTGACGACCGGGGCACCAAACAAGATGACGCTAAAATCTCCTCTGCAGTCACTGGACTGACCGTCCATCTCAAACCTGCGGTCAAAGTCCTTTCATCGTTACGCAGTCTCTTTCCGGATGCATGGATTGCAGGCTGGAAATACGAGCTGAACGCAGACAAAGAAGCGGCACTTTCAAAAGGACAGACCCAAATCTCCAAGAACAAGACCGATGCCTGTGTGGTCAACGGAAAAGCATACGGAAAAGGCTTCGGCATCCTTCAGCCAAATCAGGAGACCATTCACCTGGAAGACAAGCCAACGCTTGCCCTTTGGTTCGCCGAACTCATGGTTCAACGCAGGATTTCAGGTTAGCTGACGATTCACTCTCCCGCCGCCACCAATGAAGCAGACTCCTTCTCCACAAGGCTCATCACCTTTTTCATGAATTGTTCCGGCTTGAAGGGCTTAAACACAACATCTGCGACATCCAATCGGTTCAAGATCCCGTCGACGATATTCTCCGAAACTGCAGTAACCAGCATGATCGGCGGGCAATGTGCCTTGTGCCTCAGCCGCAGCTGACGACAGATCTCTATCCCACTGACCATTGGTAACATCAGATCCAGAATAATGATGTCCCACTCGCGTTTCATCGCGAGGTCCAATCCATGTTCTCCATCCTTGGCTGGTGTCGCTTGAATGCCCGCCTTATTCAGATGATAACTGATCAAGGTGATCATATCGCTCTCATCTTCCACCACCAAAGCCTTCAGACCTCCATCTGCTTCCTGATTATTTGATGATTCACTCATTGCTGTATTAATTTACGAGCACTATCAAGGCGATCAGAAGACTACTGCGTTACAGCAGCGTAAAACGATTGAGATTCATCGCTTATGAATGAATTTCAGCACCCAATAAACGAGCGTCGCCAGGACATTGAGGAAGATCAGACAAAGGACCCAGATGATCTTGGATTTCTTCGGAAGGGTCGGGTTCAGAACTACCTCAACGAGCGCCACCAACCAAGCAACAAAAAGCACCACTGCACCTACCTCGCTCAAACCGATGACCATTGCCTGCGTTCCCATCTGCTGAACATCCACCACCCCTAAAGGTCCGTCAATCCAGCAGGCTCATGCTGTCGGTTCATCAATTAATGAAACTTTCCGGTTTGCGTTCTCGGTGGTCCTGCTAACTTCCGCGCCCATGCCGCGCGGGAAGCAGTCAGTCATTCGCCTCAAAGGCGTCCGTCACAACAACCTGAAGGGATTCAATCTGGATATCCCCATCGGTAAACTGTCGGTCATCACTGGCCTCAGTGGATCGGGTAAGAGCTCCCTAGCCTTTGACACTCTCTTTGCAGAAGGACAGCGCCGCTACATCGAAACCTTTTCACCTTACGCGCGCCAGTTCTTTGACCGGATGGACAAGCCTCAGGTGGACAGCATTGAAGGCATCCCCCCAGCCATTGCCATCGAGCAGCGAAATGCCGTCAAAACCACCCGCTCCACAGTGGGAACGATGACGGAGACCTGCGATCACATGAAAGTTGTCTGGTCACGCCTGTCACAACTCCATTGCCCCGATTGCGGGGACATCGTCCGAAAAGACAGTCCCCAGAGCATCTGGAAAAAGATCTCAGCAAAGGAAACAGGGACCGACCAGGTGCTCATCACCTTCGATCTCGAACTGACAGAGAAGATGGCCATGGATGAAATGCTCAATCTCATCCAGCGCCAAGGCTACCAACGTGTGTTGGAGCCTCAGACAAGAAAGACGGCTGAACTGAAAGAACAGGCCGTCGGTTACTCTGCAGGAAAGGAATTTTCAGTCCGTCCGGTCCGCGTGGATGAAGCCACCGAAATCTTCGTCAAGAGCAAGACCAGGAAGGTTTCAGTCATTCAGGATCGTGTGAAGATCGCGTCATCAAGTCGTGCACGCTTTGTGGAGGCCTGTGAGCAGGCCTATCATTTTGGCAAAGGACACCTGAGCATTCATCTCCCGGGCGAATACGAACCACGACGATTCTCAAAAGGCTACCACTGCGCGCCTTGTGATCGCGATTTCCGTGAAGCCACACCCAGTCTCTTCAGCTTCAATCACCCCTCAGGCGCCTGTCCAGACTGTCGCGGATTTGGTCGTATCATCACCATTGATTACGACCTCGCCATCCCTGACCGCACACGCACGCTCCATGCGGCCATCAAGCCATGGCAAAGTGGCAATGGGGAAGAGTGCCAGAAAGACCTTACCAAAGCTTGCGCTGAGCACGATGTCCCCATGGATGTCCCATTCAACAAGCTGACCAAGAAGGTTCAAGACTGGATCATTTACGGCGACCCTGACTACGGTAAATCCAGAAAGCACAAATGGCCACACCGCTGGTATGGAGTGAAAGGCTACTTTGATTGGCTGGAGACCAAGAGCTACAAGATGCACGTCCGTGTGCTGCTCTCTCGCTATCGCGCCTACGTGAAATGCGGAAGTTGCCAAGGAAAACGGTTCCAACCCGAAAGTCTTAACTTTCTCCTCAATCCACCCAAGGGAACCGCAGCCGAGGCACGTCATCCCATAATGACACTGGCGGATTTTTACGATCTCCCCGTTGCTGAGGCCAATGAACTGATTCAGAAACTGGAAACGGAACTCAAGCTGGATCGCACCGATCCGTTGGCAGTCGTATTTGGAGAAGTATCATCAAGGCTTCGCTATCTGGATGAGGTGGGACTCGGCTACCTGACACTCAACCGCCCCACTCGATCCCTTTCTGGAGGCGAGACCGAACGTGTCAATCTGACCGGATGTCTCGGATCGCGACTGGTAAACACTCTATTCGTCCTCGATGAACCTAGCGTAGGCCTCCACGCACGCGACACTGACCGTCTCGTAAGAATCCTTCACCGGCTCAGAGACGCAGGAAACACCGTGGTCGTCGTCGAACACGAACAAGGCGTCATGGAAGCCGCTGACAACATTGTCGACCTCGGCCCACTCCAAGGCGACCAGGGTGGAGAGATTGTCTTCGAAGGCACCGTCACACAGCTCAAAAAGGGCAACAGCCTAACCGGGCTCTATCTTTCAGGACGCAAGACAATCGACGAACACGGCATCCGCAAGATCTCTCCAAAAGGGAAACACGGCTGGTTGAAGCTTGAGCACATCACTCGTCACAATCTTGACGATGTGTCCGTTGAGATTCCTCTGGGCCGCCTTGTTTCCATCTCCGGAGTCAGTGGTTCGGGAAAGACCACACTTGTCCGTGAAGGACTCTTACCCCTTCTTCAAGACAAACTCGGTGGTGAGATCGAACGCAGTAAAGACGACAACGACGACCAGGATCAAGTCACCCAGAGCAGCGCCAAGATCAAAGGATGGCAACAACTCGGACGCGTCCAACTCGTCGATCAATCATCCCTCGGCAAGACACCACGATCCAATCCAGCCGTCTACACGGGCGCCTTCGACTTCATTCGGGATCTCTTCGCTCAGACACCTCTGGCCAAGCAAAGAGGAATCAAGAGCAGCGGTTTCAGTTTCAATTCTGCCGCTGGTCAATGTGAGCGTTGCAAGGGAGTCGGATTTGAAAAGATTGAGATGCAGTTCCTCAGTGATGTTTTCATCAAATGCAGTGACTGCGATGGCCGCCGCTACCGCCCTCACATCCTTGAGGTTCAACTCTCTCCTGAGATTCTGGCAAGCGATGACGTGGACCCTGAACTCAACGGCATGAGCGTGGGAAATGTCTTGGAATCCACCATCAACGACGCCTGCAAGTTTTTTGAGGCCTTTGGAGAAAACAGAAAGGCACAGCGCGCCATTCAGAGTCTCGATTACCTACGCCAGACAGGACTGGGCTACCTACGGCTAGGACAACCCATCAACACCCTTTCCGGCGGTGAGTGCCAGCGCCTCAAGCTATCAAGGCACCTTGCTGAGTTCGCCCGCAAAGAGGCGGCCGAAGCCAAGCCCACACTGTTCCTCTTCGATGAGCCCACAACCGGCCTCCATTTCGAAGACGTCCGAGTGCTGATCAACGTCTTTCAGAAACTCGTCGATCTTGGTCACAGCGTCATCGTCATCGAACACAATCTGGACGTCTTAAAGGCCTCCGATTGGCTCATTGATCTCGGTCCAGACGGTGGAGAACAAGGCGGACAAGTGGTAGGAACTGGCGCCCCCAAGGACATCGCCAAAAAGAAGAGTCAAACAGGTCTCGCTCTGACAGGTGCGTGATACCGTCCCGATAGGCTTCCCATCGAAGCAAACACCCGTTCCTTCCTCCTCAAATCATTGACTCAAAATTTTTTGAGCTCTTTTTTCTGTGTTTTGCGCTTATCTGACTGAACCGACATTCAGGCTTCATGTCAGAACAACGTCCAACAGAAGAAACAATTTTTATCAGGGCCTGCTCCATCAGCAATCTGGAGCGGAGAGAGGCTTATATCAGTGATGTTTGTGGCGATGACCCCGAGCTCAAGAAACGTATCGAAGCTCTCCTCAGCGCCCACTCTGAGGCGGACACCTTCTTCGCAACAGATCTCCCCGGATCATCACTTGGTGAAGAAGATCCTGACCGGACTGTCTTGAGTCCGTTTCCTCCCGGCAAAAGCACCCCACCTTCAGAGCGCCCCGGTGATACAATTGGGAGATACAAGCTGATCGAAGAAATCGGCGTGGGCGGTTGCGGCGTGGTTTTCCGTGCTGAACAAGAAGAGCCAATCAAGCGAACTGTCGCGTTGAAGATCATCAAGCTCGGTATGGACACCGAGAGTTTCATCGCCCGTTTCGAGGCGGAACGACAGGCATTGGCGATGATGGATCATCCCAACATCGCAAGGGTACTGGATGCCGGCGCCACTGATCGCGGACGCCCCTACTTTGTCATGGAGCATGTGGAGGGAATCCGCATCACTCAGTTCTGTGATCAGGAGAAACTGAATATCACCGAGCGCATCAGACTCTTCGCAGACGTTTGTTCAGCTATCCAACACGCACATCAAAAAGGTGTGATTCATAGGGACATCAAGCCCTCCAACATTCTCGTAGCCCGGCAAGGAGACAAAGCTGTTGCCAAAGTCATCGATTTCGGAATCGCCAAGGCCACAGATCATGAGAAGCAACTGACGGACAAAACGATCTTTACCCGATTCGAGCAGATCCTTGGCACCCCGGCCTACATGAGCCCTGAACAAGCAGGTTTGGGAAATCTCGATGTGGATACCCGAAGTGATGTCTACAGTCTGGGCGTCGTCCTTTATGAGATTTTGACAGGCCATCCTCCATTCTGCCCCAAGATGCTCGCAGAATCAGGGATGGATCAAATGCTCAACACGATCCGAAAGAGCGAACCATCCCGCCCTTCCACGCATTTGAGCAGCTATGATCTGACTCAACAGGAAGCGATTGCAGAGCGCCGTCAGATCGACATTTCCCGTCTGCGTCAGATCCTGAAGGGTGATCTTGATTGGATCATTCTCAAGGCATTGGACAAGGACCGTTCCAGACGATATGCCACTGCCAATGACTTGGCGCTAGACCTGAATCATTTCCTGAACAATCAATCAGTAAGTGCTCGTCCACCAAGCCCCGTTTATCTTTTCTCCAAACTGATTTCCCGTCATCGGTTTGCTTTCATTGCCACAGGAGTGGTGGTCGTATCTCTTCTTATCGGGCTTTTGGCCACGACTCGTCAGGCAACAAGAGCAAGGAAAGCAGAGCTGGCCCAAGCAAAGCACGCTGCAGACTTCAAGGAAGAGAGAGACCGGGCGCGCAACGCAGAAAAACGCGCGCAGGATTCAGCGATGCAAAGCATCAAGGTCGCTCAATTCCTGAAAGACACTCTGTCTTCAGTCCGTCCAGAAGTTGCGTTGGGGAGAGACACGCGTCTGCTTCATGAAATGCTCGATGAAACCAACGTACGTATCGGGATGGAATTGAGTTCATTCCCACTGGTGGAGGCCGAGCTGAGGGAAACACTCTCACATGCCTATCAATCCTTGGGTGAGGACAAAAAATCCCGAAAGAATGCCCTTCGTGCTCTGGACCTTAGGACCGGGTTGTTCGGAGAATTCTCCCCTGAGGCAGCACCTGGCTGGCTCGCCTACGCCAACGCATTTTCGCGCGGCAAAATCGATCATCGGGAGCAATTGGCAGAGAATCTGAAAAGGATCATCGTTGCGTTAAGAGAAACTGATTCACCAGACGCAGGTCTGTTGGGTGAACTTCTTCACCACTTGGGATCCAATCTCGCAAGGACCGGCGACAAGGCCCACGCAATCGAGAACTACCGGGAATCAATTACGCTCAGAAGGGATATTCAAAAGAGCCAAAGTCACCTGGCCTGGACCTACGGAAATCTCGCCAAGGCCCTCATCAATACAGATCGAGCCGATGAAGCCCCGGCGTTGATTGAAGAATCCATTTTATTGCGCGAGGCGATCAGCCCACATCATCCAGATTTGGCACACAGCCATGAAGTAAGGGCCTTTTATCATCTTGCTTTATCTGACCTCGAGAAGGCCTTCGAATCGTTCAACAACGCTATCGCTGTAGCTTCCGTTTCTCTCTCCAGCGATCATCCAAATTATCGCAAGCTTCTTTCCATGCAGTCCTCTGTCGAAAGGAAACTAAACAGGAAATTCGATCCGGAGAACTCAATGAAACTTGTGGAGAAGGCCCGGAGCGAAATGAAGGAGACAGGCAAAAAGCTTCCCTACATCAACACTCTCATCAGGGAATCGCAACAGCTCTACAAACAACGAGCCTACAGTGAAGCGTCCCAGCTCTATAAACAGCTGTTGGCGACACTGAAGAACAGTCGCTTCAAAAAGAATTCCAACCTTCTCATCAGCACCCACTACTATCTAGGGCTTTCCTTGATTGATTCAGCCAAGGACAATCCTCAAGAAACCCTGAATCTGTTGTCAGAGGCGTTACCAGCATTTGAAACCGTAACCCGGGGATCTCATGCTGAATTCCGAAGCTCTGCACTCTACTACAAAGGAACGATCTTGGCACGACTGAGGGACTTAACTCAGGCTGAAGCCACGTTCAGTGAATCAAAGAATACAGAAGCCAACGAAGCAGTCGCCCGCCGAAACAATGCCATCATAAAGGCATGGAATGGAAATCTAAAAGGCCACGCAACAGAAACTAAGGCATTGATCGCCACGCCTCTCAAAAACGTTGGCTGGTCGCGAATCACAAACAAACTACGCGCCGCCGCCGTGATTCATAATCCACTGTTAGACTATCACCAATTTCTACCACTCGTTGAAGAGGCAAGGAAGCGGTTCCCTGACTCGGATCACTTTGAAAGCTCTCTTTCCGCAACCGAGGCATTGGTCCACCTGAGATCAGGACAGTCAGAGAAAGCCTCGAAAGCCATCTCCAGAGCAATTTCGAATTCGCACAAGAACCGCTACACCAAGACCATCGTTCACGCGATTTCATCGATCCTCCATTCACAAAAAGGAAATCAGGAACTGGCCAGAAAGCACCATCAACAATCCACCGTGTCCTTGGAAACATTTTGGCCTGAGCACAGTGATTCACCTCTCTCCACCAGCTGGCAAAATGAGATCTTCGCCTACCTTTTATGGAAGGAAGCAGGCACACTCATAGGCGCAGAAGCCCATGAGTGAAGACGTCACAAAACTAATCAACACGCTCAAACAGGGAGAGAACAACACTTCCCCAGAGGCACTGCTTTCACTGATCTACGACGAGCTCCGACGATTGGCTGCATCAAAGATGGCCGGGGAATCGCCAACCCACACACTTCAGCCCACGGCGCTCGTCCATGAAGCATGGCTCCGTGTATCCTCACTGGACCAACTCAATTACCGCGACCGAAATCATTTCTTCAATATCGCTGCCGAAGCAATGCGTCGCGTGCTGATAGACCGGGCTAGAAAGAAAATTGCGGCCAAGCGCGGCTCAGGCGCCGAGCATATCTCGACCGACGGCATCGAGATCGAAACGCCGGATCCAGAAGACAGAATGATGGCAGTACATGATGCTCTGGAGATATTGGCCAAGACTCATCCGGATCACGCACGACTGGTCAAACTCCGCTACTTTGCCGGTTTAAAACTGGGTGAAGCGGCCAACATTCTGGATATTTCAGAAGCCACTGCCAAACGCTGGTGGACCTATGCCCGTGCGTGGCTCTTCACCGAAATCAAGCGAGGAAACTGAACTCCTTCAATAAGGATCATTGACGAATCCCCCCTCTGGCACGCAGCCTCCGGCTTTCGCTGAATGCAGTACCTGATTCATACATTCAAGTTCGGTTGGCCCTACCTACGCCCTTATTGGAAGCGCGCAGCTATGGGGGTCTTCCTTGGTTTCATCTTTGGTCTCACCAATGCCAGTTTCATCTGGGCTTCCCGCACAGTGGTTGAGCGCATGGATAGCAAGCCTGCCGAAGTGGCTTCACAGGTCGTTTCCTCTGATGTATCGACGACTTCAGAGGAGCCCAAGGATCGTCTTGAACAGCTCAAAGACCGCCTGACGGGAAAGCTCAGCGAGTGGGCAGATCCGTGGCTTCCACAGATGGGTAGAGAACTCACTCCTCAACAGATATTTGGAGGCTTGTTGATCCTGCCGTTCCTGGTCGCCGCTCGAGGGTTTACGGGCTACGCGAGCAGCTATTGTCTCGCATGGGTTAGTGAGCGAGCCGTGAATGACCTTCGTGTGGAGGTGATGAACAAGCTCACCTCGCTTTCACTGGATTATTTCAACAAATCCACAATGGGGGACATGATCACAAGGGTGAACAGCGACACTGCAACGCTCTATCGATCATTGAGCTTGGGCTTCTCCGACCTCGTCAAGGAACCCATCACCATCATCGTAGCTTTCAGTCTGCTTGTGATCATGGATTGGAAACTGACGGCCATTGCATTCTTCTTCCTCCCCTTCTGTATTCTTCCATTGATCATTTTGGGCAAGAAGGTTTTCAAGGCAACCCAGGGAACCATCACCGCACAGGTAAACATGACCAGCTTAATGGTCGAGATGCTGGCCGCCATTCGTGTGGTCAAAGCCTACAATTTGCAGAAGCCTCAGATGGATCGCTTCAGGAACATTTGCGATCAATCAGTTCACCACGGAATCAAGGGAGCAAAGGCACGTGAGCTGGTAAACCCGATAACCGAAACCATCGGTATGATCGGAGTAGGCATGCTGGTCGTGTATATCTTCAAGAAGCAGGTTCAGATCGAAGACCTGGTGGCCTTCATGACAGGGGTCATCGTCATTTTCCAACCACTCAAGAAGCTGGCCCGCCTTCACAACCTCTTCAAACAGACCAGTGTGGGAGTAAACAGAATCGTCGAACTGTTCAATGAGCAACCGACGGTCAAAGAACCAAAGAACGGCGTCAAACCAGGTGAATTCCAAAACGCGATTGAATTCAAGGACCTGACCTTTGCCTATACTGATAAGCCTGTCCTCGAGAACCTGAATCTCACAGTCCCAAAGGGATTGAAACTCGGTATCGCAGGTGAAAGTGGATCTGGCAAAAGCACCTTGGTGAATTTGATCTTCCGCTTCTACGATCCTTGCGAAGGGGCCGTCCTTCTTGATGGTGTGGATATCAAGACTGCCTGTATCGAAGATCTCCGCCATCACATGGCATTGGTCAGTCAGGAGACGGTCATCTTTGATCAAACCGTCGCTGAGAACATCGCCTGTGGTCGCCCCGGAGCCACAAGGGAGGAAATCGAAACGGCAGCCAAAGACGCCTTTGCCCATGACTTCATCATGAAGCTTCCAGATGGCTACGAAACCTCAGTCGGGGAGCGCGGTGCCACTCTCTCAGGCGGACAGCGTCAACGCATTGCCATCGCCCGCGCATTCATTCGCAACGCACCCATTCTCGTGCTTGATGAAGCCACAGCATCGCTTGATTCACAGTCAGAGGCAGAGGTGCAAAAAGCTATTGATCATCTCACCGAGCATCGGACCGTCATCTGTATCGCGCATCGTCTATCGACGCTGAAGAAGATGGATAAGATTCTGGTGATCAAGGAAGGTCAGACCGTGGAAATGGACACCTTTGACAACCTGCTCATGAAGGGTGGCCTCTTCTCATCCCTCGCAGCGCGTCAGGGAATCAATGCACCTTCAACGTGAGGTGAATTGCGGATGATTCAGCAATGCCTCCCAACTGGAGGCCTGAATCCCCTTCTGCTCATAGACCGGTTCGATCAACGGCTCGGCATTGTCTGAGATCTTCACCCTCTCCAGCCAGTCTGCACCCAGCGGCTCGTTCAACAATTGAAGCGAGGTAGATGCCACCGTTGTTTCCTCCTGCACACCGGTTGCCCTGCCCGCTCCCACGTAGAACCCCGCCATCAGCCAGCTCACGCGAATCATAGTTGAACGTGAGTACGTAGATATCGAACAAGGACGCTCATCACAACACGCATCCTTCAGCCGACGGAAAAGGGGCAAGGTCCACATGGATGGATTCTTCTTTGGCGAAAACGCATCAAAGAGAATCGCATCGGGAGAAGGAAGCGAATGGTCCGACTTCAGCAAATTCGGAAAATCCCCGACATGCACCTTCCAACGGACCTTACACTGCCCATTCTTAAAACAAACATCACCTTCCTTCAACAGCCTCTGAACCGCGTCCTCATAACCATTCACAAATCCAAGCTTTGCGCCTTCCGACGATGCGAACCCCAGTGGCTCCAAAGTCTGGTCAAAGCTCTCTATCCGGACCTCCCCTTCAACCATTTCCACATCCCTCAGGAAGGTCAGAACATTGGCACCTGATCCGAGACCAACATCCCAAATGACCATTTCCTGCTCTGCAACACGCAGGCGCTTCACCAGCTTCTGCTGCTCCACATACAAAGCCCGCGCCTCAGCCACCGGTCCCATTCCTGGGTGAAAACATTCATTCTCCGTTTCAGAATGAATCGTCCACGTCCCGTTTCTCAACTGTTTCAGGGAATAACTCATGCCCGGCCAGAACCTCCAATCTTAGGAATAAGGAATCAACTCTAAGCCCCCTTTATTCTTGAGCCCGGTTCCTGCTTCCCGAAACTGATTTTCATTCGTTCGAAACCGACTCCGATATGAGCAACATTCTCGGCATCTCAGCCTATTATCACGACAGTGCAGCCGCATTGCTGCAGTCGGGTGAGATCGTTGTAGCGGCTCAGGAGGAACGCTTCACCCGAAAAAAGCACGATCACCGCTTTCCCTACAATGCAGTCGATTACTGCCTGAAGGAAGCAGGCATCGAAGCCGGCGATATCGACCACGTGGTCTTCTACGACAAGCCCCTCCTCAAGTTTGATCGACTTCTGGAAACCTACCTCGCCTTTGCTCCTCAGGGATGGAACTCCTTCATGCGGGCAATGCCGCTCTGGCTGAAGACCAAGCTCCATCTCCCCAAGGAAATCAAGCAGTCGCTTGGTGGCAACCTGAAGCGCCGCATTGCATTCACCAATCATCACGAATCCCACGCTGCCAGTGCCTTCTATCCGTCCCCTTTTGAAGAAGCGGCGGTCATGACACTTGATGGCGTCGGAGAATGGGACACGGCATCTATCGGCGTCGGCAAAGGGCATGAACTGAAGCTGTTGAAAACCATGCGTTTCCCCAATTCATTGGGACTGCTCTACAGCGCCTTCACCTACTTCACCGGTTTCCGGGTCAACTCAGGCGAATACAAATTGATGGGCTTGGCTCCCTATGGAGACCCACGTTTCAGAGATATCATTTTCGACAAACTTATTCACATGGAGGACGACGGTTCCTTTGCCATGGAAATGAGTTACTTCAACTATTGCCAGGGCCTCACCATGACGAGCCGGCGCTTTAATGAACTGTTCGAAGGCCCGCCCCGCTCTCCTGAATCCGAGATCAGTCAGCGCGAAATGGACATTGCTGCCTCCATTCAGGTGGTCACCGAAGAGATCGTCATACGGATGGCCCGGCATGCAAGAGAGCTGACTGGAATGAAGCATCTCTGCCTAGCAGGCGGCGTTGCCTTGAATTGCGTTGCCAATGGAAAACTATTTCGCGAAGGCGTCTTTGATGATCTGTGGATCGCTCCCGCTTCCGGCGATGCAGGAGGGGCACTAGGTGCCGCATTGTTCGTTCAACACAATCTCCTCAAGCAACCAAGAAAGGTATCACCCACGGACTCCATGAAGGGCACGCTCCTAGGTCCTTCATTCAAGACTGACGACATCGAGTCCTTTCTCAAAAAAGAGTCCATCCCACATCACCGCGTCGACAGCGAACCTGAACTACTTTCAAAGGTCGCAGAGAAGCTGGCAGACAATTCCGTCGTAGGCTGGTTTCAGGGCCGTATGGAATTCGGACCAAGGGCACTCGGTAGTCGGAGCATCATAGGAGACGCTCGCAGTAAGGACATGCAGTCCACCATGAATCTCCGTATCAAATATAGGGAGAGCTTCAGGCCTTTTGCTCCCAGCGTGCTCGCAGAAGATGTGGAAACCTATTTTGCCACCGATCATGAGAGCCCCTATATGTTGATCGTGTCCGAAGTGCAGGATTCCATCCGCAGCCAACTGAGCAAGGAAGATCAGGACGCGATGCAGTCATCGGACCTGAGAACCCGGGTCAATGTTCCCCGCTCCACCCTTCCAGCCATCACCCATGTGGATATGACCGCACGGGTTCAAACAGTGGATGAGCAACGTCACGGTCGCTACTGGCGACTGATCAAGGAGTTCAAGAAACAGACCGGTTGCGGGGTCGTCATCAACACGAGTTTCAACGTTCGGGGCGAGCCAATCGTCTGCACTCCAGAAGATGCCTATCGTTGTTTCATGGCCACTGAGATGGATGTTCTGGTCCTAGAAGACTGCATCCTGTTCAAGACAGAGCAGCCTGCATCACCCGACTCCAACAAGGAGCAACACCTCGCAAACTTCAGTCTCGATTGACCTCATGATCAACCCATACAAAGAAGTCAACTGGAGCCCGGACATCAAAGCCCGCAAGAGCTTTGCCATCAGCTGGATTATTGGATTCCCAATCATCGCCCTGATCATGTTCGTGCTCAAAGGGATGATCTCAGGAAACTGGTCCCTTACCATTCCTTCCTATATTGCGAGCGTAGGTGCTGGCCTCGGTGTTTTACTCTGGCTGATTCCACAAATCGCACTTCCTTTCTATCGGGTGTGGTATGCCTTCGGCTGCACAATGGGAATCATCATCGGGAATACACTACTAAGTCTTTTCTACTTCCTCGTTGTCACTCCCATAGGAATTCTTAGACGAACCTTGGGCAAACCAGCCATCATCAAGAGCCCCACCTCCGATCGAAGCACCTACTGGGAAGACGTCAAACCGACCACCGATCCCAAGCGCTACTATCAACAATACTGACCCCAGAACCCTTCATGGACGATCCTGACAAAAATGATTTTGAAAAGGCCGGCGAAGAATCCGAAAGCAGCCTGATCGGTGAGATCTTTGCCATGCTCAAGGAGAACAAGAAGTTCTGGATGATTCCCATCATCGTCGTGCTTCTGGTCATGGGCGCCCTGATCGTCGCTGGCGGAAGCGGAGCTGCCCCCTTCATCTACACCCTGTTTTGATTAGGTCCCAGCGCATACTACCAACCTCGCAACTCATGTTTCGCACACGGTCCATTACCAGCTCCTTTTGTATTGTTGTGCTGCTTTTGACGGGATTCTTTATAAGTAACGCACAAGGAGCAGAGACCAAAGCACGCATCATGACATGGGTCCCCCCCTATGCTGTTGAAACGTGCAAAAATCGCCTGAAAGAATCGTTCAATGGTATAGGGATGAAAGATGGGCTCACTCACCTGGGCCTACAGTTCTGGCATCCTACAAAAGATGGAGGCATCAAACTGGTCAACCGATTCCGACCGATCGATGATTCAAGTATTGCCGCATTCCAGACCTGGGGTGAAACAAACAACGTCCGGGTGATGCTTTGTGTCTTCAATGGAACATCCAAAGAATGGAACTGGGAACTGGCCAAATCAGCGTTCGATACCAACAGGGGCAGATTCATAGACACGTTGATCAACGAAACAAGACGCCTGAATCTCGGCGGTGTGGATATCGACTTCGAAGGCAAAGGAACACGAAGCGAAGACAAGCAGGCCTACATCGATTTCATCATCGAATTGGCATCCCGTCTCCATGCTGAAGGCAAAGAGCTCACGGTCGACACCTTCGCATACAAGTGGAACGCGCCCAATCAAGGATGGTGGTCATCGCTGCTACCTCATATCGATGGGCTCCACGTAATGGGATACTCAGACACTGGATCCAACTCCAGCAAATGGAGATCATACGACTTCATCAAGAAAGCCACCGAACCCTATTCCTCAAAGCTTCTCATCGGTGTTCCCAGTTTCAAAGACTCCTGGCAGGAGACACCTGTTCAGGAACACCTCAATTGGATCAAGAACGATGCAAAGATCGGAGTAGCTATCTGGGACGCCCAACTGAAGTCTCCCGCATGGAGGACCCAGGAATTATGGCAGACGCTATCGATTATCAAAGGCGCCCAAACATCTGCTAATCAATAGCTACTTGTTCCAGAACTGCATCCCCTTACTCAAAACTCCAATACAGCCCACACAGGGTAATGGTCAGACGGATAACGACCTTCTGAATTGTGGTCGTAGATGATCTCTGCTTTCAGGACCTTTGGTGTCTCCAATTTGGAAACGTACACGTAATCGATCTTGTTTCCATCTTTGCTACCCTTCCAGTGATTGAATGTGCCCGCGTTCTTTTCACCAGCGTGCAACACACGATAGGTATCCACCATCTGGTCCGTCCCTTTACTCGTCAGGTTTAGAATCGCCTTGTTCGCTTCACCTGCATTGAGGTCTCCCATAAAGATCCAAGGCGCATTCTTTCCACGTTTGCCAATTACCTCTCTGCACAGTTGAGCACTTTTCACGCGTGAAGGCTGACTCTTGTGATCGAAGTGTGTGTTGTAAATATAGATCAACTGACCGGACTTCTTTTCCTTGAACAAGGCCCATGTGCAGATCCTTGGAATACCATTCCCCCATGTCTTACTGGCTGGCTTTCCTGGTGTATCCGACAGCCAAAACGTATCGCTCTCCACAACTTCGAAACGATCCTTCTTGTAGAACAACGGACACCATTCACCTCGCGACTGATCTTCCTCTCGTGATCGACCGACAAACGCATATCCGCTTGTTCCCTTATCAATAGCATCGATTTGAAACTGCCACGCCTCCTGCATACCCACGAAATCAGGCTGACGCTTGTTGATCACATCAAAGACCATATTCGTCCGAAACTTCCAGCTATTCTCCCCATCCTTCGCAACTCCAAGACGAATATTGAACGACATCGCAGCAACCTTGAGTCCTGACTCAGCAACGAGAGTCAAAGGCAGAAGAAGGCAAAGAACAATTAGTCTCACGGGATTCATCCACGGACAATGCCTCGCCAACTCTCAATTTCAACTCAACAAGCAAGATTGATGTTCCCGGATTGGCGTCACTTCGGTTCCAGTCAGTGATATTGCGATTGGAATGCGATTTCTTATTCTTCGTCCCACGCCCATGTCATTGTCCAAATGCTGTAAGTGCATTCTTTCTCCAAGCATATTGGCATGTCTGTGTTTCGGGCTTCTTCTGATGTTGCCCACCGCAGGTCTTCAGGCTGTTGAGCCTGAGGATCACGCCATGCTTCAGGCTGAGGTTAAGAAAATCCTCAACTAGGAACTGAAGGCCTTTGCAGAGGAATACTGCAAACGCTGTCATGGGAATCGAAGAAGTCGTTCTCTCATCAATCTGGAAGCAGCGATCAAGCACCCGCGCGGCGCCACCCTGTTGCCTCATAAATAGAGGACACCTAAGAGGGTGGTGAAGAGGGAATTGAGCAAGGGTTGGTCGTCACTTCCCTTGTCACAGGGGTTGAATAAGGTCCGGCTTCAAAGCGTTCTTTTCATTCCATTGGCACGGTACACGTGCTTGAATAAAAGCCATGCAGTCACTACGCGTTGATCAGCTTGCTCCTGCCAAGGCAGTGACGCTTTGCTGTGCCCTGATCTTGTCACTGATTTCACCGTGCCTGGCGGAGAACGTCGGTGAAAGCGCGGACGAGGCGGCGCTCCGGGCCAACGCAAAGAAGATCTTCAAGGACAAGGTGGGACCATTCGTCAAAAAGTACTGCACAAGGTGCCACGGTGGTGGCCGCGCCAAGGCGAACGTCAACCTTCAGGTAGACCTGAAGGATCCCGGCCGCGGCACGGCGTTCCTCCATTGGAAGAAGGCCGTCGCGAACGTGAAGGTGCACGACATGCCGCCGGAAGACGTGGCCAAGCAACCCAACGATAAGGAGCGCCTCCAATTCATTGAGTGGATCGGCCACCTCAAATACCTGAGCCCGAGAGATCCCGGCCCGTTCGTGATTCGCCGCCTGACTCCAGTGGAGTATGGCAACACGCTACACGACCTCTACGGTGTCGCCCCGTCGATTTCAGACCAGCTGCCAGAGGAAGTTGTGGGTGAGGGCTATCTCAATTCGATCTCTCCGATGCAATCGGAAATCTTCCTCGAACTGGCCAACGAGGTGATCGGACAAATCATCTCACCTGATGGCAAGAAGCCTACCGAAGTCCAAACCCGACTCTTTGGCGAGAAACCTCCCAAAGGCACCGACCTTCGGCAGGCAGCACGCGAGATTGCACGTTCGCTTGCCAGGGATGCATACCGTCGTCCGGCCTCCGATGCTGAACTGGATGTCCTTGAAGACGTCTACCATCTCGGCAGGAAGAACGACCTTAACCACACAGATGCGTTGGGACTGATGTTGAAGGCGGTTCTTGTCTCTCCGCAATTCCTGTTCATCACGCCCCATGGAGATGTTCAACCCGGCGATGATATCGTCAGACTTGACGACCACCAGTTGGCTTCACGCCTGTCTTACCTCTTGTGGTCAGCCCCGCCCGACGCCGAGTTGTCCGCACTGGCCGACCAGGGCAAGCTGCACAAACCAGAGACGTTGCGAGCCCAGACGGAACGACTCCTGATGCATCCACGGGCGCGAGCCTTGTTCGACAGCTTTGGTGCCCAGTGGTTGCGGGTGAACGGAGTCAGGGATCAGTTTTTTGACCCGGATCTCTTTCCTCAAATGACTCCGGCACTACGGGAGGCTATGCTGGATGAAGCACGTCTTTTATTCGAAAGCATCATCCATGAGAACCAGAAGATCATCCGATTCGTGGACAGCGATTATACGTTCCTAAATGAATCACTCGCCAAGCTATATGACCTCAAGCAACCCGTTGCTGGCCACGGGATGCGCCGGGTCAAACTACAGGATCCAAACCGGGGCGGCATCCTCGGGATGTCTGCTACGCTCGCTGCAACATCGTTTCCGACCCGGACCAGCCCTGTTCGTCGAGGTGTGTGGGTGCTTGAGCAGATCCTCGGAGAACGCGTCCCCCCGCCCCCGCCCGACGTTCCCGAACTCGAAGAGCAGGAAGAGCAAAGCGTGGAAGGGCTGACGTTGCGGCAACGCACTGAGCTCCACACGACCGATCCCGTTTGCGCCAATTGCCACCGCGTCCTCGACCCGATCGGTTTCGGACTGGAGAACTTCGACGCCATCGGCCGCTGGCGCGAGACGAATGACGCCGGGGTCGCGATCGACTCGGAGGGGAAACTTCCCACCGGAGCGGCTTTCTCCAACCCAGCGGAACTGAAACGCCTCCTCGCCACCAGGGACGCAGATCTGGCCCGTAATTTCACCGAACGGCTCATGGCCCACGCCCTCGGGCGGCACTTGGAAGGCTACGATGAAATTGTCATTGATCGATTGGTAGACCGGATCACCAAAGAGGATTACCGTGTGCGGACAATCATCACTGAAGTCATTGCCAGTTACCTGTTCACCCACCGCAAAGTCGAAGACTGAACAACGATCACCACTGCAGAGCAAAAAATGAATACTAAGAATCAACCCTCCATTGTTGATCGCCGCACCTTCCTGAAAGGCGTTGGGGTCTCCCTCGCGCTTCCGTTCTTTGATTCCATTGGCCAGGCGGCCGCTCCGAGTTTCGCCAAACCTCCGGTGCGCATGGCGTTCATATACATGCCGCACGGAGTCATCATGGATCAGTTCTGGCCCGAGAATCAGGAGGAATTCCTCAACGCGACACCACCCATCATCGAGTCGTTGAAACCGATCATGGATCAGTGCCTCATGATGAAGGGCATTTCCGGTGTGCCGATTTCCCCCTTCAACGGCGCCCCTCACGCGCTGGAGCTATCCACCTGGCTGACCGGGCGCTTGCCCGATCCCGATTCGCGCGACCGCATCAACATCTCCATCTCAGCAGACCAGATCATGGCCAACTACGTCGGCGCCCAGACCCTGCTCCCTTCCCTCGAACTGGCCACCATGCCCCAGACGTGGAAGGAGAATCAGGAGGGCCTGCATGAGGGCTACTACAATCACTGCAGTTTCCGCTCGCCCACGCAACCTGTGCCGGCCGAGACCGACCCCCGCAATGTCCTGAATCGACTTTTCGGTAAAGAAGGCATGGAAGGCAGGGTTACCCAAGCCAACCCGCTGGACCGCAAGATGCTCGACCGGGTGCTCGGCGGGGCCCGCGACCTCCGCCGCACCATGGCCAAGACGGATCAGGAAAAGCTCGACGAATACCTCGACAGCGTTCGCTCGCTGGAACGTCGCATCGCCGCCATCGAAACCCGCCAACAGGAAGCAGCTCTAGAGAAAAACGAGGTCGGTCCGTCCAAACGCCACGCCATCAATTCAGCGCCCATCGAGGTGAAGATCCCCGAAGGCGACAAGCGCAGTGAGTACATGCAGGTCATGTGCGATCTCACCATCCTTGCCTTCCAGACCGACACCACACGCGTCTCCACCTACGTCGGTTCCCGGCCCAACGGCGCTTCCTATCCTGAGCTGGGTTTCTCCAACCAGCACCATTCACAGACGCACTACGGCAAGGATCAGGAAAAGAAGGACAAGGTCGCGGCCATCAACAAGTTCAACGTCGATCAATATGCCTACATGGTGAAAAAGATGCATGCCCTCAAGGAAGGCGACGGCACTCTGCTCGACAACTGCATCATGATGTGGGGATCTGGGCTCGAAGACGGCAACAAACACAAACGCGAGAACCTCCCTTTCATACTTGCTGGCAAAGGCGGTGGATCACTCAAGACCGGACGTTTTCTAGCCAACACCAAAGGCAATCAAGGAGATCTCCTCACCACTCTCCTCTCCTGTGCAGGCGTCCCACTCGATCGTCCGATTGGCATCGCCACCAAGGAATTGAAAGAGATGAAGGCATAAGGAGCCCAGACGCCCACGTCCGGTCGAATAGAATGCAGATGCGTTTACCTGTCGGGTAGAGCGATACTCAGCAGCAAATCCCCATGTCACCTCGCTGGCTATCCCCTTGCGGATGTGGGCATCCGCGCTCCTCTACCGAATCATCCTCAATTCAAAATCCGGTCCTTTTGGTAGAACCAATCACCGATACCTTCTTTCTCTGTGATTTGTCGCGGCATGACGGTGAGAACGCGCCGGCCTTCGGATTTCAATCGAGCAATCAGGTAGTCATCCGGCCATCGATCACCAGCTACTACAAACACCAACGATGACTTACGCGATGCTTTGCTGACCAATGCCTCCAGATCGTCGGGCCTGACTGCGTTGGTTCCTGTATCCAATCGAGCAAGCAGATCCAAAATCTCCTGACCATCCGTAAACGGAGGAAAAACTCGGTGACTCCCATCGCCCAGCAACAACAACTCCACATGATGTTCTTCATCCAAGGCGGCAAAGATCATGGATCCGGCGGCTCTGACGGCATCATCCATATAGGCTTCCTTCGCAGGATCGATGATTACGGCTACACGTCCGGATAATTCCTCATCGTAGGTCCGAGTCATCAGGCCCTGCCCTTTGGAACTGCTTTTCCAATGAATGTGTTTCAACGGATCACCTGGCTGCGACGGACGAATGCCGGCAAACTGTGTTCCGGACAATGTCTGTCTACCTCCGTGATACTTGCCTCCCAACATCACGTCGTAGCCGGCAGCCGGAGGCACAGGACATGAATACACACGCGGATATACAATCGCCTCGCCCTTGATCGCCAGTGGACGGCTCAGACGCAGAAGACCGAATGGATAGAAGCATTCCAGCTTCAGATCCGCCCACGCATGAACACCCCGTTTCTCAAACAATGATTCAGGAACCACGTTCAGTTCCTCGCCGGGTTGCATCTGCCCTACTCGAAGAAGAATCCGTCCCTCGTGCATGATGCGAAACATACCAATGGCTCCCTTTCCTCCATGCAGCACCGTCCACGATTGTGTCGAACGGCCGCCCTCTTCCACTCGCACCATTTCAGGGGCAGTCAATTCAACTGATTTCAAGACGGACCGCCCCATGAACCAACTATAGAGGAAACAACCGATCAGGATTCCAATGGGAAACAACAGAAGTCCCGACTGCGAGGTCAGTGAAGCGAGATAAAGAACGACACAACCAACCAGAAAGATCCACCCAGTCTTCGTCAGCGACGTCTTTGAGGGACGCTCTTTCTTGGAATCGGACGTTGGTTTGGCTTGGGTCATGACGATCTGTCGAACACCGGGAGTCAACGGGTTCGAATAATTCCTTTCAAGTCTTGGTCTGGATTTCTAACCTCCACACGTTCCCCAAAATAACATGAAGAAAGTCACCACAGCCCTCATTGCGCTCCTCTTCGCAGCCGCCCTCACCCTACAAGGCGCACGATCCAAGACACCCAACATCGTCATCATCTTTACCGATGACCAAGGCTATCAGGACGTAGGCGTCTTTGAAGCTGAAGGATTTGAGACACCGCATCTCGACAAGATGGCCAAGGAAGGTGTGCAGTTTACACAATGGTATGCCGCACAGCCCGTCTGCTCTGCATCACGCACCGCACTACTGACCGGCTGCTATCCAAACCGCGTCGGCATCCATGGAGCACTCGGTCCAAAGAACACGCACGGCATCAACAGCTCTGAGGTCACGATCGCCGAACTCTGTAAGCAGAAAGGCTACGCAACCGGCATGTTCGGCAAATGGCATCTCGGCCATCACCCTGAGTTTCTGCCAACTCGTCATGGCTTCGATGAATACTTCGGCATTCCCTACTCCAACGACATGTGGCCAAACCACCCTGAAGTGGGAGACCGCTTTCCGCCACTCCCACTTATTGAAGGAGAGAAAACAATTCACTACCTCAAGGAGCAGTCCAACCTCACCACTCTTCTCACAGACCGCGCCGTTCACTTCATCAACAATCACAAAGATGAACCCTTCTTCCTCTATGTGCCACACCCACAGCCGCACGTCCCCCTCTTCGTCTCAGACAAGTTTCGCGGTAAATCCAAGCTCGGTCTCTATGGCGATGTGATCATGGAGCTCGACTGGTCCGTCGGCGAAATCCTCAAGGCCCTCAAGACAAACGGCATTGATGACAACACGCTCGTGATCTTCACTTCTGACAATGGTCCATGGCTCTCCTATGGTGATCACTCAGGACGCGCGCAACCATTGCGCGAAGGAAAAGGCACCGTTTGGGAAGGTGGCGTTCGCGAGCCCATGATCATGCGCTGGCCGGGCGTTCTCCCTGCCGGAAAGGTTCAGGACATCCCCGCCATGAACATTGATATCCTCCCGACACTGGCTGGACTCATCGACGCCGAGCTGCCCAAGCACAAGATCGACGGAAAAGACATCTGGCCCATCCTGACCTGTCAGCCCGGAGCACAGAATCCTCATGAAGCCTATTACTTCTACTACAAGCAAAACGAGCTTCAGGCTGTCCTCTCAGGAAAATGGAAACTCCTTCTTCCACACCGCTATCGCACACTTGCCGGCAAGCCTGGTGGCAAAGGAGGCATCCCGGTCAAATACAGTAACACCGACTCCGGATTGGAACTCTACAATCTCGCCGACGACATCAGCGAGAAACACGATCTTGCTTCACGCTATCCAGAAGTTGTCAAACGGCTCCAAGGCTACGCCGAGAAAGCGAGAAAAGATCTGGGCGACAAACTGACTAAAACAAAAGGCAATGGCACCCGCCCCCCCGGTCAGCTACCAGTCAAGTAAGGGACCACTCAATAGATTCTCATCAGCAGGCGGATCGACTCAACAGAGTCCTTCCGCTTGTTTTGTTTACAGAGCTAACCAACAACCTACTTTTTCTCAAATGCATCCTTGGGAAAACCCGGAGGGAGCTGGGGGACGGGAGGTGCTTGGAGCCTTCTGGCTGGGGCTTCTTGGATCATATCACCTGTCGGTTTCTCAGGGATCACACCGAAGTCCACTTTTAGATCCATCTGCATTTGATCTCCGTTCTCCGAAGGCTGGGCTACTGAATTGATCGACAAGGCTCCATCGCCCTGTCCCACAAATACGGTTGCTTGGAGGCCGGGCATAGTCGTCAGCCTAGGTGAGGACATCACGTCAGCTCCATCTATGGACGACAATGTCTGAATCAGCGAGTTCATCTGAGCGCGATCGAGCTGGGTGCTGGGAAATCCTTGAGCATCGTTGACAACAAAGGCATCCAATCCGGCTGCCTTCAGTCCTTGATCATCGGCGCCCACCAGTTTGAATCCCATGACGATCTGCCCGTTTGCCTGTTGCTCAGGAGTGGCAAGAATGATCGCGCGCTGACCGTTCTTCATCACGTAGCCGCCAGCAATCAGGCTGTTCCCCCGTCCAACCATGGCACTGACTTCGATATCACTTCTGGAGGCCAAATCCTCGAGCTCAGACTGCATGGATTCATTCTTCAGCTCAGCCAGCAGCGTCTTCATCTTGCCTTCGAGTTTATCCACTCGAGACTTTGTCCGGGCTAATTCGCCGTCCTTCTTTTCCAGTTCGGTCTTGAGCTTGGGTAATTCTGAACGGAGCTTGAGCAGATCTCCTTCGGCCCCTTCCATGCGCTTCAGTTCGCCCTGCCCAGGCAGACCGGAGCCCTGCTTCTTCAGATCCTTCTTCAGAGATTCCACCTCAGCGAGCAACGATGCGCGTTCCGCATTGGCATCGGCCAATTCCTTGGAAAGCGAGTCCGAACGCTGAAACAGCAAGGCAGCAGCGGCCACCGCCACCACTGTTATCATTATCTGCACCATTGATTTCATGAGAAAATAGAAACGCCTGTAGTCTGGAAATGTTTCCAGAACCATCCACCTGGCATCTAAAAGTTTCAATCCTTGTGATCAAGATATCCATCAATTCCGGCCAAATGAGAATTTTGTCAGAATTGATTCGAATTCTTGACGATGGGCGGGGTCAGACCTAACCCTCTCAACGATACCTGAAAATTCATGAGCGCACCCTCAAATGAGCCTCTTTCGTCGCGTCGCAAATTCTTGCGCGTATCATCATCCGCTGCAGCAGGCGGTGTCTTGGCAGCAAATATGGAGTTCCCGTCTGTCACCTTTGGCAAACCTATCAGCAAGAAGCTGAAGGTAGGTCTGGTTGGTTGCGGTGGACGTGGCACCGGCGCTGCCGCCCAAGCCATGAAGGCGGATAGCAATGTGGAGCTATGGGCGTTGGGTGATCTTTTCTCTGATTCGTTGGATCGTTCTTCGCAGATTCTCCAAAAGGAATGCGGAGAGCAGTTCAGTGTGGCACCGGTGCGGCACTGCACAGGATTCGAAGCTTACAAGCGGGTGATCCACAGCGGCGTGGACATCGTATTGCTGGCCACACCTCCCCACTTTCGTCCGGCTCACATGCAGGCATGTATCGACAATGGTAAGCATGTCTTTGTGGAGAAACCGGTTGCTGTCGATGCCACCGGCGTGCGGGCAGTTATCAAGGCTGGTAAACAGGCGGAGTCACAAGGGCTTTCAGTCGTGTCCGGCCTTTGCTGGCGCTATGAGACACATATGAAGGAAATGATGCGTCGCCTTCACGGTGGTGCCATCGGAGACATCCTGAACGTTGAATCAACACGCTATTCACGTGGCGTCGCAAAGGTCGTGGAGCGTACACCAGAGATGACCGACATGGAGTATCAGATGCGCAACTGGTATTACTACACATGGCTTTCAGGTGATTTCATTGTCGAACAGTTCGTGCATGAACTGGACAAGATGTCATGGCTTCTGGGCGAATACCCGGAGAGTGTTCTCGCCTCGGGTGGACGTATCGCTCGAACCGGGGAGAAATACGGACACATCTATGATCACTTCAATGCGATCTTCGAATACGGAAATGGAGCCCGCTACTACGCCAATTGTCGCCATGAACCTGACACAGACGGCACATGGCGCGATCACGCGTTCGGCTCTGAGGGATTCTGCGACATGATGAAGTACACCATCACAGGCAAGAATAAGTTCCGATTGAAGGAGCGCCGCACCAACATGCATCAGCTTGAGCACGATGAGATGTATGCCGCCTTGAGAAGCGGTCAGGTGATCAACAACACTGAATACATGGCCAATTCCACCCTGCTGGGAATCATGGCACGTGAATCCGCATACACCGGCAAGCGTCTGACATGGAAACAAATGCTCAAGTCCGAGCAGAACCTCAATCCGCCCAGCTACGATTGGAATCAAAAGCTCCCTGAGCCCCCCATCGCCAAACCCGGTGTCACCAAGTTTATCTAACCTTTTCAACAACCCTTCTCTTCAAACCTAATCATGAACGAACCCAAGCAACCTACACGTCGCGATTTCATCAAAACCTCGTCAGCCACTGTCGCTGCTGGATCTGTTGTCAGCACCTTGGCTTTTCCCTCGGTTACACTCGGCAAACCAAACAGCAAAAAGCTGAAGATCGGTTGGGTCGGCTGCGGTGGTCGTGGATCAGGCGCTATCAACCAGGCACTGAACGCAGACAGCAACAGCGAACTCTACGCCATGTGCGATGTCTTTCAGGACAAGATCGATGCCGCCATCCCTCGTATCCAAAAGTATCACCCCGATCGTGTAAACGTTCCTGAAAGCCGCCAGTTCAGTGGCTTGGACGGATTTCAAAAGGTGATCGATTCCGGTGTCGACGTGGTGATCTTGACCACCTCCCCGGGCTTTCGCCCTGAGCACATCAAGGCCGCCGTCGACGCAGGTAAACACATCTTCTGCGAGAAGCCGATGGCCACAGATGCACCCGGTGCCCGATCTGTTCGTGATAGCATCGCCAAGGCCAAGGAAAAGGGGCTGTCCATCGTGGACGGCTTTGTCTGGCGTTGGACTTACGCCCAACAGGATACTTACAAGCGGATCATCGGCGGTGACATTGGAGACGTCACATCCATCTTTTCTTCCTACAACACAGGGTCCACAGACCGTTACCCCCAGTTCACGCGTGAGAACTGCAAGAGTGACCTCGAGTGGCAGATCCGTCGTTGGTACTACTTCACATGGCTGTCAGGCGACCATGTTGTTGAACAGGCGGTTCACAGTGTCGACAAGATGCTCTGGGCTATGGACGACAAGCCACCCGCAAAGTGTGTCGCATCAGGTGGACGCCAGGTCCGCACAGATGAGAAGTATGGAAACGTCTATGACCATTTCGCAGCCGAGCTGCATTGGGACAATGGTGTGACTGGATACCACTTCTCGCGTCAGATCGACAAATGCGCCAACGGCACACTGGACCGTGTCACCGGCACCAAGGGAACCTACCAAGGCGAGAGCGGACGCAAGCATCACGTCTTCACTGGTCCCGGATTAAAATGGCGTTGGAAGGGAACATCCAACAACGGCTACCAGACGGAACACGATGAGATGTATGCAGGCATCCGTTCCGGCAGGGTCCTCAATACCGGCGACCGGATGATCAACACCACCATGACCGCACTCATGATTCGCATGGCTGCCTACACTGGTAAGGAAGTCTCATGGGACATGGCATGGAACTCAGACGAAACACTGGTTCCCAAGAAACTCGATTGGGATGCTCCGCTTCCGGTTCGTCCGGTTCGCATGGCCGGTAAGACACCGTTTATCTAGGTTTCCATCCTCAATGATTAGAAAGGCGCAGGCGGTTTCGTCTGCGCCTTTTTTGGTATCCCGACACAACGACGATATGAACCAAGTGAATCCACCGTCGCCCCAATGAAGAATTACACTCACTTGACCTTTCTGAGAAACCCGCTTTGATCAACGCCGTAGGTCACGAACCAGACCCGTCTCCATCATGAACCTGACACTTGATCCAGAACAACTCGAAGCATGGGCCACCGACTTTGGCCTGCGCCTGCTCATCGCCATTGCCATTTTGATCATCGGCAGATGGATTGCCAAATCGATAGAGAAGGTTCTTGAGACAGTCTTGGACAAGCGAAAGGTCGACCCAACGGTCACTCAGTTCCTAGGCAACCTTAGCTACATGTTGATGATGACATTGGTCGTTCTCGCTGCGGTTGAGAAACTTGGAGTGAAGACCACATCCTTTGTTGCGGTCATTGGTGCTGCCGGACTGGCTATCGGCCTCGCTCTCCAAGGTTCCCTATCCAACTTCGCTTCAGGTGTTTTGCTCGTCATGTTCCGCCCATTCAAGGTGGCTGATTTCGTTGAAGCCAGCGGCACCATGGGAGTCGTGGAGGAGATTCAGGTATTCGCTACACGCATGAGAACTGGAGACAACAAGGTCATCACGATTCCCAACTCAGGCATCATGAACGGCCCCATTACCAATCACACAGCCAGAGACACACGTCGTGCGGAATTTATCTTCGGTATCGGTTACGATGATGATCTCAAGAAAGCAAAGGAGATCCTGATCGAGATGTTTGAAGGTGACGAACGTGTCCTGAAAGATCCCGAGCTACAGGTTGTGGTCAAGGAACTCGCCGACAGCAGCGTCAATCTCATGGTCCGTGCATGGGTAAAGACCCCAGACATGTGGCCTCTAACCTTTGACATGACGGAGGCGGTCAAACTTCGGTTCGATCAGGAAGGCATCTCCATCCCGTATCCTCAACAGGATGTCCACATGCATCAGATACCACCTGCTTCTTGATGTATCTTTAAAGGCTGCGCGACTGCCCCTTGCATCTGAGCAACTTACAGCAATTCATTTCATCCGAGGGCGACGTCAGAATCTGGCGTCGCCCTTTTCTTGATCTCAGCCAGCAGACGCAGATCCTCCACATCATCGATCTCCTCGGTGCCAGCCCCACGAAGCCATTCGCCATAGATTGGATTGCGGGCGATGACACCCGTCTTATGTCGATTTGACAGCTCCAGATCATCCACCTCGATCTCCACCACCTGCTCTGCCTTGACTGTTCTCATCGGCCCCAGTCGTTTCAAAATGTGTTCACGAATCCACTCATCCATTTCTTTCAACTCCTCATTGTCGGTCTCGAGCTCCACCTTTGTCAGCGAAACCAATTGTTTCCTGCTACTCACACCAAGAGCCAATCTTGAATAGAGATGTGACCGAGGGCCTTCACCTAGCTCAGCCCCGAGAAGCACTGTCTTCAAACTGAATGGACGCGGTTTGATCTCAACCACCGAAAGGTCTGCACCAAATGTCGAATCCATTTGCCGAAGCAAAATCCCCCTCCCTCCCTTCTCTCGAATTCTGTCCGCTTCATCCCGCAGTTTATCGATTCTCCCCACTGAGATGAGCTCAGAAAGTTCCACACACTTTGGGATCCGTTCGTCCTTAGTAGAGAACAAATCCATTTGAGGAACTCCTTCACTTCGCACTGGCAGCGCAGCCATCAAGGTTTCGAGCCGCATCCGCCTTTCAGCGAAAGAGACTGTCCCAAAATCCGTCCCAGATTCTCTCAGCAGATCACAAACGACATAGATAGCGCCCGGGCGATCCGATCGAATCGAACCATCCACAACAGTGCCTTTCGGAAACCCAACCATCTGCTTGCAGATTTCAGGAAAGCGACTGTTCCACAATTCCCCGTCCGCGGACCAAATCACCACATCTTTCTCTCCAACAATAATCTGAGCCCGCTCAGCAGACCACCGACGTTCGATCGCCCAAATATCAGCGCACAATTCCGTCAGCTGCTGATCACTTGCAGCTTCGGGAATGATCCACGGTTCAGGAATCATTTCACTCTCTTGAACTGTAGGCTTGGAACACAAACGATCGAAATCTCCAGATCCCACTTGAAAGCCACCCAACAATCTCCGAGCCACTATCACAGGTTCCATACCCAACCACTGAGCCAGTGCATCCACCAGGACGCGCTCTGAAATCATAGAACGAAACCGCCCAGTTATCAGCCGATGAAACAAGACACATTCCTTGCCACAAAGGCGTTTCCAACAATCAGCAAGCATCTCCTTCAATCGAAACGGCTCCGCTCCGGTCATAGGCGACACCATCTTTGACATCATCTCGCTTAGCGAAATGCCGTCTCCCTCGGATGGCAACCGGAGCGATGCATCCAACATCAATGCCGTCGCTTCCACCGGATCACCGACACGCTTTTCCGACTCCACGGTCAGCCAATCAGGTAGATCCAGTTCTTCAGCCGCAAATGTTCTCAGTTGCTGGGTCGTAACCATTCGCTTCGGTCTGTATCCCAAGAGCAGCGAGAGAGCCCATTCGTGATCCAAAGGGGAAGCATCATTGAAATATCCAACCAAGCGATACAGCTGATAGGACTCTCCCGCCCCCGACTCAAGGTCATCACAGAGTTCCACAAAACGTTTCATTCTCCACCCTCCCTTAGCATTACTTCCAACACATGTGCTTCCCTACCCATTTCATTCAGGTAGCGAACCACGATCTCTGATGAACCATGTGTGACCAGAACACGCTCAGCCTCATTCGCCTCAATCGCCTGCATCAGACCTGGCCAATCCACATGATCAGATACCACAAAACCTCGATCCACGTTTGACCAGCCACGTCCTTTTCTTACCAAATTCCACCCCGACGCCGACGCCTTGGCACAGGGACCAATCGCTGACATCCATGCCGTTTCACTCACCGAACCTGGTGCAATAACCACGGCTCCTGACAAGTCACCAAATGTATCCACAGCCTTCAGCTCTGTGGTAGGAGGAAGAATGACACCCGCGTCGGCATAGGCTTCGTTCATCTTCATGACAGTCGGATGAACAAAGATTTCTCCCTGTTTCTCATCCAGCATGGACAACACCCGCTGCGCCTTTCCCAACGAATAGGCAAAGATGACAGAGGCAATTCCCTGTCTCTGGTTTGACGCCCACCAACGATTCATCTGCCCCGCTACCACGAGTTGCGGCTCCCAGCGATAAATCGGCAGACCGAAGGTAGATTCTGTAATGAACGTGTGGCACTTGACCGGTTCATACGCGCCAGAGATCCCATCGTCCTCAATCTTGTAGTCCCCGCTCACCACCCAGATTTCGCCACCATGTTCCAGTCGAATCATTGAAGCCCCCAAAACATGACCTGCCGGATGGAAGGACACTTTCACTCCATTGATCAAACGAGATTCACCATAGGGGACACCTTCAACCGGCAAGCGCTTTCCCAGCCGAGTGCGAAGAATGGAAACACCCTTTTCAGCTGTCAGATACGCTTTGGAACCACGCCTTGCATGATCCGAATGCCCATGGGTTATCAACGCTCGATCCACACCTTTTAGCGGATCTACGTGAAAATCACCCACCTCACAATAGAGGCCTTCTTTCGTCACCTTCAGCATCAACAGCCCCCACCCTGACTGCGAACCCAATCAAGTCAATCTTCTCAGAACAGATTGACTCGGACTCATCCCGAATGCCCCCCCAATTCGCGAAATCTGATAATCACCGAAATCACATAAATACCTTGAAAGGTATATTCCTCTGCAAGCATATTCCTGCCCGTGGATATTTTGGCGATTTACAAATGTTTCTGTGATCCAACGCGATTGCGGATTCTAAACCTCCTGAAGCAAGGTCCTCTTTGTGTATGTCACTTCCAGGAGATCTTGGACGAGTCGCAGGTCAAGATGTCCAAGCATCTGGGCTACATGAAGAAGCACGGATTATTGGAATCATCCCGGGTCAACAACTGGACGATTTATAAGATTCCTGCAAAGCCACATAAGTTACTCGAAGAAAACCTGAAGTGTCTTCAGGACTGTCAGGGCGAAATGCCTGTATTCAAACAGGATTTAAAACGACACCAATCTCTGTCAAAGCGACTGGCCAAGGGAAAAGGCGATTGCCCTGCTCCGGTGCTGGAATCTCTCATCCCTTGTTGCCCGCCTGCATCTTCAACTTCCAAGTGCTGCTGATCCCATGAGTTCATCCCCCACCTTGATCCCATCCCTGAAGTCCCTGATCGATGAAATCTCATCTGATTTCGAGCAGATTTCAGAGGACCGTAAGAAGGAACTGACAGCCTTCGCCACAGAGATCGGTCATGCGATCCGTCTCCACGGAACAGCGAAATTGAATTTCATCTGCACGCACAATTCACGCAGAAGCCACCTGTCTCAGGTCACAGCACAGACAGCGGCTGCCTACTACGGAATTGAAGCCATTGAGTGCTATTCCGGGGGAACGGAGGCGACGGCTTGCAACGCGCGCACGGTCGCTGCTTTTGAACAGGCTGGATTCAAAGTTACAAAGACAACTGACAGCGACAACCCCGTTTACGAAATCTCCTTTGCCAATGGGCTCGCTCCACTCAGGGCATGGTCAAAGGTTTATAATGACGAAGCCAATCCATCTGCCGACTACCTTGCAATCATGACCTGCAATCACGCAGATCAAAACTGCCCCATTGTGCAGGGAGCATCCAAACGAATCCCTCTGACGTTTGTGGACCCCAAGGTATCTGACGACACACCTGAAGAAGCAGACACCTACAGCGCTCGGCTAAAGGAGATCGGTTCCCAGATGTTTTTCACCATGCAGATTGTTTCAGATATTCTTCCAAAGGATGCCTCATGAGCCGTTGGTTTCTTGGTGAATTGATTGGGACCTTCCTCCTCGTATTCTTCGGCTGCGGTGCAGTGGCCACGGCTGTGGCACTGGAGGCACCGGTGGGATTGTTCCAAGTAGCCATTGTCTGGGGCTTCGGTCTGACCGCTGCCATCTTCATCACCGGTCAAGCCAGTGGGGCTCATTTGAATCCGGCGATCACACTCGCCTTTGCGATCATCAGAGACTTTCCAAAGAAACGGATCGGGGGATACATTATTGCTCAATTCTTGGGAGCATTCCTTGCAGCTGCAGTTCTCTTCGCTCTATTCGGGGGTAGTATCCGTGCATTTGAAGATAAGGCAGGGATTGTGCGAGGGGATAAAGGAAGCGAAGCGAGCGCCATGATCTTTGGAGAGTATTTCCCAAATCCAGGCGCCGCTCCCTTGGAGGTAGAACGAACTAAGAAAGTGCCGATGGGAACTGCCTTCTTTGCAGAATTCTTGGGCACAGCGCTCCTCGCTTTGGCAATCTTCTCCTACACGTCCAAGAATAACAGGAGCGCTCCCGGAGGCATGACGCCTTTGATCATTGGGCTTACCTTGACGACTCTGATCTGCATCTTCGCTCCCCTTACCATGGCAGGTTTCAATCCAGCGCGTGACCTAGCGCCAAGAATTTTTTCAGCCTTGGCTGGATGGGGATCCGTGCCTTTCAGCGTGAACGGAATGGGGTGGCTGACCGTCTACGTAATCGCACCCTGCTTGGGAGCGCCTGTAGGTGGATGGGTGGCAGATCGCCTCTTCGCAGAAGAAGAGGCGACCGCGGATATCGAAGCTGTCGCAAGCTGATTTCTCAATCGGGCAATTGCTCGATCTTCTGGATCATGCGCTTGAGTTTGCGTAAAGCGATGTTCTGAATTTGACGGATGCGTTCACGCGTGACGCCGAATTTCTGTCCAACCTCTTCAAGCGTTCGCTCGTCGCCTCCATCCAAGCCGAAACGGTATTCGAGAATCGTTGCCTCGCGCTCATCAAGCGTGCTGAGAAATTCACGCACGAGCCCATGGATGTTCTTGTCGCGGAATGTGGAATCAGGCAGTTCGGCTTTATCGTCCCGAACGATCTCGGCATAGCTGCTTGAGTCTCCATCATTACCAATCGGAGCATCCAACGACGCTGGACGAATGGCTGCTGTCCTTAACTGCGCTACGCGTGCCGCAGTAAGGCCAAGCTCTTCACCCAACTCCTCATCGGTTGGATCCCTGCCCAGCACCTCATGCATTTTCATGGTCAAACGGCGAATCTTGGAAACCTTGTCCACCAGATGGACCGGTAGTCGGATCGTCTTCCCCTGATTGGCCAAGGCGCGTTTGATGGACTGCTTGATCCACCAGCTTCCGTAGGTGGAAAGTTTGGCTCCTTTGGTAGGGTCAAATCGCTCAACCGCTTTCATCAAACCGATGTTCCCTTCATTGATCAGATCAAGAAGAGGGAGTCCAAGGCCATCGTAGTCGTGGGCGATCTTCACCACCAATCGCAGATTGGCTTTGATCATGTGCTCACGTGCTTTCACATCGCCTGCTTTGATTCGTTCGGCCAACTCGATCTCCTGCTCCACGGTCAACAAATCCACACGACCAATCTCGCGCAGATAGAGCCGAATGGCAGTGGGGGCTTCACGTGAGGTTCGAGGGGCTTCAAGCGACTCTACCAACTCCATCTTTTTTCGTCGTCGCTTGGGAACGTCGTCATCGTCCTGCTCCGCAGAGGCCAATTCCTCCGGGGTCGGTTCACGGTCCTCATCCGTCTCCTTAACATCTTCCCGCAGGGTAACAGCATCAGTCTCATCGGGTACTAGCGAGACTGCCTCCGGTTTTTGTATCTCTTCCGCCATGAGTAACATAAGGATTCTTACTCAAAAACACCGACCTCCGCAAATGGTCGTATTAATTAATTTTCATACGTCTACGGACGACTTTCCCGCGAACCCTTCAAGTGCCTTGCCCCACACCCCTGATTTCATTGAATAACAACGCCTTTCCACGACTGATTTTTCGTTCTTCCGGTCAGGATCAATTTGTCCGAAATCGTCTTTTACCTTTGTCATGGAGTCGGGATCTCCTTAAATGCGGCCCGTGCTTTTCAGGAAGATCAGCATCATAGGCACGGGCCTGCTGGGTGGCTCACTGGGACTGGCTGCGAAACGTCGCGGCACGGCATCTCATGTGGCGAGCTATGTCCGAAGAGAATCTGCCATCCAGGAAGTCTTCGATGCCGGCGCTGCGGATTCCGTGTCCATGAATCTGAGTGAAGCAGTCGAAGATGCAGACCTCATCATCCTTTGCACTCCGCTGGGACAGATGAAGTCACTTGCAGAAAAGATCGCCCCGCAGCTCAAGAGCGGTGCGTTGGTCACTGATGTGGGAAGCGTCAAGGCTCAGGTGGATTCTGAAGTGAATGCCATCTTTGCGGATGCAGGCGCCGTATTCATCGGCAGTCATCCCATGGCAGGAAGCGAGAAGACCGGAGTCTCGGCCGCACGGGAAGATCTCTTTGAGAAAGCCACCTGCGCCATCTGCCCTTCTGCATCCACTGACAAAGACAAGGTGAAGGCACTGGTTGATTTTTGGGAGGCGCTCGGAGCACGCGTCCTGACCATGACTCCCTCAGAGCACGATCAGGCTGTCAGTCGCATCAGTCACCTTCCCCATGCCGTCGCCTCAGCTGTCGCGAGTCTTGGACTGGGTGGTGATGCGTCTTTCGAAAAAGAATTGGCTGCCTCTGGGTTTGCAGACCTGACCCGGGTCGCATCCGGTTCCCCAGAGATGTGGCATGATATTTCCATTCAAAATCGCATACAGCTGGCAGATGCAACCGACGCATTGATCGAGATTCTTAAAACACTCTCATCAAACTTGAGAGCCAACGAAAGCGACGCGATCCGCACCTTTTTTGACGAAGCCAAACAACTACGCGATCAATGGTTGAGGGAAGCAGCGGCGCGATTCGGAGCGAGGGATAAAGAATAGCATGGGGCTTCCAGACATCATTGAGATCATACCTGCCACAGGACCGATCCATGGGGCCATCACCGTTCCCGGATCCAAGAGCATCACCAACAGGGCCATGATCCTCGCAGCCCTCTCCTCTGGAACCACCCGGTTGGAGGGCGCACTCTGGAGCGAAGACACGCAGGTGATGACCGAATGCCTGCAGACACTCGGGTTTGAGGTAGCAGTGGAAGCAGATACAAACGAAATCTGCAATCGCACCATCACAGTCACAGGTCAAGGCGGTCGGTTGCCCAAGTCAGGCAAAATTGATTCCCCTCTCAAACTTCATGTGGGCAACGCCGGCACAGCAGCACGCTTTTTGTCGGCCATGGTCTGCCTTGGCGATGGCGTCTATGAACTGAGTGGAATCGATCGCATGCACGAACGCCCGCAAAAGGCGCTCTTCACTTCGCTGCGGGAACTTGGTTATCAGATTGATTCTCCAAACGACTTTCTTCCAGCCACCTTTCATGGAACAGGTCCTCGGAAAACCAGCTGCAGTGTCAGCATCGAAAAGAGTTCCCAATTCGCCTCCGCCCTACTGCTGAGTGCAAAGGTAGGAGAATGGAGTATCGAGATTGAAGGTGATAACGCCGACAACTCTCCCTACATCGAGATGACCCGTCGCCTGATCGAGAGTTTCCCAACTGAGGGCGGCACCTTCCAGATCGAGCCTGATGCCTCCAGCGGCAGCTACATTCAGGCAGCCAACTGGCTTACCATTCCTGATGGCGGCAAAATCGAGACCCTACACTGGCCTGATTCAGGGTGGCAGATCGATGCCGACTACCCGAAGTATCTCCCCCTTCCGGAAAACGTTTCACGAGAAGAACACTTGGGCGACAGCATCATGACCGCCATTGTTATGGCAGCGTTTGCAGATCATCCAGTCAGCTTCACCGAGTTGGGCAGATTGCGCGTGCAGGAATGCGAACGGGTGGAAGCCCTCCGCACAGAGCTCACCAAATGCGGCTGCATGGTCGAGGAAGAAGGAGACACACTTACCGTCCATCCATCTGACCTTCATGGCGCTGACATCCACACCTACAACGATCACCGCATGGCCATGTGCTTTGCAGTGGTGGGAATGAAAGTCCCCGGCATTCGCATTCATCAGCCCGACTGCGTCAAAAAGACCTTTCCAAATTTCTTCAGCAAACTTGCAGGACCGACACCCAATGGGCTCGGCCTGACACTGACAGACGGCGAAGGCAACCGTCTCTCACACGAATCACTCATCGCAGAGTAACACCTACTTACTTTTTCATGTCAGACAATATCGTCATCGCCATCGACGGCACCAGCGCCAGTGGCAAGAGCACCAATTCCAAGCTCATTGCCAAGAAATTGAACTACATCTACGTGGATACCGGTGCCATGTATCGCACCCTTGCCTGGAATTGCCTCAAGAAAGAAATCGATATCCACGACGCCCGCAAGGTGGGATCTCTGGTCCGACGCTGGAAAGCCAAGTTCCTCAATCACGAAGGACACATCCGCCTGTTGGTGGATGACTACTTTCCTGAGAAGGAAATCCGCACAGAAGAAACCAGTGCCGCCGTGCCGCACGTGGCAGCCGTCCCAGCCGTCCGCAAGTGGATGAAGGAAAAACAGCGGGACTGCATTCAATTTGGCAATCTGGTGATGGAAGGACGCGACATTGGCAGCAATGTCTTTCCTGAGACCAACTACAAATTCTACTTGGACGCATCATTGGCAGAACGTCAGCGCCGCCGCGAAGCAGAAGGAGTGAATGAAAATCTCGACGCCCGCGACAAGCGTGACAGTCAGCGTGCCGCCGCCCCACTCATGATTCCCCTTGGCGCCATCATGATCGATAACAACGGCGAGACACCTGAAGAGACCAGCGACCGGATCATCAAAGAGATCGAACGCCTCAAAAAAGACAACGAGTAGTCCACCCGGATTTACATGGCCTCGCCTCCCAAACATCGTTTCGGTCTCATCTACCTAATCACGTGGTGGTCATGCCGCTTCGTTTTCAAGTTCTACTTCAGATGGCGGATATTCAACGCGCAACGCGTCCCACTTGAAGGCCCGGTGATTCTGGCTTCCAACCACTCCAGTTTCCTCGATCCTCCGATGGTAGGATGCGGATTTCATAGGGAAAGCGGTTACCTCGCCCGTGCCAGTTTGTTCCGTTTTGCCCCCTTTGGGTTCTGGATTCGCAATCTCAACGCCGTCCCGGTAGATCGTGATGGTGGCGTGGGCAAGGGACTCAAGACCATCTTTCAGCTCCTGGACAGGAATCTCCCCGTCACGCTCTTCCCTGAGGGTACAAGAACGCCAGACGGCAATCTTCAACCTGCCAAGCCCGGGATTGGAATGATTATTGTGAAGAGCGACGCCCCCGTCGTTCCCGTGCGCGTATTCGGGTCTTATGAGGCCTATGGACGCAATATCACGATCCCCCGCCCCAAGCAGATCGCGGTCAAATATGGTCCGGAGATTGATTTCACCGAAATTCGCGAAAAGGCCAAAACCTGCACCAAACGCGAGTTGAAGGAGCTCTACATCAAGGCCTCCGAAATGTGCATGGAGGCCATCTCAAAGCTGGAGCCAATCGAAGACGAGCTGCCTTAGTCAGAATCCAAGCCTGGGGAATAACCGACGGATTCTCTCTCCGAGAAGTCGTATCTGGCGCGATTTTAGCCCTTTTCTTCCATTTTGACCCAAAAAAGCCGAACCAATCCTTGACCCATCCGGAGGTGATCCCTACTTTTTCGCGCCCATGCATCACGCATTTCGACAAGTCGTAGTAGAAAGCGTCCTCGTAGTCGTCGTCACGAGGGACGCCGTGGCTTGTCGAGGTTAAACCAGATTTCGACAAAAACCCACGGCTGGAAACGGTCGTGGGTTTTTTCATTTAAAAACTCTGCGACCGGGAAGGCCGCAACCAAAACAGCAAATGAGCAAAACAACTGGCAAGAACAGCAAATCCGCCACCAAAAAGCGTAAGATAAATCCTCCAATGCGGGGATGTGACATCCTCGTAGCCTCTCTCGAGCGCGAAGGAGTCGACACCATCTTCGCCTACCCTGGTGGAGCCAGCATGGAATTGCACCAGGCCCTCACCCGCACCAAGAAAATCCGCACCATCCTTCCTCGTCATGAACAGGGTGGCTCCTTCGCTGCTGAGGGGTATGCACGCGCCACAGGCAAAGCAGGTGTCTGTATGGCCACCAGTGGTCCCGGTGCCACCAACCTCGTCACTGGCATCGCCGACGCTTTCATGGACTCCATTCCATTGGTTGCCATCACCGGTCAGGTGCCACAGGCCATGATCGGTAAGGGAGCCTTCCAAGAGACAGACATCTATGGAATGACACTCCCGGCTGTGAAACACAGCTACCTCGTCACCGACATCAACGAGATTCCACAGATCATCAAGAATGCTTTCCACGTGGCCGAGTCCGGTCGTCCCGGTCCTGTTCTTGTGGACATCCCCAAGAACATCCAACAGGCATACACCCAGCCCATCTTCCCGGATGCTCCAAACGAAAACGGATACAACCCTGATCTCCGCGCCGATGACGACGCCCTCAATGAGATCATTGGATTGATCGAGACCAGCGAACGCCCGGTGCTCTACTGCGGTGGTGGTATCATCAGCGCAGATGCTTCCGACGAGCTACGCAAGTTCTCCAAGGCCACTGGCATCCCGGTCACCACGACCATCATGGGAGTGGGTGCTTATCCTGAAGATGACGAGCTTTCACTCCGTTGGCTCGGAATGCACGGCGCAGCCTACGCCAACTGGGCAGTCAGTGGTGAATTCGAAAACGGCGAAAAAGTAGCTGAAGGTGCCGATCTGCTCCTCGCATTCGGCGTTCGTTTCGATGACCGCGTAACTGGCAAGATCGAGAAATTCTGTGAAACTGGAACTATCGTTCACGTTGACATCGACGCCTCTGAGATCAACAAGAACAAGAAGGCAAACCTCCCTGTCGTCAGTGACATCAAATACGCTCTCAAGCGCCTCAATGCGCTGGTGAAGAAGAACGCCATCAAAACCAAGTTCACCAAGTGGCAGAAGCAGGTGAAGGCATGGAAGAAAAAGGCGCCTTTCCAATTTCGCGTCACAGAAGAAGTTCTCCAATCACAGCACGTGGCAGATCACATGGGTGGCAAGGCCGATCAGGTCATTCTTCCACAGGCAGTGCTCAACGAACTCCACGACCTCACCAAAGGCGATGCCATCATCACCACAGGAGTGGGACAGCATCAGATGTGGGCCGGGCAGCACTATCGCTACAAGTTCCCACGCCAGTTCCTGACCAGTGCCGGTCTCGGAGCCATGGGCTTTGGCTATCCTGCTGCTCTTGGAGCCAAGGTCGCCCGTCCTGACAAGCAGGTCATTGATATCGACGGTGACGGATCCTTCCTCATGAACATTCAGGAGCTGGCCACAGCCCACATTGAAAAGATTGCAGCCAAGGCCATCGTTCTGAACAACCAGCATCTCGGCATGGTGGTTCAGTGGGAAGATCGCTTCTACGATTCCAACCGCGGAAACACCTACCTCGGCGATCCTGAGAACATGTCTGAGATCTATCCTGACTACGTCACCATGTGTAAGTCCTACAACGTTCCTTGCGAACGGGTGATGTTCAAGAAGGACCTCCGCCCCGCCCTCAAGCGCATGCTCGAGAGCGATCAGCCATACGTGCTGGATATCATCACACCTTACACCGAGCACGTGCTCCCATTCATTCCAGCAGGCGGAACCGTCGCCGAAATGATCTGGAAGGAGTGATCCTCGAGATCAGATAAAGTTGCAAAGCCGGGTTGATGCAGATCAGCCCGGCTTTTTCTTTAATCATGCTCAGAAGAACGGACGCCCTCTACTCGCGAATTGGAGGAGGCTGGCGTTCAATCGTTTCATGATCTCCTGCAAGTTCGGCCTGAATCCGCTTTTCGCGCTCTGCATAGTCCACATGCTCAAGGCCGAAGAGCTCGCGGAAGAACCACTTGATGTCCTCGAGAATGAGGTAAGTGGATGGAACAAGAATCAGCGTAATTCCCGTCGCGAAGATCACTCCAAAGGCCAGTGAGATCGCCATTGGAATCAAGAACTGGGCTTCAACACTCTTTTCCAGAAGGAGTGGTGTCAGTCCGGCAAACGTGGTCATGGACGTTAGCAGAATGGCTCTGAAGCGATCGGCTCCCGCTGTGTTGACGGCTTTCATCAGGGAGAGTCCATCCCGGCGTTTACGATTCACGTAATCCACCATAACAAGACTGTCGTTCACAACCACCCCTGTAAGTGCCACCAGCCCAAACATGGAAAGAATCGTCACATCGCGGCCGGTGATCACATGTCCCCAGACCGCACCCACGAATCCAAAGGGAATGGCAGTCATCACAATCGCGGGCTGCAGGTAGGATTTGAACGGAATGGCAAGGAGGGCGTAGATCCCGATCAGCGCCATCACAAAACCAATCATCAATCCCATCATGGTTTCATTCTGTTGCTGCTTCTCACCCGCATAACTGTAGGTCACGCCCGGATGAAGCTCATCCAGTCTGTTGAGGAACTTCTTCTCAATCTCTTCAAGAATCGCATCAGGTGCAGCAGCTGATTCATCCACATCCGCCTTCACATTGATCGTGCGCAATTGGTTCACCCGTCGAATGCTGGCAAAGCCTTTTCCAAAGTCCGCCTCTGCCACTTCTGAAAACGGTATTTCACGCCCATCAGCTGTCCTGATCCGCATGCTTTCGAGATCACCAAGAGACTGTCGGGCTTCTTCAGGAAAGCGCACCATCACACGAACGTCATCACGCCCACGTTGGATGCGTTGAGCCTCTTCGCCATAGAAGGCCTGTCGCACCTGACGCGCCACATCCTCCAAGCGGATGCCCAAGGACTCCGCTTCTGGCTTGAGTGAAAGCTTCACCTCATCCTTACCACCGCGAAAAGAATCACTGATATCGATCACTCCAGGATAACCAGCCAGAATGTCTTTCAACTCACTCGCGGCGCTCTGCAGACTGACGATGTCCTTGCCTTCCAGCTGGATATCAAAGGTGTTGCCGGCTGAGAAAATGGAGGCGGTAAAGATCAGCTCTTCAACTCCCGGAACCCTTCCCACTTCTTCACGCCAGAGCTTGGCGATTTCTGCACTCTGGAACGTCCGTTCCTCTGAAGGCATCAGCTCAATTGTGATCTCACCAAGATGCGCACCTGATCCTGAAAGTCCCACATTGGAAGGCTGATTCTCCTGCTCAGCCTTGTAGGGTTGAGAGCCGATACTGGACAGGACGTGTTTGACCACGCGCTTGCCTTCCTGCTTTTCCACGCGCTCCTTAACCCGCTTCACGGCTGCTTCGATCTCGCTGGTCACTTTCCTTGTCTCGTCCTCAGGCGTTCCCAAGGGCATGGTCAACATGGCTGCAACATAGTCTCCGTCCACACTTGGAAGGAATCGGAACTTAATCCATCCACCGCTGATCAAACCTATGGTCAGGATGAACGTTGCAAAGCCTACTGACATCGTCAGATAACGCCGCCTCAACGCCCTTCTCAAGAAAGGTCGATAGACCATTTCGATGAACCAGGCCAATCCACTGGTAAACAGTCCTTGAAACCGTCTCCAGGCGCGTCCAATCGCAATCCGTGGCTCCTTATTGGCATGACCATGACTCAGATGAGCAGGGAGAATCAGAAGCGATTCAACCAACGAGAAAATCAGGGTGGGCATGACCACCAGTGGGATCACTCTTAGCACCTGCCCTGTGTTGCCTGAAATTCCAGACAAGGAATAGAACGCCGCTACAGAAGTCATTACAGCAAAGAACACCGGTACCATCATCTCCTGTGCACCATGAACAGCACCCTGAAGGCCGGTCATTCCTGCATGTTGATGCTTGTGAATATTTTCTCCCACAACGATGGCGTCATCCACCACGATTCCCAGCACCACGATAAAGGCAAAAAGCGACATCACATTGATCGAGGTGTTCATCTGTGGCATCAGCGCAAAGGTTCCCAAGAAGGAGATCGGAATGCCAATACTCACCCAAAGCGCCAGTCCAAATCTCAGGAAGATTGCCAACACGAAGAACACGAGGATCAATCCCTGCGCACCATTCCTGACCAGAGTGCTGATACGAGCCCTGAGATAGATCGAATCATCCTGCCACGTTTCGATATGAACACCGGCAGGCATCAATGCCTGTCGATTATCGACGAACTCAATGACGGTGTTCGAAATATCGATGGCGTTCTGATTCCCGACTCGGAACACCTTCACCAACGAAGACGGTTCACCATTGAAATGCGAACTCTGATCCGTCTCTGCAAAGCCATCGATCACAGTGGCCACATCACCAAGCAGGATCTTGGCACCTCCAGGCAACTGCCTGACCACAATTTTTTCAAAGTCCACACCACGATAGGCCTGTCCTTTGGCGCGAAGGAGTATCTCTCCACCATCACTTCGGATGGCGCCTCCGGGTAGATCCATGGACGAACGTCTAATCGCCATGGAGACCTCATCAATGGTCATTACATATTTCCGCAATGCATCTTCTGAAACCTCCACCGACACTTCATACGGACGCACATTGGCCAATTCAACCTGTGTGATTCCGGGAAGCAGCAGCAGGTCATCACGCAGGTTTTCCGCGACTCGTTTCAATGTCGTTTCTCCAACATCTCCAGACACAGCAATACTCAGCACCTGCTTCTTCAAAATCACCTCTTCGATCACTGGTTCTTCAGTCTCATCGGGAAAGGTTTCAATCGCATCAACCTTGGATTTGATCTCATCGAGCAACTTGGCAGCATCTGCTCCGGGTTGCACCTCTGCACGTACCAGCCCGACTCCTTCTGATGCGTTGGACACGACTTCCTTGATCCCTTCCAACCCGCGAATGGCTTCCTCAATCTTGACGCAGACACCTTCCTCCACCTCCTCAGGGGCAGCACCTCGATACGGCACTGATATGGTGATCATATCAGATGAGAACTCGGGAAAGACCTCCTGCTTGAGCGTGAAGATATTCATCACGCCACCGATGATCAGTACCGCCGCCAGCAGATTGGCAGCAACTCCGTTTCGGGCAAACCACTCTACCAGCTTATTCACCTTCAGCCTCCGTCTTGTTCATGGCTGTCTGCTGACGCCGCTTTGCCTTGGCTACAACTTCTGGATCACTGGCAAGTCGGACCTCCATCCCCTCGGTCATTACTCCCAATGTGGAAAGACAGATCATTTCTCCGGACGAGATCCCCTCGCTCACGACGATCTCACTTCGGCCTTTCTGAAGGATGGTAACGTCCCTGCGTTCCAATACCGTTTTCTCGTTCTGCTTCACCACCCATACGAAACGATTTTCCCGTAGCGCGATCCGAGGGATTACAACGGCATTCTTCACTGTCTTCCCAAGAATCGTCGCCTCGACAAACAGTCCCACTGACAACGGAGGACGGTCGCTTGCCTCTGCCCGCGCATAAGGATCCTCAATGCGAGCCACGGCATGAAACATTCGAGTCCTTGCATCAACACGTCCATCCGTCCGATCAATCACCCCTTCCCATTCATGAGATACGCCACCAATCTCGGCACGAATCAGCACCTTGGTCATTTCACCGGTGCGTCCTTCTCCCTTGTAATCAAATGGCAAATCCAAGAGTCCCAACTCCAAAGAGGATACCGGAAGTCGGATCTCTGCAACATCCACTGAGTAGAGGCGGCCCATGCTGATGCCCCTTGAAACAAACTGCCCCACGTCCACGCTCTTTCGCGTCACTCGTCCCGCAAAGGGTGCCTTGATTTCACAACGTTCCAAATCACGACGAGCCTTTTGCACAGCAGCTTCAGCAGAAGCGATCATCGCCTTTGCCTCACGGATCTGAGGAACACGCAGAAGCAGTTCACTTGGTTGCCCTTTGCCTAGGCGTTTCCATTCAGCTGCCGCAGCTGATGTTTCCGCCTCTTCTCGCACCAGCTTCACCTTGGCCTGTTCCAGTTGAGACTCAGTGCGCACTACCTCAAGTTCATAATCAGCAGTGTCCAGTTCGATAAGGACATCTCCCTTCTCAAAGAACCCACCTTCAGCCAAGGACTCCGAGACATCCACAACGCGCCCAGACACTTCCGGAACCAGATCGATCTCTGTCCGTGGAGCCACCTCTCCCTGCGTCACCACCTTGAACTGATAGTCACCGAATGACACGGACACCGTCTCCACAACCGGTGCCACCTTGGCGACCTTTTCTCCCTCTGGCTTCTTTCCATACTTGATCATGAGATCCCCAAGGAATCCCGCTCCAACCAAAACCATTAACGGCAAAATTATTCTAAGAGCCTTAAACATGATTATTCCTTTTCCTGCTTTGCTGATTCTTCATTTCCCGTTCCAAAACCACCGCCCAACGCCAGATAAAGTGTCACTCGATTATCCAGACGAAGGTGTTTCAGAGTCATCAATTGGCGCTGCGAATCGATCCACCTGCGCTGCGCCTCCAACACGGTGACATAGATCTCCAGTCCCTCTCGATAGCGCGACTGCGCTAGTTCGTAGGCAGCTTCCGCCTCTTGCGCTGCGTTCCTCAATTTCTTCTCACGTTCCCGCAAGAGAGTCTCAGCATCCAACGCCCCTTCCACCTCTTCAAAGGCAGTCAGCACGCGCTTTTCATAATCGGCAATTGTCCGTCTCGTTGATGCCTTTGCCGCATCCACACCGGCCTTGAGCCTCCCACCATCCAGTATCGGTGCCGCCACATTGCCAGCGAGACTCCAGATCGAGAAACTCCGATCCACTAGATCCTTCAGCTTATCGGAGGTCGTGCCCACTGAAGAAGTCAGACTGAACCTTGGGTAACGTGCTGCCTGAGCTTCAGCCACTCTATCATTCGTCGCATAAACCCGAGCCTCGGCCGCCATGAGGTCTGGCCGGCGTTTCAATAATTCGGATCCGACCTTTTCAGGAAAGGAATTCGGTAACTCGGGAAGCGCCAGAGCAACGGATTCATCAGCGTCAGGAAATCCACCCATCAGCAATGACATGCGACGAAGAGCACGTTTCCTCTCAAGTTTCCAAGTCTCCACCCCGGCTTCTGCATTGGCCAGATTAGAACGGGCCAAGCGGACGTCCAGCGAAGACTGCAGCCCGCGTTCATAACGCTCTTGCGCCTGTATCTCACTCACTCGAAAAACATCGATATTCGCCTCGGCCAGCCGCAGCTGTTCCGCTGCATACGATGCAGCCAACCACGCCTTTGTAACCTGCCCTGCGATAGACAAACGCACTGCGGCAAAATCAATGCGACTCGCCAGCACATCCTGATTTGCTGCCCGCCTGCCAGCACGAAGGCGCCCCCAGACATCCAGTTCCCAACTTAGATTCAGATTCAACTGATGCGTTGTGGCATGTGAGGAAAGCACTCCCGGTCCCGGAATCGGCAACCCTACAAATACCTGCTTATTACGCACACTTCCTGCCCCTGCCGTTACCTGAGGGCTCAATCCCGCGCCTGCGATTCTGGCACTTGCATTGGCCGCATCCACATTTGCCAATGCCATTTCAAGGTCCTGGCTGTTGTTCAATGCCGTTTCGATGATCGATTCCAACTCATCCGTTTCGAGATCCATCCACCATTCATCCTGTATCACAGATGCCTCCAGCGCTTCCGGCAGATCCACTGACAAAGGCACGCCATCCCGTTTCGGGGTCGAACATGACGTCACCAGCAATGAAAGAGTCAGCAACAAGATCCATCTACTCATACAGTATCTCCTTTCACCGACACCGGGGCCTTCAATCCAGCGGCACAGAATCGAACCATCTTGGCAATCACATCCTCCATGTCATCCATGCTGCATTGGCCCTGAGAGACAAAGCTGATTTTGTCCACACTCATCATCGTATGCGCCATGGTTCCGATTACGAAGAAGAGCCGCCACATCGCTTCATCATCCGTGAGATTCGGAAGCGAGTTTCTGAACACCGGCATGAACCGCATACAGATCTCATCAAACTGGGAATGAAACTGCTGTAGTAACTCTTTGTTCGGATCCGACAGAATCCTGCCAAGGAGCACCACAAAGTTTCCTGCTCCCTGCTCTGATCTCACCATCCTCAGCGCCGGAGCAAGCAGCGCCTCAAGAACAGGCTCCACAGGTATCCTCTTTCGCTTCGCATACTTCTCCTCCAATTCCTCCAACATGCGAAGACGCTCCTCATTGATGGGACCAATCCGACGTTCCAAAACTGCCATGAGCAACTTGTCCTTACCGCCAAAGTGGTAGTGACCTGCTGCAAGGTTAGCCCCCGCCTGAGTCATGATCTGCCTCAATGAGGCACCTTCAAACCCACGCTCCGCAAAAAGCGCTTCCGCTGAATCCAAAATCTGATTTCGTGTTTCGTCACTCGACATGGTTTCAAAATTCAATCAAACGATTGTTTCAAACACTTGTTTGAATACACAAGGGATACATCAATTCCACGGCATGGAAAGTTGAAAGTGTTCTATTTACGAGGAAGAGGAAAAGTCCCCATGAAAAATGGAGGAGAATGAATGACTACGGTCCACTGCTCTACTAATCTACAACAAGATATACGACTTAAACCAAAGCGCAAGGGACTTTGAGAAATTTTTCACAAAGTCTACAATACACGATGTAACCTTTGAAGGAACGTCTCCTTTATGACGGATCCTTCTTTCGTCTTTCTGGATTAAAGCTGGTCCTTGGCCTACCCGGCGAGCTCTTCTTCCTCACACCTTTTTTCGACAAAATTTCGATGTAGATCGACGCCCATCCATCACTGGCGGCTTTATCGATGGCTGGCACAATCTCCTCAACATGAAGGACTTTGGCAGACTCAGCGGCCGCCCCTGTCCGACAATCAAAGTCCCAGAAATCGACACCCTCTGGACGTTTCTTGTTTCGCTCCCGTTTGATGTACTTGCGCACGTCTGCCTTCATGTTGGCAACAACCCGTTCTGGTTTGTGAGGAGGAACTTCAAAAGGAAACGTCTTTTTCACGGCCGCTCTGTCGCTCTTTGCGCCCCACAAGTCAAGTGGCATCGGGGAGCTTCCTTTCTTCGAACTCCCAATAGGGTGCTCCGATTTTCGATTTCAATGAGCCGGAAACGTTGACGTTTACTGGCACAAGTTTCTACCTTCCTGAGTATGCCCAAACAGTCACGACGTTCCTTCGTCAAAGCAGTCGCTGGTGCCTCCATAGCATTTCCATTCATTGGTTGGAAAACAGCTGCCCAAGGCAAGACACCCAGTAGCACGGTCAGGGTTGCCGCCTTCGGTGCCAATGGTCGCGCTTGGAGCGACATCACTGGCACCATGAACCATCCAAATACTGTTCTTGTTGCGGTAGCGGAGATTGATCCTGCTCGAAGCAACAAGGCTCGGGAGACATATCCGGAGGCGAGGATCTATCTCGATTGGAGAGAGTTGTTGGAGAAAGAGGAGAAAAACATAGATGTCGCAGTAGTTGGTACACCGGATCACATGCACGCTCCCATCGCGATGAGCGCCATGCAGCTGGGAAAACACTGTTATTGTGAGAAACCACTGACGCGAACCATTCACGAAGCACGGCAGCTCACGGAATTCGCAGCAGCCAACAATCTCAAAACACAGATGGGCAATCAACTGGCATCCAGCTCAGGAAACAAAGCCACCGCCAAAGCCCTGGCCGATCGTATGATTGGCGACATCATTTCCATTCACTGCACCTGCCCCAAGTCCTGGGGCTCCATGAGTCCACTCGGGCCTTCCACAGAACCGCCTGAAGGTCTTGATTGGGAACAGTGGATCGGCGTTTCCAAAATGCGCCCCTATGTGAAGGGTGAATATCATCCGGGCCAGTGGCGGAAACGCATCGGTATTGGCACCGGCACACTCGGTGATATGGCCTGCCATATTGTTCATCCATGGATCAAGGGATTGGATGCACCAGCTGCGCTCTCAGTGAAATCCACCGGCCCGGCTCCTGTGGACGGAGACAGCTGGCCTCTGGACGGACAGGTCGAATACCGGATGTCTGCCAACGAGCGCACCAACAAGGATTTTGATTTCACATGGTATGATGGAAAGAACGTTCCGGGTGACCACGTCGCTGAAGCCGTGGGAGGACGCGAGAATGTGCCAAAGATGGGGTCGATCATCATTGGAACCAAAGGTGCCATCACTGCCAATCATGGCAGAGATCCAGAGCCCAAATTTTACAGAGACGGCAAACGGACCGAAGAATCTGTCGAACCACCACCCGGGGCAGATCATCACGGAGAATGGATAGACGCCGTCCTTGGGAATAACAAGGAGACCGTCTGTGACTTTGCCTATTCTGGCCCCATGACGGAAACCGTCCTGTTGGGCACTGTAGCCATGCAACTTCCTGGCAAGGAACTGAAGTGGGACTCGAAGAAACTTCGATTCTCGAATTCGAACAAGGCAAACAAACTGGCTAAGGAACCCTACCGCAATGGTTGGAAGGTCAAAGGAATCTGAAAATGAAGAACATGAAACAATGGCTCGCCGTCGTCTGCCTTATCGCAGGCAGCACACTTGGTTTCAGCGCAGAAACACTGGTCTCTGGTCCTCCGGCTGGAACTCAGTTTGAAGCCGTCCAATGCTACGCAAACACAGGCCCCTATGCGGGGAAGGAATCCTTCGATGCATCAACCGAGATCAGTAACGGTCCCGGCGCTCTGCTCTTCATCCATGTTTTGAACAGAAACACCGCTCCCGTGTTGCGTGGTTTTGACCATCTCATGAATGAATTCTCCTTCTTTAGTTACAAAGGATTCGTCATCTCGCTTTCAGGTGATCGCACTGCCGGAGAAGAAATGATCCGGCGCGTCAACGGATCAATGAAACTCAGAAATCCGATCGTGCTCGGACTGGATGGGCTGGAAGGCCCCGGCTCACTGGCATTGAATCGACGCTGCACGCTATCCTTGATTCTCGTTAACAACGGCAAAGTCACTAAGTCATTCGGATTCACCGACACCGGACTCCACGACATGGAACGCATCCGTGCGGCCTTTGAAAAGAATCTGGGCAATATCCCCGAGTCCCCAAGAGAACTCCAAGAAATCGCTAAAAAGTCCCTGCCCAAGGAAGAGGATACGCTACGCACTCTGGCAGCAAAGCAATCAGTAGAACTCTACCGCGCACGCCAAAAGGCTTATCGAGATTTCGTCAATACCTCACCTTACGCCGGTCGCAATCGAGGAATGACACAGCGCAACAATCCACGTGGCAATATGGAACGCAAACCGCAGCCCACAGAGCCGGCACGTAAGATGGCCAATGAGGATGGTTCTGAGACAGCCGAGAAGCCTCAACGTCAGGGGAAGCCACCGGAAGATCCACAGCTCAACAGCCTTCTCCGCGCATTCATCCGGAAGACACACGAAAACCAACAGGTGGATGAACTCTATTCTGACATCACCAAGCGAGCGGGCGAATCCAAGGAACTCACAACCGAAGCAGTTGAGATGTTCAAGCTCATGCTGTCCTTCCCCGATCGCTACGGAACCGAACACGCACAGTCCTTGGCAAAGAAGTTCCTGAGCAAGCACACGTCTCGATAGATTCCCATGCGTCCCTCATTCCAGTTCCTTTTCGTGATCGCCAGCCTCATGGCAGTCACAGGAAATGCACAGGACGAGCAACGCTTTCAATTTGCACATCGTATCTCTCCCCTATTGGCAAAGGCCGGATGTTCAGCTGCTGAATGCCACGGTGGCGCCACTGGACAAGGCGGATTCAAACTCTCACTGTTTGCCGACGATCCTCAACTGGACTACGAAGCCATCACACAGGAGCTGGATGGCAGGCGTATCGATTTACTGAACCCAGAGCAGAGCCTCTTTCTGAAGAAGCCCATGCGAAACGGACTGAAGCACAAGGGCGGTCGTTTGATCCGCGAAGATGATTCACTTCACAAAGCACTCGTAGCATGGATCGAGAACGGTGCTCCCTATCAACAAGGGGCGACAGAGTTACTGACTGATCTTTCATTGAAGACGAATGGTGATGAGGTCCGGGTGATGGCTACCTTCAATTCTCAAGGGAAAAGAAGACCTGAAGACATAACACATCTGGCCCGGCTCAGCTCCTCCAACGAACAGGTGGCTACGGTGGACGACTCAGGAACCATTTCCATGCACTCCGCTGGCGAAGCATGGATCATGGCGCGCTATGGTCACCTGAGTGCAAGGTTGGCAGTGCAACGGTCCTTCAATGAGAGCATCCAACAGACCGTCTCTTCGGACTCACATCCGCTCGACATCGCATGGAAGCAGCGACTCACCAAATTGGGACTAGAGCCCGCTAAAAAGGCACCAATGAGTACCGTGGCCAGGCGATTGCATTTCGATCTGACCGGCAGGCCACCCAGCCCTTTTGAGTTGAATCGTTTTCTCAATCACAGCTCGACAGACCGCATCTCAGATACGGCGGACCGCCTGATGATGACAAAGGCATTCAAGACCACCTTTGCCCGACACATCGGAGCGATTTTTGAAGTCCCTGAAGCATCCAATGATCCGAGAAACAGTAACCAGCGAAACAACCGGCTCAGAGCCTTCTTCCTTAAGTCGCTGGAGCAAGATCAGCCGCTCGACACTATCACACGAAACATACTGCTTACCTCTGAAGCCTCGGCTGCATGGAAGCATCTCTCAGATCCTCGTGATCGCGCTGAATACGTGGGCAGGACAATGTTGGGAATGAGGATCGGTTGCGCCCGCTGCCACAACCACCCTCTGGATCGATGGACTCAACAGGAACACCTTCAGTTTTCAGCATTCTTTTCTGATCCCCGCCCCGCTCCAGGAGGCGGCATGATGGAGGGACGTTTCTTTCTTCCCGGCTCAGGTGCCGCAATCACTCCAGTGCTGCTTCCACTCAGCGATAGACAAGCACCTCAAAAAGCTGCTCACAACGAATCCATTGCATGGCTTGTTCTCGAGGGTGGCGAAGATACCTTTGCCCGCAATATGGCCAATCGTTTGTTCGGTATTCTTAGCGGTCGCCCACTTGTCGATCAGCCCGATGATCATCGCCTCACCAATCCCGCTGTGCATGAGCCAGTGCTGGAACTTCTTAGCACTCACTTGAAGAAACACCGCTATGACCTGCGATCTTTCGTCAAATTCGTGGTTACATCCGATCTCTATGCAGCGTCCAGCAAGCCCCCTTCAGGAGGACAAGTTTCCGGCGATCCCGAAGAAACCTATTTCGCCAGGCGCACGGCCAAGGCCCTATCCTCGCAACAATACAAACGAGCAATCGAACACGTTCTCGGTGTCTCTCTTCCCCACGCAGCCCCACCTGATTCTCCATTGGCCAGGCAGCTTTATGTCATGAACAGCGGCATCATTCAGGAGGGATTGAAGGCACCCGGCAATCAGGTGGATGCCATCTTTGACTTTCAGCCCAATCCGAAACAGCAGCTCATTGAACTCTATCAACTAGTCCTTTCGCGCAATCCAAGACAGGATGAAATCCGCAGCTTTCTACCAACACTAGAGAAGGCCCAAGCCCCAGTTGAAGCAGGACGGCAACTCGCTTTCGCCCTCCTCGCAAGCCGGGAGTTCGGCTCGCTCAGATGACATGCAACCAACCATGAAACGCCGACAGTTCCTTACTTCCATGGGCGCCCTGCCTTTCCTGCCGGGTCTACTTTCAGCGAATCAATCCAGCAGCCAAAAGAAACGCTCCCTGATCGTCATCTGGCTTGATGGAGGTATGTCACACATAGACACCTTCGACGGGAAGCCCGAAGCGCCAGCCAACATCCGTGGCGATCTCGTCAGCAAGGAATCATCACTCGAAGGCGTATTTCTCAGTCAACACCTGCCACGGATCTCAAAGCAGATGCATAAGCTCAGCCTGGTGCGTTCTTTGACCAGTCCCGAAGGAAATCACGACAGAGGCTCTTGCTACATGCTCACGGGACGTCGTCCCAATCCGGTGCTCACCTACCCCTCCATTGGATCACTCCTTGGTCAGACAGGAACACGACTTGATCATCCAATTCCTCCCTACGTGGCAATACCGGATGCGCACTACTACGCTCGTTCAGGTTTTCTGCCCTTGGCGCACGGTCCATTCGAGCTCGGCGGAAGTCCCGGTGTGAAAGACTTCAAGGTCCGCAATCTCATTCCCTCACCTGAAATGACTCAGGCAGCCCAACTCCTCAAGCAAGTAGATGCGTTGGATGGCGGACCTCGTTCACAGTCAGAGGTCGCGAGAGATCAGTTCCTCCATCAGGCGCAATACCTGTCCCTCAATCCGGAAGTCAGGGGCATGTTCGATATCACAAAGGAACCTGTTGAAACCCGTCTCAATTACGGTCGCCACGAACTCGGTGCATCATGCCTCCTTGCAAGAAGACTTGTCCAAGGCGGCGTCAAATCCGTGTTCGTTCGGTCAAAGGGTTGGGATCATCACCGTGATATCCTCAACGCCATGACCTATGGATTTCCACCAAAGTTGGAAGCACTCGATCTCGCCGTCTCTGCTTTGCATGAAGATCTGGAGAGAAAAGGGCTTCTTGAAAATACGCTGGTCGTTGTCGCCAGTGAGTTCGGTCGAACCCCACGAATCAATGCCAGTGGAGGACGCGATCACTGGTCCAGAGCAAGCTCAGTCCTCCTGTTTGGTGCAGGAATCAAACCAGGAACCGTCGTTGGCGAAACGGATTCCAAAGGCGAAGCACCTATTGTTGATCCGGTTTCTCCAGCAGATCTGTTCTACACGATCCTTGAAGCCCTTAATGAAAAGACTGAGCGCACACTTCACACTGCGGACGGTCGTCCAATCCCCTTGGTGGAAGGCTCCATGAAACGGATCGAAAGCCTGTTGATTTAAGAACGAATGATCGGCCGATTCATCATCCTCTTGATCAGTCTTTGGCTCGTTGCAGCTGCGACCATCCACGCGTCATCCAATTTGCATACCGGTCCGGTGACCGCCATCTGTTCCATTGGTCCCAAGGTCTATTCCATTTCTCAGGCAGGACTATTCCAAGGCACAGGCAAAGCAATACAACACATCTTCCAACCACCCTTTCGAGGCATCGCCATCGCAGAATGGAACGATCAACTCATCATCGCCGGAGGCACACCCGGACAGAGTGGCGACATTGGAATCTATAACCTCGCCAACAAATCCTTTCGGTCGATCAAAGTATCAGGCGACCTGATCTACGACATTTCAGTCCACCCTGATCAAGAAACAGTCGCTTTGGCCTGTGCTGACTACAATGTAATCACCTTACCGCTCCCTTCACTGGATCCGAATCAACTGAAGACCTTCCACAAGCACACCGCAGCTGTGCGCTCCGTGGCTTACTCGCCAGATGGAAAACACATTGCCTCCGCTGGACTGGACGGACTCATTCTCTTGTCCAACCTCAACAAATCCAATTCCCCAACACAGATCCACGATCACACCGGCAAGATCGAGTGTCTTTCCTTCTCACCTGACTCAACCTTACTCGCCTCAGGCTCCAGAGACGGCAAACTACGCATTCACCAAAGCGACGGCAGACTCCTGAGGTCACTTAGCCTCACCTACAACAAAACTCAAACGCCCTGCCAGCAGGAGGAAAAAGTCCTTTCCATCCATTGGTCCAAAGACGCACTCCTCGTGGGAACCAACGCCGGCATCATGCATCAATGCCCACCCGACGCCTCCTCGATTAAAACACATCAAACGATATCCTCTCACCCCATCTATTGCATCGAGACTATTGGAACAAAGGAATGCTACGGAATCTTTTCTCGCCTTATCGGTCGATAGCATCCTGCGACTAAATCATCCAATTAAAGGGAGAACTCGGATCCGCCGGAACTTCCATAGTCGCCCCTTAAAAACTCCGAACAAGCAGGAGAGGAGATCGAAACTTGTTTTGAGTTAGCATGAGAGTGCGGAGGAGGCGTTCGATGATTGGATTTGTATGTGGGATTTGAAGCCAAGAAAGAACCTCTCGCATCCATTTCTTGAGGTTCCATGCTGCGACAGCCAGTTTCACGTTAATGGCGTCGCCCATTTGTCCTTTGAGGTAGCATCGGGCCATTCTGTGATCCTGTTTCAAGTGACTGATGACTGGTTCGATTGCCGCCCTTCTTCTGAAGCGTTGTCTCATCTTTGACGATGTGGCTCGGCTCTGATCTTTGTGTGGCCGTTGGGGAACCAATACTTCAGTGCTGCCAATAAAACGTCTCCCTCGATACCCACGGTCTACGATGGCTTTGTTTGGACGAACACCTGTTACTACCTCGGCAAACTCCAAGACCTCAGGGAGGGTGTGTCCGTCATAGACATTGGTCTGATGCGAAGTGGCTGCAACGATGATTCCGTGGGTCTTTGTCATCACGATGGATGCCTTGCATCCGAACTCATATTTCTTGTGCTCTTTACCTTTGGATATGCAGTAGGCATGTGGTTCGTGCAGTGAGTAGATCTTGTTTCGGTCCTTTGGCTTTTGATTGAGGACACGGCGATAGAGGGCAAAGTCGTGAAGGTTTCTTTTGAGCGCTTCCTCCGCGAGCTTCCGTTCCAACTCCCGTATTAAGCGGCCTGCAATGGTTTTTAGCTTTCTTACACCTTTGCGAGCAGCCTTCTGCTTTCCAGGACGCTTCCTCCAGCGTTGAGCCATGAGATGTTGCTTCACTTCTTTGGCATAACTTCGACGCAACTTGATTCCGTGGCTCTCAGCCAGATGCCAGCAACGCTCAATGATCCTTCTTTCCTGATGATGCAGGAGGAGGATTGGCGCTGGATAAACTGTATCGCAATCGCAACAAGACTGAGCTTGCAGACGAAGAGCTGATTACAACGGTTCGAAAGGGACTGAGGCGGACCGAGCAACATCGGACATTGGTCCTAAGCTGGCTTGGCAACCGATACATCTGGGGCAAGGAGGGGCAAAACCCAGATGCGATTGAATTGATGTATCACGCGGCTGATTTCAGCGGTGAACGCGCAGATCCCTACGGCACACGACACTATGCAGTTTATTTCGGACTCTCCGTCACCCAGCCCAAATCCCCAGCTATTCTGCGCACGTTGGTCGATCTCTGTATCAAGGTGGATGATCCGAATGATCTGAGTCGAGTGGCGTGGGGTTGCCGTCCGCAACAAGAGGAACTTATTTCGTTCCTGAAGCCGCACTTGGAATCCACAGATCTCAAGACTCGAAAGAAGGCTGAAGTTTGTGAGCGTATATTCAAAGGAGAGCTCAAGGCATTTGCATGGGCTACAGAACGTGCACGAGAAAGAGCAAAGGAGGGTTTCGAGAAGAAACTCCCTCAAATCAAAAAGGACCTGATGTCAGGCAACACCGAGGAGCGATTGGAAACATTGAAATTGATCCAACAACATCGTCTGACCTTGATCATGAATGAAGAGTTCATTCCGGCCTTCGCCGCGAGTGCATCCGACGACTCTGCAAAGGTTCGAAACCTTGCAGCCGTTCAGATAGGCGGGACGTGGATCTGGGGACAAAAGAATCAACCTCAGGAAGCCATTGATCTCATCTTGAAGCTCTCAAATGACACAGACAGGCAGGTGCGCTACAACGCCGTCTACTATGGTTTGTCCACGATCCGGGAGAAGAGCGAAAAGGTGATAAAGAGGCTTCTGGAAATGGCTCTGACAGACCGGGAGGCAAACCTCTATCATCGCATCTCTTGGGGATTGCAGTCGCAGCGACCAGACGCCGCGCGCATCTTGGACGATTGGATTCAGAATGAAGACCTTGATCGCCAAAAAGCAGCTGAGTCCATCTACAAAGATATGACCGGCACCCCGCGTTGACGCCAAAGGCACGGTGACGCATGATTCGACCACCATGCGACTGATACTTTGTCTCCTGACATTGATTGCCACCACAGCACTTCAGGCTGCAGATCTTTCTGGTAAGGAATCCCAATTCCATGGATTCAGACAGATCGATTTCAAACACGCGGGGCGCAATGCAAAAGTGGTCTTTCCCAAAGAGAGTGCGAAAGGCAAGCCGTGGATCTGGAGGGCTCGATTCTTCGGCCACGAACCACAGACAGACACCGAACTACTGAAGCGAGGATGGCATGTGGCCTACATCGACGTAGGTGGGCTTTACGGTGCTCCCAAAGCCCTCGCTGTTTGGGACGATTTTTATCAACACCTGACCACGGAGCACGGCTTTCATAAGAAACCTGCACTCGAAGGCATGAGCCGTGGAGGTCTCCCTATATTCAACTGGGCAGCAGCCAATCCCGAAAAGGTGAGAGCCATTTACGCGGACGCTCCTGTATGCGACATCCGCTGCTGGCCCGGAGGAAAAGGAACCGCTTCTGGTGGAGGGCGCAACTGGACTGAATGCCTCCGCGCCTATGAGCTTACTGAGGAAGAATCTGTTGAAGCCAAGGTTAGTCCCATTCACAAAACAGACGCTCTGGCCAAGTCAGGAATTCCAATTCTCTTCGTCGTGGGAGATGCCGACAAGGTCGTTCCTGTTAAGGAGAATACAGCCATCATGGAAAAGGCAATCAAGGCAGCTGGAGGAAAGGTAAAAGTTTTACACAAGCCTGGAGTAGGTCACCACCCTCACAGCCTTAATCCTCCAACAGAGATTGTTGAGTTCATTCTCAACGCATCCGCAACTCAATAGCTCCCCATGGGATCTTCGTAGCATTCCCTGCACGATCAAAAAGCAATAGCGCCTGTATCCCAAGCTTCTCGCGTTCGGACAGCCAACTGTAGGATTGAAGGTATAAAGGAACGTCCGCTTCAGGCTCACCTTTGATCAACAGCGGAATCAGATACTTGGAATCATCATTCGTGAAAAACACAAGAAAGGCGGCACTAATGTCGGCATTTCCAATTTCCTGAGAAACTCCAACCAGCTTCAATGACTCGTCTTCCTGCTCTTCGCATACGACGCTGACAGATAATGAAGGTCCCGGAGCCTCCTCTAGCCTACTCCAGACCTCGTCTTCAGGAAGGGTCTTCATCACTCCAAGCTCAGTCATCCAAGGGAAGCGCTCCTTGCCAATCTTCGGATAGGGAGGAGGCATGTGCCTGGGGGCTACAGCTGAAATATATGATTCCAAAGACTGCCTATATGCCTGTGCTTCTGAATGATCAACGATCTGTTTCCATCGAGCAACATGCCCTGCAAGGTGACTCACGTTCAAGGTGATGAAGCCAACCATCAGCAGACAGACAAACATAGACTTCCACGAAAACGATTGTTCGCCCTCTGAAGCACGGAGTTCGTCCATCATCTTGGAATCCCTGAGTGCAAGATAGAGAGTCAGCCATGCGCCAATCTGGAACTGGAGTCCGACCATTCCATAATGACTGCTGAAGGTATGCTCCGCTGATCCAGCCCCTCCACGCCCAATGGTGATAAGTCCGGCAATGGCCAGTTCCATGAAGGCAATCGTCCCCCATGGAGCCACGATGCCCATCAATTTCTTTCGTTCAGGAGAACGCCAAATCACAACCACACCTCCAAGAAGCGCAGCAAGCCCCATGGCCCCAACGAAGCTGGCCATGAATCCCCATGACTCTCCAACCAAGCCTCGAAACATCATTCCTGACTGAGCCCCCAACAACGTGAAGAGATACATCACTGCTTTAAACGGACTGGTCAAAAACCAGGCTCTGGATGCGAATTCGCGTTCGTCATGTTGCGCCAAAATATTTATCTCCTGCTCATATGAATTCTGGATTCCGTAGTTATTGGAAAGCATCCAGAAGCATAGACCTGCCCCGCACATCCACATCAACAGCAACGGAAGGTGCTTTTTCAGCGACCAGCCTTGATCAAACTTTCCACACATCCAAAGAAAGATGGGAAAGACCAACCAGAGTGAAAAACCTGCAGCCAGAGTCATGGATGCCAACAGGGACAATACAAGCAGGATGATCGTGAGTTTGAGGTCAGAGATAGCACATGGCCCCACAATCATTCCCAGTCTCAGGAACAGAGGTAACAACAACCAACAAAAGCCCCATCCAGTGAAGATCAACAACCATTGTGACATGGAAAACGAGAGAAGCGATGCAAAGAAGTAGGACGCATATTCAAATCGATCCCCTTTCATCACACGCCTCAACAAGACGACCACGCCGAGAAAGATCAGCCAGGTCAGCAGGTAGTTGAACCACTTAAGTGGACGCAGGTCTGTGCCCGCAAATTCCCAGTTCAACCAAAACCCCAATTTCGGAACTGCTACAAAATTACTCCCCTGCCGGGCGAAGACAAATTCCCAATCGATCTCCGGCTGCATGAACGAAGTCACACCAGCCTGATAAGCCCACTCATCCCAATAAGGAAAACTCACCTCTTGGGTCAACAGGAGCCATCCATTCAGCAGCGGCAGGATCAGCGAGAGAAAAATGAAGGCATACCTACTAGGATCTCCACCCAGCCCCCCAACCTTTGTTTCCGCTCCCTTCATCACTAATGTCTATCGGCAAACTCAGCTCAGCGAACGCAGATAGAGATGCGCCAAGGCTCCGATGACAGGGGCATTGTCTCCGCAGATTGAAAACTCAATCCTATCGAGATTTTTGAACGACTTGAGTGCATACTTCCGGTAGGTCTCCTCGGCTTTCAGGCGATAGGCATCCTTAACGTCGTCAGCCAAATCGCAGATTCCGCCGCCAATCACCAAGAGGTCGTAATCACCCAGATAGTTCAGTGAAAGAAGGGTGATTCCCATAGCAGCGGCCTGATCCATGAAAAGCTCCATCGCCAAAGGATCTCCTTCTGCAGCAAGCCCTCGCAGTTTCTTTGCGCGATCCTTGGGAGTGCCATCAACACTGTTGAGAGGATGGTCCTTCCATTCATCCAAAGTCAGACGATAGGCCAGCTGATGAGTGAGTGAGGTCAACGAAATGGCAGACTCGGCCGAGCACGTGGCGTTACCTACGACGAGCTCCCTGTCATGAGGATACCTGAATGCATAATCAGGAAGAAGGATGTGCCCTACGTGGCCAGCCCTTCCTTCAATACCTCTGACGACATGACCAGAACGAACTTCGCCACCACCCAGCCCAGTCCCTACAACTACCATAAAAATCGTGGATAGATCCGTCGCATCTTCCTCATGCACCTCGATCTCAGACCAATGTACCTTCTGACTACGAACGGCATACTCACCCAGAGCAGCAGCCTGCCCATCGCCCAGATAATGAACCTTGATCTCGGACTGGTGTTCCTTCATCGCCTCTTCCAAGGCGGCTCGAATCGGAAAGTCTTCCCACTCAGCAGCCTTTAGATTCGGGGTCTTGCCAAGCACGCCGTCACGAGTCGCCGGTCCCGGCGTTGCCAAACCTATCGATTTGATGTGACACGGATCGCCTTCAACTGATCGGACGCATTTACAGATATTCTCTACGATAGATGCAACCGCAGCCTGAGGGCCATCGGTCGAACGGGTATCAAACTGCTCGGAGACCATCAGCACCTCGCGGGACTCATTGCCCACCGATACAGTTGTCGTCGTGCCGCCCACGTCCACTCCTACATACAATTGGCTCATGGCTCCAGTCTCGCTTCCCGTGCCAGAAAGTCAAAAAAACGCTTACAATACCCGCCTACAAAAAGATTCCGAAACGATTCGATAATTTTCTCGAATGCACGGGCAGCGGAAACCATCCTTCACCTATTCATGAAGACACGCCTCTCAGCCCTCATTGTCGGCATCTGCCTTGCGACCGGAGTCTCTCTCCAGGCCAAACGCCCGAATGTTCTCTTCTTCCTGATCGATGATCTGGGAGTCATGGATATCGGAGCCTACAATCCCGATTCATTCTACGAGACTCCGAGCATCGATGCTCTCGCCGCAAGCGGAATGCGATTCACTGATGGCTACGCCGCCAATCCTGTCTGCAGCCCCACACGCTACAGCATCATGACCGGCAAGCACCCGTCACGTCCAGATACCACGAATTTCTTTTCAGGAAGACGTAAAGGGCGTTTCTCACCTGCGCCACTTCACGACCGCATGGATCTGGAGGAGATCACCATCGCTGAGGAATTGAAGACTGCCGGCTACAAAACCTTCTTTGCCGGAAAATGGCACTTGGGACCAACGGCTGAGTTCTGGCCCACCAAGCAGGGATTCGACATCAACAAGGGCGGCCACAACAAAGGCGGACCATACGGACCTGGAAGGTATTTCTCTCCGTATGGCAATCCTCGCCTCTCAGACGGTCCCAAGGGAGAGCATCTCCCTACCCGACTTGCCAGCGAAACCATTCAGTTCATGAAGGATCACAAGGACGGCCCATTCTTTGCCTACCTGGCATTTTACTCAGTGCACACACCACTCATGGCCCCAAAACCATTGGTCGAAAAATACAAGGCCAAGGCAGAACGTCTCGGACTGGACGGTAAAAAGGAATTTGCACCTGAAGAGCAGAACCTTCCCTCAAACAAACCACGTGAAGTGCGCACCCTCCAGAAGCATGCCGTGTATGCAGCCATGATGGAATCCATGGACACACAAGTTGGACGCGTTGTGGACTCATTGAAAGAAATGGGCATCGCCGATGACACCGTCATTTGCTTCATGTCAGACAACGGTGGACTTTCCACTTCTGAAGGCTCCCCAACATCCAACCTCCCCCTGCGTGGTGGGAAAGGCTGGGTCTATGAAGGTGGCATCCGCGAACCATTCATCATTCGTTGGCCCGGTCAGACCAAGCCAGGAAGCACGAGCGACTTTCCTGTTGTGAGCATGGATTTCTATCCCACCATACTTGAGATGGCCGGTCTTCCGCTGAAACCCAAACAGCATCTGGACGGTGTCAGTCTGACAAGCCTTCTCAAGGGAGGACAGAAGCCTCATCGCGACGCGCTGTTCTGGCACTACCCCCACTATTCCAATCAAGGTGGTTTCCCCGGCGGCGCCGTTCGTATCGGCCATTGGAAACTTGTAGAACGTTATGAAGACGGCCGTGTTCATCTCTACAATCTTTCCAAAGACATTGGCGAAAAGAACGACCTGTCAGCAAAGCAACCCAACCGCGTCAAGGTCATGCGCGACCGGTTGCACTCTTTCTACAAGGACGTGGATGCCAAGTTCCTCCAACCTCTGAAGCCCGGTTCTCCAGAGCCTTGGAAGCCTTGATCGCTTCAGTTTTTTCAGTTACACCGATCCCTCTCGAATGAGCCGAATCCAGGTCCTTTCTGACATCGTCGCCAACCAGATCGCTGCAGGCGAGGTGGTCGAGCGGCCTGCCAGTGTGGTCAAGGAGTTGGTGGAGAATGCCATTGATGCAGATGCCAAACGAATCTCGGTAGAGATCCAATCCGGCGGCAAGAGTCTGATCCGCATCATTGATGATGGGATTGGAATGGATCGAGACGACGCCCTTCTCTGCCTGGAACGCCACGGCACCAGCAAACTCCGAAGTGCTGACGACCTCCAGACCATCATGACGATGGGCTTCCGTGGTGAAGCCATTCCTAGTATCGCCAGTGTCAGTCGATTTTCGCTGACCACACGTCCACGCGGCGACAACAGCGGCGAAGGTACGCTCGTCCTTGTCGAAGGCGGCAATGTAAAGGAGGTCAAGGCAGCTGGGGCAGCGGAAGGGACCACGTTTGAAATCAGGCAACTGTTCTTCAATGTCCCTGTTCGAAAGAAGTTTCTCAAAGCGAATGAAACCGAGCGTAGTCACATCCAGCACTACATTCTGATCGCTGCGCTTTCGCATCCGGAAATCGCTTTTACATTCCGGAGCGACAACCGAGTCGTCTGGCAACTCCCTGCCGTCGAAGGAGACAAGAGCGACCGAAGCGGCGCCCTCCAACAGCGTCTGCGCGATCTTTATGGAGCGGATCTGAAGCTCGTGCCCGTGCAGTGCGAAGGTACGATTCACGCCAGTCCGTTTGAAGATGATCCAGACGGCAACAGCAAGACATCAGATTTCACCATCTGGGGCTTCACTGGAGCGCCTGGTGTTTCGCGTTCATCCAGACAGGATCAACACGTGTTCATCAATCGCCGTCCGATTGAGAACCGAACCATCAACGCGGGTCTGATGGATGGGTATCATACAGCACTTCCCAAAGGACAATTCCCCATCTGCTGCCTCTTCATTGAACTCAGCCCATCCTTTGTCGACGTCAACATCCACCCGGCCAAGCGCGAGGTAAAACTCCGAGGCGAACGGGACATCAAAAAGCTCATTTCAGAAGCGGTCTCAGAAGCCCTTCATGAGCAACCGAAGAAACAACCTTCTGAGCAACGGTCCACAACGCCATCTACTGCTGAAGAAAAGGACACCGAGTCCACTCCCGAAAGCAGCCCTCCAACGCCTGCGCCTGCACCCGCTCCTTTCCTGCTTCAAAGCCCTACCGAAGCTTTGGAAATGGATCTGTCCAGCGAAGCGACCGATGTCGCAGCATCCCCTGAGCCCAAGGCAGTTTCACCAGTCGAGAAGACAAAGGCATCCCCTGCACTTCCGAAGGACAACGCCCCTGGTTTTTCGGAGGTTCCATTGCGACAGGTTGGGATCATCGCCCATCAATACATCGTTTATGAATCGGACCGAGGCATGGTCCTGATGGATCAACGAGCAGCACACGAACGCGTCCTTTACGAACGGATGCTGAAGACTCTGGATTCAGGAAACGCTTCTTCTCAAGGGCTTCTACTCCCTGAGACCATCGAGCTTTCACCGCGCGATGCCGAGTTTGTGAAAGCACAGACGGAGACACTCAAAAAACTGGGTGTTGGTCTCAGTGAATTTGGAGAACAGACTTTTCTCTTGGACAGCCTTCCTCCTTTCGTTCAGGCGGGAGAACCACGTAGTTTCATTCTGGAGTTGATCGACGAATTGAAACGTAGCGCTGAGAGCAGTCGCGCACGCCGATTGGAAGAACGCGCCATTGCCAAGAGCGTCTGTCATCAGGCAGCCCGTAGCACTGACACCATCAATCCCAAGGAGGCAGAAAAGCTCCTATCAGACCTCAGGGGCTGCAGCATGCCCTACACCTGCCCCAATGGCCGGCCGACCATCATCGAAATGAATCACCGCGAGCTCGCCCGCAAATTCGGTAGACTCTGATCTCATGATCGAGGAATGGATCATGCGACTGCGCTCTTCCTGCGCTCCAGCTACCCAGAAGCTGGGTTACCTCGACGAAGCCATCGCCATTCCCTTTCGCCATCGTCGCAATCAATACGCCTGGCATCCCCATTTGGGAAACAGCAAGAAGCTCATTCTCCAAGCGGCCAAAGCATGTGCCCAAAAGAACTCCGCGGTGATTCAGGGATCCGGTTCACTGCTCGATGTTCCGCTTGCAGAACTGGCAGATGAATTTCGCTCCGTTACCTTGGTCGACATCGTTCACCTACCGCCCGTGCATAGAGCGGCGAGAAAGTTCACAAACGTAGAAATGATTGAGACCGATTTATCGGAGACATCGAACCAGCTGATGCAGACTGGAGGGAACGAGCTTCCTTCAATCAGCCGTCAATCGCTCGAATTCGGCACGAATCCAGATCTCATCGTCTCTCTCAATCTCCTTTCACAACTTCCACTCATGCCACTGAAGCATCTTCGCAACGCCGGCAATCACACAGAAGACAAGCTGGAAGACTGGGCAAAGAAGCTGCAAGAAACGCATTGGAGTTGGATCAACGAAACAGCTTCGAACAACTGTATCATCACCGATGTCTTACATACCCAGATCGACGAATCGAGTGACGCGAAGGACGTCCACAAAGTCCTACACCTGAATGATCTCCCTACACCGACAGCAACGTGGGAATGGTTGATTGCACCTAAAGGAGAAATATCCAGAACCACCAGACTGACAGCCCAAGTCCAAGGCTGGATTCTGTGATACTCTCAGGAGGTAGTGAGAATTTCTTGAAGCCTTAGCCCCCCAACTCAGCTCTCCAGCACATCCTTCACGATGTGCCCGTGAACATCGGTCAGTCTGAAATCACGTCCATCGTAGCGATAGGTCAGCTTCTCGTGATCCAATCCCATTTGATGCAGAATGGTGGCGTGTAGGTCATGCATGTGGACCTTGTTCTCCACCGCCATGTGACCAAAGTCATCCGTGGCACCGTAGGACAGTCCCGGCCTGAATCCGCCTCCCGCCAACCAGGTGGTGAATCCATCTGAATTATGATCACGGCCAGTGCCATTGTTCTGAGCATAAGGAGTACGCCCGAACTCAGCGCCCCACCAAACAATGGTGTCATCCAGCAAGCCTCGCTGTTTAAGATCCATTAGAAGCCCGGCAACCGGCTTGTCCGTAGCCATGGCGTGCTGCTTGTGTTTGGGAAGATTGCTGTGCTGATCCCATGCAGGGTTGGCGGTATTATCTCCATAGGTCACCTGAATGAATCTGACACCCGCCTCGCTCAATTGACGCGCCTTCAGGCACTGCCTACCAAAGTCGTCTGTGTCCTTCTCTCCAATGCCATACAGATCGAGCGTGGACTTGGATTCGCGATTGATATCGAGAACGTCAGGCGCGTTATTCTGCATCCTCCAAGCAAGTTCATAAGAGCTGATAACAGCCTCTAATTCCTGATCGCCCTGCCGACCTTTGAGCTGCTCGTGATTCAGCGCCTGCATCAATTCAAACTGCCGACGCTGCTCGGATCCGGAGCGCCCTGGATTCATGAGATTTCTGATCGCTGAATCCTTGGCCGTTTTACCAGCACGCCCAATGGCTGTGCCCTGAAAGGCGGCGGGTAGAAAGGCATTTCCAAAGTTCCTTGGTCCGCCATTTCCTGATGAAGGACTGATTGTGACGAAGCCGGGAAGGTTCTCATTTTCTGTCCCCAATCCGTAGGAAACCCAGGCTCCCATGGACGGACGGACAAAGTTGGTGGTTCCTGTGTGAAGGAAGAGCGTCGCCGGACCATGTGCGATTCCCTCTGTGTGCATGGAGTGAATGAAACACATGTCATCCACATGCTGATTCATGTGAGGAAACAAATCCGAACACATCTTTCCAGACTGCCCATACGGATTAAAATCCCAGAGCGATTTCATCAGGCGTTGCTGTGAACCTCTTTTGCCTGTCTTGGCAATCGTTCGTGCATCGTCGAAGGCCATCTGCTGTCCATCGCGTTGCTCCAACACTGGCTTGTAGTCAAAGGAGTCCACATGGCTCGGGCCTCCCTGCATGAAAATAAAGATCACCCGCTTGGCACGAGGTGCGTGATGAGGCTGCAGTGCTGCCAGTGGATTCATCACTCCCGCACCGGCATTGGAGGCTGCCATACCAGCCATGGCCATATAACCAAAACCACATGCTGAGCCTTTGAGGGCTGCTCGTCTGGAAAACTGAGGAAAGTCGTTCATGACGGTTGTTTATGGAATGTATCTGAAATCAATGGAACCGAACAATGACTGATAAATCTGCGCCCACGCCTTCGGCTCTGAGGCTTCATCAGTCACATTCTCACTCAAGAAAGTATTCATCACTCTACGCTCGCCCGCGGAAGGCTCTCGTCCCAAGACGCTCTGCCATGCGTAGGTCAACCGAGCATCTCTTCCCATGACGGAATTCAACATGCGTCCGGCTGCCTTCTCTGCCTGGTCCATGACAAAGGGGTGATTCATCAGATAGAGCGCTTGCGGCGCCACTGTGCTGGAACTCCGATCCCCCGTCGTAAAACTGGAATTGGCCATGTCGAAGGTTTCCAGGATCTCCAATGGAGCATTTCTCAATTGCGGGGCGTAGATACTCCTGCGGTTCCCTGAGTATGAGAAACCATAGTCGGCCTTGAGTGATGACGAAAACTCCGAGCCCCCCATCGTCAGATCCAAATCGCCGCTGATCTGTAGAATCGCGTCACGCATCATTTCCGCTTCCAGACGTGTCCGATGCGCCCGTGCCAAAAGCACATTCTCAGGATCGGCCTGCTCAAGCATCTCGGATGCCTTGGACGAGAGCCCCCATGTGCGGGACAATATGATATCCCTGATCAACGACTTGGTGGACCAGCCATTATCCATGAACCGTCGCGCCAGATAATCCAGTAATTCAGGATGAGTCGGAGGCACGCCGGTCGTTCCAAAATTGTCCACTGTTCGGACCAGTCCCTGCCCCATCAACCAATGCCAGACACGGTTCACGTAAACACGCGCAGTCAACGGATTGTCCTTCGATCCGATCCAGCGCCCCATTTCCAACCGTCCGCTCTGTTTAGGCTCAGCGATGACCGGGTCACCAATGCTGGCCACCTGCAGGAATCCCCGCCGGACTGTCTCACCATGATTTCCAACCACGCCTCGAATATGAATTGGGATATCAGCGGGCTTGTCCCTGTCTCTCACCACCATGGCTTTGGGAACCACAGGTGCGTTCTTCTCCAACCCACTCAACTCTGACTGAAGCTTGGCCAGCCGCGCCCGAGCCTTGGTGGCTTCGGTATCACTCGCATCGGGTCGAGCAAGCTTCACATCATCATCGACGGGCAAGAAGATCACTGCATCCACAACCACGTGACCATCGGTGCCCTTGTTGGAAATCAACACAGTGGAAAAGCCATTGGTTTCGAATCGGTACGTCCCAAGCGAAAGAAAGCGTCCATCAATAGGAGCTTCGTTCCTCATGTTCACCTTCATCGACTTTTCTCCATCCGCACTCTGAATCGTGATGGGAGTCTTGGTCGAGCGGTTTGAGTGTCCATAGTAAGCCAGTAGTACTTCGTAGCGCCCTTCCTTGGGCAACTCCGGCTCAAAGCTTAGTGACTTGAGTCCCTTGTCCTTGTCATCGTCGTGAGCATAGCCCTGACCGATGTAGAGGTTCTTGAAGGTCGAGTTCACCCAATCGCCCACCTTCACAGCGCCGGCATCATCCACCACGACTCCAGGAAGGTCGCTGACCTTGATCGCTCCTGTCCGTTTCTGCGAAAGCGTGCCGGTGATCTTCTTCAAGGCATCGATCTCCTTCTTCAAGGCGGCCACTTCTTTCTTGTGAACGTTCAATACTTTTTCCTGCTCAGGGCTCAACGGAAGCGACTCCTCAATCCAACCTGACACATTGTTATGAACGAAGAAATCAGTGCTGCGCAAAATGCCAGCCATGGCGTAGTAATCCGCAGTCGGAATCGGGTCAAACTTGTGATCATGACAACGCGCACAGGCAATGGTCTGGCCAAGGAACGCCTTGCCAATGGTATCGAGCTGCTCGTCCACGCCGTTCATGTTCAGCGACTCCTTGTTCTGCTCCTCGAGATTGTGATTTCCCAAAGTCAAAAAGCTCGTGGCGATCATCTTGCGGCGACGATCCTCATATCCATCAGCCTCCATCAAGTCACCACCGATTTGTTCCGCAATGAATTGATCAAGCGGCACATCGCGATTGAAGGACTCGATCACATAATCCCGGTAGCGCCATGCATTCTGAAATACCAAGCCACGCAACGTCACAGATTCACCAAAACGAGCAATGTCCAACCAGTGGCGCCCCCACCGTTCACCAAAGCGCGGTGACTCCAAGAGTTGATCCACCAGACGAACTCTGTCTTCGGGAGAGGTCATGGACGTCAACTCATTCAATTGCTGAGCAGTCGGTGGCAATCCAGTCAGCGCGTAGTAGAGGCGACGTCCCCAAGCGCTCTGACTTGCATCTGTAACTGGTTTCAGCCCCTTGGCTTCAAGCTCCTTCAGGATAAAGAAGTCCAACTCAGAGTGGGGCCAGTCATTCTGCTTCACCGTGGGAATCTTCACCTTTCCGACGGGTTGATAAGCCCAGAACTCACGTCCCTTTTCCAGATCGATGCCCTTACGCTTCACGATCTCTCCAACGGCTTTGCGAGGATCAGGCGCCCCCATGGCAATCCAATCAGAAACCTTTTTCACCACCTCGGAACTTAAACGCTCTTTAGGTGGCATCTTGAGATCTGAGGAATAGGAGATTACAGAAAGAAGCAGGGAGTCCTCAGTCATACCAGGCTCCAAAACAGGGCCACTGTCCCCACCTATGAGCATCGCTTCTCGCGAATCCAGTCTCAGCCCGCCCTTCTGCTTGTCTGGACCGTGACAACCGATGCATTTCTCCACGAAAAGGGGCCTGATATGCTTTTCAAAATGCTCCAGTCCAGCGACCTCATCTGCGAAAGAGGCAGCACCATGCAGGCACAAAAGTCCGACAATCAAAGTCGTACACAGACTTCTTCTGTAAGATGAGAGGGTCATCGGTGTTATAGATAGGCCCAAGCTCGTCGTCTTGGACAGAATTTTTCTAAAGTTATCCATTCTATCTGACGCACTGGAATCGCGACTAGTTGGTAAGAAAACGAAGAAGATCCCTAAGTTGTTCATCATTCATCAAGTCCCCAAAGTTGGAAGGCATCAAGGAAAGGTCAGATACAAACTCATGAACCACGCTCTCAGACTGGATTGTGTGCTCCTTACCCTGAGTATCGACAACAAGCAACGAATCGCCTTGTTTCGCCCTCGGCATGCCTGTGATCACCGAATCATCCTTCAGATCCCAAGTAACCGCTCGAAACCCTGGATCCAGATAACGACTTGGAGCCAAGACATCCTCCAACACCCGGTAGTCTCCACGGCTTCCGATCCCATCAAGCTGAGGACCGACCAATGCACCTTCACCACCCATCTTGTGACACACGGCACAATTCTGCCGAAAGATCGCTTCACCTCGGCCTGCCGATGCCCCCTTGCGCCAGACACCTTCAAGCAACTTCACGATTCTTTCATCTGTTGGTTCGATTGAAGCCCGAATCTTCTGGTCCAAGTTTCGAAGAATGCCATGCAATGATTCAGAAGCCCGTTTCACTTTCGCCCATTCGGAGTCATTCATCACAATCCGGTGAAAGCCATCCGACTTCGCCCACCGAAGCAACGCACTCTCGCCATCCTCAAGGAAGGTCAACAACTCCAACAAAGAATACCGCAACCCGGCACGTCTCACCTCATCGATGACGACCGGCACGAGATTTCCATCAGGCTTTCCAACAGCATGCAGAAGCAACGAGTCTCTCAGCCTCGATGTAATTCCACCATCGCCCGACAGAACAGCAGCCAACACCCTGACACCATCCTTTGATCGACGAGCCACTGCCCATGCACTGGTCTTCCTAACACGGGGTGCCCATGCGGAATCAATGGCAATGGATGTCAGTTGATCATCCCAATTTTCCTGAAGAAGAATCGTTGCGATTCCTCCTGCAGCCACGAGGCGTTCATTCACATCTGCCGGTCGCCAATTACCGATATCAACAACTGCAGGTTCCACTCGCCCGATTGCGAGCCACGCATAAGCCTTGCCCGAGTCGCCATCCGTCGCCTCCAAAACCACCTGCCTCCCTGCTACATCACTCAGGTCCCACTGTACCTTTCTGGCTATGTCATGACGAAAAGGAAACTGCTGTCGAAGAACCTCGCCTGTCCGCGCATCCAATAAGCGGACCCTGTTCTTCTTCTGAGCAGGCACATCGGGATATCCATCATGCCCAGCGAGATAAAAGGACAACATTTCAGGTGATGTAAAAGGACGTGAGCGAATCCGGCCCACTTCCCTTTCTCCTCCGGGCGGAAGGCTGCAAAAGAACCAATCCTCCACACCGTCGTCACTCTTCCTTAATTGCCCAAACCACGGAGAACGTTGGTTAGTAGCCACTCCGACTGGATGTGCATACCAGTCCGGTTCCAAATTTGTTGTACTCAACAACCCATCAACCAACTCAGAGCCCCATTCCGTCACGGACGACGGTAGTTTCTTACCTCTAGAACGTGTGCCTTCATCAATGGATTTGAACAACTCGATCTGAAGATCCAATTGCCCGCGAAGATGCGTTCGAATCAGCCCCACCAACTGATCCATCGATTCTCCATTCACCAGAGTGGCGGCCTTCTCGACCAAGGGATTCAAGCGCCTTGGTGAGACTCGATAACGTTTCAAGTGTTGGATTATGAAGTCCCCGGCAGTCTCATGATTCAGAGCCAGACATATCTCCGCCACGTTGGTTGAATCACGACTTTCTAATTCTGCACTGAGCAAAAGGGAAATAGCTGATGGATCATCGAGCAATTGTTTAAGCGCGATCTTCACGGCATGTCGTAGATGGGTGTCTTCATCATCCACACGCGCCATGAGCTGCAGGAGCGCAAATGCCAGATCGCCTTGTCCGGCCATGCCTACCGCCTCAGCTGCTGCACGATTAACGCGTGGATCTGCGTCAGCCAATCCCTTCAGCGCTGCCTGTTGATGCACATGTTTCCAATCGTGAGTCTCAGCCAATACCTTCATCACCTGCACTCGAACCAGTGATGAACCATCGTTCATCCACCAATCGATATGTTCTTCCTTCAAGAGATTTCCATGATGAAGAAACCATACAAACTCAGCGCGCAATTCTTTGGGAAAGTCAGACTGATACACTGTTTCATCAGCAAGAACCTCCGGCGGAAAACCGCCTGAATCAGAATCATCCACCCGGCTTGTCAGATAATCCGTCATCACACGATTGGCCAATTGGCGCCGACTCAAACTTTTTGATTCAGCCTCAACGATCCAATCAGGAATATCCTTGCTCTCAGTCGATGGAAGAGACTTTGCGATTGAACCCTCTTTCCCATGATACCGGATCTTCCAGATTCTTCCCTTCTTGCGATCTCGCCCCGGATGATCCAGTGGCACTTCATAGTGTCCGATGATCCGATTGTAGAAGTCCGCCACATAAAGCGCTCCATCGGGCCCCATCTGAAGATCCACCGGACGAAACCAAGGATCGGATGCCAAGAGCAGGTCATTCGCCTCATGTCCGATAGGAGTGCTTCCCTTCCACTCGATGGTGTCGCGATTGATCCGGCTGGTCATGACGTTCCCGATCAGCACATTGCCCTGAAACTCCTCAGGCCACGCAGGTTCATCAATCACCACGATGCCACAGATGGCCGTTGAGCCATGCGTGTGCTGGATCATTTCCGGCGCATACCCCAGTCCATAATGCGGCTTCCCAAAACTCGGATAATACCCACCACGGATCAGTTGATAGATCGGGGAGCTATGACAATCAGCAGTGTAAAGATTCCCCCATCGGTCCAAACACATGCCAAACGGATTCACCTGTCCAAAGGTATGTGGTTCCACACGCGAACCATCCAAACGGATCCGATAGGTGTGGCCTGAACTGATGGACAACTCACTCCCATCGCCCCCACGAATCGTCGTGTCATTGCGAAAGCCATGAGTCACATAAAGCCAACCGTCTCTACCACGAGTGAAAGAGGAATGCATCCCATGCGTGTCCTTTTCAAAACCCAATGGCCCATAAAGCACCTTTCGCTCATCGGCCTCTCCATCATGATCATTGTCCCGCATCATCCAGATATTAGGGATGCTCCAGACCACGCAACACTGAACAGGCTTGGATCCTGAATAATCCAGAAATGGATGGATGCCTGTAGGAATATTCAATCCGTCGGCAAACACAGTGACCGTTTCTGAAAAACCATCGCCATCCTTGTCCTCCAGAATCTTGACTGAATCCCTACCTCCCTCACCTACCGGCACTGGATCAGGATACTCCAATGTATCTGTCACCCACAGTCGCCCGCGGGCATCAAAGGCCATGTTCATCGGCTTGGAAATGGCAGGCTCAGAATTGACCAACTGAATGGAAAAGCCCTCTGGAAGATCAAACCCCAACTGCTCCTCCGCCGGCGTCATTGGCTCTGTGGTCCTGACACCTGCACGAAAAAGATCCTCCGCCCCCATCGCTGAGAAAGCGATCAGCGACAAGGCAACCAGTCTGGGAAGAAGCATCCACCAAGTCTGAAGAACAGACCGAGTTGCTTAAAGAAAATCCTTACCAACCCCGGCTGCTTTTCAGATTCCACTCTTCAATGAAATCATCGTCACGAATCTCTTCCACAAATCTCGAAGGCGTCTGGACGATATCCCCGCCATAGCCCTGCGTCATTCGAATCAGAGGATAGGTCAGATACAGCTCATCCTCAGCTCGGGTCACAGCCACATAAAACAACCGACGTTCCTCTTCCTCACTGTCCGGATCCTCCAATGATCGTCCGGAAGGAAACAGCCCATCACAAAGCATGATCACAAAGACCACCTTGAACTCCAGTCCCTTTGCCTGATGAATCGATGACAAACGAACAAACTCATCATCCTTCGCACCGCCACCTTCCGACTCGGTATCCGTCATCAACGAAAGCTGTGCCAAGAACTCTTCCACGGAATTGAACTGATCGGCAAAGCTAGCCAACTGCTGTACGTCCTCCATGCGACTGTTGGCGTTGTTGAACGTCTGATTCAGGTATTCCTCATACCCTGCCTCAAGAAGGATCTGGATCTGCTTGGAGGCATCACCATTGCACTCCTGCATCTGCTCGACCGTGTGACCCAGTTGTTTCCATGGCTCCATTGCCTTTTTCGGCACCTTGGAATCTATCTCCCGTAACGCACCGGCCACGTCGAATTGAGGAGCAGAGGGCGCCGCTTGCGCAGTTTCCCAATCCTCATCAACGCTCCAGTCAGGATCGCTTTCCTCCTGCACGTCATCCGTCAAAAGCCCGGTCAGGCGCTGCTGAAAAAGCGCCCACAACTTGTCCGCACCCTTGGCTCCGATTCCAGGCAACATAAGAACCACGCGCTTGAAAGAAACTTCATCTCGCGGATTGGTGATTAGTTTCAGATATGCAGCCACATCCTTGATATGTGCCTGCTCAAAGAACTTCAGTCCGCTGGTGATGGTGAAAGGAATGTTGCGCTTCGTCAGTTCCATCTGCAGCTCCATCGCGTGGAAATGGGACCGATAAAGAATCGCGATATCCATCAGTTCCATGCCTTCATCACGCAACTCCAGCACACGCTGCGCAATGAAACCCGCTTGTTCATAGGCATCGCCACAGGCCACCAATGCCGGCTTCATTCCACTGCTACGTGCCGCTTGAAGCTCCTTCTCAAACTGACGCGTGTTCAATGAGATAGACTCATTGGCCAGTTGCAAAATCTCAGGCGTGCTCCGGTAATTGACCTCGATTCGATACTGCTTGGACTCAGGGTAACGCTTTGGAAATTCCAAGATGTTCCGATAGTCAGCGCCACGCCATGAGTAGATGCTCTGAGAGTCATCTCCCACCACCATCACATTACGGTGTTTCCCGGCAAGGAGATTAATCAGTTCACACTGCACCAGGTTGGTATCCTGATACTCATCCACGAGCACAAATTGAAATCGCTCCTGCAATCGCTCACGAACAGCATCGTCCTCTTTCAACAATCGAAGCCAGAGCACCATCAGGTCATCAAAATCCATGACGTTCGTCTCACGCTTGCGCTCAGCATACGCCTTGAACAAATCCGTGATCTGATCCGTGAGCGGAACAAACTTCTTATAATAACGTTCCAGAACCTTCGGCATCTCCAGCCCTGTATTCACAGACAGTGAGATCATCGCCTTCAACACATCCGCCTTCGGAAAACGGGTGGCCTTCACATCAATATCAGCAGCACCCAGGCAGGCCTTCAAGAGATCACGCGAATCCTCCGAATCCAGTATAGAGAAATCCCTGCGGTAATTGATGCGATCACAGAAGCGGCGCAGCACACGATGCCCAATCGAATGAAAGGTTCCACCCCAGAGCTGTTCGTAGCCGCCGCCCAAGAGATCGCCAACGCGGTTCATCATTTCCTTCGCCGCCTTGTTCGTGAAGGTCAGCAACAGGATCCGATCCGCGCTGATCCCCTGTTCCAACAGATACGCCACGCGATAAGTCAGCGTCCGGGTCTTGCCCGCCCCCGCCCCCGCAATCACCAGAGCCGGACCTGGCTCCGCCGTCACCGCCTCATACTGCTGATCATTGAGCTCCCCCCGATAATCAATCTGGAACTCGGCCTTCTGCTGGAATTTTTGGAGCACATACTCACGCGCCATGCGGCGCATTCAACCTGTCGCATCCAGTAGCGGAAAGAAAATTGCTCCAGAACGTGTCCCTTCAATCCGTTTCATTGGTAAAACCACCTTGCATCCGCCTCCTTTCTGGACTACTTCGCAGGCGGTCCACAGTTCATCATGAAACGAACCCTCATCAAACACGCCCTCAAATCAGAAGAAGCCCAGGACGCGATCCTGATTCAGGGCTGGATCCGCACACGCCGCGATTCCAAAGCATTTTCCTTTCTCGAGATCAACGATGGCACCTGCCTGAAGAACATACAGGTCATCATAGATGCCGATCAGCCCGACTACTCCAACATCCACGACGCCACCACAGGCGCCTCCGTGCATATCGAAGGCAAGCTCGTCGCTTCCCAAGGCAAAGGCCAAAGCTGGGAGATTCAGGCCAGCACGCTCAAAGTCGTCGGAAAGGCAGATGAAAGCTACCCGCTACAAAAGAAGCGTCATTCACCCGAATTCATGCGGGAGATATCCCACCTCAGACCTCGTTCCAACATGTTTGGAGCCGTCTTTCGCGTCAGGAACCGCCTCGCCTACGCCATTCATCAGTTCTTTCAGGAAAGAGACTTTCTCTACGTCCACACTCCCATCATCACCGCCAGCGATTGCGAAGGCGCAGGTGAACTCTTCAAAGTCACCACACTGCCAGAGGACCCACCACGTAAACCCGATGGTAAGGTCGACTACGAACAAGACTTCTTTGCCAAGAAAGCATTCCTCACCGTCAGTGGACAATTGGAAGGCGAGGTCTTCGCCTCAGCCATGTCCAACATCTACACCTTTGGCCCCACGTTCCGCGCTGAGAATTCGCATACATCACGCCATGCCAGCGAGTTCTGGATGGTCGAGCCAGAGATGGCCTTCTGCGATCTCAATGGTGACATGGATCTGGCAGAGGAATTCGTCAAATACCTCGTCAGCGATATCACCTCAAACTGCGCCGACGATCTCGAGCTCTTCAACAAATTCGTTGATAAAGAACTCCTCGAAAGACTCAGTTTCGTTCAGGAGCGCCCCTTTCAGCGCGTGAGCTATACTGAAGCCGTAGACATCCTCCAAGCATCCGGCCAGAAGTTCGACTACCCCGTCAAATGGGGCATCAACCTCCAGGCAGAACACGAACGCTTCCTCACGGAAAAACACTTCAAGTGCCCGGTCACCGTCTTCAACTACCCCAAAGACATCAAACCCTTCTACATGCGCCTCAACGACGATGACAAGACCGTCACTGCCATGGACGTCCTAGCTCCTGGCATTGGTGAGATTGTGGGCGGCAGTCAGAGAGAAGAACGACTCGATCAACTCCAGGCCAACATGAGACAACACGGCCTTTCAGAAGAATCCTACTGGTGGTATGTGGACCTACGACGCTATGGTTCCGTGCCCCACGCCGGCTTCGGACTGGGCTTCGAACGCATGCTCATGTTCGTCACAGGCGTCCACAACATCAGAGACGTCATCCCCTTCGCCCGCACACCTGGCAGCGCTGAATTTTAAGAACCCGGACACTTCCTCCGCAAGGGTCCGGACTGCGGGTAGCCTCGCAAAGCGCATAAGCGGGACTACAACTCATACAATTCGCATACGGACGCCAAGAGCGTTTCAATCGTAACCCGATATCCGAATCATAAGCGCCTTTCACATACAGGTGAGTTAGGACATTCGGTGTCCCCATCGTCCGCATCACACCAATTGTATAAGCAGCAGCTTCACCGCACTCCGGCAACCTATCGGAAAGACGAGCAGCCCCATCAACCACAGAACCACGCAAGGGGCCCGTACTGTCATCTCGATAGGACAAGCACAGCGTCACCACCCTGAAGGAGCAAAAAAAGACCTACCAAGGAAATCCTTGGCAGGCCTTTTCAAAAAACGGTCTGATTCTGATCAGTGGGACATCACCAGATCTTTTGCGGGATCGATGTTATATGTTTCTCCAGCTGCGATCAGATCTGCATTCAGAGACCAACGATCAGGCATGGGATCGCCTTCATGCTCAGGGTTGGCTCCCTTGAGTGCCATGCAACCTTTGTTGTTTCCGATCTCAAAAAGCTCTTGGAGTTCGTCGTCTGTCAGTTTGATGTCTGGGAGTTTGGCCAGTTCTTCAGCCTTGTCTTCAACAGGTTTGGCTGTGGCTGCTTTCTCCTGCATCAGAGTCGGAATGACTGACTTCACAGCTGGTTGGCAGAGGTTCCAGATGCATGAAAGCTGGAGCATGGTCAGACCATGCTTCTCTGCGATCGGGCGCATCTTTTCCAGTTTCTCGTTTCCTGCGTCAATCCAACCTTCAGGGCGAAAGGTCCGGTGATCGCTGTCAGAGAATTCATGGCCGGGTTTCACATCGTCATGGAAGAGACCTCCATAGTCCACCACGCGGGTCATCAGTTTCACATTATGTTTCACTGCCGCAGGCAGAACCAGATTACCTGGCCATGGTTCCATCGGGTTCAGAATGATCATGGCCCAATCGATGATTTCTTCGAAGCGTTCGAAATTCATCAGCAGATCGAGTGTGAATCCGTTTGCAGGACCAGGTGCTACACCCAGAGATTTGGCAACGCCCTGCTCTTTCAATGATGCCATCCCCTTCCAGACTTCATCACTGGAGTAACCAATGGAGTCTGGATTATGAAGCATCAACAGATCGAAGTAATCGGTCTTACAGCGTCCAAGGGATTTCTCCACAGCGGACTCAAGATAGGATTTATACTCGGATGGTTGGCGGAGCTCAGGATTGGTAAAGCGCGGGAACCCTTTGAATCCAAGTCTCTCTGCTGAATAAAAATCATGTCCTACGATGCCTACCAAGCAGTATGAGGATCGATCAATTCCGCTAAGGGCCCGAGCCATCATTTCATCGGCAGCGCCTTTGCCATAGACATCGGCAGTCATAAACGTGCGAATGCCCTGATCGTAGGACTGGCGGATGAGAGAGATCATCCGGTCTTCTTCGATCGGTACTCCAAAGTGCATGAAGCGACCGCCGCTCCAAATTCCGTATGCTGTGCGTGTGGGTTCCATAAAAATCTATTTCGGTTAAGAGCCGTCATCATGGAGCAGAGTGCCCCAGAGAGAAAAACGTTTTTTGTGTCCTGAATCTCAAATCTTGGTCATTTCAGGCTTCTGATAATCCTTCTACCAACTTTCCTTCAGCCAGTTCTCCAACCTGCTCAGGCTTCACCTTCAGCAGGCAATCCTGCCATGGCTCTCGTTTACAATGGGCCTTCATGCAGGGAATGCATTTCAATGTTTGATCCTGAATGGCTGAATCCAGCATCTGGTAAGGGCCTGTGTGTGAGGGGTTTGTAGGGCCAAACAGTGTGACCATGGGAGTCTTCAATGCTGCCCCTACATGCATCGGCCCTGTGTCGTTGGTGATCAGAATGGAACTCTTGCGGACCCATTCGATCATTTCCCGCAGATTTGTCTTACCGGTCAGGTCGATGCATCGCGTTGGAGAAATAGCTGCAATCTGATCCCCCAATGGTGAATCCTCAGGACCACCAATGATCGCAAACCTGGCGTCTTTGTATTTACGAGCCATTCCCAAAACCAGTTCCTGAAAATAACCGGCTGGCCATCGTTTGTTCTTCCAGCGGGCTCCAGGACAGAGCGTAATCAGGGGCTCTTCTCCGAGATTCCATACCTTGGCAATGTCTGAAGCGATCTCCGACCGCTCCGGAATCCACTCAAATTCCTGATCCCGAGCCACTCCAATCGTATCCAAAACTGATAGATACCAATCGACAGCATGCGCAGATGCCGATGGTCTGGGGACTGATTGGTCAAAAAATGCGGGCGCGCCTTCCTTGTGGTTCTCAAGTCCAATGACGTGACCACCTCGGGACAACCATGCAAACAACCCGCTTCGAAAGAGCCCCTGAAGGTCAATGACCAGATCGTAACGCGCCCGGCGAAGCCCTGCGATCTGTCCAAGCATGCGAGCCGTCTCCGCAGGTCTGAACCAGCTGCCGCGTGCAAAGGGAATGATGCCATTCAGATCCGGGTCATCCTCAAGCAACGGAGCCAGCCCCTTGGCAATCCACCAACGGATCTCCGCATCCGGATACGCAAGCCGGAGATGACGCAGAACAGGCATGGCCTGAATCACATCTCCCAGGGAGCTAGGTTTGAGAATGAGTATCTTCACACAAAAAAGCGCGCGCTTTGCCCGAAGACAAAACGCGCGTCAGAAAATCAACTTACAACCTATCTGCCGACATCCAGACGTTCAGCAAGACGGGAAGGAAGACCTGCATCGAGGATCTTCTGCTTGGTCGTTTCCATGTCGTAATCGAGACGGCGGAGTTCGATCGTGTGTTCCTCCATGTCGTAAATCGCGTAGGTGGCCTTTGCTACTCCATCGCGTGATTGCCCCACACTGCCGACATTTACAAAGTATTTCTTTCCAGGTTCCACATGAAACTTGGAATACGAACCACCGCGAACACTTTCATCTCTGACAAATGCGGTAGGCACATGCGTGTGACCAAAGAAACACACTGAGGTGTTCTGGTAGGTGAAACTTGCCGCTGCAGCCAGTTTATCAAAGACGTATCCCCACTTGCGCGGCACATCCAATGTGGCGTGCACGATGGTGAAATTCTGCACCATGCGCAGATACTTCAGCCCATTGAGCCATTTGCGGTCATCCTCCGTGAGTTGCTCACGGGTCCAGATCACAGCTTGGGCGGCATGAGCGTTGAATCCATCCAGTTCCATTTCGGAACCGATGTATTCGTCATGGTTTCCTTTCACGACGGGAATATCCATTTCCCGGATCATATCCAGGCAGATTTTGGGATCAGCTCCGTAGCCCACCACATCACCCAGACAGGCATAATGCGTGCAACCCTGCTCTTCCGAATCTTTGAGAACCGTCTGAAGGGCCTCCAGATTGCTGTGTATGTCAGCGATTATGGCGTACTTCATTTTGTCGAAACTTGAACTTTTATGAAACGATTTGAAAGCCTTTAAACGTGCCATCAGCGGCACTCCAATCATCCACTTCCTGTCGAATGAAGCCTTCCAAGCCCGCTTCCCTTATGGCTTGGCGATATTCACCCAACTCGGATTCATCCCCTTCTACTATCAATTCCACCCGGCCATCCGACAAATTTCGAACAGTTCCGGTCAAATCAAACCCCATGGCAACCTGCTTGCAGGTGTATCGGAAGCCCACTCCTTGGACTCTCCCTGTATACAGCACTGTCATTCGCTTGCTCGCCATGCGGATCTGATCCCAAACAAACGAGGATCAACAACGTGGTTGAAGCCCGACCCTATGCATCCCCCATGCCAGCCGCAACACGATTATTGTCCACCTCTCGCAAACATCAGCTCCAAAAATGGAACATCGTCGCCCTCAACGCCTTCCCTGTTCATTCTGCCGAGAGACAAGCAACACGCGATATGGCACCAACACTAAGGCAAAGGCCAAGGCGCAAAGGAGAAATCCACGATCATCATGATAGGGAATCAATAACCCCTCCAAAGCCACGTCCAACGGAATAGCCAGATGAACAAGAAAATCGACGAAATTATGAAAATAACCCGATTTCAAATGCCACAGACAAAAGAGGAGCATTGCCACAGGAACACCAACAGCGGTTTGAATGACTGCCTCTCTCGGCAATTCAGTCCACGTTTCAAACACTGCCAGATAGCAAAGAAGCAGCACCAGAGTCACCTGATACTGCTGTAGAAAGCGCGGGTGTGATCCCATCACAGCCGCTTCCATTTTCATTTCCCGCATTGCAGATTTCAAAATCTAGAATCCCATTCAATACACACGCAGCCCCACATCTGCATTCAAGTCCCCAACGAAGAGCAAAGACAATCATCCCGTGTGTGGGAAAACCATCAGGCTAATGCCTTTCAAAGGAAACGAGGACCAAGCTAGCAAAGCCCGGTAAAGCATAACAGTAAGAAGTTACAATCAATTCTACGCGCGGCATGGTTGGTAAAAAACAACAATCGAGTGCTCTAAACACTTGTCACTGAATCGCCTTCAGTGGAGCATCCCCGCCCTCATGAGTGCGAAGAAGAAACCTGCAAAGGCACCGGCCAAAAAGAAGCCGGTCAACATCCGCAAATATTCCAGTGCCGTGCTGGACGGACCGGACCGCGCGCCCAGCCGCGCAATGCTCTACCCGGTCGGATTCAAGAAAGAGGATTTCAAGAAGCCTGTCATTGGTATTGCCAGCACATGGTCACAGGTAACTCCTTGTAACTTCCACATCGATGAATTGGCCAAGCACGCTGCTGAAGGAACCGACAAAGGCGGCGGCAAATCCCTGATCTTCAACACCATCACCATTTCCGACGGTATCTCCATGGGAACCGAGGGAATGAAATACTCCCTCGTCTCTCGTGAGGTAATCGCCGATTCCATCGAGACCGTTGTGGGTTGTGAAGGCATGGACGGCTATGTGGCCATTGGTGGTTGCGACAAGAACATGCCCGGCTGCCTCATCGCCATAGCGCGCATGAATCGCCCTGCTGTCTTTGTCTATGGCGGAACCATTCTTCCAGGCTGCATCACAGGCAAGCGCGTGAAGAAAGAAGACAAAGAGAAGAAGCTGGATGTGGTCTCTGTCTTTGAAGCCGTCGGTGCACACGCCAACAAAAAGATTACCGACAAGGAACTACAGCAGATCGAATCCTGCGCCATCCCCGGCCCCGGCTCATGCGGCGGTATGTATACTGCCAACACCATGGCCTCTGCCATTGAGGCATTGGGAATGAGTCTTCCAAACAGCTCTGCTCAGGCTGCCATCTCCAAGGCCAAGGCCGAGGACTGCCGCAACGCCGGCGCCGCTGTTGTTCAACTTCTCAAGAAGGACATCAAGCCACGCGATATCATGACGAAGAAGGCATTTGAGAATGCCATCACCATCGTGATTGCACTCGGTGGTTCCACCAATGCAGTGCTTCACCTTCTTGCCATGGCCTATGCTGCCGGAGTGAATCTCAAGCTCGATGACTTCACACGTATCGGTAAAAAGGTCCCTGTGCTCGCCGATCTCAAGCCAAGCGGCAAATACCTCATGTCCGAACTCGTCGCCATCGGTGGTATCCAACCATTGATGAAAACACTTCTGGACGCAGGCTACCTGCACGGTGACTGCATCACTGTCACCGGTAAAACACTGGCTCAGAACCTGAAGTCGGTGAAACCGTATCCGAAATTCCAGAAAATCGTTCAGCCACTCGACAAGCCGATCAAGAAAGACAGCCACCTTGTCGTTCTCTACGGTAATCTCGCTGAAGAAGGCGCCGTCGCCAAGATCACTGGCAAAGAAGGACTCATCTTCACCGGCCGTGCCCGCGTCTTCAACTCGGAGGAACAAGCCATGACCAAGATCCTTGATGGCAGCATCAAGAAAGGTGATGTGATCGTCATCCGCTACGAAGGACCAAAAGGTGGACCAGGAATGCGGGAGATGCTTGGCCCTACAGCAGCCATCATGGGACGCGGACTCGGCGACGAAGTGGCACTCATCACCGACGGACGTTTCTCCGGCGGCACACACGGATTCGTGGTTGGCCACATCACTCCGGAAGCCTACGCCGGTGGTGCACTAGCCCTGGTTAAGAACGGCGACTCCATCACCATCGATGCCGAGAAGTGCGAGCTCAATGTGAACATCACCAAGAGAGAGCTGGCCGCACGTCGCAAGACGCTCAAGCCGATGAAGCCACGTTACAAGCACGGCGTATTGGCAAAGTATGCCCACCTTGTCTCCTCCGCATCAGAAGGTGCCGTGACTGACAAAGATCTCGATATCTAATCTCTTTCCAACAATGGATTGATTACAAGACCGCCCTGCCTCATCGCATGGCGGTCTTTTTAGATTCCCCTTCCACTTCCCAGACACAGACAGAAATCATGACTCAACCACTCAATTGGAACAGTAAGGAACTCACCCACGGATGGCAGAAAGGCGTCACCGCATTTTACTGGGGACTCGGCATGGACAAGGACGACTTCGACAGCCCGCAGATCGGCATCGGCGTTCCCTTGTTGGATGGCAATCTATGCAACGTCCACGCACACGCACTCGGACAATCATTGAAACAGGCATGTACTAAGAGTGGGCTTATCGGATTTCCGTTTGGCACCCCTGCCGTCAGTGACAACATCACTCAGGGACATGAAGGCGGCAACGCGTCCCTGCCATCACGCAACATGATCGCCAATGCCGCCGAATGCGTCGTCAGCGCACATCGCTACGATGCAATGATCGGACTGCACAACTGCGACAAGAACGGGCCAGGGTTCGCCATGGCATTGGCTCGAATGAACTACCCCGGACTCATCATGAGCGGCGGCAGCATTCAGCCCGGTTGCCACAACGGTAAAAGCATCACCATTCTCGATGCCTATGACGCCCAGGCAGCTGCAGACGTCGGCGAGATCGAAGAAGAGGAACGCGACACCATCATCAAGAAAGCCTGCCCTGGTCCCGGAGGATGCGGCATTGCTGCCTCGTTCAACACATGGGGAATCTGTATGGAAGCCATCGGGCTCATGCTACCGGCCAGCTCATCTATTCCAGCCATCGATGAAGAAAAGGAAAAGGAATGCGAACGCACCGCAGACGCAGTGCGTAATCTTCTGGCGAACAATATCCGCCCACGTGACATCCTGACCAAGAAGGCATTCATCAATGCCACCCGGACAATTGCCGCTATAGGAGGGTCCACCAACGGAATGATTCACCTCCTCGCATTGGCGCAGGAAGCCGGTGTTGAATTCACCCTTCGCGACGTGCAACCCATCCTCCGTGAGACACCCGTCCTTTGCAGCTTTGCACCACGCGGACGTGGAACCATGGTCGACCTTCACAAACTTGGCGGCACTCCATTGCTTCTCAAACACCTTCTCACAGAAGGTATCATCGATGGCTCCTGCCCCACTGTTACTGGAAAGACATTGGAAGAGAACCTCAAGGATGTCGGTCCCATCCCAGAAGGACAGGATCTCATCGTCTCCAAGGAAAACGCATTCAAACCCTACGCCGACATGCAGATCTGCTTTGGAAATGTCGCACCGGAAGGCGTCGTATTCAAAGTCTCAAGCATGGCAAAGGCTGACTTCAGCGGCACCGCAGTCTGCTTCGATGACGTGCGAGAGATTGTAAGCGCGGTCAAAGACGGACGCATCAAGCCAGGCAGCGTGGTCGTCCTGCGTTATCTCGGTCCCGTGGCATCAGGCATGCCCGAAGTCCTCGTTGCCACATCCGCACTTTCTACAAAGGAACTCGACGGCAAAGTCGCGCTCCTATCTGACACCCGCGTGTCAGGCGTCAGTCACGGAGCCATTGGAGTGCACTGTTCACCCGAAGCAGCCGTCGGTGGTCCCATCGCGCATGTGCGTGATGGAGATTTGATCAACTTCGATCTACTCAACGGAGAAATTCACTGGAAGATCGAAGAGGAAGAATTGGCCAAACGCCAAGCAGAATGGACCGCCCCAGACTTCGGCAAACGCCGCACCTACCTGGAAGACTTCAGCGCCACCGTCACCCAATCCCACCAAGGATGCGTGAGCAGATCAGCACTTTCATTCTAGCAGATGATTCGAAAGCCCTCGCTATCTTACAGTCGAAGAATCCTTTAGGAATTTGAAGTCCGATGTGGAAGAACACCCTTCCTCATTCGGCCTTCGGACTTCCTTGGGTCTTTAGGAGATTAGGTATTTCGTCATTCCCTAAAGGCTCGGCTTTTTCTTATGCCACTCGGTTGCCTGCTCGTAAGCGTGGGCGAGTTGAAGAATCGTGGATTCGCCAAGAGGTTTGCCTTGGAGCTGAAGCCCGATGGGCAGGCCGCTTTCTGTGAATCCACAAGGAACACTGATGCCACAGATACCCGCAAGGTTGCAGGCAATGGTGAAGATATCCGACAGATACATTTGTAGCGGATCGCCTGACTTCTCACCTACTTTGAACGGCGCAGTAGGCGTGGTTGGGGAAATGATGGCGTCCACCTGCTCAAAGGCATTGAGGAAGTCCTGACGGATCAGGTTACGAACCTTCTGAGCGCGAATGTAGTAGGCGTCATAGTATCCTGAGCTGAGAACATAGGTTCCCATGATGACGCGACGTTTGACTTCATCACCAAAGCCTTCTTCGCGGGTGTTGCTGTAGATGTCTACTGCATTGGTGCATTCGGCACGCTTGCCATAACGAATACCATCGAAGCGAGCGAGGTTGGAGCTGGCTTCGGCATTGGCGATGATATAGTAGGTCGCAATCGCATACTCGGTATGAGGTAGGGACACTTCCACAATCTCCGCGCCAAGTTCGCGATATTTCTCAACGGCTGCATCTACAGTGGCTTTCACCTCGGGCGACAGACCTTCGACATTGTATTCCTTTGGCAGACCGAGCTTCATGCCCTTGATGTCTTTTCCAAGATTGGCGGCAAAGTCTTCTGTAGGTTTGGGAATACTGGTGGAGTCCTTGGGATCATTGCCCCCGATCACGGAAAGCAATGTCGCCGCATCGCGCACGTCCTTGGTGATAGGACCAATCTGATCGAGCGATGAAGCAAAGGCGACCAATCCAAAGCGAGAGACGCGGCCGTAAGTCGGCTTGAGTCCCACGTTGCCACAGAAGGCAGCTGGTTGACGGATGGAACCACCAGTGTCTGATGCCATCGCACCCATACATTCATCCGCGGAAACAGCAGCAGCTGAGCCACCTGATGATCCACCGGCCACACGCTCCAGATCCCAAGGGGTCTTGGTGACGCCAAAGGAGGAATTCTCCGTCGAGCTGCCCATGGCAAACTCGTCCATATTCAGACGTCCAAACACGATCGCTCCTGCTTCTTTGAGGCGTTCGGTCACGGTCGCGTCATAGGGAGCGATGTAATCCTTAAGAATCTGTGAAGCGCATTGAAGTGGTTGGCCTTTCACCGCCACCACATCCTTCATTGCGATCGGAATACCAAGCAGCGGCAGATTGCTCTTCCCTTCTTTGATCAATGCGTCCGCAGCATCGGCCTGTTTCAGTGCGTCTTCTTCATCAAGCGTGATGAAGGCATTGACGTTATCTTCCACCGCACGGATGCGATCGAGACAGTCCTGCATCAATTGGCGAGCGGTGATTTCTCCTGCGTCCAGTTTCTCTCTGGCCTGCGAAATGGTGAGTTGGTTCAGCATGAGTCTGTAAGGGCTTATTCGACGACTTTGGGAACCATGAACAGATCGTTCTTGATGGAAGGTGCATTCTTCAGAAGCGCCTCCACATCCTCAAACGGTTGGACCTCATCCGGGCGGGTGACGTTGGACACAGGAAACGCATGCGCAATGGGTTCAATCCCATCCACATTCAGCTCTTTCAGCTTCTCCACGTAACCAAGAATACCGCCCAACTGAGAGCCCAATCGTTGCTGTTCCTCTTCGGACAAATTAATCCGGGCGAGGTCTGCAACGTATTTGATGTTGAAGTCATCCGATGCCATACGCGCGAAGACTGTCGGAACCGTTCCCTACAGGGCAAGCGGTTTTCAGAACTGAGACGAAAGAATCGACAAAAAAAACACCCGCCACCGAAAGGCAACGGGTGTTCGACATTCACAGGAGGAACCTGTTCTCAAAATTTCCAACTCAAACCACCAAAGAGCGTAAGGTCTTCTGCCTCTTCATTAAGTCCGATCAGGGTGCCCGCATCCAACTGGATGTAGTCTGCCAATCCGTAGGTGAATCCACCACTGAAGTAAGAATCATAAGGATGATCTCCAGAGACACCCAGATACTCAACGTAGGTTCCCAGTGCGTCAGTGATATCGAACCCAAGAACGACCGTATGGGAGAATTCCCAGTCGAGCTTGTTGTCTGTGTCATCCCATGCACGGTTCAACTCTCCCTGCATGCCCAGTCCCCAACGCTCTGCAAAGTCCCAGCTGAACGGTGCAATCACACCATATTCCCACTCGTCATTGCTGACGGATGTGCTGGTAGGAATCTTGAAGTGCGGCATGATGCCAAATGCAGTATCGCCGTCGTCGTTGCCCCAGAAGTTGTGTTTGATACGCACCTGAAGGTCACTGGCGCCTTCTTTCTTGGTCTTTACGCCGCCTGTGGTCTCCGTTTCTCGGCCATAAGGTGTGAACACGAGCTGGAGGTCCGTCGTGTCCAGGAGACCATACTTCAGATTACTCTCCATCACTCCGATCGAGTCCGTCCGCGTCCCTGCATCATCATTGCGGGTAAAGCTGACAAAGGAAGACTCGAGCTGAAAACGGCCTTTATCCACCGTTATGGGGCTTTCAGTCGCGTCTGGGCGATCCGTTGCCAGATCACGCATCCCTGCCTTGGGTGCTATTAGTTGAGATTCCGCCTGCGCAGAGAGTGCAACAAGCCCGGCCAATCCAATTGATAATACGAATGTTTCGCGTCGTTTCATTTTCTTAGTTTTAAATAATAAATTCAGCACGCACTGAAAAAATTAGGCTTATCTAAGTTTATTAGCGCCGTGAATTGATTGTTTAATTTCATCGCACCTTTCTGACCCTATTTTGCTAAATATTAATGTTAATGAGACTCATTCTCATATTTTTACTTGAATGAATCGACGACTTGGACGATCTATCAACACACACATGGCAGACATTGTGGACATGAACCAAGCCAGCAGCCCAAAGGGACACGATCCCTTGGTATGCCATTGCTTGAATGTCCGCCAGTCCGCTCTGGATGATGCAATCGATCAACACGACGCCGCATCTGTCGATGAGCTACGACTCAAAACAGGTGCAGGTGCAGGGTGTGGAAGCTGTCATCTGCGCATGGAACGCCACCTTCAGGGACTTTCCAACGAATGTGGCCCCTGCTCCTACTGCACCGGTTGCAACAGCATCAAGGCCCTCTGCGCTTGCGAAGTGGCTTGAGATGACATCGCAGAAAAATCACGTTGCTGATTCCTCCCCTTCCGTCCAACTTCCATATATGGCCATTTCACTCCCACTGAAGGAAATGTCGACCGAGGAAAAACTTGAGGTCATCGATACCGTATGGACGGACCTCCTTGCTCACTCAGAAAAAATCCCAGTGCCTGATTGGCATCTCGACGAATTGAAGAAGGCTGAGACCCAAGCGAAGAACGGCGACAATCCCCTTCTCTCTTTGGAAGAAGCCAAAACGCAACTCCGAGAGCAGTTCAAATGATGATCTACCTTCGCCAGACGGCAGTCCGTGACATGGCACAAGGAAGGCCTTTCTACGAAGTTCAACGCGGAGAGGAATTGGGAGAGTATTTTTCCAACAGTATCTTCAAAGACATCGATTCTATCTCCGAAACGCCCGGCATTCATTTTCAGATCGAAGGCTACTACCGAGCCCTTTCTCGCAAATTCCCTTTCGCCATCTACTACAAGTTGGAGGAACAACAGATTATTGTCTGGAGAATCCTCGACTGCCGACAGGCTCCCTCCAAGACAGCGGATCAGCTCAAACCAGATCATTCCTGAGCAATGCGAACCAACCATTTCTATCAACGACTACTAGTCGCTCTACTACCTCTGATATGCGTCACCGCTTCGGCTACCAAATTCCATATCATGGAAGGTGGTGTCGATGATCCCAAGCGGGATGGCCGGACGTGGGATACATCGTGGGCATCACTGGCTTTTGCCTGTGAACAGGTACCTGATGACGGCGGAGCACATACCATCGTTGTGCGCACAGGAACCTACATCGCAGAACGGACTGCCTACCCCAAGTCTGGCACCACCATCACGGGTGAAGGTGCATGGGGTAAGAAAGGATCGCATATCATCGCCTCCAAAGACTGGAAACTTTCTGAGACTTTCAAACCTGAAGAACCACCGGCTGAGGAACACCTCATTTCCTTCACGAAGAAAAGCAACATCACCATCAAGCGACTCTCTCTGACATCGCCCAAGGAGCACCGCATCACAGGTGGTATCCTCTGCCGTCATTCAAAAGACGTAACGATTGAAGACATCGTTTTCAAAGACTTCAGATGGAACGGAGCCATGCTCTACATCAGCCGCGGCATCGAGGTAGCGAAGTGTTATTTCGAAAACACCAGCACCGACAAGATGCGTCATTGGGGAGGATTACTCAGAAGCCGCTACCTCAAGGACTCAGAGATTCATCACAATCAAATCATTCAACGCGTGGGCGGTGGCTACGGATACAAAGCCAGCGGCCATGAGAACGTACGCATCCATCACAACCACATCGATATCCGCGGCGGGTTTGGGATCGAGTCAGCACACGAGAATGAATACGGCTGTGAGATTGATCACAACTGGATCAATAGTTGCATCTCCATCCCCAAGCCAAATCAGGCTGCAGATCCCAACAAACGTGGATTCCCTTGCTCTTTCTGGATCCACCACAATTACCTCAGTGACAGCTACACGATCGAAGGACCTCGCAATCATCTCATCTTCGAGCATAACCACGTCAACATCAGCAAGACCAATGGACGTGTCTACACTCATCATGGAGGCACCAACAACGGCCCTGTCATCATTCGCAACAATGTCATTGAGAACGTGGACAGGGCCCTTATCTGGATGAACAACGGATTGGCTGAAAACATTCACATCTACAACAACTCCATCTTCTGCGCCGATGCAGGGCCAAGGACCGGCGCCCTGTTGGGTGTCCCCAAGGCAGAACGAGCAAACAACTGGACTTTCAAAAACAATATCGTGGTCTCCGCATGGACCAAACCACGCCGTGTGGGCTCCAACAATCCATTGATTGCAGCCAAGATGGACATCACAAACAATCTTTTCATCAACTGCACTGGGGTCCCTAAAAGCAACTTCTCTGAAAACGACCCGGGACTAACTCGCAAGCCGGGTAAACCAGCTCCATTCTGGTTGCCTTCTTCCACAGATAGTTTCGTTGTCGATCGGGGAACGGACCTCGGACGCCCGTTTGAAGGCAAGGCTCCTGATTTGGGTGCCTTTGAATTCGGTGCTGAACCATGGCAATTGAAAGAAATCCCCAAAGGACGCTAGTCTCACCATCATGAAACGTATCATCCCCTTCCTCATCCTGATCTTCTGCGCTCTGCTTTCACAGGCAGCCACGCAGGTCCCTTCTTTCAAACCACTTTTCAACGGGAAAGACCTCAGCGGTTGGGTAGACGTCAACACCAGCAAAGACACATGGTCCGTGCGCGACGGAATGTTGATCTGCAAAGGCCTTCCCATTGGAGTCATGCGGTCGGAGAAGCAATATGAGAACTTCATTCTTCACATCGAGTGGCGACACATGGAGGCGGGCGGTAACTCAGGGGTGTTTGCATGGAGCGAAGGATCTGTTCCCAAAGATCGCCAGCTTCCCAAAGGGATGGAGATCCAGATGTTGGAACTCAGCTGGCCACGGCTACACAAGAAAAAGGACGGAACGCTTCCTCCCATCGCCTATGTGCATGGAGAACTCTTCGGCGCCAATGGATTGGAAACCGTCCCGGACAATCCCCGTGGGCGTCGCAGCAAATCCATCGAGAACCGTTGTAAGCCTCGGGGCGAATGGAACTACTACGATGTGGTATGTGTGGATGGTGTGGTGAAGCTCTCCGTCAACGGCAAGTTTGTGAACGGTGTCAGCAAGGCATCGGTAAAGAAGGGCTATCTATGCCTCGAATCAGAAGGAGCAGAAATCCACTTTCGCAACATCCAGATCATGGAACTACCACCCGGCGTCACCTCACCTGCTCAGACAGCTCCTCTTGTGAAAACAAAGTCTGAGTAGTCCTCTCCAGCGCGTTAGTGTCCAGGCTCAGCCTACCCCTGCGTCCTTTTTCTCAATCAATCCAACTCTTACGCAAAGATTGCGTTGGCCACCTTGCCGCCCTGCGGCCCGGTCAGTCGATGAGCACGACCTTCGTGCCAGAAGCTCAGGTCATTTGGAGGAAGCCCCATTGCGTGAAGAATGGTTGCGTGAAGATCTCGGAAATGAATCTTTCCTGAAATGGCCCTGGTACCGGTCGGGTCCGTGGCTCCGTAAACGAATCCAGGTTTCACTCCACCGCCAGCCATCCAGAACGTGAAGCCACGCGGTTGATGGCCCGTTTCGTTCTTGTCCTTATCCGGATTGATTCCAGGCCTTCCAAATTCTCCGCCCCATACGACAAGCGTGTCGTCCAACATACCGCGCTGATGTAGATCCTCGAGCAGCGCTGCCACCGGAGCATCCGTGGCCATGCAGTTGGCCTTCAGATCGCGTCGATGATTCTTGTGCTGATCCCAGCTCCCATGATTCACCTCGATAAACCGCACACCCGCTTCCGCAAATCTCCGGGCCAACAGGCATTGCCGACCAAAGTCCGTATCCCTACATGTGCCCACGCCCTTGGGCTGCCCACCCACTCGATACCTTTCCAGCGTGGCTTGTGATTCATCGCTCAGATCAAGTAAACCGGGAGCAGAGGCCTGCATCCTGAAACCAAGTTCCATCGATTGGATCACTCCCTCCAATCTCTGATCCTCAGAACGTTCTGCAAGGTGACGACGATTCATCCGCTGGACAAAGTCCAGCTGAGCCCGCTTGCTCCCCAATGACATGTGCCTGCTCTGAACATTTTGAATTGTTGCCGTGCCCATGTCCTCGCCATTCACACCGATCGCGGTGCCGGTATGAATCGATGGGAGAAACGCGCTTGAATAACTCGATGGGCGCGAGGTATTCAGACTGATGAATCCAGGTAAATCCCGGTTCTCTGTCCCAAGTCCATAGCTGACCCATGCTCCAAGACTCGGCCGCTCTCTCAAGCGATCACCAGTATGCAATTGCAGAGCCGACTGCGCATGGATCCCCGTGTCAGCATACATTCCATTGAGCATGCATAACTTGTCCACGTGCTTGGCAGTCTCAGGCATCAGCTCAGACACCAACATTCCAGATTGACCGTGCTTCTTGAACTCCATCACCGATCCACCATGAGCCTTCTTCCCTGTCTGTGGCTTGTAGTCGAAGGTATCCATCTGCGCCGGACCACCGCTCATAAAAAGGAAGATCACCCGCTTGGCCTTGGGGCGAAGTGTTGGCACCTGAGGTTGCAGGCCTGCCTGAGCCATGGACGCAAAGGCAAGATAACCAAATCCACAGGAAGCGCTTTGCAGCATTTGGCGGCGTGAGTATCCACGCGTCACAATCGATTGGAGGGGATCAGTCGACATAACGGAATTCATTGGTGACCAAAAGGGCCTGACAAAGACTTTGCCAGACTAGGAAATCAGATTCTTCAGAAGCAGACATCTCTTTCAACAGCCGAAGTGAATCATTCACTTCATCGGCACTAGGCTCGCGAAGCATGATCTCATTGTAGGCTTTTCGGATTCGTTCTTCAGGAGATTGGTTGGATTCAATCAACCGACGAGCAAACAGCCCAGCCTGCTCCACGATGAACGGATTGTTGAAGAGGAACAAAGCCTGCCCCGGAACAGTGCTGGTCTCGCGCTGGCTGGAAACACTCTTGAAGTCAGGCAGATCAAAGGCCGTTAACTCAGGTGGCATCGCGTTGCGCAGATAACAAAGATACACACTACGCTGACGACTGGGCTCATGAAGTGAACCAGCCAGATTCACCAGAATGTCACGATGCCCGATAAGCGATCCCCGTCCCCACGTAGGTTCCAATTCACCAGTCACCTTCAAGACATGATCCCTCAAAGACTCCGCATCCAAACGCCGACGACTATGCCGGGCCAACAGACGATTCTCAGGATCCTTCCTCACCAAGTCAGGCGAGGCATCACTTCCGAGCTGATAGGTGCGACTGAGAACGATGCTGCGAATCATTCCCTTGATCGACCAACCTTCATTTACAAATCGCGTTGCCAGATGATCCAACAGCTCCGGATGAGAAGGACGATCGCCATAGACACCGAAGTCATCGGGAGTCCTCACAATTCCCTCACCAAACAAATGAGCCCAGATACGATTCACCATCACACGAGCCGTCTGTGGATGATCCGGATGCACCAGCCATTGAGCCAATTCCAAACGCCCGCTGGACTTCACACCGATCTTCTCAACCGCAGAGGATTTCAATGACGGATACGCAGTCAAGAATCCGCGCGGCACAGAATCACCAAGCTTTTTGGAATCACCGTTGATGTTGATCTTCGCATCCACCGGTTTCTTTACATCCCTCACTCCCATTGCCAATGGCGTTCCTGCTTTCCACTTTGGTTTGGGGATCGCCTTGGGCTTGCCGGTTGCCGACTCCTTGAGAATGACCGTTTCCTTAAATCCTTCTGGAGCGCGATAGTGACGGGCTGTCTTGAGGACATGGAGATCTGTGGGCGGTGCCGTCAGTTTCTCATTCGCAGCCAGTCCCCACATCGTTTCCGTGCTCTGGAAAATACCTGCAAGCGCGTAGTAGTCCCTCGTGGGAACAGGATCAAACTTATGATCGTGACAGCGAGCACAAGCCACGCTCACCCCCATCACACCGCGTCCGATCACATCGATCTGATCCGCCACCACATCCATCGCAAAGTCATTGTTCATCGCCTTGGCTGGCTTAGCACCCAAAGCAAGCAGCCCGGTCGCAATCAGGTTCTTATCTCGCTCCTCCTCCGATGCAGCCTTCAAGTGATCGCCGGCAATCTGTTCGAGCAAAAAGCGATTGTAAGGCACATCTCGATTGAATGAATCAATCACGTAGTCGCGATACCTCCATGCGTGAGGAAACGTGGGATTGCGGCTCAGTCCATCATTTCCGTTGGACTCCGCATAGCGGGCCACATCCAACCAATGCCGTCCCCAACGTTCGCCAAAATGCGGTGAGGCCAACAACTCATCCACTTTGCGGACAATGGCCCGCCTGCCTTCAACAGCAACCTCGCGTTCGAAAGCCTTAATCTCATCCATCGCAGGCGGCAGTCCAAGAAGGTCCACGTGGAGTCGCCGAAGCAAGACCGACGGTGAGGCAGCCTGAACCGGATCCACTCCTTCATCTTCAAGCCTCTCCAAAACAAAGAAATCCAGAGAGTCCTCTGGCCAATCCGTTCCACTTACCTGTGGCAATGACGGATTCTTGATCGGATGAAAGGACCAGTAAGCGGGATCACCATCAATGGGATTGGTCGCGATGTGAGCGTCCTTTATCTGCCCATCCTTTCGAGGATCAGGTGCGCCCATCTCCACCCATTTCACAAAATCAGCAATGACATCCTCAGGTAGCGGTTTCTCCGGTGGCATCTCCGTTCCGTCATAGTGCAATGCCTGAATCAGAAGGCTCCGTTCAGCATCTCCGGGAACCACAACAGCGCCTGTCTCTCCGCCCTGCTGAAGACCAGTCTTGGTTGCCAGATCCAGCTTACCCTCAACCTTGCCTTCCTTCGAAGAATGACACTCGTAGCAATGAGCCACCAATTGTGGCCGTATCCTGTTTTCAAAGAAACGGATCTGTTCTGCAGTAAGACTCTCCTTGGAAACACACTCCAGCGTCAGCAGCAACAGCAACGAAGCAACGGCGACGACCACAGATTTGGAACGTCCTGAACGCATGGGTTAACCACGTGTATGCCCCACCCGCCAATCTCTGGCAAGCGTCGGTTCCGCAACTGATTACTCCTTTAAAATAAAGACCAGCCTGCTCAGGCCAGCCCACTGCCCTTACGAGCCTTGTCCAAGATCACCGTGGCGACCTCTCTGGCCTTGTCGGCCCCCTTCTTGAGAACGTCATTCACGTAATCCAGATTATTCTCCAGTTCCGCCCGCTTCTTCCGAGGCTCTTCGAAATAGGCCCAGTAGCGCTCGAAGACAGCCTTCTTCAAATCACCATATCCGTAACCTCCGGCACGGAGCTTTTCCTCAATCTCCAAAGCCTCTGCCTCTGGGGCCAAAAGCTTCAGCAACTTGATCGCATTGTTCTGGTCCGCGTCCGGCTTCGGTTCATCCGGTTGACGGCTGTCCATCACGATCTTCATCACCTTCTTCTTCAAAGGTTTCTCCGGGCCAAAGATCTCGATGGTATTGCCATAGCTCTTGGACATCTTCTGACCATCCACTCCAGGAACCACAGCCACAGACGATTTGATCTCAGGTTCTGGCAGAACAAAGGTCTCGCCATAGGTCTGATTGAACTTGATGGCGATATCGCGTGTCACCTCGACATGTTGTTTCTGGTCGCGGCCCACTGGCACAACATTGGAACCGTAGAGCAGAATGTCTGCAGCCATCAGCACGGGATAGGAGAAGAGCCCATGATTCACTGCGCCTTCGTCGCCATCTGCCAACTTGGCCAACTTGTCTTTAAAGCTGTGACAACGCTTCAAGAGTCCCATTGGAGTCAACGTCGTCAGGATCCATGTAAGCTCGGTCACCTCAGGCACATCCGATTGCTTGAAAAAGACAGCACGCTCCGGATCCAACCCACAGGCCAAGAAGTCCAAAGCGACATCCATCGTGTTCTTTCTCCGCTCGTCAGCATCAAACAGGGAGGTCATCGAATGGTAGTCCGCAATGAAGTAAAACGCTTCACCGCGCTCCTGAAGATCGATGGCAGGCTGCATCATTCCGAAGTAGTTTCCGATGTGCAGCGCGCCTGATGGCTGAATACCTGACAAAATACGCATGGCGCGCGAGTGTCAAAACCCAGCCACACAAGTCAAGCGTCCGTCGCTTCAACCTTTCCCCCGTCCAATCCTTTTCAGTCGATTTTCATCCACAAACAGATCTTCCGCTTGCCTCATCTGGCTGCTTGCCTACCGTTGTGCGCGACATGACTTTTCACGGGTTCCATCGACTTACACTCCTTGTTCTGTTGCTCGGGTTTTCAGTCGCCTCTTCGGCGCTGGCCCAGACCACCAATACCAACAAGCTGACCATCCCCGCCCCGGCAACAAACACCGTCAAGAAACCTACACCAGCCAAGCCCGTTCCTTCGCCAAAGAAGGAAACAGCACCGGCACCCAAAGCAGCAAAGCCAACGGTCCCAAAACCAAAGCCCGCACCGGTCCCTACCAAGCCCGTTCCGTCAAAACCTGCTCCACCAAAGGCCAAACCTATTCCAGCACCAAAGCCGGCCCCTACAGTCCCTACCCCGAAAAAAGTGGTAACAGCTCCAGCCAAGACTGAAACAGGTGATTTCTTCAAAGACCTACTCAAGCTGGTGGACAACAAGCCCATCGGTTTCTCCCCCGGTGACTCAGCCTCCCTCAATTTGATCAATCCAGCCAAAGGAGCGGGCGGAGTCGTTTTCGGAGCCTCCATGAATGACCTGATTAAAGTCTGGGGACGTCCACACTCGATCTCCATGTCCACCTATGACAACGAACCGCTGGTGGCCTCAGACATCACGTTGCACATGAGTGCGAGTCGCTTCCGCTTCCTCAACAATCGACTCGTCGAACTCAGCCTGCACAGATCGAATCTGCCTAAAGCAGCCTTTGCCAAAGGTGTGGGATTCGAATCATCAGAAGCAGACATCATCTCCAAGCTGGGTTCCCCTCGCACAAAGCGGACCAATACATTGGAATACATGATTTCCGGCACCAAGGTCTCCATCCACCTTGCGCGGCATTACAAGACGGGAAACGTTTCTCCTATCGCGATCACTCTGAGTCGGGAGTAATTCACCCCGCCTGCTCTGCTTTCTTTGAAGCATCTAGCCAATCACGAACACGCATGGCCAAGGTGGCGCGTTCTGATTCTTCGATTCCGGCTGGGTCAAATCGATAGCGGTAATGGATGTCGATGATCCCATCCAAGGAATCGGCCCTGGATACTCCCAGTTCCTTCAAGCGCTCTTTCCAGAGACGAATGGTCTCCCCATTTCGCCTTCCGAATCCCTGAGACTGAAGCCACTGCTCCAAGGCATAGAGTTCTGAGTCTAGGCCAGGGACGTCCAGCAAGCCACCAGACTCACCATCACTACTCAATCGTCTCCGACCTTTGACAATCCGCCAGACGAGGATCGCCACAAGCAGGATCAGGACACCCATCATGATTTGCTGCGCCCGTCCGCTACGCTCTCCATAGCGCCAGACGAGAAAGCCGTGTTTCATAGACGAGAAAAAGTCACTGATCGGCTCGAACGGAGATCGATACTCCTCACGCTCTTGATCCAACCAACTCCCTGGTGTGGTATCAAAATTGATCCATCTCTTCTCCGCCTCGGAATAGTAGATCACCCAGGCATGACCATGACGGCCACGAATCACATACTCGCCTTCTTCCGCATCCACCAACTCATCCACCGCATAACCCACAGCATAACGTGCAGGAATCCCCGCCTGCCTCAACATCAACACCGTGGCAGTGGCAAAGTATTCACAATGCCCAGCGCGTCGTTCCGTCAGAAAATACTCAATTGCCGACAAACCACGAGGAGGACGCCTCATGGCTTTCGGTTGCCAAAGGGTATAATTGAAATTGGCGGCAAAGAAGCGGGAGATCTTTCCGATTTCGGCCAACTCATCACCACCACCCAATCCAATTTCATCACCCACACGCGCAAACGTCCCCTGAATATTCTCGGGCAAAATCAGATCTTCATCCGTTGGAAGAGAATCGATGGAATGATTCAGATCATAATCTGTCCGGTATTGAAGCAACAGGGGGCCCTCGACTGTCTGCACCGATGCATAACGATTCAGACGGACACCATCCGCTGCGAAGTCACCAAGCCGTCCGGTGCCTGAGGGCACTGGAAGAACCGTCTCCTCACCTGCCTTGTAGACAGAAATCTCAATGCTATTGGTGGTTCGTAGCTGACGATCCAATACCCACGTGAAGGTATCGGCCTCAGCCTCCACCTCCTCGAATTGACCATCTGTCCCCAGATACCAGGAACGTCCCCGAAAAACTGAGAAGCTAGCTTCGCGAAGATAGGTTGGAGCACCATCAGGAGCTTTCACTCGTCCAAGAATCTTGCCCGACATCTTCAGGCGGCCGCGTTCGCCAATCGCGGTAATGGACTTTCCTGGATCCGTCTTGGCTCGTCCCATCTGCGACAGCATATCAGCAAACATGTGTTCCAGCTTTTGCTGACCGAGCATGATGCCTTGATGCCCATGGTGTCCCAACTTCACCACCAGAGCAAAGAGCGCCCACCACACCACCCAGTGAACACGCTTTGGCCGATTGAAATACATTCCCCACCCTACGAGTACGCAGAACCCGGCAAAGAAAACCATGTCCCGCATGTTTGACGAAGCAGCCGCCAAGAGCACCGAAAGAAAATAGATCCAAGAGAAATTCAACTCCCGGTTGGCAAAGTCCGAATCGCGACGCGAGGCCATACGCAAAGTCAAAAAGAACGTCGGCATTCGATGCTGCTTCAAGGAGCCATAGGCCTGCACCAGCATGAATGGAAACAACACGAATGGGATCCATTGGAAGAAATAGACATGATAATTGAAATCCGCCGTGATGCGCGGATTTTGGCCGTTCACATTGATACTCTTCAGCAGATCAACCACCACGCTCTGCCCATCACTTATGGAGAAGCAATAGACCATGGTGATCGCTGTCAGGATCACACAAATGTCCCAGACCCGTGAACATTCCTTCTCCCCAAAATCCCATTTAGTCTGCGTCCACAAAGACCATTCAAGCACCAGTGCCATCGGCAACGCCAAAAGAAAGGTCCCTGTCGTCCATCCCCAGAACAACAAAGCCGCGCCCATCAGGTATCGTGGTGTGTTCATAGCGCAGCCAATCCTTTCTCCACTTCGTCAGATTTCAAAACGACGAACCGATCTGCCGTTCCTTCCATCGCCAAGAATCCTCCATCGGGCTCAGCATCAGGTGTCACCATCAGAAAGGCCATCATGGGCACGCTACGGGCCTGTAGCTTGCGAACCATTGACGCCCGTTCCTCATCCCACTCTTGAAAGACACAAATGACACCGCTCACCGCATGAGCGTGCTCGATCACCATTTCCTCCAGGTCCTTGAATTCCCCTTCAAGATTCGGCTGCACGGTCGCAAGAATCTCGAGCATCTGTTCGCTGTAGGCCAGTCCTCTTCCGGCAGTGAAGCAATAGGCCTGATCTCCCACAAACATGAGATCCAGCAAGGACTCCGAATCTTCCATCGAACACACAAAAGATGACGCCACAGAAACTGCCTCCTCAAATTCATCGCTCACCGCTACAGAGGAATAGGTATCCAGAATCAGCGCATGCCGAACGAAATACTCATCCTGATATTCCTTCACAATCGGACGCCCTTCACGGGCCGTGCTCCGCCAATGAATCCGTCTCAATGGATCACCAGGACGATAATCACGCAGGGCCACAAACTCCTCACTGGAACCAACGGAACCAGCCATGTTCACACCTCCAGCCTGATAAGCCGATTCACCTGGGAGGGAAACAGGCGGCACAGGGTACCGTTTCGGAAGGATCATCACGTGGTCGTTCAATTCCACGGTTTGAAGACTGCGGAACAGGCCAAAAGGATCCGGCCAGCCAATGGTCACTGAATCCAAAAGAAATTTCCCCCGGCGAAGGGGCGTCGCCTCCATCAAGTGATCCACCTTACCTTGCGGTGGCAGTGGCTCCAGTTTGGAATTTACCACGGTTCCAATCTTCTTCTGATCCATCAACCACACCCAACGATAGAAGCCATAAAAGCGATCAAATGCATTTCGCTTTTCTTCACCGGGCTCAGGGGTGGATACGAACTCCATGAGACTCGGGCGCGGATCATCCGGATTCTCATAAACCATCAATGCGTCCTGCGCCTGCGAAGTCAGATTCGTCACGATCAACCGATACGGCAACGGCTGACCAACCGTGCCGAACGCAGGTAACTGGCGCTTCGCCTCAAACCGCAGGCGTCCCAAGCGCCGGGTAAGAAATGCCATCAGGATCAACACACCCAGGACAGCGAAAGCCTGATAGGCCACAGTTCTGGTCGTGTCCAATCCCCTTGCTCCCGCGATCACGGCCGCAGCCAGAAAGAAGGTCCCCCGCTGCGTCAGCTTGCGCTCCATCTTGAAGCGCAATGCCGAGTAACTTCTGTAATTCCAGAAGATATACTTACGAAACCAACTTGGTTTGGTAACTGCAGCCATAAGCCTGTCCGGCCGTCGTCTATGCAGGAGCCTTCACCTGCTTCAACACTTCTTCCACCACACCTCGTGCCGTGAGTCCGCTGAATCGCGATTGCGGATCCATACTCAATCGATGCGCAATCACTGCCACAGCAATTTCTTGAATATGATCCGGTGAAACAAATTCCTGCCCATCACATAGGGCCACTGCCTGAGCCATTTTCATCAGGTTCAATGATGCACGTGGACTTGCTCCCAATTGCACTCCGGGGAAGGTCCGGGTCGCTGCGACCAGATCCACGATGTAGTGTTTGAGTTCCTCGCTGATGCGAATACCACGAGCCGCTTCACTCAAGGTCATGACATCATCCAATGTCGCACACGGCTCCAGGGCGTGAATGGGGTGCACGCTCGTTTGATCGGAGAGAATCGCCACCTCCTGATCCTTGCTCACATACCCCAGATCAAACTGAACCGCGAAGCGATCCATCTGTGCTTCCGGCAATGGATAGGTTCCTCGAAACTCAACCGGGTTCTGAGTAGCGATCACGAAGAAAGGTTCTTTCAGATGACGCCGCTCACCCTCCACACTCACCTGTCCTTCTGCCATCGCTTCCAACAACGCCGACTGCGTTCTCGGCGACGCGCGATTGATCTCATCCGCCAGGACAATGTTTGAGAAAACAGGACCTTCATGAAAGCGGAACACCTGTTCCTTCTGATCATAGATCGACACTCCCAAGATGTCCGACGGTAGAAGATCCGGAGTAAACTGAATCCTCTTGAACGTCGCATCAATCGACTTGGCCAATGCCTTTGCCAGAGTGGTTTTTCCCGTCCCCGGATAATCCTCCAACAAGACATGACCACCGCTGATGAATGCAGCCATCAGATGCTTCAAGGCCGTCCCATGACCTTTGATGACTGTCTCGATATTTTGAACGATCCGGGCATGGATCTCCTGAGATTTGGATAGACTCATGATGATTTAACTCCTCGTAACACACCGAAACCAGAACATAAGTTTCGCGGACCATTTATCAATCTAGGCCTGTTCTCCACATGTGCAAACGAAACTTCAAAAGGCAGCGACAAAGGGTCGACACTTGAACTTCTTTTAGTCGAAATCTCTTCCATCAGCGGCTGATAGCGTTCCTAGAAATGTCCCTCTTTAATTCTCCCGCGCCTCATTGGCGATCGCCTTGAAATAGGCTTCGATCATGGGGCGGTATTCGCCTGAAATCGTTTCTCGACTGGCTTGCAGAAGCCCCTCAGCAACCTTCGGTGGAAGCTTGGCCCAATCCGCATCAGAAAGCGCTTCAACCTCTGGCAGATAGCCGGCCTCCTGCCCTTGTGCCACCATTGGCGCTCCCTTGCCGCTTGGCTGATCACTCTTGCCATCCTGTGACTGTCCTGGAACACCACCGTCGTTGCGGGCTTGTGCCATCTCATTGGCTTGCGCCTGTGCCGCTTGTTGCATGGCCTGCTGCATGGCTTGCTCCGCAGCAGACTGTCCCTGCTCACCGCCTTGCCCCTGTTGTTGGCCCTGACCTTGTTGATCCTTCTTGCCTTGTTGTTGCCCCTGTCCCTGACCTTGTCCTTTCTGACCACCTTGCTGGCCCTGTTGATTGCCCATCGCAAATCCCTTCAAGGCCGAGTCCAGCTGATCCAATGTGCGCGCCTTCCATTGTGGGTCCGCATATTCCGCCGGGCGATTTCCCTGACCTGATTGACCAGCCTGTGCCATCTGCCCCTGACCCGATTGTGAAGGTTGCCCCTGCTGTCCAGATTGACCTTGGCCTGATTGGGATGGTTGTCCCTGTTGACCTTGCTGCCCTTGAGCCATCTGGCCTTGTTGGCCCTGTTGCCCTTGAGCCATCTGACCTTGTTGTCCCTGCTGGCCTTGTTGTCCCTGTTGTCCCTGTTGACCTTGCTGCCCTTGAGCCATCTGACCTTGCTGGCCCTGTTGTCCCTGCTGCCCTTGAGCCATCTGGCCTTGTTGTCCCTGTTGGCCCTGCTGCCCGGAACTCACATTTTTGACACCGATATCAGGGGCGTTTGGACCGAGAGAATCCATGGCTGCCATTTGAGTAGCTGACTGTAAGGACTCCATCTGATGTTCAATCTGGCTGCGGATCTCATCCACTGAATCTCGAGCCGCCCGGACATCGTCCTTCTGTTCTGTCATCTTTTGTTGCGTGGAAGGAATGCTCTTCTCCGCGATGTCCTTGGTCTCCATCCCCAACTGCTCAATGGCTCCATCAGGGTCATTGCCCATACGTTGCTGATGGCGACCTGCTCTGGCCATCATATCCGATGCACCGAGAACCTTGTTACCGACAGGCGTCTGCAATGCAGCCCCTTCGTTCATGGCTACCTCCGTATCCCGTCCCTGATTGCGGAGCTGGTTTGCCATCCGTCCAGCTTCACCCGCCATGCGGAGTGCTTCATTTGCCCCTTTGCCTGCTTGGTCTTGAGCCTCCGCAGCCGACTTGCGTTGCGGTAGATTCGGAGCTGAGTTGCGGCGTGCTTCACCTGCCTTGTTGGCCGCAGTGAGTAACTCATCCTTTGCCTTTCTCAACTGAGACGACATTTCATCCAAGGCCTGAGCTCGGGGTTCATTCTCTTGATTCATGGCCGTGCGGGCTTGCTTCACCGCTTCGTCCAAAGCCTCACGCGCCTTCTGGATCTCAGAAACGACACGGGCATTTGCAGCACGGGCATCCGATTCGATCCACGGGAGGCGCTCTTCCCTCAGCTTCTTCGCTTCCCCTTCAAGTTTCTGAATCGATTCCTTCATTCCTTGAAGCTTCTTCTGGTCCTCAATCACTTCTGAGAGATCCTGACCAATCATTCGTTCATCCTCAGTTGCTTGAAAGAGCTGATTACGTGCCTGGGTCAGCTGTCGTTGGGCAATCGCATCCAGTTCACGCTGCATCATTGGATCAATGGCCAACTCTGCCTCCAGCTCCTTGAGAATCTCTTCAGGGCTGCGGCGACGCATCTCTGCAAGCTGCTGTGCTTTTTTGTATTGTTCATCCAATCCAGATTTCAGGCCCATCTCCTCCTCCTTTTCACGGAGGGCCATACGGGTGTCATCCACGTTCTCTCCAGCTTCCATTTTCTGAAAATGCTCAGCCAGTGTCTTGAGGCGATCGGCCAGCTCTGCCTGCTGCTCCGATGCACTGCGCATCGCTTGTTTACGGAGATCCGGTTTGGGAGTCAGTGCGGCTTCGCGGAGTGCATTCTCTGCCTTCACCGGAGGATCCTGAAGCATCGCCAATGCGTCATCGCCATCACGTGATCGATTGCGCTGCGCATCATCCAAGAGGTCCTGCACATTTGTCTCACGACGGATGTCATCCTTGAGATCCCTCAGCTGTGAATTGAAGTCCTGCTGACGTGCCAACATGGCTGCAGGTTGATCACTCATTTGAATCTCAGCAGGCGGTTCGGCTGAGATACGCTGGTTCTGCTCACTCATCGAGTCCGAGGCATCAGCCAGACCTTCCATCATCTTTCCGATTGAAGGGGCCAGATTCTCAATACGCTCACGGGCCGCATCCAAAGCCTGCTTCATTTCGGACTGCACACCAGCCAGGTCAGAATCCACTTCACGCAGTGGCTCGGTGGTGGATTGATTCTCCCGGTCATTCGATGAATTAGAAGCTGCTGTCTGGCGGGCATTCATTTCCTGATTCACCCGATCCACACTCTCACCTTCACCGGCAGCCTGTGCCTGCTTCGCGATCTGATCATCGAACTTTGCGTGGCGTAATTCGTTGGGTGTCCGACGCACCTCATCTTTCAGGTATTTCCATGTATCGGGACGAATGCTCTTTGAATCAAAGCCATCCGGCGCCCACTGCTCCTTGGCCAGGAGTTGTTTGATCCCCTCACGGATGCCATCCAAGCGACGTGATGCTTCAAGCTGCCCCAGATCCTTCTGCATCTGATCCAAGGGATTGATGGCATCTCCACTACGTTCGTCCGCACTGGTCTCGGCACGCAGCGCCTGCATGGCTCGGGCTGCTTTTCCGAGGTCACGTGCATATTGCGCACTTGGTTGAGAGGTTGATTCTTCCAGGTCAGCTCGATCTTTTAATCGATCGATGGACGTCTGCCACTGAAGGCCGGTTTTACTGCGAAGATCAGACGCCCTCTTGATATTGCTTTGATCCTCCCTTCCTTTCTCACGTGCTTCACGAACTCGTTTATCCGTATCTGCCAACTGTTTCAGATCACGCTTCATTTCATCAGCGTCACGCTTTGCTGAATCAACCATTCGTTGAAGTGTCTTACGCCCGTTCTCTCCCTGCCTGCGCATATCTCTGGCGGCATGGCTCATTTCCCTTAGTGCTCCTGCTGCTCCTTTTCTCATGGTCTCAGACGTCTCCATGATGTCGTCCGGATTGGATTTGGAAATGGCGTCTTCCAGTGGTTCACGGGTTTGGGTCAAGAAGCTGCGTGCCTTGTCCAGTCGCTTGGCCTGACCTCTGTTCTCCATATCGTCGCCAAGCTCCTTCAACATGTCTTCTGCCATTCCCACTTCTCGCATGGCACCAGCCTGCCTGCGTGCCAGTCTCTCAGCAGCCATCGTATCGCCCTGCTTCTCCAATCGCTTGGCATTGGCATTCAGCGCCTCCTGGGATTCAGCAAGGTATTGGAGATTGTTCTGAATGGCCGTTGCCTGGGCGGCTTCGGTCATTTCACGGGTGCCCTTGTGCAGGCTTTCCATCTGACGTGCCAGGTCCTTTGCCTTCCGCGATAGATCACGCGCCAGTCGATGATCCTTTCGCACGCTCGCATCCTCCAATCCAGCCTGTAACTCTGCCAACTCGCGTCGGTGGAACAAACTAAGCACCTCACCCGCCATCAACATTTCCTCAGTCTCCTGTCCGGGTGCTGCACTGGACAGGACCTTCTTGAGACTTTCCTTTCCTGATTCAAATCTCAGTGCCAGATCCTTGAGCGCGCCCTCCGCCTGAAGCAGCTTGGCAGTGGACTCTGGTTGCCCCTGCCGGTCCATCATTTCACGGAGCTGACGTTCCTCCATGGCTTTTGCCGCGTCCATGGCCGTTTCTTTCAGCTCTTCCATCGCACGTTGAAACTTCTTCCGGTTCGCAATGCTTTCCTTCAGACGTCCATCAAAGCCCGGTGCACTCACCTGAAGAGCGATTGTCTGGGACTCGCCCTTGTTTCCAAGCAGATCGATCGCGGTCAGCTTGAGATGCATCTGGTCTCCTGAATTAACACGGTAGGTCACCAGATCGAGCGGAAAGGAAAGCGACACAACATTGGTCTCCGGCTTCGCCAAAGGAGTTTCAATCCATGGACCTCCATTGACACGAACCTGATAGGAAAGACTCGTCAGGCCATAGTCATCGGCCGCACCACCGCCGACGCTCAGGATCTGATCTGGCTGAACAATCGAATTATTCTCCGGTGAAGCCAGTGAAACATTCGGCAACAAGTCAGGCAGTGCCTCGATTTCGAAGTTGGGTGCAAAGCGATTATCAAATCCGGTGTCCTTTGCTACCAGCGCCACGCGATAGGTCGCATCCTCGATCAGCTTCATTTTCCCGCTCAGCGTCTGCCCGTCCACCGTCAGTGAAACCCGATTGGTGGCATTTCCTCGCTCAATGATCAGTCCAGCAGAACTCACTTCCTGATTGGCGGTGAACTCCAATGCCACATCCGTTCCCTTCAATGCAGAGATATCACCACCCTCGGTATCAGTGAACGTATCCAGTCCGGTGTAGTCCGGGTAATCATACGTCTTCTTGAAGTCCGTCACGGATGGCCGGTTCTTGGTATCGAACTCGTAGTAAGACGTGAGTGCATCACCTGCGCGCACACGGAAACGGATCTTCTCTGATCGGATTGGGATGCCTGCCGAATACCTGCGCTCGCCCACCATGTTCATTCCCGCACGTCCGCCAGCCTGATCTCCACCTATAAACTCTGTTTCAAGAACCACGTCCTCAGCGGATGCACCATCCAGCTGAACAAGGACATTCAATGTATCGCCATAAGCCACCAATGACTGACCGACGTCTGGCTCAAGAATCGTGACCCTGACTGAGGACACGCGGTCGATGTTGACCATCGGTGCAATCGCTCGGGCCATGGAGACATGCATGTATAGACCTGGGACAAACATCAACCCGCCCACAATCACCACTACCACAGCCGCGCCCATGATCTGCTTGGAGAGCAACTTTGTGGGCAACAGGCGGTCCACATTCAGATCCTTAACACGGGTGGCCACATCCTTTTTCATGAACTCCCTGAACACCTCCGAATCCCACACTTCCTCGCCCTCTTCGTTCGACAGTTCGACAGCACTGATCAGATCCTCCCGTAGATCCGGTGATGCCTGTTCCATCAATCGAGCCATACCACGCGCATCCGGAGCCTTCACAAGGGGACGCACGCAATGAAACCACAATACAGCCAAGGTAAGCAGATACACCGCGCCGCTACACAGCCAGCGGACGGAATCCTCCAAAAGAAAAAAGCGATCCAAGAGAGCGGCAAAGGTCATTCCGGCCAACAGAACAACCAATCCCTCACAGAATCCTCTCAGGACAACCATCTGTCTCCAGCGGGAACCGAAGGCAAAAAGTTTCGAAAATACAACAGAATCGGAATCAGGTTTCACAATACAACACGGGTGGGAGTCGATCAGTGCCTCGGAATATGCCCGACCTGTAGAAAAATGAAACCGATTTTAACGCCCTTTATTCGGCTGAAAACCTTGAATCAAGCCGACGTCAATGCATCCACCGTCGCCTGATTCCACCCAGGAAGCTCCATCAAATGCGCCAGCAACAGCCCACAGGCCACAGCATCGTAGAATGCATCATGCGCCTCCTTCCCCGGACAAAGACGCTTCACTTCATCCACAAGGCCAAGCCGATGGGTCAGATCCTCTAGCTTGTGCGACTCCTCCTGAGGATAGGCCAGGCGCGCCAACTTCAACGTATCGATCCACGGTCCGCATTGATGCATCGGTGCCGCCTGATGAAGGACGTTTCTCTCAACCGACGCATTATGAGCGACCAACGGCACGCTGAGCCACTCCTTTGAAAGATCCGGCCAAATCTCCGCAAGCGTCTGCGCCTTGGCGATCTCTGCGCGCAATTTGTGATGTTGCCCCGGAGCCTTTGGGTTGAAGGGCCGGTCCCCAACACGAAGCAACAGATCAAGACGCTCATCCTCCACCACCTTCCCGTCACGAAAGCGGACAATCCCAATCTGCCAAGGCTCATTCCCATAACCCTCGACCACACCCGTGGTTTCAAAATCAATGGCTGAGAATGTCCCTGAAGTCGCAAGCATCTGAAGCCTCAATCCGCCAATGACACCACGCCATCACTCACCTCCACCTTGAAGGTGCGAATCGTAGCAGCCGACGGAGCCTCCACCGGCGAGCCATCCTTGATATTGAACGTCCAGCCATGCAGCGGACATTCCACCACACAGTCCTTCACATCACCACCACTCAAGGGCGCATACGCATGTGGACAATCATTCTCCACAGCAAAGAACCCTTCCTCCGTGTGAAAGACCGCCACATCCACCGTGCCATGCTTCACCACACGACACTGACCCACTGCAATTTCGTTTTCATTCCCAACCTGCGTTGCCATGGCCCAACGATGAGAATCCCCACCACCAAAGCCAAGCACGACTTTCAGATGATTCCTTCCAGCAACGAATAAGAAACCTCTCACGGAGACACGGGGCTTCACAGAGAAAGAAGAACGCTAGGAGCCTAGATCAGAATCAAACTGGCATTGCCCGCCTTTTGAATTCAAACCAACCAATGCAACATGTTTGTAGTTCCGCCTTTAGGCGGCGTAGACTTCGATATTGCCAAAATGCCACAGTCTGTTCCACGTCATGTTTTCGACACTTAAACCCATTCCAGATTTCAGGATCAAAACCGCCTAAAGGCGGAACTACAAACAGCAAGGTGCGATCACACAGAGATTTTCATTCCTCATAAAAGACGTCTCCCACTTTGACCTTCCCCCGCGGACTGGACACTTCATCTCGGTGGCTACTCATCTCTGCTTCATAGGCTTCAAAGGCAGTCTTCTCAGCAGATCGAATCAATCTTCTATAATCCGAGTATGAAACCTCTTCACCCTTGAATTCCGCTTTTACCTGATCCTCGTTCCCTACCGACGAAATTTGCAGCCTTCCTACAAGAACACCTCTTCCTGAAAAAAACTTCACAACAAAGATGTTCTTCCGGTCATCTGTATAGACTTCCCTGAAAGGTCTCCCCCCTTCATTAACTCCGGCCAATATGCTACGCCCATCAGAATAGCAAAAGCCCTTCATCGTAATCCCATATTCTTCACTGGGCATCATCTTAGGCCCCACCCATTCCAACTCAGGATTAGCATAATACATTTTCATTGAAGTCTCTCCTTCAAGCCCCTCCAACAACGCCTCCACCTCTTTCATACCTTCAGCGAATTCACCATCAAACTGCGCCATCAATGAATAGTAGAACCCGGATTCTGGATCTCTATAAGTCTCTACAAAGTCTTGAACCGTATAAGTGAACAAGTCATCTATAGGGTAAGGCCCGTCTACCAAATAGAATTCTGACAACTCAATTTCAGGCTGTTCATTCGCTTCTCCTGATTCGTCGCCATCAACAACGGGTTGCCCGCAACCAATGAACGTCATTGCAAAAATGACGCAGATCTTATTGAAGAGGTTCATCAGGGGCAATGGGTGGAGGGCAGTTCGAGGAGTTGGCACATTTTTGGATTTGGTGTCAAGTTCCAGACAGGTGAGTAAAATGTGTTGTTTCGGCCACAACGCTCGGCCTTGAGGGGCAGCCCCCTTTTTTCTTCGGGCATCGACATCTTGTGAGATCTGGGGTCTGCTTGTTGGGTCTTTAACGAATGAAACCACGCATCAAACTAGCAGAAACCCCGGCTCCTGATGGAGGCAGTCTGACCCTCTATGAACACGATGGAGATTATGTGATCTCTCTTGGAGGGCGGGAGTTGATGCATAGCAAGGCCACTGCGTCTGAGCTGTTGCTCGGCACCTTGGGCGTCGCGCAGTTGGATTCCAAGGAGCACAACCGCGTGCTGATCGGCGGTCTGGGACTGGGATTCACTTTGAAGAGCGTGCTGTCACTGACCAACAAGCGTTGCGATGTGGATGTCGTGGAGCTGATCCCGGACATCATCGAGTGGAACAAGACTCATCTCGAGAAGCTCAACGGGAAGCTTCTGGAAACTACCCGGGTGAAGGTTCGCCCCAGCAATGTCATTGCGCATCTTCATCGCACCAAGCCAGGCACCTATGACGCGATCATGATGGATATCGACAATGGTCCTGTCGCAATGGTCGCCAAGGAAAACTCCTCCCTGTATTCCGAGCGTGGGATTCAGGCGATGATGGATGTACTCAAGCCGGAAGGACGTGCCGTCGTCTGGTCTGCATCAATCGACATGCGGTTTGAAAAGCGTCTCAAGCAGGCGCGGCTACAGTTCAAGTCGTATCCGGCCAAGATCCATGAAAAGGCCAAGAAGCCTTCTTACATTCTCTACGTGATCACAGCGCCTTCAGCGTGACGCGGTCGGCGTGATACCGGACTTTGAAGGACTTTCCTGAGACGCTGATCACGTCTCCCTTGGTTTGGAATTTCCCAACGATCCGCTTTGCTTCCACAAGTGTGATCTCCTTTCCTTTTTGAATTTGCCCTGCCCTTTCTAGCTTCAGGGCGCCATTGAGCACGGCGGTTCCTGCAACTTTCAGGTGTGGAGTTGCTTTGCTTCCGAGGCCGGCAATGAGCTTGGAGCTGCCAGTCATGGTGTAGTCGCCCTTGATAGCGATCGCTCCCTCAAGCCGGAGTTCGCCTTCATTGGAGACCGACGCATCAACACGACCCGATCCACGCAAGAAACTTCCATCCTGAACCTCAACCGATCGAAGCGACTGCAACGTTCCTCCGCGTAGACGCAATTGGCCGTTTTTCGAAAGGCGGATTTCATTTCGACCAGTCAATGTCTTGGCTTTTCCAACCGCCACAGTTTGCAGGCCTTTCCCTGAACCAATCTCAAGTCCAAGAAATTCCAAATCCTTATCGAGCTTCAATGTGGATGGCTTCGAATCTGGATTACGGATCGTCGCAATCCACGAGATCTGGGGCGCTCCTGAATCTTTAAGATACGAGATACCTTCATTGGAGTAGTCGTAATCAGACCAACTATCCGGATCTGACATCTTGGACGCATCACTCCCTGTCCAATGATGATAGGTATTGGCAAAGCCTTTGGGCTCGGCCACGCGCTCAGCCAGAAGCAGTTCCTTCAGCTCTTCCACTTTCGCCGCCTTCGTTCCAGAAAGGTCGGTTGATTCGGCTGGGTCTTTGGCCAGATCGTAGAGCACAAAGCCGCTTCTCTGTCGCACCAATTTCATATCGCCATGGATGATAGACTGATCCCGACCTGTCTCATGAATCACGAAGTCCCTTTCGCGCTTTGTTCCTTCGCCGGTAAACCACGGTGCCAGAGAAACACCATCAATGCCCACTGGGATTTCGGCACCAGCCAACTCACAGAAAGTCGGCAACAGATCCGTCACATCAATGACCTGATCGCAATGACTGCCAACTGGCAGAGTCTTGCTATCAGCCTGTGCAGCAGGCCAACGCATCACCGTCGGCACACGGATACCACCCTCCCAGATCTGCCCTTTGTTCCCACGCAATCCTCCATTGGCAACAAACTCTTTTCGTGCCGGATGTTGTGGTCCTCCGTTATCCGATTGAAAAACGACCAAGGTATTTGCAGCGACTGAATCTGACTTGTCACCATCACCATTTGGATCTTCCAACGCATCCAGGATATTTCCAAAATGAGCATCAATGCGTGTGACCATGGCTGCCCATTGTTGAGCCTGACGTGAGAGATCATTGAAGAATGGAAGCCCACGATAGGCCTTGTCCCATTCAGGCAGTGCTTCGACTTCATCAAACGGCGCATGAGGCACCTGCACTGCCAGGAGTCCGAAGAAGGGTTCTCCTGATTTCTGATATCGCTTCGCATTCGAACGAACGAAATCAAGTGCGGCAAAACAGTAGGCATCATCACAATAGGCCGTCTTCGGATACTTGGGATGATTCTGCAGCGCTGGTGATTCCGGATACTGAGACTTGCTTCGATACGGCTCCATTGAATTGGGAACCAGCTCCAATCCTCCCTTCGCCCCGGACGCAGCGGGTGCTTTCCAAAGCGTGGGCTGAAAGAATGTATGCGCCCTTACATGATGCAGCTCAGCCAACACATGTTGATAGCCGTGTGAGGTCGGCAAGGTCTGAACATTCAAGATCTCTGGATCGGGCTGACTCTTGGAACCTCCATATCCCCACTTGCCCCAATACCCCGTTGCATATCCGGCACCGGAAAGCACATCGCCCATCGTGATATCCTCCGCTCTGATGGCCTTCTTTGCATTATCCGGATCATTCCGATCTGCAAAGGTGTGCCCTTGGTGGAAACCTGTCTGCTGTGATGAACGGGCCGGTGAACAAACGGTGCAACCGTATGCCCTTTTGAAATTCACTCCTTCAGCCGCCAATCGATCAATGTTCGGAGTCAACACATGAGGCAATCCTTTGGCCTTTCTCTCTGCCTGGCCATTGGGCCCGATCGCGCCCCATCCCATATCATCCACATAGAAGTAGAGAATATTCGGCCTTTGCAGGTCGGCCATTCCGCAGATCGCGGAACAGAGAAACACCAGGCAAAGAAGGATTGAACAACGTCGAGTGGGCATGACCTCCTTCTGAATCCTCACACCCTTCAGGTCAACAAAATCCGTTTACCAACTACTGAAACCAAAGCAACGCCCGCTCGCCCTCAGGCAGCTTCACCAAGGCAACCGCCTGATCGTCTATCAAGGCGAGAAGCTCGTCATCATCCACGCGATCCACCGTCAATGGACTGCTTTTTTCCTCAACCGGTTCATCTTGTTCATCCGCAGAGACGCCTGGTTCCACAGCCACCGCAGGTCGGGTAACGGCTGCATGAATCGGTTCAACCACTTCCGCCGGTTGCTTCAGAAAGACCAGAGTCAGAAGAATCATTGCTGCTACAGAAACCATTCCTATCCGACGGTTATGACGGGCTTGTTTCTCGTCACGAATGACAGCCAGAACGCCATCCAGACCGGGTGCTCTTTCAGCCGGAGCATCCTCGATCAGGTCGACCAACAATTCTTTCTTATCGTTCTCGGGTTTCATGAGTTCGTTTCCCTTCGTGTCTGATTCATCCCTGCTTCCATCTCCGTCCGTATCCGGGCGCGCAGTCGAGACAGCCGACCTTCCATCGCCCGCTCACTCATCTTTCTCTTTTCAGCCATCGCCCGAATCAAATGTCCTTCGTGGTAGCGTTCTTCGAGCAGTCCTTTCAGTTCATCAGGCAGACCTGCTACCACCTCATCCATCACTTTCAACAAAGTCTGTTCTTCGTTCTCTTTGATTTCACCTGATCCACCCAGATCACGAATCCATTCCGCAAAACGCGACAAGGCGTTTCGATATCTGCCTCCGGTTCTGAATCCGTCTGTGTGTGCATTGCGGGCGGCACGGGCCAACCAATTCCAAAGGGACTCTTCCGAGCCAAGCTGCTTCATATGTTTCAACACTCTCAGATAAACAGCCTGCACCAACTCTCCGGCCCGATGAACGTCTCCGCCTGTGAGAACAAAACAGTAGCCAAACAATCGTTGGTTCCAATGCTCATGCAGCCAGGCAAAGGCACTCTCATCTCCACGACCCAATCTCAAGGTCAGCACCTTCACATCCACAAACGGGGACACTCCCTGATGAGAGTGTCCCGCGGATAGCAATTGAGCTTCAGCCTTGGTCATGTGACCAGAAAAGGATGCTGAAATCGTGCTTTGCCCAAGACTCACAGTACCTAGTTAGCCGCGTCTGGAAGAGTTTGCAATTGTTTCTCCAACTCCATTCTCGCTGCCTTCTCTCTTTGCAACTGCTCCTGAATCGAACGCACGATCTCTTCCGCCCGTCTGGCCTGATGCCTGAGCGCCTCCATTTCTCTGTTGTTCCTGATATCTCTGCTGTCCCCCATGTTTATGGTGAGCGATTTCAGAAACTGTTCCACGACTCCATGCACTTCATCGTTTGCACGCACGACAAGCACACTGGTCTTGTCGTGAAGAGCCAGCTTCACACCTTCGGTAAGCTCACTGGCTTCCAGGATCTCAAGAAGCGTCTTTTCCACGTCCTTCATTTCATATTCCTGAGTCACTGCTGCCAGTGCATACACACGGGTGATCGTCGGAGCAGAAGGTTGCCCCCCGAACATGCCCAATCTACCTGCCATTGGTGTCATCGGTTTCTCAACGACCGGAGTCCTCTTCTGAACAGATGATGTCACCCTAATCTCTCGGTTATTTCCTCGAGATACAGAGGAGGGAGGAGGTGTCAGATCATTTGCAGCCACCGGACGATATTGACGGGATTGGAGTGCCGAGATTGTCCCGACCACTGGACCTTGAACCGTGTAGCCAATGATGGCTTCATCACCAACGATCTCATCGAGCTGTGCCCCTGCCGCGGTCACAACCAGACGCAAGGCATCGGGACCAGTCACGTTACGCACCACGAGTTCAGGAACGATCAATTGTTCAGCGCGCGCTTTGAAAATCACATTCAGAGGTTCGCCTCCTGACTTCTCGACTTCTTTCTGAATTTCCTCTGAGGCCTTGTTCAAAGGAACCTGCGAAAATTCCAGCACACGGATCTTTTTTACAGGTTCCGCGTTGGCAGCGAATGGGTCGGCAACCTGCACCAGACGCTGACGCTGGCTCGATTGCGCCAGGGATGAGTGAGAGGCCAACAGACTGATGGCCACGAACGGGATGAATGATTTGAGATATTTCATTATGAGAGTGTTGATTCAAAGGCATCACCGAGGATGCGTTTTCAGGTAATACGACGCTCACCCTCAAACCCCACGCTCATCGCAAAGATTCTTTCTTGGCTATGAAAACAAAAAAGAGGCAACCGTCTCCGGCTGCCTCTTTTAAAATCAAACAAATGTCTGCGCTTCCAACTACCTTTTCCCTTTGTAAGCAATCGGCTTGTTGAAAAACAGCACACCGGTCGCCTTGGTTTTGCGACGGTGGATTTTGTCGGCGCAGGTCACATACATGTAATGCAGACCTTCACCGGAGAAGGTCACATTGGTCAGAAACTTCTCTTCAGGCTTTTGGATGACTCCACTGATACGCCCAGTGATATCAAACATCTGAATACCAAGCTCGGTGCTTACATAGTAACGACCTGCTGAGTCGGTGGTCATTCCATCGCCTTTGGCAACTGTTACACCAGCACGCACACGTGTGGTCATGTATGGTTGTGGAAAGGACATGCTCTGATCAATCTCCCGACGCATGGCCCAGACATTGGTGCCTCCGAAATCAGAAACCACCAGTGTTCCCTGACATGGCGAAAGCGAGATTCCATTGGGACGATTGAAGCCACCTTCCTGCACGACCTTGTGGCCGATCTTCGGATCCCAGAGATGCACACGCTTGGTCGGTGTCTCAGTGAAATAGAGACTGCCATCGCTTGTGGTGACGAGATCGTTCGGGCGAACGTCTTCTACCAGCGTCTCTGTCTTCCCATTCTTGTCGATGGCAATCACGCGCTTCATCGCTCCCTGACAGGCGTAGAGCCGACCATCAGCACCAAACATCATTCCACTGACACGAGGAAATCCCTTGAGCCAATCGGAGACCTTTCCATCAGGCGTGACCTTGTAGATCACGTCGCTTCCCTTCACGTCTGTGAAATAGAAATTTCCGTAGGCATCCGTGGCAGGTGCATCTGTGAATTCGTGTCCCTCAGATACCACTTCCCAACCTTCGCCCTCGATCAACACCTGGGAGAGAGGCATGTCCTGAGCTTGAAGGAAGGAGCCAACAATCAGCAGCTGAGCAGCGATCAGTATATTGCGTAGAGTCTTCATGATTTGATTCTTTCCTGTTCAGATTTACATCTTGGAGTGATCCCGCCAGAGCCAGCGGAGGGCATCAGGCAGAAGCGGACCTGCCTCATTGCTGTTATGACCACCTTCGCCCCAGGCAAACTTGTAGTCGTATTTGGAGTATTTGAGCGCAGCAGCCATTTTCAGATTACCAATCGGCCAGCTGCCATGTGAATTATCCAGATCGCCCGCCCCATCCTGCAACCAGATGCGAATCGGCTTCCGGTCGGTTTTGCGGATCAGGTTTGGATAGACGTTTCCGCCGCGGATATTGGTAAAGCTACCAATCGTGCTCAGCACCTTGCGAAACTCATTCGGACGTTCCCATGCCACCGTCCATGCACAGATACCACCACTGCTTGCTCCACAAATGGCACGGTCATCAGGATTGGTGGAAAGGTTATAGTCCTTGGCCACTTCAGGAAGAATCTCCTCCAAGAGGAACCGCGCATACTGATCACTGAGTGTGTCGTATTCGAAACTGCGGTTACTCACACGCCATGGGCTCTTGGGCTTCCACTTTCCGTTATGACCCGGGTTGATGAAAATCCCGATCGTGACAGGCATTTCGCCCTTGTGGATGAGATTGTCAAAGACGGTTGGCACGCGCCAATTACCAGAGGTGCGCCCGTAGTCATGACCATCCTGAAACACCATCACGCAGGCGGGTTTCTTGGCGTCATACTGAGCAGGCACATAGATGGACCAATCGCGTTCGGTCCCTTCGAAGATCTTGCTGTTCCACTTCCCCTTGGCAATGACCTTCCCTTTCGGGACGCCCTGCTTTGGACTGGAATCGGCAGTGTGCTTCGGCTTGTCAGCGGCCTGTAGATTCAGACCGAGAAGAAGAACGAGGAATAGGCTGAGACGTTGCATGAGGTTTCCTTTCGATCAGTCGATTGGATAGCCGCGCCACAACCAGCGCAATGAGTCAGGGAGAATGGCTCCACCGTGTTTGCCATTATGCCCACCTTCTCCAAACACGAACTTGTGGTCGTATTTGGCAAAAGCCAGTGAAGCTGCCATGTCCTTGTTCGAGAGAGGCCAGCTTCCGTGGAGGTTGTCCAGGTCGTTGGATCCGTCTTGAAGGAACACACGGATATCGCGCTTTTCTGCCTTACGAATCACAGCGGGGTAAACGTGGCCGCCACGGATGTTGGTAAAGCTCCCTACATGGCTCAACACCTTGCTGAATTGATCAGGGCGCTCCCATGCGACCGTGAAGGCACAGATTCCACCTGAGCTGATACCACCAATCGCACGACTGGCAGCATCTTTCTTCAGGTTGTACCTCTTGCTTACCTCTGGAAGAATCTCCTCCAACAGAAAGCGCGAATACTGATCGCCCAAGGAATCGTATTCAAAGCTGCGGTTACGACGTGGTGCCTGATCCTTCTTGGCTGGAGGTATGGTGCCCGGATTGATGAAGATCCCGATGGTGACCGGCATCTCTTTCTTGTGGATCAGATTGTCGAAAACAATCCCGGTGCAGAACTGGCCGTTTTCACGGATGTAATTCCGACCGTCCTGAAAGACCATGACGCAGGCGCCCTTCTTGGCATCGTACTGCGCCGGAACATAGATCCAATAATCCCGCTCTGTGCCCGGGAAGATCTCGCTCTTCCACTTGTGCTGGGTCACTTCCCCTTTTGGGACTCCGTCCTGACGCTTGGAATCAGGACCCAATTTATAAGGTTCAGCCGCGTGTGCAGCACAAACCCCAAGCAATAAACCGACAAAGGCAGCTAGAGAGGATTTCATAAAATTGGATGCGCCGATTCCGACGCACTGAACCGGAGATCATTCAGAAAAGGTGCATGCACCTCGTTCTGATCAGGCGAAGATCTCGCCGTCGACAAAGAAGCGCTTTAATTCCGCTTCAGCAGCCTCTGATGAATCAGAAGCGTGAGCGATGTTGCGCATCTTGTCAGTGCCCAGGTCACCACGGATGGTTCCGGCAGGCGCAGCAGAAGAGTCTGTTGGGCCAAGCATGTCGCGAACGGCTCCGATGGCGTTCTCACCTTCCAACGCCAATGCGATCACGGGTGTGGAGGACATGAACTCAACGATCTCAGGGAAAAATGGCAGGGAAACGAGGTGGGAGTAGTGATCCTCAAGCAACTCGTTTGTGAGGTTCATCATTTTGCAGGCCCTGATCTTCAGGCCAGCCTTTTCAAAGCGGCTGATCACCTCACCATTGAGGTTCTTCTGAATGCAGTCGGGCTTTAACAAAATACAGGTCTTTTCCATAGGCGCGCGAAGCTACGCATTTGACCATTCCAGAAAAGCAAAATCTCTCCGAAAACAGCATTTTCTTGGAATAAGGAATCCTCAAGACACTCCTTGAGGGCGCCAATACAGCAAGCTAGCGTGTCTCCCAGCCATGATGGAATTTCAAAGGTCCAATCACTCAATAACGGCAGGCCTGGCCATTCTTGTCACTTTCATCGCGATTCTAGGGCTCCTTTTCAAATTACTTCAGCCCGAGGTTTTCACTCGCCCTGCACCTGACGTAGATGATGCCACTTTGATCTGTTTCTCACATGCAGCAAACCATGATGGGTTGACGGGCGAACTTGAAAGATCCTATCCGGACCGAGTGTTCCCAGAAGATCCAGAGTCAGCCAAGTGCCCAGAGGGCGGGACCTACACCTATGGAGAATCAGGATTCGTTTCCCGTTGCTCCTATCACGGTGTCCCTCAGTTTGCCTTGCGTTGGGAAAAGAAATCCAAGACGCGACGACTCTTGGAGAAACATGTGCCATTCGTAGGCCCCACAGCAGCGTTAAACACCTGCGTCGCCACCCTCAAACAAATTGATGGTGCCAAACAACAATGGAGTTTTGACACGCGAGCAAAGGGTGACTCACTCCCCAAGCCCAAAGATCTCTTCGGCCCAAAAAACTACATCAAGGTAATCCCAGCATGCCCCAACAACGGTCACTACTTCATAGGAAAAGTCGCAGATCGTCCCGAGTGCACATGTAAGGCCCTTGGTCATACACTTTGAACAAATGTAGGCAGCGAATGGTGTGACAGAGACGTCACGCTGCTTTGAGTTTACTCCCCTACTTCAGATCTCTTGGCATTTTTCCGAGCACGGTTTGGAAGGCGTGATTCATCTGACGTGTGCTGGAAAACCCACTCAGCGTGGCCACTTCCTTGAGGATGTAGGACTCCTCACTGGCCAGCAGACTGCAGGCTCGTTTCACGCGGGCTTCGTTGATGTAGCGATGGGGTGAGCGTCTGAGATACCTTTGGAATGCATACTCGATCCACCGACGACTCCGTCCCACCACTCGCACCAGATCATCCACATCGAACGGCTCCGCTATGTGCGCATTGATGTATTCAACCGCCTTCTCCAGTAGCGGCTCTTCAACACTGAGGATGTTCGTGGACTCGCGGGAAAAGACATTTCCAGGAGGCAGGACCAATTCGGTCTCTTCCTGTTTCTCCCCTTTCATCAAGCGATCCAACATGGCCGCGGCTTCGAATCCGATCTCTTCGCCATTACGATCCACACTGGAAAGCGGTGGATCGCAGAACTCGCAGATATTGGTGTCGTTGTTGGCACTGATCACGGCGACGTCATGCGGCACGCGCAAACCAACACGACGGCAGGCCTGAACAACCATGGCACCACGTGGATCGTGGGCGGTCATGATTCCGATCGGTCGAGGTAGCTTCAGCAACCAGTCATCAAGTTCATCCGCGCCATGTTTCCATGGATGTTTCACACCAATGGTGCTCGGCACTTCATAGGCATCGCACTTTAGATCAAAGACAGACAGGCGTTTTTCAAAGCCCTCACGATAGAGCTGTGAATACCAGACGTTCTTCAACCCATAGAAAGCAAAGCGTTGAAAGCCACGTTCCAACAGATGATCGGCAGCCTTGGAGCCACCTTCACGATAGTCCACACGCACCCGGGGCAGACCGGCGTCTTTGAGTACACCCGACAGATTCACCACCGGCATCTTGAGACTCTTGGCGACGCGCAGCTCTTCCTTGGAATTGACCAAGGCAATGACGCCATCGCCCGTCCAGCCTTCCAATCCAGCGACGCTCATGAAGTGCGTTTCCGGGCTGGCGATGAAGACCCAATCCGCATGGCGCTGGGCATAAATACGAATGCCATGAAGCACGCGTTCGAGGTGAGGCACACCGGCCGGGAGGGCCAACGCGACTTCACGATATGGTTTGACAGTGGATTTGCCCATGATGCGCAAAAGAGGACTTATTTGCGCCAACGAACGGTTGAACGCAAGAATAAGAATGAAGGCTTCTGCAAAAGCCTGATCCCATAGACCAGTGGATTCAGAGCCACCTGCACCATTATCCACGACACAGTCAACGCCCTCCGTTAGGACCGCCGCAGACTGTTGAATCACGCTCCCGCTCGCTTGCCGTTTGCCCGATCAATCGGCAGGCTTGCGGTCTTGAGCGAGCAGCCAACCAGTCCAACACCAAAGCCAGATCTGGCCACCAGGATCCGCCCATGGATTCTCCCCGCAATAACTGGACTCATTTGGACGGCTGCGTTTCCAAAGTGGGACCTGTCCGGACTCGCTTGGTTTGTCCCAGCTCTCATCCTTTGGGCTTCGCTTCAGGAAACTGGTAAGCGCGTTTTCCTCACTGGCTGGGTTGCAGGACTCGTCCATCAGCTGACAACCGTCTACTGGTTGCTGAACATTCCCTACGACTACACCCCCGCCCTCGGTTGGATTGCCCTTTCTGCGTTTCTTGCCGTCTACACCGGCTGTTGGTGCCTCCTTTCAAAGAAACTCTTTGATAGGATCGCTCCGGATTCACCAAGAATCTCTGAACGATTCAGTGCCCTCAGCCCTGCTCAAAAACTGGCCTTTGCACTGGGAACAGCCGTCCTCTGGTTGGGCATGGAGAAGCTGCAGATGCACCTGCTTACAGGCTTCCCATGGCTCTACCTCGGCACCTCGCAATTTCCGATCAAACCACTGATTCAATCCGCGACCATCTGGGGCGTCGCTGGTATTTCATTCCTTGTCGTATGGACCTCCATTTCCCTTCTCTTCGCCATGAATGCCATCCGCCAGGCCCCGGGGAAACACTGGAAATGGCTGATGGATCTGGCGCTGCCCGGAGTCGTCATCTGCGCCCTCATCGGCTTCGGCACGCACCGTTTGATGAATCGACCTGAGCCAGACAGACAGGTTCGCATGGCCCTCATTCAGCCGAGCATTCCACAGACGGTGAAATGGGATGAACAGGCCAATCAGGAAGCGTTCGACAAAGTCATGCGCCTTTCAGAACTCGCCTCCGCAACCAAGCCCCAAATCGTCATCTGGCCAGAAGCCGTCACACCCGGACTTATCCGCTACGACGAAGAACTGCATCTCACCGTCACTTCATTCGCCCGCAATCATGGAGTGTGGTTGATCCTCGGAGCCGACGACGCCGAGCCCATTCCCGAAAACAGGGACAATCCCAAGCTTCCTCAAGTCCGCTACTTCAACAGCATCCTCACTGTCAGTCCCAAGGGCGAAGTCGAACAACGCTATGACAAACGCCGCCTCGTCATGTTTGGCGAATACGTTCCACTGATTGACCTGCTCCCATTCCTGAAATGGTTCACCCCGGTCGGCAGCGGATTCACCCCAGGCAACGAACCTGTATTCTTCAATCTTGAAGGACTCGACCTGAAGACTTCATCACTCGTCTGTTTTGAAGACTCCTTTCCCGCCCTGGCCAGAGACAGCGTCGATGAAGAGACCGACTTCATCGTCAACGTCACCAACGACGGTTGGTTTGGGAACAGCGCCGCACAATGGCAACACGCCGTCACCTCCGCCTTCCGAGCCCTCGAGACAGGCGTCCCGCTCATCCGCTGCACCAACAACGGACTCACCTGCTGGATCGATCCCTATGGAAACGTCCACGAAGTCTATTTCGGAGATTCCACAGACGTTTACGGCGAAGGCTTCAAGACCGCAGAAGTCACCATCCGCAACCTCCCCCAACCCCTCTTCCACAAATGGGGCGACTGGCTCGGCCTGATCTGCGCCACAGTCACGCTCCTCTTCAGCGCATTGGAGCTGTGGGGAAGATACAGACAAAGACGGTGAAGAACATTCCCGACCTCCACTCCGTCCGTTCCTCCCGAGTCGCCTGACTCCTCTCTTCACGCTCTAGGCCACTCTTGCCGAAGAATCACCGGCCTTCGTTGACTTTCTGGGCGGCCGACATTTTTATCGCGATGCCATGAGAAACTTGATGGAAGAGAATCCAAAGCTAGCGATAGGCTTGATGATTGGGGTGATCGCAGGTTGCGTCGGTTTGAACTCACTCCTCAAATCCAAGAACGAACAGACCCGCGCCATGATCGAGGAGATGAATGGCACTGGTTCTAGCCAGGCACCTCCCTCCTCAGATCGAATCAGGGAGATAGAACGCCTGCGCTACAAGGAGCCAGCCACCGCCCTCAGCCAGCTGGAGGAAGTGCTCGCATCACCCCAAGGAGATACTGAACGAACTCAGGCTGAATCGCTCCATCCCGAATTCCTTCGCACCACCATCCAAAATCATCTGAAGGAAAAGGATTGGGAGAATGGCCGGTCACTGATTCAGCGATTGATTGAAACCTATCCTGCATCCGATTCAACAGGCAGGGCCCAAGTCGACTGGAGCAGGGCTCGCAGCAAGGAGGCAGGCGAACTGGTCCGCGAAGGGAAACTGAATGAGGCATACACCGCTTTGGAATCCATCCACAACTCAGGTTGGGGCACTCCTGATCGCAGCACTCTAGGCAGACTTCAAGAGGCCATGATGAAGGAATGGAAGACACAGGATGGCGACCTGGACCATCCCCTAATCGTCCAGGCAACCACTCTTCTCCCCGAACTGAAACGCCGCCCTGCTTTCGATCAGATTCTCTCTCAACACGACATTTCCGGAAAAGACATCCTGGCCAAGGCTGAGCAGCTTGCTTCTGGTAAGGACCGCTATCGCAGCATTCACTTCTATCGCGTCGCAAAACTCAGCGCTACCAGTGGTAGTCCGCCATGGCATGAGAACGGAGACAGACTCGACTACGAAGAACGCCAAAAAGTTCAAAACGAAATAGATGCACAGTCGGTAAAACTTTCGGTAGATCTGGCCGATGAACTATTGGCAGGTCGACGTCCGTTGATGACGTCCTACACTGGAATGGACGTCTTGAATGAAGCGGACAACTCGGTCCAGAACCGCGCCCTGCTTGTCCCTGTCTACCGTCGTCTGGTCGAACTTCAGACCGAAGAATTGCTCGCCATATCAGCCCCCCCATTAACAACACCGCTTGGCCAATTGGCAGATGCAGATCAGGTCTCCAATGATTTTCACAACACCCTGAACAAACAGGTTCGCAAGGCACGCATCCTGGCAAATGAGATTCTGACCAGATCTGGACGCAAACTCTTTTCCGCCCACCTTGCAGATTCTGATTTCGATCCATACCCACTCCTTCCTGCGAGTTTGAAAGGCGAGATCGATGAGCTCCGCAAGAAAGGCACTGACGAATCCCGGATACGCCAGACCATCGAAACTGCCAGCCGGCGTGATGGCTTCCGTATCCCGCTTGAACCTCTACAACCGATCTACCACCGCTATGCGGAGATGATCGCCCGTGAAGGAATGTTGGTCTACGACTTACAGCCTTCCTCCTGCGTCGACTGGTTGAGAAAGGCTCTTGCCACCAATCCCTCCACTGATTTTCGAAACGAGATCATCCAGGCCTCCATGAAGGCCATCCTCAACAGCCAGGACGTGGATCAGTTCGATGCCTTCTATGGACTGACCAGCTTCTTTGTGGCGACACTTGGGATCGAGAACATCCCTTCCTCCCTGCGTTCCCAATTCCTCGCGGCCATCAGCGAAACGGCAACGGCAACAGCTTCCAAGGATCGGCCCAAAGCGATTTTCCTGAACGTGATTCACTCTGAAGCATTGGGTGAGAGCGCCAGCGGCGCCACCCGACAGAAGGCATTGTCAGATGCCTTCGATCTCGTCCAGAAAGTGACAGAAGAGAACGTTCCTGAAGATCGACTCCAATCCAGTGAACTCAACGGGCTTTCCTGTCTATCCGTCGACAACAGCACGCAACACCAGCTTCTCGTTTTCTATCGTGGCCCCGAATCGTTCTTTCTTTCCCGTCGCCCCTTTCGCAAGGCCAGCGCCGTTATGAAGAACGGAGAATACGAAATTGCAGTGATTGCCCCATCAGGAGCCATCCAGCCGTTTCATGGACGGGTGCAACTGAACGACGCATGGCAAAAAGCCTCCTACTCGCTCCAACGCTCCGACGTGGACCCAGACCTCTATCGTGGAGGCACCGGTAGCAGCGCATCCGGGGAATACGTGCTCAACCGCATTCCCGAAGGCGCAGGCCAATTCACTGTCGATAAGCGAAGTGGACAGGCCATCCGAAAGAACTGACCACGTTGGAGTTCACGCTTAGGAGGCTGGACTCCAACATTTACATAGCAGACCCGATCCGTTGACAAGTGGCTGTTTCCGAATCCGAATTAGCAGAAGGATAGCCTTTATTGAATGGCAAAGTACCAAGATACCTATTTGATTGGGTATGATAGGTCAATTCCGGGGTAATGGGCTTTGTTCCTCTTTGAGTTTGGTGTGCGAATGAAAGATGATTTGAAGACGAGAACGCTGGTCAAAGCGCCACGCGGCGGCGCACTCCAAGACGCTATCGCGCACCCGTAGGCCAACCCAGTCCTATAGACAATGATGTTGAAGCGGGAAGTCTACGCCACAGGGTGAGGACCATGGCGGATGTAGGCATCGGAGTTACTTTCTTCTCGGTGCATCTCTGTGGCACTGTGAGAAATCCAATTCTGACAGAATGATCTGTAGCCAGACGGTCGCCAACTGTCTATCAAACAGAGCGATTTTTCCTAAAAAACGCTTGAGTGATTGGCAGGGAAGCTGTAATCACTTCGCTCCCTGTTTTTGAAACGGGTTCGGGTGCCAGAGTAGCTCAGTGGTAGAGCAGAGGACTCATAATTCCTTCCGGGCATTTTCGCTCATTTTATCCCTTCTTTTCTCAGATCATCATCCCCCTTTGCCTACTGCATGAACTCCATCTTTGACTCTCTCCTGAGTCCTCTCGTGACATCTCATATATCGAGCCTCGGGTTACACTCTGGGTTACACTCTTTCTCGATCGATCGACATCTTTCCGCAAAGGGGAGGGGGGGGGTAACTTTGACCGCGGGGGATCATAGAAAGATCCATTCCCCCTTACAAAATTTTCAACTAAAGGGCGATCTGTATTAGCTCATCGATTCGTTAGAACACGTTTAGGTATACGTTTCTCTCATGAGGGATTGCTAGATCATCAGCGATGATTCGGCAGATAACTCTGTATGAACCCCTAATTCCAGCCCGGCATTGAATCCTCCAGTCACCCCTCTGGCTGGGTGAAAGTTCTTTGATGCTTTCAAACCTAGTTATTGCACCTTGAACGATCGAGGCTGATGCTCCCGTTCCACTCACAGCGCTGAGTCCAGGAGGAGTCTCAACAACCAATCGAAGATTCTTCAACGTCGAGATATCTTGATTTGTCGCAGATACCACCAAAGTCGTTCCCCCCCGATCTCAATTGGATTTTCGATTGCGATCGCTTCGGTCAACAACCCAGGAATCCCGACGATATTCAGTTTGGATTCTATTTGAGCTACGAGCCGAGGCCCTTTGGCCATCAACTTTAGCGAATCGGCTCCCTCGTTCCATGTTAGCAGCCCGTTGATAGAGTTCACGATCTGTTGGTTCCCTGCTGGGAAACCTCAGCAAAAGATGAAAGTGATTGCTCAGGATGCAGTACGACACCACCTGATGTGGCCTGAGAAAAGTGGACACGAGGTTCTCTTAAATGGAGAATCCAGAAATGAAGAGAAGACGGTATACGCCAGAGTTCAAGAAAGAGGCAGCGAAGTTGATGATCATCGATGGCCAGACGGCCAAAGAAGCGTCTGAGCAGCTGGGGGTGTCAGAGGCGCTCCTATATCGATGGAAGAGTGAGCACATTGAGGAGTTGGAAGGGCAGAAGAAGCCTGGAGATCTGAGTCCCAAGGAAATGGCAGATGAGTTGGCTGCATTGCGCAAGCAGTTGGCCAAGAGCCAGTGGATGAACGAGATTCTAAAAAAAACGGTGGGCTACTTCAGCAAGGAAGACTGATGAAATACGAGTTCATGAAGAACAACAGAGACCAGTTTGAACTCGGTGAAATGTGCGAATGCTTGGAAGTTTCCCCGGGTGGCTACTACAGGTGGCTGAGCCGAGATTTGAGCCGCAGAGCTCGAGAGGACCAGTATTTCAAAGAATGCATTCAAGAGGTTTGGAATCATGCCAAGATGCGGTATGGCTACAGGCCGGTTTATCATCTCTTGAAAGGTGATAACATCAACTGCGGCCGCGACCGAACGCTGCGACTGATGAGAGAGCTGGGCATTCAAGGCATCCAGACAAAGGCCTTCAAACCACAGGTAACAGACAGCAAACACCATTACGGTTACAGCCCGAACCTCACCAAAGTCTTTGGAGAGCCGATAGGCATCAACCAGATCTGGGTGGCAGACACCACCTATATGAGGATCAAAGATGGTTTCTGCTATCTGGCTACAGTCATGGATCTCTACAGCCGAAAACTCATCGGTTGGAGTGTTTCATTGAAGAATGACACCGACCTTATCTGTCAGGCACTGCGCTCAGCGATTTGGCAAAGGGGAGGAACCATTCCTCAAGGAGTGATTCACCACAGCGACCGCGGCAGCACGTATGCAAGTGATCGCTACCGCAGAATGCAGAAGCAGTATGGAATGCTTTCGAGCATGAGTGCCAAAGGCAACTGCTACGACAACGCAGCAATGGAATCCTTCTATGGACGCTACAAGACCAGCTCGGTTCGAAAATGGATCTTTGATGGAATTGAAGAAGTCAGAAGGAACGCCTTTGAATACATCGAAGGGTTCTACAACCGATTCAGAAAACACAAATCACTGGGCTACAAATCTCCGGACCAAATCGAAAATGAAATTTCACCCGCGGGTGAACCCGAAGCAAGCCTGACGGCTTGTTCAACGACAGAAACCAAACTAACCTACAAAAACAATTAGTGAATCCTATGTCCGGCTTTTCCAGGCCACATCAAAGCCAAGAAGTAAAGATCGAGAACGGAATGTTCACTTGCTCCGCAAACTCCCTCTGCGTCAGGCCAGAATCATCGTATTCGGAAAGGATCTCATCAATCACCACAGGATCTGTCATTCCTCCTTCATGCCACAAATCCTCAGCCATCGATAGATGGGTTGCCTGGACGCTTACGATCTTTTCATAACTCGATTGATACATTCCCAAACATTTTACAATCAATCTGCAAAATACACCATCCCTTCTGCAACCTAACTAAATAGTAAAATCGCTCTTTCGTCAACGCCCCTCTATACACGCCTCCAACAACCCCCAACAACCCACACTGATGAATTATCTTCGTTGTTTCTAACTTAGGGCTAAATGGAGAAGGATCACCAACCGGGCCCTCGTATTTAATCCTATTTTGTAGAAACACCCGCTTTAATGGTGCAAACTCATCTTCAAACTCGCGGTCAAAATCATCAAGAAATGGTAAGCACATCTGATTGTAATGGAGATACTCTTGGTGAAAAGAGTCCACAACACTTAAGCAGTCAACACTCTTATCATCACCCACCTTCAACTCACTAAATACAATCTTCCCTCTATCAAATTTTGGAATGTATCCATTCTCGAAGCCAACCAATATTTGCGCGTAATTACAATAGACTTCAAATCGTGAAGTAACGACAATTTCGTCAGATTTCTCAATCATAACCTGATTGCGTCCGCACAGAAAATTACGAAGCTCCTCAGATACAGATAACTCTCCTAATGGAGCTCGAACCACAGATCTCTCTGTCAGGCTACGGCACTCAAGTTCATACGTTTTAGAACCCACTTCAATCATATCAACGGCCAAATTCTCACATCGGTCCAAAAACGTTTTAACAGTCTGAAGATTGAATTCCATTTTAAGTAGCATACACCTATTCCCAATTCATTTCCAACCGAAATATGGAGTCCAATATTTAAAAAAAACTTCACCGCTCCAAGCAAATTCGCTTACGAAACATTTCGGTTGCGCATTCCCATATACAAATTACTGGTGCATCGTTTCTCTTTTTGCCACACCTGAAGTACTTCGATACCCAAAAATCAAGGTATCAGGAACATCAGTTGAAGAGTTGTATTTCAGCTTAATCGTCACCGTAACTCCCTGCCCTTGCTTTAACAAACCATAAACTTCTCGTTCCATTGAACGCCATTGTGACCTATTCATGTTCCTTGTCATCGGGACAATATTGTCAGAATTTCGACCGCCTCGCCCCCCAAACAGCTTAGCGACTAAATGACCTGCTTCGTAGTCACCAAAGCTCTGTACCCAGTCTCGAGCTGCCTGAGTCGTCCCTGTCCCTCCGCGAAGGTTTGCGGAACTGATCGTCGCCGTCAAATCAGTTACCCTTCCTCTTGTATCTTTCTTTACCGCCGACGCAATCGGCACCCCTCTTGTTGTAGTCCGAGCGGCCGCCGATGCTCCCGTACTGAATATATCACTTAGAAAATATCGTACTCCATCGATTACCTTTCCTGCCGCCCATCCCACCGCTAGGCCAACCATTTCTTCGAGGAAAAATTGACCAAGAATTTGAGTTTGAGACATTCCCGAAGCCACACCTTCAATTGAAATCCTCAGTGCATCGTATACCGCAAGAACTGCGCCCATATGAAGAGACCGAACATGCCCTGCTATCCCCATTCCAGCAAACGCCCCCGCCAAGCCAAAGTTTCCGGTCGGATCTATATATTCTACAGGATTATTATAAGCATATGAGTACTTGTGTAATGAAAATGGCTCTTGCTGTGCACCTTCATATGAGTCCATAGTCCAAAACCTTCCAGTAGCCGGATTGTTGTATCTGGCTCGAAGGTAGTAGAGCTGCAGATTGGGATCGTATTGCTCTCCGGTGTAGAGATAATTGTTCGAACTGTAGCCGCTCTTGGCATAGAGGTTGCCGTAGGCGTCATAGGTGTAGGTGTCGGTCTGGGCTCCCCAGGCGTCTGAGAGGGATCTCACGGTGCCCTGCCCATCGTATTCGTAGTAGCGCGTGCCTTCGCTGCTGTGGTGTTGGGAGAAGAGGTCGTGGCCGTAGGTGTATGAGGTGGCGAGAGTCACGACGCTGTTGGTCAAGGTGTGCTCTTCGATAACCTGGTGATAGCCGGTGAGGTTGAGAGCGCTGACGACGTAGAGGGTGGTGACTCCATTGACGGTCTTGGCCACGCGGCGCCCATCCGCATCATAGAGGATGCTGATGACATTGGTGCCCTCCGTCCGCTGAATCAGACGGTTCTGGAAGTCATAAAGATCCTGAGGTGTATCGCCATTGGGTAGAATTCCATGAACGGTATTCCCATTATCATCATACTGATCAAATCCAATGGTCGCATCATAAAGCCAGTCGTTTGCTGTGAATTGATAAGCATCTGAAGGAATGATGCTGCCGATCGTATCAGTGGTGGTGCGGGACAAGCGATTCCCCACGGCATCAAAGGTGTAGGTGAGGCTTCCGTAGATGGGATTTACCGCCGAGGAGCTGATAGTCTCCTTGGTCATCCTATTGTGGAGATCATACTCGTATGCGGCATTGCGCGTGGTGGAATCAGCGTAAGTCTCCAGAATATTTGTTCGAACGCCGCTGGCATTGAGAGAGTAGTCGTATGTCATTCTCTCGTTCACACCTTGCAGAATCTGCAACTTCTCAAGTCTCTGCCTCACGTCATAGGTGTAGGCATGGGTGACTCCATTCGGGTAGTTTACACTATTCAGGCTTCCTACTTCATCATAAGTGTAAACAGTGGCATCTCCATTCTTATCTCGTACCTGCTCCAAGCGATCGAGGGGATCGTATTCGTAGGTCATGGAAGCCCCACCAGGTGTGCTTGACTGAATGGAGGTAAGATTTCCAAGGATGTCGTAGCTGTAATAAAGCGTGTTCTCCATGAGAACGACGCTACCCGGGCCATACCATATAGAGGTCTTGGTCTGTAGGCGTTGATCCAGATCGTATTCGTAGACCTCTTCGTAGACCGGAATGTCTGGATCGGAAGCCTCAACCTTCATGGTCTCGCGCTGGCCGTAGATGGTGTAAGAAAAACTGTGTGTCTCCGCAGGAACGTCCCCATGACCATCAGTGGATCGGGTGATCATCCGTCCTCGATCGTCGTATGTGAACTGGGTTTCCAGACCATTAAAGTCTGTCTTGGAGACGAGCTCTCCAACATCATTATAGGTGTAGGTCTCTGTCTGGCCCTGTGGGAGAGTCCTACTCAAGCGACGGCCTGCACTATCGTATGTGTAGCTGGTGATCTGGCCCTTGGCATCGATCTGCTTCGTCTGATTTCCCAAATCATCATACTCATAGGATGTGACGGTCTCTGCCGTCGTTCCAAATGCATTGGTCACTGAGAGGAGCCTTCCAACGGGATCATACTTGAAACCAGTCTTGACGCCCAACGCGTCGATCTTCTGGATCTCCCTGCCCGCGGCATCATAAACGGTCTTGTTTGTAGTCCCGTCAATGTATTCAACACGGATGATGCGATCCATGTTGTCGTAGATGTTGGTAGCAACGCGCACGATTTCGTTGCTCTCATCCAAGGTGTAGACATACTGTCTGTCCTTCTCATCAAATCCGTAACGAATGACCTGCTCGTAGGAGGCGTCTGCCAAGGCATTGACGACACCTTCCATCCGCCCTTTGGAATCATACCCATACCCTGTGTAAACACCCATTGCATTGATCGTGGCCAGCTTTCTGTCTTTGGAGCCGTAAATCACGGTGTTATTCGTGATACCTCCCGGAAGAATGGTCTGAATCACTCGTCCTGCGTCATCATAGAGGTATTGGGTCATTCGGCCATTGTGATCAATGGTCTCCATGCGCTGCCCCTCCGCATTGAAGATATTCTGGGACAACAGTCCGTCCGGACTCACTGTCTTGATCACTTGCCCCATGCCATCGTACTGACTGATTGCCCCTTTGCCGCGGTGAGTTTTCGAGTAGAGGCGTAGGCCAAGATTGTCATAAACATTTGTGGTCCCCAGCCCTTGTGGATCAATCACAGTGAGAACACGACCTTGAGCATCATAGGTGTAGGTGGTGATTAGGTCCCCATGATCCTGAGATTGAACGGTCTCGGTTAACCGGTTGCCATTGGCATCATAGGTGTAGCTCGTGGTGAGGCCCGCCTCATCAGTCTCTGAGCTCACCCAACCGAAATCGTTATATGAGGTCTGTTTCACATGATTCAGAGTGTTTGTCTGAACTGTGGGAAGCCCAATGCTATTGTAGAGCGCCCCTTGGCTAGTCCCGTCAGGATTCTTAACGACGGTCACGTTTCCTGAGCTATCTCTTTCGACCTCTTGGGTCGTGTTAGAAACCTCCACGACAGGCTCAGGGTCCTCTTCCGTTCCTCCGTCAGAGAACTGGCGAACCAGCCTCTTGCTTACCTGACCAAATTCGTCGTATTCGACCTCAATCTCCTTGTTATCACTGCTGACCAACTTGGCGACCTGCCCCTTTGCGTCATACTCCATGGTCTGGCTGTTGCCGTTCTGATCCTCTACCCTAGATGGTTGGCCCTTACTGTTGTATGTAATATCAGAGGTTTCACCAGTTGGCTTCTCTTCACGGACCGGACGACCAGAATGATCAAAATAGGTGTGAGTCTCATACCCCATCTTGCTCCGGCGAGTGTATTTAAGGTCAACTTCGTTATAGACATGCCTAACAGCATAACCCAAGGCATCGACCTCCAATTCAATACGCCCTTTGGAGTCGTAGTGAAAGGTCTCCGAGCGAATGCCGTTGTCGTTAATGATCCCGGTGAGCAAGAGCGGATAATTGGCATCCTCATATACATAACGGGTTTTCACATAGCTGAATGAGTCATCCCGATCGATCAACTTCCAAACCTCACTCAGACGATTAGCTCCATCGTAGACGTACCTTACGACTGGATATCCGTTTCCAATACTCCCATCAGGATTCAGACCAACCGGATCATAAATCTCATTGATCCGTCCATACGGATCCCTTCTCCACTTTACGTGCATCGATCCCGCATTGTTATCATTATACCACTCCATACCGTCATCGTGATACTTGATAAAGTTACCGTTGCGATCAGACATCCATTCGATCTGTCCGTCGGATTTGAACAGGATCTCCCGGCCGTCCATCGTGTAGAGAAGAAACCTCGTTGGGGAATGGATATTACTCAGCCATAACTGCATTCCTTCATTCCACTGTGAACCAATCGAGCTAACAGTAACCCATTCAGGTTGCGGCGAGTCCCCCTCGCTCGACACAATATACATCTCCGCCTTACCTGAAGTCGCCTCGAAGTAGAGTTTGTCGTCTCTCAGATTGTTAGCCGGATTTCCCTCACCCGGAGTTCCAATACCTGTGTTGCCTTCAACTTTAGCAACGAAATCAACGTTACCCATACCCGGAACCTGAAGGCTGATTCTATGATTCTCAGTGGCAACCACCACCATATTGGTAGTGAGGACCCCATTTTCAGTAACCACTGATTCTGCAGCTTTCCAACCGTCACCCAAACTACCCAGATCATCCAGGTTGACCTTCATTCTCATGTCGAGATGCCAGCCTGCACCGAGATCTCCAGTCTGAATGTTTCTACTATCGTAGCCCCTGCTGATGGCTAAAGGCATTCCCGCCGCAGAAATGGAGAGATCCGTCTCTGACTTCATTACACCTCCAAGATGCATGTCCCACTCCACATCGAAGTTCACCGGCGCCGTCACATACGTCGATTGGTCAACCATGTGTACCAAGGCGTATGTGATGGCTCTGCCTTTGCGAGGCGATTCCCAGACAAACTCAAAGTCCGTAGCATTGGTAACCGCCCCTACCACTTTGTGATCAACCAAATATTCAACATATTGAACATCAGCATCGGCCAATGAAACATCAACCCGGAACACCACATTGGTCGGAATCAAATATTTCGCACCCTCCGTCGGGCTGGACAGAGTTATAGATTCCGAGATCATTCCCCCGGCCTCTTCGGCCACCCCAATCACAACGATTTGCGAAGTAGCGGTTACTTCATCTCCCACCGAGTATGCCCTAGCGCGAAAAGCGTGAACCCCGGGCTCAAGATGATACATGTTAACGATCCATTTCCCTGATTCGTCATCATACTCTGCTGAACCCACATACTCCTCACCGCTCAACAACTGCTCAGGAGCATAGCCGTCAACAGCATTACGTAAATCATACAACTCGATGCGGCTTACTTCTAAAGCAGGGTCCAGTGACGAAGCTTCAATCTCCACCTGGAGCACTCCACTGTTCGACTCGGCTCCCTGCTCAGGCGATATGATAGCCACTTCCAGAACGTTCGTGTTAACCCCAAGCCCAACCTCGTAGTGGATCTGTGCAAGGTAATCAACCATCACCTTACCCGCTTCAGCCTTTTCAACTTCAAACTCCAAGACGTTGTAACCCTGCACGATGTTTGTCGCGGTACAGATATTGGCACCGCCCCCGTCCCCTTCTGCTGCGGGAATAATGTTTGTAATCGTGACCCAAGAACGCCAAGAAGCAAACTGATCACCAGCCGCAATATTGTTAGTCCACCGAATCGCTCCAGAATCAGGGTGAGGTATCAAATTCGATTCCAACGATTCAGACCATTCAATTTCATTATCCCACGGCTGGGGAGTATCCCAAACGATCTCATTTGCTCCTTGAACCTCCTCTACCCACTTAATGACATTGATGATAGGGACAGAATTTGTCCAATCTACCAACTCGGTAAAGACAGGGACATGTGTTCCATCATTAAACAGCCGAGTATGAGACACCGCCGCAAAATCAGAATTCCCTGTGTAGTTTTCAGTCAGGTTAGCCCGCGTTTGGCCTCCGATCCTTACGCCATTAAGTAGTACAGTAGCTTTATCCTTAGCATGATACCAAAGCTGCAGCCCGGCATCTTGCACATTTGGAGGTAAAACAAACTGATGTTGAAATCGTATTTTATCTCCGATTTCAACGGTCATGTCCTCATCTGGACCGACATAGGACGTCCCTGGTATTCTTCTAGCCTCCACACCAGGCACACTGGAATCAGGAAGAATCAATGCTTGATACCAATTTCCATCCATCTTGCTTGCACGCACATTTACATCACTCTGCCCATAGGCCATTGACTCTCCGGACACCAGCAAGAGCGCTGATTCCGGATTCAATCCAACCAATTCCATATCCCCTTGACTCACAAAAATCCTGACAGTATCCGATCGACTGAATTCCCCATCATTGACCGTAACACGAAACATATACTCACCATGGTAACCAAAACTAACGGTGTTTCGTGGCGATTCAGGGGAACTCATGAACACATCTCCACTGGAACTCAACACATGCCACGACACGTCAAGGTCAACCAACTCTGATTCAACGTCCTCAATTGTCGCGTTCAAAGTAAGAGAGTCTTTAAGAAGATGATGTTGATCTACCCCTGCATCAACGATAGGCGGCGTGTTACCCGGAGGAAGCGTAACCACAACTCTTATTGATTCAGAATCAGTTGTCTTACCTGTGAGGTCATTCGCTCGCGCCAGCAATACATGCTCTCCTGCAAGGGAGGGAATCCAAACTATTTCACCATTCGAATCAAATGTTCCGATTTCAACGCCGTTATCGAACAGGACAACCTGCCCCAAATCACCGTCAACATCAGCGGCTGTAACCGTGACCAAGGTACCTTGACTAGCCTGAGCCACTGCGCCGGTGGATGGAGTATCAATAGCGATCGTTGGCGCATCCCCCACCACGTTCCAACAGTCTTGAACAGGCGTTAGGAGCACAGCGTAGGGCCCATCATCATAAGCAGAAGAAGTCTGACTTTTCTTGTACGCAGCCCCAACAATCTGCCCGTATGAATTGATTCCAAGGGCTTCCCCAAGCCTATAGTCGCCACTAATCGACCTAGCTACGTTCAACACACTGTAATCAGACAGGACTTTGATTCCCTCTCCAGCATCGTTCACGCCTACGACGGCCCAATCGGAATCTCCTACATCAGTGATAGCAAGTATTCGTCCCCCATTGGCGTTCACCAATGGCGTCATGGTTCCGCTAATACTATTCGTCGTATCAGGCAACCATACATAAGGGTACAAATTCCCGTTCACATCGACCTCATAGCCCCCTATACGATTCTGGGAACTTATACATGTAGCCAGGCTATGACCGCTCTTCATCTGGAGATTCATCACGCCAAGATCGACCATGCCCTGCTCACCATGCACAACAATGCTTCGCTGATAGATCGACTCGACTGCCCCGCCATATGTCTCGCTGTCCCAGAAATCAGAATCAAAGCCACTTACATACCCAACCGCAAACTCACCGTTAACGTCGAGTAACTCGGATTCTCTGTATCCATGCTCAGGAAACAACGATCCAATCCCGTATGTCGCTTGATAATAATCGGGCGAAAGAACGACGTTCTTACCCAACGCCCCACCTTCCAACACAAAGCCATATGAGGTTGTATCTCGCATTCCAGGGACAAAACCCTGACCATGACCCGCCACGCCTACCACTACCCCATCACTGATTCCCGTCGCTTCGCTAAAGTTCTCAATATCAGCCGTTCCGAATACCACGCTTGAATCATTTACAAAGCCTCCCAAAGATTGAATTTGGCTGCCATTTTCCCAAATCGTTGGCAGCCTTATCCCTTGGTCGAAATGCGACAAATACGTTTCCGAGGACCCTACAACCGTCCCATCATTATCGATATCTCTCCCTCGGGAACGTGCCCCAGGATAGAGACTTTGCAAGAACCGTATATCCCCAGATTCAGAATTCGGAGCATGGGGATTGAACTTAAACGCTCTGCTATAACGAGTTCCGCCTTCGACTTCATTTATAACTGAGGCGAACACCCTACTCTCGTATGATTCTTCGAGAACTTCATCCAATTCACCCGTAATCTCACCATTCTCGTTGATGGCGTAAGCAGTCCCCCTTCCCAGTTCCAACACCGAGTATCTTGCCAGAATATCGAGAGGAACCACCCCTGAGCCGCCCAGTTCCCCATCATCGTCAACAACCACTGCTCTTAACTCCTTAGTTCCCGCGCGCAACTCTTCTAGGTTCAACAGAAATGAGTCACCAGGCGCGCTTACTTCGCTAACGAGTTCCTCCCCTAGGTAAATCCACAGTGTTTCAACAATTCCATCTAGATCAGAACAGTTAACCTCGAGACTCACACTAGCAGGCGCTACTAAACATTCACCACTAGTAAGCAAGTCAAAGCTCACTGTCGGAGCAATATTGTCAGCCAACACCTCAATCTGAATTCTATCAGTCCCGGTTAAAGCACCATCAAATATCGAAACCTCAAACTCATGCATCCCTATTTCATTGAACGAAACATTCCATTGCCCACTCCCACCCGTAAGATTTGCGATTGGACCGGATACCTGAGTCCAGGTAGTCGTAACCCCACCCCCTACAGGAAGACCATCATCAAAATACTCTGCCTCCAGCGATAGCGTCTTGGACACATTCACAGCAAAATCGCCTCCAGCCCTTACTACAGGTGCCTCGTTGTCTTTCCATACGTCAACAATGTGCTCCTTAAAACGAAATTCAGTCCCATCTACGAGAACGACACGGCCAGACAAATAGAACCTTCCAGAGGAGGCCGGAACCCAAGTATAGCCATCAAAACTGCCATACTCCTTGTGAACGATCTCTCCACCAGCAGTATACTCAACAAATCTCACTTCATTGGTCTCAATCGAATGAGCAACAACTTCATACCTTAACGTTTCACCGATTCCAATCTCTTGCCATCGCTCCAAACCCGTTAAGTTAGCACCGCGCGCATCAAAGCCAATCGGATAAGCAACATAGTTACCACCAACACCACGCACCAATATCTCCCCGCCGTCATTAATGTCATAACATTCCATTAGCGATGTAGCAAAATCAGGATCAACCATGTTCCCCATAAATTTCACACCGTCCAAGTTAGACCAAACTGCTGCACTTCCAACCTGACCTAATCCAGACCAATCCTTGTTACCAACAATCTGACCACTGTTATTGATTGCCTTTGCATAATCCAACCCAACATAGATGCTCGAGTAATCCTCATAACCACCAGATGGCCCCTTTGAAATCAGCCAGGTGCTACTTCCTTCATCGTTCAACTCGTAGAACGCAATCTCACCACTCTCATTGATATCGGTCGCGACACTGTAGTTCTCGTATTCACCGACACCATGGTAGCCAGCCCCCAATCTAATCAGTTTCTCACCATTCCAAACAAAACCTCTTCCGTAAAACTCGTAACCAAACTGAGATTCATCAGGCATAGTTGGATTCATTGCATAAACACCTCCCACTACCACACCCTGATCATTCATTCCGTAAGGGCTTAAGAGAAACTGTCCAAATTCAGAAATTGGGGCAAAGCCAACAGTGTCGGCCCAATCGTTTGCTCTTTCAGTGTAATCAAAAGGCACAGGTTTCTGTTCGACATCATGGACTGGATAGAAGTAATGGAAATCTGAATCATAGTGCGACAGAAATCGAGACGCCATCGAGACACCGTGGGTCTCCATACCCAAAAGTGGAATCCCAATGAAAGACACCCCTTCGCCATACTCACCTCCCGGCAATCTGGCACCAAAATCAGTGAACAGTATTTCACCACTCGCCCCATCTGAAACAAAGCGTATTTCCGGCGCACCGCTACCTTCTAATACCGGACCATCCACAGAAAAAGGTAACGCCCTGAAGGGAAAGCAATAGTCATCAATAGGTTCTTTCCGATGATAATCGATGCTAAATCTAGGCCAACCACCCGCCATCTCTAAATGATCAATATTCTCAACCGTCCCACTAACTAGCCCGTATTCCCCTTCCGAATCAATCGCCGTGCCAAGCCAAGGTGTTGTATCAGGCCTCTTAATCCGAGAGTGATCTCCAAGCCACCATCCTTTTACCGCCACAGCAGAATCATCCATTTCATATGTCACTTGCTGGCAATGATCAAAGTAGTCCCAATTCGACAAGGGTGTTACTATATATTTTTCAGTTTCTTTTCGAAAGGACACCAAATCCATTTTACGCCTTCCAAAATTGTCAAAGTAAGTCCCATATAGAACCCCTTCATCACTCATCGCCTTGACAACTACTGATTGCCACTTTCTCTGAAGATACATAGATTTCTCAAATTCCACCCAACCCTCTTCCCTAGACCAGATTGCCCCTGCGCTCAATCTCCAAGGAAACATCTGATGTTGTGGCTGATCCCATATCATGTTTCTATCGAATACGACCCCATTATTTGCGATCTTCTCCCCCCAATTCCCTATAGCGACCAACTCATACGCAGCTCTAACATCCACCCTTATTGTATCAGTAACCCCTAGATTCCCATCATCAGCCATTGCGATTCCATATATCTCATGAAATCCAACACCTGTGTGTGTCCAGCTAATTGAACCTACTCCGTCTTGCGCTATTGCCTGCCCCACAAGCTCACCGTCCACCACGAACAAGAAATTCGTTACATTGCCCTGGTAAGAAGAATCTACATCAAGCGTGATCGTGTCCAATCGACTACTATCAACAGGCACCAAATCTTTGTGCGACGAGACTTCGACCGGGATTGGATCACCAAGATTCGGCGGCCGCACAAGAATATGTGTCTTGTCGGATTGCACCCCGTGAACCGTGAATGAGTACACTCCAGCGATATCAATCGATTGTTCTACCTCCAACGAATTCCCATACCCTCCCCCAGTTCCTAAAATTACATTATGATAGCTCCATCCCCCCGATGATTCAAAGTCCACAAGGCCTCCTGGATTATATAGGTCGGGCTTCAACAGGAATACCTCATTCACGCCAACGACCCGAGGATCACCTGCCTCCATACGAGCCAGCCCCTCGTTAATTGATTCGACATTAACGGTGATACTCTTCGAAGTCGTCAAAGCCCCGTCGCCTACGGTCACACGAAAGACAAACTGCTGACCTTGCTTCGGATAGGCCACGAGCGGACCTTGACCGGAATCCTCCATCTCGACGAGTTCTGGCTTATCAACCTGCCAATACACACTCAACTGCCCATTTTGAGGCAGATCATCGTCACTGATAGTCGGATTAATGTTAATCGGAGCACCATAGATTACTGTCATTTCATCCGGCATTGAAACTGTTGGGGCCAAGTTGTTTGATTGATTTCGATCGAACAATTGAATTCCTGAAACTCGTGCCTCGTAACTAGAATCCGACCTAATTTCAATAACATCGTTCGCCTGAATGACAAGCCCCTCAAACAAACAGTATGTCCGACCGATCTCAAACTCTTCGCTTACATCAGGGCCATTGAGAGACAGATTCTGATTCCCTACAGAAACACCATTGTTCTTCAATGAGACATAATAATCGTTTCCATCATCTGGCACCCCTAAGACCACCAAATCATACTCACCAGGTGGTATCTCACTCAATTGGATCAAGCAATCTGCTGCCGGTTGCTCAACGCCCTCACCAATTACAACCTCTTCCAAGGGAAGAAGGTATTCTCCATAGAGCATATCCCGCAAAGGTATCGCCCTGCCATTTCGCACACTATTTCCAACATAATCTCTTACTAGTAAGCGAACAGGAGCCTCGCTGCCATCGATCCACTTTAATGAGTTATACTCATCTTCATACCGGGTCGCATACTCGACACCTCCAGGGGTCTGGTCCGTGGCTACAACCGTTTGCACAGGCCCAATATGATTCCAATAATCAATCGATGAACTCTGTATGACACCAGGACCGACCTCGTCACTCAGCCCAAAATTGAAGTTCAATCCTCCCCCACTGCCATTTCCCGAAACTTCAACTAAGACGGTATTCGTATGGGAGGCACTCGTCTTCCCGTTGTCCGTGCACACAATTTCCACCAAGGCGCTTCCGTTTCTGTAAGGCTTTGACGTAAGATTCAACTGTCCTGTAGTCGAATCAAACATCAAATCGACAAAGCCGAGGCTCCCTGGATAAATCTTAAACTCTATATCTTGATCTGCCTCATTTGCAGGAAATGGATCAACCGTGGCCATATAGGGCCCAGCTGAACCAAAATCTTGATTTAGGTTGATTGCATCAACAAACGAGAAGGTCGGTATATCATTCTCTGAAGTAACACTGATTGTCACAATTCCCTCTGTCGGTATCGAACCATTCCCATCTTCGGCTCGATAAACAAAGTAGTCGGTTCCATAGAAATCGTCATCAGGCTCATAGATCCAAGAGTTACCCGAACCAGTCAGGCTTCCATAATCGACATTCTTCGCAATGATGACACTGAAGACATCGCCTTCTTGATCTGTAACCCCCAGATCTATGTTCAATCCCCCATCTTCCTCTACGATCAAGTAGTGATCCGGTGTCGCTGGCGCATAATTATCAGCCAGTACATCAACTTCGATTTCGAAGAAGTTTGTCAAATACTCATCATCAGCGCGTGCTATCAACCGATATTCACCGACAACCATAAATTCGATATTCGAGTTGGTAGCATTTTGATCTGAGAAGATAACCTGCCCCGGGGCATCTTTGATAACCCAAACGAAATTAGACCTACCATCCGGAAGATATTCATCCTCTAGGGAAATAAGGTTTGTTAGACTCTGAGAAACCGTAATCTCGTATCGATTTGTAGCAGTCTTGACGGTCGGATAAAAATTCTGAGGATGATATTTCACTTCAAAGGAATCTGTTGACTTTAGCTCCCCGTCGAAAACTTCCATCGTAAAAGTAATATCAGCCGGTAGATCTTCTGTCGCGATTTCAGGAAAAAATGCCAAACCGTCATTAATCAGGGAAGTAATGTCTAGATTTGACTCATTCCAAGATGGAGAAGAAATATCCAGCTCTAAATGGTATTGTTGTAGCAGAGATCCCGCAGCGAACACTTCCTTTCTTCGAGCGAACTTTCGAGCGTCGACCTCGAAGGCAAACCCCTCAGGCTTACCATCATCGACAATTATCGGTATTTTGACGGAGATAGGATCCGGTGCAAAAACCTCCATATCTGACCCAGCAAAAATTGCTGGATACTGATTCTCTCCCAACTCTACAGAGAATTGAAACGGATCAGAAATAAATACTTCACCATCATTGTCGTATACAAAAGCCACAAGCTCATGAGGAACAGCGAGCAGATCACCTACGAAGAAGGATGAATTTGCTACGGAAACCGATGTGTAGAAATAGTCATCTACAACAATGTCGATTCTCTTAACGTATCCATCTGAATCAGTCGCCGTGAAGCCAATCTCGACTTCTCCAGGTGAAAAAACGTCAGTCGTATCAGATATCATAGTAAATTCGATCTCAGGCAATTGATTCGGAAACTGTGTGATGCGAACATTCTTTTGTTTTGCAACTTCGACATCCTCGTTCGACACAGTTACTCTAATAACAAAATCACCAATTACGTCGGCGGAGACCTGCACAGACTCAGATTCAGTATTCCCAACAATACTTGCATCATCGCCTACTATATCCCACTGAATATTCCATCCTTCAAGCTCAAAATCCGCTAGCACTTTATACTCTCTAGAGCTTCCAAGCCCGAGTCGCGCCAGACCCTCCAGTCGCACCTCTGGAATCGCTGGTTTCTCCAGAACGTCAAAATCTATTGTAGATGAATTTGTGACCCCGCTGTAAGTCCCCAAATGAGCTGGAGTCCATTGTTTCCGCCCCGGAACCAACCCTTCTATTTTAGCATGATATTTGCCCGTTATCGGATCTAGAATTGCTTTTGCTACAAGACTGGTTCCCTCATAGATTCCTACACTTGCAATATCCATATTTGCAGGATTCAAAACCAGAACAGTGTTGACCTCTTCCCCAAACTCAAACTCACTATCAGGAGTCGGAAACTCAAATGACAGATCTCCGAGAAGGGCTGATACTGATTGCACCGAAGAAACGATCACATCCGACGTCGAAGTAAGTTCTCCATCGTCTACCATCAATCTCAAGACCGACTCCCCGACTACTTCGGACCCAAAATTGACTATCGTATTCTGGTATGAGCTTATGGCTACGTCACCATTAACGACACTCCATTGATATGCAAGAGTCCCACCAGCAGGCTTACCATCATCTACAACAGTCGCTATAAGATTCGTATCCTGACCGACAAGAATGGAGATACGGTCACGCAATTCGATTACGGGTGGTTGATTTGCCTCAGGCATTACAGTCACTATGACGGAGTCGACTACAATTTGACCTTCAACACTTGCCCTTAGCTCTAGAACATGGACTCCCTCATTTTCGAACGTGACTGTTGTGGAACTGCTGGTTGAGTCCGAGAAGGTCATCTCCCCATCTCCGGAGCTCCTTATCCATTGAATACCTGAAATCTCTGCGCCCTCCTCTGCTTCAATCGTTCCAGCCAACAATAACGGCTGATTCACTATCACGGACGAATCTGCGCCGGCATCAATCGTAAAATCAACAACGCTGTTGATAACGACGTTCTCACTCCACTGGCCTGTCTTCGCCCCTCCTGTTCCCGTATTACCAAGATCATCTATACTGATCGTAATCAAACCTGTTCCATAATAGTCCTGATCAGGAATAAATTGAAACATCTCGACTGAAGAATCTAGCAAGCCAATAGGCCCTGACACCTTGAGCGTCGCACTCACACCATTGGTACCTTCTTCGAACTCTATTCCGTTGTCCAGAATCTGAACCACTCCATTTACTGCTGTAATGGTCATCTCGACATTCTCCAAACCTGCATCCATATCGGAAATATGAATTCCACCAATCAACAATGTAGTATCCTCATCGGTAGTAAGTGCCACCGGTCCCGTCACCACAGGTTCAGCATTTGGGCTAGGCAAAACAAATAGAGCGCTATTCGTAGAACTCCCAAAATATTGATTTGTGGCAACTGCCGTTATGGTCAGCGTGTTATCGACGGAGATCGGCCCAGTATACGGAGAAAGGCCTCCTCCTTCGATCGAGTAATAGATAGTGGCTCCGGCTGTCGGATTACTCAAAGTCACGTTGGTTGAGCCGGAGTATGATCCCGGCTCAGGTGAGAAGGTTGTGTCGGCCACAGTGAATGTATAGAGATTGGTCTGGATGTTACTGTCGAAGTAGCCGGGCTTGGTCGCATAAGCACTGATCTGTCCATGTAGCACATCTGTAAGCATTGAGGAGTAGGTCAACCAGTCGACTCCGTTGGTGCTGTATTTGATGGTGCTTTCAGGAGTGCTGCTAACAATGCTGACATCAATTGGATTTTCAAAGTCGCCAGCCACTGGGCTGATTTGCGGTTTCTCTACCTGCTCCGGAATAGATTCTTGGGTGGCGTGGTATCTGACTGAGGTGACATCGCTATCGGTGTAATCGGTCTTGGTCGCATAAGCAGTTACCGAGATGTAAGCCTCAAACATTTCCAAGTCACCTATGGTTATCAGGCCCGTGTTGTTTCCCGATGAGATATTGCCCTCTGTGATATTGAGGCGGTATTTGACGTAAGCTGCACTGTTGGAGCTTACAAACTCCTTGGTCTCCCCGGGGGTCCAGTTGCTCACAGCCGAACGGGTATCCAAGGTCACATACTGATTTCCATCCCAACCTTCAAAGGTCCAAGCCTTGGGTCCATCAGATTCAGTCGAACGCGCTGT
>CBFHTT010000006.1:0-514612 GCA_965658675.1 Limisphaerales bacterium
TCCCTGTTGGCCCTGTTGGCCCTGTTGACCTTGTTGGCCCTGTTGACCTTGTTGACCTTGTTGACCTTGTTGGCCTTGTTGACCCTGTTGACCCTGTTGACCCTGTTGGCCTTGTTGGCCTTGTTGGCCTTGTTGGCCTTGCTGACCTTGCTGACCTTGCTGACCTTGCTGGCCTTGTTCACCTTGTTGCCCCTGTTGGCCAGATGCTGAGGCCATTTGAACACGATTGGTTTGAGATGGATCGTCTGTTGGTTGGCCTTGCTGGCCCTGCTGTCCTTGTGCCGAAGCTGATTGCACCTGATTGGTGTTGGAAGGATCGCCTTGCTGAGCGTTTCCTGACTGCTTGCGCTGGTTCATTATCTCTTGCAGGCGATTGGTGGAAGCAGGATTGGCCTGCGCCATTTCCTGGGCAATTTGCTGTGCCAGTTGATCGAGCGTGGCCTGAGCTCTCGTCAAAGCCTGCTCTTCACTTCCCAGCACACTTTCAGCAGCGGTCTCGACATTACGAGCTAGCTGCTCAATCCCTTTGCGGGCCTCTTGTTCGTATTGAGCGGCGGGTTTGTAGAGTCGGTTCTGCGCGAGAGTGGTGGCGTCCTCAAGGTAGCGCTCGGGCTGCATCTGTGATGAACGACGAATGGCATCATAAAGTTTTTCAGAAAGTAGTGGTTCTGCAGCTTCAGCATCCATGGACACCGACTGCATGTTCTCAAGAAGTTGTTCGAGTTTCTCTTTCTGTTGAGCCAACTGATCTCCGAGATCCTGATCCTCAGTCCTGGATTTGAGTGAACGCAGTCCCGAGCCCTGCTCTTCCTGATTCTCCAGCTGCTTTCCGATCTCTTCCTGCTTCTCCGCCAACTCGCGGGCTTCCTGGCGCATGTCCTGCATCTGCTCAGCAAACTGGCTTGATGTCCGCTCACGGAAATCATCCTTCATCTCTTTCAAGTCGCGTTCCGCACGTTCGCCTGAGGCCAATGCCTGCGACACTTTTTGTTCATCCAAATTTTCTGAAGTGCGCCGGATGTCTTCACGGGTGCGATCCAACTGCTCGCGTGCTTCCTGCATGGTTTCTTCATTCCCATTCTGATCCATGCGTTGGCGGAGTTCATCCACATCGGCCAACATCTGACGTTGCTCTTCGCGGAGGCGTTTGAGCTGGCGTTCTATCTCATCCTTTTCGTCTTCATCATCTGCAGTTTCGAGGGCGGTCTGCAGCTCCTGAAGACGTTTGTTGATGTCTTCCTGACGCCGCGCCAGTTCTTTCAATCGATTGAGGACCTGAAGCTCTTCGCGCTGTGCCTGCTGCTGCTGCTGTTGATCCTGTGCCTGGCTCTGGGTCTGATAACGATTCTCATCTTCTTTCATCTCCAGATTCTCGAGCTGCTGACGGTTCCGATTGCCCTGCCCTTGTCCCTGCTGCTGCTGTTGATTCTGTGACTGGGTGACCTGAGTCTCTCTGGCCTGCATCTTCATCAACCATGGCATGACAGCCTGTTCGTAGCGGCGGGCGGTTGTGAGATTCTCACTCGATGCCTTGCTCTCGGCTTCGCCTAGTTCTCTCAGCGCCAGTTGCATCTGGTCCTTGGCACGTGTGGCATAGCTGCGGATCTCAGCATCCTGCGCCTGTTCAATTACTTCATCCAACATCCCACTGGCAACTTCCTGAGACTCCCTTACGGCCCCCACATCACGTGTGAACACCTGATCACTTATGCCTCGTTTTCTGGCAATATTCCATGTGGCGATGATGATCTGTTTCTGCAGATCGAGAATTTCCTCACTCTGGCCCTGTTGACCTTGTTGTTGTTGCTGCTGCTGTTGTTGCTGTTGACCTTCCGCCTGTTGCCTTTCACGAAAAATCTGCTCAAAAGGCCGCACTTCAGCAAAAAACAGATCACTGAAACTCCTCCGCGGCTGCCCATCCGGCCCCATGTCCTCCGCCCAGAAGTGATATGAGAAAACCTGATCCACCTTGGTGCCCAGTGACTCCAGTGCCACCAGCTTCTTGAGTGAATGCTTTTTCCCAGCAGTCAACTCACCGGTCAGTTCGATCTCCGTCACCTTGTCGCCATCCAGATTGTAGGCGATGCCTGTTCGTTGAATGCCAAAGTCATCCGAGACCTCTGCCTCCAACTGCATTTCTTCCAAGGGAGACACCTGCACGTCCTTGCTTGGGAAAACGAGTTTAAGCTTAGGCTCGCGGTTTGGTTTTACATCGATGCGGACTTTCGGCGGCACTTTATTGCCCCGCCCATCAGAGTCCACCAGCATGAGCTCGTAACGCCCTGATTCAGCAAAGGTGGTTGCCAAACGGTAGAGTGATGGATTTTCAGGATCTGCCTCCAATGGCACCACTTCGCCAGACCTGCTCTTGAGTTCCGCCTTGGTCACTTCTTTATTGAGGAAGAACGCGTAATCCAATCCAGTGCCTTCGACCGCCATGACCCGGAGTGTGTCCTCAATCTTTTTGACCGGAAGACCTGTGTATTCAGGAAAGGTAAGTTCAGCATTTGCCTGAAGCAGTTCCGGATGTTCGTAGACCTCGATCTGGTAATCGCGGGATTGGAGATCGTCGTATCCGACCCGATAGATCATGTCGTTCTCCAGATTTGGAATCATGCCGCCGAAGACAGGGTCATCCAGATTTTTGGACAGAGTCATGGGCTTCAACGTCTCCTCAGTGGAACCATACCAGAGCGTCACCTCATTTGGCAGCGTGTCATTGAATCGCGCCGTCACGACAATGCCCCGTCCTTTTTCAATACTAGCATCGCCCGGGAGAACCTGAATGCTGAATCTCGGACCGGTCGGGTGGATAACATCCACTTCCGGCTGACTGGTCGAAGTCAATCCCCAGACACCTACCGCAGCCGCAAGGGCCATGGTCTGCACCAACTTCACCAAACGTAGTCTGGATTCCGCACCAGCCTGCCAGTCACTTTCCTGACTCCGCTCCACTGCTGCGTAGATGGCGCGCTTCTGGAGGAAATGAAATTTGCCGGTCTCTTCGTCAGGCATCTGCTCCAATGCGGTCAGAAGCAGTGATTGTAGCTCCGGGTCCGCCTTTTCGATCTGCTTGGCAAGGTCCTTGAAATCAGGACGCCAAAGCAGAGACGCCAACCATGAGCCCACAAAACCCAACGCCGCAATGACGGCAAGGGTGTTGGAAAAGTGTGGGGTCCAGAAGTCACTGACGCGTGTCACTCCATAGAAAGCGAGACCAAGGAGGATCAACACCAGCCACGTCCAAGCGAATCCCTTCCAAAAGACGGTGCTTCGCTGAACCCGGACGATGGGCTCCAATTCGCTGCGTAGTAGCTCAGGTATCATACGACGATTCAGGGTCTAACCGCGTAAGGATTAGATCAATTTCACGACCTGCGCAATGACGGGTTCGCGAGCATTTCGCTGATTTTCACCGCGCCGACGGTCACAATTGAAACGTCGTTCCCTTTTCAAAAGATGCAAAAAAGGCTGCGCAGAGTGCACTAAACCCGCTTGGGCACTTCAAATCCCTTACGGTATTCCCGACTGAGGAGATCGTTTGCGTCATTGTTTTTGAGGAAAATCTCTTCCTCAGGATGCATGACCAACGAGGGGCCAAAGGTTGGAAAATGATGGGTCAGATCAACATCATTGCCCTGAAGGTGCTCTCCCATTCTGCCCAAGGCATCCACTGCCACGGAGTCCTGCTTCCATTCTTCACGCACGTCCTCAACCGCTCTCTCAACACCCAGACGATAGGAGATATTGGATGTGTGACAAAGTGCGCTGGAGAGATGCCCCTCTTCAATTCCGGCATGCAAATGCCCAGCGTCGCGACTGCGGATGGCTTGAATGAAATTTTCAATATGAGCGCCATAGTGATCCTCCTTCGCGTCACCCAATGTTCTTACAAGGTCGCCATTCTCATCGAAGACCCGCGCCTGATTCGACCGTAGGACCACACTTCCGGATTCGCACTGGATGATCGCCCCGATCTTGGAATGGTGAAACTCCGGCATCTCGTCACTGCCGCTCTTCTCTGGAAGGCCGCGAACTTCAAAATACAAAGGAGCCTGTGCAAAGGAATGAACCGTGATCATGGAGTTCGGTGTCTGCCCATCATCCACATATCCAAATCTGCCACCCACGCTCTGAACACGACTGGATAGAAAGAATTCATTCATCGCCCAACGACACAGGTCCATTTCATGAATCCCCTGATTTCCCAGATCGCCATTACCGTAGGCCCATTGCCAATGCCAGTCGTAGTGAAGTTTGTATCGCTCCATGTGTGCAATCGGAGCCGGGCCCGTCCAAAGATCATAGTCCACATATCCAGGAACGGGCTGATGGCCATTCACGCGCCCGATGGTTCCACGCCTCTTGTAACAAAGACCATGCCCATGACGAATGCCGCCCAACTCACCAGAGCGGACCAGTTCCACGCCCTGCCTGACCCCGGTGGCGCTTCGGCTCTGAGTCCCGGTCTGCACGATGCGGTCATAGCGCTCAGCTGCCTTCACTGCCTGTCGTCCCTCCCAGACATTGTGTGAAACAGGTTTCTCCACGTACACATCCTTTCCTGCCTGACAGGCCCAGACGGTGATCAATGCATGCCAATGATTCGGCGTCGCCACCACCACGGCATCAATGTCCCGCTTCGAAAGCAATTCGCGAACATCAGAAAACGTATCCACCTGCTCTCCGCGTTTATGAAACTTGATTGCCTCCCGTTCCAGAATCGTGCTGTCCACATCGCAAAGGGCGACCACACGCACGCCAGAGAGCTTGCGGAAGCCTTCAATATGCTTTCGTCCCCTGCCCCGAAGACCCACAATGGCCACACGGATGTCATTATTGGCACCTTGAACCTGTGCCCATGATGTAACTGGCATTGAAAGTGCAGCAGCACTCAGAAACGTATTTTTGAAAAATCGACGACGGGACGACTGGGACATGGCCCGATTAACAGAGCCAGCCTATACTCTCGTCAAGAAATTGAACCGAATCATATGAAAAACACCCAACCCCAGAAGAACAACAAACCACGTCTCAACACCCTTCTTGCCATCGGCCTGTCCCTCTCAGTGGGTGTATTGAGCACTGGATGTATCGCCACCGCAGACGAAGCAGAGACCGGCGCAGGTGTCTATTATCTAAAAGGTGATCTGGAAGATGTCGTCAGTGCCAACATCAAGGAAGTGAAGTCAGCCGTCCAAAAAGCCATCAAGAAAGAGGGCTTCTTTGAGATCGAGGTGGACGACGAAGCCGTTCGCGTCATGTTTCATGTCCGTGATGAGGATGATGAGAAGATCTCCGTCAAAATCACCAGAGCATCGGATACAGTGACCAAGATCAACGTCAGGTTCGGTCTATTGGGTGACAAGGCCCGCTCCATCCACTTCATGAACTCCATCAAGTCCGAGCTCTAATCGAGTCAAACCGGAATCAGTTTCCAATCTCAACAAACGAAAAGGCCCTCCCGGAAAGGAGGGCCTTTTTGCATTTCTGAAGTGGTCTTCAGAGAAATCTTCTACTGAATCCTCAGCTGAAACGGCTGAGAAAGACGGCTGTCCTTACGCCGTTCCGGGATCGAAGCATACTCGTAATCGAACTTATAACGGTATTCCACGATGCCTTTGGCCGGATCCACAGGGATCAACGCCTCCCAACGATTTGGGAGCCTTGAAGTCTTCTTCATGGGGAAATCTTCCTTACCAATCCGCACATACGCCTGGATCGTATCTTCCTTGATACTCCGCTGATTACTACGCCAAACACACTCCAACATGTAGAGGCCAGACTCATTCCGCTGCAGCGAAGGTGGAGTCAAATTCGTGATCGATGACGATGTCACACTCTTGGAGGAGCATCCGCTCATCAGTGCCCCAAGAGTCAAAACCAACGCTAATTGCCTTAAAATACGGGTCATGTCGGAGGAAAGGCTGTCACAGCCCCCAAGGGGTGTAAAGCGGTTTCAAGATGCATAAAAACGCTCAAAAATAAGCGCTTTTATAACCTCTTTTGCGTTTGACCTCCCTTGCCTTGCATCGCTAGCCTCCGCGTTCCTTTTTCAGCAGCGCTATGTTCGCAACCATCCGAAAAAACCAAAAGTGGCTCCTCTGGGTGATCATCTCCGTGATCATCGTGACCTTCGTAATTTTCTTCACTCCTGAAGCCAACAATATGCTCGGCGGAGCAACCAAAGTTGACTACGGCTCCATAGAAGGAAAACCCGTAACAGAAGGAGAATTTGAGCAAGGCCGTATCGAATCAGGCCTCGTCTATCGTCTTTCCACCGGCTCATGGCCAGGAGATGCCGGTGCTCGCGGACCTGAATTCGAAGTCGTCACCGCATCACTCCAACGCGTGGCATTGCTCAAACTGATCGAGCAATTCGACATCCACGCTGATGATAACGCCGTCGTCACATGGATCCGACGCAACTTCACCGACGCTGACAATACCTTCAACAAGGGCTTTTACGACCAGTTCCTCGCCACCAACCTCAAGCCACGTGGCATTGACGAGGAGCTATTCCACGAGTTCATCAAGCATCAGGTCGCCATTGGCGAGCTTCAGAACGTGATGGCAGCTTCCGGCTCCTTTTACACACAGAGCGAAGCCAAAGCCGACTTTGGACGCCAGTTCAAGTCACGCACCACCGAGGCCGTCTTCCTGAGCACCACCAATTACCTCCCACAGGTCAAGGTCGACACCAATGCAGTGAAGCTCTTCTTCACCAACAGCATCGCCCGCTACCGTGAGCCAGCCAAGGCACAGGCCACCTACGTGACCTTCCCCAACAGCAACTACACTGCACAGGCTGAAGCCAAACTGGCAGAGATCGAAGATCTGGATAAGGACTTGGAAGCAGCCTACGAAGCGCGCGGCACCAATTCCTTCTTCGGAGACGACGGCAAGCCACTTTCCAAAGAAGACGCCATTGCTGAGATTAAAAGCGACGAGGCTGACAGAATCGCACACTTGGAAGCCCGCAAGGCAGCCAACGATCTGTTGACCAAACTCTACGCACTCCAGGAAGAGCAGAAGAACCTCTTCGAAACCAACCTTGTGTCACTCGCAAAGGAAGCAGGACTCACCACTCAGGTGACCGCCCCTTTCGATGCATCACTTGGACCGATTGAGGTCGACTTCAGCGCACGCAACCCATTTGCCAGCTCAGTTTTCGCCCTCAGCGCAGGTAATGCAGTCAGCCTTGAACCAGTCCGCGGACAAAGCGCCGTATACGTCGTGGCCCTGAACAAGCGCATTCCAAGCCAGACTCCCAAGTTTGAAACCAAAGCCGAGCAGGTCACCGAAGACTACAAGGACAGCGAAGCCAACCGCCTGATGCGCGAAGCCGGCACCAAGCTCTACGACCAACTCACCAAAGCCACCGGCGAAGGAAAAAGCTTCTCTGATGCAGCCAAGGAAGCCGGACAGACCGCAATCACCTTCCCTGCCATCGGACAGCGCGACCGCACTCAGGCAGACATCGCCAAATACGTCAGCTACCAGAACTACGCAGGAACCGCATTCCAGACAGACGTCGGTCAGGTTTCACGCTACGCCACTGTGGGTGATACCGGATATCTCGTCTACGTGAAGGAAGAAGCCGGTCCATCTGAAGAACAGCTCGCAGAGGAACTGCCTGACTTCATCGATATGAATCGCCAGTCACGTGAAAGCGCTGCTTTCAACGCAAAGATGTCAGCCCTGCTCCAAGCCATGGTTCAGGCACCTGTCGAATCTGAATAATCCAGCAGAGATATCCCAAGACTCTCGCAAAGAGCCTGCCCTTATCCGGGCAGGCTCTTTCTTTTTCAGCAAACGACTCCAAACTTTTTATTGATCCCATCACCCTCAGCCATGGAGACTCAACGCCGTTACCCACCACTGGAGAATTGTGAGAGATCTTGTAAAGGACCTGAACCACCACCCGCTGCTACCCGGCGCAGTCCTGGCGTCGCTGATTGGCGACACCAGCAGCCGTAAGCTCTATCCACTCGATCACACCGCGCTCCTCGAGCTGAATATGCTATCCACGCTGGACCTGCTCCAGCGGTTTCAGGAACAAGGGATCCTGCCTCCGGAAAAAGCCACCCAGTTGATCGAAATCGAGTCTAAGTATCTCAAGTCTTATCAGACAATTGAGAAAAAGGTGGATGAGATCTGTGAAGTCACACGCTGCCACCCAGATTCCGTCAAGCGTCTCGCAAGGGCCCTCTACAGCGCCCGGCTCTCGTCAGAGTATCTGGAGATACTGACGCCGGCTGAGATCAGTTATGAAAAGACAGACGATGGCACCGTCGACCTGCTCTCCAAGCTCTTTGATTCCATCAGAGACATCATCGGCGGCGCATGGGCGGAGTTCTTCCCCAGCCCTGAGATGTCCCTCGTAGTGGATGCCTCCGCTCAGTTCTGGGTCTCCATCCTCTACAATCGTCAGCCCGACGAAATGAGCAGTGGCTTCATCGGTTACTACGCGCGCCAGTTCAAAGACCGTCTCGGTCAATTGAACCCCAGCTTTCAGAAATCAGGCATCGCCATCCGTGATTCCGTCAGTGACTACGTAAAGGACGCGAAAGAAAAAGTGGATGAACTCCGCAAGGCCACCGAGCCCAATCGAAAGAAAGGACTCGATCGCCCCTTTGCAGAGATTTCCCGAATCTGCGGCAAACTCGAACTCCCTGCCCTCGTTATCTACTACTACGAGAATCTGATCCTCGAATCCTGTGCCGCCTTTGCCCATCTCGACAACGAATTCACAGCACGCGAAGACCGGTTCACCCGCTATCTCTTCAAAGAGATGGAGCGCATCTGCCAACAACATTTCGAAACACACAGCGAGCAGACCAAAGACCTCAGCGCAGAAAGCGTCGATTCCATCCTAGCCGAACTCGACGGACTCATCGGCATCCAATCAGCCAAGGACAAGGTCAAGCAGATCGCCAATTACGCCCGTCTCCAACAGATGCGTATTGAGCAGGGCATGCCAGCCATCCCCACAAGCTACCACACCGTCTACACAGGAAACCCCGGCACAGGCAAGACCACCGTGGCCCGATTGATGGGACGCATCTTCAAAGCCCTCGGTGTCCTCAAGCGCGGACACGTAATCGAATGTGACCGCTCCGCACTCGTCGCTGAATACGTCGGTCAGACAGCCACCAAAACCGACAAGCTCGTTAATGAAGCCCTCGACGGAATTCTCTTCATTGATGAAGCCTACTCACTCGCCAAGGGAGAAAAAGACTTCGGACAGGAAGCCATCGACACACTCCTCAAGCGCATGGAAGACAATCGCGATCGGCTCATCGTTATTGTCGCAGGCTACCCGGCAGAGATGGAGGAATTCGTGGAAAGCAATCCTGGGCTACGCTCACGCTTCAATCGATTCATCGAGTTTCCAGACTTCGACGCACACGAACTTTGCAGGATCTTTTCAGCCCTATGCCGAAAGCACGATCTGGTGATGACCGGTAACTTCAAGGAGAAGCTCATTCATCACTTTACCCATGAGATCCGCACCGCTGAGCGTGGACAAGGAAATGGGCGCATGGTCCGCAACTGCTTCGAGTCCGTCATCCATGCCCAGGCAGAGAGACTATCTCAGAGAGCCACCTATGATCCCCATGCATTGACCGTCCTTGAGAACAGCGACCTCAACACAAAAGCAGAAACCGCATGGGGAGAATTCAAAACCAGCGAACGCACCTACCACGTCCGCTGTGATTCCTGCAAAACCGAGTACAAGTGGAAATCAGAGGTAAATCTCTACAAAGCCCAATGCACCCACTGCGGCCACATCTACCACGCCGAATTCGGATTCATCCCTTCCTGAGTTCTTGGGGCTCTCATTGAATGTCGCATTGCATGCACTTCGAGGTAGAACTATCACGAGGATAAGAGGCGCATCACGGATCTCAGCTCAGGAATTCAACCGACGGCATCGAACCGAAGGCCCACTCTAATCCAACACCGACCCATTCCCCTCGGAACAGACCGAAGAACGCAGAAGACGAAACGGATCTAAACGAAATCGGACCAGTGGAAGGATGCGCGATAGCGTCTTGGAGTGCGGCGCCTCGTGCCGCTTTTAGCAGCGTGTCGTGTCTGATGGCAGACTCCATTCGAACACCAGACTCAAAGCTGGACAAAGCCCAGCACTCCAAAACCTATCGGGCGTATGGACGACTAAGTGAATGACTCGCACATAGGCAAGACGAACGCGGAATGTGGAAAAGAAGAGATTCGGTCTGCAATGTTAAGAGACTTGTTCCTGTGTTTCGCACAGGCCTTGAAGACCTGAGCTTCGTGCCTACGGGCCTACAGCCCGTTAAGAAAAGGACTTCAACCTACGGGCTCCCCCTCTAACCAAGCAATTCACCCATCCTGTCCAAGAGGGGCGGCACTGCTTTGAATGGGTCTTCGTTGGCTTCGTATTCCAGGACGACGTAGCCTTGGTAGTTGGCGTCTTTGAGGATGTTGATGATACGTGCGAGGTCGGCGTGTTTCTTCTGCTCTCCGCGTTTCTGGATCTCGACCTTGATTTGGGCGTTGATCGTGTAGGGTGCGATCTTGGCAAGGTCGCCATATGGGTCGTCGGTCTTGAAGTTGCCTGAATCGAAGTTCACTCCAAACCATGGGCTCTTCACTGCTGATACGATCTCAAGAAGCTCAGGCGCTTCTGCCACGATGCCGCCGTGATTCTCCAACCCGAGGAAGATCCCTTTCTTTCCTGCGTAGTCACAGCACTCTTCCAGAGCTTCGATACAGTTGCGCATCACTGTCTTCTCGTCAGCTCCCTTGGGCACTCTGCCGGCGAATACACGGATATGCGGAGCCCCAAGGACGGCGGCTTTATCAATCCAGCCTTTCACTGCGGCGATCTGTTTATCGAGCGCATCGCCCTTCTCCAGCACAAAGTCATTTCCAACCGCGGTGCCACTGACTGCCAATCCAGCCAAGTAGGCGCGGCGTTTCAGGTTCAGGTAGTAATCATCTCCTGCATCGCCGGGAAAGAAGTAGCTGGTAAGCTCAGCACCGTCGCAACCGTTCTTGGCGCAGAAATCAATGAAGTCCTCCATTCCGATCTGCTGATCAGCCGGCACGGATGTCTTGCGGCTGCCACGGTTGTAATCGCGGAAGTAGTTACGGAAGCTGTAAGCGGCGAGACTGAGCTGGAGACGAGGGCCTCCCACGCGCTTGAGAGGCTCCATGGCCATGGCTCCACTAGAGGCGAGGGCCATGCCAGCAAGGGACATCTGTCCAAGGAAAGAACGACGAGACGTGGAGTTCATGGAACTAGGAAAGCAAAGAGACGATTCCTTGGCGAGGCGTGATTTACCGCCCAATCACCTGATCCACCCAATAATAATGCCCAAAACCCCTCCAACCGCCTCCCAATGAGTTGACTTGCCCGGGCTGGATTTCCATGATCCGCACATGCGCAGAAATTCTGCATTTTTTGTTATCTTTCTCTTTCTACTGGTGGCGATGCCTCATCGCTCTCCAGCTCCGTTGATTTATACCCCTGGGATCGGCTGGACCTATGAGTCTGTTTCCCGCAAGGGCAACTGGCACCGCGGCCGCGCCAAAGAGCAGATGGATATTGCTCGTGAGGCCATGGAAGAAAAGGACTTCAAGCTCGCCCGCAAGTCTGCTCATCGCACCCTCAAGAACTGGCCATTGTCAGACTACGCCGCTGAAGCCCAGTTCATCAAAGGACGTGCTTACGAGGAGCTGAATCGTCCTGAGAAGGCATTCAACGAGTATCAAAAGATCATCGACAACTATCCGAAGTTTGAGAACTACGACAATGTCCTCGAGCGCCAGTATGAGATTGCCGGCAAGTTCCTGGATGGTCGTTGGTTCCGCCTCTGGGGATACATCCCTGTCTTCCCATCCATGCAGAAGACAGCGGACATGTACAAGAAGCTGATCGAGAACGGTCCTTACACCGACGTGGGCGCTCAAGCCTCCCTCAAGGTGGGTGAGGCCAATGAGAAGCAGAAGAATTTCCATGCAGCCGTTCAGGCACTGACCAAGGCTGCAGATCGTTATCACGATCGTAAGAACGTGGCATCAGAAGCTCTCTTCCGTGCCGGACTCGCCTATCAGAAGCAGGCCAAGACTGCTGAGTATGATCAGGACGCAGCCGTTCAGGCCATCAACACCTTCACCGACTTCATCGCCCTCTATCCTGAAGATGAACGCGTGGATGAAGCCCGTGAGATCATCGAAAGCCTCCGCACCGAACAGGCACGCGGCGCATACAAGATCGCCCGTTACTACGAGAAGCAGAAGAGCTGGAAAGCCGGATTGGTCTACTACAACGAGGTGCTGATCCTTGACCCCAACTCCAGCTACGGAGATGAAGCCAAGGAGCGCATTGAGATGATCAAGATGATCCTCAAGGAAGTGGAAGCAGTGAAGGCCGAATACGGTCTGACTGAAGATCTCTAAATCCAATGACCACCATCCGCCTCTCTCTCCTGCTTTTGGTTGCAGCCCTTTTCAGTGGCTGCGCCGGATACCGCCTGGGTCCGGTGGATGGTTCCGTGGCCGGATCCAAAACGGTCAAGGTCACCTACTTTCAGAACAAGACTCTCGAACCGCGCATTGCTGAGTATGTGAATCATGCATTGCGTAAAGACCTTCAACAGGAAGGCACCTACGCTCTCGTGACCCGCGGTGACGCAGACATCATCATCAAGGGTGAAATCACCAATTACCTCCGCAGTGCCATCAGCTTCCAGCCTGGAGACATCCAGACAGCCCGCGATTACCAGCTGGCCATGGTTGCCAAATTTGAAGCCGTCGACACAGCTTCAGGCAAGGTCGTGCTCTCCAAAGAGGTCAACGGACGTATTACCATCCGCACAGGCGCCGATCTGGCCAGTGCAGAACGGCAGGCAGGTCCGCTTCTGGCAAGAGACCTCGCTGACAAGATCACCACAGCGCTGACTGAAGGCGCTTGGTAAGCGCTCCCCCCAGCACTTATCACTGAGCGCCCTTTTCCCTCTCCTCTCCGTCGCCTATGGGTGACAAACAATCGAAGGTGATCCATGGTCCCTTCATGTTTCTTCGAGCCCTCTTCATACTGGCACTGGCATGCACCGTAAATGCTGCCCAGAAGACTCCTGAGGAACTCCAGCTGGAGCAGATCAACGAGGACCTCATTCACACTCCGGCAGGTTTCACACAACAAGGTAAGCCTTCCATCCTCAAGAACGCCACCGCCAGCCGCGTGATCATACGCGTAACTGAGAACGGCAAGCCCACTCCCTGCCGCATCAATGTCGTCGGGCCTGATGGCCAATTCTACCAACCTGCCAACAACGAGCTTTCTCCTTACGGACTGACGGGTGTCTGGCCGATTGCAAAAGGGAACCGACGCGGCATGGGTCCATTCCGCTATTTCGGCCGCTTCTTCTACAGCACGGGACTGTCCGAAGTCGCCGTCCCTCATGGCACGACACGCATCGAGGTTTGGAAGGGATTCGAATACGCACCAGTCACTCATACGCTTCACCTTGAAAAAGGTCAGACCAGCTCGGTTGACATCGAGCTGAGTCGCACGCTTCCGGCTGCATCGCTGGGCTACTACGGTGGTGATTCGCACATTCACATGGAGCGGACAAATACCGCCAATGATGAACTCATTTTCAAACTCACCCAAGCCGAGGACATCCACTACGCCAGCATCCTTTGCTACAACAAGGACGTCACCAGCTATCAAGGCAGTCCTGATAAACAAGAGTACCCACAACTAGCAGGCTTCGGGCCCGACAGTCTACGAAGCCACAAGGACTATCGGATCATGTCCGGTCAGGAATACCGTTCACGCTACCTGGGGCACATCAAGGTGTTCCTATTGGATCAAATTGTTCAGAGCGGCAAATCCTTCAGCCCTGATCACTTTCCATTCGCAGAGCGGTTGAGAAACATCAGAGAGAACGGCGGCTATTCAATCTGGGCGCACGGCGGTTATGGAAAAGAGATTTACGCCAATGTTCCCCGGGGTGATGTGGATGGCGTGGAGCTTCTTCAGTTTGGGAACTACAGAGGCATCGGGCTTGAAGGTTGGTATGCCATGCTTAACTGCGGCTATCGCCCTGCCCTCGTTGGCGCCAGTGACTATCCGCCGTGTCGGAAACTAGCTGACTGCCGCACCTATACCCACCACGCAGGCACGCCTGGTTTCCCGGAGTGGATCCAACACATGGCTGAAGGAAAAAGCTTTGTGACCACCGGACCAATTCTGGAACTCACCGTTGATGGCAAGAAGCCAGGAGAGAGCATCAGCTTCAACAGCAATCGCACCGTCCACATCAAAGCACGCGTGCGTTGCGATGTAACCCCGGTCACAGATCTCCAAATCATCATTGGTGGCAACACCCTCAAGCACATAAATGTCCCGAAACAACATGGTCAACACGCATGGATCGAACTGGAGACCAGCGTCACTTTGAATCAATCCACATGGATCGCAGCGAGGGCCACCAGCACAGCTCCTTCAGGCAGCCCCGATGCAGAGGCACAAACCAATCCGGTCACCATCTACGTGAACGGAAAAGCCCCCTACGTCCCTGCCAGTCATCAGTTCCTTGTTGAGAAACTCAGTGAAGAAACCCAACGGCAGATCAGCCGAAAGGACTTCCCCGGTAAAGACAAGCTGGTGGATTATTTCAAAGGCTCACTTCAACGCTTGGAAGGCCTGAAGGAAACACAAGGGCTGAGTAGAGAAGAGGCGCTCAACCTGATTCCTGAATCCAGGCAGAGGTAAGAAAATAGCGGCGCTCATAGAGACGCCGCTATAGCCAAAATCTTGTAGCGTCAGTCTGTGACTGTCGCACCTTACGCCAAGAGATCGCTCACCACATGACCATGCACATCGGTCAGGCGATAGTCTCTTCCTTGGAATCGGTAGGTCAGCTGTTCGTGATCAAACCCAAGCTGATGAAGAATCGTGGCCTGTAGATCATGTACGTGAACAGGCTTGTCCACGATAGAGAACCCAAGGTCATCGGTCTCTCCGTATTGGAAGCCGGCCTTCACGCCACCTCCAGCTATGAAGAGACTGAAACAATCCGGATAGTGATCACGACCAAGGCGGTCACCTTTGGATGTGCGACCTTCGCGGAAAGGAGTCCTTCCAAACTCACCACCCCAGACGACCAAGGTATCTTCCAGGAGCCCACGCTGTTTCAGATCACGAATCAGTGCCGCAACAGGTTTATCCGTGGCGGCCATCTTTTTGGTAAGCCCGTTGCGGATATCATTATCAGCACCGGTTCCATGAAAATCCCACCCCCAGTCAAAGAGCTGAACGAAACGCACATCCTGTTCCACCAAGCGACGCGCAAGCAGACAGTTATTGGCAAAGCTGGATGCACCAGGCTCGGCGCCGTAGTCCTCAAGAACCGACTTCGGCTCTTTGGAAATATCCATCACGTCTGGCACGCTGGTCTGCATGCGGTAGGCCAGTTCGTATTGCTGGATGCGTGTAATGGTCTCACTGTGCCCGAGCGTGTCCGCCTGTTTCTGATTGATGGATTGAAGCGCGTCCAATGTCTTGCGACGCATCTCACGACTCATACCATCCGGATTGGAAACAAAGAGCACCGGGTCACCTTGCGACCGACATTGCACTCCCTGAAATACCGACGGAGCAAAGCCACTTCCCCAACAACCCTGACCACCACTCGGCTGTGTACCACTGGAAATCAGAACCACGAATCCGGGAAGATTCTGATTCTCTGTGCCCAATCCATACGTCACCCACGACCCCATGGATGGTCGCCCTTGCCGAATATGACCGGTGAAAAGCAGCAGTTCAGCCGGGGCGTGATTGAACTGGCTCGTGTGCATGGATTTCACCAGACAGATGTCATCCGCCAATCCATGAAAATTGGGCATGGCGTCACTCATCCACATACCGGCCTTCCCATATCGATCAAAGGTCCGGGGCGTTCCCATGAGTTTGGGCACGCCCGATGTGAAGGCAAAGCGACGCCCCTTGAGCACCGAATCAGGACAGTCCTGACTATCACGTTTCACCAGCTCAGGCTTGTAATCAAAGAGATCCAGATGAGGCGGCGCACCGGACATGTGCAGATAGATCACACGCTTGGCTTTGGCTTTCTTCTGAGGCGGCCGCGGAGCCAGAGGATCGGCAGACGCAGGTGCAGCATGGCTCTTACCCGCCATTGCATTCATGGCAATGGCACCAAGGCTCAGCTGCCCGGACGTGCTGAGAAACTGCCGCCGGGTGGTTAACTCGAGTTGGGCTTTCTTGATTGGATTCATCGGCGCATCAGGAATTCGTCGAGATTGATGATAACATTGGCAAGCGTGGTCCATGCCGCCAGCTCAGGGATGTTGGCGTTCTTGTCAGGAGCAGGCAATGGATCGGATGCCAGTTTGGCGGCAGCCACGGTGTCTGCCTGATAGATCTTCAAGGCATCTTCGTAGAGGGCTGCCAGTGTCTTGCGCTCATGCGAATCAGGCTGCCGCGAAAGACAGATCTCGAAGGCTTGATCGAGACGCGATTCAGTACTGGCTGCCGAGGCCTCATTCACAATCCTGCGTGCCAATGCCTGGCTGGCTTCCACATACACCGGGTCGTTCAAGGTCACGAATGCCTGCAGAGGAGTATTACTTCGATTACGACGGATCGTGCATACCTCACGATTGGGGGCATCAAATGCCTGAAAGCTGGCGTAAGGCGCATTGCGTCGAACCTCTGTATAAATACTCCGCCTATACTGATCCTCACCAGCACTGGTGGCCCAGTCATTGTTCCGTCCAAATGCGGTTTTCAATCCCAGATTGGGAGCACGAGGCCTTACGGATGGACCACCCGTTTTCTCACTGAGGAGACCAGCTACATAAAGCGATTGATCGCGAATCTGTTCGCCTGTAGGTCGATGCCTTGGGCCACGGGCCAACAGAAGATTCTCTGGATCGCGCTCCTGATGAGTATGACTACAAAGAGAGTCCTGACGATAGGCGCGACTCATCACGAATTGGCGCAAGAGCCGTTTGACATTCCAACCATGCTCCATGAAATCCACAGCAAGCCAGTCAAGCAACTCAGGATGAGTAGGCAGCTCTCCCTGAGACCCAAATTCCTCCGTGCTCCGGACAATCCCAATGCCAAAGATCTTCTCCCAAAAACGATTCACGGTCACACGGGCTGTCAGTGTATTTTCACGACTGATCAACCAACGCGCCAAAGCCAGACGGTCCGCGGGACGATCACCCGGAAGATCATGAAATGCCTCAGGGACACCGGCTTCAACCTGATCACCAAGGTCCTGCCAGTTTCCACGGCGCTGAATCTTGGTCAGGCGCATCTTATCCTGCTTCAACTCACGCATGATCGGAACCGTGGCCGGCTTGATCGCAGCCAGCTGCTTCTTGACCGATGCCAGACGACGACGTTCCTCCGCCAACGCAGGTGCCACCTGACGCGCATAGTAATCCGAGATAGTGTGCTTCTGTGGCTTTGAGCGTTTGTCAGCAGACACAGAAAGCGCACTCAGCACATTGGAAGGAATGCCCGCCAGTTTGCGGATGTGGGGTTCACTGGAAACCCCAAGCCTCAGTGAGCCCAGCGTATGATTCGCCCATTTAGAAGTCTGCAGGAGACGGACGACAATCTGTCCCGGCTCATCAATCTGAAACCCTTTATCAGCAATCAGTGTCAGCACCCGATCCTTCCCTGTGAAATTTGCCATCGCCCATCCCTTGTCAGCTGCCGGGCGCTCAGCCAAGACGTCTCTGGCATTAAACCCAGCCTGTGTGGCATCTGCAAAGGCATCCGAGAACCGAATCCCTTTGCGGCCATTGAGTGAGAATTCTTCGCGTGCACCAAAGGTCTTTTTGCGGCGCTCCGTCCAAACGGTGTTTCCCTCGGCATCAAAGAGCGTGAGTTCCAGATCGATCAGGTAATTACCCTGCCCCTTGTCCATCCGCTTCCACAACAGTACACGGTCCACTGATTGATCCTTGTCGAACGTCAACTCCCACCACTGAGGATCCGTGCCACCACCAGTGATTGCGACCGACTTTCCTTTGGCGCTGTTGCCATCCGTGTTCCCATCAATCGCACGCTTGGCTTCACCATTCTGAAAAGAACTCAGCTGCGATGCCTTGCCCCGCTTGGCGATATTGACTCCACCACTGAACACCAGTACCTCTGCCAGTCCAAGGAAATGATATTTCTCACTCCGCGCCGTGACTCGCAGCCGACGCCCTTTCAATGCCTTGGCTCCATCAGGCACATACTCTGCAGTGACCTGCGACAGCACAAAGTTACCGCTACCAGAACGCCCAGGGCCTTTTCCCGGAAGTGCATCATCCGCCAGCGCTTCCAAGCGGACTGCCTCCACCTTCCCCTTCTGCACCGGCAATGAAACGGTCAAGGTATCCTTACCACCCTTTGCCGCACCGATCGTCACACGAGCGTCCTCGTGGATACTCGTTTCAGATTTCGAACTACTGCGAACAAGCGCGGGCTTGGGAGTCAGCCATTTGGCATTCAGTGGCAATGCCTTTTCCCAACCTGACAAACCTGCCAGTTCAGCTGGTTTCGGTTTCTTGAAACGGTTCTCCAACCGATTGATCTCCGACTGCAGCGTCTCGCGTTTTGAATTTTCGGTATTGGTAAAGAACTCAATCAGAGGCGACTCGTCCTTCCGGTCCGCATCTTCGGTCTGATTCAAAATGGCAAAGACCTTGAAATACTCCTCCTGCAAAATCGGATCATACTTGTGCGTGTGACATTGGGCACAGGCCATCGTGGTTCCCATCCATACCTCCATGGTCGTATTCACACGATCGACCACGGCTGCGGTGCGAAATTCCTCATCACTCGTTCCACCTTCATTCTGCGTCATCGTGTTTCGATGAAAGGCGGTGGCAATGATCTGATCCTTGGTGGCGTTTGGTAGCAAATCACCGGCGATCTGCTCCACCGTGAATTGATCGAAAGGCATGTTCTGATTCAGCGCCTGAATCACCCAATCGCGATATCCCCAGATCTCACGAGGTTGATCACTGGGATAACCTGAGCTGTCCGCATAACGTGCCTGATCCAACCACGGCCTCGCCCAATGCTCACCAAAGGCTGGCTTGCTCAACATCAGATCCACATACCGTTCGTATGCCCCGGGATCCTTGTCGCCAAGGAATCCATTCAGCTCATCAAGCGAAGGCGGCAACCCTGTCAGGTCCAGCGCAATTCTCCGGGCAAGCGTTTCCTTATTCGCTGCACTTGTCGGAGAGAGTTCTTCCTTTTCCATTCGACTCAACAAAAAGCGATCGATCTCATTGATAGGCCACTCCTTGTTCTTCACTACAGGAAGATCAGCCTTCTTGGGCAGCGCATAAGACCAGTGCACTGCGTAGTCACCACCTTCTTCAATCCACCGTCGAATGAGCGCAACTTCCTCTGATGTAAACGCCTCGCCTTTGTCAGGTGGCGGCATGATATCGTCCTTGTCAGAGGTGGTGATACGACGGAACAACTCACTCGAATTAGGCTTACCAGGCATCAACGCCCCATCCTCCATCGCCCCTTCCTTTGTATCCAGGCGCAGGCCGGCTTTGCGGTCCTCACCGTCAGGCCCGTGACAGGCGAAACATCGATTGGAAAGCAGCGGACGAATCTGACTGTTGAAGTCCACCTTTGCATCCGCCACCGAGGCGACAAAGAAGGCAACAACAACAAACCATTTTGAAATAGAGGAGTTCTGCAACATGAGCACAACAGGACCAACACGTATCGCGGGTAAAGGACAAGGATGCACAAAGCTCCAACATCAGCAAATGGACATTTGTGCAGAAACCGCAGCCCTAATGATTCATGCCTTGTGATGGGAGGAAGGCCACCGATCCAGCCAGCAACAAGCTAAAGGTGACAAACGCCAAGACCTGCACCATGGTCTTGGCCACTCTTAGCTGAAGCATTTAAGCCGTGTTCAACTCACAGACCTGCAAAGCCACGTTGCCTGGATGGATTGTTTTCATCCTGTCGCTCCTGTTTCTATTGATCCCTGATCTCAGGAGCACGCCTCTCGTCCTTTGGCCCAGTCTGGTCGCCATCGCCCTGACGTTTTTCACGCGGGACATCTGGATCTCTTTGTTGATGGGAGCGTTCGCAGGTTCCATCCTGATTCATCAAGAGCCTCTCAATGCATTCCTTCAGCTCTTTTCCAAATACATGCTCCCTGCCCTTGCTGATCCGTGGAATGCCGGAGTCATTGTCTTCACACTCATGATGGGTGGATTCGTGGAGTTGCTGAATCAAGGCGGCGGCATGCAGACACTGGCCCAGCGCTGGCTCACCAATTCTCAATCCACCAAACGCACCGAGCTGGGCATCTTTGCACTCGGTTGGGTCATGTTCATTGATGGACTCGCAAACGCCATGCTGGTAGGCCGCACCATGCGTCCCATTGCCGACAAAGCAGGTGTCAGCAGAACGCGACTGGCGCTCATTGTGGATACAACATCTTCACCCATTGCCGCCTTTGCCCTCGTGAGCACGTGGATTGCCTATGAAATGTCCGTCATCCGGGAAGGGTTCATCATCGCGTGGAATGAGGTCGGGGCGGAGAGCATTTCGCCCTTCAGCATTCTCATCGAGAGCCTTCCACATCGTTACTACAACTACGCCGTCCTCGGACTCGTTTTCGCCTCCATCCTTCTTAAACGCCACCTATCCCCAATCGGCAAAGAGACCAGGGCTTCCACGCCTGCCACCGATTCAGATGACTCATCCAACACACTGAAAGACACTCCCGCCTGGCGGGCATTGGCTCCAGTCGCTTTCCTGCTCATGGCAGTCTTCGTCGGACTCTATCTCGACGGCAGAGAAGCGGGGTCCACGATCAGCGTTGCCTCATTGATCACCGCCTTCGGCAACGCAAACGCATCCACCATCTTCGTCTGCGCCACCGCGCTGGCCTCCGTGTTTGCTATGATCTGCTTTCCTAGATCACCAACAACAGATGCCCCGAGTGTCAGTTCCATTTATGTGAACGGGATGAAGAACATGTTTCCACCCGTGGTCATCCTCGCGTTGGCGTGGACACTCAGTGGAGTGATCAAGGATCTGGAAACTGCGAAATGGCTCTCTCAGCAATTGGGATCCGGATTCGCCGTAGGCTTTCTTCCCGTGGCGGTCTTCGTACTCGCAGCACTCACGTCCTTCAGCACTGGAACATCGTGGGGCACCATGGCGATTCTCATGCCGCTGGTGATCCCGATTGGTGTCGAAGCCTTGCAGCTTAGTCCCGGAGACGCACTCCCAACGATCATGATCGCCAGCATCGGGGCCGTTCTTGCCGGAGCCGTCTTTGGCGACCACTGTTCACCTATCAGTGACACGACCCTGATCTCCGCTCTCAGTAGTGGATGCGAACCCATCACCCACGTCCGCTCACAACTCCCCTACGCCCTCCTGGCAGGTGGTCTCTCCATCGTTATCTGGGGATTAGGAACAGCGGTCGGACTAAAGGCAATCTTGCCACTGATACTCCTACCCTTCGCCTGCTGGTTGATCATCAAGAAATTGGGGAAACCCCAAGTTTAATAAAACAATCTGCAGCGGAGGTTCCACAGGCATCGTCTGCTAGGCCTTCTCAACCTTGGCTAATTGAACTTTCGGCCCTATGGGCCTCTTTAACACGGGGCTGACGATCCAGATTTATCTGATGCAAATCCGGTTTGACCATGGAGTAAGGTTCTCTGAATATCCGCTCTTCCCATTTGAATAGAAACATACCTTTGCCATGAGCAAGAAATCTGCACCCAAGACGAGTTCGGCCTCACTCCTTCAAGAGGATCGCGTGTTCAAGCCTTCCAAGGAGTTCTCATCCAAGGCGCACATCAAATCGATGGCGCAATATCGGAGACTCTACAACGCATCCATCAATGACCCTGAGAAGTTCTGGGCAGAACAGGCCAACAAGGAGTTGGTATGGTTCAAACCGTTCACCAAGACACTCCAGTTCAAGGCGCCCAATGCAAAGTGGTTCACGGGTGGTAAGATCAATGTTTCCTACAACTGTCTGGATCGTCATCTGGATGGACCTACCGCCAACAAGGCTGCGCTCATCTGGGAGGGCGAACCCGGCGAGGAAAAGACACTCACTTATCGCCAGCTTCATCGCGAGGTCTGCAAGTTTGCAAACGTCCTGAAAAACAGCGGTATCAAGAAGGGTGACCGCGTCATCATCTATCTTCCCATGGTTCCAGAGGCAGCCATTGCCATGCTTGGCTGTGCGCGCATAGGTGCCATTCACTCAGTGATCTTCGGCGGATTCAGTGCTCAGGCTGTGGCTGACCGTGTGAAGGACTGTGGTGCAAAGATGATCATCACTGCTGATGGCAGTTGGCGTCGCGGAAAGATTGTTCCACTCAAGGAGAACGTGGATGACGCACAGAAGATCAAGCAGGGACGTGAACGCCTGACCAAATCGATCGAGAAGGTCATCGTTCTGAACCGCGCCGGCAATGACGTCAAAATGAAGCGCGGACGCGATGTCTGGTGGCACGAAGAGATGAAGGATGCCAAGGCGGAATGTCCGGCAGCCAAGCTAAACAGCGAAGACGGACTTTTCATTCTCTACACCAGTGGTTCTACGGGAAAGCCAAAGGGAATCTATCATACCTCTGCCGGTTATCTCCTCGGAGCCAAACTGACTTCAAAATACATCTTCGACCTCAAGGATGATGATGTCTATTGGTGCACGGCAGACGTGGGTTGGATCACCGGACACAGTTATGTTGTCTACGGTCTGTTGGCCAATGGAGCCACTCAGGTGATGTATGAAGGTGCACCAAACCACCCTGGCCCGGATCGCTTCTGGGACATCGTGGCCAAGCACTCGGTCAGTATTCTCTACACCGCGCCTACCGCCATCCGTGCCTTCATGAAATGGGGCGATCAGTGGCCGAAGAAGCACAACCTGTCTTCACTCCGCCTGCTCGGCACTGTGGGTGAACCCATCAACCCAGAGGCATGGATGTGGTATCGCAAGGTCATTGGCGGAGACCGTTGTCCAATCGTGGACACATGGTGGCAGACCGAAACCGGCGGCATCATGATCTCACCAATGCCCGGAGCCACTCCTACCAAGCCCGGCACAGCCACGCTTCCATTCTTTGGTGTCAAACCAGAGGTGGTGGACGACCTTGGTAAAGAGGTCCCTGCCAACACCACAGGCAAACTCATCGTCCGCAAACCATGGCCAAGTATGCTGCGTGGTCTATGGGGTGACCCTGCCCGCTTCAAGGAAGTTTACTGGAGTGAGATCAAGGGATGCTACTTCACAGGTGATGGCTGCCGTCGCGACAAGGATGGTTACTTTTGGATCACTGGACGCATCGACGATGTCTTGAATGTCTCTGGTCACCGGATTGGAACTGCTGAAGTCGAAAGTGCATTGGTCAGTCACAAGCTCGTTGCGGAGGCTGCCGTGGTAGGCCGCCCTGATGAAATCAAAGGTCAGGCGCTTGTGTGCTTCGTAACCCTCAAGTCAGGCACCAAGGTCAGCGATGCTCACAAAGCCGAGCTTCGCAATCATGTGGGCAAAGAGATCGGTGCAGTGGCCAAACCGGATGAAATCAGGTTTGCAGACGCACTGCCAAAGACGCGTTCAGGAAAGATCATGCGACGCCTCTTGAAGCAGATTGCAGCTGGAGCGAAAGTTCAGGGAGATACAACCACCCTCGAAGACATCAGCGTCATCGCTCAGCTATCGGCCAAGGACGAGTAAGACTCTCTTTGAGATTAGAATTCCAAAGCCGCTGCATGCATTGCGTGCAGCGGCTTTTTCTTTGGTGCTGTGTGCTCTTCGACTCGCGAACGGCCTATCGCTCCAAAGACGCCAGAAGGATAGATTGAACCACTGTGCTGATCTCCATGGCAAAGGCGTATGATGATTTTACCGGGTCATCGCCAATACCATCCACTTCCTCCAATTCATCGGGCTGACCAAGTATGGCCCATGATCCCACGCGGATATCATTCACAATCTGAAGCAGCCATTCGATCTGCTCGCGCTTGAGCCTGACCTGAAAATTGTCACCCACCTGCTTCACGCTTTTTTCATCCGTAAGGAACCGCTGGATCTCTTTGACGTTGGCCTTCTGCTCGTCACTGAGGGTTTCGTGGAGAAAGGCTTCGTCCTCCTCCATGTCCTCAAAGTCCCCACACTTGCTGAGTTTGAAATGATCAGGCGGCAGGATGGGATACCGACCAAGTAATTCGCCAATGATGAATTTCTCAGCGGCGTTGAGCTCGATCAGCACTTGCTTTTTGGATGTCTTGATCAGCTTCATTCAGCGGGCTCCATGGTGGCATGAAGACTGTATCGGTGAAGCTGGTGCACATAGGCCTCAGCCTTTTCCTGAGATTCCCTGACGAGCACGCTCTTCCCCTTGTCGTGCACCTCCATCATGTGTTTTTCCGCCTTGGATTTGGGCCATCCAAAGACCACTTGAAACACATGGGTCACGTAGTCCATGAGATTTACCGGATCGTTCCAGCAAACGACGACATATCCAGAATCGTGCTCTGATTCAGAGTCCGACTGGATCTTGATTTCCTGATCTGGAAGTACTTGTGGAGGTGCCACTTTCGGCATGCGCCGGACAGTAGCAAAAAGGAAGTCGGTTGTCAGGCCACAGCCATGTCCCGCTTTTTCACAGGCACCTGAGCGAATTTGACCATTTCGTTTGAGACATCATTTAGCGAAGCCTCTTTCATGGCCCCACCCCGCAGGACAGCCTCACGCGGCATTCCGTAGACAACACAGGTATGACGATCCTGTGCCAAGGTCTGAGCACCTGCCAGCCTGAGTGCCAACATGCCTTCGGCACCGTCTGAACCCATTCCGGTGAGAATGATCGCCATCGTTTTGGTAGAAAGCTTTGCTCGAACAACTGAGTCGAACAACACATCCACGGCTGGACGTTGATAGTGAAAACGTGGTCCCTGATTCAGTTCGGTAACCAAGGACTGTCCTTTCTTGCGCAGCACCATGTGAAAATCTCCGGGAGCAATCAAAGCCTCGCCGGCTTTTATGACATCTCCACCTTGAGCCTGCCTTACTGACACCTGACTCACCTGATTCAGTCTCCGCGAAAAGGCTTCCGAAAAATGTGCAGGGATGTGCTGCACCACGAGAATGGGAGGCAGTCCTTTCGGCAACTCCGCAAACAACTTCCTCAATGCTTCCGTTCCCCCAGTCGACGAACCAATCACGATGAGCTTTTCCTCAGCGTTCTTGAAAGCACCGGTATTGGCAGATCTTTGCTTCTGAACAGGCTGCGGTGCGTCGTCTTCTTTCGACGATCTGAATCGGGCCAGAAACCGCTTCATATCCACAGTTGCCGCAGAACGGATCTTGTGGGCAAGCAGCGATCCTTCTTCATAGGCGGAGTTGGACCCTGACGGTTTTCCGATCACATCAATGGCACCTTCTTGAAGGCATTCCAGCGCGATCTCAGACCCTTCCTGAGTCAGGGAGCTCATGATCACCACCGGCTGAGGCCTGTGTTTCATGATGAGCTTGAGGAAGGTAAGTCCATCCATCCGCGGCATCTCAATATCCAGAGTCAATACATCCGGCTTGAGCTTGAGCATCAAGTCTCTCGCCTCGTAAGGATCGGCAGCCGCACCAACGACCTCTATATCATCATACTCGGCCAGGCTCTTCTGAACCACTCGCCGAACCAAGGCCGAATCATCGACCACCAGCACTGTGAAACGTCTACGCATGTCTTATCGAAATTTCGTTTTCAGCATGGGCTCCACCTTCGTGAGCTCATCTTGTGTGTCTATCAGGAGTTCAGGCAGTTTTTCACGGGAGACACCGATGTTGTTGAACGCATTGGGATCCCCCTTCATGGCAAAGGCGTCCAATCCGAATCCATGGCCAAGCTGATAGGCCACAATATTGCCTATGTGAACCGTCGATGCCATTGGCGTGCTACCATTGGCCTCACTCGGACAATGATGATATTTCACTGGGGCATAAATCGTTTCTGGAAACTCCCATTTCTTTAGAATGGCTGCACCGACTTCAGCATGGTCAGCCCCAACTATATCCCGCTCGACGGCATCCCACGGCTTGTTGTGCTCCTCCAACTCGGTGATGACCTGATCGTATTTGTCAGAAAGTTTCTTCGAGAGAACGGTCTTGCCCATGTCGTGAAGAAGGGCGGCAGTGAAAGCCACACCTTCATCAATCCCGGCATAAGAAGCCAATACACGACTCGCCACGGCAGCCACGACGGAGTGACGCCAAAGCTCGCCATCATCAATCCCTTACTCATCCTGGGTTCCTGCAAGCGTCCCCTGCGAAACGGCAATGGAAACAAGGTCGAACAACTGCTTGAACCCAAGTCGGGCAACGGCTTCGTCCAAGGTATCTGCAGGAGTGCCTCCACCAAAGAAGGCGCTGTTTGACATCTTGAGGACCTTGGCGGTCATGCCCGGATCATACGTGATAAGATCCACAACGTCGGAGGGGCAGGAATTGGGATTGCTGAGTAAAGGCAACAACTGCCCCAGCACCATGGGAGCAGGCGGCAGATCGCCCAGATCGTTGATGAAAGAGTCGATGTCAGTCATAGGATTACAGGGGTTGATTTTCCTGAGATTTTGAGTTTCACCTGCCCGTCCCCTACTCGGAGAGACATGGTTCTATTTCCGCTACCTCCTACATCCTCCACATCAATACTCATCCCTTGATTTGAAAGCTGCATTACCAGTGCGATGTAATTCCTCTTTCCGATGTTGAAGAAGCCTTGTGAATCCATGATCTGAGATCCTCCTGCCACACACACTCTCAACTGCTCCTTGTTCGCTCCCAACTTTAGCGCGTGCTGTATCAGGAGATTGGTCCCTGTATCGGCAAACATTGCTGGCTTGGACTGCGCTTTGTCCTTGTTGATTGTGGAATCAGGAAGCATGAAATGGAGCATCCCTCCCACCATCGCAACCGGATCATGAATTGTGACCCCCAAACAACTCCCAAGGGAGAAGGTTGTAAAGACAACACTCGGGTTATTGGTGACAGAGAGATCCGCGATCCCAATCGTCATCGGCTTCTCAAAGACTGCAAGTGTGGGCGCTGGCATTAGAGGGAAAATGAAAATGGTGCATGCTGATTACCATCCGCGCCTCCCTTTTCTCCAGGACATCAGTTCCAATTTCGGGACAATTGCACGAATTACATGAATGCAATCGGACCGAGCCCTATAATACTTGAGACAGAAATCCCTACTTTTGTGAATATTATCCTTTTAACCGACGAGAAGGCGCCCCCCCCCCTTTTAGATCTCTTTCTCCCCCCCGGAGCTAAAGCCCTTCAATGACCGCCGCCAGATCCGCATCTTTAGCCGTCAATCCCCCGGCATCATGCGTCGTCAGACTCAGAGTGACTTTGTTCCAGCGGATATCGATATCGGGATGATGAAAGGCACGTTCCGCAACTTCTGCGACTCGTTTCACGAACGCCATCGCGTCCATGAAGTCCTTGTGAATAAAGGTCTTCGAGAGAATCTCTCCTTCCAGATCCCACTCAGGAAGGCGTTCTTTCATCGCAGCTCTCTCGTCTTGGGATAGTATCCCCATCGGTGACTCCTAGAGCAAGTGCATGATCTCCGCCTCGTACTCAGGAAAGTATCTGGGAATGACGGACAGATCGAATTCTCCAAGGATGGAGGTATTGGGCTCACGCTCGAGGAGGAACTCGAACGAAGCTTCGATCAATCGTTCTTCATCCTCTTTTCCGCCTGCCAATTTTTGATAATAGGCAAGCTCAAGAGTGACTTTGTGGTGGGTGGTTGAATCAGATATCACCTCTACTTCATAGGTGGTCGGATCCAACCGGGAAACGCTGATAAAAGGCATCGGTCAGTAACAAACAGAGGGTTGCGGCTTGTCCGGGCTCGACTACAGACAAACGCGAAATCAAATGGTCTCGCGGCAGACCATCAGCCAAGTCCCCTGCCCCGTGCAAACAAAAAGGCCGAAGCTTTTGTTAAGCTCCGGCCTTGAAATCAGAATATCTGAAGTGAATTACCACTCAAGGGCACCACCGGTCTGATACTCGGTGACCCGGGTCTCGAAGAAGTTTTTCTCCTTACCAAGATCCATGGTCTCACTCATCCATGGGAACGGATTGGCGCTACCATACTTGGTGCCGAGGCCGATACGCTCCATACGGCGATCTGCCACATACTGGACGTATTCCTGGAACTGACCTGCATTCAATCCCAGCACGCCACGTGGCAGACAATCTTGAGCGTAGGCGATCTCAAGCTCCACAGCCTTTTCGATCATGGCCACCAGCTCAGCCTTCAACTCTTCGGTCCACACTTCCGGATTCTCAGCCTTGATGCCATTGATCAGATCGATCCCGAAGTTCAAATGGATTGTCTCATCACGCAGAATGTATTGGAACTGCTCACCGATTCCACGCATGCGGTTCTGGCGGTGGAAGGAAAGGATCATCACAAAACCACTGTAGAAGAAGATGCCCTCCATGATGCCGTAGAAACCAACGAGGTTCTTGAGGAAGGTCTGCATGCCTTCGACCGTGTTGGTGTTGAAGTCAGGCTTGAGGATGTCCTCGGTCAACGACATCTCAAAGGCGTCCTTCTCACTGATGGAGTTCACCTCATGATACATGTTGAACACCTCGCGCTCATCGAGCGCGAGTGATTCACAGATGTAATGGAACGTGTGCGTGTGCACAGCTTCCTCAAAGGACTGACGCAGCAGATACTGACGGCACTCAGGGTTGGTGATGTGCTTGAAGATCGCGAGCACCACATTGTTACCCACGAGACTCTCAGCAGTACTGAAGAATCCGAGGTTACGCATGATCACCCGACGCTCATCAGATGAGAGCTTGTTGGACTTCCACAGTTCGATGTCCTGCTGCATGGGGACTTCGGATGGGAGCCAGTTGTTGGCACAACCGTTGAGGTAGTGTTCCCATGCCCACTTGTATTTGAGGGGCATGAGTTGATTCACATCAACTGCCTTACAGTTGATGAGACGCTTGTCATCCGCATTGATGCGTTTGGTCAGGTCGTGGAATTCAGGGAGCTTATCTGAGGCGTTGCAACAGGACATGATTCGTAGTTTGGTTCGTTCTTAGGAAGGGGTTGTTAAAAGGGATTACTGACAGGCTTCGCAATCAGGATCGGTGATACTGCAGGCCTTACCTACAACAGAGGCTGGGACATTGGCTGGTGAAGCCTCTTCGTCCTGACGTTCCACCTGAATCTCACTGGATGCAGATTTATTCTTCATCCAGCGCGGTTGCAATCCGCGGCTGTTCACATCGAGCGTGGATTTTTCAACACTCGTGGCTGCGGTTGCACGTAGGTAGTAGGTGGTCTTAAGTCCACGTTCCCAGGCAGTCAGATACATCTCACTAAGCAGACTTCCCTTCGGAGTTGCCATGTAGAGATTCAAGGACTGTCCCATGTCGATCCACTTCTGGCGACGCGCCGCACATTCGATCAACCAATGTGGTTCGATCTCAAAGGAGGTTGCGTAGAGCTCCTGCAAATGAGTTGGAATGCGGGAGATTTGAGAAAGAGATCCATCGTAGTATTTGAGATCATCGATCATGTCCTTGTCCCACAGGTCGAGCTTCTTGAGATCGGCCACAAGGTAAGGATTGATGACAGTGAACTCACCAGAGAGATTACTCTTCACAAAGAGATGCGAATACGTCGGCTCGATGGACTGTGTCACACCAGCAATATTGGAAATGGTCGCGGTAGGAGCAATCGCCATGCAGTTACTGTTACGCATGCCGTGCTCAGCCACTGCCTGACGAACCACACGCCAGTTCATGGAAGTGTCGCGATTCACATTCACATATCCGCCACGCTCCTTCTCAAGAAGATCGAGTGTATCAATCGGCAACATGCCGCGATCCCACTTGGATCCCTTGTAGGTCTGATAGGTTCCACGCTCGCGGGCCAGTTCAGTTGAGCTCAGGATCGCGTAGTAGGAAATGACCTCCATGCTACGATCAGAGAACTCCACAGCGCTGTCGCTACCGTAAGAAATGTGCATGCGATAGAGAGCATCCTGGAATCCCATGAGGCCCAGACCGACTGGACGATGCAGCATGTTCGCCGCCTTCGCCTCAGGAGTTGGGTAGTAATTGATGTCGATGACGTTATCGAGCATGCGCATGGCCGTGCGAACGGTCTGAGCGAGCATGATCTCATCGATTCCCTGCTCAGTCACATGGAGCGGCAGGTTGACGGAACCGAGGTTACAAACAGCAGTCTCATCGGCAGAGGTGTTGAGAAGAATCTCGGTGCAGAGGTTTGAGCTATGCACCACACCGGTGTGATCCTGCGGAGAACGAATGTTGGATGGATCCTTGAAGGTCATCCATGGATGCCCTGTCTCATAGAGCATCGTGATCATCTTGCGCCATAGGTCGAGTGCCTTGATGCGTTTGAAGTGCTTGATCTTGCCTTCGTCCGCCATGCGCTCGTATTCGGCATAGCGCTCTTCAAAGGCACGACCGAAAAGATCATGAAGATCAGGCACATCAGAAGGTGTGAACAAGGTCCATTCACCAGCTTCACGAACACGCTTGAGGAACAGATCTGGGATCCAGTTCGCTGTGTTCATGTCGTGGGTGCGACGACGCTCATCACCTGTGTTCTTACGCAACTCGATGAAGTCCTCGATATCCAGATGCCATGTTTCCAAATAGGCACACATGGCACCTTTACGCTTACCTCCCTGGTTCACCGCCACTGCAGTGTCGTTGGCCACCTTGAGAAATGGAACCACACCCTGGCTGGTTCCGTTGGTGCCTTTGATGTGAGAACCAAGGGCACGCACATTGGTCCAGTCATTACCAAGTCCACCTGCCCACTTGGAAAGACGGGCATCATCTCCAACCACTTTGAAGATGTGCTCCAGATCATCCATGATCGTTGAGAGGTAACAGGAGCTCAGCTGAGGATGAAGTGTGCCTGAATTGAACAGGGTGGGAGTGGAGGAAACGAAACGGAAGGAGGAGAGGATCTCGTAGAACTCGATCGCACGCTCATTCTTACGCTCTTCATTCAGAGCCAACCCCATGCAGACACGCATCCAGAAATACTGAGGTGTCTCCATGCGCTTGCCGTCATTGTGAATCAGATAGCGATCATAAATGGTCTGGATACCTAGGAAGGTAAATTGACCGTCACGATCGAGTTTCAGCGCTTCAGCCAACTTCGAAAGATCGTAGTCCTTTAATTTCGGATCCAGCCGACCAACCTCAATCCCGGCAGCGATGTAATCAGAGAACCCATCACGATGGGCCTTGGGCAGGCTGATGTCTTCACCACTGACACCAACAACTTCCTTGTAGATCCGGTTGAGCAGGAGACGAGCTGCCACGTAGGTATGAGCAGGCTCTTTCTCAATGCGGGACTTCGCAGCCATGATCTTGGCCTGAATGATCTCCTCAGTCTTAACACCGTCATACAGATTCTGCAGGGTGTCATCAGAAAGAGACTGCCATGAGACGAGGTCCTCGAGACCACGACATGCACGGATCATTTCGCGACGGATGCGCTGAGGGTCGAGCACCTCTTTCTCTTCGCTGCCGTCATCAACGGTGTAGGCAGATTGTTTGGTTCCATCGACAGCACGATCACCACGAAGCGCACGAGCCTTGCGACGCTGCTCTCTGTAAAGGATGTAACGGCGGGCCACGTCGTGATCACCTTCCAACATCAACTGGCGCTCGACGATGTCCTGAATCAATTCGATCTCCAGAGACTCACCACGAACTGCGCGACCGATGCACTCATTGACCACAGTTTCAGTCAGACGGTCGACCTTGGCCTGCACCTCATCATCAAGCTTCTGGTCCGGAGTCTTGTCCGTCGCCACCTTGAAGGCACTCTCAATGGCCAGCCAGATACGGGATTCATCAAAGGAAATCACGCGGCCATCCCGCTTGCGCACGGTGAATTCCTTGTTTTTCAGGGGATCAATCTCCCCCAGCCTCAATTGTCCGTCTATTTGCTCGTTGATCATGGTGCTATCTCAAAAATATTCGTGCCTCGAGGACACAGTTGATTCCCAAACGCCTACTATTACAGCTAGTTTACGACTCCGTGTGGTGGATTTCGGCCTCAAGTCCTATCCCCACCAGAAACGCTCCACACACAACACGTGGTGCGCTTCCTCGCGGCAAGGCACTACATATAGTGGTGTTTTTTCTGAGATCAATACGAAAAGCCTCAAGTGATCCATTTTTGTGACGATTGCACTTTGGGCTGGACTTTTCGTTGATTTTCCATAACCGAGGTATTCCCAGCGCTTCCAAATAGAGATTTCTGAAGATTTCACAAAGGCTCCCGTCATTTCTTGACGATCAAAGGGAGGTGATTGGTGAGGTCCATCCTTGTCCAGAAGACACAAGTTGCTATCGTCCGCCAGACTCGTCCGGGCAGGACGAAACGGTTTACATATCCTTACATTCAATCATGCTTCTGAACGAACAAAGCCGGAGTGCCACCCTTAAGATGGTGGGCTGTGGTGGCTGCGGTGCGCGGCTCTTCATTTCATCCGAACTGGAACCTCTCCAGACGACCCCTTGCACAAAGTGCGGACACCCCGTGCTCAAGCCCCTATTTCTGGGTCAGGTGGAGCTTAGACAGGTGATAGCCAGCGGTGGCATGGGCATCGTTTATCGCTCATGGGATCACGCGCTCGAACGCGAAGTGGCCGTGAAGTTGATGAAGGATGAGTTCGCCAATGATCCTGCATCCGTCGAAGGATTTGCAAAGGAAGCCAAAGCCTGCGCGTGCTTGAATCACACCAACATCGTATCCATCTATTCGTTCGACGAACAAGAGGGACACAAGTTCATCGTCATGGAGCTGACCGACCAAGGCAGCCTTGAGGACCGAATCAAGAACGACGGACGCCTCCACGAAATCGATGTACTCTCAATCGGCATCAAAATCTGCTCCGCGCTCAAAGTAGCCCATCGTTACGACTTAATCCATCTCGATATCAAGCCGGACAACATTCTCTTCAACATCGACAACGAGCCCAAGCTCGTCGACTGGGGAATCGCACGCAAAACCACTGAAGCACAAGTGCATGACGATGAAGGCGTCTTGGGCACCCCGGAGTTCATCGCACCCGAACGAGTTTCACAGACTGGTGAAAGCTTTCTCTCAGACATCTACAGTCTCGCTGGCACCCTCTACAACGCATTGATTGGCCGTACACCATTCACTGGGGAAGATCCGACTGAGATCGCTTTGAAGCAAGTCAATGAACCAGTGCAGCCACCAAACCAGTTGATCGAAGATATTTCCGAGGAAACAAGTGACGCTATCATCCGCGCCATGGCCAAAGACCCTGCAGCACGTTTCCAAAGCTATGATGACTTTGCCACCGCGCTGGAACTTGCGCGCAGCCAGGTCATGATCAAGCGCTACATCAAGCCCAAGCGCTAATTTCATGCGCCAGATCGGCTCCATCTCTGATTCCAAACACGCCGCCACCTTCGGCGACTACGCAACCGTTCAGGGTCTCGATCTTGAAGTGGAACGCGATGACGACGGCACCTACTCCGTCTGGGTCATAGACGAAGAACAACTCGAGCAGGCTGAAGAACTTCTTTCAAAGTTCCAGGCTGATCCAGGCGCTGCAGATTTCAAAGGCGTCGAAGAAAAGGCTGCACAGGTTCGCAAGGAACAGGAAGAGGAAGAGCAGGCTCATCAGGCCAAGAACTTTGACAGTCGGGATATCGTCCGCGCCCGCCGAGGTCCAGCCGGGCGTGTTACCCAATTCTTTATGGTGGCATCCGTGGCACTCTTCGTAATGACGTTTATGCTGGGAATGAAGGACGTGGAAAGCGCTCTCATGATCAGCAACTACTGGCGCCCCGAATGGTCATTTGGAAAAGGATTGGAACAACTGTTGAATGGACAGATCTGGAGGCTCTTCACACCGATTCTTCTCCACCTCAGTCTTCCACACATCATTTTCAACATGCTGTGCTTCGTTCAATTTGCTGGCATGGTGGAGCGCATTGAAGGCCCCATTCACGTGGCTGTTCTAATCCTCGTCATGGGTGCTTTGTCCAATCTGGCTCAGTATGCTTTTTCAGGCCCTGCATTCGGAGGTATGTCCGGCGTCGTCTACGGACTGGTCGGGTATATCTGGATACGAAACAAGGTCGATTTCACCTCAGGCTACAGCATCCATCCCAATCAATGGATCGTGCTGATCATCTGGTTTTTCCTCTGCATGTTCTCAGACAGAATCGCCAATGAAGCACACTACGCCGGACTCGTTTCCGGAATCGTCATCGGCTTCATCATGGCCAACGTGCGACGCACCTGAGTCGAACTTTTTCTTTTGGAACTCAGAAACAGGGAAGGCATGGTTTCCAGATGTTCACCCGCACCCTTCTTGCCCTTGCTGTCCTCCTGACAGCCGTAGTCAGCTCTTCGGCTCAAGCCCCCAAGAAACCAAACAAGAAGAAGGTCGTCCCTCTCGTCCCTGCCGGCATCAAGGCTGAAGGGTCATTCATCTACACCTATGTGGATGACAAACGCAGACGTCGTATGACAGCAGACGTCTACCGGCCAGCCAAGGCAGACAAACCTTCCCCTGTTGTCATCATGTTCTTTGGTGGTGGCTGGCAGAACGGTCGCCCCGGACTCTTCGTCCCAATGGCTCAGCATCTGGCACTTCGCGGATACGTGACCGTAATCCCAAACTACAGACTCTCTGGTGAAGCCCCCTTCCCTGCTGCCGTTCACGATTGCAAGGCAGCCGTCCGCTGGCTCAGGGCCAACGCCAAACGATTCAATGCAGATCCCGACCGCGTTGCAGTAATCGGTGGATCAGCAGGAGGTCACCTTGCTGCGTTTGTCGCGGCAACCAACGACGATCCCTCTTTCGAAGGATACGGCGACCACAAACAGCACTCATCCCGCGTCCAGGCAGCCATCGTCATGTGTGGTCCGGTCAACATGCTCAACAAAGGCATCGTCGATCGCGCAGAGGCCGGCGCCAAATCCGAAGCAGGCGACGCCATCCTTGATTTCATGGGAGGCATCCCTCCATCCCAGAAAGGCAACCTCTTCAAGATCGCTTCACCCTTCACACACCTAGATAAGGACATGCCACCAGCGCTCTTCATCGACGGTGAACTCGACAAACCCAGACTCCGATACATCGAGTTCTGGGAAAAGATGGATCAGCTTAAGATCCCACACGAATTCGTCCTCATGCCCGGCGCCCCTCATCCATTCTGGAATCACGAAGAATGGTTCATGCCCACCATCAACGCAGTGGATTCATTCCTAAAGAAACACTATTGATGCAACGAGCCAGCTGGCAACTTACGAAGCCAGTTCCAAGGTCATGAACACATTGTTTGGATCGTCTCGATACTCAGCGAAGGGTTGGCAGTAAACGAAACCGAACTTTTCGTAGAGCGCTCGGGCTGGTTTGAAGAAGTCCATGGATCCGGTTTCCAGACTGAGGCGTTGATAGCCCCTGTTCTTGGCTTCGTCGATAATGTGAGAAAGGAGTGCCGCTGCAACACCTCGCCCGCGAAAGTCTGACGCGGTGCGCATCGATTTGATCTCACCATGCTGAGAGTCCAACTCCTTCAACGCGCCGCAACCAGCCAGTGCATCGCCATCGCGAATGATCCAGAAGGAGATCTCTGGCCGACGCAGCGAATCCAGATCCAGAGCATGCTTACTCTCCGGAGGCGACACCGACTTCATTTCCTCGACGTGCTCATCAAGGAACGCAGCCACATCTGCACCGCTCAGATCATCCAACTCAATCTTCACTTCCAGGCTTCCCTCCACATCTCCGGTTTCCAACGGCCTTCGTCCATTTCGATCAGCTCGAAATCAGTCAGGATTCGACCATCATTTTCCAATCCGTAGAACTTGATCATCTCCGGGATGAAACCATCCGTCTCATCATCCCGCCATCCACGCTTACTCATGAAACTGTTGTAGATCAGGATCTCTTCATCTGTAAGGCGCCGACCATTGGTAAGACACCATTCCAATACCTCTTCATCCGAACTTCCTGACAACACCTGCGCCTTCACACCTTCGTAAGATACGGACAGATACCGGCACGTCCGCCCATCGAATCCATCGCCCAGCATTTCAAAATAATCCTCTGGAAGAGTCCCATTGGAATGGAGCCTAATCTTCGAGCACATCCTGGCAAAATAGAACAGCCCTCCCACCTTCTCGTAACAACCTTTGATCCCATCAATGTTCATGAGAATAAGATCCAATCAATCCCCACCAAAGACGAGCCCAATCCGCGGAACTGATTTGGGTATTTGGGTATTAAAAAAGCCCCGCTCTGTTTCCAGAACGAGGCTTTGTGAGATTTGATTTTGGAGAATCAGGCTTAGCCGATGAGTGCCTTCGCGGAGGCGATCACATCCTTGGCTACCATACCGTGTTTCTCGTAAAGCTCCTCAGCCATGTAGGCAGACTGACCAAACTCACCGTCGATACCGTGAGATTTGACGTTATGAGGAATGCCTGCGCGAGACAGAGCATGTGACACCTGAGCACCCATACCACAGGTGAGCTGATGATCTTCGATGGTCACCACGCGACCCTGACACTTCTTGACGGCTTCGCCGATGGTGTCGATGTCGACCTGGTTAATGAAAGGGTTGTTGATCACGGTGGCGTTGATGCCCTCTTCGCGAAGCTTGTTTCCTGCTTCCACAACCTTGGAGAACAAGGTACCGCTTCCGATCAAGCAGACATCAGAACCTTCCTGAACGACCTGTGCCTTACCCCATGGGTATTCTGCACCGTCCACCCAATCCAATGGGTAGTTCTCACGACCAACGAAGAAGATTACGGATTCGCCATCCTTACCAGCAGCACGATCATCAGCATACTTCTTGATCGCCTGATACATCAGGGACTCTGCTTCATTGGAGCAGGAAGGAGCCACGACCACGGTGTGAGGAATCGCACTGGTGGCAGCGAGGTAAGTGGTAGCCTGGTGAGATGCACCATCAGCAGCATCCTGGAAACCGATGTGTGAGAACATCGCGATAACAGGAGCCTGTGAAAGCGCAGCCATGGTCAAAGGAAGATTACCCTTGGTGATACCAAACTGGCCGAAGGTATCCACGATGGGGATGAAGCCTGCTTTCGCATAACCTGCACCCACGCTCACCATGTTGGCTTCAGCGATACCGACTTCCGCAAAACGATCTGGGAAGCTCTTCTGGAAACCACTGATACCGGTGGAACCCTGCACGTCGCAGGAGATCGAGTAAACCGGGTAACCATCTTTGGCTGCCTGAATGGCTGCCTTGCAAAGACCGGCCTGCACCTTGGACTTGGCAACGGATGAACCGCCGGCTGCCTTCTTGGCTTCTTCCTTGGCCTGCCACTCGGCATCCAATTCATTCGCCCATGTGACAAACTCTTCAGGAGCACTGCCGCCATAGATCTCGTTCACAAAGTCGAGAACCTGATGACCACCCTTGAGAGGGAAGCCATGCCCGCCAGAAGCACTTTCGGCAGTTGCCTTCACGCCATATCCCTTGATGGTCTTCACCCAGAGACAAACTGGCTTGTTTGGATCAGCCTTGGCTGCTGCGATGCCGCTTTCGAGAGACTGATAAACACCTTCCAGGTTGTGACCGTCTTCGACTTTGATGACGTTCCATCCGAGCACTTCCATGGCAGCAAAGGTTGGCTGCATGTCGAAAGAGTCATCAGTGATACGACCAGAGAGCTTGGTGTTGTTGTCGGAAACAACCATCACGAACGGATTCACACGGCCCTTGGCTGCGAGTCCAGGAATCGCTGCGAAGGCTTCCTTGGCTTCACCTTCCATGGAAGCACCATCTGAAACAGTGATGATCGTCACGCGGTCATTACCAGCGGTCTTGTCAGCCATGGCCAGTCCCTGCGCCTGAGGCACAGAAGAACTCAAAGGACCGTTGCTGAGGAGAACACCTTCAGGATTGATGTGGGACTCTCCATGACCAGTGAGCTTGGAGTGAATGCCACGGAATCCCTTGAGGTCTTCGAAGGTCATTCCGTCGAATCCAAGATTGGCGCGAAGTGCATACACACCGTTCTCTGCGTGACCTGCGTCATTCACGAAATTGTAGCTGTCATACCACTCACCTTCACCTGCTCCGAACAACACGCCGTGAATGGCTGTATTGATCTCAGCAAAAGCGGCTGGTCCGCCCCAGTGACAGGCTGCACCGCCATGAACAGCGTGCACATCCATCAGAGCCACGAGGGCACGAGTGGCATCAGGACAACCAAGCACGACGTCTCCGCCTGCGGAATTCTTGATGGTTACGGAGTATTTGGGAGCTCCAGCCGGACGGGAGGAGAGTTTCGATTTGATGGAAATCGGCTTAAGCGGTGGTGCTTCAACCGGATCTACTTTGGAGTCATCTGCTGCCATATGCGTTTATGATGTTTTCAGTTTCCTGTTTCGTACAAAGGCGCGGAGGGTATGAGCCCACCTAATAATTGAAAAGATTTAAAAAACGACTTAAACATCCGTTCTAAAGACCGAATGGAAACGACCATGCAGGCATTGGGATGGCGTTGCCTTATCGGCGGGACTCAAGGTAGGCGAGGAGATCGGCGAGCTGATCCGGGGTCATGGCGTGGTCGAGTCCTTGGGGCATAATGGAGATGGGGGACGGCTTCATGGATAGGACCTTCGACCGTTCCACCTCGCGGGCCTGCCCATCCGCCAGTGCATACCGGATCTTGTCGCCTGTCTGCTCAAGGATCACTCCGGAGACTTGCTCACCATCACTGAGGTTCATCGTCCAGCTCTCGAAATCGCGCCCAATTGTGCTGCTGGGATAGAGAATGGATTCGACGAGATCAGTGCGGTTGCGGATACGACCGATGCGGCTCAAATCAGGGCCAACAAGACCGCCTTCATCATCCACCCGGTGACAGCGCGCGCAGAGAGTCTGTGCTGAATGGAATACCATTTTACCTTTCTCGGGGCGGCCTTCTGGAAGATTCAATACCAATTGATTGATCCGCCTGCGCCGATCCAGTTGAGCGTCGACCAGTCTGTTCAGCCAGTCCTTGGCTTCGAGGTAGATCTCGGGTGGAAAACGAACCAAGGCGCGTTTCAATTCGGAGTGGTCCAGCACATCCGAATGACCTGAAGCCTGCAAACCCTCCACGAGAGCCCTGCCCACTTTCAGGGTTCGCTTTCGCAGAAACACATCGACCAAAGGTGACAGGGCTGCCGGTGACACGTCTGCCAACTTTGGTTGGAGAGAAAGAAGCTGTTGCTCAGAAAGGGATGCCTTGGCGAGAAGTTCGATCGCTTTCAGCTCAAGAATGGGATCTGACGCTCCCAGTATTCCTGAAACCAGATTCAAAGTCGGGTCATCCAACCGGGCATTGCGCTTGGTGATGTGGACCAGCATTCGGATGCGCCTGGCCTGACCAAGGTCAGGGTCCTTCTGTCGCTCCTTCTGCCAGACCTGAATGGCGGGATGCTGTAGATCCATGGCCACTTCCCATGCATCCTGCGAATGAGAACCGCCGCTTTCGGCGAGCTGAACAACAGCATCAGCTAGGACTTCACTCACCTTGGTCGGCCCCATTTCCTTAAACGCCTTGATCAGAATTGCCGCTTGGGGTGATTGCGGATCAAGACGTCCGGCCAACAAACTATCGGTCGCCGTTTCGCCGATGCTTTCAGGCAGCAGGAGTTTCAGGGCATCAGGTGAAACAGAGCTGGCGTGATCAAGCAACTGCACAAGCATCTGCCCGGCATGCGGCTTCCAAACGCCCCTCTTCTTCATGACTGCAAGACACTGTTCAGTGAGCGCTTCGTCATTGCGGTTCAGCAGATTGGAGAGCAACCCGGTGGTGATTTCCCCCGGGTTCAAGGCGTCGGCAAGGATCAGATTCCTCCGCAAATATTCCGCCGACTCATTCTCCCATGAAGAATCCCAAGCAAACGGCCCACCCTGTCGAATCAATGCATGGAGAATCGCGTGTTCATGGAAACGATCCAGATCCGGACGGAGCAACTGCTCGAAGAGACGGAGGCGCCCCCGGCGATCATGAGTGGCACCAATGGCTTCAGCTGCGCTACGTTGCACCATTCGGTCTTGATGCTCAAGAAGTCTGATCAACTGCTGGATTTGCCTGTCTGTCAGGTTTCCTTTTTCCCTCTTTGTCAGATGAAGGGCTACCTGGATGCGAACTGCATCATGCGAGGCAATGGCTTGGGTAAGCTCATCAGAGCCTTCAGCCCACCGAAGGTCCTTTTTCTCGATGGTGGGTTTGACAGGGAGCGTCCTGCGCAAGAGATCGATACCACCACTGAACCCCGGTCGGGCCAGCAAGGAACTTGGACAACCATTTCGAAACCAGGCACCGCTGTTCACGATCAGAAGATCTCCATTGGCCTTCTCAAGGACATCGGTGGGATGGTAGCCATCCTGATGGGAGCGAAAGAGCGTTTCATCCGCCCCTTTCCATGTGGATCCATGGGGACGAATCTGCACCTTGTGGATTTCACCTGTGTTGAAGATTGAAACCAGTATGGCGAATTCATTCCGATCTGGCCGGGAATCGAAGCGACTCAGACAGAGGCCTGATACCGCCACGTGTCCGAAGTTCAGCGCCTCGTTCAACAGGCTTCCAGTGGAGGTGAATTCGCTCAAGACACTGGCTTGATCCCTCCGCGGATAGACACCTCCCTCCACCCAGTGGACGAGCACATCACCACGCGGGCGACCATGGAACAGATTCACCGTTCCCAGAACATCCCCATTTGGCAGGAACACCAGTTCCACGGGATTGTCCATGCCTCCACCCGCCAACCATCCAAGCTCACTGCCATCGGATTCCGAATACCAGATCCGCGCACCCTTGGCCTTGGAGATCAGTCGATCTTTCTCAAAGACCTCATGTCCCTTTCTTCCATGGCACCAGAACATTCGCCCGTCTGGATGTAGGAACGGACCATGGATATCCGCCGCATTTCCCGTGTAGGAAAAGCCGGTCGCGATTTCCTCCCGGATATCGGAGACGCCATCACCATCTGTATCCGTCAGCTTCCACATGGAGGGAGGCGACGCGACATAAAGTGAGCCTCCATGCCAAAGAGCTCCCTGTGGAAAAGTCATCTGATCTGCAAAGGTCGTGGCCGAGTCGTAGATCCCATCGCCGTCTACATCAACAAGTCGCCTGATCCGCCCCGGTTTCTTCTGATCCAGCTCCTTGTTGTTCAGGTTCTCACCCGAAGTCTCACAGACATAGAGGACGCCCTCTTCACCAAGCCCTGCCATAGTAGGAAACTGAATCAAGGGATATGCCGCGACAGACTCATGGCGCCAACCATCCGGCACATCGACATCAGACAACAAGTCTCCCACCAAAAAACAAAAGAACAGGCACCCAAGCAATGATTTATTCAACGGCATACCCCCGAGGCTAGCAAGATTCACGGAGGTTGAAAGACGGTATACAAAACGAGAGCTACTCGGCCCCCATTACCTCCATGGGGTCAAGTCTGATTGCCCGCCAGATGGATGGAGCCATTGAGAGCAGACACGCGGCAACCATCCCGATCCAGACCAGACCCAACGAAAGAACAAGAGACAAATACTCTCGGCTGTCATCAGTCGTGGCTTCACCCGATCCAATCATTCTGAAAAGCGCAAACCCAACAACGATTTCAACCATCCCGATCAGCAGCCCCAAAAAGATCGGTTTGGCCCATGGGTGGATTACAGCCTTGGTTACATCCCAACTACTGGCGCCCAACGCCATTCTGATCCCGATTTCTCGACGCCTCTGGTGCATGGAATAGGAAACCACGGCGTAGAGGCCAACCAATGCCACCAACAATACCGCCATACCAAACAGTGAAGTCGCCCACTGAATCAATGCCCTGACACGATCATATCGACTGATCTGATCTGCAAAGCTGGAAAAGGAACCTTCCAATGATACCAGCCCCGAGGATCGCTCAACTGCTTCGTGCACGGACTTGATGACTTTCCAATCGATTGGCTGGTGCGTTTCAATCACCAGGTGCATCTCCGTCATCCGTGACTGGCCAATTGGCACATAGACCCGAGCAAAAGTATTACCGATCGCCTCATCAAGCTTCTCTGTAAAACTCGGTTTAATATTAGGCACCACTCCCACAATCGTCAGATCCTCCCCGTCCATGTACTTACTCCGTCCGAATCTGAACACCTCTCCTAGCGGACTCTTGTCCGGAAAAAATTCATTTACAAAATCTTCATTCACGACGCAGACCTTCAGCGTGTCCTTGACGTCAGACGTCGTAATAAATCTTCCCGCCAACAGTTTGATATCAAAAACATCCAGCCACCCTGGTGTCACCAGCTCTTGCTGACTATTCTTCTTCTGAGCATTGGGGTCTCGCCCGGGAACATCCACAGTACGCATGCCTACGAACATCCCCATCTCAGCCGATGAAAACGCCGCTCCTCTTACTCCGGGAAGTCTTACAATCTCACTCGTCAGCTTTTCGGCATAACGCGCAGCATTCACCGGATTTCTAAGCTTGGGATCATCTTTGATCCGAATATTTGAGGACGCCACATGCTCAGGCTTGAAAGGAAGTTTCACATGCTCCAGAAGTGAAAGTTCACCAATCAGGACCAAGCCCACCCACAACATGAGCGCCGATCCCGCAATCTGAAACATAAGGAGACGCTTGGAAAGATTACCGGAATGAATGTCATTCGAACTATTCGAATTCCCGCTCTTCAACACGGCAAACGCATCCACGCTGGACGCACGCAATGCCGGAATCAAGGATGCCACTACCCCTGTAAGCAATGCTGAACCAATGCCAAAGAAAACGACGCTTCTGCCAAGCTCAAACTCAAGAATCCCCGGCAATTGAAACCGGGCAAGCTGATTGGTAAGGACGCGCAATCCCAGTTCAGCGATACCAAGCCCTGCCACACCTCCCAGCAGGGACAGGACAACCCCATCAACCAACACCTGCGAAATCACATGATGCCGCTTGGCGCCCATACTGCATCTGGCTGCCAATTCATGAGCACGGGAGGCCGTTCTCGCCATGATGATATGGAAGACATTGGAAGCACAGATCCCTAGAACACTCATCGACAAAATGACACCCAACAAGAAAAGCAATCTCTGTCCCCCTCCAAGGTAAACATCTTTTATCTCCCTGAGCCCCAACTTGGGTTCGTTCCCTATTTCCCAAGTGCGCGAGCTCGCCCAGGCAGATCCCAGCACTTTGATTTCTGATTGAGCACTTTCGAGCGAAGCCTCCGGCTTCAGCGTTGCGAGAACATTGAGTCCCACACCCGAATTCACCCAACGCTCATCCATCCAGTCGGCCAAGACCCAGGCCTGTTGCTTCATCGGAAACGCAAAACCCTGTTGAGTCACGCCAATCAGTCTCACATTCCTTCCAGACAGGACAACCTCTCCACCAATCACTTCGCGATCTCTGGCAAACATTTGTTCCCACAAGGCATCCGATATCACCATCATTCCAGAATCATCCTCCACTGCATCTTCAGCTGAAAAGAGCCTACCTACCTGAGCCCTGCCCGTGGTGTAGTCAAAGAAATCAGCTTCAACATTCATCACCCGAATCTGCCTTATCTCTTTCGGCTCGTCCGTAGCGTGAATAGTGGCACCAGCATGCTTCATGGCGGTAACATTGGCGAAGGTCCTGGCTTCTCTTGATAGCAATTGATACGCATCGACCGGCAGCACCATTGCACCCTTTCTCTGGTCTTTGACCTTCGTGGTAAACGCCACGATATTTTCATCCATCCGCCCGCCTGAGCTGACGTTCAACATCTTCGAAGAAGCACTGAACATGATGGCTGCGATCCCCACCCCCAACGCCATGACAAAGATACCCAGAAGCGACGATTCAGGATAGCGGACGCAAAGCCGCAACCCGAAACGAAGATTACCAAAGAAGTCCAAGAGGGGACGCAGCCCCCAGGCATCCCTCGCGTCTTCCTTGATCACCTCTGGATTGCCAAACTTCAACCGAGCTTCCCTACGTGCATCCTTTTCAGTTTGCCCCTGCTCTACGAGGTCCATCACCATCAGTTCGATATGCTGAGACACCTCATCATCGATCTCCTTTTCGAGAGATCGCTTACGACTGAAAGAGCCCAGCCATCGAAGCCATTCCTTTAGAGCTCTCACCTTGCTATGCGTTCTTGAGCACCAAGTTTACTGCAGCAGATACCAGCTCCCAATGCCGCACTTCCTCCTGGAGCTGGTCCGCACCGTGGGCCGTCAATGAATAGGTCTTCACCGGCTTTCCCAGAGGCCCATCGCGATACTCGGCTTGAATGAATGCCTTCTTCTCCAATCGATGAAGCGCCGGATACAACGAGCCCTGTTGAACACTCAGCACCTCATCCGAGATTTCTTCGATTCGCTTTGAAATGCCATACCCATGCATTGCCCGGGAAGACAACACACGGAGAACCAGCAAATCCAACGTCCCTAACAATTGGTCCTTCTTCTTTCTCTCACTCATAGTAAGTGGTCTTACTATTAAGACTTCTTACTAAGATATCAAACTTCTAAATCCTTCCTGCGGATTCAAAGAAAAATGAAGATCGCTTAGGTTGAGTGGAAATCGAACTCCCCCTCAAGCTGACGTGCGCTCTCTCCCCTTCGGTCTTCATTCGAGAATTGGGTCTTCCGTCTTCGTTTCACTACGCCGTGACAGGTTGGGTAGTTCGTCATTAAAAAAAAGAGGCCGACCATTGCTGGCCGGCCTCAGGGTTGATCTTAAAAGATCGTAAGGAGCTGGATTAGAATCCGCCCATGCCGTGGTGGTCACCACCGGCTGGTGCTGGTGGCTCTTCCTCTGGGATCTCAGTGATGAGACACTCAGTGGTGAGGAGCAGTGCAGCAATAGAAGATGCGTTCTGCAGAGCGGAACGAGTCACCTTGGCTGGATCCACAACACCGGCTTTCACCAGGTCACAGAATTCACCGGTAGCAACGTTGTATCCGTTGTTACCCTTGGCCTTCTTGACGTCCTGCACAACGATGGATCCTTCGACACCAGCGTTGGAAGAAAGGGAGCGGAGAGGTGCTTCGATAGCACGCTTCACGATGTCCACACCAATCTGCTCGTCGCCTTCAAGGTCGAGCTTCTGGATTGCAGGAAGCGTGCGGAGCAAAGCCACACCACCACCAGGAACAATTCCCTCTTCAACAGCAGCACGGGTAGCATGCAGAGCATCTTCGACGCGTGCTTTCTTCTCTTTCATCTCAGTCTCGGTAGCAGCACCAACGTTGATGACTGCAACACCACCAGCGAGCTTGGCAAGACGCTCTTGGAGCTTCTCACGGTCGTAGTCGGAAGTGGTTTCTTCGATCTGACGGCGGATCTGGCTTACGCGGCCCTGGATGTCAGAGCTCTTGCCTTCGCCTTCAACGATGGTTGTGTTCTCCTTGTCGATGACGATGCTCTTGGCCTGACCGAGGTCATCCAAAGTGAGGTTCTCGAGCTTGATGCCGAGGTCCTCAGTGATGCAGCGTCCACCGGTGAGGATGGCGATGTCTTCGAGCATGGCCTTACGACGATCACCGAAGCCAGGTGCCTTGACGGCGCAGGCGTTCAGGATACCACGAATCTTGTTAACAACGAGAGTTGCGAGGGCTTCGCCTTCAACATCTTCAGCGATGATGAGGAGTGGCTTGCCGGCTTTGGCAGTCTTCTCGAGGATTGGGAGAAGGTCCTTCAGGTTGGTGACCTTCTTCTCGTAGATCAGCACGTATGCGTCTTCGAGGCGAACTTCCATGGAGTCGGAATCAGTTACGAAGTAAGGAGAAAGGTATCCCTTGTCGAACTGCATACCTTCGACAACGTCGAGGGTGGTCTCGATGGACTTGGCTTCTTCAACAGTGATGGTTCCGTCCTTGCCGACCTTGTCCATTGCATCAGCAATTTTCTCAGCAATTTCGTAGTCCCAGTTTGCAGAAACAGCAGCAACCTGCTTGATCTCTTCCTTGTCCTTCACCTTCTTGGAAATGGTTCCGAGCTTGGTGACAGCAGCGTCAACTGCCTTCTGGATTCCGCGCTGAAGGCTGATAGGAGACGCACCAGCGGTGACGTTCTTCAGTCCTTCGCGGAAGATAGCTTCAGCGAGAACAGTAGCAGTGGTGGTTCCGTCACCTGCGAGATCGCTGGTCTTGGAAGCCACTTCGCGCACCATCTGTGCACCCATGTTCTCGTATGGATCTTCGAGTTCGATCTCCTTGGCAACAGTCACACCATCTTTGGTGACGGTTGGGGAACCGAATTTTTTGTCGAGCACGACGTTGCGACCCTTTGGTCCGAGGGTTGTAGAAACAGCCTTTGCGAGCTGTTGTACACCTTTGAGCAGCTTCTGACGTGCAGCGTTGTCAAACAGTAGTTGTTTAGCAGCCATAGTATTATTCTTGGTTGATTGAGATTGGTTAATTCAGGAAATCGTTCCTTAGCCTACGATGGCCAGGATGTCGTCGGAGTTCAGGATCTTGTACTCCTTGCCGTCGATCTTGATGTCGGTTCCACCGTATTTGCTGGTGAGGACCTTGTCGCCGACCTTCACTTCGAAAGGAAGTGCTTTTCCATCTTCGTCCTTACGACCGGTGCCAAGGGCAACGACAACGCTTTCGGATGGTTTTTCTTTGGCTGAATCAGGAATGATGATTCCGCCCTTCTTCTCTTCCTCTTCTTCGACGCCTTCTACGATAACGCGATCACCGAGTGGTTTCACTTTTAGTGCCATAGGTTTTGTTTACTGTGTTTGTTGAGTTTTTTGCTTTTCTGAATCAACTCCCCCGCTGGTGCGGGGGAAATCGTTTCAAATTCTTTTGTTGGATCAGTCCTTCTTTTCGTCCACGACTTCTGCGTCGATGATCGGACCGTCCTCTTCCTTGGTTTCCTCTGCATCAGCAGCGGATGTTTCCGGGCCGGCTTCGGCTCCAGGGGCAGCACCTGGCTCTCCTTGTTCTGCCTGACCATAAATGTCTTGAGCCACGCTCTGCCATGCTTCATTGAGTTTCTCGGAAGCGGCCTTGATGACTGCGGCATCTTCACCTTCGAGAGCTGTCTTGAGCTCCTTGGTGGCTTCTTCGATCTTGGCTTTTTCTCCCTCAGGGATTTTTTCGCCGTTCTCGCTAAGCATCTTCTCAGAACGATAGACTGCGCTGTCTGCCTCGTTGCGGACCTCGACCTCTTCGCGACGTGCTGCATCTTCATCAGCATGCTCTTCAGCATCGCGCTTCATCTTTTCGATCTCTTCCTCGCTCAGCCCGCTGCTGGCAGTGATGGTGATCTTCTGCTCTTTTCCAGTGCCAAGGTCTTTGGCGCTGACGTTGAGGATACCATTGGCATCAATGTCAAAGGTCACCTCGATCTGAGGCACTCCGCGTGGTGCTGGAGGGATGTCATCGAGCTTGAACTTGCCGATGGTCTTGTTGTCTTTGACGAACTGACGCTCACCCTGCATGACGTGAATCTCAACACCAGGCTGGTTGTCAGCTGCAGTTGAGAAGATTTCAGACTTACGGGTTGGGATCGTGGTATTGCGCTCGATGAGCTTGGTCATCACGCCACCGAGAGTTTCGATACCGAGGGAAAGTGGGGTCACATCCAAGAGCAGGACGTCTTTCACGTCACCCTTGAGAACACCGCCCTGAATAGCGGCGCCAACGGCAACCACCTCATCAGGATTCACTCCCTGATTGGCCTTCTTACCGACGAGCTTGTTGGCGGTCTCAACGACGCGAGGCATACGGGTCATACCACCCACGAGCACGAGCTCATTGATCTCACTCACGTCCAGACCTGCATCTGCGAGACAGTTCTTGGTCGGTGTGATGGTGCGCTCAAAGAGAGCGTCACAAAGCTGCTCCAATTTGGAACGGGAAAGCTTGAGGCTGATGTGCTTCGGTCCGGATTGGTCAGCAGTGACGAACGGAAGGCTGATCTCGTATTCGGATGAGCTGGAAAGTGCAATCTTGGCTTTCTCTGCTTCCTCCTTAATACGCTGGAGGGCGTCCGGCTGACCACGGAGGTCGATTCCTGAATCGGATTTGAACTCATCGATGATCCAGTCCATCAGAGCGTTGTCCCAGTCATCACCACCGAGGTGGGTATCACCATTGGTGGAGCAGACCTCAAAGACACCATCACCAATTTCAAGAACAGAGATATCGAATGTACCACCACCAAGGTCATACACTGCGATCTTCTCATCGCTCTTCTTATCTAGACCGTATGCAAGTGAAGCTGCGGTCGGCTCGTTGATAATACGGAGCACTTCCAGACCGGCGATTTTACCAGCATCCTTGGTTGCCTGACGTTGTGAATCGTTGAAATAGGCAGGAACAGTGATCACGGCCTGAGTGATGGTCTCACCAAGACGTGTTTCTGCATCTGACTTCAGCTTGGCAAGGATCATGGCAGAAACTTCAGGTGGAGAATAAACCTTGGTCTCTCCTCCAACTTCAACCTCAACAGCCACATCGCCATTGGCAGCGCGAACCACTTTGTAAGGCACACGCTTCAATTCTTCCCCTACCTCATCAAACTTACGCCCCATGAAGCGCTTCACTGAGTAAACGGTGTTCTGCGGGTTGGTCACAGCCTGACGCTTGGCAGCATCACCCACCAGACGCTCACCACCCTTGGTGAAAGCCACGACAGAAGGTGTCGTGCGACGTCCTTCAGAATTCTCCAGTACCAACGGATCGCCACCATCCATGACAGCCATACATGAGTTGGTCGTTCCTAAATCAATGCCTAATACTTTTCCCATAATCTTCTTAAAGTCGTTTCGAGTTAATTATCATAATGGCACCTCCCAATGCAGATTCCGCGCCACAAGACTGAATTTTTCTTAAATCATTTATTACAAACGGCTTACAACTACATTCACCGCAACACCACCCCTCTATAAGTGTGCCAAAGTGCCCTTTTGTCACACTTACCATCCCATTCCGCCCGGCATTTGGCACACTGAAACGTGTCACACATCACGAGCGCCACCCTAGCCCTTCACTGCCCTCACGACCCGATTTCTCCAACCATCAACCAAAGGTGTTGTTGAGATCAGGTCATGATTAACCCGACTCTCTGTGACATCCGATCACTCAATCACCTAAGCTCTCTATGAAATCATTCCTCCTCACCATTGCGCTAAGTGCGGCGTTGCTTCCTTCATCGATGGCTGCAGAGAAGGATTCCAAGGCGGTCTTCGAGGCCATCAAGCAGAAAGGCCCCGTCAAGGTTGCCAAGGCAATGTCTGCAAAGGAGATCAAAGAAGGATTCAAGGCACACGATCGCGCACTCTTCGTCAAAGCAGGATGGATCCGCGACCCATACATCATTCTGGGTCCGGACGATTACTTCTATCTCACCGGCACCACTCCCCTCCCAAATGATCCGCGCCAGAAGACCGATCCCTATAACACAGGGTTGCAGGACACAAGCATCGTGGGTTGGAAGGCTCAGATCTGGCGTAGCAAGGATTTGATCCAATGGGAGAACCTCAAGACACCTTTCGCTCTGAAAGATGGCATCTGGGCCAAGACGCGCCCCGCTGCATTCAAGGGCAACGATCAGGGACAATGGAGACTTTGGGCCCCAGAGCTGCATTGGTTGGGTGACCAATGGGCTCTCGTTCACACGAGTCCTTCACCCGTAAAAGGAGCCAACCTATCGCTTACGAAAGGCATGCAGGTTAAACGTCCATGGAGCAACCCCATGGGAAACAAGATTCAGAGACGCCACGATCCATCGCTCTTCAAGAACGACGACGGCACATGGTGGATGATCTGGGGTGCCACTTCCATCGCTCCGCTCAAAGCCGATTTCAGTGACTTTGCCGGCAAGCCAGTGAAGATCCGTCCATCCGGAGACAACGCCAAGATGGGACACGAAGGATGCCTCATTCAAAAGATCGGCGACAAATACATCCTCTTCGGCACGGGTTGGTCGACGGGAAGGATGCGCCAAGGAAGCTACAATCTTTACTACGCAACAGCCGACAAAATCACCGGCCCTTACAGCGAACGGAAGTTCGTCGGACGCTTCCTCGGTCACGGCACACCTTTTCAAGACAAGCAGGGTCGCTGGTGGTGCACTGCATTCTACAATGGCAACATTCCTCCCCTTTCCCCAGAGCAGGCACGGGGCAAGGATCTGAGCGAAACCGCTCAAACCATCAATCAACAGGGCGTCACATTGGTGCCTCTTGATGTTCGGGTGAATGATGATGGCTCCGTCCACATACGCGCCAAGGCACCTGACTACGCCAACCCCGGTCCGGACGAGGCACAAGACTTTGATCTTTGAACCTTTCGAAAAATCCGTTTCATCCCCTCATGCGATTTTCCCGAACAACCATTACCGCTCTGACTGTATGGCTGCTGCTGGCGTGCGCCGCAATCGCAGCCCCAAAGCCCAACATCATTCTCATGATGGCGGACGACATGGGCATGGGTGACACCAGCGCCTATCAATTCTTCACAGGCAACGGCGACGACGTTCAGATCCACACGCCCAGCATGGAACGACTGGCGCGGCAAGGCATGCTCTTTACCGATGCGCACACGCCATCCACCCGATGCACGGCCACACGCTATGGTTTGCTAACCGGGCGATATCCATTCCGCTCACGCCTGAAATACTTTGTGCTCTTTGGTTCGCAAGGTGACCCACTCATCGAAGACGATCGCCCCACACTTCCTTCGATGCTACAGAGCAATGACTACCGGACTGCCATGTTTGGCAAATGGCATGTAGGACTTCGCTACACACGTAAAGATGGTTTACCTGCAGCAGGATTCGCGGATGTGGATTTCACAAAACATATTCACACCGGGCCGACAGACCGCGGTTTCAACGTCGCCAAATTCACATCCAGATCCCATGGCACATCGGGCCCTGATGTCGGCAGCACAAAAGGACTGAACCGGAACACACCTGATCAAGATATCGGACCTGGTCACATTGACGGCAAAAACATTCTTGGAGCCACAAAAGAAGGCAGGAAAACCACTACCAAGGGACCTCACGCATACGACCTTCACAAACTGGGCAGTCGCCATTCAGACAATGCAATCGAGTTCCTCAATTCCCACATCAACCAAAGTGCGACGCAGAAGAAACCTTTCTTCGTCTACTACCCGGCCAACTCAAATCACTCACCCTATACCCCAGATGAATCCATTGGAGGAAAGCCAGTCGCCGGAGCATCGAGAACCGTCGCCGGCAAGCCCATGGACAAGCGTCACGACTACATCTATGAAAACGATGTTGCCTTGGGAAGGTTGATGGACTGGCTGGAAGCCAACGAGGACCCTCGCAATCCCGGCCACAAGCTCTCAGAGAACACGATCGTGATTTTCACAAGCGACAACGGAGCAGAGAAACCAACGAAGGTTGCTACCGGTCCATTCCGCAGCAACAAGGGCTCCTGCTACGAAGGTGGTCACCGCGTGCCATTCATCATTTCGTGGCCCAAGGGAGACATTGATAAAGGAGCCGTCAGCAAGACACCAATCGGCTTACAGGATCTCTATGCCACCTTTGCTGATATCACTGGTACGTCACTTCCGAACTACGCCAATGGCGAAAAGGGAGCAGAAGACAGCACCAGTATCTGGCCTGCACTTAAAGGCAAGCCCATGCCCAACAGAACACTCTTTGTGAATGATCACAAGGAATCCAAACAAGAGCCTGCCGTGCTCACCATGCGGTTGGACGACCCGATCGTGAACGGAAAGCCACGCAAGGGGCAGTGGAAGATTTTTTTCCCATCAGACCTGATCAAACACGGAACCGGCAAGGCAACCGAACTTTACGACCTGAGTAAGGATCTCAAGGAACAGAATAACCTGATCAACAGGAAGCAACTCAAGCCATTGATCTCTCATCTGACCAAAGTCGCCCAACTTCACAGGCGCCGGGGTTCATCGGCAACAAACTTGAAAATAGGTGACCGAATCTCATGGAACTGGCTTTCGGATAACAACGGACACACCACCCACGCCAAAGCCAGCGATGGCCAGCCTGCATCCAAACTGCGGCTCCCCTCACCCGACAAGCAACTCACCTTAACGCTCAGTGGTACCACCGGCAGTGCTGCGTTCAACAACGACACCTTTCACCTGAATCCCAGAGGACTCGGATTGAGCGGAGGCAAGTTCAAGCAGGTCGAGAACGGTGAAGCGATCTTGATCTCGTTTGATCAGGATGTGCTTATCGAATCCGTAGGACTCATGGCTGGAAACGGTGTCTGCGGAGGCTTCGTCAAGAAAGGCGACAACGCTCCACTGGCCATCTACTGCATGGATGCCGATAACGATTCGAAGGATCAGTTCGCGCGCATCAGTGATCTGGGTATCCTGAAAAAAGGTGATTTCCTTCGTCTCGATTCAAGCCCGCACCACGGCACTGAACCCAAGGGCCAATGGCGCCTCGCAAACCTGACCGTTCACACACTCGACTAATCTTCTCTGGCCAGTCCAATCAGTCAGATACCAGCACACGATATGACCCTCGTTTCATTCTTCTTCTTCACCGCCCTCGTCGCTGCACTCACCTGGTGGTTCACCCGCAACGATGACCACGGCTCCAGCAAAGGCTACTTCCTCGCAGGCCGCAAACTCACCTTTCCCCTCATAGCAGGCTCCATGCTGCTCACCAATCTGTCCACGGAACAGATGGTCGGACTAAACGGCGCTGCATTCACTGATGGCCTGTGCGTGATGGTTTGGGAAGTGGTTTGCATTGTAGCCCTCGTATTCATGGCACTGTTTTTTCTACCGCGCTTTCTGAAGAGCGGCGTCTCCACAGTTCCGGAGTATCTCGAGATACGATTTGGGCGAGATACCCAACAAATCTGTAATTTCATATTCCTCGCCGCCTACGTTGGCATTCTACTTCCAATCATCCTCTATTCAGGTGCCAAGGGCATGATGGGAATCTTGGACGTCCCTGCCATGCTGGGTTCCCTTCCAGATCAACTGGGCATGACACCTGAGACAGCATCACTATGGATTATTGTCTGGGTGGTTGGAATCATCGGTTCGATCTACGCACTGTTTGGAGGGCTCAGAACCGTCGCAGTCTCTGACACTTTAAATGGCATTGGCCTTTTCGTCGGAGGCTTTTTGATCACTGGTTTTGCACTCGCGAAATTGGGCAACGGTGATGGGATCACAGCAGGTATCAGCGCATTGGCCGACCATCAGGGAGAGCGATTCAATTCCATCGGCAGCAACGAGACCTCAGTTCCTTTCAGTGCCATTTTCTCCGGCATCTTCCTTCTACATTTGTTCTACTGGACAACGAACCAACAGATCATCCAGCGCACCTTCGGAGCTTCCAGCTTGGCGGAAGGGCAAAAGGGTGTCCTCCTCACCGCAAGCTTGAAGCTGCTTGGACCTCTCTACCTCGTCATCCCTGGAATGATCGCCTTCTCACTCTTTGCCGGACAGGACGTCGCTGCAGATGATGCCTATGGTAAGTTGGTCAATGCAGTGCTGCCTGCCCCTCTCACCGGTTTCTTCGCGGCTGTCATGATCGGAGCCATCCTCTCCAGTTTTAATTCAGCGCTGAACAGCTCATGCACACTCTTCAGCCTTGGACTCTATGGCAAAGTAATCAATCCAAACGCCAACGAGACCGAGGTGGTTCAATCAGGCAAAAAATTTGGATGGATCGTCGCCATCGCTGCGATGGTTATCGCTCCGTTTCTGGCCAAAACTCCTAGCATCTTTGGGTATCTTCAGAAGATGAACGGAATGTATTTCATACCGATTTTTGCAGTGGTTATTACCGGCATGCTTACCAAGCGAGTTCCATCGTTTGCAGCAAAGTACGCGCTCATCGGAGGCGTGATCATCATTGCCATCGGCTACTTCATCCCCGGCGCAGATCTGGTCGTGGAATCCATGCATGAGTTCCATTTCCTTGGCCTTGTCTTTGCTTGGTTGGTGATTTTCATGCTGGTGATGGGTGAGCTCTATCCGACCAAGAAGGAGTTTGAGCAGGAGGATGTAGGGGCAGTCGATATGACTCCATGGATCCATGCAAAGAAGGCCGGTGTCATCCTTGTATTGGTCGTGTTGGTGATCTACGCCACCTTCGCTGATTTCAGTGTGTTGCAAACAGCCGCAAACTAAGAAGAGGTATACTCAAATCGAGGGTTGAGAAATTGCAGGGGGAATCTTTTCTGCAAACATTCCCCGCATACCGATATACTGATCGTAATGCGCTTAACCATTCTTATCACTTTACTTTCAGCTGTCGCCGCATCGGCAGCTCCCGTGCCTTCCGGGATACAGGGATTCTTGAAGGAACATTGTTACGATTGCCACGATGCCGACGTCGCAAAGAATAATCTCAATCTTGCGGAGACGGTGTTTGATTTCGACAACCCGGGTAATGCGGCCTTGTGGGGAATGGTTCATGACCGCGTGGAGAAGGGTGAAATGCCACCCAAGAACCACCCTTCTGCCGCAGAGATTCAGCCCTTTCTAAAATCCCTCAACCAACATCTGGCACAACACGAACTCGCCATGCGACAGGCCAACGGCCGCGCCCGCATTCGTCGTATGAGCCGCAATGAATATCAGGCCACGCTTCAAGACCTGCTTGCCCTGCCTCATCTGGACATAGAGAACTCCCTGCCGCCAGAAGGCTCCGCCTACGGATACGATAAGGCCGGTGAAGCATTGGACTATTCACACGTTCACGCAGCCAAGCTGCTGGAAGTAGCCGACAAGGCTCTCAGAATGGCGATAGCACCAAGCGCCACCAAACCGACATCAGCGATCAAGCGAGTGGAGATCAGAGGCAAAAAGGAAGTCCGTCTGGATCCGGCCGGCTTCAACGCCCTACTGAGGCTAGGAAATGCCATACCTCTCAACGGAATTAGTATCGACACCACGATCAAACGCGACCGTGGCAATTTCCAAAAGCGGCAGCCCGGAAAGACAACTGACTTTCCTCCCTATTTTGACGGACTGGGAATCTTTGTGAACTCAGAGAGCAATCTCGGGCTGGTCATCAAAGGACTTCAACCCGCCTTCTCTGGCTACTACAAGATCCGGGTCAACGGATTCGGCATCTACAACAAGAAGGGCGAACTGGCTCCTTCTGACAGAATCGAAACCGTCGGCCTTTACTCACTTGATCGAAAGATCGGCAAGGTCGATCTCCCATCCTACAAACCGACGACTGCGGAAATCACAGCATGGCTGGATCCCGATGATGTCATCAAGCCCATGGTTGATTCGTCACCTTTCGAACAACTTCGCGTCGGAGGAAAACTGGAGGAACGTTTCCGCGCCTTCACTTCCCAAGGAGTTGCTTTCAGTTGGTTCGAGCTGGAAGGCCCTATCAATGATTCGTGGCCACCAGAAAGTCACAAACGCCTCTTTGGTGATCTCCCGGTAAAAACAGAGATCATCAAAGCCAACCGTCGCAATAAGACTGATCAGATCCGCGTTGCGGACGTCGTGAGCAAAGACCCCATGAAAGATGCGAGACGCCTCCTCCGTCAGTTCATGGGCAATGCACTCCGCCGTCCCGTGACCGGTGAGGACATGAAGATCCCCATGGCTGTCACGATGGCCAAGTTACGTCAGAAGACCAGTTTCATGGAATCCATGATTGCCGGCTATCGAGCCATTTTGACCTCACCCGACTTTCTTCTCATGCACAGCGATCCCGGCAAATTGACCGATCGAGCATTGGCTGAGCGTCTTTCCTATTTCCTTTGGAACTCAACACCAGATCAACGCCTGCGCAGTCTTTCCAACAAGGAAGAACTGAGCAACCCGACCAAGCTGAGATTCGAGGTCGAACGCCTGCTTCGCGACGAGCGCAGTGACCGCTTCATTTCCCACTTCCTTGGCAAGTGGTTGAAGCTCGAAGACATCGCTCTGACAGAACCGGACAAGAATCTCTATCCAGACTACACACCGTTACTCATGACCTCCTCACTGGAGGAATCACATGCCTATTTCCGCGAACTGATCACAAAGAACCTCGGTGCCTCTCACGTCATTGATTCAGATTTCGCAATGGTCAATCAGCGGCTGGCAGAGCTCTACAAAATCCCCGGTGTGAACGGATCTCACATCCGGCGCGTTGCCCTGAAACCCAATTCAGTCCGTGGAGGATTTCTGACTCAGGCATCCCTTCTCAAAACCACAGCCAACGGCACCGTGACCTCACCCGTCGTCAGAGGAGCCTATCTGATGACACACATCCTTGGTGATCCCCCTCCACCACCTCCTCCATCCGTTCCAGCAGTGGAACCAGACATCAGCGGCGCCACCACCATCCGCGAGCAACTTGCTGCCCATCGTGAAATCAAGTCATGCGCCACCTGTCACGCAAAGATCGACCCACCCGGATTTGCACTGGAAAGCTTCGATGTCATGGGGGGCTTTCGTGAACGCTATCGTTCCCTCGAAAAAGGCACCCCGCTCAACCTCTTTGTCGATGGCAAGAAGGCCAAAACCATGGAGGCACTCCCTGTGGATGCTACGGGCCAAATGCCTAATCTGGGAAACTTCGAGGACATCAAGGAATTCAAAAAACTCCTTCTGTCACAAGAAGACCAGATCGCTCGAAACCTCCTAGAGCAACTCATCATATACAACACCGGTGCTCCGATTGGCTTCGCTGATCGTCCTGTTGTTGATCAGATGATGACCAACCTAAAAGCGAAGAACTACGGCATACGCTCCATGATTCATGAGATCGTTCAAAGCGACCTCTTCCGCAATAAATAGAACGACTCAGCCCCCTTTCATACAATCATCATGAACACACCTTCATCCGCCCAAGTCACACGTCGAGGTTTCCTTCGTGGAGCCGGCGCACTGTTGACCCTGCCATGGCTGGAATCATTGCTTCCCAGATCTACCCGTGCTGCAGCCCGAGACGTCCCGCGTCGAATGATCGCCATCAATACCGATCTGGGAATGATCCCGGAGTATTTCTTTCCTGAGGGAGAAGGCGCGTCATACAAACCATCCAACTATCTCAAGGTTCTCGATAAACAACGGGCCAACTACACCGCATTCAACGGACTCTCACATCCAGAGGTTGTGGGTGGACATCAGACCGACAGTTGCTTTCTCACTGGAGCACCAAACCCTCGCAGCCCGGGATTCAGGAACACTGTCTCACTGGATCAATACGCGGCGCTCGAAATGGGTCCCATCACGCGCTTCCCTGCACTCACCCTGCGGGTTGGCCCAGGCAGCAAATCACTTTCCTACTCCTCGAACGGAGTCCGCCTCCCTGCCGAGGAACGCCCATCCGAAGTCTATCGCAGACTCTTCATTCAAGGCACACCTGAAGAAGTGCAACAACAGGTAAATCGACTCCGCGACGGACAAAGCCTCATGGACTCCTTTACCGATCGACTCAACAGCCTCAATCGCAAGGTTGGCTCAGAAGACAAGGCCCGCCTTGATCAATTCTTCACCGCATTCCGCGAACTCGAGCAACGATTGAAGGAGAACGAGGAATGGGAAAAGAAACCAAAGCCAACGGTTGAGGCCAAACAGCCAAAGGATGTGAGATCGCCAGAAGCGTTGGTTCAACGCACCCGTCTGATGTATGAGCTTTCCCGCATGGCGATTGAGACGGACTCCTCGCGACTGATCACCATCTTCGTGACCCAGCAGTTCAATCCCAAGGTCGACCTTCCCGGCGTGGAACTTCCTCATCATGCCCTGACTCATCAAATGACCCTGGCCAAGACCCGAGCTCAACTTGAGAAAGTGGAAAAGGCACAACTCGGAGAACTCAACCGACTCCTGAGCGATCTGAAAGGCAGCAAGGAACAGAATTCCAATCTCCTCGATCGCACCATGGTCCTCTACGGATCCAACATGGGCAACGCCTCCAAGCACGACAACCAGAACCTCCCATTGCTATTGGCAGGCGGTGGATTCAAGCACAGGCAAAACCTCATGTTCGACCGCAAGAGCAACGAACCATTCGCCAACCTCCAACTATCCATGCTGCACCGCCTGGGCGTCAAAGCCCCCCGCTTCAGCACCAGCACCCGCCCCCTCCCCGGACTGGATCTGGCATAGAAGGCAATAACCCGCTTTAGATTCAGGCCCCTGTCGTTGGCAGGGGTCTGTTTCATTTCCTGTCACTCCACAATCGGGACCGGATACTTGAGAACCTTGTCATCCACCGTCGCGAGTTTAAAATCTCCAACAATAGCCTGAGCAATCAACAAGCGATCAAATGGATCTCTATGAATCCCGGGTAACCGCCCCAAGAAGAACAAGGCATCATCTTTGATTGCCTGATAGAGAAAGCCAGATCGCTTTATTGCGGTGGGAACAAATTTGATGGGAGCCGAATCCATTGAGAGCTTTCCCAAGTCATACTTGATCTGTATCTCCCACGTAGACACCTGACTGAAGAAGACTTCATTTCCAAGGGCGGTCATTGCCTCCTTGATATGGCCTGGAATCCGTGCCGGTTCAGCCCACGCCCATAACGCAATCTGCGTATCCAAGAGTATTCTCATCCGGGTGTTTCTTCTCCGTAAAAGTCGTCCTCGAATCCCTTGATCGGTTCATCAAAATCTTCCACCGATCCGATCTGCCCTTTGAACAGGCCCAGTCGAACCTTGGTGAACTCCTTCTCCAGCGGGCGTATCTCGGCAATAGGCACATTCCGTTCACAGAGGATGATCGTTTCCCCTTTCTTCACGCGCTTGGCGTAGCGCGACAAATGCGTCTTGGCCTCCTGGATATTCACACGTTCCATATACCAAACCATAAACCTGATCAGGTTGTTGACCAGATTTATTTTCAATCCATCAGCCATTTGGATGTGTGAAGGTCCGTTTTTTTGCTCTGCCTGCCATGCAGCCGGATAGACACCATTCGGGAAGAACAGGGAAAGATAGCGTGTGGGAGGTCAGCTGTTCTTCTCTGTAGCCGCCAGAAGGCGACCATTTCGATTCCAGTCTGGCACTGCTTCAGCCCTTTGTTGAGAAAGGCACCATCGTCAACGGATTGGACAACCCGCTCGGTGGCCACCTTGGTCAGACAAGCGGCTACCTCAGGTAAAAAAAAAGACATTCATCCCATCGCTCAACCTGTCCATGGAACCACCCAGTCAGAGAGGGATTGGAAGCCGCCCCTCGGAGCTATGGCAACTCGACTTCAACGATGTCACTGAAAAGACCGTGGCAGGACTGGTCTGATCTCTCAAATCAACCCGCTGTTTCAGGATCAGGAAGCTTCCCTTCCTGAAGAGCTACCGTGAATTTGTGCAGGAAGGTGGTGGGCTCCATTTCACCAGTGGGCTCAAGAGCCGCCGTGGTCACACTACCCCATTCGCAATACGGACTGATGTAGAGGAACAATGGTTTCTCATGCAGCAGGATCCGGTGAATGTCGTCAAAGCGGGAAATGGAAAAATCGAGTGTCACCTTGTTCCCCTCCATGTGTGGAGGTCGGATCGGATGTCCCTCATCCACAAAACGCATCACTCCCACTTCTTCTTCTTTCAGGTAACAACTAACCACAGCTCTGTAGGGCTTCGTGGTCGAAGTAATATAGAGGATCTTGTAGGCGTCGAAGTCTTGGCTGATCGGTTCGGTGTTCATGCTTGGTCTTGTTCTTGCCTTTTCGACGGGCAGTTCTTGATTCGCAGGATATCAACCAAAAGCGCGCGACAGCCGTGACTTGTCATAGGCGCGTCTCTGGTCCTTGTCCATGGACTTGAAGTCAGGTTTACCATCGGCAGTTAACGGCCATTCTGTAGCAGGTGCGGAAACCTTGGATTCAATCTTCTTTTCAGGAGCGGCTTTCGCCAAAGGATTGTTGCGAATCTCGACTTTGGCCTTTTGAACAGAGCTTCCGTCATAACTCATGGATTGATCGGTCAGCACCAGATCATCGTCAAGCGGACGGTTGGGAGTGATCCCCCTTGCCTGCAACACACCGTGATAAGCTCGCACGGCTTCTTCAGGAGCAATGCGTCCCTGCTCAATCAGGCGAAGCATTTCAATAAACGCCAGCTGGTGCTCTGCGTTGTTGATCTTTCGCCCAAACAGAGCGACACGAGCACCATACTTCTTGGCATCATGAATGAGGCGGAAGGCATCGTAAGTCGTCCCTGCACTACCACCCAGCACACCCACCACCATGTTCGGGTCATACTGGCATAGCTCTTCCATGTATTTGGGACCGGAGTAGACGATCTTCAGAAAAACAGGACGGCCAGTCTCAGTCACTCCTGCAAGGCTACGAATGATCTGGTCATTGATGAACTCCCCCATCTTCTCAGGAGGAATGCCACTATCGACATTGGGATTGAAGACTTCGAGAAAGTAGCGGAACCGCTTGGCCTCTGCCTCTTCGCGGAATTCCTTGAATCGAGTCAGTGTCTGATGATCCAACTCAAGGTCATTGACGAAGGTCACAGAATAGAGGCCGAGATTGGCCCCTGGAAATTCATCCACGCCCTCACGCTCACATTCGAGCTGCCCGCATTGGATATGGTCGATGCTTGCAGACCGGAAGGGGCGAGCCGGCTCTTTGAGGTAACTCCCGTTTCGCACCACCCAGACATCACTGGCATCATTGGCGCGTGCGGCCGGAGTCATTGGAGAGTTCTTGAAGAGACCTTCCTTGATGCTGAGCATTTCATTCACTGATGCAGACATCAACATGATGTCCACCAGCTCCTGATCCACCACCTCGCGGATGATATCGAGAAACTCAGGAAGATTCCGGTGACCATACTCCTCACGCGTCCAGACTTCAGGGGAGAACTGTGCCGCATGCTCACCTTTACCTGAGAGATAATCCCGCTTTCCAGGTGCCCGAACGCCGAAAGCCATGTCGGCATCCTTTGCATCAGCAATGATGAAAGCGTCGGAGGAACGGTTCGCCTTGATCTCTTGGATTTTGAAGTCGAGGGATTTCATGTAGACGGGGAAAGTCTCTTTGGCACCGGCCGGGCACTCAAGCAGGAAAGTGTCTAACCTTCAGTGCCTCCCTCCAGATGAGCTGGTCATCCAGCTGCTTCATCACCACCTGCAGCACGCTCTTCAATGCCTTTTTCAGCCTTCTTGAGGAACTCGGTAAGCAGATGCGATCTTTCGGACTGCATCGGTGAAGGTTCTTCGACCTTGGAAGACATATCGCTGAAGTCCCTTTTCAACTCAGCAAAATAGGAATCCAGCAACGCCAGACGACGTGCAAGCACCTTGGCCAGATGCAGGCAGGCTGAAGGGTTTTCTTCAAACCAGGTCGACGCTTTGTCGATCCGGTAGAATTTACAATCGGTCTTGGTGCGAACTGCTGCGTTATGAAATGTCTTGAGCATGACGGACAGCTCACCAAACACAGCGCCCTTATCCGAGACTTCACAGATCAACTGACCATTCTTGATAATCTCGACCTTTCCTTCGAGCAACACCCATAGTTGGTTCTTACGCTCCCCTTGGCGCAAAACCTCTTGGCCTGCCTCAAAACATGACTCTTCCAAGCCTTCTAATATGTCGAGAATCTGTTCCATCCGGTTTCCTTAAAACACTCTTAAAACAACATTCGGAGGGCCTGTCAATCACTGCATCTCGCGACAACACTGTCTCATTCCTCGACAATTCAATCACAATCACCTCATCTCACGGCTTCAAACATCAAATATTCTTACCGATGCATCCGATTGATCACCCATGAAACGGCTGCTACCTTCCCGCCTATGAGCCCTGCCTTACTGCGCTGTCTTTGCATGATGTTCCTGACAGTCGCCCTGACATCCCAATCTGCAGAAGCACCTGCTGAACCTGCCACTGGAGCCACCAAGTCCTCGGAAATCCCTGAAAAACTTCGTCAAATCATGGCAGAGGACGACAATGCTGCTGAGGAAATCGACGGATGGATCCGCGAGAGCATGACCAAAAAGGAAGATGCACAGCTCAAGCAGATCACCATAAATACCAAAATCAGGGAACGGCTGCAGAAAGTAGAGGATCTCTACATCGCTTTTCTGGAAAGCCACCCGGAAAATGCTGAAGCCCTACTCGCCTACGGCAGCTTCCTGAATGAACAAGGGCGCAACAAGGAAGCTCAGACGAAATGGGAAAAGGCAAAAGAGGTGGCTCCTGAAAACCCGGCCGTCTGGAACAACCTCGCAAGCCACTACTCCCACACTGGTGAGACTGAAAAGGTCTTCGCCTATCTGGAAAAGGCCATCGAGCTCGATCAGACCCAGTCCGTCTACTACCACAACCTTGCCATCATGACTTACACGATGCGTAAGGACGCCAAGCTCTTCTACGGCACCACGGATGAAAACGTGATCTTCGACAAATCATTGGACCTCTATCGCAAGGCACTGGATTTGGATCCCAAGAACTTCGAACTCGCCGCCGACTACGCCCAAAGCTACTACGGCATCAAGCCGGTGCGGGTGGAGGAAGCCTTAGGCGCATGGACACGGGCACTATCCATCGCTGATGAAGAACCAGAGAAGGAAGGCGTCTACATCCATCTAGCCAGATTTGAGATCATGGGGAAAAATTTTGCCAAGGCCCGCGATTGGCTCACCAAGGTCAAACACCCCTTTTACAACGATCTTAAGAAACTCATTCTTCGCAATATCGAGGACAAGGAGTCTGATCTGCTGAACACCTTGGGCGGAGCCAACTGATCCCCCCAAAAAAAGGAGCGGCTCCCATGAATAAAGAACCGCCCCAACCCCTCCGTAAAGCCTCACAGTCAATCAGACGATTCGGCTTCGGAAATCTTAATTGTCCCTCGATGCGTCCCGAACAGATGCACATACAGATCTGCGCCGACTTCATTCATTTCAGCATCCAATTCCAATGGGACAGTGCTTGAGAGTTTGTATTCAGACAGGGTCGACTTCACTAAAGGCTTCTTATCCTTTCCATACAGTCGCATCTCCAGCTTCTCCCCTTCTTTCCTCAATGACATCGTATAGAGAGACAACTTGATCACATTGTCTTCGTGATACACATCCACCATACGGAGCTCTTCCAAGCTGCGTGATTTGCCGTTCTTGGACGGAGCGACCTTCAGCATCCATAAATACCCCAGACCCTTTTCCTGCCCGTCCTTCACATCGCTCAGACCGGTAAGATCAATGGACGGCACCACCAACACACCGCCACCTTCACCTGTAAGAAGATAGGGGCGACTCCAATCCGCCTCCACTTTCACGGGTAGTTCTTTGATCTCAGGAAGATTGGGCTCCAACAAACTGGCCACCTCCAAGGCCTTTTCAGGCGTCTCGTGCTTCTGGGCCATAAGGCCGGGCACTGAGGAAACAAAACTCGAAATCAACACAGCGTAAAAGAAGACAGCACGTTTCATATCAGTATCCATGACGAGGAAAGCAGAAGAAAGTTACAGAGATACATCCACCTCGATTACTACAGGACCATTTTCACCCCATCCATTCTCAGCAACGAGGATCCCCTGAAGCCGCGGCTTCTCTTCGCCCGTGTATTCCTCATGCTGCATGGTCAGGGTCCAGACTCCATCCTTCTTCACCTGCACCTGAGGCTCCGAGCTGCTCACCTGCCGATGATACCCAAAGAACCTCACCTGACCCGGCTCATGCTTGAATCCCGCCCGAGGCTCAAACTCTAGTTTGTAAATCTCCCCATGCTTACTCGCAGACAGCTTCCAATCACGGCTAGCCACGGGCTGTTCCGATCGCACTACATCAAATCGCTCGGTCCATTCCTTCTTTAGCTGGTTCTTCGATTTCACAGGAAGTTTCAACCGCTTCTCCTCTGCAGCCGGGAAACACTGATCTGAGCAACACATCCATGTCGCCAGCCCTTTCAGTTCCACCTTCGTTCCTGGTTTCAGATTCTTAGGAGCCTTTATATCGATCAGCAACAATGCCTCGCCCTCATAACCCCAGACTTCATAAACAGCCATCGTAGACACCATCGGTTTCGGCCACTGGATCACTCCTGCTTCAAATCCATCGGGCAATTCCCACTTCATTGACATCGGCAAGCCCAACGTCCCGGGGTTCTTCCAATAGGTGTGATACTTGGGAAGCATCTTCTGATGAAGTGCCACTGTGAACGTCTCTCCTGGCAAAATCGCATCAACCTCTGACACCAGTTTCACCTCAATCGGTGAAAAGTCTTTCTCCGCAGCCAGCAATACCAGCGGAAGGCACAGAATCAATTGGATGAGATATCGTTTCATACGTCGCAACAACAAGACGCACCTCACCCTACACCGCATTCACTGGCAAGTTAGAATGAAGTCATCGTTTGAATATCCTGCCGCTGTCCGGTATCAACCCTTCCATGTCCACGATGCACCGCCTTCTCGTTGTCGCTGCTATCTTGCTTGCCTTCACCACCCAGGCCGCCAAGAAGCCAAACATTCTATTCATCTTCATGGATGATCACTGCACACAGGCCACCAGTGCCTATGGCAGCAAACTCATCGACACCCCGGGACTAGACCGGATCGCTCACGAGGGAATGATGTTTCACAAGGCTTACGTCTGTAATTCCATCTGCGGACCAAGCCGCGCAGTGATCCAGACCGGCAAATACAATCACATCAATGGTTTCGTGCGAAACGGCAACTACTTCGATGGCTCACAACAGACCTTCCCCAAGCTCCTTCAAAAGGCCGGCTATCAGACCGCTGTGGTCGGAAAATGGCATCTGGGCAGCACTCCTCAGGGATTCGACTACTACGACGTCCTGAAAGGCCAGGGCCCCTACTACAATCCCCCCATGATCACCGCCGGACCAGACGGCAACCCGGTCACCAAGCCCCACACCGGCTACACCACACACATCATCACCGAGAAGACCCTTACATGGCTCAAGGATCAGCGCGATGAGGACAAGCCTTTCATGCTCATGTATCAGCACAAGGCACCACATCGCAACTGGCAGCCTTCTCCGAAATACCTCAACTGGTTGGATGACGTGAAGATCCCTTACCCGGAGACATTTTGGGACGACTACACGGGACGCTCCAAGGCTTCCACCTACCAGAAAATGACCGTCAAAGAGACGCTCAATCCGAATGATCTCAAACTCAACGCACCAAGAAACCTCACCCCTGAACAAAAGAAGGCATGGGACGCCGCTTACGGACCAAAGAACGAGGCATTCAAGAAAGCCAATCTCCAAGGCAATGACCTGATCCACTGGAAATTCCAACGCTACGTCAAAGACTACCTGCGTTGCGTGAAGTCGGTGGACGACGACATCGTGCGTGTCTTGAAATACCTCGATGACGCCGGACTCACTGAAGACACCATCGTCATGTATTCATCCGACCAGGGCTGGTATCTCGGTGAACATGGCTGGTTCGACAAGCGCTGGATGTATGAAGAGTCACTCGTGACTCCACTGATGGTTCGTTGGCCCGGGGTGATAAAGCCCGGTTCACAGAATCATGACATCGTCTCCAACCTCGACTTTGCTGAGACCTTCCTCGATATGGCAGGAGTCAGTATTCCTCCAGATATGCAGGGTGAGAGCCTCGTTCCCCTCTTGAAGGGTAAGAACCCCAAGGATTGGAGAAAGTCCTTCTACTACCACTATTACGAAGGGGTAAAAGGCGGGCACAATGTCCCTCGTCACTACGGAGTCACCACAGGTCGCCACAAGCTCATCAATTTCTATGAAGTGGGTGAATGGGAAATGTTCGACCTGAAGACCGATCCCAATGAGATGACCAGCATCTATGGCGACGCAAAACACGCCAAGGTTCAGAAACGCCTCGAAAAAGAACTCACGCGACTGCGCAAGCAATACAACGTCCCTGATGAAGACCCTACAGGCACGCCGAATCCCAATCGCAAGCCTCGCAAGAAGAAGTAGGCATTCGCACACGCCTATCCGCCAATTCACCTGAATGGCCAAGACACGTCTCTTTGAACGACTTGCAGCAACCAACCGATTCGTCGGTTGGTTGTTCATGTTACGCAAGGTCTTCCTGACCAAATCATGGAAGAAGTATTACTCCCAATACGGAGAAGACATTGTCTACGATCGGGTGATTCGGATGAAGCAGAAGGGATTCTTCGTCGACGTAGGCTGCTTCCACCCCACCAAATACAGCAACACCTACAAGCTCTACCGCTTCGGCTGGAGGGGCATCAACATCGATCTCGATGAGGTAAAGATTAACGCCTTCAATCTCCGTCGCCCCAGCGACACAAACGTCCTCTGTGCCGTCTCTGAAACTGAGAGCGAATGCACACTCTACTCGGCAGGGTTTTACACCCTCGTTCAGACACTGGATCCAAAGACAGCAGAGAAGATGCGTAAGTCAGGACTGACCATCACTGAGCGCAAGGTAAAGACCCGCCCCCTCAGCTCGATCATCGATGGCACTACCTATAAAGACCGCAAGATAGACATCCTTTCCATTGATGTTGAAGGCGTGGAAATGATGGTTCTACGCTCACTCGATTTCGAACGCTACTGCCCCAAGCTCATCGTGGTGGAGTATCACGGTCGCAGTCTTGAAGAGCTGATGGATTCCGACCTCTACAAATTCCTCAAAGACCAAGGATACAGCCTCTACAACTGGACCGGCCCCACGCTCCACTTCATTCATCCGAGGGAGTAACCAGCCGGTGCTACTTCACTTCCAGTCCTCGAAGCAGAACCAATAATGCGATCCATCAATCGGGATGTTCCTGATGATGACGGTCGATTCCACCCCATCGACAGTAAGGATGGCCACACCTGCTCCATTCCTCAGTGAAAACGTACCTTTCACAGCTACCACGTGAGATTTCAGAAGATCCTCGCCTCCCCCTTTAGGCGGACGGCCCTGCTGTTCACCTCGATTGATAACTGCCAGTAAGCCCGGATCGAGCTCCGTGCCTGACGACAGATCCTCACCTGCGGCAATCATCTTGGTCACCGATTGAATCTCCTTGGAAAATTTTTCCTGAATCTTCTCCACCGTCGCGTGCGATGGAATTTTCATCGGACCACCACGTTTATCAGAACAACCGGAGACAAACAAAAGCAGGATAAGGCAAAAGACAGAGAGACATCGGATCATCCACAGTGATTAACGCTGACATCACATTCTATCAAGTGTTGAAGACACAAGGCTTCGATACACTTCATTCACTGCGCGTTATTTTATCACTCGAGAAACAATTTCTTTCCCAATCTCCAAGGAAGCAGTCGCAGCTGGTGAAGGCGCATTGCAGACGTGCATGGTCCTTTCACCTTCGATGATCAGAAAGTCATCAACCAACCCTCCGTCCCTGGTCAGTGCCTGCGCTCGGATGCCTGATTTGCAGGGAACAAGGTCATCGGATTCCACGGAGGGAATCAGTCGTTGAAGGCTCTTGGTGAACGCAGCCTTGCTTACCGAACGAACCATCTCCTTAAAGCCTTCATCCATGTGACGCATGGCCAGTTTCCAGAACCCCGGAAAGGTCAATGTCTCGGTCAGATCACGGATGTTGATCTGTGATTTGAAGTAACCTTCCCGAGCGAAGGCCAAAACTGCATTTGGCCCAGCATGGACGGATCCATCGATCATTCGCGTAAAATGCACCCCAAGAAAAGGAAACTGAGGATTGGGAACGGGATAGATAAGATGCTTCACAAGCCCACGCTTGGAAGGTGCCAGCTCAAAATATTCGCCGCGGAATGGAACGATCTGGGCATCTGGGTCAGCCCCCGCTCTCTTGGCCACACGGTCACTGTGCAAGCCTGCGCAATTGATGAGAAACCGAGTCCTGAACACTCCCCTGTTTGTCTCCACAAGCGACTCCCCGCCTTCATGCTGTATCCCCTTCACGCGCGTGTCAAAACAAACTTCTCCTCCAGCCTCCTGAATTTGCCTTAGGTATTCCCGACATACTGCTCTATAGCTGGTGATCCCCGTCGACTTGACGCGAAGAGCAGCCACACACTGAAGGTGTGGCTCTATCTCAGCCGCTTCTTCTTTCGAGATTCGCTCGACCGGCACACCATTGGCCAGCCCTCTTTCATAGAGTCTCTCCAGCCCCAGGATTTCAGATTCATCCACCGCTACAATCAGTTTTCCACACACTTCGTATTTCAGTCCGTGTGTGCGACAAAAGTCCACCATGGAAGAAGCACCGGCCTGGCAAAACCGAGCCTTGTAGCTGCCTGGCTTGTAATAGATCCCGGAATGAATCACTCCGGAATTACGTCCGGTTTGATGCATGGCTACCTCTGATTCCTTCTCTAGAACCCTGACTGACGCTCCTGGGAAACGACGCGTCAGATGCATCGCTGTAGACAGACCGATAATTCCACCACCAACCACAATGTAATCATTCACAGCCACGAGCCCTCAGTCTCCCCATTTCCAATCTGACCGAAAAGAGAATAAGTCTGTTTCGAGATGTCCTCGAAAGAGCCAAGCTTCGCAACCACCACTCCGCCAGGGTCCCAGAGTGCGGGTTGCAAGGCTAACGCTCATACAATTCGCCTCAGGAGGAAAGAAGCGTTTCTTTCGCACTGTAGTGCCCAAATCTCAATGAGTCTTTCATTTCCCTACGCCTGGCTGGCATCTGAGAACCCACCGCATCACCGAATATACGAGCGGCAGCTTCACTCCCCGCACTCCGGTAACCTTTCGGAAGTTCGATTCCACCTATCCATCAACACCACAAAAAAAACAGCGCCCATCCGAAGACGGGCGCTGTATGCGAAAATGGAAGGCAATATGCCTTACGCCTCGGAAGGACCTTCGTTTCCTCCGGTCAGCTTCTCCGGATCGATCGTCTCAGGCTTGTAGCCACCGATCGACTTGAAGTAGAGCATGAGAAGGAGATAGATCGCAGCCATGCCAGCTGGAATCAAAGAATCGGTTTTCAAAGTGCGACGATCACCCATGATGTCCGCCTCGACAACCTTGAGCTGTTCTTCGGTTGCGCTTCCATCGCCTTTGGCTTCTTTTGCTTTACCAAGTTTGGTTCCATCCAATCCATTGATCTCAGAGAAGATCAGGAAGCTACTGGTAGACTCTGCCTTGTATTCTTCAAAGAGAGCAGAATCAACCTTCTGGACTTCCTCAGCTGCATAACGATCCTTGAAGTAACCCAGACCTGGAGAACCAATCAGACCGGCAGACATCATTCCGATACCGCCCATCACAGAGATAGCAATAGCACCGGTGCGAGGGTAACGGTCAGAGGCAACAGCCAACATCGTCGGCCAGAAGAACGTCTTACCAATTCCGTAAATGGTCAGTGCCAGCATCGCTCCAACAAAGGAAGTCGCACCAGCTGTCAGGTTCAATCCTAGGCAACCCAGGATCGCACAGACAAAGAGAAGGCCTACAGGAGAGAGTTTGAGGTTTTTCTCAATCCAGTGAGCGCAGAAGCGCAACACAAACATGACAGAAGAAGTCCAAACAAAGAGGGCTTTACCTTCTCCAGAGGAAAGAATGTTACCAGTGATGTTCTGGATCCAACCATCGGTTCCAAGCTCAACAGCACCAACCAGTGCGTGAGTGATGAACAGGACGAACAGGAGCAATGCACCCATGGAGAACTTGGTCAGGATGCCCACACCAATCAGCAGGATACCACCAATGGAGTAGCCGATGATGTTGGCACTCTCAGTATGAGGTGAGAGAACGCTCTGAAAGAAGAGTGCGAGCAGGAAGCAGGCAACCAATCCACCAAGTAAACCGATGTCCTTGAACATCTCACCGATGCTGAGTCCCTTCTCAGAAGCTTCCGATTTGGGATAGCTCTGTCCCCAGAACATCACGCCATATGCAATCGTTGGAATAAGATAGAGGGAAAGCTGAAGTTTCCAGCCCACTTCCATGCCGTCATCAAGCACCCAGCCGATCACACCACCAAGAATCAAACCTGCAGGCCAACTAGCATGAAGAATGTTGAGATAGTGAGTTCTTTTCTTTGGGAAGAGCGTGGCAACCAAAGGATTGGCGACCGCCTCAAGAGTTCCGTTTGCATAAGCAAAAATGAACATACCCCAGAAGAGCATATTGTATGCATTGCCCTCAGACGCTCCAAAGGTAACGAACGCACTCAAGACGTGGCAGGCAAACGCCACAGCAACAAGCTTTCCATACCCCCACTTATCGCAGACGAATCCGCCAATGAAGATACCAAAGCAGAAACCTGAGAAACCAGCACCACCAATGGCACCAAGCTGCGCCCCGGTGAAGCCGTATTCGGTGCCCCAGTTGTCAAAAATACCGCCGCGAATGGCAAAGCCAACACCGGCAGCCAGAATGGCTACAAATCCCGCCCACAACAGCCTTGCTGCGTTTGGTGAGATTCCGTCTTCTTTTATGTTCATGGTTAAGTGGTTCTAGTTACTTACGTTTGGTTTGTGGTTTATGTCAGAGGGTAAATTCTGGGAGTTTGATGATCTGGCCGCCTTGTTCGGCGGATTGATGGGCGCAGATACCCACACAGGTCCAGTTGGCGGCAGTGCCGGCATTGGGCCATGGATCGCGGTCTTCGTTCAGGGCATTGAGGAACTCGTTCACCATGTGGGGATGGCTTCCGCCGTGTCCGCCTCCCTGAAGGAAGGAAAGGTGATCTGCATCTTCAATGGTCTGGGTAAATTTCTGGATGGGCTCTGGGAGCAGGTGCGCGAAGTCTGGCACCTCTACCTTTTCAGCAATCTTGTCTTCCGGGCGCTTGGCCACGTGCAGGACATGCGGCTCGTTCTCCACGAGCGTCCATTCAAAGCTCTTCTTGCTGCCATAGACGTCGATGCTCTCGCGATACTGGCGGGCGACGTCGTATAGGAAGCGCCAGATATGAGCACTGAGGTCTGAACCCTTGATCTTGATGTGACAGGTCTCGACTGCAAATTTGTTTCCGCTCTTCTGAGCAATGTCATCCCGCACAGTGCCACTACCGAAGCAGCTGACATACTCTGCACGACCATCCACCATTCCCAAACAGGGGCTGACGGCATGGGTGGCATAATGCATGGGAATCATTTCCTCCCAGTATGCAGGCCATCCATCCATATCCTGAGGATGACTGGCTGCCAGATACTGGAGCTTGCCGAGTTCTCCCTTGTCGTAGAGCTCCTTGATGAAGAGGTATTCCCGTGAGTAGACCACGGTCTCCATCATCATGTATTTCTTCCCTGTCTCTCTGACGACCTGACAAATTTCTTCGCACTCCTCAATGGTCGTGGCCATCGGCACAGTGCAGGCAACATGCTTGCCTGCTTTCAGTGCCTTAATGGACTGACTGGCATGATCTGGAATCGGAGTATTGATGTGAATGGCATCAATATCGGGATCAGCGAGAAGGTCGTCGTAGGAGGTGAAGCGTTTATCAATACCGAAGGTGTCACCAACCTCATTGAGTTTGGATTCCGTGCGCTGGCAGATCGCTGCCACATTGGCAAGCGGATGCGCCTGGTAGATGGGGATAAACTCCGCACCAAATCCCAGACCAGCCAAGGCAATATTGAACTTTCGATCGCTCACAGCAAAGAGACGTAGAGACATCGCCGGACAACACTACAGCCCGATGGCTGGGTCACGGCGATGCGCGGAAGTTCAACGGTCACACCCTGTCACTGTCAACGGAAAACATGCCAAATAGACCAGTTATAAACAGGCTAGAGCCCCATTTCTCGAAGGTCCCGGACCACCGATGTCAGGATATCAACACCTTGCTTTGCCTGTTTTTGATCCATGTCCTGCCCCGGACTGATCAAAACAGCGCCCCTGGCTCGTGCTTCATCAGCTCCGATGGCCTTCAATGATTCGGGAATTCGTTGGGAGCGATTCACACAGGCGGAACCCGCGTGAATGACCAAGCCTTTGAGGTCAGCCCGTAGCACCACAGCCTCTCCATCGACGCCAGGAAACGACACGTTCAAACCGCCGCCTATACGTCCCTCCTGAGGCAAAGGGCCATTAATGATCGTATCAGGACAGCGCTCCGCAAGCATCTCCCAGAGCAGCTCTACGGCATCCTTGGCCTTTCGCATCCGAGATTCAGAATCACGGACAGCGATTGCAGCGGCCGCTCCAGCACCAACAATTCCAGGTAGATTCTCAAGCCCGGGCTTAAACCCACCCTGCTGAGCGCCTCCAAACAATACCGGTCTCAATCGCGCTTGATCCGATGCCCAAAGCACTCCGACGCCTGCCGGGCCACCAAATCGTGCAGCCGAAGCCGTGAGTGCGCTGACGTTTGATTCTCCCACGTTAACAGGAGTCCAACCAACGCCATGAGAGCCATCGACCAACAAGGGCGCTCCTGAGCGATATGTCACTTCACCCAACGCTTCAATGCCTTGCCTCACACCAAGGTCATGATTCACCAGATGAGTCACCGCCAACACAACTTCTTCACTAAGCGCTTCCTCGAATGCTTTGGGATTTAGAAAACCAGTTTCGCTCACGGGACATTGTTCAACATTGATGACTCCCTCTTTCTGAAGATCCGCCAAGCAACCCGCGACGGATGGATGTTCGCAAGCCGACGTCACGACCTTGGTCCCGAACCTCAAACGCGATTTCAACAAGCCACGGATACCAAGGTTCATGGACTCCGTGGCATTCGAGGTGAAGATAACCTGCTCAGGTTCAGGAGCGCTGATCAAAGACGCCACTTGAGCCTGTGCTTTCTCAATTGCCTTGCGCGCACGCACGCCATGCTGATGCACTGCCCCTGAGTAAGGACGCAGATCACGCAACCACGGCTCAATGGCAGCGAAGACTTCATCGCTCAGCCACGAACCATTACGCGCATCCCAGTGTATGCCAGACATCCCGGACACCTTATCCTTCTCACCAATAACAGACCAATCCAAAGCAGCGCTGCCTCAAGGCACCTTTCTCTCGTGAGTGAAAGAAATGCAGAAACAGTCCGAAGAACTGTCACTGAGGTGACACCAGATCGTCTCAGTCCAGTCCCAACACTCCCCACCTAACGGTTGTCACACCACTCATATCGTGCGCACCTGTCTTATTTTCAATCCCACAGCCAAAGGCGACAAAGCAAGACGCCTACAACGCCATTTCGACGTCATTGAGTCAGATTGCACACTCAAACAGACCTACGCTCAGGGTGCAGCCCATACACTGGCTGCAGAAGCAGTGAGGGAAGGCTACGATATTATCGTCGCAGCAGGTGGAGACGGAACCTTGAACGAGGTTGCCAACGGCATTGCTGAAATCCCTGATGGATTGGAGAAAGTGAAACTTGGCGTGATTCCATTGGGCACCGTCAATGTGTTTGCACGAGAGGTTGGCCTTCCCATGAATCTGAAAGAAGCTTGGAGAACGATTCAGCAGGGGCACTCACAAAGAATTGCCATGCCTGAGGTAGAGTTCCAGCAAGATGGAACGACGCAAAGGAGACACTTTATTCAGCTGGCGGGTGTGGGATTGGACGCGCGCGCTGTGGAATTGGTGAATTGGCAACTCAAGAAAGCCGTGGGTCCATTGGCCTATATCATTGCCGGATCAAAAGCCTTGTTTGAAAAGAAACCACATGTGGAGATCAATCATGACGAAGGTTCACTCGAAGGCGTCTTTGCCATGATAGGCAATGGGCGTTTCTATGGAGGCAGCTTCCCCATTCTCCCAGATGCCGATCTTGCAGAGCAACAGCTGCAGGTCTGTTCCCTACCGGGCTTGGGAATTTCCAACCTGTTTCACGGAGGCATTGCATCGGTCACCGGGTTCAAGAAACGAATCGCCGGAGCCTCCTACCCCAAGTCAAAGGAACTCACCCTGACCGCCACACCAACAACACCGGTTCAAGTGGACGGAGAGGCCATCGGTCATACGCCCGCCCGATTCTACTGCAGTGGAAAAACAGTGGAAATAATCATCCCGAAGCGCGCCTCAGCTTCCTGAATCCTCAGTATTCTTTCGCTCAGATACGAACAGCTCACGGATCACATCCTCAATCGGCGCTTCCTGAATATCGATATCCGAAACGGGCAGTTCATCCAACAAGCGCTTGCAGGCAGGGATCACCCGATCCCGTGGCACCTTGATCTTTACCGTCGCATCAGCTGTCTCAACCACCTCTCCCAATGATGCAAGCTTGTCCGCCTGACCATCGACCTCGTGCTCACAATGAATGGTGATGAGCTTGAAATTGGCAAACCGATCCATGACCTCCCGGAGCGGACCGTCGAAGAACACCACTCCTTTATCGATGATGATAACCCGCTTACACAACGCTTGGATATCAGCCATGTAATGACTGGTAAGAAGCACCGTCGTTTTATGGCGTTGATTGTAGTCCTTGAGAAATTCTCTTACGACCTTCTGCGAAATAACATCCAGCCCAATCGTAGGCTCATCCAGGAAAAGGACCTTTGGGCGATGCAGCAACGATGCCACCAGTTCCATCTTCATGCGCTCTCCCAAAGAAAGCTCGCGCACCATCACATCCATCTTATCCGTCACTGATAGCAGAGACGTAAGTTCATCCACGGTGGATTTGAACTGCTCCTCAGGGATTCCGTATATGCGCGCATTCAACTCCAGTGATTCACGCGCTGGAAGATCCCACCAAAGTTGATTCTTCTGCCCAAGCAAAAGTGCAAACTGGCGTCGGTATCCATCCTTCCTTTCCCACGGGGTAAACCCAAGAACAGAGGCTTCACCAGCTGTCGGATACAAAAGCCCGGCCAGCATCTTTAGCGTCGTGGTCTTGCCTGCTCCATTAGGACCAAGAAACCCAACCAGCTCTCCCTCATCGACATCAAAGGAGACATCCTTGGCCGCATGGGTCTGGGTGTATTCCCTCTTGAAGAGCCCTTTCAGCGCACCAGAGAACCCCGGTTGCTTCTTGTAGGTCTTGTAGGTCTTGGAAAGGCCGTTGACTTGGATGGCTTTCATCATGAACAGATCACCCAAGTCCGACCTATCCTGCGGATTAACGCAAGATCTGAGTCTCCAGGTAGCTGATGTTCTGCTTCACATCCGGCTCCGTCTCCATGCGATCTTCCACAGCGCGGCATGCATGCATCACCGTGCCATGATCGCGACCACCGAAGGCTTCACCAATGGAACTCAGCGAGCGCCCTGTGAGCTTGCGGGAAAGATACATGGCCACCTGCCTTGCAAAGGCGATGTTTCCAGGACGGCGACGCCCTAGAATATCAGAAAGACGGAGATCGTAATGATCAGCCACGCGTTTCTGGATCGAATCCACAGTGACGGTCTGCTTGGACTCCTCATGGAGCACAGCCTGAAGCAACTGCTCCACCACCTTGATGGTGACTTCTTTGCCTGTCAGCTGGCTGTAGGAAGCCACACGGGTAAAGGCACCTTCCAGGCGACGCACATTGGCGCGCACCTTGGTGGCGATGTAGCTGAGTGATTCCTCGCTCATCTTGATGTTCATCACCTCAGCCTTCTTGCGAAGAATGGCTGTCCGTGTCTCCACATCAGGCGGCTGAAGGTCAACGGTCATTCCCCACTCAAAGCGGGAAACCAACCTGCTTTCCAATCCCTTGATCTCCGCAGACGGACGATCACTGGTAAGCACGATCTGCTTACGCGCTTCGTGCAAGGCATTGAAAGTATGAAAGAACTCTTCCTGAATACGCTCTTTGCCAGCCAGGAACTGGATATCGTCAATCAACAGAACATCTGTCTCGCGATACTTCTTACGAAACTTGGCGAAGGTGCTGTTCTGAATCGCATCGATGTATTCGTTGATGAATTTTTCAGAAGAGACGTAAGCCACGCGCAGGTGAGGCTTGTTCTCAAGGACCTGCTGCCAGATGGCATGAAGAAGATGCGTCTTCCCAAGTCCAACACCACTATAGAGGAAAAGAGGATTGTAAGCCTTGCCCGGGCTTTGCGCCACAGCCATGGCTGCAGCATGAGCAAAGTGATTGTTGTCCCCTACGACAAAGGTTTTGAAGGTGTTGTTGGGATTGAAGAGAGCCTCGCTCTGAACAGCACGTTTCTTTGGCTCAGGGGCAGATACACGTGGTGTCTCTTTAACCTCCATCTCACGACCTGCACGGTCCATGATCGGAGCTTCATCCTCCACCGGGCGCACTGGGCGTTGCTCACGCTCAACAGTTGTGAACTTGAAAGTCATGGTCTTTCCGGCCGCTGTTGCCAGCGCTTCCTGAATGACCTGACCGTAATTCTCACTGATCCAGATGCCGCTGAACTCGTTGGCAACAGCCAGCTCCAGCTCCCCTGTTTCGGACTCATATCCCAGAGCACGCAAAGGACTGAACCACAGTTCAAAAATATCCTGCTTCAGGATCGTCCTGAGGACATCGAGAGCTCCATTCCAAATCGTATCAGCGTTTTCCTTAATCAGCATTGGTTGGTTGCAAAAAAATGGTTCAAGATTGGGTTGTTATTCACCAGTTACCGTTACAGTTGCGTAACTCTGCTGTAACCAGTGCGTTTCGTTGGGCACCACGCCGACCAGTCACAATTCGGTCTCCCAAGTAACGTCTTTTTAAATCCATACGAAAAACATCTAAATACCTATTTTTCAATGACTTACGGCTACAAAAACCCTCACTGGCATTCCGTTGCTCCACCATTGATTTGACGAGTCCGTTCGGCATGGCTGAGGAAGGTTGTAAGGAAATCGTCACACGCATGCCACCGGAAACTGTTCACAGTTATTCTCAGGTTATTCACAATGAAAAAAGCCTAGGTTTTTAGTATCTAAACCGCGCTTCCCCCAATCAAAACCAACACCACTTATCGACACAAAACAGCCCGAAAAAGTGACAAGGGGAAGTCGCGCGGGTCCTATGTTATCCAACGCCTTCGATGTGTCCATTCCGAACCTCAAAAGATGCATGAAAATCTTTTATGGATCCGGAATATCTCGAAAAACAACACGCATATTGAACGATCCCTCCGTTCGGGTTTTGCTTTCAATGTTCCTATTTCCTAAACTTCCGTCTTTGGCTCTAACAAGCTGAAGAACAAATCAGCGACTCACGTCGCCAAATAGATCTGAAGAACAGAAGTATCATGCGTATCACCGAAGCAGCACGTTGGCTCACACTCACCAGCCTTTCCATTGCACTTGTAGGATGTGGAAACAAAGAGGAAACAGCACAAGCTCCCACACCTGAACCAGCAGCCACCTCCGAGGCGCCTGCAGAAGGTGACATCCCTGCCCTTCCTCCTGGAGTTTCCCAAGCAACGGATCTCCCTCCGACTCCAGTAACCATGCCAACTGTAGACGTCCCCGATCTTCCTCCTTCTGGATCCATGGCAGCAGCAGCAGGAAGTTTCCTGGAAAGCCTCCAACGGAAAGCCGAAGCCGGCGCAGCAGACTCGGCCTACTTCCTCGCTCTGAAATATCTGAATGGAGACGGAACCGAGAAGGATATCGAAAAAGCTGTGAAGTGGTTCAAAGCATCTGCCAACAAAGGCTATGCAGACGCCCAATACCAGATTGGGCTCATGAACGAGAAGGGCACCGGCGTCCCTGAGAATAAGTCCATGGCGGCCATGTGGTACCTTATCGCAGGAGGCAACAATCATGATGAAGCACTTCAACGGGTAGATACAGTCATGTCCGGGCTCTCTGACGATGAGAAGGAAGAAGTGGAGCGCATGGCATCGTCCTTCGTCTCGGAGTAATCCATGGCAGCGCACGACTCCTCAGTAGGACCACTCTACGATCCGGAAACGATTCGCAAAGAACATCGACTCCCGGAGGACACACTCGTTCACATCCCGGCCAACAAGGACTGGCTGGGACCTTTGGATCTGAAAAGCCTGTTCGCCACAGATGCGCCGATTCATCTCGAACTGGGTGCCGGTGATGGTTCCTTCCTCCTACAATACGCATCCGCACATCCCGAGTTGAACTTCCTCGCTGTGGAGCGACTGCTGGGACGCCTGCGTAAGATCGACAAGAAAGGCAGAAAAGCCGGGCTCAAAAACATGCGGGCCATGCGTGTCGAAGCCGATTATCTGGTTCGTTATCTTATCCCCCAAGAGAGCCTGGATGCCGTCCACATCTACTTCCCTGATCCATGGCCAAAGAAGAAGCATCATAAGAACAGGCTGATTCAGCCCGATTTCGTTGCATCGCTACATAAGTGCCTCAAACTCGGTGGCCACCTCTACCTCCGGACCGACAATGTCCCCTACTTCAATCACATGGAAGAGGTCATGTCTGAGGCAAAAGGTTATACCCGGGCCGAAACACCAGACGAACTGAAGTCAGTCGTCACCGATTTCGAAGTCCAGTGGACCTCGCAAGGGATTCCCACGAACCACTCTTCTTGGATCACTGAATAGGACTGTTTGAAAGAACCTGAGAATCACACCAATTTCCCTCAAAGAAAAAGCCCGGCTGGAATCAACCAGTCGGGCTTTTCGTAATCCTTGGAGAAAGCGCTTACTTCTTGGCTTCCTTGGCTTTCTTCACTGCCTCGATGATCTCTTCAGCGATGTTGTTAGGACATGCTGCGTAGTGTGAGAATTCCATGGAGAACTGACCACGACCAGATGTCATGGAACGCAGATCACCAATGTAACCGAACATCTCACTCAGAGGAGCTTCAGCATTGATGTGAATGAGTGTTGGTCCAGATTCCTGGTTTTTGATCATTCCGCGACGACGGGTAAGATCACCAATCACATCACCAATGTTTGCATCTGGAGCATAGACATCGACACGCATCACAGGCTCAAGGAGCTGTGCTCCGGCCTTGGGCATGGACTGACGATAGCCAGCACGTGCAGCGAGTTCGAATGCAACAGCTGAGGAGTCAACCGCATGGAAGGCACCGTCAACAAGCGTGACCTTGAAGTCCAAACAAGGGTAATCAGCCAGAACACCGCGAACTGAAGATGTGCGGAATCCCTTTTCAATCGCTGGCCAAAATTCCTTTGGAACGTTACCGCCAACAACCTTGGACTCGAATTCGAATCCACTTCCGACTTCACCCGGTTCGATGATGTAATCAATACGACCGAATTGCCCGGAACCACCAGACTGCTTCTTATGAGTGTAAGAATCCTCCAGTCGGGTAGTGATGGTCTCACGGTAGGCAACCTGTGGTTTACCAACTTCAACCTCAACCTTATGAGTCCGCTTCAGGATATCCACTTTGATATCGAGGTGAAGCTCACCCATTCCGCGAAGAATGGTCTCACCGCTGTCCTCATCAGTCTCAACGCGGAAAGAAGGATCTTCCTTCACCATCTTACCAAGTGCGACACCGAGTTTCTCAGCGATTGCCTTATCTTTGGCAGAAACAGCAAGAGAGATAACAGGGTCAGGGAAGACCATTGGCTCAAGCGTAGCTGGATCGTTCTTATCAGCCAGCGTGTGACCGGTCTGAACGTTCTTCAATCCAACGAAAGCAACAATGTCTCCAGCCTGAGCTGAATCCAGATCCTTACGATCATCCGCATGCATCTCAACGATACGGCCAATACGCTCTTCCTTACCGGTAAAGGTGTTCAGAACGGATTCACCCTTGTTGATCTTACCAGAGTAAATGCGTGTAAAGGTAAGCGCTCCGTATTTGTCGTCCATGATTTTGAACGCCAATGCACGGAACGGCTTTTCCGGGTCAACGTGAGCGACTTCGCCGGTCTCATTACCTTCGAGATCAACCTCTGGCTGAGGAACAACCTCAACAGGGCTTGGGAGAAAGTCCACAACACCGTTCAACACGAGCTGAACGCCCTTGTTCTTGAATGATGAACCACAGTAGGTAGGGAAGAAGTCGAGATTGATGGTTCCTTTACGGATGCAGCGCTTGATGGTTGCTTCATCAGGCTCCTCACCATCGAGGTAAGCCATCATGACTTCATCATCCTGCTCAACAGCAGTCTCGATCATGGAAGCACGATACTCCTCAACCTTCTCCTTCATGTCCTCAGGGACATCTTCAATCTTGTAGTTCTCTGGAAGACCAGAGTCATCCCAGATCCAAGCCTTGCGGGTGAGAACATCCACCACACCCTTGAGGTTTTCCTCACTACCGATCGGAAGAGTCATGACGAGAGGCTTGGCAGCCAGCACGGTCTTGATCTGATCTACAACGCGGTAAAAATCTGCTCCAAGACGGTCGAGCTTGTTCACATAAATGACACGAGCGACTTTGGATTCATTGGCATAACGCCAGTTGGTCTCGGATTGGGGCTCAACACCACCACTTCCGCAGAACACACCCACGCCACCATCTAGCACCTTCAGGGAACGATAGACCTCAATGGTGAAGTCAACGTGTCCAGGGGTATCGATGATATTGAAGCGGTGATCATCCCAAAAACAGGTCGTAGCAGCAGACTGAATGGTGATACCACGCTCCTGTTCCTGATCCATGAAGTCGGTTGTTGCGGCACCATCATGAACTTCGCCAGTTTTGTGGATCTTACCAGTGAGCTTAAGGATACGCTCTGTGGTCGTCGTTTTACCCGCGTCCACGTGGGCGAAAATCCCGATGTTTCTATATTTCGAGAGGTCTGTCATTCTTACGTTTTAATGTTTACAGGGAGAGCGCCCCAGCGGGCGCAGCGGAGTATTGCTAGAGATTCACCGGGCTTTGGCAACACCGGAATCGAAAAATTTTCGCCACATTGGGCACATATCAACCTCATTCACCGGGCTCCACCAAAGAAACACCCTCCCAATCATCGCGTTTTCAACTGCTTCAACCCCTTCGCCATCCACCTTCCCACATCAAGTGTCCCTTTGGCGTCATAGTGAGCAGGATTGATGACAGACGCTTTGGAGGTGTCCACGTAGACAACGTTCACAACGTTCTGAGCCACTGCCTTTTGCGCCTCCACGATCGCAGGCATGAACTTGTTTCGACCTTCCTGAAAACGGGTGTTTACGGCGATCATAGCAGGCATCTCAGGAGTATTCAGATCCTGTCGCAATGTCAGAATCATTTCCGAAAGCGCCTTCTGATAGTGAGGTGCATCTTCGGCTTTGGCATCGGACTCTCCCTGAATCCATAAAAAGCCGATCACACGAAACCCAATCCCCTGTTCAGCAGCCGCAGTGAGTGATTGCCTGTACTCACGAAGCAACGCGCCATAGCAATTCGTCTCCTCATTCCGCTTTGAGTGATCCCAATCTTTCCGGATCCCTGTCCCACTGAACGCCGCCTTAACCACGGCCAGACGGTTGGTGGAATGCTTCAACCACTCGCGTGCAAATCCCACCTCAGGACCAAAACCACCCTCTGGCTTCCCGAAATTGCCATACTGCCTGCCTTTCCTTGGCTTGATGGGATCACCCAAGGGCTGCGATCTCAATGTAGTCCATCCCCCGCTCACAGAATCATGTTTATCAGGTGGTGGATCTCCCACCCGCCACCAAAACATCACCGACGCATCGCGTGCATCTTCCCCCATCTCGGACTTGTAAGCATCAAACCCAACTGCATTGGACTGACCCGCAACAACGATCAGATCCACGACCTCTGCGCGAACGGTCAAAGACACGTGCAACAACACCGCTAGAATTAAAAATTTCTTCATCATCACTCTATCGATCAAACTCAGCCAACTGCTTTACTGGTTAAATTACAATAAAGACACAGCACATTTCACCCTTATCCACCGTCAAATCAGCAATTAACCACAACTACCCAGTCCCTATTTCAACAAACAAAGTCTACCACCCACAAGAGGCATCAGTAGGAATCCGGTATCACTTTCCCCGTCGCTGCCACCGCGAACGGATCGGGTGAAGGCGGGTTGGTTCGGGTGCCCCGAGAATGTCAAGAGGGACCAGACATCACGTTGATGGCTGGTGACAAATTCGGAAAACAATTTGAACCGACCTTCCTTCACCCGATCCCTTTCAGCCACTCTTCCTCTTCTGAAACTGCTCCGGCGACACCCCAAAGACCCCCTTGAAGCTACGCGAAAAATGATAGGCGTCCTCATGCCCAAGCTTCGCAGCCACTTCCTTCACAAGCACTCCCGGACTCAATAACAGCGATGCCGCGTGACCCATCCTCAAACGCATGAGATAGCGATAGGGCGAGCTTCCGTGAAAGCGCCGAAACACACGGGACAGATAAGCTGCGTTCACATGAGCCTGCTCCGCCACCTCTTTCATCGATCTTAGCTCGAGAAATTGTTCCTGCATCAGGCGCCGGACACGGTCATAGGTCGCCCATGCTCTGGCTTCGGTTTCCGTTCCATCCGTTTCCAATTCGCCCAGCTTCAGAAGCAATACATCCGTAAGCGCTGCACAGACGGGCTGGCTCTGAGTGCTTTCGTTCATGGCATTACTCAAGATCATGTCAAAGACGGCTGTAACTTCCCCCACCTGTCTGATCCGCTTCACACTTCCGCCCGCCATTCCCCGCTTATCAAAAAGCTCGTCTGCTTTCGACCCACCGCAATCGATGAAGTACTTCAACATCGGACGGCTGCTGTTGTTCTCGATCCGATGAGGAACACCCGGGCCATATGAGAAGGCCACGCCAGGCTTGAGTTCATGCTCCTTACCGGACATGTGGAGCACGCCTTCTCCTTCAGCCACATACTCCACGCATTGAAATTCGAAACCTCCCCGCTCTACCAAATAATCAGGCAGGCATCGCTCACTCCCCACACTGACAATCACCAGCCCCTTTTCAGACGGCTTCGGCAATTCCATGAACCACCTTCGGGCATCCTTGACCTGTTGGGAAAAGTAGTGCGGTTCCATGGTAATGAGTGAAAAGAAAAAGGGCCGATCAAGGCATCTGCCTCAACCGGCCCGGTGTTCAAAAGACTAAACCTTGATTTCCCAGCCCTTGCGATATTCGCGCTGGATGTATTTTTTGAGCTCGGGACGGCCCTTCACTTCCATCTTCTTGGCATCCCAATTCAGTTTGGTATCAGGCACACGCTGCGCCAAAACACCAAGGAGGATCGTTTCTGTAAATGGACCGGCGTGACTGAAGTTCGACGCACCTTGGTCGATTTTCCCGGTTACAGCATCGAACCATTCCACATAATTATCCTGTTCTCTGGCACGCTGAATCGAAGGTTCAGGCCAGTCGAAGCCATCAATCTTACTGGAGGTCTTCACCATCCAGTTGTTGCGACCACGATGGAAAAACATCTTTCCTTCAGTGCCTATGATCACACTTCCGTATTTCTGGAAATCTTCACCATCAAGCACGTCGGCATCAGGATGATTGTATTCCTTGCTGTGCTTCTTAAGAGACCATGTCTCACGGTCAAACTCAGCATCCACATAACCGTCGTACCAATGGAATTTGAATCCTTCCTTGGCTGTGTAATCACTCGGTGCAAAGTCCCAGATCAGCTTCGAATTGATCGGTGGAGACAACTCAGTGGCACCGACCTGATGCGCTTTGACACTACGAGGTGTGCCGGGCATCAGCGCCCAGTAACCCATGTCCATGATATGGCATGCCATGTCACCAAGGGCGCCTGTGCCGAACTCCCACCATCCGCGCCATGCGAATGGAGCAATCTGATCACTGTAGTCCACCCACTGAGCAGGACCGATCCACTGTTCCCAATCCAACCATTCAGGTACTGCCTGTTTCTCTGGTGGCTTGGAGAAGCCCTGTGGCCAGATCGGACGATTCGTCCACGCATGGATGTCTGTCACCTGCCCGATGATACCAGCGCGCAACAATTCCACACAGCGGCGCATGTGATCATTGGCATGTGCCTGATTTCCCATCTGGGTCTTTACTCCAGTGCGGGCGGCGACTTCTGCCATCTTGCGGGCTTCCCAGATTCCATGAGTCAGCGGCTTCTGACAGTAGACATGCTTGCCCATTTTCATCCCCATCACAGAGGAATGGAAGTGATGATGATCCGGAGTAGAAACAACTACAGCGTCCACCTTGTTGCCCATTTCAGAATACATCTCGCGATAGTCCGTATAGAACTTCACGTTGGGATACGTGTTGCGGACTTCCTTCATGCTCTTGTAACGCCCTTTGGCTTCGGCGTATTTCGTGGCATCGATCGTGTCCACCAGAGCAACCACTTCAAACCCGGCTTTGTCAGACAGGAAGATATCCGTCTTGCCCTTACCGCCAGCACCAATTCCGGCAATGGTAGGTTTGGTCAGATTTCCCCATGCGCGACTGGGGATGAATTGAAATCCGAAAGTGGCTGTTGCAGCTGCTCCTGCCGCCTTTCCAAAGCCACGGCGCGAGATCCGTTTAGAAGAGAGGGTGTTCATAAGTGGTCGATCATCCGGACACTCTCACGATTTGTCCAGAATCGGTTCCACCCTGTCACTGAGTTTTCCGTGAACCCAACTCCAGCCCCACCAATCGCCCACTCGTCAACGCCCATGCGATGTGCAGACCATGACCCCACAGAATCTGTCCGCCCAATCCGTTTTGCCCCACCGCATACAATCCAGGTATTGGCGTATCATTGGTATCCAACACCTGACCTGACTCTGAAATTGCAGCTCCTCCTTCGGTCGTTGTGAACCATGATTTCACCGGCCCCAGCAGCATCCACTTCTCACCACCCAGAAACGTCGCATCGCCCTGACGCCCAAACGGATCGTCCTGCTCGCCTGCCACGTAGAGATTGAAGCCCTTGACCGAGTCATGAAGATTCTTTGGCACCATGCCCGCCTGAAGCGCCAAGGACGTCAGTGATTTGGCCTTTTTTACCAAATCGGGCCGCAAGCGCTCGTAATCATTCACATAGGCATACGCAATCTCCGGAGCCGTCGAAATGAAATGCGGCCATTCAGAAAATTGCTTCATCAGATGATCATCAAGAAGGATGTATGCCTCTTTCTGCTTCTGACGAGACAACGCCACTTCACGCTCCGGTGAATTCACTTCATGACAAAAGCGCTTACCTTCCCGGTTCAGCAGGATCGCACCGGCTTCAAACAAAGCGTTTTCAGGATGCTGCCATGTTACCAGAAGCTTCTTCACCTTCTTACGGATGATGAACTTGGGAATCAACGGCAGCAGCTTGGCCATCAATCTACCTTTCAGTCCCCCCACCGGAATCAATTGATCAAAGGGGCTCATGGATTGCGGAATAAAACGCAGCTCAGGGCCATAGGTAACCTCCATGTTCAGAAGTTTGCCACCGATCGCATCCACCAACCGATGCCCATCTCCCTTGGCGTGGGGATTGATGCCTTCAATCTCAGAAAAAGAATCACCCTTGTAAGCAGCAATCAAATCCGGCGCATTGGCATAGTCGCCAGCTGCCAACACCACGCCCAAGCGCGCTTCTATCGATTTTTCCTCACCCGCAATATCCACTTTCACTCCACTGATCCGATCTTCATCACGCATCAATCCCACCACCGCGGCTGAGCACCGGATCTCCCCACCCAGCTTCACCAATCTGGATTGCAGCACAGCCACATAGGCCTTGGCGTTGGGAACCACATTGTGCATCCGTGGCTTGCGATTGGGCGGCTCAGGATTCGGCCCATGAAACGCCAGTCCCATCGCTTCCAACCACTCGAGCGTCTCACTCGTGTGTGACAGGAAGTAATCCCTGAGTGCACGCTGGTTCAGTGCCTCGATCTCTTCCGGAGCAAACTTTGCTGCATCCTCCGAGTGCTCTTCTGCCGAGTCCTCAATCTTGGCTTTGGCCTGTAACCGCGTGCCGCTGCTGGTAAACGAACCCACCGCAATTCCGGTTGTCCCTCCCAGAGAGGCCTGCTTTTCCAACAGCAAGACAGAGCAACCCTGCTCGGCAGCACTGACTGCAGCAGCCAGTCCACTACCGCCGCCCCCAACCACAATCCCGTCGAATTCGCTGGCGATTTTCTTCACAGGACAACCCTAAGGCAGCCATTCCCAACCGGCAACCACCCTCTCGATCGGCCCCTCATGGCGAGCCGTAGCCCGCTATCGAGCCTCAAAGCATCCAATCTCCAAAAACTGCAGACTGCGAGGATCCCGGAAGGCGGCGATACAGCTCATGAGCGCGGGCCAGTGCTGCTTACTGAATGCACCCAAAGGTCATCATGCCCTCAATACCTCCTTCAGCTCCCTTCCTCCCATCTCACCCTGCTCTCCAAGACGAAAAATAACATTCGATCCAAAATTTGATTCCCCTTCCATTCTTCATACTCTCTGCCCATGCAATGCAGAGCGGCTGTCACTGACGGCAAAGGGAAACTTACAATTGAAACCATAGAAGTGAACGATCCAATCGGGGACGAAGTTCTCGTCGAGATCAAGGCAGCAGGCATCTGCCATACCGATCACGCCTCACTCAGCTGGAAGCGCCCGCTTGTCATGGGCCACGAAGGTGCAGGAATCATCAAAGCGGTTGGTCCTGATGTGCAACACGTGGAACCTGGCGAACGAGTCCTTCTGAACTGGGCCATCCCCTGTCATGCCTGCTCCCAATGTGCCCAAGGCAATTACGTCCTTTGCGAAAAGAGCAAACCCGGGCACGTGATGGAACGCACCGAGGCCCACGCGCACCCAGAAGGCTCCACATGGAACGGCAAGCCCATCGACCGCTCCTTCAACATTGGGACGCTTTCCAAATTCACCTTGGTCCGCGCCGCAGCTGTCACTCCATTTCCCGATACAGTGCCCTTTGCATCTGCATGCATCGTCGGGTGTGGCGTCATGACCGGATTCGGCTCAGCTGTAAATGCAGCCAAGGTCAAAGAAGGTTCCACCGTAGCCGTCCTTGGATGTGGCGGCATAGGACTTAATATCATTCAAGGTGCGCGCATTCAAAAGGCAGCCCGCATCATCGCCATTGATCAGCGAAAGAACGCCCTGGAAAATGCCAAGCTATACGGCGCCACTCACACCATCATCGCTCCCAAAGACGATCCCCAGTTCGAGAAACTCGCAAAGCTCGTCCGCGATCTCAATGAAGGCCAAGAAGCCGACTACGCCTTTGAATCCACTGCCGTTCCGTCACTCGCATTCGCCCCTCTGAAACTCATCCGCAACGGCGGCATGGCGCTTCAGGTCAGCGGGATCAATGATGCGGTCAGCGTACCCATGCCATGGTTCATGTGGAACAAAACCTACCTCACCCCACTTTACGGAAACTGCAATCCACTAAGAGACTTCCCCCGCATCTTTGCCCAATACGAAACCGACAATCTCATCCTCGACGAACTCGTAACCAAGACGTACGAACTTGATCAGCTTCCCACCGCCATCGACGACATGATGAACGGCCGCAACGCCAAGGGCGTCATCCTCTTCGGCAACCAATAAGAGCCATGTCAGAAACCAACTCTGCATTCCACACAATCGAAGTGTCCGATCCCCGTTACGAATGCAACGGGCTTCGTCACATCACCATCAAGAGCCCCGCTCTGAAGCATCGTGGAGACATCACACTCTTTGTGCCGGATGAAGCGGCAGACACGCCCGACATCCCCATCGTCATCCTCATGCACGGAGTCTATGGCTCACACTGGGCATGGGCATTGAAAGGTGGCGCCCATGTCACCACCCAGAACCTCATCCGCGCAGGCAAAATCCCCCCCATGGCCCTCGCCATGCCCAGCGACGGACTTTGGGGAGACGGCTCGGGCTACCTGAATCACATCAATGGACCTGACTTTGAAAAATGGATTGTGGAAGACGTCCCAACAGCCGCACGAGAAGTCATTGAATCCGCCACCAAGAACTCACCGCTCTTCATAGCCGGACTCAGCATGGGCGGCATGGGAACCCTCAGACTAGGAGCCAAGCACGGCGACATCTTCCGCGCAGCATCCGGACTCTCCTCAGCAACCCATCTCGATCAAATCATCGAACTCGCGCAAGAAGACTGGACGAAAGTGGAATTCAACCAAGACGAAGCCTCCGTTGAAGCCACGATTCTCAGACACAAAGACAACCTCCCCGCCCTAAGATTCGACTGCGGCACAGAAGACTTCCTCATCGAACCCAATCGCACCCTCCACACCGCACTGGAACAAGCCAACATCCCCCACACCTACGAAGAATTCCCCGGCGAACACACCTGGCCCTACTGGGAACAACACCTCGCAGATACGCTGATCTTCTTTGCGGAGAAGATTTGATTTTCGCAATGCTCTACCAAGAGACAGAACAGGCTCAACTCAACTTCTTCTTCAAATCCCTGACTGTTCTCCCCACAAACGGCTGTGCCAACAGACTGGCATGATAACCTTGGCTTGGAAGGACTTCCATGTTCTTGGAGGCCCCTTTCCATCCCAAGTCTTCGGATGCGGCCACCCTTGGTTGAAATGCAATGGATGCTCTGAACAGGGTGAGAGTGCCGTCAAAGCGTCTTGGTTGATAGGCGCGAACTGATCTTAGATTGGCTTCAAAGAGTCGCTCCACTTCTGGAAGGAGCGCAGGCTTTTCCTTCAGTCGATTCCCTGCTTTTTCGACCAGGTAATTCCAGCGCTGCCCTAAGGGCATTAGAGAAAGCGCCAAGGCATGCAGGCGGACACGCTGAATGACTCCAAATACCTTCGTCCAAAGACCAGCAAAGAGTCCGGAATCACGATCAACGATACGTCCTTTCAGTCCCGGACCGTAGGTATCAAACACACCTAGGAAGCCGACTTCTTCGCCTGCATCCCTCAACTGACAAGCCGCTTCCCACGCAACCATGCCACCATATGAGATGCCTCCCAGATGATATGGCCCTGCCGGTTGATATTCCCTGATGACCTTTACGTAATGACGGGCAGATTCCTCAATGGTTTCAAAGGGAGTTTCTCCTTCAGCCAAGCCTACAGCGCGTACTGCGTAGATGGGATTTTCACCAGTCCACACATCAGAAAGGTCTTTATAGATCAACCCATCGCCGCCTGCCTGAGGAAAGAGGAACAATGGCAATCCGTCTTCCCCCGGATGGATTTCAATGAGATCATCCAGATCGACCCGTGCGTCCATGGCACGCGCAAGGCGCCGAATGGTCGGAGCCTGAAAAACCTGATGCAGCGCAACCCGTCGATTCAGCTGAGACTCAATGGCATTCACCAACCGAACCACCTTGAGCGACGTTCCCCCAAGATCAAAAAAGGAATCATCCATCCCCAGCGATTCCAGATTGAGAACACTCTTCCAGATCTCAATCAGAGACGTTTCCAATTCAGTTACAGCCCCAGTGCCCTCGCTTGTCTCAACAACAATCTCTCGCGCTCGCAACGCTCTGATATCCACCTTTCCTCCAGGCTGCAACGGGATCTCTTCGACCACCTGAATCATGGACGGAATCATATACTCAGGAAGCACGCCTCTGATGCCCTCTCGAATAGCAGACGCAGTCGACGCTCCTGATAAAACCACGTAAGCAATTACCCGGCGTTCCTCTGGCTCATGAACTACCACGGCATCTTTCACCTGCGACAGCTCTCGCAACGCCGACCTGATCTCACCAAGTTCTATTCGATGCCCCGCCACTTTCACCTGATCATCCAATCGGCCAAGAAACTCAATAACAGGAATCTCTTCATCGTCAGGAAAAATCCACCTGCCTACATCCCCTGTCTTAAAAAATCGTTTCTCGACTCCATCAGTCTTCAAGACGACAAACCTATCCTTGGTCAGCTCATCATCATTCCAATAACCCAAGCTCAAGCCACTACCAGAAACATAGATCTCCCCCTTCACTCCCACCGGCACCAACTGACCCCTTACATCCAAAATCCGAATCTCTGTATTGGCTATTGGACGACCAATCGGAACGCTCATCCTTCTCGATTCAACCAAGGTAAGATCGGGCACCTCATGGAAAGTGACATCCGCTGCCACCTCCGAAGAGCCATAGAGATTCATTAATCTGACACTAGGAAACTGCCGCTTAAACCGCACAGCCAGATCTCTACTCAATGCCTCACCACTCGACACAACCAATCGCAATTTCGACAACGCCATTCCTTTGACCATCGAGGTCTCGAAAATCGCTTCTAGCAACGAGGGAACAGTCACCAATCGCGACACTTCATTCTGCTCCAACAATTCCACCAACGCAGGCACATCACGTGAATCAGGAACAACCACGGTTGGCACTCCCTGCAACAGTGGCCCAAAGATTTCCCAGATCGAATCCACAAAGCTCAACGCTGTCTTCAGGCACCCGCGTTCCCCTTCCGCAAAGGGATAGGTCTGCCACATCCAGTTCAAACGGTTCAACGTCGCTTGATGTGTCGCCATGACGCCTTTGGGACGCCCAGTCGAACCAGATGTATAAATCAGGTAAGCCATCGATTGAGGATTCACCGCCCTAGTTTCAGTGACCGAGCACCCCTCTGGCCCATCACTGACAAAAAGCCTTTCTACTCCATCTGCCCCCACCTCAAAACCAGGTTCAGCAAACACATACCGCATGCCCGAATCCTGCATCATAAAACGCAGACGCTCTTTCGGATACGCCGGGTCCAAAGGAACAAACACACCCCCAATCTTCAACACAGCCAAGACTGCTGCCACTTGCTTCACTGACCGCGGAAGAGCCACACCAACGCGATCCCCTTCTTGGACACCACGCTCTTCCAACTGCGATCCGATCCCTGAGACCAGTGAATCCAGTTCTGCGAAGGTCGTTTGCTCACCACCCTCTATGAGCGCGGTTGCATCAGGAGTTCGGGAAACCTGTTCATCAAACAATTGAGCGAGAGTCTTTTCAGGAATCGTTACTCTCTCTCCAAAACACGCATCTGAATCTGTATCACCTGATTTGATCAAACCAAGCGTGCCTACAGGGACATCAGGACGCTTTACAGAATCAGCAAGCAAACTGCGAAAACTCTCTTCCATCCGAGACACGGTCGCCGGTGAAAAAAGCGACTGGTTGTATTCGAACATCAAGCGATGTCCTTTTTCAGTCGGAGTGACGAAGACCGTGAGATCGAATTTTGACGACACCAACCTCATGGGCTGCGGCTCAATCTTCAGCCCTTCTACATGGATCTCCTCCTTCGGTGTGTTCTGCAGCGCGAACATCACCTGAAAGATCGGATTATGACTGAGATCACGCTCGGGCTTGACCTTCTCAACGATCTGCTCAAAAGGAGTTTCCTGATGACGCATCGCTTCATGGCAACGCTCCACCGTTACCTGAAGCTGTTCGCCAAAGTCCTTCTCCCAATTCACTTCTCCACGAAGGGCCAGTGTGTTCACAAAAAAGCCAACGAGCGACTCTGCCTCCTGATTCATACGACCAGCCACAGGCGTTCCAACGACCACGGATTTCTGATCAGAGCAACGCGCCAACCAGACCTGAAATACCGTCAACAGCCCTTGAAACAATGTTCCTCCACGAGCACGGCTCAGCTCAGCAAGCGATTGAATATCCTCATCACTCAAATAGGAATAAGACCTTGCGCCTTCGTAGGTCTGCACACTCGGTCTCGGGTAATCAGCCGGCAGTTCGATCTGCGGAGGAGCCCCTTCCAACTCATTCACCCAGAATGCGAGAGATTCCTTTTGTTTCTCAGAGCCCGCATCTGCCCGTTGCCGTTCGGCGTAGTCTGAATACTGAAATGGCAAGGGACCCAATCCCGAAAACTGATTCCTACGCACCGCCTCAAGAAAGACACCCAGTTCCCTCATCAGCACCTCATAAGACCAGCCATCGGTGACAATGTGATGAATCTGAAAGACCAACCAGCTGACATCACTACCTTCACGATTAAACCACTTCATCCGGATCGGAAAATCACGTTCCAGATCGATGGATTCACTCAACCATTCTGATGCCTGTTGATGCACATGCTCCCGCTGTGTTTCCACCTCTCCATCGTCTAAACCAACCGTCGAAATTTGAAATGCATCCGCATCCAACCAGGTTTGAATCAACTGATCATTCCGAAAAGAAAACCCAGTCCGTAACGATTTTTGCCTAGCGAGCAGATGACGCATTGCCAGTTCCAGATTGTCGAGATCGAGCCCTCCCCGAATCTCAAGAACACGCCCACCAACATATTCACTACCAGCCCGATCCAAACGGGACAGAAACCACAATCGCTCCTGCTGAAAGGAGGCTGGTGCCGCTTGCTGCACCTCTAGTTCATCAAAGGAATAACCCAACCTATACGCAGCCTTCAGCGTGTCTGAACACAGACTCTGCTCTGACAAGCTCTCACGCCATCGCTCAGCCACTTGAGGATCAATCGCCTTATGTTGATGAAAACGTGGATCTCCCAGCATCCCCCCTACCTTGTGCACTCCGTCAGTCATGCGCCCGGCACGATCTGCATATGGCTCAAGCATTCCTTCATGAAACGGAACACCGAGAAACTCGCACATTCTTTCAGACTGTCCTTGAGGATCCGCCACCAGATCTTCATAGCGAACCTGCAATTGCTGATCCGTCGGCACATCTTCGAGGAAGGTTTCAATATTCTTCACGCTCTGAAGCCAGATCAGTTCCGCAAGTTGACGCGGAGAGAACGAATGTTCCTTCCGGAAGAACTGAAACATCCGCGCTTCCACATAGGAGTTGATCATCCCGCATGGATTCCGAGTCAGGTGAACAAATTTGGCATTGGGAAACAGAGTTCTCGCCCGACGCAACGTTTCCAATGAGCGCGCATAGACCGGGGTCTTATCCACCACCATTTTCCCGCTCCACTCGTGCAGCTTTTGAAAAACAGTTCCTATGTCCCCTCCCTCTTTCTCCAGACCAGCCAACAATTCCCGCGCCTCTTCAACTGTGATCCCCTTCACCTGCATCACGGCTCGATCGAGACCTTCGGCATGGGCTGTATTCCATGTTGCCAACTCCTCGCGACGGGACTTCAGGTCTTCATAATCGAGCAGCATCAATTCAGGAGGCGAGAACAGTTCTGGATTCCCCGCCAACATCACCCTCAACAATGTTGAACCGCAGCGAGGTGGACTGAACACAAAGGTCACAGGAGGCTCTGGATTTACCGGTGACGAAGGAGGTAATCCCGGACTGGCCGCGGTACTATCAAACAGACTCACCATTTCCTCCGAGACCTCCACTGCCTCACTGATCTTCTTTTCAATCTCCCTCCCTTCAATGAACCCCTTTACCGCATCGTCATATTCAGAATCCAGAAACGCCACAAACCGATCGAGTGTCGGGTGATCAAAGACAGCAACTGAATAGACCAGTTGTCCGAGCCATTGCTGAACAGTGTTACAGACGACCGCAGCCATGACCGAATCACCTCCAAGGAAGAAGAACGAATCATCCAGGGAGACCGACTCAACTTTAAGAACGCGTTTCCATTCCACTGCAACGCGGCGCTGAAACTCTGTTTCCGGAACACGTCCCTCCCCGCCCTTTGGCCATTCAGGCTCAGGCAACACTTTGCGATCGAGTTTTCCATTTGCCGTCTTTTTGAACGCATCAACAAACACGAACAACGACGGAACCATGTGTGTCGGCAATCGCTTTGCCACAAACTCAGAAAGCGCATCCCTATCGGTTTCCCCTTCCCACTTCACGTACGCGACCAATCTGTCGTGGCCAGCAGGGTTTGTCCGGCTCGTCACCACCACTTCTTTCACGGCCGGATGTGATTGAAGGCAGCCTTCGATCTCTCCCGCCTCGATACGAAACCCACGGATTTTGATCTGAAAGTCTCTACGTCCACCGTAAATGAGTTCGCCGTTGTCATCGATCCGACCTACATCACCGGTCTTGTATATCCTTTTCGTCGGATCATCTGGATCTTGCCAGAAGGAAGCGGCCGTCAATTCAGGACGATTCCAATAGCCGGGAGACACATATGAACTACGAATATGGATCTCGCCTGTTTCCCCGGCTGAACAGACAGATCCATCTTCTCTCAGCAGCAACAACTCCTTGTCATAACTCATGCTTCCAGAACTGATCACTCCATCTGGAACAGGATCGCTCTGCGAATAAATCTTCAGACAATAGTTGTTCACCTCGGTTGCCCCCAATCGGTTCCCCAACCAACAGGGGCCAGGAAGACACTCCTTGAACAACCTTACATCCTCGGCAAGCGGAGCCTCACTTCCCAAAATCACACACCGCAAGGAAGACGCTCCTGACCAATCATCATGCGACAGCATCAATTGCCGAAACATTGAAGGCAACCAATGGAGCAGCGTCCACTTTTGCCCGATCAATGATTCACGAATTCCGGGCCAACCAACACGCTTGAAGTCGACACAAATCAACTCCGCGCCAGTCAACAAAGGCCATAGCACATCGCCAACACTTGTACTGAATGAACAGGAATGAAGCATCGGCATCCGGTCCTCATGACTGATCTTGAAAGGGTTCACCACGTTCATCGTACCGTGAAGCCGGTTTCGATGCCTCTGCATCACCGCCTTCGGCTCCCCCGTCGAACCAGAGGTGTAGATCAGATAAGCAAGATCATAGGGATCAACAACCACTCCTTCAGCCGCCTGACTGCCTGATCTCATCGCCTGCTCGATATTGACCACTTGAACGGAATCACCACAAAGCGATTTCGCCAAATCCGAATCCGCAGAATCGCAGATCACCGCCTCCACTTGAGAATCCTCAACCATGAACTTCAGACGGTCCTTGGGAAAAGACGGGTCCATGGGCACATACGCCTTTCTCGCTGCCATGATCCCCAGAAGCCCAATCGGCACATGTTCATCATGAGAACAGAGCAATCCCACCCTACCTGGCTCAATGCCAACAATCTCCGCCAACGTACCAGCAACAGAGCGTACCCTATCAGCAAGCTCCCGGTAATTCAGACTCCTGCTCTCGCAGCGGACAGCAACCCGCTCTGCAAACTGTTCGGCAACTTCAAAAAATTTGGCCGGAATGGAACCCTCAGTGACATGATGATCCCACGGAACAAATCCCTCAGGCGAGGGAATGACCTCATCAAATGCCACTGAAATACGACGACTCATCCGCAGCGCGGGATGATAGCCCCAATCGTATTCAAAATAAATCCCAAATCCCATCAACGTCAGCCCGACACAATACCTTGACCCACAGCCACTTCAGTGGTGACCTCTGCGTATGGCTCAGTCCACCGAAAGCGAAGTCTCATCACCGCTCTCAAACCCGCAGGCGTTTTGCCCAGGCAATCGCCGGAAGGTTCTCCTCGTCTTTCCCAAGTTCGCCTACTCATTTGGCACGTTCAATCACGCCTTCCCGTTGATGAACGTAAAGGGGTTCATGCCTCCACAAGGCATTCTCCTCATGGCTGCCCTGCTTCCCAAAGAATGGGAAACCAGGTTTGTGGACGAAAACATCCGCACCGCCACCGAAGAGGACTTTGCATGGGCCGATGTGGTCTTTACCTCAGGGATGCACATTCAGCGTGATCGTATCCGTGACATCATTGTCCGCGCTCACAAGGCAGGCAAAGCTGCCGCACTGGGTGGACCTTCAGTATCATCTGCACCCGATTTCTACCCAGAGGCCGATTTCCTTCACATCGGTGAAGCCGGCGACTCCACGGTGAAACTCTTTGAACATCTGGACAAGGACGTCACCCGCCCTGACAAGCCGATGCGCTTCGTCACTGTCGACCGGATGCCGCTGACTGATTTCCCATCGCCCGCGTATCACATGATCGATGCGATGGACTACCTGCTCGGCAGCGTCCAATTCTCAAGCGGCTGCCCATTCACCTGTGAGTTCTGTGACATCCCCAGCCTCTATGGACGCAACCCGCGCCTGAAGACTCCGGATCAGATCATCTCTGAACTCGATGCCCTTGCAGATCAAGGTGTGGTCTCTGTCTATTTCGTGGACGACAACTTCATCGGAAACCCCAAAGCAGCCAAAGAGCTACTGCCTCGCCTGATCGAATGGCAGAAGAAACGTGATTTTCAGGTCCGCCTCTCCTGTGAAAACACGCTGAACATCGCTCGCTATCCAGAGCTGCTTCAACAGATGAAGGAAGCCTTCTTCACCAACATGTTCATCGGTATCGAAACACCCGAGACCGATGCATTGGACGCGATGAAGAAACGCCAAAACCTACGCGCACCAATTCAGGAAGCCATCGAGAAGATCAATTCCTACGGCATCGAGGTCGCCAGTGGAATCATCATGGGACTGGATACCGACACGCCAAAGACACCCGAGAATTTGATTCGCTTCGCCGAGCTTTCCGGTATTCCCATCATGACGGTCAACATCCTCTATGCCCTTCCAAATACCCCTCTCTACAAGCGGCTGGAGGAAGCAAAGCGGATCCTGCCTGAAGAGGCGTGCGAGAACCGCGATTCAAATATTGAATTTCTGGAGCCTTACGAAGAAGTCGTGGCCAAATGGCGTCGTGTCATCGGGCACATCTACTCACCAGAGACTCTCTACGATCGCTACGAGTACAACGCCATTCACACCTACCCTCATCGTCTTGGCCCCACCAAGCCGTGGAAGCAGGCCACTTGGTTCAACATAAAGCGTGGCGCCGCCATCTTTGCCCGGATCATCTGGCGGGTGGGCGTTCGCTCGGACTACAAATGGCTCTTCTGGAAAATGGCCATCCGCAAACTGGCAACCGGCAAGGTTGAAGATATGTTCCAGATCTCCATGGTCGCTCATCATCTCATCACCTACGCCAGAGAATGCGTTGCCGGAGAACTCCAAGCATCCAATTACTCCATTCGAGACGTCGCCAAAGAGGACAACACGAAGGAAGAAGAGCGATTGGCTAGCTGATCCAAGAAAGACACTCTGATGCACACCGGCTGCCACAATCACCGTCTTTTCCTCACGGTGATTGCCGCGCTATCGCTTTTCAGTCTTTCAGCAGCCACCGCTCAGCCCCCCTCCATCACTTGGCAGGAACGATCTGTAGACTACGGGCGCATCATGTCTCAGGTCCGCTGGACTCCAGTGGCCGATAGTATGCCCAAGCGTGGAGGGTTCTTCGAAAAGGGAACCGACTATATCGGAGTGCCCTATTCCAGCGTCAGGACCACAGGCCGCACCATTGGTTTTGATATCTTTCTCAAGACGTTCTTGGCAGCGGTCGAGAATCCCCAAAGCGTCCTCTATACCGAAAACCTCCGAGGAAAGGTCACCAATGCAGAATGCTACTACGGAAAGGTCTGCTCAACCTATACGTCCTACGCACTGCAATGCGGCACGCAGTATCCTAGTTGGCTTCATGGTCCAAACGCCCGAAAGGGAGTAACCCAGATCAGTCCTCCTTCAGCCCAATCTACCAAGGTAGGAGACATCATCTTCAGACCGCCTTCGAGACCTGGAGGTGGCACTCACATCGAATTGGTAACCGGGATCACCAAGGGACAAAATGGGAAAGTGACCCATGTGCGGGTTGAAGAGAGTCGTCCACAGACAACTTGGGACACCAACTACGATGTCGCAGGGTTTGCTGCACACATGCGATCCAACAACAGGGAACTCTATCGGATAAACAACCTCGATGCATGGAGAGACGAAAACCGTGCAGACTCATTCCTTTTTCCAAACTACGAAGAAGATTCAGCCTCTCCCTCCATCAACCGGGTTCTGCTATTGGACCGAGGGGATTGGGTCCCCTATCGCAAGGATCAAGCCGTCAAATTCAACGTGATGGACCGGGATTCAAAGGGCGTCAAAGCACTCGTGATCAAAAGAGGAAATGAAGTTGTGGAGACGATCGAGAATCCAAAGAAGAGTGTGATTGAGCGTTCATACCCAATCTGTGGAGATTATACCGCGCACTGCGTGATGAAGGATGGCTCAACGAGCGCTGCCTGTGAATTCGCAGTCTGCGACCTCAGCTTCGAGACACCTCGCAAGCGCATCCCACTGAATCGAGAACTCAAGATCGCTTTTCAGTCCGACAACATGAACATCATCATCCTACGCTTTGTAAGCCATGCTGACCGGAACACCCGCTACAATCTGTTCGTTTCCGATGAAGACCGGCGGAAAGGCTACGTCACTGCACCAGCCAGCCTGATGAAAAACAGAGGCAAGATGCAGGTATGGCTGATCGGCGAAAACAGATACGGCCGATTGATGAAGCGTCAGGACCTGCTCCTGCGAAACTGAACTCACGACCCTTCATCTCGCCGCCACCTAGCCAGAGTGTGAAGTCAAAGGAGCCCCCCTGCTGCACGACTACAAAGTGAACTTTCGAAAGTAATGCCCATCCTTCCCACATCCTGGAACTCTGAACGCTCTTGAATCCGGATAGCTCTAGCGGCAACCGGACCATGGTTCAACCAAGAGAGAAAGGATTAGAAGATGAAGGATCATTTGGAAGATCTCGTTTTAAACAGCCTGTTGGCTGTCGGTTGTTTCGGAATATCATACCTGTTTTTTTCCTATGCGGCAGAAGCGGGTACCAGGACGTTTGGCATAAGGGCCGACACAGATACCCTAGTGTTCGGCCTCTTATCATTGATCAATCTAGGACACTTCCTTTGCGGCTATTTTCATACCGATGATGACATCGGATCAGTGGCCCCAAGCCGAACCGGGTTGATGGAGCCTGTCCATGAAAGTGACCGAGTTTTCATAAGAGCCATGGCGGTCCTGACCATTGGCCCATCTGTCTACGCACAGAATATCGCGTCCATTCTCAAGGAAACGACCTTTGAGAAGGACTGAAAATTAGAAGACACCTGATTATCGGATGCGTAGCTATTTTCCTTCACGAGCAACGTAAACGCTGAACTCCAGCGGGTTGGCACCTGTCCGTGGTTGTCGGGACAGGCGGTTTCTGGGAGGGTCCGCGGCCGTGTCTCCGAGTGAGTTCATTTCATTGGCTATCATCGCAATTGCGGTTCTTGGTATTGGTGTATCCAAAGCCGGGTTCGGTGGAGGGTTGAGTATTCTCATTACTCCCATGTGCGTGTTGGCTTTCGAGGCACTTGGGTATCCTCCTACGTTCACACTTGGCGTTCTTCTTCCCCTGCTTTGCGCAGGAGATGCCTTTTCGCTCAGGCATTATTGGAAACAATGGAATGGCTCTACGGTCTGGATGCTGATGCCGGGCGTGATTCTTGGAGTACTTCTGGGTGTCCAGTTGATTGGACGGGCGTCGCCAGAACAGTTGAACCGCGTGATCGGCAGCATCGCCATCGCGTTCGTGGCCTTTCAGTTGTTCAAGGACCACGTGTTGAAGTCCAAATCGATTTTCTCCCCAAATTGGCTGAAGGCTTTTCCATTCGGATTGGGAACGGGTCTTACCTCCTCTTTCGCACATGGTGCCGGACCAGTGATCAGCATGTATCTCGTGCCTCAGAAACTGGCGAAGCAAATCCATGTAGCTTCCCGCGTGATGATTTTCTTCATCGTCAATTGGTTAAAGGTGCCTTTCTTCGCCGCAAAGGGTGTGATCAATACGGACACACTTTTGACGAGCCTCTATTGCGTCCCGGCGATTCCTTTGGGCGTGTGGATCGGTGTCAAACTGAACAAGAAGCTTTCTGAAGAGGGTTTCATGAAGGTGGTCTATGGCCTCACGCTACTCGCGGGATTGAAGCTTCTTTTCAATTTCAATCCTCTGGCTTTCTTCCAATCCTAACGACTGATGTCAGAGACTCCTTCCATCGGCGCTGAATTGCGCGAGACAGTACGATTGGCCATGCCGATCACTGCCGGCATGCTGAGTCAGATCCTTCTGGGGATTGCTGATACGGCCATGGTTGGAAAACTGGGAGTGACTCCTCTCGCTGCTTGTTCACTTGTGAATGCACTTGTTCACATTCCCATGGTGCTATCGATCGGTATTCTCTCCTCGGTGGGTGTGCTTGGTGCCAATGCGGGAGGGTCAAAGGATGGATCGAAGGCTGGTGAAGTTCTAAGACATGGAGCGCTTCTGGCGATTCTGACCGGATTGGGCACATGGGCCAGCGCTTGGTTGGCGTTGCCTTTTCTCGATCAGATGGGACAGGACGCTGAGGCGGTCGAAGCATCGCGCACCTATCTGCTGCTGTTCAGCGCATCGATCCTCCCGGCGATGGTAGCGCATGTGGGCAAACAGTATTGCGAGGCGTTGAATCATCCATGGATCGCCAATGGCATTCTGTTCGGTGGCGTGATCCTGAACATCTTTTTCAATTGGATCCTGATCTATGGAAATCTAGGAGCACCCGCCATGGGCCTCGATGGCGCTGGATGGGCGACGATCCTGGCGCGTGTGATCACGGCCATGGTCATGTTTGGAATGATCGTCGCTGCCAAGGGCTTGAAGGAGTATCAGCCCAAGCAGTGGTTTGGCAGACTGAACAAGGAAACCATGGGGCAACTCTGGCATATTGGCTGGCCCTCCGGCTTGCAACATCTGCTGGAAGTAGGTGCCTTTGTGCTGGCTGCCATCATGATGGGGTGGATCAGTGCTGAGGCATTGGCCGCTCATCAAATCGCCATGAACTGTGCCGCGACAACGTTCATGTTCATGTTGGGAATCGCGGTTGCGGTGTGCATTCGGATTGGCAAGGCACAAGGTGCGGGAGAATGGCAGAGGGTGCGGAGGATCGGCTTTTCTGGTCAGATGATCGCATGCGGCGTCATGCTTTTTTTTGCGGTTGTCTTCATGACCTTGAATCATCAGATCGCCGGATTTTTCACTGATGAACCGGAGTTGGTGGATTTGGCAGGACGTTTGATCTTGATCGCTGCGATTTTCCAATTGGCCGATGGTTCACAGGTGGTCGGTATCAACGCCCTACGCGGATTGAAGGACGTGCGCGTGCCGGCTTTGGTAGCAGGATTTTCCTACTGGTTGATAGCAGCTCCGCTCGCATGGTTTCTTGCTTTCAAAACGCCCATGGGACCAAGCGGTATCTGGTGGGGATTGGCCACAGGACTTCTTGTTGCCGCCATCAGCTTTGCATGGCGGTTCCATCTATTGAGTCTGCCGCAGGCACAAAAAAATCCCGATCTCTGAACGAGACCGGGATTTGTTGAAAACGGTTGTCAGGCAGATTACTTGATATCGCCGGACTGAAGGTAGGCCACCACATCGGCCACAGCCTGAGCATCAAGTCCCAGCATCTCACCTGAGAACATCAGTGACTTGTTCATCTTCTTCACGCTCTTGATCATTCCCTTTGGCACCACCTGTGTCTGCCCACCCATGGAGCGGATGATCGTGGGGTCGCCACTGGAGATAACCATTCCGTCGATGCGTGTCCCGTCCTTGGCGGTCAGGATGCTGCCATCGAACCCGTGAGCAATATCTGCAGAAGGTTGGGTAATGGCCTGGATGAGAACCTCGCGGGTCTGTGTCTTGCCGAACTCAGTGAGATCCGGACCAAAGTCCTGCCCCTGTGAACCGAAGCGATGACATGTGTAACACACCACGGCCATCTGTTTACCACGCACTGCATCACCCTTGAGCTTTGCAATCTCTGATGGCTTTGGAAGCTTGCTTGGTGCATCAGGCACCTCCGGCATCACGACAGGTGCCAATTCGATTTTGGCCGGGTCGTAGAGTCCTTTGTCCTTGAGAACCTTATCGAGATTGAAGCTGCTCCAATCATTGTTCTTACGATTGAAGAGCCACCACATGGCCTCAGCCTTGAATGGGAATGCAGGGTTGGATGCAAGATCCACGACTGCCATGGCTGCCTTCTTTCCGTTGATGAAGGCGAGTGCATCGAGAAGGCGTTTCTTCTCTGCGCCACCCACGTCGGGAAGCAAGGCACGTTTGACGATCGGCTCGATGGAATGAAATGCACCCAGACGCCATACCAGCCATGAGTGAGCTTCAGTCCACTTGGACACGTCAGTTCCCATTCGCTTCTCTTGACTCTTGTAGAGCTGCGTCTCTTTTCCTGAGGCACCTGTACCAATGGCTTCGAGCATGTGACGATCCTTACCGTCGAAACGCGTGGCGAGATAAGAGAGTGTGGGCACAGCCTGCTTGGCATCGACATCGCGTAACGCGAGAGCGGATTCACGTTGAATGGCCCTGGAGGAATCTCCCGCCATCTTGATTGCCATCATGGCTGGGTCTTCACCTGCACGAAGCAAGGCCCGCATGGCCACAAGACGACGTTCAGGGTTCTTGGCTCCAAGCATCTTCTTAACCTGGGCACGCCCCTTGTCTCCAAGCTGAGCCATCAACCAAACAGCACGAGATGCCACGTAAGGATTCTTTTCCTTGAGGACCTTGCGAACCTGAGGAAGGACCTTGTCGCCCTTCGCCTTGAGGCGTGTGAATCCGGTGTGACGCACATTGACGGTCGGGCTTTTGAGTGCTGCGATCTGTCCTTCAGTGGTAGTGTAGTCCACTTGTGGGATCACGCTCTTGAATCCCTTTGGCGCGATGCGATAGATTGCACCAGACATGGTCTCATCGCGATCTGAGTGACCACCCACGCGCGGGTCAAACCAGTCAGATACGTAGATTGCTCCGTCTGGCCCGATGGCCACATCTGACGGACGGAAGAGAATGTGCGTTTCGGTGGAAAGGTTCTTTCCGCCACCAATGAAGTCGGAGCCGAAGAATACCTTGTCCTTATTGGTGGTGAGGAAGTCGGTGCGGTCCAGCTGGAAGCCAGCATCCTTTGGTTTCGGCTGATAGCCAAAGACGACGTTGCGTCCGGCTTCACAGCTGAGAAGGAGTCCGCGCCATTTTTCTCCCAACGCGCCATTCTCATAGTAAGCGATACCGGTTGGCGAACCGCCTCCATAGACATCACCCGCAGGCATGGTGCCCGGATCTTCCTGACGCCACTCAGCGATCTGTGTGGTCTGGCCGGGACGCTGATCGACGCGCCATGAACGCTTGCCATCAGCTGAAGCAAATCCGGCGTTGCCGTAGTCCATCACGTAGGCAACACGACATGCTGGTGGATCATCATTGTCATTCTGAAAGACATCACCGATCGAAGTCACGGTCTGCTCGTAGCTGTTACGGAAGTTGTGACCGATGACTTCCATGTTGGTGGCATCCGGATTCATACGGGCCACAAATCCACCAATGTAGACATGCCCGTCATCACTCTTCTGGCCTGCAATCTCCCTTGGATCAAAGGACATTGGTGTGTCCTTATGAGTGGACTTGGGGTTGTAAGGACTCCCAATGCGGAAGGTCTTTCCAGATTTGTCGGTCACCAACGCACCGCAGTTGCCTGCACTGAAATACCATTTCCCATCTGGTCCTGCATAGACACTGTGGAGACTGTGATCGTGGTTGGCTCCATTGAATCCTGTGAGGATGACTTCGCGTTTATCACCTTCGTCAAAGCGCAGGTTGCGGTTTACATCTGTGTAGACGATCAGGTCAGGAGTCTGTGAGACAACCACCTTGTTGTCGAAGACAGCCACCCCCAGAGGAGCGACCAGTCCCTTTTCCTGAACAAAAGTCCAGCTGCGGTCTGCCTCACCGTCGCCATTGGTGTCTTCCAGCACCTGGATGCGATCACCCTCCGCGCTACGTCCATTATGACGGCGGTAGTTTGCTCCCTCAGCCACCCAGATACGGCCATCCTTATCGATGTCCATATTGGTCGGATTGCGCAACATCGGGGAACGGGCCCAGATGGAGACCTCAAGACCATCTGGGACGGAAAAGAGGTTTTCAGGTACGTAAGTGGGAGTCTCAGCAGCCGGTAAACCCGCAGCGGCCAAGGTGGTAAGTGCGGCCAGGAGACCGACCCCGTTTTTTCTGACAGAGGCTTTATTTTTCATCATGATTTAGAAAAGACAGTCAGGCTCATCCTTAAAGACAGGTCATTAAACCGGGCCGAGGGAGCCATAATCTTCGGTGGTGAAAGGTAGGAGACTATTCGACAAATCTTCATCTTATTCAACTCTCTGGACCGATCCCTACAAAAAAGGAATGAATCAGAAGAGGGAAAAGTCGTGTCATGGAGGTTTGAAGCGTCGCTTCTTTGTATTATAGTCTACGCCGCTGACAACAGCCTGAACCATGACGTCGAACCGTAGGTCCCCAATTCTCTGCTCACCGGATGCCGCTGCTGGCGGGTCCTCAGCGCTCAAGATCGTCATCCTCTACAAGCGTAATGCTTCAGAGGATGCCCAAGTATTGGCCCCTCTTGAAAAGGAGCTTTCTGCGCGCGGCCATCAGGTCTTCATTGATCGTCATCTGGAAGTAGGTGTCGAATGGGCCAGAGAGATCGAAAAGCAGATCCGCACCGCCGACGCAGTCATTCCGCTGATCTCAGAGAAATCCATTAACAGCGAAATGATGGGCTTTGAAGTCGAGCACGCTCACGAAATGGCTTCGGCCAATCACGGAAGCCCCCAGCTCTTTCCTGTCAGGGTCAACTATACCGGCCCGCTCAATGAGCCCATGGACGGCATCCTCGAGCCTATTCAGTACATTCTATGGGAAGGGGAATTCAGCAACGAGGGGCTGATCGCCGAGCTCGAATATGCCTTGGGCCGCATTCACAGAAACGCAGCCGCTCAGACTGAAGCAGCCATTCCTTCCAAGGGTGAGCGTCTTACTCCCAAGCTCGCATCACGGATCGGTAAAATCCGCGAAGAAGTGGAGCCCATCGTTCAGAAGATCCCGACCGCCCTCGAATCTGTTGGCGGTGCAGTGCCACTTGATTCCCCATTCTATCTGGTCCGTCCCGTAGATCAGGAATTGGAGAAAGGGATCGCCCAGCACGACAGCATCATTCTCATCAAGGGAGCCCGTCAGATGGGCAAGACCTCTTTGCTGGCCAGAGGAATGGCTGTCGGACGCAAACAAAACAGCGCCGTTGTCTTCACTGACTTTCAGAAGCTGAACAACACCAACCTCGTCAATGCCAACAGTCTCTATCTGACGCTGGCCGAATCACTATGCGACCAACTTGATCTTGATACACTTCCCAGTGAAATCTGGGACGAGAATCGTGGTGCCAACAACAATTTCGAACGTTACCTAAAACGCGTCGTCCTCAAACAGATCAACCGCCCACTCATCTGGGCCATGGACGAGGTGGATCGCCTTTTCGGAACAGATTTTTCAAGCGAGGTCTTCGGACTCTTCCGCTCATGGCACAATGATCGGGCGATGGATCCGGAAGGCCCATGGTCCAAGCTCACACTCGTGATTGCCTATGCCACTGAAGCCCACTTGTTCATCACGGACATGAATCAGTCGCCCTTCAACGTGGGGACGCGCCTTACAGTGGATGATTTCAACTCCATGCAATTGGAGGAAATGAACCGCCGCTACAAGACGCCCCTGAAGGACTCAGGAGAAGTCGGACGTCTCGGCAAACTTGTTGGCGGGCACCCATTCCTAGTCCGCCGCTCCCTGCACGAATTGGCAACCGACGATCGACTCACACTCGACGAGCTCGAATCCAGCGCCGATCTCGAAGAAGGCATCTTTGGTGATCATCTTCGCCGCATCCTCGTCCTGCTTGCGCGTGATCCGGAACTTGAAGAAGTCGTCAAAGGTGTGGTCAACGGCCGGCCTTGCCCTAATCAGGAAAGCTTCTACAGACTCCGAAGCGCAGGCCTCATCGTTGGCAATACACCTTCCGAAGTCCGTATTCGCTGTCGCCTCTACGCCACCTATCTACGCCGGCATCTAAAATAGCTCCCCTCTGCCCCGTCTCCCAATTCCCCACCCTAATCACTTGGTGGATGAAGTCGTATCGATCTTTATCGAATTTCTTTCAAAATAGCCGTGTTTTGGGAATAGTGCGCGGCTTTGGCATTTCCTAACCCGGTTGGTCAGGAGCTGAATTTCAAAACATCATGTTGGCAAAACGAGTCATTCCTTGTCTGGACGTGCACGACGGACGTGTCACGCGCGGCGTGCAATTCGGCAAGGCGGAAGCAGGCGAGCTGCGCAATGTCGGCGATCCGGTGGAGCTGGCACTTCGCTACGATGAGCAAGGCGCAGATGAAATGGTGTTTTTCGACATCACCGCCAGCGCCCATGGCCGTGCCTCAATGATCGATGTCATTGAACGGGCAGCTGACCAGTGTTTCATGCCTCTAACCGTAGGTGGCGGCATTCGCACTGTTGAAGACATGAGCATCATGCTCAAGGCAGGAGCGGACAAGACCAGCATCAACTCGGCAGCCATCTCCAATCCGGATCTGATCCGTGTGGGCGCAGAAAAATTTGGCAGCCAATGCATCGTGGTCTCCGTCGATGCAAAGAAAATGGGTAACGACCGCTGGGACGTATTCGTCAAAGGCGGCCGTGAGAACACAGGCCGGTGTGCTGTAGAATGGGCTGTGGAAGCCGTCAAACTCGGAGCCGGCGAAATCGTGATCAACAGCATCGACGCGGATGGAACCAAGGCCGGTTACGATATTGAGATCACTCGACGCATCAGCGAGAACGTGGGCGTTCCCGTGGTTGCAAGCGGAGGGGCCGGCAAATTGGAACACATGGTGGATGTACTGGCTGAAGGCAAGGCCGATGCGGTTCTTGCCGCCAGCATATTTCACTTTGGCGAATACACCGTAGGGGACGTCAAAGACTTCCTCGCCAAACACGGGGTCACCGTTCGGAAGGAACCTGAACTGACCGATGCCTGAGACTAATTTCTACCACGAAACACGAATAAGAAGATGAGTTTTTACGAAAAGCTGAAGTTCAACGATCAAGGCCTCATTCCCGCCATTGTGCAGGAGGAAGGAACGGGCCGTGTGTTGATGATGGCGTGGATGAACCGCGCCTCACTTGAAGATACGATCAAGACAGGAAAAACACACTTTTGGAGCCGTTCACGTCAGAAGTATTGGATGAAAGGTGAGTCCAGTGGACACACTCAAACAGTGAAGGATGTCGCTTTCGACTGTGACGGAGACACCCTCCTCATCCAGGTCGAGCAGATTGGTGCAGCCTGTCATGAAGGCTATCAATCCTGCTTCTTCCGCTCTGTGGGTGCTGATGGCTCCGACTTTGATGTCACCGAAGAGCAATTGCAGAAGCCGGAAGAAATTTACGGCAAGAAATAATGGATGTCTTCGTCCCATATGGCAGCACCGACTACCTGATCCTGTTATCAGTCTTGTTGTTGGCACGTGGGGCGGATTTCCTGAGCACATGGGTCGGAACTCCTTCCCTTGCACTTGAGGGTAACCCCTTGGTGAGAAAAATGGGTTGGAAAGGTTCCTCCCTGTTCAACCTTGTCGTCTGCTTTGCAATCGCAAGTTGGCCCTTTGTTGCCGTGGTCGTGACAACCACAAGCCTTTTGGTGGCGTCGCGTAATTTTCAATCCGCCTGGCTGATGCGTTCCATGGGCGAACACGGCTACATGGACTTGGTAGGTCGTTTGCTTGCCATGCGGGGTCCGCGGGTGTTTCTGCTCTGCGCCCTGGGTCAGGCCATTCCCATGGGACTGATCGGCCTTGGTATGTTTTTATTCTGCCAACAATTGATTCCGGTGGCCATCGGCATGGGCGTGTTGGCCTATTCATTTGTAGTTTTGTTTTTTTCAGTGCTGGCAGTCCTAAAACTGCCGTCGCGAAAGGAACCCATTTAGACCGTCATGATCGACATCCAACCTAAACGCGAGGCGTATCTGGAACTGGCCAAACAAGGCAACGTGGTTCCTGTGACGTGCCGTATCCTCGCAGATTTTGAAACACCGCTTTCCGCGTATCTGAAAATTCGCGGCGAAGGAGAATCCTTTCTCTTTGAGTCCGTGGAGGGTGGCGAGCATTTGAGCCGCTATTCATTCGTGGGCTGCAATCCCCGCGCAATCATCCGTCAGGTCGATGACAAGGTGGAAGTGGTCGAAAACGGCCGCTTGCTGGAGACTTACACTGTCGACCCAACGGCCAAGAATCCAGAAGGCAATGTCGTCAATGACGGTTTGGCAGTGGTGGAAAAGGTCATGTCTCGCTACAAGGCGGCCCCGGTTGCCGGCATGCCAAGATTCAATGGTGGTGCAGTGGGCTTCATCGGATACGAATTCATTCACGACGTGGAACCCGTCGTCCCCCGCCCTCCCAAGAACGACCTTGGAACACCTACAATCTGCTTTGTCATCGCAGATCAACTGCTCGCCTTTGACAGAGTCGCGCAAACCCTGACGATCACCGTCAATGCCATCATTGAAAACGAAAGTGCCGCATGGGACGCCTATGACGATGCCGTCAGCGAGATAGAACGCCTTCTGGCTCTGCTGGAACAACCCAACGAGGTAGCACAAGCAGTCCTGCCGACGGATGTGCCTGATGTGGAATTCCATTCCAATATGGCCAAGGACGACTTTCTGAACAACGTCCATAAGTCCAAGCACTACATCAATAGTGGGGATATCATTCAGGTTGTTGGGTCACAACGCTTCACTGCGGAGACCAAGGCCAGTCCCATTGATGTCTATCGTGCCGTAAGGTCCATCAACCCATCTCCATACATGTTTTTGTTGGAGTTTGATGGCTACTCACTTGCCGGTGCTTCCCCTGAGATCCATGTCCGTTGCGAAGAGAACGAAGTTGAAATCCGCCCGATAGCAGGCACACGTCCCCGCGGCAAAAACACTGAAGAAGATCTCGCTCTGGAAAAGGACCTACTGGCAGACCCAAAGGAACGCGCCGAACACGTCATGCTGGTGGATCTAGCCCGCAATGACATAGGGCGCGTCTGTGACTTCGGGAGTGTGAACTGTGACGAGTTGATGATTATTGAGCGCTACTCCCATGTGATGCACATCGTATCCAACGTGCGCGGCACGCTCTCCGAGGACAAGTCACCCTACGATCTCATTAGAGCAACCTTCCCTGCCGGCACACTTTCAGGTGCCCCTAAGATCCGAGCCATGCAAATCATCTCCGAAATGGAGAAGACAGCACGTGGTCCATACGGTGGCTGTGTCGGCTACTTTTCCTTCAACGGCAATCTCGACTGCTGCATTACCATCCGCACCGCCCTGCTTAAGGACGGCAAGGCCTATGTTCAGGCTGGAGGAGGATGGGTCTTCGATTCAAAACCCGAAGATGAATTTCAAGAGACGATCAACAAATCTCGCGCAATGATCAAAGCCGTCTCCCTGGGAGAACAAATCGCCAAACAGCGCGAAGCAGAAACGGAATAACCGATCACTCAATCAAGGCGCCAAACCTTTGAATTGAGCGAATGATTGGGTTGATTTGTGGCGGTGGTCTGGTGGAATGCAGGGATGCCTCGCCTCGCTTTGCTTGCCCTGATCTTTCTTTGGTCATTCGTCGCCAATGCGGCTTCTTCAAAAGACGTCTCTGTGCCAGGCGAGGTGCCGTTTCAGGGGCACGCCACCTTTCAGTGCTGGTTTAAACCTCATCCCACTTTCTTCAATCGGCATGAACGGGATCTTTATGGTGAGTCTGCCATTCTGAACATCCGAAGTCTGGTTGGCGCCCATGAGGTGTTCATCAACGGAAGGAGCATAGGACAAGGCGGTGGCTTTCCTCCAAACTTCACCGATGGATCAGAGGGCAATCATCGACACAAGATTCCATCTGGTCTTCTGATCAAGGATCAGTGGAATGCTCTTCTGGTAAAGGTCTATCAACCGACGGGCGTGGGCGGCTTCAAGTCTGAGGCGCCTTTCATCATGAATTACTTTTGGGAGTGCACGCTGGAAGGAAAATGGGCGTTTCAAGAAGGGAACCTGCCTCTGCCAGACATGCCTACCTTGAAGGCCAAGCCCAGCCATGCGTTCGACACGTGGGTGGAGTCGAATCGTGTGTTGGGTCGGGCGGAAAAATTGGTTCATGGAGAGAAGCTGCCGCCTGAGGAATCTCACGCGGCCATGTCGACAGCAGAGGGGTTGAGTGTGGATCTGATGTTGTCTGAACCCGAAGTGGCTCAGCCGACCCATTTCAGTTTCGATGCAAAGGGACGTCTCTGGGTTGCCCAATATCGGCAGTATCCGTATCCGGCAGGGCTGAAGATGGTGAGTCGGGATCGTTATTACCGTTCCCATTACGACCGGATGCCTCCGGCGCCACCGCATCACGATCGGGGAGCGGACGTTGTTTCGATCCACGAAGACACCAATGGCGACGGCAACTATGACACTCACAAGGTCTTTCAGGATGGGTTGAACATGGCGAACTCCGCTTTGAGGGGACGCGGCGGAGTGTGGATCATGAATACTCCTTACCTGTTGTTCTATCCCGATCGGGACTTTAACGACATCCCTGACGGACCACCAGTCGTGCACCTGCAGGGATTTGGATTGGAGGACACTCACTCGGTGGCCAATGGACTTACGTGGGGAATGGATGGATGGCTCTACGGTGCCCAAGGAAGCACGGCCTCGTGTCATGTGACGCGTCCCGGTCTGGATGGGCCTGAGGAAAAAGGCGTGTATTTCCAAGGCTGTATGGTCTGGCGCTATCATCCGGAGACACGGCGCTTTGAAATCTTTGCTGAAGGTGGTGGAAACAACTTCGGACTGGAGGTTGATTCAGGCGGACGTTTGTTCACTGGAAACAATGGAGGGCAGACACGAGGTTGGCATTATCTGCAAGGTGGTATTTCCCTGATGCAGGGCACCACCCCCAATAAGTTCGGCCCACCGAGAAACCCGTTTGCTTTCGGCACGCTTCCGAAAATGGAGAGCCGTCAGGACATTCCCAGATTCACGCACTTTGCGACATTGGTGGAAGGCCCTGCGTTTCCAAAGCGCTATCACGGATCATTCCTGAGCATGGATCCGTTGCACAACTTCGTCATAGCCAGCAAACGTCATGTGGAAGGGGCCACCTTTGTAACCAGTGACCAGGACAAGGTGCTTACCTCTGAGGACTTTGCCTTCCGCCCGGTGTTCATCGGCAATGCGCCGGATGGCTCAGTGCTGATTGCAGATTTCTACGAGCATTACATTGCCCATGGCCAGCACTACCAAAGTCAGATCGATCCGACGACGGGACGGATCTTTCGACTGCGCGGCACGGACAACGAACTGCTCAAGGATGTGAATCTTGAGAAATATTCCTCCAAGCAGTTGCTCGCTTACCTCAAGCACCCGAACCGCTGGCATCGTCATACAGCAGTGAGGCTATTGGGTGAGCGGAAGGATGCATCGGTGCGTGTTTCTTTGGAGGCGCTGATCAGTCACTCATCGGGGCACGAAGCTCTCTGTGCGCTTTGGGCGACCTATCAGGCATTTGGTTTGAAGGATGAGGTCGGACTGGCAGCCTTGGACCATGAGACAGCGCTTGTGCGTTACTGGGCGGTGAGGCTGCTTTGTGATGACATCGGGTTTGGGCAGTCACTTCGTGGACAGGATCTCAACACACGTCTTGGAACTGTTGCCGATCAGCCGACGTCTCTTTCATCCAACGTGCTGGCCCGTGTGATTGAGCAGGCTCGCTATGAGCGCAACGCGGAGGCGCGTTCACAGATCGCGTCATCGGCACGGCGTCTTCCGGCATCACAGGGACTGGCACTGTTGGAAGCGTTGGTGATGCATGATGAGGATCTTGGCGACAAATTCATTCCCATGCTTTGTTGGTGGGTGATCGAGGCAAATCTGGATTTCAGCCGTGACGAGATCATTCAGTTGTTTGAGAAGAAGTCTTTCTTGGAGCGCCCCATGGTGGCTCGACATCTTGCAGAACGACTGATGCGCGCACTGGCGCTCAAGGGACGCCAACGTGATCTCCTTCAGGCAACACAACTTCTCAAAGAATCTCCTTCAATCGAGGTGACCCGGGCCCTGCTGAAAGGATTCGAACTCGCCTATCAGGGACGCAGCATGGGGGCCCTGCCAACAGACCTTGCAAAGGCACTGATTGCCAATGGAAAGGCATCGCTGGAATTGCGCCTGCGTCTTGGGGACAAGGCAGCCATTGCTGATTCGTTGAAGATCCTTCCCAACACAAAGTCTGCACTGACCCAGAGACAGGCTCTCATCAGAGTCTTGGGAGAGCTGGCAATTCCTGAGGCCAAGGATTCAATTCTGAAGTTGCTTCAGACGGAAAAGAACAACGAACTTCGTCGCGCTTCATTGGCAGCATTGGGAGCCTACGACGATCCAGCCATTGCCACGCAGTTCATCAATCTACTGTCCTCCGTTTCTACCGAGATGCATCCGGCTGTACATGATCTGCTGTTGAGCCGGAAGAGTTGGGCCACGTCTTTCGTTGATGCAATTGGTGGTCGCATCTCAGAAAGCAGCATCTCAGCGGACATCCGCACGCGTCTGATCAATCACTCGAGCACGGATATCACGGCGAAAGCCAAGAAGCTTTTTGAAACCAATAAAACAACCCAGCCTGATCATCAGGAGACGATAAAGAACGTGGAGACGATTCTGTCCAAGGGAACTGGCAATCCCTACGCAGGTGAGGCGACCTTCATGAATCGCTGCGCTGCGTGTCATAAGCTCTTTCACAAAGGAGGAAATATCGGCCCTGATCTGACACCTTACCAACGTGGAAATCTGGACACACTACTCTCCAGTCTGATCGATCCCAATGCCGAGATTCGCGAGGGATTCAACTACGTGGCGTTGGAAACCAAGGACGGGCGGCAGCTCAGTGGTTTCCTGACCGATGAGGATACCCAAATCGTTGCACTCAGAGGCATGACAGGTGAGGACATTCGCATCGAGCAATCGAATGTGGAATCGCTCACACCCATGGGTCGCAGCCTGATGCCTGAAGGCCTTTTACAGGGTCTGAGCGATCAGGAGTTGCGGGACTTCTTTGCCTATCTGCGGATTTCACAGCCCATTTCCAGATAGTTCAAAACAATCGAAGGGTTGAAACGTGTGTTCAGACAGGCAGACTATGCCGCCTCGCAAGGGAGAACCCTAGCAACTTGATAGACATGAGAAGTTTTCTGAACGGTAGAATTCAATTGGACGAAGGAGACATCACCCGCATGGGAGTGGATGCCATCGTCAACGCAGCCAACAGCTCACTGCTTGGCGGAGGAGGCGTCGATGGAGCCATTCATCGTGCAGCGGGATCAAGCCTGCTCAAGGAATGCATGGGCCTCGGTGGATGCCCGACAGGTGATGCGAAGATTACTGAAGGATACAAACTTCCAGCCAAGCACGTCATCCATACCGTGGGTCCAGTCTGGCGTGGTGGTCATGAGTCCGAACCCGAATTATTGACCTCATGCTATCGCCGATCTCTCGAAGTCGCCGACGAAAACGGACTCACCAGCATTGCCTTTCCTGCGATCAGCACAGGTGCCTACAGCTACCCTCTATCCAAGGCCACAGCCATAGCCGTGCAGACCACCTACGATTTCCTACAATCCCATGAAAAGCTGGAAAAAGTCATTTTCTGCTGCTTTGGGATGGATGCGCTCGACGCCTACCTTGCCCAAATCGAAAAAATCGTCCCACCTGATAATTCTTGATCGTCGGCCTTGAATGCGGCGAAATCGAAGCCATGCCAGAACGTACCATTCGAAAGGCGGTTGAAGAACTCAGAGCTGAGATCTCCAAACTACCTGAACAGGATTCCGAAGCCCGTGAACGATTGGAGAAACTCATTCTCGAAGTGGAGACCGGTCTCGAGTCCGAAGGCGACGAATACGAGAGCCTGATTGAGGAGCTCAACGGCACGGTCGAAAAATTCGAAGTTGAGCATCCTGTTGCCACCACCCTGCTCAGTCGGATTGTGCAGGCATTGAGCAATATGGGCATTTGACCCATCACATTTTACGAACCACGAAGACCATGAAAAAGTCCCTCTTCACCTTCGCCCTGGCGGGTCTCGCCCTTTCTATTCAAGCAGCCGATCCTGTGACCGTGGATTATGACGGTATTTCAGTCGGCAATTACCGTGGCTGGAAAAGCTCTGTGGAACTGACCGCCGAGGATGCGGACGTCACCACCATTGTGGTTCCGGCTGTTGGTGGGCGTATCTGTTTCTACGGAGTCGGCCGTGACAACGTCATTTGGGAAAATCAGGATACCTTTGGTAAGACACTTTCGACCGAGAAGAAGAACTTTCAGGTAGGTGGCTATCAGATAGACATTGGTCCAGAGCTTCGTGGCATCCCGCGTCACAAGGTTCTCTGGATGGGCGAGCACGATCACAAGCTGGTGGATGACTATACGATCGAGACCACCAGCGCCAAAGATCCTGCCATTGATGTGCAGCTTTCGAAGCGCATCCTTCTCGACCCAGAAACAGGAGACCTTGGAATCACCCAGACTCTGAAAAATACCTCTGACAGTGATGTCTCCTACTGCATGTGGGATCGCACATTGGTTCAGGGAGGTGGCTATGCGATGTTCAAGCTCAACAACAAGAGTCAGTTCAAAAAGAAATGGGCCGTGCGCAGCGGAGATCGGGGCAAATGGTTTTACGATGGCGACAATCCAGATTCCGATCAGGTCAAACTCTATGGCAATCTGCTGGTGGCGCATTGCGAAGGTCCAGCCACTAAGATCGGTGCAGACACAGATGAAGGCTGGATCGCCTATGCATGGAGGAAATACCTCTTCGTAAAATACTTCCCTGTCTATCCAGACCAAAAATACACCGATGGTGGCTGCCGCGTGGAACTCTACTTCAATGAGCGTTTCGGCGAACTCGAGCCGCTCAGCCCAGAGGTCAAACTCGCCCCTGGTGAGAGCTATCAGTTCCCAGAATTCTGGAAAATCATCGAGCTCAAGAAAGAGATCCACTCTCACAGCGACGCCCGGAAGGCCGCCAAGCTCATTCCTGATTCTCCATTCGGGAGATAGTCAGGTCACAGTAGCAAACGCGCTGCTGGTTGGTTTTCAGGTCAATGAGGCTTGCTCTGTCCTGTAGCCATTTTGATTTTCGAGGAAGTTTTTATGCTTCTTTGAATCCCTTTGCCTTGTGTAACGCACCTCAGCGAGGCGATCGTTTCATGTCTTTATTTCCTTATACCAGACTTGTGCGATGCAGCTTGATCGTGGCTTTTCTAGCGATCCTGTTTCAATCGCATGGCGTTCAGCTGCAACCGGGCTTCGTGGCTCAGACTCTGGCCAAGGGATTGAACTCTGCCACAGCGATTGCCCCCTTGCCGGATGGGCGCATCCTCATTGCCGAACAGACCGGACGCCTACTCGTCTGGAAGGGAGGACGCGTTCTCAAACAGCCTGCTCTTGAGCTTTCGGTTACAGACTTCTGGGAACGCGGACTGATCGGTGTCACACCTCATCCTCGGTTTCCTGAAGTGGATTGGATTTACGTGCTCTACGTCGCGGAGAAACCTTTTGTGCATCATGTTCTTTCCCGCTTTCGCATGCAGGGTGATCAGGTAGATCCTAGCTCGGAGGAAGTTCTTCTAAAGGGAGATGATCAGTCGACCTTCGGCGGATTCTAGAAGGCCGGGCATCAGGGTGGTGTCATCCGATTTGGAAATGATGGAAAGCTCTACATCAGTATTGGTGAACAGACTGCCGGTAAACCAGCACAGGATCTCAAGGCACTTCAGGGAAAAATCCTCCGCATCAATGACGATGGATCGATCCCTACAGACAATCCCTTTTTGGACAAGACCACCGGCAAGTATCAGTCCATCTATGCGATTGGTGTACGCAATGCCTTTGGACTCGCGATCCAGCCCCCTGTCGATGGTGGGCGGATGTTTTTCACGGATGTGGGCAGCAACAAATTTGAAGAGATCAATGAACTGACGAAAGGTGGCAACTACGGATGGCCCGCTGCGGAAGGCCCGTCCGAGGACAAGTTGCATACACAGCCCATTCACCACTACCCGCCTACTGTCGGTCGCTGCATTGCGGGAGGAACCTTTTATCCTGAGAACCCATCACCATCTGGTGCCTTTCCTGAAAAATGGCGAGGCAAATTCTTCTTTGTCGATTGGGCACAGCATTGGATCAAGGCCATCGATCCCACCAATCCCGAAAAGGCGCTCTCCTTTGCTTCTGGTCTTGATGGTGCTGTTGCCATTGAAGCCTTGGCAGACGGATCACTACTGGTGCTCAACCGAGCCACGATCTGGCGCGATCCCAAGAAGGTGAAGAAGAACACGGGTTCAATCGTTCAGATTCGTTACCAAGGAATGGCAAATGCAGATACGACCATTCCACCTGCTGCACTAGGATTTCCTGGCACCTCAGATGATCTGCCTGAGAAGTTGTCCTCGCTGCCTTTCTTCAGTGATCTACACACGGCTGTCACCCAACGGAAACCCTTCAGGACCGCTGGCCGCGACGTCGTGCTGGAATACGAATTGAACGCGGAGCCATTTGAGCCCGGAGTGATTGCGCGACGTTGGGTTGTGTTGCCTCAAGATCGCAAGCTGTCCTACGCCCCTACTCGAGCATGGGACCTTCCTGAAGGAGCACTGTTGATCCGGCACTACAGCCGCGAGACTGATGGTTCGCCACTGGAGACACGTTTCCTTGCAGCCCATCCTTCCGGGAATCACGCAGTGGCCTATGAATGGATGCCTGACCGCTCCGATGCCACCAGAGTGGATGATCCGGGATTCATTGAACTTTCAAAGGACCACTACTGGCTCGTTCCTGCTCCCGAGCCATTGTTCTCATTTGGTGTCAGTCATGCCTTTTTTCAAAACGACCTCAGCACGCGGCAGCTAAATCGAACAGGACGGGCCAATCCAATCATGCTTTGGAAGGCAAAAGGTCATCTGGCAAGAGCGCCACACCCTAGCACTCTCGCGAGATCCGAATATCTCAAACCACATCATGATGAGTCCGCAAGTATTGCAGATCGGGTTCGGAGCTACATGGATGTGAACTGCGCCGGCTGTCATCAACCCGGTGGGAATTCCCGTGCGAGCTTCGACGCCCGATTTGAAACAACGCTCACTCAGGCCGGGCTCCTCAATGCGCCATTGGTGGCCGGAGATCTAGGAATCACTGGCGCCCGCATTGTTGTTGCATGTTCTCCCGAACGCTCCATTCTTTACCAGCGACTCAAGGCCAATGACGCCTTTCGTATGCCACCGGTTCAATACCACAACCAAGCATCCCCCATTCTTCCTCTCATGAAGAAATGGATCGAAGATTTGAAGTAGAATGAAGACACACATCATAACAACTCTCGTCCTCGCCCTTTCGCTCAGTGTTCAGGCAGCATCTCTCCCAACTTCCAAGCCTGAGAAGCAAGGCATCCGTCCGGATGGACTCGCAGAAGTTCATGCCCTTGTTTCCAGCTACGTGAAAGAATCCAAATACGCCGGAGCCTCCATGATGGTGGTTCGTAATGGTTACATTGTAGATCAACAAGCATGGGGGCACAGAGACCTTCGTGGACGCGCTCCCGTTGAGCTGGACACCATTCACCACATCTACTCCATGTCCAAAGTGATCACTTCCGTCGCGGCTTTGCAGCTTGTCGAGGAGGAACGCATCCAACTCGATGCAGACATCACTCAATGGATTCCAGAACTCAAGAACCTGCAGGTCTTCACCGGCGGTACTGCTGACTCTCCTCAACTCACGCCTGCAAAAAAATCCATCACAGTCCGTATGCTTCTCAATCACACCTCCGGACTTACCTACGGATTCTTTAATTCCCACCCGGTACAGAAGATCTACGGACGACATAATCTGTGGGGATCTGCTTCACTTGATGAGTTCATCGCCAAGGTCGGAAAACTTCCGCTGATGAGCGAACCTGGAACACAGTTTCACTACGGTATCAATCTCGATGTGCTTGGCCTGTTGATTCAGCGCGTCACTGAAAAACCTTTTGAGTACGTCGTAGCGGAACGGATTACCAAACCTCTGGGTATGACGGATACCGCCTACCATGTTGCCGAGAGCAAGCGTCACCGACTTTCATCTATTCACAAGCAGTCACTTGACGGAAAACTCATTCGCACAAAGGCATCCCTCGGTTCCGATCCCAACAAAGGACAAGGCTTTGCCTGTGGCGGAGCAGGCATGTTCTCCACGCTTAGTGATTACGCGCTTCTCGCTCAGGCATTGGTCAACGGAGGTGAACTCAACGGAACACGCATTCTTAAAGAGAGCACAGTGAAGATGGCTTTGGAAAATTCACTTACCACCACATCCAGTCCCTATCATGAGTTCCAGAAAGGGGACGGTTGGGGACTTTTTTCCGCGATCCGCGTTGATGATGACTTGGCAGGAGAGCCCGGGACGGGATCCGTGTTCTACTGGAGTGGGGCTGCAACAACCCATTTCTTTGGCGATCCGGAAAAGAACCTCGTGGGCCTCGTCTTCTGCCAGCATTTCCCATTCGATCAACATGGCCTCTTCGGCAAATACCGCACCAGCGTTTACAAAGCCCTGGCGGAATAGACACATGCCTTATCTAAATCTTCAAATCACCAAAGGCGCCACTCGAGAGCAGAAGAAGAAACTCGTAGAAGAGTTTACCGAATCACTGGTGACCCACCTTGGAAAGAAGCCCGAGCACATCCACATCGTCATAGACGAAATCGAAGAGGAAAACTGGGGATATGCCGGCATGCTGACCGACGATTATCGAAAGAAGGGGAATTGAGGAGGCAGGGCAGCTGAATTTTCCCTGATCCAGCAAAAGACAATCTCACCGCGATTCTTTTCTACCAAGGACAGCATCCATCCTCATCTTTCCTATGCCTCTGAAAACCAAGCTCTTAAGCACTGGAAGTGCCCCTTTCACTGTTCCCGGTCCTTGCCCTATTCTACAATTTGACTGAAACGTTGTAATAGTTCTTGTTGAAACGGCTGGCAGAATGATTACCGTTTTCAACTCAACGAAAGACAAACCATGAATATCGAACAATTTCTTCTAACCCTCTGCGTCGGCGTAGGATTGAGTGCCGCGTGTGGATTCCGCGTCTTCATACCCCTTTTCATTGTCAGTCTCGCATCGCGCTCGGGTGATCTGACCATCAGCGAGGGATTCGCCTGGCTGAGTTCTGACACTGCCCTGATCGCCTTCGGTGTCGCCACCGTGCTGGAGATCGGCGCCTACTACATTCCTTGGCTGGACAACTTCCTTGATGCACTTGCTTCCCCCACAGCAGTCGTCGCAGGTACCATCATCACCGCATCCATGGTGACTGATATGCAGCCCTTTCTGAAATGGACTCTGGCCGTCATCGCCGGCGGCGGTGCTGCTGGTCTTGTGCAGGGTATGACGGTCTTTGCCCGCGGCGCATCCACTCTGGGAACCGGCGGCGTGGCCAACCCGGTTCTGGCCACTGCTGAGCTGGGTGGCGCAGCAGGCATGGGTGCCATGGCGGTGTTTGTGCCGATTCTGGCAATCATCAGTCTCCCTGTCGTGATCGGAGTGATCATCTGGCGCATTCAGGCACGTCGGAAACAAAGTGCGACTCCCACGATTGAAGCAGAACCTGCGGTTTAAGGTTGTCCCAAAAGTCTTTCTGAACGAGAAGAGGCCCGGTCCCACACCGGGCCTTTTCTTTTTCCATGTCTGAAATTCACTGTCCAGTCACCCTTCCGATTGATACGGCGGTCCTCAAGGCCGACCACAAAAGCGAACTTCGCGAGCTTGCTGACTCTCTGGAGGAAGGTCACTACGTCTCCTATCAGGGAAACTGGCCCAAGGCCGTTCAGTTGTTTCGTGAGCTGAAGAAGCAACTCCTGCAATCGGCTCAGAATCGTTCTCACGAAAAGAGGGTAAATGCGAAGGCCCATCTGCACAGAATGGCATCGCAGTTCCTGATTCCGGTAAATGACGGAGAAATCGCTTTACCCAAAGCGCCCGACATCGGATGGCTTGGACGGTTCTATCAGGGAGAGTTCTATTTACCAGTGAACGATCTGTTGGGCCTGAACAGTTCATGGCAATGGTACACCAAGGGAGTGGAATACTCGGCGCTCCGCTCAACACTCCATCCGTTCTACGGTGTCTACTTCCCGACACGTCATGTTCATCTGCATCTCTTTGAAGATTGGCTGATGGAGAACAAGCCCAAGACCGCAATGGACGTGGGTTGCGGTTGCGGCGTCCTCACCTTCATGCTGGCCATCCAAGGATGCCAACAGATTCACGCCACCGACATTGTTCCCAACGCCATCGTGGGAATGGATGAAGAGATCGAACGCCAACGTACCGACGCCAAGATCACAGCAGGTGAATCCAATCTGTTCCCAGATGAAGCCGAGCCCGTTGATTGCATTGTATTCAACCCACCCTGGCTTCCGGGAAACATCCACAGCATCACTGATCACGGTAGTTACTACGCCGAGCCAGTGATCAGTGATTTCCTTGATCGCGCAGGCCAGTTCCTCACGCCCAATGGAGAAGTCATTCTGCTCTTTTCCTCATTGGCGCAGGACTTGGGACTAACTCAGGAAAACCTCGTGGAAACCACTCTGGAAAAGCATCCGGAATGGAAGCTACACAGCAAGCAGACCGCCAAGGAACATCCACCAGCCAAGAAAACACGCCGCCAATGGGTGAAGAAGACCCGGGCCGTGGAGGAAGTGCAGCTCTGGGTGCTGAGGCGTAGTTGATCGACTGTTTTGGGAATCTCGTTTCCTATCTTCAAAAAAGCGAAATCGTTTGCCAATCTCCGCTCATGCGCACCCGATTGTTTTTCACGCTATTGATGGCTCTGGGCTTCATGGCTCAGGCGGCCAAGAAACCAAACGTCCTTTTCCTGATCTGTGATGATCTGAACTGCGACATGAGCACCTTTGGCCACCCGATGGTCAAAACGCCGAACATGGACAAGCTGGCCAAGCGCGGCGTGACCTTTGATCGTGCCTACTGTCAGTATCCTCTTTGTGGTCCGAGTAGAGCCTCCTTCATGACCGGCCTTTACCCGGATCAAAACCTCATCAAACGAAATGCGATCTACATTCGTGAACACGTCCCCAGCGTGCGAACCCTCTCACAGATGTACCGGGACAATGGCTACTTCGCGACACGCATTGGAAAGATCTATCACTATAACGTCCCCAAGCAGATGGGCACCGGCGGACATGACGATCCTTATTCATGGGATCAGACCATCAATCCGCGTGGGCGTGACAAGGATGAGGAGGACAAAATCTTCAGCCTCAAGCCGGGAAGCTTCGGAGCAACTCTGAGTTGGTTGGCCGCAGACGGAACTGATGAAGAGCAGACCGATGGCATTGCCGCCACTGAAGCTGACAAGATGCTCAAGCGCTTCGCCAAGAATGACACACCGTTCTTTCTCGCTGTCGGACTCTTCCGCCCACACACGCCATTTGTTGCGCCCAAGAAATATTTCGACATGTATCCACTGGATAAGATCAAGGTTCCGACCGTCCCGGAGGGTTATCACAAGACACTCCCTGCTCCGGCCGTGAAGTCCATCTCCCGCCGCAAGGAAGAGCGGAACATCTCAGACGAGCACGCTCGAAAATCCATCCAAGCCTACTACGCATCCATCACCTTTGCCGATGCGCAACTGGGGCGCATCCTTGAATCATTGAAAGAAAGCGGACTCGAAGACGATACCATCGTTCTCTTCACCTCAGATCATGGGTATCACATGGGCGAACACGGGCACTGGCAAAAGACCACTCTCTTCGAAGCATCCGATCGCGTGCCTCTCATCATGGCTGGTCCGGGCATTACTGAAAAAGGTAAGCGAACCACAATGCCTGTGGAGATGGTGGACTTCTACCCCACCCTCGCTGACCTGTCCGGACTCAAGGCACCCAGCTACATTTCAGGCACCAGTCTTGCGCCTGCTCTCAAGAACATCAAAGCCCGCCCACGCCAAAACGCATTGACTCAATACTCCAATGGCTATTCGGTCCGCACGCAACGCTACCGCTACACCGAGTGGGGTGAAAAAGGTAAGGAAGGCAACGAACTTTACGATCATTCCAAGGACCCTCAGGAGATGAACAATCTAGCTTCTGATCCATCCCAAAAAGCAACGATCACCAAGCTGTCCAAGCTCCTACGTCAACGCATCTCCGAAGCGCAGACACCGCCCAAGGGAGTTCAGAGAATCACCTTCGAGAACAATCGACGAGTGAAGCAGTGAGCGAGATCGTAAACATCGCCGCCTATCAGTTCGTCACACTGGAAGACCTGCCGTCGCTACGCAGTGAGCTGCGTCAACTGTGCCTGAAACTCCAGCTTCGCGGTTCCATCCTGCTCAGCGAGGAAGGTATCAATCTCTTCATCGCAGGGGCACGAGGCAGCATCGATAAATTTGTCGTTCACCTGCATGGGACTCCCGAGTTCAAAGAGCTTCCGATCAAGGAAAGCCTAAGTGATGAGCAGCCCTTCACCCGCATGCTTGTGCGGATCAAGAAGGAGATCATCGCCTTCGGTGTGGATGAAGTAGATCCGCGCAAATACACATCACGCCGCCTCCCAGCCAAGCAACTGAAGCAATGGCTGGACGAAGGCAAGCCCATCACCCTGCTGGATACCCGCAATGACTATGAGGTCAAGGTGGGCACATTCGAAAACGCGCTTCCAATTCATGTAGATGAATTTCGCGACTTCCCCGAAGCCGTTTCCAAACTACCAGAGGATCTTAAAAAACAACCCATCGTCACTTTTTGCACAGGAGGCATTCGATGTGAAAAGGCTGCGCCTTACATGGAGACCGCCGGGTTTCAGGATGTCTACCAGCTAGACGGAGGAATTCTAAAATACTTCGAAGAGTGCGGCGGGGCTCACTATCAGGGAGATTGCTTCGTCTTTGACCATCGTGTCGCAGTGGATCCAGATCTTAAGGAAACCGATGCACGAATGTGCTACGTCTGCCAGGCTCCACTTACTCCTGAAGAATGCCGCTCAGAACAATACGATCCGAGAGTCAGCTGCCCCTACTGCCATCACCTGATCGCACAGCGACAATCTGCCTTGATTGATGAACGCAACAAGTCCATCGCAAAGGCTGCCAGCCCTCTTCCCGGCAGCGTGCCATATGAGAACTATCGCCCCATAACAGTGCAGGCAGCGTTTGACGGAATGAGCGTGATCGATTTCCTCGTTGCAAAAAAGACCGTCCTTTCACGTGAAGACTGGTTGGGGCTGATTTCACAGAAGCGAATCCTCCTGAGAGGCGAGCCCGTCACTGAAGATCACATTCTCAAGGCCGGTCAACGACTTCAAAGCTTCGACCCTGCGCACACCGAACCAGATGTCAGAGCAGACATCAACGTGCTGCATGAGGATGATGCCATCGTGGTCATCAACAAGCCCGGTTGTCTCCCCATGCATCCATGCGGCCGGTTCAATCGTAACACCTTGGAGTATCTGCTGAGGCAGGCATTTCAACCGCTGAAGATTCGCCCAGCACATCGACTGGACGCCAACACATCCGGCCTGGTCGTCTGCTCCAAGACACGCAAAGTGGCCTCATTACTTCAACCTCAGTTCGAACAGGGACGGGTGAAGAAAACCTACCTTTGTCGCGTTCACGGCCATCCTGATTCAGACACCTTCGAATCCACAGCAGGCATCAGCAAAGAACCTACCGAAGCCGGCGCTCGAACTCTTTCACCTGACGGACTATCAGCTGAGACCCACTTCTCCGTCCTCTCGCGTCTGGAAGATGGCACAAGCCTTGTCGAAGCCAGACCGATGACCGGCCGCACCAACCAGATTCGCATCCATCTCTGGGGACTTGGTTTCCCAATCGTCGGTGACCCTCTCTATCTGCCTGAAGGAAAGATGGGGGCTCGCTCAACGCTGACACCAAGTGATCCCCCCATGTGCCTTCATGCACTCAAGCTCATGATCGAGCACCCTGAAACAGGAGAACCCAAGGAACTGGAATCCCCACTTCCCCACTGGGCGCAGTGCTGATCTGCACATCCCTTGAGCGATTTCCTATTCAGCACCCTTCTGTGCCTGACGGCTTTTACGAAATTCGACAATCGCGACAATGATGATGCCGACCACGATTCCAGCCACCATCCCTTGCGTGAGCCCCTGCCCCAATCCCATGACTGCAGGATCAAACCCGGGATCCTTACCTGCCGAGAATATTGTGCGGTAATAGCCCGGAAGAAATTTTCCAATAGCAAAGCCTGACAGTCCTCCCAGAAGACCAAAGGAGAACCAACTAATCAGAACCGTCAGCAGTGGTGTTTTGTAATCGTTCATGGGGTTTTAACTTTCATCTACTCACAAAAGTTCCAGCTCCTTGAGATGTTGTGTCATGCGATTTTTCTCTTCTTCATCAAATCGCGTCAGTGGCTCTGCTGGAAAGTCATCACAAACACCAAGGAGACCAAGCGCGCCTTTCACTCCCCTTACCACGGAAGATGAATCCTTGTTGATATGGTAAATCCGGGAGGTCAGATCGTGAATCGATTCCTGCGCCTGCCTTGCATTATCAAAATCACCGCGGCGGAAAGCGTTGTAGGTTTTCACGTATCGCGATGGCTCGATCATCGGCCCGGCACAAACGCCTCCATCTGCGCCGGCCATCAGGGCTTCTAGCAACAACTCATCCGGCCCGACGAGATTACACCAGTCAGGCCGCTTGTTGGAAGAAAGGCGGATCAGGTCGTGAAACCACATCATACCGCCACCGCTGTCCTTCATCCCGATGATCTTCTCCTCGTCCATCAATGACTCCAACGCCTCCATGCCAAAGGTGATTTTGGTCATGGAAGGCATGTTGTAGAGCATGAGTGGAAGTGTTAACTGCGTGACCAACCGCTTGAAGTAACCCACCAATTCCTGCTGACTCGGCGGCATGTAATAGGGAATGGAGGCCACGAGCGCAGTCGCACCTGATTCAGCGGCTGCCTCAGCGATATCGAGTGAGCCGGTATGAATCGTATCGGTGATTCCCACAATGGTCGGGACACGCCCATTGACCAATTGGGACGTTCGTTTGATGAACTCTCTCCTCAGTTCATAGCTGTGACTTGGCCCCTCTCCAGTGGTTCCCAACAAGAACAATCCATGAACGCCCCCTTCGATCAATCGCTCCACCAACCGCTCCAATCCATCCACATCCAAAACATCCGTTGCCTTCAATGGCGTGGGCATGGGTGGGATCAATCCGTGGAGTCCGTGCTTGCTCATGGGGCAAGGATCCCGATGTGAGACGTTGACGCAATACCAAAGCATCTTTCTCCATCCTTGGACTTTCTCAATATCAGAGGCATCATTTCCCCACTTCCGAATGGGTATGCGCGGAAAAAGACGCTGGGCCAAAGGGCTCCTGATCACATCAGGCGCCGCCTTGTGCCTTTTACTCATTCTCCTCGCGACAATGGGACTCTGGATTCCTCCACTGATTCAGAAACAGGCAGCCAAATACGGGGTTCAAATCGGCGATATATCCCAAAAGGGGCAACAGCTTCATTTCAAAAATATCCAGTGGGAACAGGATGGCTCGAAGCTGACAATTGATGAGCTGAAGACATCATCCGTCTTGACCTTGCTCTGGTCCGACTTCCGAGGGGATCCCAACGCAAGGGAAGCCCAAACCATCACACTTTCAGGGTTTAGTGTCACCGTCCCCCGATCAGCTGAACCCAAGACTACTTCCGCCACGGCACCTCAGTCGCTTCCCGAGTTGATCGAACTGATCGAAACAAACCTGCAGCCACTCGATCGATGGAAAGGAGATCTGATCGCCAGCCAAGGTGAGATCCAATTCGGAGACAGGTCCATCTCGATTAAAGAGGCACATCTCAATACCAGCTCCATAACAGCCAAGGTCGCCATGCCCGATACGGTCGAGTTCAGCCTGAGCCGCCAAGCACTCAACACCTACAACATTCTGATCAGTTCCGACTCGTTGAAATTTGCATCCGATATTTTGGTAAAGGAACAAGACGGCAAATGGACTGCTTCCGCAGACGCCTCATTTCAAAATGGAACCGTCGTTTCCTCAGCCACCCTTCCAAACAATGGTTGGACACCGAAAGAGGTATCCGCCTCGATTGGCAACTTCCCACTCGTTACAAGTCTGGGCAGTTTCCTCCAAGCACGGCCACCTCTCCTCTCCGGAAAACTTGATTGGACCAAGGAGGCATTTCAATTCGACGGCACTGTATCTTCAGATGGCAGGCTCCCGTTCCTGATGCAGGAAGTCTCAGCTCCCTTCCGGGTGTCTGGTTCGAGCGATACCCTTCAAGTCGAGGCATTCAACGTGGCAATCAGACAGGGATCTCTCACCCTGGCATCGCCACTTCAGATCGATTGGTCTGATGGCCTGATGATCGGACCAGCAGAAGTCACACTGGAAGCAGACCTAGGTCGATTCCCTGAATTCTCCAGCCTGAATCCAAATGGCAATGTGACTCTGGATATTTCCACCAAGTCCATGCGACTGGGTGAAAGCATGCCAACGGGATCCGTTGAAATAAGATCGTCCAATATCAGTATCGCTGGCTGGAAAGATATCTCCACATCCAGCAAAGCATCTCTGGACTGGCCAACACTCACGATCGACGAGGTCTCCGTTTCGACTCCGAAACACGATCTGGAGCTAACGGGAGGTGGTGAAATAGATCTTCAAACATGGTTCATGAAGGACATTCAACTGAACGCCTCCGGAACCTTGCCATCTGAGATATTGCCCACGGATATGAACGTTGCACCAGCATCACTGAAGGCAACGGTCAATGGGCATCCTTTCGCTCCGGAAGCAGCCTTTGAGATCACAAGCAAAACAGTCGAATTCCCAGGGTGCCTCCCTCTCGAATTCAAGGGTGAGGGCACCTACTCCCGGAATGGCTTGGCCCCGCTCACGCTTACCCTCGCCAATGACAACGCACACATCCAGGTCGATGCTTCGCTGAAAGAGCCTTTCTCAAGTGAGATCATCAAGGTCGACATTTCATCACTGAAGTGGACACGCCCAAACGTCCAACAGCTGGTGTTTGAAAACGAACGCCCATTCAGCATTTCGTGGAACAAGGGTACCAACAGCCCCGCTCTTTCCCTGTCGCAGATACAACTCAAGGGCCCCGATCTTACAGCTCAAATCAACGGCTCCTTCGATTCGCCTGAGAAAGGAAGTGCCCAGATTCTTCTCAGCCAGTTCTCGCCGCGGTTTCTTGAAAGTATCATCGCGCGAAAAGTGCCGTCAGTATTGATCCGCAAACTCGCCTTCAATGGTCAGTGGAACAAGGGACCACTGACAGGAACGCTTTCAACAGATGTCGCATCCCTTTTCGGCACCAAAGACATTCTGGGATTCAGCGCAGTAATCAATCTCTCCCCTTACAATGCAAAGCTTTCCCAACTTGAAGCCAGTTGGAACAAGGAGCCAGGCATCACAGCGAGCGGACAACTTCCGGTATCCATCTGGCCAGGCAGCGCAAGTCCTCTGAGACTGAAGACTGATGAGCCTATCCAAGCTGACATCAAGACTCTCCCTGAATCTCCATTATGGAATGCGTTGGAGGATCTATCCGGCATCCAACTGATCCGGCCCAACTTGAATCTCTCAACATCCGGATCGATCGATTCGCCAACAACCAAAGCCAGCCTCTCAATCGCCCGGCTCAGGCCGTCCGAGAAAAAACAGCTCAAGGGCTTGCCCAATCTGCCCTCCTTCGAAGATGTCTCTGTCGAGGCAACGATCTCACCTGAACTACTCAGTCTAAACCACGGTTCGTTGGCGGTGAATCAACAGAGGATCGAACTGAGCGCCCGCGTTCCACTCGAGGAACCTGTCTGGATGGCGCTCTTCAAAGAACCCGCTCTTCCCGATTGGCAACATGCCACCGCCTCACTCAAGATTCCAAAGGCAGATATCGCTGCCTTCGCAGATTTCCTACCCGAAGTCCTGAGCCCACAAGGGCATCTCGAAATGGATGCCAATCTAAAGGATGGTGAACTGCGGGGCTTCTTACAGCTGACCAACGCCGCCACGCACCCCTTTGCAGCCTTCGGAGCAGTAAGGGACATTCATGCCAATGTTTCGCTCGACGGTACGCGAGCGAGTATTGATGCATTCAAAGGCACACTCGGGGGCGAAGCCTTGAATGCGCAGGGAGCGTTGGATTTTCATTCGTTGGACGACATCCAGCTGGCATTGAACGTTACCGGGACCAATATCGCACTGGTCCGCACTCCCAAATTGGTGGTGAGGTCAGATCTGGCATTGAATCTCATTCAGACCAATCGAGAGCCTGCATCCATCACTGGAATCGTTCACCTTCATGACAGTCTTTTTCTTCTGGATCTGAACTCAGTCATCAAGCGAGGAGTGGAGCAACCCGAAGCACGCCCACCCTACTTCCGCATCACGACCGAACCACTTGCGGATTGGAATCTCGATATTGAAATCGCCGGCAAAAACTTCATGCAGATCCGCACCCCATTGTTCCGCGGACGTTTGAGTTTTGATCTTAAACTACAGGGACAGCTCAAGGACCCGTATGCCATTGGCGAATTGAAGGTAGAGAAAGGAGCTGCGCTATTTCCGTTTGGTGATATCGATGTTCAAAAGGGCTCCATCCGCCTGACCAAACAGAACCCGCATCTCCCTGAACTCGAGGTCACAGGTTCTTCACGCAGATTCGGATACGATGTCCGATTCGAACTCACCGGGACCAGTGAGAAGCCTGACCTTACCTTCAACTCCAGCCCACCACTCAGCTCCAAAGAGATCCTGCTCATGCTCACCGTAGGCGAAATCCCCAGTCTGGATTACTCGTTCACTGATCAGGACAAAGCCCAAAGAGTCGCCTTCTTCTTTGGCAAGGACCTGCTACAGCGCATCGGACTTGGAAGCACAGGGGAAGAACGCCTAAGTCTGAGCTCAGGAGAGAATGTCACCGACCAAGGCAAGCTCACTTACTATCTCGAATATCGACTGACTGACGACTGGTCACTCGTAGGTGAATACGATCGATTCAACGCACTCAACGCAGGCGTAAAATGGAAGGTGTATTCCAAGTGAAACACCTGAGACTTCTTTCCATAGTCCTGATCGGTCTGTTGCTGTTTTCCCAACCTCCATTGGCGTCAGCTCAAGACCAGATTGATGCTATACCTGCGCCCTCAGAGGAAGAGCAGAAGGAGTCGAAAGAAGAAAAGAAGAAGAAACCCAAGCAGGGCAGCCTAAGCGTTCGAGGCTATGGAATCATCGGCAATCTGGAGTTGCGCAATCTCGTCAAGATCACCCAGTCAGACAATCGTTTCCCCACGCTATTCGATGCCAACTTTGTCGAGGACGCAGCACTCATCCTCCTTTCCCGCCTGACCGAAGACGGGTACCTCAATGCCTCTCTCTCCTGCACCACCAGTCTTCAGGAAACCAACAAGACCACACTGGAATGGACTCGGCGCCAAGTCGCTCAGGTTCCAAGAGATTTCTCTGCAGACACCATCCGCTTCCGGATCACCAAGGGCGTCTTGTTCTACTTCGAAGAGATCCACTTCGACGGGCTCACAGCTCTTACTGAAAAGGAGGCCATCTCTAGCTTCTATGTCGCGGACACATTGATCCCCTCACGCAAGCAACGCGCCTACAACCGTAGGCGATCCAACGATGGTCAAAACAATCTGGCCAATGCCTTGCAGCGACTGGGTTACCCGGATGCATCCGTATCTGAGCAATCTGTTCACTTCAATCAAGACACCGGCGACGTACAACTTTATCTCCAGGTAAAAGAAGGTAGACAGGCTTTCATCCAGAGCCTGACTCTCACCCACGGCACCGCCTCAGCTGAATTGGAACTCGAACCCGGATTGGTCTGGTCACGTGTATGGCAGCAGGACTTCGCTCAAGAAATCATTCACGATCGATTCAAAGATGGTTTCCCAGACGCACGAATGAAGATCACAGAGACTGATCGCAAGGCCGAGGGAGACCATGACCTGATCCATCTCAATGCAGAATTGAACGCAGGCACGCGGGCACGAATTGGAGAAGTTCGTTTCGACGGAAATGATTACACAAGGGAACGACGTCTTCGCCGCAGAGCACTGATCAAGACGGATGATCTTTTTGATCCGCTGGAGATTGATCGCGCCCGGCAACGTTTGGCCCGACTCGGTGTGTTCGATTCTATCTCAGTCGATTCCACGGCTGGAACCAACGCATCCGTTCGAGACGTCACTTTTGAACTGAAAGAAAGCCGGCGTGTGGACCTCAGCCTGCTCTTTGGTGTCGGAAGCTATGAACGGGTCAGGGCCGGATTCGAGCTCGATCAATACAATCTGTTTGGAACAGCCCACCGCTATCGGCTCCGTGGAATTCAGTCACTCAAGGCCACCAGCTCCGACTTCCTTTACACCATGCCAGACATCACCTCATGGGAACTGGATGCCTTCGTCAATGGCGAGGGATTACACCGTGAAGAGATTTCTTTCGAGCGACAGGAATTTGGTGGAGGAATTGGTGTCGGTTACTTCGTTCTCCCCATCAAGAGCCGTGTCACTGCACGTTACAATATTCAAAGCCTGCTGGCAGAGAATTCACAACTCACAGTCCCTGTAGGACTGGAAGAAGCCATCGTCAGTTCATTGATCTTCGACATCAAACACGACATGCGGGACAACCCGATCATGCCAAGGGAAGGCTACAAGCTCTTCGCCAATCTAGAGATCGCCACCAAAATGATCGGTGGTTCTTCAGATTTCCAACGCCTCGATATGGCTGCCTCATGGCACAAACCACTGGGCGGCGGACGCTACTTCCACATCGGCGGCAGTCATGGAGTCGCCACCACTTTTGGAGGCCAGCAACTGGACCTCCCTTTCAATAAACGTTTCTTTCCGGGAGGAGAAAATTCAGCGAGAGGTTTCCAACAAGGTCAGGCTTCTCCCCTCGACAACGCAGGTCAGATCCAAGGCGCAGCCACCTATGCACAGGGCAACATCGAGTTTGAACAGCTACTCACTCCCGCATGGTCCCTGGTCACCTTTATCGACGCCGTGGGATTGGCTCGCGACATCAAGAGTTATCCATTCAGTGAAGGACTTTACTCCGTCGGTGGCGGTCTTCGCTGGCGCACCATCATTGGACCAGCAAGGATCGAATATGGCCACAACCTGAATCCCCGCCAGTCGGATCCGAAAGGCACCATTCACTTTTCGATCGGCTATCCGTTCTAGTTTTCTATCAGGCAGGCTTGTCCCAATACCCGCCATCCGCTATCCCTCATCCTCACTTCAGTGGGCCACAACCCCTGAAGTTCACTGAAAAATCATCATTCATGGAAGTATCAATTCATTGCGAATGCGGATCGCATTTTACGCTCGAAGCAGAACCGGTAAACGCTTCCATGCCTTACGAGGTGGTTTGCCAGAACTGCTGGGCAGATGTCACGGCACTCGCCAATCAGAACATAGCCGAGCAGGAAGGAGTAGAGGATTACACCATCGTCGTCCCCACCCCCGCCCCGCCTCCGGCACCTGCGCCGACAGCACCAAGCCCTGCCCCCAGAGCAAGAAAGAAAAAGAGCCCCAAGAAGAAAGCCGCCATCTCAACCGAACTAGATTCAAGACCGAAGCTGTCCCTTGGGGGAGCGGCTGCAGCCAAGCCCGCGAAGGGTAAGAAAAAGAAGAAGAAAAAGACACCTGAGCGCGAAAGCGTCGGACTGACCAAAGAAGATTCAAAACCCAAGCCTCGGAAAAAGGTAATGCCCCACAAGCAGATCAATCCGAGCTTCATCCCCACCTTCTTCTCTGCCCTCTTTGCGGGACTCCTAGGATTAGGTATCTGGTACGGTTCCATCGTCCTCACCAACATGGTGATCGTCTATGTGGGAATCCTCGTCGGAGGTATTGTAGGCGGTGGAGTAAAAACTTCCGCACCCGTCACCGGATTCAAATCAAGTGCTATAGCTGCAACGATCGCAGTCATGACGATGGTCGTAGGACTGGGCATGGCTACATCCTCGTTGGTGGTGAACGAGGCTGAAGACATTGCGATCGAAAACGCCAACGACTCTTTACAAGATTATAAGGTCTTCATGACTTCTGTTTCCCAACATCCTCCACAGGCCAATGCCACAGTGCTCTATCTTAAATGGTGCCAGTTTATCGAAGACTGGAAGACCATGGCGGGGTTAACAGCCAGTGACATCAAGCTGGCCAAAGATGATCCATCCATCTCGCCCGGGCGCGTACCTCAAGCAAACGTCACAGCCTTTGCAAATTCGGTTCTCCCCAGACTCAGAGGGCTCTCCTCAATCAGGCAGGCACCCGAAGATTACCGGACACAATACGTTGCTGCGATCCGCAACTCCGTCGCAGCGAACATGTCGCTGTCCAAGGGTATTGCTTTGAGTTTTGTCGATGCGAAGTGCTGGATCGTATTGCTGTTTGGGACCATTGCAGCCATCAAGGTATCCCTATCAGGTTAGTAGACTTGTCAGAGAGTTTCCCTTCGGCTATTCAAATCCCGACCTTCGCGCCCACGTCGGTTACAATGAGGATTGTTGGGAGAAATGCTGAAGATACTCATGGAATTCAAAATCACCTGCCGAGAGGTCTATTCAGCAAGCGTGGGCGAAGCGGTCGGCAACGAAATTTCGCTCGTCGCAGCCATTGCCCTGAGCCTTACCAGCTTCAAGTGCTGGCTGATCCTTATCTCTGGAATCGGAGGGGCATTCAAACTCGCTTCATCTGACGGCGACTGACAATTCGTTATGCAGGCATCTCTCCGAATCAGCAGCAAGGATCTCAACCCTGACACGGTTTCAGAACTACTGAACAGCCCTCCAACTGAGTCCCACCGTGAGGGTGATATGTGGACAGGGAATTCTGGAGTTCAATACGAAGCCGGGACCGGCCTTTGGAAACTGGATGCGGATCATCACCAGACACTTGAAACTCAGATCGAAGGCCTGAACAAGATCCTGTGCAACGCACCAGAAAACTGGCTCAGCGAACTGGGCTCCCCAAAATGCATTCTTCTCATTGAGGTTGAAGATGAGGAATCCCTGCTCTCACTATCGAGTCTTGATCTCAAACAATTGGGAGCAGCTGGCGCCAGCCTTGAGATCGAACTCCCTCACTGATCAAAGATCATTGAGTATCCGATCCTTTTGTTCCTCATAGTCCTCGGCGTCAATCAGCCCCTGATCGCGAAGCCCCTTCAGCTTCTCCAGCCGGTCCTCTACAGACTCCTTTTCCTTGGAGCCTTCCCGAAAGCCCTCAGAAACGGCACTGGCGATGTCTTTGACGCCTTCCTTTGTCTCACGCGCTGTGTAGTTGAAGGTATCTTTCGCAACTGGAGCTGTTTCCCCTGCCGTATACCGAAAAATCGCTCCTAGAAAGCCCATCTTGGTCATCATTCCCCCTACAAAAATCAACGGCATCCCTACGAAAAAGCACCAAAACAACTCAGGCCTGCCGTGCCCGCCAAAAGCTCTGAAAAAATCAACGAAGCCGGCGATCATGAAAAGAACGCCGATTCCAAGAATCCCCGGCCCCAACATACGAAGGACGCCACGCTGTTTCTGCCCATTTGGATTGATCTGTTTCATGCCATCCACCTTAACCGGACCAGATTCAAGATGCATTACAAAGTGAAGCCCTCATTCTTCTTCACCCGCGTCTTTTACTTGATGCGTTTTCGTCTGCATTTCATGCTGTAACCATGAATTTACGACACCTGACCCGACTCATGGCTCTCGGGGCCCTAGTGCTTCTCCTTCTTGGAAGCTCAGGATGCAAATCTAAGCCATCCACCATCAAGTGGGATCAGAGAGTAGGATTCTACACCTATGAAATGGCTGTGGATGAATTTGGAAGACCAGCCACACAAGCCAAGCTGGGAGACGACACGCTCGTGTGTCAGTGGTTGATCAGGAACCGCTCCAGCAAGACCTACAAGATCCTCTATGGTTCATGGATGGACGATGGCCACGAGCAGATGGATGAGTTCCTGACTCTGAGCTTCGGGACAGAAGGCAAGCTCAGGGCGTGGAAAACAGTATACAAATAGATCCAGTTTGGTTACTTTCCGCGCCAAACTTAACCGAAATCAGTCTCATGCGTCGTTTGACACAAATGCTAAGCCGCCTCAGTAACACAGCCATCGTGCTGGGTTGCCTCGCGTTTACTGCATGGGCGGTCTTCGGTTACATCCCCCTTATTCAGAACCAGACCTCATTGGGTAAGGAGATTGAAAAGGTGGAACGGGACATTCTTCTTCAGGAGCGTGAGAACGAGCTTCTTTCTCTCAAACTCGATGCGGTGAAGAACGATCCTGCAACGATTGAACGCCTCGCACGTGAAAATCTCCGGATGGCCCGCCCTGGCGAAACTGTCATCCGCTTCAAGAGCGAATAAGGTCTAGCGACCGCTCATTTCCTCCATGTGCTTCTGGAGGAACACTCCCGTATAAGACTTCTTACAGGTAGCCACCTGCTCTGGTGTCCCTTCGACCACGATACTTCCTCCGGCTTGCCCTCCCTCCGGGCCCAGATCAATCAACCAGTCCGACTCGGCGATGAGGTCCATGTTGTGTTCGATCACCACGACGGAATGTCCTCCGTCCACCAACCTCTGAATGACATCTACCAAGCGCGCCACATCTGACATATGCAACCCAATGGTCGGCTCCTCGAGAATGAAAAGTTTATGCTGATGAGGACGCGTTGCCTTCTCCGGAGCATTCTTCAACCCACCAAGAAGATGGGTCACCAGCTTGAGTCTTTGTGCTTCACCTCCGCTCAGTGTGGGACTGCTCTGCCCCAACCTCACATAGCCCAAGCCCGTATCGCTCAAAGCCTCCAATGCACGTTTGATTCTTGGAAAGCTACTGAAGAACTCACAGGCCTCGGTCACACTCATGTCGAGCACCTCTGTGATGTTCTTCCCTGAGAGCTCAATATCCAGCGTCTCCTGATTGAAGCGTTTGCCTTCACAGGTCTCACAGGTCACAAACGCAGGAGGCAGAAAATTCATCTCCAACTTGATGGAACCAGATCCCTCACATTCCTGACATCTTCCAAGCTTGCTGTTGAATGAAAATCTCCCGGGAGCATAGCCACGCATACGTGCTTCAGGCAGTTGGGAAAAGATCTTACGGATATCATCAAAAAAGCCCACGTAGGTGGCAGGCACAGAACGTGGCGTCCGGCCAATCGGTGATTGATCCACTTCATAAACCGCATGCACCGGCTTCCAACCATCGAGTGTTCCAACTTCAGCTGACGGGGTTTCCGCTTCCTTTTTCACCTGCGCTGCAATGAGCGGCAACAAGCATTCCCGAATAAGCGTGCTCTTACCGGAACCACTGACTCCCGTGACAGTGACAAAACGATTCAGAGGAATCCCAACCGTCGGTTGTTTCAGGTTGTGCAGAGTGGCGCCTGAGAGAGTCATCCATTCATCCGGCAAAGCGGACTTGAGCTTGCGTCCCTTGGCATTGAACAGAGGCTTCACCTTCCGCCGCTCACCACGACTTGGATATTCCACCTTTGTTCTCAGAAATTTTCCGGTAATGGAGGACTTGTTCTTCTTGAGCTGAGTCAGATTCCCCTGAGCCACAATCTCTCCACCATGAACACCGGCTCCCGGCCCCAGATCAATGATATGATCCGCATGGCGCATCGTGTCTTCATCATGCTCCACCAACAGCAGTGAATTCCCTCGTTCACGCAACATCTCCAAAGCATGAATCAGACGTTCATTATCACGGGCGTGTAGCCCGATGGTTGGCTCATCCAGCACATACAACACACCGCTGAGATTCGATCCCAGCTGCGCGGCGAGTCGGATACGTTGGGCCTCACCACCAGAGAGTGTGGTCGCGCTTCGACCAAGCTGCATGTAGCCGAGCCCAACTTCTTTCAAAAACTTCAGACGCTCCGTGATCTCAGGGAGCACGTCCTTGGCCACTGCCTTGTTACGCCCTGCCACCTTCAACGCTGAAAAGTAGTCAGACGCCTGTTCGACCGTCGCATTGGAAAATTCGCCAATCCTCGGCGTGGTCTCAATACCCTTCGCAGTGCTCTTGAACCCAACCAACTTCACCGCTCTTGAAACTTCATTCAATCTGGCACCATGACAGGATGGACACTGATCACGACTGCCCTCCTGCCAGCTATACCAGCTTTCCTCAATCGCTTCGGCACGCGCTCCTCGGTCCACCTCAGGTAGATAAAACAACTCACCAAATCCGCGACATTCAGAACACCAGCCACGCGATGAGTTGTAACTGAACATCTTGGGCTCCAGCTCATTAAATGATCTATCACAGCCGGGACAAGTCCGCTCGGTGGAATGCGTGGTCTCCACTCCGTCGTTGTCCAGGGCATATACCGTTCCTCCACCAATCTTGAGTGCTTCATCCACAAGGAACTGCGCATCAGATGGAAGGGATTTCAGCTTCTTGGGGCCTCGCTCCACAACACCCACCGCAATCTCCACATCGTGTTCCTTGAAGCGGCTGAGTTTGAACTTCTTCTTTGTGGAATACATCTTCCCATCAGCCCGCACCTCGGCATAGCCGCGCTTGGCCGCCCATTCAGCAACCTCGGAATGAAAGCCTTTCCGGTTTCTTACAACAGGCGACAACAAAAGTAGATCACCACGCTTGTTCAGTTGCTCCAACAGGCGTTTCCCCACTTCATCGCGACTCAGTGCCTCCACGGGCACGTCACAGGCGGGACAGTGCTGAACACCCAAACGCGCAAAGAGAAGACGCAGGTAATGGTAGACCTCTGTCACCGTCGCAACCGTGCTCTTGCCACCTCCACGTGTGACCCGTTGTTCGATACTGACGGTTGGGGGAATGCCAGAAATGAGATCCACGTCCGGACGTGCCATCTGTTCCACAAACTGGCGCGCATAGGCACTCATGGAATCCAAAAATCGACGCTGTCCCTCCGAAAACACCAGATCAAACGCCAGCGTGCTCTTCCCTGAGCCACTCACACCAGTCACCACCACGAATTTCCCTCGAGGGATATCGACGGAGACATTCTTCAGGTTGTGTTCCCTGGCACCGACAATGGAAATGTCAGTCAAATGAGAAGGCATGGAGTCAGACGCATCAAGCACCGGCGTTCCTTAACACTCAACCTTACAAAGGCAAGCCTTCGAGGCACTAAATGACAGCCATCAACGCATTGCGTCAATCTAGGCCAACAATCCCTTCAACGGACCGTTGCTATCGGCGAACCGCTCCACTGGCGCGCCAAAGGCATCCAACATGGACACCCACATGTCTGTCAGCGGGGAGTCCTTGGCATACACCCGATGTTGATTGGTCTGAACCCGCCCACCCGCCTGCCCTGCTAGAACCACAGGGAGATTGTGCGGATTATGCGAGTTGCCATCCCTGAGACTGGAGCCGAAGACGATCATCGAGTTATGCAGCAAAGAGTGCTCACCGTCCTGGATGTTCTTCAGCTTGTTCAGCAGATAAGCATACTGCTCCACGTGCCACTGATTGATCCGGTGGTACTGAGCCAGCTTCTCTGCCTTCTTCTCATGATGAGACATGCTGTGATGCGCTCCTTTTACTCCTTCGAGAAAGGAAAAATTGATGTTACTCACAGCATTGCCATACATGAAAGTGGCGATGCGTGTCATGTCGGTCTGAAAGGCCAGCGCGATCATATCCAACATCAATCGCGTGTGAGCCTGATGATCACGGGGCACAGACTCAGGCGGTGCCATGGAAGCATTCAACTCAGAACGCAGTTTCCATTTGGTCGTCCCCGGATTGGCTGTCTTCTGAAGACGCCCTTCCACAGACCTCACGGCATCCAGGTATTCATCCAACCGCCGCTTGTCTGATGCACCCAGCTGTTTCTTCAGATCACGCGTTTCCTGCATGACCAGATCCAGCAATGACGCATCACGTTTGGCTTCCACCTTTCGTCCGCCGGTGGATCTCAACAGCCTTTCAAAAACGAGTCGCGGATTAGTCTCTTTGGCCAAAGGACGTCTCGGAGCAGCCCATGCCATGTGCGCTCCATAGACCCTGGTATAGCCAACCACACCATCAATGCCTGTTCGTGCAGGTTCGATGCCCAATTCCAATGAAGGAATCGGTGTCAGGTGACCAAGTCTCTTGGCTGCCATTTGATCCATGGAAACCCCATTGCAGTTCAGGTCTACACCCTTGGTCTTGGTAATGGTCGTACCGGTCAGGAAACCACCCACTTTCACATAGTGACCATCTCCAGAACGCGTTCCCTGATTCCACAACTGCGTCGGGATGAAAAGATCCTTCTTATGTGCGTTGAGAGACTCCAGCGATGAGGACAACTTGAAATCAGCCCCTTCACCCTCCGGTGTCCATAGATCAGCACGCACACCATTCGGCTTCCACAGCACTGCCATGCGCACGGGTGCATCATCCGCCTTCTTTTCCTTTGCTTCAGCCGAGCGTGCTTCGGGAGTCATCGCCTCAAGCCATGGCAGCGCCAAGGACACACCTGCGCCCTTGATTAAAGTTCTTCGATTCAGTTCCAAGCTGCGTGATTTCATCTTCAGGTTTTAATTGGCGGACAGATTCACTTCCGCTGAGACAGGACGCTTCATCCGGAAAGGACGTGATTCCACGATGCCGATGATCAACTCACGGATCTTGTATTCATTATCCTTCGTCCGCTTTGCTATTTCATCAATCACCGGGTGATCGCTCTCCACAATACCCCGGCCCATCGCATAGGCAAACATCTGCATCGTGAAGTGACGGACAAATTTGTCAGGCTTTGAAAGCAACGCCTTCTTCAAACCCACCACGCCCTCATACTCCAATCCTCCAGGCAAAGAGCCTTTGGCATCGACAGGTTTACCGCCTTCCTTGTCGCGCCAACGACCCACTGCATCAAAATTCTCCAACCCAAACCCAATAGGATCAATCCGATCATGGCAACTCGCGCAATTCGGATTGGCGCGATGCATCTCAAGCCGCTCCCTCAACGTTTTTGCCTCTTGCCCATGGGGAGTCTCCTCCAGCTCAGGGACATTTGGTGGTGGTGGCGGTGGCGGCGTTCCAAGAATCTTTTCCATCAGCCATTTCCCCCTCAACACCGGACTGGTCCGATGCGGATAAGACGACACAGCCAACACAGCTCCCATCGTCAACACACCTCCGCGTGAACTATCCTCCGGCAGATTAAAGCGATTGAGCGAACCACTGACCTTCTGTCCCTTAGTGCTGATTTTATAGTGACGGAGGAGGTCATTGTTACCATAGGTGTAACTGGAATCGATCAACTCCAACACGCTGCGATTTTCATTTAGCATGCCTGAAAGGTAGTAAGCAGGTTCGCTTCGCATGACGGATTCCAAACGTTCGTTGTATCCCTTGAACAGGTCCGTGTCCGGCTTGAACTCTTCACCCAATTCGCGAGTCCCGAGCCACTGCCCCATGAAGTCTTCGGCAACCTCATAACGGTTTCGGTGCTTCAGCATTCGAATGACCTGCTTCTTCAAGACAGCCGGATCACTCAACTTCCCTTTAGAGGCCAGATCCCTCAATTCCCTGTCCGGAACAGACGCCCAGAGGAAATAGCTGAGTCGCGCAGCAAGTTCCCAATCAGTGACATTCACCGGTTCCTTGCCCAGATTCGGAGCCTCCATGCGGAAAAGAAAATGAGGCGATACCAACACACCACGCAGACCGTAATAAATCGCTTCCTGAAAGGTATCCCCACTCTTCCGAGCCTGTTTGAAGAACCCCACATAAGGCACTTCTTCCTTGTCCCTCAATGGACGCCGAAATGCCCGTTCCATGAAGTTCCTGTATATCTCCGTGGCTGCCTGCTCTTCAGTGACCTTGTCTCCAGGCTTGGTTATAAAAATTCGCTTTCGTGACTCCGCCTCTTTGGAAGAATACATGAGTGATTCGCGCGCAGCCTCCAGATACATCTCTCCATGAAGTGGCGATATGAAAAGCGTTTCCTCTGCATTGTCGAATCCCTCACCACCTGAGCCATCAGGCGGCAGCATGTGTGAGACATCCACATGAATCCCGAGCAGATCCCTCATCGTGTAACGATACTGTGTGCGGTTCAATCGACGCGTCCGAAACGGCCCCGGATCACCCGCCAAACGCTCAGCAGCCAAGCGCAACTGATGACCAATTCCGGCAAGATAACGCTCACGATCCACCATTGGTGGCATGGGTTCATCCTCAGGGGGCATTTCCATCAGATTCACACGCTCGATTGCCTCACGCCAATGCACCGCGTCATCAAACGGATGCTTCCCGGCCAGCATCTCTTCCAGGTTCAATTTAGCCTTGGCCTTCTTGTTACCGTGACAACGAAAGCAGTGCTCCTTGGAAAAATCGAGAATCTGCGCACGCTCCATGTGCGCAACCGATGCCTGCTTTTCCTCGGCTTTCAGACCGAAAAGCAGCCCAAAACAGGCAAATATGATTATCTTTCCCAAAATTCGCATAAACAACCGCACGACCAGACGCGCGTAAACGGCGATTATTTACACAAATCTTCGTCCTGCAAGGGAGAGGGCTGAACTTTTGTCGGCTCACACCACACCGATATCAGTCAACCAGCCTCCTGATCAGGGAGGATAAACACTGAAAACATCCTTTGCCCACTCGTCATAAAGCCCTTGAAGTCGCTTCACGATTTCCGGTTTCTCAGAAGCGTAATTCTTGGACTCAGGCTCAGTGTCAGAAAGGTTGGCAAGGTAAGGATTGGCCGGGAGTTTAGGTTGCCCCAATCCGTAACCTCCGTTTGTGATCAATTTCCAATCACCATCGCGAACCACCCATCCTTTCTGCCATTGCCAATAGAGCTGCTCGTGCTCTGACTTGGCCGATGAATCCTTCACAAAGGGCAGAACCGAACGCCCATCAAACTTCACGCCTCGAGGACGATCCACTCCACAGAGATCCAACACCGTGGGATACCAATCCATGATCGTCACCGCCTGATCACGTACCTGCCCTTTGGGAAGTCCATTGGGATAACTCATGATCGCCGGCACTCGCAGACCACCCTCAAGAAAACTTCCTTTGGCCCCAATCCACTTGCCAGTGTTTCCACCTCCGCCATTGGCCCCATAGTTCTCTCCTCTTGGTCGCCCCGCCATGTGATTATCGACCTTCACCTGATAGTCCTCCTCTGAGTGTCCATTGTCGCTCGTGAAAATTACGATCGTATCATCCGTGAGTTTCAATTTCTCCAATCCACCCATCAATCGCCCGAGGTAATGATCACAGGTGGACACCACGCGCGCATACGAACGGCGTGGCTCTTCCATGTCCTCATAAGCATTCGCATATGGCCCCACTGGTTGCTCAGGGTAGTGAGGAAGATTGAATCCAAAGTAGAGAAAAAACGGCTTGTCCTGATTCCGTTCCATGAAACCCAAGGCTCGATCCACAATCAGATCTGGATAGTAAACACCTCGATGAAAGACCTCCTTCGTTCCTTCAAACAAATCATGGGATCCAATGCCATGCCCACCGAAGTGATCGTAGTTATCAATGAACCCACTGCGGTTTCCGAAGAACTCATCAAATCCCTGCTTCAATGGACCATGATCCTTGTGCGCTCCGATATGCCACTTACCAAAAAGAGCCGTCGAATACCCGGCCCCTTTCAGCGCCTCAGCCATCGTGGTTTCCTCCAAAGCCAGATTGCGCCCCATTGCCCCATGAAGACGTCCCTGGGTCCATGAATTCACATTGGATCGCTGCGGATGACACCCTGTGATCAACGCCGCACGCGAAGGACAACACACCGTATGGGCGTATGCCTGAGTGAAGCGCACCCCATCAGCAGCCAGTTTGTCAAAGTGGGGAGTGATCAGATCCTTCGAACCAAAACAGTTCACATCCAGCGTCCCCTGATCATCCGTGTAGAAGATAATCACATTAGGCTGACGCGCCTGCGCCGAAAGCGCGACCAGACAGAACGACAACAACGAGATACAGGTAACAAGAAATCGCATAACCAAAGTATGCCCTCACCTATCACAAAGGTGAACGATGAAATGATCTGGGTAAACTGGCGCCACGTGCCAGACAGCGAAACAGGAGAATAACAGTTTGATCCCCCAAAACCACACTTTCTCTCTCCTTAGGGTCTCCGGGTCTTGGCGTGATCAACCATCCAGAATCAGAATCAGATCGACCTACACATCAATCGCATTCCCTTCAGCGCGGGCGTTTGTACGTTTCAGTCTGGAGGAATAGCCATATTTCACTCTCTGAAGGACAGCCCTACGAAAACCAGGGACCATTAATAGGAAGCCACAGATATCCGTCAGCAGTCCAGGCGTGAGCAACACCACGCCACCCGCGAGAACCAGCATGCCTTCAATGAGTTCATCCGTAGGCATACGACCGGCAGCAAGCTCGGCCTGGATTCGCCCCACAGCTTTGAATCCCTGATCCCGTGCCAGCCATGCCCCAATAAGCCCGGTAATCACCACAAGCAACAACGTGGGACCAAAGCCGACTTTGGCGCTCAACTTGATCAGAAGCATCAGCTCGATCAGCGGCACAAACACAAATAATAACGCAAGTCTTCCAAACATTGGAAACACCATTGGCCATGTCTGGTATCAGCACAAGTCCCCGATCGTTGCAAAAACGGACCTTGTTTCGAATCGATCCCTTTCCCTGACCTTTCCCCTCTGCCAAGCTGCGGCCGCATGAATGATATCTTGGAGACAGCAATCAAGGCGGCTCGATTGGCAGGCGAACGGATGCAGGCATTACAAGGCAAGGCATCCATCTACCAGAAAGACAGTAGCCAAAACCTTGTTACCCAGACCGATCTTGAGTGCGAGGAATTGATCACTGAAACCATCAAGACGGACTTTCCTGACCATCTGTTTCTCCTGGAGGAAGGTCAGTCCACCGGCACCGGTGAAGAGGAGCATCTCTGGGTCATCGATCCATTGGACGCCACCAACAACTACGCCCACGGCATCCCTCACTACGCTGTCTCCATCGCCTATGCGCAAAAAGGCATCGTGCAGGTCGGCGTCATTCTCGATCCCACCCGGAACGAACTCTTCACTGCAGTGCGTGGACAAGGTGCCTCGTTGAACGGAACGCCCATTCAGGTCACCAAATCCGATCAACTCAGCGAAGGTATTTTCTCAACAGGTTTCTACTATGACCGTGGCGAAATGATGAAACGAACGCTCGATTCCATTCACGCCCTGTTCAAACAGAATATCCGAGGCATCCGCAGAATGGGCAGTGCTGCCATCGATCTCGCATGGGTGGCCTGTGGTCGCTACGAAGGCTACTTCGAATATCAACTTCACCCTTGGGACTACGCTGCGGGCTGGCTTCTGATCGAAGAGGCCGGAGGCCAATGTTGCGACCGCTCTGGCAAACCGATGCATTTGAACGCCGGCAATGTCATTGCATCCAATGGAAGTATTCGTTCACCACTACTGGAAACAGTTCGTTGGTGACGCCCCTTGCATGATCTCCAACTAGGTCTAATCTCCCTCCCACATGATCAAGAAAACCATTCTTGCCCTCGTGGCGCTTTCAGCTGTCTTTCAGATCAGTGCACAAGACGCCCGACCAAAATACATTTCCAGTTCCGTCACCGAAATCAGCTACACCGGAAACTCAGCTATCGGTGAAGGACTCACCTCCCGTGGAGATATCGATACGCTCTCAACACGCGTGGGCTATTCCGTCATGAACATCTCCAAGCCAAACTACCAATGGTCGGTAGGCGGCGAATGGAATCGACTCGCCTTCGGCACCACTCCCGGCACGCCCGTCCCAAACACGCTAAACTCCTTTGCACTGACGCTAGGCAACAACTGGAAAATCAACGATCGCTGGACACTTCAAGGAAACGTCAAGCCAGGCATCTACAGTGATCTGGAAGACCTCGGAGTTGGCGACATTAACGCGCCCTTGTCAGTAAGAGCCATCTACGCTCAGAGCCAATCGCTTCAGTGGGTGATCGGGCTCTCGGCAAACTGGCGTGGTGAAATCCCCATCGTCGGTGGTATCGGTGCCAGGTGGGCCATCAATGATGCATGGACACTCCAGGCCGGACTTCCTGAAACCAGACTCAGCTACACCTTTGACGATCGATGGAAAGCTTACGTCAACAGCAGGCTCAGGGGCGGCAGCTATCGCGTTGGTGAAAACTTCGGCACCAGAATCGGACGCCCTGAACTCGACGACCAAGACTTCAGCTATCGCGAGATCCGCTCAGGACTGGGATTCGAAGCAGGGATCACCAAAAAGGTCAGAGCCATCGTCGAAGGTGGTTGGACCTGGGATCGTAGAATCGATTACCCAAACACAAACCTACAGCTCAATGGTGATGGCGCAGCCTACTTCCAACTCGCAATCAAAGCGTCTTATTAACGTGTATATCGTGCGCCCCTCCGGGGCGCGGGATATTTGTTACCCTCTCGTTCACCGGGTTACACCCGGTGCTACATGCGTATAGCCCTCCGGGCCTTTTCCGACTGCGGAGCAGTCAACGCATGTAGCCGGGCATGTAATGCCCGGTAACACACGCACACGACATTGACCCCGGAGGGGGCAACGATTGCGCATCCCTAGGCAGGCAGCAGAATGAAACCGGTTTCCAGATCTCCAATCACCTCGCTGGTGTTGCCTCTGGACCTCCAATGATTGAGGGCGATCAGCGCGCAGAAAAAGGCATCCGTTTGATCCTCAACTCCCTTGCTCCACTTGGACGATAGAAGCTTCCTGATATTGGACGGCATTCCCAGTTCCGGTATCTCATTTCTCAAATAACGCCTCATATGTTTCTGGAGCGTTTTAAAACCGGCCTGCTTCTCCGCAACCTTCCCCTTCTTGTATGGGATACGTTCCGACAAATTAAACACCCTTACCATGGCTGGGTGTGGATATACTTCAGCCAGGAGCTTCTTCTTTGACTTCAGGTCCCAACCAATTTCAAAACCGTGTTCGCTCAAGAGTTCTGCAATACGAGGTGGCCTTGGACACTTCCCCAAGTTTGCCGGATAACACCCTGCCTTGTAACGCCCAAACAGGACATGCGTCAGTTTGTCCACTGGTCGACAGCCACTCAAATTTGGACACACGATTGGTGCATCAAGGGTAACCAGCGACGTCCCTGCACTTGAATGATAACAGCACCAATCGACCAACGCCTCATCGCCATGAGTCAAAGCAGTTTCAACACTGACAACCTCTCCTTTACGAATCTGAATGGCACACAACCCGTCCGGGTTCCGATCTCCCCACGCCATATCGACGCCTAGAAGACTGATATTCTGTAGAGGCGGCTTCATGGGTCACTTCTTCTTACTATTCACCCTGCGCACTACGACATGTGCGTCTGCTGGTTTGTCTTTGATCCAGTCGATGAACTTGGCGATCTCTTCTTGGTTCTTTAATGACTCGAGGGTGTTGTAATCACGTTCCATCTGTTTCTCCGTGAGGATGGCGTGGATCTGTTTGTGGCAGGGTTTGCAGATCCATGCCACGCGTGTCTTTACCTCGGTCCGATCAAAGTCCTTCTTGTTCTTCTTATTGGAATGCCGGGTTTGGGGAATGAGATGGTGTTTGGTCACCTCATGCACAAGGCGCCCACACAGCTCACAGTGAAATTCCCCGACCATCGCTCAGCCACGTTTGCGTGAGAGCATGAACTCATTGCCGTCCGTGTCCATACACATGGCAAGGTGAGGAGGTTCGCCGTCCTCTGGCTCAGGTTCGCGGGTCAGACTACCACCAGCTGCCTTGACGGCCTCAGCGCCCTCTACAACATCCGGCACCTGGAAGCTGATTCCGGTCCAGGTCTTCGTGCCTTCACCTCCACCATGGATCCCGATGATGGCTCCGCAGATCTCCACCTCGCTGATGATCTCGTTCTGTTTGAGAACCTTGCCTCCAAAGGTTTGCTTATAAAACTCCACTGCCCGGTTCATGTCCGCAGCCCAGATGATGTATTTGACGCGCTCAACGTTCATAAGCACGTGTTTCGCAGAAAATCGATAAAAGGCAAAGGGCGCTGACCAGAAAAGAGATTCGTTGAACGCATCCACACACACCTCGCGCTAAGGAATCTTCCAACCCTACATCCTCAAAAAGACACCATCCAATTCCACTGGCCCGCTAAGCCATGATCTTTTCGTAGGCTTCGCCTTCGTTGAGATCGATGCGCTCGGGGCGTCCTTTGTGAGGAAAAATCAATTGGGTGTGATCAACACCGAGAATGCGGAGGATGCTTGCGTGAAGATCGTGTACGTGAAGACGCTCTTCAACGGCGTGCAGTCCGAGTTCATCAGTGGAGCCAATGACCTGTCCCCCTTTCACTCCGCCACCAGCCATCCACATGGTGAATCCACTGGGGTTGTGATCACGTCCATCACCTTTCTCAGACATCGGAGTGCGACCAAACTCACCGCCCCAGATGACCAGCGTTTCATCAAGAAGCCCACGTTGCTTCAGGTCCTTCAAGAGCGCAGCAATCGGCTGATCGACTGCTTTACAGAGACGTCCATGGTTCTGCTCCATCCGTGAGTGAGAATCCCATCCGCTGCCAGCACCACTGTAGAGCTGCACAAAGCGCACTCCATTCTCCACCAAGCGCCGAGCCATCAGGCAGTTTTTGCCAAAGACCGCCGTCTCTTTCTGCTCCAATCCATAGAGGTCTTTGATGAACTGCGTTTCCTTATCGATATCGATGATTCCCGGAGCTGCAGCCTGCATCCTAAAGGCAAGTTCATAAGAACGAATCCGGGCTTCCAGCTCGCTCTGACCGACGCGAAATTTGGCGTGCCCTTGATTGATCTGATCAAGGAAACGCAGTTTGGCACGTTGACGTTCCTCGCCGATTTCACGTGGCGTGTTTAGATTCTGAATCGGCTCGTCACCAGACTTCAACGCCACACCCTGATACTTGGCCGGCATGAAGCCGCTTCCCCAGTTGCGGGGACCGTTCACCACCTGTTTGTTGCTGTCGGTCAGCACCACAAAGGCAGGCATGTCACTGTTCTCCGTGCCAAGACCGTAGTTCACCCATGCGCCAAGCGAAGGACGTCCACCAATGACGTGCCCGGTATTCATCTGACAGACTCCGGCCGAGTGATTGATGCCATCTTGCGTGCAGGAACGGATCACACAGAGCTCATCTGCCATCTGCCCCACATGCGGCATCCAGTTGGAGATTTCATGACCACACTGACCATAGCGCTTCCACTCGCGCGGACAGGCCAGCAGCGGACTCTCTTCCTCACCCATGGCAGTGATGACTTTCCCAAAGCTGGGCGGAATGGGATTACCTGCCAGCTTGTTCAACAAAGGCTTACGGTCAAAGAGATCGAGATGACTGGGACCGCCTTCCATAAAAAGGAAGATCACGCTCTTGGCCTTGGCTGGAAATTTGATCGCTCCAGGAACAGCTCCTCCATCGGCCCGCGCCTCTGATGCCATCATGTCCGCCAGAGCCATGGCCCCAAACCCCATTCCAGAACGGGTCAGAAAATCGCGTCGATTGGATGCGGTCGGATAGTGAGAAAAAGGATTCATGAATCAGTCGAGGTAAATGAATTCGTTGGAGTTCAGAAGCACGTGACAGAAGTCCGTCATGGCCAGTTGCAAAGGACCGGCCTGGCTGTTGCCTTTGGACACCAGTTCGAGAAGATGATTTTCAGGTGACAGATCTGCGCCCAGGCCGCGCTCATCTGCGCGACTAAAGCGCCACATGGCCCGGGTGTTTTTCACAACAAGGTTGTTGGGATTATAAATAAGGAGATCATCCTCATTCGTCAGTGTTCCCCGTGTCAGGCGCACATCGTCGATGAGTCCATCCCAATTGCTGGTGCGCGACGCATTGTCCCTGCCGCCCAAGGTGAATTGAACGGGCGGATTCACGCACCCACCACGGATGCTGTGCTTCACCACCGCGGTCTCCACTTCGGATTCATCGTAAGACATATCCCGCGCAAAGAACGTGGCAGTTCCTTTTTCAAAATCCACGGATGCAGAGACGTAATATGGTTTATTGGAAGGGATACGTAGATCAGAGGCGACCACTTCGTATTTCACCTTCCCATTCACATCATCACCCACGAGTTGAAGGATCAGATTACGCGGACGATAGGCTGACTTCTCACTGGTCACACCCAGATTCCAGCCTCGTGATGAGTTGGAGCCATTCCACTCTGCTGCAATCACGCGAACGGACGCGTCCTTAAACATCGTCCGATGATAAACGATCGCCTCGACCGTGAAATTCCCTTTTGCAAATGGCTCCACATCCTTGTTCAGGCGGAGCACCGCGTGCTTGCGTTTGTCCTCCATATTGAAGGCCGTCCCCCAAAGCTGCATTTCAGGATTATCCAGAAAGGAATCTGCTTCCGCACCGTTGCTCTTCTTCGGTTCGATCATTCCAAGCTGTTGTTTGATGAATCCCAACGCCCCTTCCACTTCCTCAGTTCGTGGCTTGCGTCCAAAACATTCATGGAATGCGGTTTCCACCATCTTCTTGTGATTCCCTTTATGCGTCTTCACCAAGCGCCCTGCCATCACACTGGCACGTTTACTTGTCCACGCTCCATTGATCATGAGCAGCGACTGGATCGCCGTCGTGGTCAGATTCCTCTTGGCCTGGGATGAAAATCCGGTCGGAGCATCAAAGGTCTCCAGCAAGGGATCAGGTGAGTTACGAAGCAATCGCGTGAACACCGCACGATAAGGGTCATTGCCCGATACGCTCTTGCCAGACTCCTTCTTCTTAAGCTCGCCACTGACGGTCAGCATGGAGTCGCGGATCTCCTCAGCACGTAAGCGGCGCGGAGGGAATCGCCAAAGCATGCGATTGGTCGGATCCACTTTCATCGCCATCTCCAATGAGACAGGCGTGGTCGATTGACGGAACGTGGCCGACATCAGGATCTTCTTGTGCAGGTGCTTCAGTTTCCATCCGTGCTTCACAAAATCCGCGGTCAACCAATCGAACAATTCCGGATGGGATGGCGCTTCACCCAACCTGCCAAAGTCGCTGGTATTGGCCGCCAGCCCAGTTCCAAAGTGATGCTGCCAGATGCGATTGACCATGACGCGTGCGGTCAATGGGTTATCGTCATCAGCCAACCACTCAGCCAATGCGAGACGCCTTCCTGACGACCCTTCACGCGCAACTTTGGCATGATTCACCTTGATCGGTGACGGATCCAGTATGGAAAGAATCCCCGGCTCGATTATCTCCTCCCGACGGCTGCCCGGAATGGACGTTGGAGGAATCTCGCCTTCAGCATCCATCGCCAACATGCCGCCCGGCAGAGCCTTGGGTTTACTTCCAGTGAGATCCTGAAGCTGTTTCTTAAGTTTCTCCCATTCCTCATGCTTGTCCTTCGGGATGCCGTTCTTCAGGCGCGTGTATTCAAACAACACCTGTCGGTGCACCAGGTCAGCAATCTGATTTTCATATGCAGTACGTTCCTCCTTCGGCTTGCGATACATCGCCTGCACTTCATTTGGAAACATCGTTACAGACTTGTTCTCCTGTTTGATTCTGGCCGGCCCTTCAATCGCCTCGATCTTATCAAGCAGTTCACGGTTCTTCTCCTCCCATTTTTTCAGGGCTGCATGATACGTCTTGATCTCCGCCTGTTTGGTCAGAGGGATATCATCGCGCCATAACAGCGGTTTGAAGAACGCCTGAAGGCGATAGTAATCCTTCTGCAGAATCGGATCGAACTTGTGGTCATGACAGCGGGCACAACCCATTCCCATGCCTAGGAACACATCGCCAACCGTATCCGTGAGTTCATCTGTGATCAGTTTCCACTGCCCCTCCGCATCGCGAAGATTGTACTCGTAAACACCCAGCCTGAGAAACCCTGTGGCCACCAACACCTCAGGGTCTTCCGGAGCAATTTCATCACCGGCCAATTGCTCCATGAGAAATTGCTTATAAGGCATGTCTTCATTGAATGCCTTCACCACGTAGTCCCGATAACGCCAGATCTCGTTGCGATACGCGTCCTGACGATAACCATCCGATTCAGCATAACGGACAACATCCAACCAATAGCGGCCCCAGTTTTGACCATACCGAGGATCAGCCAACAATCGGTCCACCAAGTCTTCATACGGAGTTGTGCTCTGATCATTGACGAACTTTTCCACTTCCTCAGCCGTAGGCGGCACACCCAGGACCTGATAATAAAGTCGACGAACCAACGAACGACGATCTGCCAAAGGAGCCTGTTTCAAACCCGCCTTCTGGAGCTTCCTGAGAACAAACGGATCCAACTCATTCTTAACGATTCCGGCAGATGCATCTGCCTTGGGTAGCGACACCTTCTTCACCGGCTGAAAGGCCCACCATGAACGATCTTCGTCCGTGAACTGATGGCCACCACCTTTGCCTCCATGCGTCGCCTTCGTTTCCGGCCAAGGCATTCCAAGTTGCACCCAGTTTTCCAAATCCTTCACCTGCTCTGCATTCAGTGCCTTCTTGGGTGGCATCTGCAGATCTGGGTCTGTGCGCCGCACCGCCGTGATCAACAGCGACCCATCCGGCTTCCCTGATTCCACTACAGCCCCGTGCCGACTGCCCTTTTGAATTGCCTCCAGTGAGTCCAGTCGCAGTCCAGCCTTCTGTTTATCCGGCCCGTGACAGCTGTAACAGTGCTCGGCGAGCAGAGGACGCACACGCATCTCAAAGAACTTCATCTGCACACTATTGGCCTTGTTGGCCGCTTCCAGACCGACAGGGCCCAGCAGCAATCCGAGCAACAAAACCACTGAATACTTTCTAAATGCAATCATCTGAGGGAATTCCACGAACGCCACAAACAGGCGAAATGGCTGTATGCTTTGGACATCAATTTTCTAAAAAGATATCAAACGCATGATTTGCGGGAAATTGTTGTCCAATCACATCAACTCACCCGCCTTATGTCCAGCAACCTATTCAGCGATGAACCCGACTGACCCAGAACCAAACGACCGCTCAGAGGAGTTTCTCATGCTCCTTGGCACGCACGAACGCCAATTGGCGCTCTATGTTTATGGGCTGGTGCCGGACAACAACGATGCGGAGGACATCCTTCAGGAATCCCGCATGGTCATGTGGCGGAGCTTCAGTCAGTTCAAGACAGGTACCAACTTCATCGCATGGGCCCGGAAAGTGGCCTTCCATCAAGTCCTGACCTATCGCCGGAAGAAGAAACGCAGCCACCTGCAACTCAGTGATGAAATGCTCGAACTCATGGCCACAGAGATCGAAAAGCTCTCCCCAGACATTGATCACAGACGCGACCGACTCGAAAGCTGCCTGCGCAAACTCCCTTCAGCCCACCGGTCGCTTGTGCTCCTCAGATACTACGAAGAGAAATCCATCGAAGACATGGCCGAGCAACTGGACAAGACAGAGACCGCTGTCTATCGCGCCCTGAGCCGCATTCGCCACACACTGATGCAGTGCGTCAGCAACCAACCCCAATCCCAGAGCTGACATGGCATCCCACGATTTGAACCACCGCCAAGAAGAGCTTTTAAACAAAGCCTGCGACGCACGCCTCAGCGATGAGGAAAGCCAGGAACTGGAATCCCTCCTCAAGGATTCACCAGAAGCACGCCAAGAACTCGCAGAACTCCTCGCTCACAACGCCATCCTGCGTCGCGAAAAGGAAACGCTGCGGCGATTGGCCGAAGACGATGAAAGCCAGACACCGTCCAACATCGTATCCATCCCCCAGCGCAGTTCACTGTTGGGCTACGTGGCGACCGCAGCAATCGCCGCCCTCGTCGCATCATGGATTTGGAATGTGACGTCACCTGCCCCTGAATCACAGTCAGCTGCCCCGCCTCCGGTCATTTCACTACAGCCAAAGGAAGTCGCCACATTGACCAAAACCGTCCAATGCAAATGGGGCGGCAGTGAAGTCCCGACCATAGAAGGCGCCCGTGTCACCGAGGGGAATCTGGATCTCCTTGAGGGACTTGCCACGCTCACCTTTGACAGCGGAGCAGAGCTGGTCATGGAAGCGCCCGCCTCATTGAGGATCATCGATGCCATGCACTGCCGCCTGCTACACGGCACCATCATGGCCAATGTCCCCGAATCCGCCAAAGGCTTCACTGTGGATACAGATGAAACCACCGTCGTCGACTACGGCACACGCTTTGGCATCAGCGCCAGTCGCGACGGCAAATCCATGGTCAACGTCCTTGAGGGCATCGTGGAAGTCGAACACCACAAATCTCAGGAAACCAAGCGACTCACCACCGGAGGCCGCGTGGACTACGGAGGCTGGACCAAAGACCGCATCCCACAACCAGGCACAGAAAACCATGCAGATCGCGAACCACCACGCTGGAATCCATTGATCGTCGAAAACGCACGCGAAGGCTGGCACCTTCTCTCCACCGCTTTCGGCAAAGGCCGCGATACCTACATCCGCTCTGATAAGAACTTCCCCTCCCCAGGAAGCGAATCCTTCTTCCGAGTCAAACACACCAGCCACCGCACAGAACTCGATCGCAAAGGATACGTCGCCTTTGATCTCAGCGCCTTTAAAGGACAATCCATCGACCACGCCCAATTCATTCTGCACCTCGAGCCCAGCGATCTCGGATTCGCTACCATCGTTCCAGACAGCACCTTCTCTGTCTATGGACTCAGCGATGAGACAGAAGATAACTGGAAAGAAGATTCCCTCACATGGAACAAAGCCCCGGCACACACAGCTGAATACAACGCTCACCTCCAGCAAGACAAACTCACCTTCCTCGGACAATTCATTGTGGAACAAGGCATCCAAACCGGCAGCCGCTCCATCGAAGGAGATGCCCTCGTCGCCTTCCTCAACAGCGACACCAACGGCCAAGTCACCTTCATCCTCACCCGCGAAACCGACGAGCAAACCAACGGCGGCCTAGTCCACGCCTTCGCCACCAAGGAACACCCAAGCAATACCCCTCCGCTTCTTAGATTGAAGGTAAAGTAAGCGCCCCCCAACGAACGCTTTCCTATTTTCTGTATCCTTCCACTCCGTGTATCACCGTGGCCCTGTGAGAGATTCTTTTGGATTAGCGTCACTCCTTCTCTCTGGTTTGACCTGTCTGTGTTGGGTGTGAATGATGCGGCTTGCATGACTTTGAGTACGGCCACTGTTGAAGATGAGGAATCGATCCGTGAATTGATCTTTTCTGTGTTGCGGGAGTTTGGCTTGGAGCCGTCTCCGCATGATACAGACAAGGACCTCTACAGTATTAGGGAAGCCTACAAGGGAGGGGCCTTCCATGTCTTGAGGGATGATGCCGGAAGGATCATCGGCACGGTGGCTGTGATGCGTATGTCTGACGAGAGGTGTGAACTGAGGAAGATGTATCTCCATTCGGCGCATCGCGGGAAGGGACTGGGAAGGAAGTTGATGGATCATGGGCTAAAACTTTCTCGGGAACTTGGATTCAGTGAGATCTACCTCGAAACAGCTGACGTGCTTGAATCCGCAGTGGCAATGTATCGCGCTTATGGATTCGAGCCCTACAATCCCCCGCACATGGCACCGCGTTGTGATCAGGCTTTCATCAAATATTTAGTCCGGGAGGATCTCCGTTGAAGACCTTCCGTTTGTTTTATCTATACGTCTTCTTGTTCGACGCCGTGGTGTCGATAATCGCGACGCTGAACAGTCGCTTTGAACTGTATAGCGGATTCATCAGTCTCGCCGTGGGCGCCATGAGCCTGGGTGTGTTCATTATGGCAAAGGTGGACATCATTCGTCCGTCACTGATCTTCAAGAGAGTCGCTGGCTTTTATCTGGCGATGATTACGTTCGCGATCCTGACGGGAATCGCTCTTGTCAGCAAACTGGGGCCGGAGATGGAGATTGAAGGGAGCGAGATTGCGTTTCTTTCTGAGCAGTTTGCGTGGTTTCTCCCGGTTCACTGGATCTGGATGATTGCCTGGGTGGCTTTGGGCATCTGGAGCATCAAGGAGTTCCAACGATATGAATCATCTGAGAAGCCTGACGAAATTGAGATTTGAGATTTCCGCCCAGATTCCCAAGATCCCCTCATTCCCAACATCACCTGTTGCCATGAAATTGAATCGTCAAATCGCACTCAAACATCGTTTCTCGCTCGCCTGCGCCACTGTTCTTTTGGCTCTCATGTCCTTTACCAGCTGGGCAGCCAAACGCCCAAACATCATCATCATGATGGCTGATGACATGGGCTACAGCGACATCGGTCCCTATGGAGGTGAGATCCAGACACCAACCTTGGATGCATTGGCAAAGAAGGGCGTGCGTTTCACCCAGTTTTACAACACTGCCCGCTGCTGCCCCACACGCGCCACGCTCCTGACCGGACTTTATGCCCATCAGGCGGGTATCGGCCACATGATGGATGACCGAGGCTGGGAAGGTTACCGTGGTGAGCTGGGTGGTAATGCAGTCACGATCGCACAGGTGCTTAAGACCGCGGGTTATCGCACCTATCTTTCAGGCAAGTGGCATGTGACCAAACACGTGGATCCCGAAGGGCCAAAATACAATTGGCCACTTCAACGGGGATTCGATCGCTTCCATGGAACGATCCATGGCGCAGGCAGCTTCTACGACCCCAATTCACTGACGGATGGCAACCAACAGATCCCTCCTGGAGATGATTTTTATTACACGGATGTGATCAGCAACAAGGCGGCGTCCTTTGTCAAAGACCACAAGAAGAGCAATGCCGATGAGCCATTCTTCATGTATGTCGCCTACACGGCACCGCATTGGCCCATGCATGCATTGGAAAGGGACATCAAGAAATACAAGGGGCGGTATGACAAGGGATGGGACCAGCTCCGTGAGAAGCGCTACAAGCGAATGAAGAAGCTCGGGGTCATTGATGAATCCGTGAAGCTGTCTCCTCGCGACTCGAAATCTCCTGCATGGGACAAGGCCAAGAACAAGGAATGGGAACTCCGCCTGATGGAGGTCTATGCCGCCATGGTGGACTCCATGGATCAGGGCATCGGGCGCATCGTGGATTCATTGAAAGAGACCGATCAATTGGACAACACCCTGATTCTCTTTCTTGCCGACAACGGAGGCTGCGCTGAAAACATGGGACGTCGCGGCAACTTCAATGCACGTCCGACAGATCCTTCAGCACTGAAGCCGATGGATCCAAAGGCACTGCAAACGAACATGATCCCACAATGGACGCGCGATGGTTACCCCGTGCGTCAAGGCACCGGTGTCATCGCTGGCCCTGCAGACACCTACCTCGGCTACGGACTCAGTTGGGCAAATGCATCCAACACACCTTTCCGCCAGTATAAGCACTGGGTGCACGAGGGAGGCATCAGCAGTCCGCTGATTGCACATTGGCCATCCGGCATTTCCAAGAAACAGCAGAATGCCCTCTATCATCAGCCTGCACATCTGATTGATCTCATGGCCACCTGTGTGGATCTCGCGGGTGCCAAGTATCCAAATTCCTTCCGCGGAGAGTCCATCACTCCGATGCAGGGCGTCAGTCTCGCACCTTCCTTCTCTGGAAAGAATCTTGAGCGCAGCAAGCCGATCTTCTGGGAACATGAAGGCAATCGCGCTATTCGCGATGGAAAGTGGAAACTGGTCTCCAAGTACAACCAACCATGGGAGCTTTACGATATCTCCAAAGACCGCGCTGAGTTAAACAACCTTTCCAAGAACCAAAGCAAAAAGGCCAAGGAGCTGGAGAAGAAATACGAAGCATGGGCCGCAGCGTCCAAAGTGGTGGCATGGGAAAAAGTGATCCCACGCAAAAAGAAGAAGAAGTAAAATCGGAAAACAATCATTGTCAGCAGCTGCCACCACTCGATTACAACCGGCAATTCTCCGCTCACTGTTCCCAGATCGGGAGGAGAGCAAATTTTCGCTGTTCCTGCCAGAGATGTTCCAAGCCCCCAGCCAGATGCACACTTTCCAAGGTTCAGATTTCTGATTGAGACATTCTAAAAACGATTCTCGATATCCATCCCAAAGTCGTATGTCTTAGAATACGAATCGTTAACGTTTTTCAGACTGGAACCAAGCAGCTCAAAATCGAGGAACCAAAGACCGCCAAGGACGCAAAACGAACACGCTATCTAAAAACGGCCAAATGCTGCTTTTCCGATTTCTTTCTGGTCAGTTCTGGGACCATCTTTCACCATCCACGGCCACGGCTTAGCGGCCGGTCCCGAACATGAAAGTCAAAGTCATCATCACTCCTAAAAAGGCTGTCCTCGATCCCCAAGGTAAAACCGTCCAAAGCGCCATGGAACACATGGGCTATCAAGGCGTAGGCGACGTCCACGTAGGCAAATACCTCGAGATCGAGATCGAGGGAGACCGCGCCACCGTGGAAAAACAAATCGATGAGGCCTGCCACAAGTTCCTCAGCAACCCAGTGATCGAAGACTACCGGTTCGAGATCGAGGAATAAACCTCACCACCGCACGACATGAATTTCGCCGTCATCCGCTTCCCCGGTTCCAACTGCGACCAGGACTGCGTTCATATCCTCAAGAACGTCCTGGGGCACAACACCCGTTACCTCTGGCACAAGGACACCTCCATCGGTGAGGCCGATGCGATCATCGTCCCCGGTGGATTCAGCTACGGAGATTACCTCCGCACTGGTTCCATCGCCCAATTCAGCCCTGTCATGCAGGCAGTGAAGGAGTTTGCCGACAAGGGCGGACTCGTCCTCGGCATTTGCAACGGGTTTCAGATCCTTTGCGAAACAGGTCTCCTCCCGGGAGCACTCGTCCGCAACAAGGGACTGAAGTTCATCTGCGAACACGTGGACCTCAAGGTCGCCAACAAGAACACCGCCTTCACCAATGTCGGTGGAGACAGCCCATTGAGAATCCCGATCGCACATGGCGAAGGCTGCTACTTTGCAGACGACGAAACACTCGCCTCACTCAAGAGCAACGATCAGATCCTCTGGCAATACGCCAACAAGGACGGCGAGATCAGTGAAGCCACCAACCCCAACGGCTCCGTCGAAAACATCGCCGGTATCTGCAACGCCGCCAAGAACGTCGCCGGACTCATGCCTCATCCCGAGCGTGCCAGCGAAGCAATCCTCCAAGGAGAGGACGGCAAGGCCATTTTCCAAAGCATGATTGAGTGGTTCGAAAAACAGAACAAAGCCGCCGCCTGATCCCCAACCAATTTTTATCAGACAAGCATGAGCGAACCTGCAATCACACCGGAGCTGGTCAAAGAGCACAACCTCACCCCTGAGGAATACGAACAGATCAAAGAGATCCTCGGACGCGAACCCAACTTCACAGAGCTGGGCATCTTCTCCGTCATGTGGAGTGAGCACTGTTCCTACAAAAACACCCGCCCCCTCCTCAAAGGCTTCCCTACCAAGTCCCCAAAGATCCTCGTCCCCGCTGGCGAAGAGAACGCCGGCATCATCGATATCGGCGACGGACTGGCCATCGCCTTCAAGATCGAATCACACAATCACCCAAGTGCTGTGGAACCTTTTCAGGGTGCCACCACTGGTGTCGGCGGAATCATCCGCGATATTTTCACCATGGGTGCGCGGCCTGTCGCAGCCATGAACAGCCTGCGCTTTGGCAACCTGGAATCAGCCGAGGTAAGACGTCTCTTCAGCGGCGTCGTGGAAGGGATCGCCCACTACGGAAACTGTTTCGGTATTCCAACCGTCGCTGGTGAGGTCTACTTCGACGAATCCTACGAAGGTAATCCTCTGGTAAATGCCTTCGCACTCGGAGTCCTGCGCCACGATCAGATCGCGCGCGGTGCTGCCAAAGGAATTGGAAACCCCGTCTTCTACGTCGGTCCTGCTACCGGACGCGATGGATTGGCCGGAGCCGCCTTTGCCTCTCAGGACCTGACCGAAGAAAGCGCCGAGCAACAACGCGGCGCCGTTCAGGTCGGTGATCCCTTCATGGAGAAACTCTGCATGGAAGCCTGCCTTGAGCTGCTGGACACAGAGGCCGTGGCCGGCATTCAGGACATGGGCGCAGCCGGACTCACCTGCTCCACCTGTGAAACCGCAGCCCGTGGCGGAACAGGCATCATTCTCGATCTCAACAAGGTCCCACAACGCGGTCCCGACATGACCCCTTATGAGCTCATGCTCAGTGAGTCACAGGAACGCATGTTGATCATCGTCAACAAGGGACATGAGGAAGAGGTCCAACGCATCTTTGATAAATGGGATCTCCCATGGGCCGAGGTCGGAGTCGTCACCGATGACGGACGCATGATCGTAAAGCACGATGGAAACGTCGTGGCAGACATGCCCGCCGCCAAGCTCGCGGACGATGCACCGATCTATCACCGCGAAGCCAAGGAACCAGCCTACCTTGCTGACGTTCGCGCCTTTACACTCGACTCCACAACTGACGTCGAAGACCCGACCGATGCTCTGAAGAAGCTCCTTGCCTGGCCATCCATCGCCTCCAAGAACTGGGTTTATCGCCAATACGATCACATGGTCCGCAACGGCAGTTCCGTAGTTCCTGGATCCGATGCCGCCGTCATTCGCATCAAGGCAGACTCACTCCCTCAGAACCTCGACTCCTCAGTCGAAGATCCAATGAAGGAAGTGGAGAAATACCTCGCCATGGCAGTCGACTGCAACGGTGTCTACTGCTACCTCGATCCATACGAAGGCAGTAAGATCGCTGTCGCAGAGTGCGCACGAAACATCGCCTGCTCAGGTGGCGTTCCTCTCGGCACCACAGACAACCTGAACTTCGGCAACCCGCACAATCCGGAACTCTTCTGGCAATTGAAGGAATCCGTCCGCGGACTCGCCGAAGGTTGCACCGCATTCAACGCCCCTGTCACAGGCGGCAACGTCAGCCTCTACAATCAGAACCCAACCCGGGCCATTGATCCGACACCGACCATCGCCATGGTCGGCATCATCGAGAAGCCAGAGCACATCACCACCCAGTGGTTCAAGGACGAAGGCGACGCCATCATCCTGCTCGGGGCTCCTGTCAGCAGCGACAAGCTAGGCGGACTAGGCGGCTCTGCCTACCTTCAGGTCATTCACAGCACCAAGAGCGGCACACCCGCCTCAGTAGACCTCGAAGTGGAAAAGAAACTCCACGCCACACTCCGTTCCTTCATCGATTGTGGAGATATCAAGAGCGCACACGATTGCAGCGAAGGCGGATTACTCACAGCAGTGGCTGAATCCTGCATCTCCGGTCAAAGCGCCCGTGGTGACCATCATCTCATCGGCGCAGACCTTGACCTCAGTGAGATCGCAAGCGATCGGATCGACGCCCTTCTCTTCGGCGAAACCCAATCGCGCATCGTGATCAGTGTCCCTGCACTCGATGCCGCCAAAGTCGAAGAACGCGCCAAAGCCCTCGGTGTCCCAGCTGTCACCATCGGCAAAGTCGGAGGCAACGAACTCAAGCTCAAGACCGCCAAAGGCGAAAGCAGCTGGGATCTCAAAGAGATTCACAACCTCTGGTACAACGCCATCGGAAACGCCATGGCATAAGAGCTGATTGATACAGCCAAGAACTTCAAAACCCGGATCGGCATTTGCCGGTCCGGGTTTTCTTTGCCCTCATTCCTCCAAACGCTGCCCAGATCTTTCGGAAAGAGACAGTGACAGAGCAGCGACTTCATCCCTAACCTCAATACCGTGAACACCCGGATCATACTGACACTGTTGCTTTCGTTGGCTTTCGCTGGCTCCAGCCTTGCTGAGTCCAAACCCAATTTTCTCTTCATCAATGCCGACGATCTGACGCATCGCGACCTAGGCTGCTATGGCGGTCAGGCACACACTCCCAACATCGATGCACTGGCCAAGCAGGGCATGCGCTTCACTCAATGCTTTCAGGCCGCGCCCATGTGCTCGCCCACACGGCACAACATCTACACCGGTCTCTATCCGGTAAAGAGTGGTGCCTATCCCAATCACACCTTTGCCAAGGAAGGCACCAAAAGCATTGTTCACTATCTGAAACCACTTGGTTATCGGGTCGCACTCAGCGGAAAGACACACATCAGTCCCAAGGAAGTGTTCCCTTTTGAATACTCCATCAAGAATAAGAACCCTGACATGGAGGCCATCGACAAGCTGTTTGAAGAAAGCGCTGCGGCCGACACTCCATTCTGCCTCTTCGCCTGTTCCAACGAACCTCACAGCCCATGGAACAAAGGCGACGCCTCGCGCTATCCACCTGATGAGATCAAACTCCCTCCCTATTTCGTCGATGGACCTGTGACCCGCAAGGACATGTCGGCCTATCTGGCAGAGATCACCTACTACGATTCGCAGGTAGGCCAACTGCTCAAGCTCCTCAGAAAACACAAGCTGGCCAAGAACACTCTGGTGATCCTGACCAGTGAACAAGGCTCCAGCTTTCCCTTTGCGAAATGGACTCTCTATGACAGCGGCCTACAAACCGCGTTCATTGCCCGCTGGCCCGGAAAGATCAAACCCAACACAACCACAGACGCCATGATCGAATACGTGGACGTGGTCCCTACGTTTGTCGAAGCGGCCGGTGCCACACCTGATCCAGTGCTCGATGGAAAAAGCATTCTCCCAGTCCTGTTTGGTAAGAAAGATCATCACAAGGATCACGTCTACGGAATCCACACCACCCGTGGTATCATCAATGGATCTGACACCTTTGGCATCCGCTCCATCCGATCGGACAAATATAAATACATCCGCAACCTCAGCCCAGAGGTGAAGTTCACGAATGCAGAAACCAAATCGCCACGCTTTAATGAGTGGAAGGAAATCGCGAAGAACGACAAGGACGCAGCCGACAAGGTTCATCGTTATCATCATCGTCCAGCCGAAGAACTCTATGACGTGACCAAGGACTGGTATGAATGGAAGAATCTCGCAGATGACCCTGCCTATGCAACCGTCAAAGCCGATCTCAGCAAACGCCTTGATGCATGGATGAAATCCCAAGGAGACCTTGGCCAAGCCACCGAACTAGCAGCCCACGAACGTCAGGGCAGAAGCAGGAAAAAGAACACGAAGAACGCTGGCAAAAAGAAAAAGAAGTAATTCGGAAAGCTGCGATCAAGAAGGCAGCTACATTGATGGGGCCATTTCCATCACCAATCGGCCTCCTCCGTCTTGCCCATTGGTTTGAGGTCTGCCATTCTCCGCGCAGCCTCATGAAAGCCATTCTATCCCTTGCCCTTGTACTGGCATGCCTGTCCACTCAGGCAGCAAAGAAGCCAAATATCGTTTTCATTCTCGCAGATGATCTCGGGTTCAATGAACTCGGTTCCTACGGCCAAAAGAAGATCAAGACGCCCTACATTGATCAATTGGCGAAGGAGGGTATGAGCTTCAGTCGCAATTATTCAGGCAACGCCGTTTGCGCGCCATCCCGTTGCGTTCTCATGACCGGCAAACACCCCGGTCATGCGATCGTTCGCAATAACAAATCCATGAAGCCAGAGGGGCAGTTCCCGATTCCCGACAGCGAAGTGACCATTGCTGAACTGCTGAAGAAAGAAGGCTACGCCACCGGGGCATTTGGCAAATGGGGACTGGGCAACACATGGTCGGAAGGCAATCCTACAAAACAGGGATTTGATCGTTTCTTTGGCTTCAACTGTCAGGCGCATGCGCACAGCTATTATCCAGCCACGCTCTGGAGCAACAACGAGCTCTACGATCTGAAGAACGATCCTCCTATTGATGGTCATGCCAAGATGCCGGAAGGCGCAGACACCTCAGATCCCAAGACCTACGATCAATTCAAAGGGCAGGATTATGCGCCGGATCACATCAACAAAGAAGCATTGAAATTCATCCGCGATCACAAGGACGAACCGTTTTTTCTCTACTACCCAACCGTCATCCCTCACGTCGCTCTGCACGTACCGGATGAGGAATTGAAACCCTATCTCAAGCTGGGTTGGAATGATCCCCCATTCACCAAAGCACGCGGCTATGGTTACACACCGCATTTCACTCCTCGTGCTGCCTACGCCGCCATGATCACACGCATGGATCGCTACATCGGTAATGTATTGAAGGAACTCAAGAAGCAGGGACTGGAGGAGAACACCATCGTGATCTTCACATCCGACAATGGCACCACTCATCTCAAAGATGAGGTGGACTACGACTTCTTCGAAAGTGTGACGCCTCTTCGCGGGCTCAAGGGATCTCTGTATGAAGGAGGCATCCGCGTTCCGCTCATCGTAAAATGGCCGGGCAAGGTGAAGGCTGATTCGCAGTCTGACTACATCACCGGATTTGAAGACTGGATGCCCACGATGCTCGATCTGATCAACGCCAAGACCAAAGCGCCAAAGTCAGTGGATGGCATCAGCATTGCATCAACACTGCTTGGCAAGAAACAACCGCAACGCCCATTCCTTTATCGTGAGTTCACTGGATACGGAGGACAGCAGGCCGTGTGGATGGGCAAATGGAAGGGCATCCGCCAGAACATGCTTCGCAAGGACAACAAAGACCCATTGAAGATTGAGCTCTACGATATGGGCCGAGACATTTCAGAATCCAAAGACATGGCCGATGTCACCAAGGAAGTCGTAGCACGGATCAAACAGATCATGGATCGCGAACACGTGCCTTCTACGGACTTCACCTTCAAGCCTGTCGACTAAGTTCCTTTTCAAACAACCATGCCAGATCAACGCAACGGACTCCTCTGGGGATCCTTCGTAGCAGACGCGCTCTCACTAGGGCCTCATTGGATCTACGATCAGAACAAGATCAAGGAACACTTCGAGCCGCTCACAGGCTATACCGATCCCCTGCCCGGTTCCTACCATCCAAATCGCAAGGCAGGTCAGTTCACCCACTATGGTGATCAGGCAATGACGCTCTTCAAGAGCATCCTGGTCAAGGGCCGCTATGATGCATTTGAGTTTCAGGATGAATGGAAAATGATGTGGGGCGAATACGATGGCTATATCGATGGAGCAACCAAAGAGAGCCTCAACCAGCTGGCCAGAGGTCGCGACACTGGCTCCAAATCATCAGACTTTTCCGGAGCCTCCCGCATCGCTCCAGTGCTCCATGCACATTGGGACGCCAGCTTGGCCGACCAACTGACTGCAGCGCGCAATCAAACAGCCACAACGCACAATCATCCCGATGTACTGGACGCGGCATCGTTACTGACCAGAGTCGTAAACGAAATCAAACAAGGCCGATCCGTGACCGACGCGCTCAACATTGCTGTCACCTCATTCGCAGAAAACAGCCTGATCCAAACAAGTCTTCTCAAAGCAACTGCGCTCAAAGACAACCCCGATGCCCCCAATCAACTGGGCCTGTCATGCGATGTCACCGAGGCACTCCCAACAACGCTTTGGTTTCTCATCACTTGCGGAGACAACCTTAAGGAAGCCCTTGTTCAGAACGCAATGGCTGGTGGTGATTCCGCAGCAAGAGCCATGGCAATTGGTATGATCACCGGAGCCGCACATGGAAAAGAATCCATCCCCGAGGACTGGGTGAATGGATTGGAAACTAAGCCGTCAGTGTAGGCATCTCTTTCAAACAATCTTCGAACAACAACATGAAATTCCTAGCCACTTTCTTTTCCCTCACCTTCGCCCTCAGCGTAAGCGCTGCGGATAAGCCGAACGTGCTTTTCATTGCTGTCGATGATCTGAACTGCGATCTCGGTTCTTATGGTCACCCCTTGGTCAAATCACCGAATATCGATCGATTGGCCAAGAGGGGCATGCTCTTCGAAAAAGCGTATTGCCAGTATCCGGTCTGCAACCCCAGCCGCGCGTCGTTCATGACCGGACTTTATCCTGAGCAGACCAAAATTCTCAGCAACGCCGGACATTTCAGGGATCACCATCCAAACGTCGTTACACTGGCACAGCACTTCAAGAACAACGGCTACTACAGTGCCCGCGTCGGAAAGATCTATCACTTCGGCGTGCCTACTGACATTGGCACAAGCAGCAAGGATGACCCCGCTTCATGGCACGAGGTCCGCAACCCAAAGGGAGTGGACAAGATCCGTGAAGAAGAGATCCACACGCTTCAACCCGGCAAGTATGGAGGCACCCTCAGCTGGCTGCGCATGGACAACACCAAAGACACGGAACATACCGATGGCATCGGAGCTACAGACATGATTCAACTCCTGAAGGATCATGATCCAAAGAAGACCGGCCAACCTTTCTTCCTCGCCATGGGCTTCTATCGTCCACACACACCCTATGTGGCACCTGGACATTACTTTGATCTCTATCCCAAAGATAAGATCGATCCCGTGATGATGAAACCAGGTGACCGGGATGATATTCCCAAGGCTGCCCTGCCCGATCGGCCTCACCAGCTCGAACTCACGATCGAAAAGCGGAAAGAGATCATCCAGGCATACTACGCATCCATCTCACTCATGGATGCCCAGGTGGGACGCGTTCTCGCCGCCCTTGAAGAACAAGGACTCACGGACAACACCGTCATCGTATTTGTCTCAGACCATGGCTATCACCTCGGTGCCCACGGCCTCTGGCAAAAGAGTGATCTCTTCGAAGGCTCCGCCCGCGTACCTTTGATCATCGCCAATCCATTCAGTGACAAGGAAGATGGAAAGGTCACCCAGTCCCTCGCTGAATTGACAGATCTTTATCCAACGCTTGTTGAGCTTTGCGGTTTGGAGACGCCTGATCATGTTGAAGGCAGCAGCCTTGTTCCTGTGCTGAACGACCCAAAGAAAAAAGTGCATCGCTCCGCATACTCAGTGACGGAATGCCGCGTTGTGAAACGTCCTGACAAGAGCAAGTTCTTGGGAAGAAGCATCCGCACGGCACGCTATCGCTACACTGAATGGGACCACGGCGAATACGGAGTTGAGCTCTACGACTACAAGGGGGATCCAGAGGAATACACCAACCTCGCCAAGGATCCCAAACACGCCAAACTCTTGGAGCGAATGAAGCGACTGCTCAACACTCGCATCAAGGATCCCAAAAAATGATTCTTCCTCCAAACTGGAATCTACCGGAAAAGATCGTCACCCGCATCAGCAAGACGACCTACGGGCGTCAGCGTGCGATCTTGGAGGAAGGCCAATGCCTACTCATCCTTCGGGAAGTCCCATTACCTGATGAGGGGGAAAGGAAAGGCGTCTTCTACTGGTATGACAGCGACGGCCACTGGAGAACCAACAGCCCCAATCCCGTTCCAGGTGAACTTAGGAAACACGTGGTTCGCTACCGAAAGGCTGAAGATCAGCTTGAGGACCAGTTCGAAACATGCTCTGAGCTAAAAGATTACTTCGAAATCCTGGAACACCTCACTCCGCTAAAACGGGCAGCTTCCAACATGCTGCAGGCACTCCAGCACGCACGCGAAGGAATCGGCGACAACCCGGAAATCATTGAAGCACGAGATCTTGCCTACGACATCGCCCGGGATTGCGAACTCCTACTGGAAGATGTGAAGCACACCATCGAGCTTCGCAAAGCGGGTGACTTGGAGAAGGAAGCCGAATTCAGCTACAACGCCCTCGTCGCCAGTCACCGACTGAACACATTGGCTGCTTTTACTTTCCCCCTGATGGCGATTTCCGGACTACTCGGAGTCAACCTTCCCTCTGGACTGGAGGACTCCCCCATCCTGCTGTTCTGGGCAATTCTCGGGAGCTCTCTTATCGCGGGATTTCTGCTCAAGACATGGGTGAATGGCAAGCCAAGCAAACCCAAGAGTTAGTCGTCACTCCTGGTTCTGTATCCCACCAAGCTTATGTTGAAGACGCCCCTGCTTATCGGCCGCTAGCTCAAGTATTCCATAGTATCGATTGAAGTTCTTTAGGTCTGCATCTTCATCAAAGACCGGCACTCCCTCTTCATTGAATTCCCATCGCCCCCACGCCTCCAGCAGCGTCGTCAACACACCTATCGCTGCTTCACCAATCTCCACATCGGCGTCCCGTATTTGAACAATAATTGGAGTACGCTCGGCCATCCCACGTGTAAAACCAGCCAAAACCTCAGCCTTGGTCGATTCAGGAACATCATGTTCATCGAGCATTCCCGTCAAAGTGGAAATCGCGTCCACACCCGCTTTCCGGTATTCCTCATTCTGGTTTAAGAATTCCTTCACATCCTCAATCTCTTTTTCCAGTTCCTCCTTCGACTGAAATTTTTGGGATAGATCAAGTTCAGCAAGCGCCAGCTGATAATTTTTTTGGGATTCGATATTCTTATCGGTGAAGCTCTTCATCACTGCCTGGACGCTGTTGCCAGCCTTCGCCTTGTTTCTGGTGTCTATAATATTGATTATAAAAGCCAAGCACAATAGCCCGGCAATCATCACACCTGCAACACCACGCCCCAGAAGCCCCTTCTTACCATATTTTTGCATCGAACAAAGCGCGACGATTCCTGCGATTCCACCAGCAATGTATATTGCCAAACTCACGCCAATCAAAATCATATGAGGTATCCCTACCTCCTCGGTTTTCAATGCCATCCGCCCGAATACATTCAGAAGTACGCCTACCAAAGGCGCCGCCATGGACAACTTCGCAGCCTGATATGGCAAGGCTTTTGCGGAAAAAGATTCTACCGGATTATCTTCAGGGATTGGAGGGGGATTACTCATAAAAAATGCGCCTTACGAGGACGAAAGATGCACGATGGGAAGCTACAATTAAACTGTCAAACACAGTCTCCCGAATCTAAGACTCCTCAATGAGACGTCTTAGATATTCATTGTCCCAGAACTAAAACCAAGACCGAGGGTTACCTTGGCCTTGGGTCACAAGCCTGATGCTCACCCTTTTTTTCACAATCATCAATCTTCACACAGACACTGTCGTCCTTCAGACGCACCACGATATCCCCCCACTCACTAGGAATAGGAACGTAACAACCTCCACTGAACCTCATGTTTCTGTGCAGAAGCACCTCGATTCCATACTTGATCCTACATGCACATCAGTTCATGTTCCTTTAATCCCAAATTTGGAACAGACTCATTTTGCTGAGTCACCTGCCCTATGAATCAGCTTTCAACCAAGCGCCTTGGATTTTCACCCTCTGTAGAAGCAAGAGTATTGAGCGACGGGACACTCGTCCTCCGACACCTCAAGAACGGGGAATACCTGACCATCCCAGCTGACCTCAGCGGCATCATGAAGGAGTTCGACGGAAGCACCGAAGTGGAGAAGGTCCTCCATGAGCAGCTTTCAAAAGGGCACCTCCATGGAATCCGCGCATTTTATGATCTCGTGATGTCAGCCGTTTCCAAGGGGATCTTGATCGAAGAATCAGATCAGCCCTGCCCCCAGGCGTCAAAGGCCACAGGTGAAGAACTGAAAAGCACATTCACCCTTCATGTAGCCATGTCCGTCCTGCTCATTGCCCTTGGTTTCACAGCCATGTCCAAACTGGGAGTCGATGCCGTTGGCGGGATCGTGGATTGGTTCGTCATACTGGCAACCACGTCCATAGGACTGAGTCTCTCATCCATTCTATCCTCCTCAGCCCTGACATCATTCGGACGCCGAACGATCCTGGCCCAAGTGCGCTGGAATCGCCTCCTTCCCTATTTCACCATCAATACCAGCGACGCCATCATGGGCGGGCGCAACTGCGAAATATCTGTGTCACTTCGCGGACTCACCGCTCCATTTGTCATAGCAGCGGCGGCGTGGCTCACTGGATCGCCCACGGTATTGCTCGGCGCCTACCTGACGCTCGCTATCCTTGCGTGCCCGTTCGGAAACACGCCTTCACACCAACTCCTTCACGCACTTCTCAGAGAGGATCATTCTCTCCCTCTCTGTGCGGAACGCTTTCTTGATACGCGTCTCATTCAGCAGGTCTTCAGCTGGAAGAACAAACTCACTGAAGAAAACTACCTCATGGCTCATTCGAGTTACTCGATTGTGTGGCTCGGCGGACTCTTCTATTTCACCAACCTCCTTCTCGGTCGTCAGGCTGAATTGTTTCAACAGGCCGTCTCGGGCGGGAGTAGCATGAACAAGGAATGGGTAACGCTGGGTGTTGTGGCCGTGTTGCTCTCTGTCATCATCTGCACCTTGGCCTACGTGGTCTGGCTGGGCATTCGTTGGCTTCATCGCTGGGCGGCACCAAAGCTTTTCTCCGCTGAAACCGCGGTGACCAAGAAGGCTGCAGCCGGCTCCATGTCGGAACCTGAAAGACACCAGTTCCTCAAAGGAATGCTTTTGTTTTCACAACTGCCTGAAGAGGCACTCAAGGAAACTGCACGCGTCGCCAAACTCGTCGAGCTAAAGAGCGGCTCCAAGATCATCCGCGAACGCGATCCCGGTCAGACCATGTTTGTCATCGTCTCAGGAGGCGTGCAGGTGTTGAAAGAGGATGAGAGCGGACGTCAGCAATTCATCGCATCGCTCAAGGAAGGCGATGTCTTTGGGGAAATCGCCCTCATTGATGATGTCCCTCGCACCAGCAGCGTCATCGCATCATCAGATGTCCAACTACTCGCCTTGGACAAGGTCGATTTCAGAAACACAGTCCTACCAATGTTGGGAGCCGAACAGATCCGAGAGATCGTCCAGGTCTCAGCCTTTCTCAAACGTAACAAGCTCTTCGCTGACTGGCATGACAGCGCGCTCATCCAACTGGCACGACGATTCACATTCGAGAAGATCCCACCCGACGGGAACGTCATCGAACAAGGCAAGGCCAACGACGCCTTTTACATGGTCTATGAAGGCGACTTCAGCGTGATCATAGATGGCAAGACCATTGCCCATCTGAACCCCGGTGATTTCTGCGGTGAGATCAGTCTTCTCAGAGACACTGCAGCAACAGCCACGGTCGTAAGCGGAGGCACGGGACGATGCCTGAAACTGAGCAAGGAAGACTTCCTCCAGTTCATCAGCCATGACTTCCTTACCGGGATCGCGATCGATCAGACAGCCCAAGACCGAGCCGAAAGGAAAGCAGCATGAGTGCAATGATGAAACTCCTCCCAGTCGCTGCCGTCGGCGTCGCAGGCGTGGCCGGATTCACCGGGCTCAAGGACAACGCCAACATCATCGACAAGTTCACCGTTGCGGCCGTCAAGAGCATCGAGATGCCCGGCATCGCGGAGACTGTCGCAGCGCACTACATCGAACACGAAACACTTCCCGTGAAGAACTTTCAGGAATTCATGAAAGAGAATCTTCGTGAGAACAAAGGTGGAAGCAAACGCGACAAGACAGCCGACCCTTGGGGCACTGCCTATGTCATGTCCGTCGCCGATAAAGGTTTCAAGATCCACAGCGCAGGGCCGGACAAGGAATGGAAAACTGAGGACGATCTCGTACACAGCTACGATCTTGCAGGACTCGGAGGCATTTCAGATCAGCCCTACAAACAGACCGGTTCGATGGCCAACAAGAAGAATACACCACCGGCCAACAAGAAAATGGGAGCTCAGCGAAAAGCACCGCCTAAACGCGCCAGCAAACAGGAGATCGACAACAATGTGGTCGAATTTCAAATGAAACGTGCTGCCGAAGGATCCGCTTCAGCCCAATATGATCTGGCCATGCGTTACCTCAAAGGAAACGGCGTGGAAGCCGACTTTGACAAGGCCATGGACCTCCTAAGACAATCCGCAGATCAGGACTATTCGAAGGCTGAATCCAAACTCAAGGTTCTATCAGACGAATAGCCTTACACATATTTCCTCTTTGTGAACCACGCTGCTTCGGTTCACAATCGCTCCCATGAGCGAACGCTATCAGATCTCTCTTACCCGCCGCATGAGGCGGCAACGCTCCAATCCCGGCATCCGTGCGCTCGTTCGCGAGACACAGGTCACCACAGATGATCTCATTGCACCCCTCTTCGTCAAAGAAGGCAGTGGCGAGCCCGAGCCCGTCGGTAGCATGCCCAATGTCTTTCGCTACTCCATTCAGGATCTGATCAAGGAATGCACCGAACTTGTGAATCTCGGCATACGAGCCGTAGCCCTTTTTCCCTGCACTCCACCTGACCTAAAGAACGAGAAGGCTACGGAAGCACTCAATGAAGATGCACTCATTCTCAAAGCCGTTCGCGCACTGAAGCAGGAACTCCCCGAGCTCATCCTCATCACCGACGTCGCGCTGGACCCTTACACAAGTCACGGACATGACGGACTCCTTACCGAAGACGGCACTCAGGTAGACAATGACTCCACAGTAGACATCCTCGCCAAGATGGCTGTCCTCCAAGCACAGGCGGGAGTCGATTGGGTGGCACCTTCCGACATGATGGACGGACGCGTTGGTGTAATCCGCCACAACCTGGACGCAGTTGGGTTCACGGACACAGCCATCATGGCCTACTCAGCCAAATTCAATTCCGGTTACTACGGCCCCTTCCGCGATGCGATCGGAAGCAAAGCAGCTGCAGGCAACACCTACCTTGATAAATCCACCTATCAGCTCAGCCCTTCGAACACGCGCGAAGCCATCCTCGATGCTCTACTCGATGATGAAGAAGGTGCTGACATCCTGATGGTCAAACCCGCCGGTCCTTATCTGGATATTCTTTCACGTCTTCGCGAAGAAACCATGCTTCCACTCGCAGCCTATCAGGTCTCAGGCGAATACGCCCAGATTCACGCGGCCGGACAAAAAGGATGGCTCGACTATGAACGAGTCCGTGATGAATCCCTCCTCGCCATCAAGCGAGCAGGAGCCGACATGATCCTCACTTATTTTGCCAAAGAAATGGCACAGAAGTAGGTAAATAGAGCACGACACTTAGAGAGATGCTGCCAGGCTGTTATTGGTCCGCTTCAATGAATTCCAGCCGGTAGAAGCGATACTCGTAATTCCCGGCATCTTCATCGATGAACGAGGTCAGATCCCCCGTCCCTTCGATCACTCCAACACGGGTCCACATCTTGAAGTCGGACGTTGCCATTACACGAAAGGCCCCTTTCGCAATTCCTGACAACTTTAGATGGCCAGGTCGGTCTTGATCCACTGCAAGTGATGGCAGAAGGGAAATAGTTGGATTACCTGATTGCGTCACCTCAACAGCACGCTTTGCAACAGGCCTCTTTCGAAGGCTGTTCTTCCACAAAGTATTCAGGTCAGAATTCACCCACGCAATGCTGTAAGCCTCTTTGAGTCGTGGACTATTGTGAACTCCGATCAATTTCCCCTCCTTATCCAACGCAAACAACATACTCCCTGAAGCGACAAAATAGGTCTCTACCTCCGGCACATAAATCACGCCGTGAACATCTTTTCGTCCATACTCACTGATGTCCAAGAACGTTCCGATATGTTCGCCTGTCTTGGAATCAAACTCACTGACCGTTGGTCTCAATCGGTTCACCACGAAAAGGTTCCCGTTATGCCCGATGCTGATACCGATTGGTTTGTTCAGATGGGGACTCTTCTCGACCAATCTCACGCCCTCCATCTTCTCCTCTGACAGATCATATTTCAGAATGCTTTTCTGAAAATACTCACCGACGTAAATACAATCTCCAGCTCCGGCCAAGGCCACTATGTTCGCCCCATTCTTGAACTGGGGAGGCTTGGTAAGATCGCCGCTCTTAGGATCCACTTGATACACAACCCTCTCCGTGTCGCCAGCAACCCAAAGTGATCCCCGATTGAAACTCATCATCCCCGGCCCATATTTACCTATGCCCCGCGTAAGATCGCTTACAATTGGAGCGCCATCAGCCGGAACCACCTTGATGATATTTCGCTTATGTCGGCAGATCCCAACATAGAGTTCCCCCTCTTCCCCTATTGCAATAGCTCTCGGTCTCGAATGTTCAGGCAACTTCAAAACCTCTGTCCAGCTCCCGCTCTCAAGATCAAACAGCACCACGTTGTCACTATGATGCCCAAGGATGACGATCCCGGGGCCCGCCGCGTTAGCTCCGGACAAAACACAAAAAAAGGCAACACACAGAACCTGCAACTGATGACTCCTACTTCTCATAATCCCGATAGAATCCCCGCTATCCATTCCTCGCAAGAAGATTCAGGGAATCTAGATCCTGATATCAGAGCACCTCAACTCATTCCCCATTCATCCAGCTCCAAGATCACCAACGAACTCTTACTCCGGGTAAATCCGATCATAAGGAACACCCAAAGTTTCGGAAACGATCTTCCTGAACTTGAGGGCTATATCTCGATCCGTTCCATCAGGACATTTCGAAACAAACTCATCATCAGTAATCGGCGGCCACTTCTTATTGAATCCAAAGAAGCTCATACCTTCATTTCCGAATATACTGCACAACGTAGGTTTGCAGCACTTTCTTGAAAATCTATCTGATAAGAATCAACGCCCCCCGCAAAACGCGTTCACCTTCTCCGGAGACTTCACTCCGGGGCTTTCTTCGACTCCACTGGATACATCCAAGGCATAGGGCTTTACCTGCTCTATGGCTTGGGCGGCGTTGTCGGGAGTCAATCCTCCGGCCAGGAAAATGGGTTTACCCATCGCAACTGCCTGTGCTGCGAGATCCCAGTTGAATCTATGTCCCGTGCCGCCCATGGCGCCTTTGACATAACTATCGAGCAACCATGCTGCGGCTTCGGAGTATTCACCAAGTTGTTCCAGCGAGGAGGCGTCTTTGATACGGAAGGCTTTGATCCAGCGACGATTGAAGCTGTTGCAGAACTCAGGTGTCTCGTTTCCATGAAACTGAAGCACATCAAGGGATGCCATCTCGATGGCTCGATTGACGAGTTCTTCATCAGGGTCCACGAAGACTCCCACTCTACTCACAAGCGGAGGCAGTGCGGCTGCGATTTCAGCCGCCTGCTCCAAAGTCACGTAGCGTGGGCTGGGCTCATAGAACATGAGCCCAATGGCATTGGCTCCAGCGTTGGCAGCCATGAGGCCATCGGACGCTGAGGTGATGCCACAGACCTTGATCTTGGTACTCATTTCTTTTTCTCAGCGTCCTTCTTCTGAAAGACACCCTGAAGTTCTTCCGGAGTCTTGTAGAAGTCCTGTGGAAATTTGGCTGCCTTGGTCCCACCTTTGCGGCGATGCAGGAATTGATGCCCACGGTCTTTGGCGATGGGCATTTCCAGTCCATCACTCTCTTCAAGCAACTCAAAGAGGCGTTTGTTCAATCCAGCGATGCGATCTGCATGTGTGGGATCATGAATGAGATTGGTGCGTTCCTTAGGATCTTCCTTCAGATCATAAAGTTCTGCGACATCCCACACGCCGTGGTAACGAATGTATTTATAGCGCTCTCCGCGAACGGCGTGCGTTGTGGGTGTATGTGGGTAATTGCGCTCCCAGTAATATTCGTAGAGGAGGTAATCACGCCACGGAATGTCCACTCCTTGCGTGATCTTGAGAAAGCTTTCACCGTCCATGTAGTCCGGAGTCTGCAAACCGGCGGCTTCGAGAAGCGTGGGTGCGACATCAATATTGGCCACGACTTTGGACGAACGCTGCCCTGCAGGAATCAGGCCCGGGCAGTGCATGACAAGCGGCACGCGAATGGATTCCTCATATGCGTTGCGTTTGTCGATGAGTCCGTGCTCGCCAAAGAGAAAGCCGTTGTCACCCATATAGAGAATGAATGTGTCTTCGAGTTGTCCTGATTCCTCAAGGAAGTCCATCAAGCGGCCAGTGCTCTCATCCACGGAAAGAATCGTTTCGCAATAGCGACGGTAATACTTGGCGATGTCCAGATTCTCGTAGTAGGCGAATTCTGTTCCGTGGCGGCTGTTGTGCTGATTCTGCACCCACATTGGCGCATCCTTGAAGAGCTCTGGATGAGAGGCGGGTGCCGGCGGAATCTCGAACTTCTCCTTGTCGTATTTGTAAGCATGACGGTTTGGAGGCAGGAAGTCGGCATGCACTGCCTTGTGCGACAGATACATGAGGAAAGGCTTCTTGCCCTTGCGATCTCCCAACCAATCGAGCGCAAAGTCAGTAAGCTCGTCAGTCATGTAGTCCTTCTGTGGCACCTTCTTACCATTGATATTGTAACCGGTGCTGACAGCCTGCGGAACGTAGCGGCCCTTGACCTTGAGGCCTTCTTTGTGAGGCCAGTAAACGCCCTGACCTTTGAAACTGATCCAGTGATCGAAGCCGGGTTGAGGGTCATCGACATCACCACCCATGTGCCATTTACCGACGAAGGCCGTCTCGTATCCTGACTTCTGCATGTATTCAGGAAACCAGGTGAGCCCCTTGGGTATCGGATTGTAGTTGTCCACGACCTGATGATTGTGGGCGTAGAGGCCGGTGAGAATGGAGGCGCGACTTGGCGAACACAGGGATGTGGTCACGAAGGCGTTGTCCATGATGATACCGTTCTTTGCCAGACGGTCGATATTCGGCGTTTTGAGAAATGGATGTCCCATGTAACCGACGGTATCCCAGCGGTGATCATCGGTCAGAATCACAAGGATATTCCGGGGCTTCACGCCTTTGATACGTTTTAGGCGACTGGCAGCAAAAGACACAGAGGTCCACGTCATGGCCACCGCCAGAAGGAGAACAAAGAGGGTTCGGTGCTGAGCTTTCATAGGTTCAAAGTGGGGATTTTAAACTAGCCGCACCAAAATGCCCAGTGCTAGCCTCACTTCCGGTCATGATCAAAGCACTGCTCAGCGCCATACGCCGACCTTTTAAACGCACGGGAAGTAAGACCTCTCGATCTAATCTGGTGGGAATGTATCTCTCGCAAACCAACGTACGCGATGGTTATGCGCCTGAATACATGTCCTCAAGGACCCGCCGCAACGGCAAATACAGCAGCCGTCGCGAGCGTGTGTAACCTGCCTTCTCTTCTCTGCCGATAGAATCGTCGACCGCCTATTCAACGAAGAAAACCGTCTCTACAGATCGGATATCTTCGCCTCTGCCCAATTCCAGATCCGTATCGAATACACGTGCCGGAGTATTCCCCGCGAGATCTTCAAGGTATTCTCCCGCAATCAACCGGTAGCGACCCGGCTCCCAATTGGATTCAGGAGTCAAAGCCCACACCAGAGATGTCTCCCCTTGGGTGATTTTAACTGGAATTTTCCTTCCTTCCGCTCCAACCATTTTCAAATGGCGTGCCATCAAGACTGGATCCAAGCCCCGATCCACATGGATCAATAACGGGTCATGAGTTCCCTGTGCAGGAGCACGCAATTTCCATTCACGCGGATCGACTCGTTCATTGATCTCATCCCTCGTCGCAAACGAATGGCTGTAGGACTCGCCAAGTTTCAAGCCGCTGGCGGCCCTTAGCTCGCTTGAAATTCGCAGGGTGTAATTGCGCCCCGGCGACAACACAGGCCCTAGCTGCTCCCGGAGATTCACACCTTTCTTCACGCGCCCTGGGTGAATCCAGAGCGTCAACCTCGTCGCATCCGCAGACCAGAGTTCCTGCCTACGCCATGGCGCATGGACCGGCATCCCTCTATCATCAATGATCCGAATCAAATCAAAGACCTCGCGACCTTCACGCATAGGTTGATCAAATTGGATGTAGAACTTAAGCAGATTGGCCGGAAGTTCAGCCTGATTCGGAAACACAGATACGATCTTGGGCGCATTGGCCTTCATTCCGCCTGGGACCTTATAGTCCTCGCTCTCAATCACTGAGCCATCGGTAGCATTTAGCACCGCCCTATAGCGCCCACCACGGCTGAGTGACACAGCAGGCTCAAATACCAAGGAACCATCGTCCAGCTCACTTGTTTCACCAAACATGGCCGGCCCCAAATCGCCAGACTCAGATACCCGATGCAGGGACAAGATTGCTGCCTTGTCATGCTCTGCACGCACAACAACCTCAGGGGGATCGCCCCCCTGAGGTTGAAATTGAATCAATGCCAAGAACAGCAGAGTCAGCTTCATGGCAGAGCGACCAACACAAGATCCGTGCCACCCTTGGCTTCACGCAAACCCACAGCATGCGTGTCGTTCAGGCGATCCATTTGCAAGATCCCGTGATAGTCCTCCACAAGTTCAATACGTTCTGTGGAAGGCGTGCTACCCTTTATACGCCTGACAGCCTTCTCATTCACCTGTTCTTTATCAGCAAGCAGTCCATCATCAAAGCGAGCTGCCCAGTAAGGACTTGGCCCAAACGGACGTTTCTTATGATGAAAGCGAAACGTGTTTGCGATCACACTTCCCTTGCCTCCCTTCTCATAGGCAAACATGTCCAAAGGACGATTCCCTGAACCAAGCTCAATCATACTGATGCCCTTGATCTTGGCGCCGGGTTGCAGCGCATCCAAAGGATACTTCACCACCGGCGTACAACTGAAGGCACCTACAATGTAATGCTTTCCGTCTTCCTCATAAGGAATCAGGACACTCATCGGCGCCTTGGTCTCCCATCGCCCATGGGCCACATGAAAAGTCTCTGCACTATAGATCTGACCCTGCTCGTTGTGATTCAGCGCGCCACGGGTGGCAAAGATCTTCGAAGCAAATTCCTCATTGCACCGAGCTGCCGCAACAAGACGACCACCGGCCCATGCTACATCCGTGATGCGATTCACCGGAGCCTTCTCCCCCTTGGGCAACGGCACACGCGCGTGGTTCACATCTTTAAGAGAGACCAACTCCATGTTCCCCGTAGATCCCAGCCTCACAATCACATAGCTCTTGTCATCCTGTTTTCGCACAGCGAAGTAGACCTTTCCTGAAGCCGGGTTCACCGCCATGTCCACCACCTCGATATCACCTGCAGCAACACCAAGTCGACCTGCCAGCTCCTTTTCGAATCCCTTGATCTCAGGAACCGCGCTATTACCCCGGTCATCATCACCAGTGGCTACAGCCACCACCTGTTGACCACTGCCATCACCGATCAAGAGAACACCACCAGGGGCAAATGAAATGACATCCATTCGGACGATCTTTGGAGTGCCCTTGACCGTCTTGGAAAGCAAATCCGCAAACGAAGCAACCTGTCCCAGCAACAACACAGGGACAGCCAATAGAAGAGAGAACAAGCGTTTCATGGATTGAGGAATAAAACGCCCCCAACTCCACAAAAGCTACAAGAAATGAGAAAGACTACGACTGAATGAGTTCGACCGACCGATGAAGCGCATTGTCCTCCTGGTGTTTCACAAAGCCATGAGGCCGATACAAACTTGCCGCACCTTCGCGGCGCTTCTCCTGTTCATCATGATCACCACCCACGTGTCGCAGATCCACCATACATTCCATTGCAATGGGCTTTCCTTTGCGTCGGCGCCCTTTTTGAGACTGCTCCTGAAGCACACTCAACAACGCATCAACCATCCGACTTCCCAATCCGGCACTTCGCACACCATACGCGATGAACAGATCCTTTGGCCTCCAGCGATAAACCACAGTGATACCAGCTTCATCATGCTTCTCTGGCATGATCTCCACTTCAGCAAATCCCACTTCCTTGGTCAGGCTTCCTCCGGTTCCGTAGTTCATCTTGGCAATGAAACTGAGACTCTTTTCATAGTCAGAAGCGGCATAAAGTTTTTCGCTACGACGTGAACCAAGCACAACTCCAGGGATTCGTGATCGAGGTATCTTCTCCAGAAACAACCGACCACCAGTGCCCTCTGCATCCAAACGCATGGAGCGCAATCCCGGGTGTTTATCCTCAAGGAAAACCTGAAACTGATGTTCCGTTTCCGGACGTAGGAAAGGCCACCAACTCGTGAATGCCTCTGCATGACACCATTGTTCGATTCGATTTCGCCAGACACGCGTATCAGGGTGATAGAAATACTTCCATAGAGTGAAACACCGCCACGAAGCCACCATCATCTCCATCGCTTTGACAGCAGCCAGATAACTCGCCTCCACACTCACACCTTTCGACTGACGTTTCTTTGGCTCCTTCAACTCAGGCACATACTCGCCCAGCAACGGCTTGTTCTCGTCTTCAGAAAGAAAGGAAAGGAAATCGCTATACTTCGCCTCCAGATCCCGACGCGCTTCCAACTCAGCCTTGGGGGTCGGCTTCCACCGCCAGAGCAACTCATTGAACCACTGCTCAGGTGATTCCTTCGCCTCAGGCCGCAGACTTAGAAAACCAAACACCTTCTGCCCGACGTGCTCTCCCAGTCGGTAGTAAGATTCCCATTGGGCCTCGTCATAAAATTGATCACCTGTGGACTCATGAGGGAACTTCTTGTTCCGTTTTTGATACTGAACGATATCAACTTCTTCATCACCCGTGGTGGTAGGCTTCAGATAGACCAAAATTCCATACTCCCCCTTGTCGTATTTGATCATCCCCACCGCAACATGGTTCTTCGATCTGCCATTCTCATCTGCATACAGCTCCGACAGATCAATGTCGATCTCCACACCAAAATCAGTACGAACCCGGCGCGCACAATTTCCGAAATCGTTGAATGTCTTATCCGGATCTGCTCCAGCATCGGAAGCCACGATAAAACGGCAACGGCGACGGATCAGCTCGTAGATGGCAAGATTTTCAAAATGCCCTCCATCAGACAAATGAACATAATCATCATACGGCTCCCCGTTCTCTTTCACCTGAGCGTGCGTGTATGAGAAAAACTCGCTGATCAGACACCATCCGCTCACACGCCCCGGACGTTTCTTCTCCGTAATCGATGCCGGATGTCTCAGCCAGTAACCAAGACGCAGATTCAGCGCACTCATCAGAAAGGTCACTGCCGGCCCCAGCTGTTTTGAAATGGACCCCATGTTCGAATTGAACGCCGCAGCAGATGCGGTCAGCGCGCTTCCAACCGTCGGTTGATTATCGCCCTTCTTCCACCCGGCATAGGACCCACCGACATAGAGACCATTGGAAGAAACGACTGCGCTACGAGCCCCTCGATCAAGCGTTTCCAATCCATCACCCGCAAGATCATTTGCAGCGCAACAGACCAGATGAAACGGTCCCTTTTCCGTCCCCATCTCACTGACAGGCACATCATCAGTCACCACCCGCCTCATTCCCTTCTTGGCCTTCGCTGGATCAGCAATGAACGCATCCACAATTCGATCACGGTAAAAGGAGTGCAATCCAAAGCCATTCGGCGGAAGCAGACGAAGCAGTCCCACTGCAACAATCAACGAAAAAGCAGCCCATCCAATGCCCTTGTAGAAGTCAGTCGAAAGTGGTTCTTTGACGTACTTCGAAATAGCAGGACATGCCATACATAGACTACTGACGAAAATCAGAGCCACAGCCAAAGTGCCATACGACAAGATCTGGGGAAACAAGCGACGCAGGACGCTTGCCTTCTCAGGATCCGACTCCGCACGACCTGTCTTTGCCAACCATGGCATCAACCAACGAAAAGCACCTGAAGAGAACATCGCCAAACTTCCGACAACACCCACTTGCATCATATTCTCAACCTTCATCCCCAAAACCCAACAAACTGAAGCGACAGCCCAACCAAGCGCCAGGACCATATAGCGAAAAATCACCAATGAGGTAGACCTCCAATATCCATCCTTGTGGTCCTGAGGCACGCCATCCCAGAACATCAACAAACGGGTGGGCACAACCAATACGGCCGCAAGCAAGAGAGCGGCAACGGGCAGAACCAGCCACTGGAGATTATCCTCCTCGATATCAAATACCCCGCCGAGATGTGGAATTCCCTTCTCAACAGTCAGAAGGAAAGCAGCGGTCACAACTGGTAGACCTATACCCAAAACAATTCTCAGCCATTTATAGAAAACTCCTTCCCAACTATGATATCGATTCTTCCAGAACTCGATATAGATAGTAAACAGCGCCGAAAGACCAGCAATCCCGCAGAGATTCAACCCTACAGATCCCCCCTCATCAGGTCCGAAAAAGAATGATGCTGCAAGACGGAACAACAACACAGCGCCCAGCATAAACAAATTCGCAACGAGTAAGGCCGCCAACATCGATGTGTACAAAGTCGACACAGCCAAAGCTGTATCCCCCGAAAAAATCCCCATCCTCGGAATCAGGAACTGCCCCCGCTCACGCAAATGCCTGATTTCCTCAGATTCCGGCCCACTACCGTTCTTGGGAAAATCCTTCTTCTCGTTCTCGTCATTTTCTTCAGAAGCCTCCCGACGTCGTTGCCAAGCCTTATACCACCCGCCGACATAGCCGCCTCCAGAAACCGTGGACAGATAATCCACATCCTTCAAGACCCCAGCACGACTCAGGGCCTTCAACAGACCGAGATTGAACGTCGCACTACGAATACCACCACCAGAGAAGGCCAACCCAACCAAGGATTTATTGGCATGGGTAACACGCGGCTCACCAGAACACCCCTGATCGACAGAGACGTCCACATCCTTCAACTCCGCCTCAACCGCTTCCTTGAACGATCGAAGCCCTCGTGGACGTTTGTCGGCACTCATGAGAGATTACTCTTCGTTGGCAGCATCATTAATGAACTCTACCGCAGAAGAAAGCTGATCAACCACCGACCGCCTATCTTCAAGTATCAAACCTATACGACGATTCACTTCCTTTTTGAATTCATCTATGGCTTTGCTCTGCTCACTTGCAGCATTTGAGGAACCACTGGGGTTTGGAGAGAATGTAGCCTTAGTCAAAGCCTCTTCACCTTCGCTCCGCAAACGTTCCAACAACTTTACGGCTTTCAAGACGTCCACTCCACCATCCGAAGTACTCACAACATCATCCCTCAAAGCACGAACCAACTCGTTCCGCTTATCCTGTAACTCTACTACGGAAGAGCCAATCTCATCCCGACGCACCGGAGTCAACGTGGTCGAAACAACATTACTATTCGTCGAATCAACTCCTTGCTGCACTTTCTGAATGAGGGTTTGCACATCGAGTTGATCGATTGTCTTCGTTAGAGAATTCGTGGTCGACGACATGTATTTCGCTGCGTGACGCATATAGATCTTTACCAATGGTGAATCCCCTCCACCTGCCCCCTCTTCATCTCCTGATGGGCCAACAGGTAGATTGAGACCGAAGGCATTCCCCATGCTAAAATTAGCAAGATTCTTCGCAGAATTGATCACGTCCTCCGGATTCGTGCTGTATCCCTTCACATACCAATTACCAACATCATCCTTGGCAATCACATATTGGGTACGTCCTGACCCGGAAACACGCACGCTGTTGATTGTCTGCCAATACTGCTTATCAATCTCAGCACCAATTCTCGCGTTCTCTCCTCCCGAAGCAAACAACGATGCCCCTGGAAAAGTTTTCCACATAGATTGCTCAAGCATGTTGTACCATCCCAGTCTTGGGTTTGCCTGCAGACCAGTAGCCGGATAGCTACTCTTTAGATAGTCAGATGAGGGCCTAATATAGGCCATCCCTGATCGCTGAATGTAGGCTTCCTTCAGAGCTCGCGCTGTCTGTATGGCTGAATCGGAACCCTGACCGTAGACTTTAACAGCCTGAAGATACTCATACTGCAGATTGGCTATCAAAGAATCCAGTACACCGATCGAGTTCGTCTTCATTGGAACATCTGCAAATTCATTGAAGCTGTTAAATTTCATCGATTTCAACTTGGTCAAAGCAGCACCCAACTCAGCATCCTTGGTCTCATCGGTCTCTTTCTCGATCTTTTCTCTCAATCTAGCCATCAGTTCCGCACGCGCCATTTCAGGAGTGCAGGCACCACGAATCTTGGAGAGCGCCACACAGACGTCGCTTTCCAATCCTTTGACCACGTCGTGTATCTTCTTTGCTTCGTCACGCTTACTGATGATTACCTGCACTTCGTTCGTCGCCTTCGAATATGCCACCTGCGCATTGAGAAAAGCGTTGGTCATTGCGTTCGTAAGGCTGCTGTAATGAACACTACCAAGTGCATTGGTGGCAGGGCGCCATACTCCGGCTAAGACATCTCCACCAGCTACTGTCGCAACGGCTTCTGCTTTCTTTATAGAGTCATCACCAACGCTCGTTCCACGCTGAAGTTCAATGCCTACTGCATTCGAAATCTCGGATGCGAGAGTCGTCTTAAAAACAGCAACAGTATTCGACTTAGACCAGAATCTCGAATCCGTGCTAACAAGATGATTGGTCACAAACTGGAGACTGGCACCGGCAATCGCATTGGTCATCAGTATATACTGTTTCTGTTTTTCATCTCTGATCTTTGCGATTTCCGCATCTAGATCAGCCTTGGACGAACCTAGTTTTTGTATAATTTCATGAAATGCTCCATGAGCAGTCAGCCTTTCGAAGCTGGATGTATAGGCATTGGTTGAAATTGAATATGCGTCAGAAATTCTGTTCTGATGCTCATCCCTAAGTTTCAACTCGTTGGCCTGAACCAGTATTGAGTTACCAACCGACTGAAGAACCATGGTATATTCCTTAGTTCTCGTATTTCCGTTCAAAAGAGTCTCATTGTTTGCGATAAACAGAACTTTCTGAGCGAATCTAACCAGAGCATCGATCAGAATGTGCTGATCCTTCTTATAACGCTCATCACGATCGCCTGATTCCGCGTGGGCCTGAACATATGCATGAATTAAACTCTCAATACCATCATCAAGCCGACCTCCCCCCAGACCAAAACCGACATTACTCCTGAACTCGACCAGCTCTTGCTTTATATCATCAATCTTAACATCGAGATTCTCATCTGGACCTACAGTGAGTCCATATTTCCACTTCTCGGAGTTTTCTGATTCACTCTTTGCTATGTCATTGAGACTGACGATTCCATTGGTCGCATCTCCCGCGTATTTAAATATGTAGCCTGCCAGCTGATCATACACATACTCCGAAGCACCGCCGCTGCTCCATTTCGAAATAATCTCTTTTAACTCCTCTGGCTTCTTCGACTCTTCAAGTTCTTTGATTCTATGATAGCTGATCAGCCTTGCTGCAAATCGCGCTGCTACCATCCGGATGCGATCAGATTCACCTGAAGGCACTAACTCATCTTTCCGAATTCGCTCTTCTGTCCGCAGGACGAGAAGAAACAAGTCTTCCATACTCTTTCGCGCCTGATGAAATGAATGCCCGATTTCCAACGTCCTTTGCTGAAAAAGTTTTCTTACTTCTTCTTCAGCGTTCCCGTTAAGCAATAATTTAGAGAGAGCAGTAACATAGCTGACATCCGACAGCTTCTTGAACCGTTCATTGGCCAGCATGCGTTCCTCCCCGACAGTCAAGCTGTTCGTACTACGGTTACGGTATTTCTCAAAATTCTCAATCAGACTTTTGGCCTTCATCGAGACTCGGATTCATCAACGCTCTGTACCCATTGCTCAATTCCTTTGCCCAGCCTTCGTCCGCTTGAGGCCACTGAGCTTTCAATTCGTTTTCACTCCTCAAACAGGGTTTAATCCTCGCCCACAATAGTTTGTCTTCCTCAATGACCGCCTCTGTCTCTTTTTGCAGCATATCAACCGCATTCCTAGCCTTCTCAAAGTACACAGTCCCCTCATCAATAACAGCGTTCACGACAGGAAATCCATCTCTGTCCTTATACAGCGACAGGATTTCATTCACCCGCCTCGCGTTCCCGTTCGTGATCAGGAATTCTTCATCGTGAATATAGTCATCCTTGTAGACACCGCGTAGTTTCAACTTTCTGATACTTGCATCCGGTTCCAATTGATTGCGTAGCGCGATCAGTAGGGGCTTCGCCCCGATAGCCATGGCTGCCATCTGTTCCATCTGAACGTGTTCATGATTGGTAAGAGGTCCTTTGTAGACATCCACGTCGATGCGAGTAGCAGCACACCCTCCTAATAAAACTCCAACGAGGGTTACAGATATGATTTTGTAAAAAAGCGAAATTTTCATGGTGAATCTTTCTCTAGAAATGCGGAAAGGTTACTTGAAGGTTGCGAGGTCTTTCTCGGCTTCAGTTAGAAGCGCAGTCTCAACACGAAGGTCGGACAATGCCTTGAGCAACTCCTTGTTCAGTTCGTTGTTCGTTTTCTCAGCCTGAGCCGATGAGAGATCTCCGAGAACGGAATCAATTGCTTTAAAGAACTTCTCCGGACTAGTCCCCATAACTACAACCAAACGATGGTCCTTCGGGGCCTCACGAACGCCCTCCGGGCCAAACAACAAACTCGTTCGAGTTGGAGTCATCACTGAATGCAGCTCCTTGACTGCAGCCGTCCCACTCACGGTCCCCGTATTCTGATCGATTGAAAGTTTGCTGCCCAAGGAATCGATCAGCGCAGCTGGTACCCATCCCGACGCAAACTTGGTACCACTTATGAAACTGGCCTGCCCTTTGACCCTGATCCTGTAAAATGCGGGAGGCATCTGGCCTTGTGGGTCAACTACTCCAAAATAGTACATTTGATCAATTTCGTTAGCCGGCGAATAGGCACCAACGGCCGTCGCAGCCCCCACACCCAATGCAGTAGTCTGCCAATTTGTGGCACAGCCGGTATGGAAGAGGAGAGCGGCAGATGCTGACGCGGTGAGAAGAAGTTTCTTGAACGAGATTCCTTTCGGCTCGTTCACAGGCAGATTAGGACGCATGATTTGGTTTTGACTGAGACGCTGCCGTTCAACGCTCCAGCACATGCAAACACAGAGCGACAGTGATCTTGGTTAAGTTTGGATTAGTTCGACGCGAAGAGCCCCCACGCGTCTGATTTTCCTCGTAAGACGGTGAGGGTTACACCGCACCGAGTGGAGTATTGCAAGGGTATATTCCACCTAAATTCATTTTTTAATCTCTTCGGTTTTTCACTGCCTAAAATCGAGACAAACCACCTCATCAGGCAGCCTGTATATGAGCTACCCTTCTCTAATTGTTAAAACTGTATTTGAGTTAACCTTCCTTGATCAGGCTGCGCTGCTGACCTTTTTGCCGAGGATACCTGAGAACTCGTCGGCATGGTAGGAGCTGCGGACCATGGGGCCGCTGGCGACGTGTTGGAATCCCTTTTCTTCAGCAATCACGCGTAGCTCATCGAAGACCTCGGGCTTGATGTATTCATCCACCGGCAGGTGCTTCAATGAGGGTTGAAGGTATTGGCCCATGGTCAGGATGTCGCAATCGGCTTTGCGGAGGTCATCCATGGTTTCAAGGATCTCTTCACGCGTCTCTCCCAATCCAAGCATGAGTCCGGACTTGGTGTAGATGTCTTTACCACCAAGCTGACGCACCTTGGCCAACACTTCCAGCGAACGATCATACATTGCACGTGAACGCACAGCTGGAGTCAGGCGACGGACCGTTTCGATGTTGTGATTGAAGATCTCGGGATTGGCAGAAAGGACGTTTTCAATCGCATCGTTCTGACTGTTGAAGTCAGGTACGAGGATCTCAATGACAATGCCAGGATTCTTGGCCCGGACCGCATTGATGGTCTGGCGAAAGTGTTCCGCGCCACCGTCCTTGATGTCATCGCGTGCGACGGCTGTGATCACAACATGTTTGAGTCCCAGTCGACTGGTGGCCTCGGCCACGCGTTGTGGCTCATCCTGCTCCAGTGGCATGGGCTTGGCAGTGCTGACCGCACAGAACTTGCAGGCACGCGTGCAGCGATCACCTGCGATCATGAAGGTGGCAGTCCCTTTACTCCAACACTCCCAGTGATTCGGGCACTTGGCGCTCTCACAGACTGAATGGAGATTCAGGTCATTCAGCAGGTTGCGCGTCTCTGAAAATGAGCTGCGCGTAGGGAGCTTGAGGCGCAACCACTCAGGAATGCGCGGGCGGTTCTTTAGTGCTTCGATTTCTTTGGGAGTAAACGACATGATCGGTCCGGGCGGGGATGCAACCACGGGAACCCCAGTCCCGCAACCGGGAACTTGAAACATTCACCTCATTTCACGAAGAAAGTCCCCTCTTCAGCCAATCAACTCGCGATAAGCCCCTGCCATCCCGGCCACACAGTGTTCGATAAGGAATCGCTCCCGGATACGTTGCTGACTTTCTGCCAGCTTTGGATCCACGGTACTCCAGTTCTGAAGCAGGTTCTCCAAGACGTCTGCCAAGGCCTGGACATCTCGAGCCGGATAGGTGAAGCCATTGTCCTTCTGGATATGTCCCATGATCCCGGAAAGACTGGAAACCAGTGGGATCCCTGCTGCCAAAACTTCGATCGCAGCCATTCCGAAGGTTTCATGCCAAGATGGATTGATCACCAGATCATGTTTCCGGACCAAGTCCCTGAAGGCTTCCTGCCTGCCCATGAAATCAAATTTCACTCCCTTGAAGCGCTCAAGCTTCAGGTCATTGCGGGCAGGATCAGGCTCGTTACCGGTAAAGTGAAACGCAAGCTCTGGTAGGACGCCCTTTTCCTGAAGCACATAGAGTGCATCAGCCAGATCTCCCCAGCCTTTCCAATCAAGAGGCGAACCAACAACAAGAACGTCACTAGGAAAATCGGCTGCCACGGGTTTGATATCGCAGAATTCTGCAGGATCAATCCCATCAGGCACCCATGTAATCTCCTTCCCCGCGCCCCACTTCCGCGCCTTTTCAGAAAGTTCCTCACCGACACAGAGCACGCGATGGTATTCACCACAACGGTACTTGTGGTAGTCGCTTTCCTTCATACCGGGCGATCTGAGCAGCATGAGCGATTTGGCACTCAATACCTTGGAAGCCTCCAGCCCGAGCAGCCCCTCCAAATGATCATTGGCGTGAACAAGCCCTACAGAGATGGATCGATCCTCCAATTGCTTCTTCACCCGCGCTGCCCATGAGCGATTACCAAACATCCGAGCAGTCAGCGCACGGGAACTGGGAAAGGGCTCTATAAGACATGGGACTCCAATCCGCTCACACTCCTCACTCAACCAACCAGCCTCGGAGATCACGACCACCGGCTTCAACGCCTTGATCTCAGCCTGAGTCAACAGACGCGCCATACAGGTCTGAGCCCCGGCCCGATGTGGACGTTTCTGGATGAAAAGGATACCGTTGCTCATTCGATAAGGCGTCGATTCGCCAGGGGAGCCCTCCCTACTTCACGCGACGCGCAATCACATAGAGATCATCGCCCACCCAGAATTTACCAATCAGGGCATTGCGGATCGCATACGTGATCTTGCGGGTGATGGATGGCTTGCGGTCTGTGTACTCAGCGCCTTCCACAAATTCCCACCCACCAGCACGCAGCAGGAGCTTCTTGATGGCTGAAATCGGGTAAGGACGCACATGAGTTGGATCGCGATAGAAATCACCCACCATGCGACGGAGATTGGCAGGGTTTGGCGTTAGGATCGTAAAGGTGGAGCCTGGCTTCACTGTTGGTGCAAGCAGCCTGAACAGCTTCTCCACATCTGTAGGAGTAAAATGCTCAATGATGTGGGATGCCTGTGCGCCGTCAAAGGTATCGGGGGGGCATTGCTCCAACCAATCAAAGAAACTCGCCTGCTCGACTTCCAATCCCCTGGAACGGCATTGCTCGGCAAGGCCTTCGTCCAGTTCGATTCCCTTGGTGGGAATACCAGCCTCTTTCATGAGGTCCAGGAAGTGTCCCTGTCCGGAAGCAACATCGACAACTGCCTTGCAGCCGCGGAAGCGTTCGACAAAGGGCTTGAAGTAGCGCCGGGCGATTTCTCTATCTCGTGGGTCAGGAATATGCATGGGCCGTGCACGGATTTCCTCATGCACACCCCGGCAAGTCAACCCACGAAGCAGTCAATCCTATCGCTATTTTGACAATGCCAACACAGATGAGACAGCCCTCTTCACATCTGTCACCTTAATAGAATCGATACAGGGCAGAATTTTCTTCATATCACAACTGAACTTCCTAGGAGGTTTCTTACATTTGCATTTTCCTAAAACCACTTCATGAACTGTTTTCCATGGGTGCCAACTCCATTCAGACGAAGGGCCGAACAAACCTACGGTAGGCGCCTGCATTGCTGCAGCCAGATGCATGACCACCGTATCCACTCCGAGAAAAATCCGGCACTTTCCAACTAACGCCCCCAACTCAGCCAAAGTGATATTGCCTTCAGTGGACAAATGCTCTCCTTTTGCAAAATCTCTAACAGATTCAACAAACGCCTTCTCCCTGTCTGACGGCCCACATGAAAAAACAACCTTGAAACCATGGACCTGCTGCAACCAATCAGCCACCTCTGCCCAACGTTCGGGGAGCCACTCTTTGTATGCCCAGCGACTGGTCATGTGAATCACCGCGAATTGGTTCAACTGCCCATAGAATGGAAGCTTCACATCCAGCTTTCCAATCATCTCATCTGGCTCAAACACCAACACTCCAGCTTTCGCATCAACCCCCAAAGAATCTGCAACAACACCAAAATCTTTTTCGACCTGATGATGGGAAGCCCACTCAACCCTTGTCCGTCGATTGAAAAGCCAACGATGTTTCCAATTGCTGGAATAGGCCACATTCACAACCCGAACCTTGGCCAGTGACATGCAGATCCAGAACTTGCCCCGATCAGAATCCGAGAGGTCAAAGGCGTAGTCATAACGCTGAAACGCCACCTTACGAAATGCATTCACGAATTCCGAAAAACCTTCCAAAAACGATCGCTTGGCCTTTTCCGGGCGGGCAACAGCAATCACATTGTCGATATCCGGATTATTCTTCAACATCACCTCGCACCCACTCCTCACCAACACATCAATTCGCGCTTCCGGATAATGCTCACGCAAAAAACGTATCGTTGGCGTCATCACCAATGTATCTCCCAGGTGATTGAGTTTGGAGAGGAGGAATTTCATGCAAACTGATCTCCTACTCTGCCAGTCACCACAAAGTCATCAGGCACCTCAGGAACGCATATTCGACTACCATCATGCAAGGCCGACCAAGCCAACCCAAACAGGATGTCTCCTGAAAGAGCAATCTCTCGAGGAGTAACTCCCAGTGAGTCGCCATTCACGATCGCATCACGGAGTTCCCTCATCGCCGTCTGAGTACCGCTCATGAACGATTCCGGGATCACCTCTTCAACCCCTGAATCATAGGGATCAGAAGAATCTGATGGTCGCCTAACAATGATACGCTCACCGTTTCCCATGATGCTCAGCGATCCCGAGTCCCCGGTAACAACAATCTGAAATCCCCGCCCTTGCGTGATCAATCCTTGGACTCCATTAGTGAATTGAACTGCCCCCCAACCAATTACCGGATCTTGATCCAAGATCGCCCCATTCCATTTTTCTGGCAAAAAATCTGCATATGCCTGCACCCATTCAACCTCCGTCGCACCGGACAGCATCAGCATCAGATCCACAGTGTGAGGATGATTCCATAGTAACCAAGTTTTTCCAAATTCGGCTGTCACCTGCCGGACACTGCCAATGATACCTTCAGCCAACATCGTCCTGGCCTTCCTGTAAATCGCCATAAATCTTCGGGTGGTTCCATAACTAAGAGCAACTCCTGCAGCCCCAACGAGATCCAAAGTTTCCTTGTACTCCCTACGTGACACCCCTAGTGGTTTCTCTGCATGAATCCCTTTGATCCCTCCTTCCACCACTTCCCTTATTATGCGGCATCTATCCTTGGTTCTCGTAGCGATACTGACCACGTCCAGGGCCGTCCCAGACAGCATCTTTCGAAAATCGCCAAACACATGTGGCACAGCATACTGCTGCGCTGCATCATTAGCTCGGGTCTCATCCGGATCTGCCACAGCCAACAGATTCATCCCAGGAGTAGACTGAATGGCTTCAGCATGACTGAGGGGAAGCCAACCCGGAGGGAGAATAGACCTGATTCGACCTGATGGTTGAGTCCCCATCTTCCCGCACCCGATCAAACCAACCTTCAAATCTTCGTCGTTCATCGTTCATCGTTCCATTTGAGAATTCTAGTCACATCTCCATCTCCACGATTCTCGAGGCGTCGATAGACCTCTGCAAGAGCCCCACCCTCATCGACGCCTCCGATCAACTCAGCAGCTCTAAGTTCCCCATTCATTATCAGTTGAAGAATATGGCCACAATTTCGTTTCAGATCGAAGCGGCCGACCCATTCCCCATCACCGCTGACTGGAGCCTTTCCACACGCGATAATCTGAAGTTGTTTGTCATAAAACAAACTCGAATCCAACGGATTGAATTCAGGGCAAGGCTCGCCACGCCCCGGAAATCCCACGACACAAACACGTGCATCCTGAGCCGCCAATTGTAGTGCCAGCCGCCAATCATCCCAACGATTGGATGTCGTCAAAACGACGGGGGCTCTATCAGCTTCATGATCAAAAGTTTTCGGATAACAATTCGCCGCGCCCATGCCCAATGCCTTGTGCCGCAACTGTGACTGATCTGAGTAGGCATACACCTCTCCCCCCAAGGCTTTAAGCATACCAACCGCGGCCATCCCAAGTGCCCCCAATCCAATCACAGCCACCCGTTCCCCTTTGACCATCCGAGCCTTAAGAGCAGCGTTGAAACCAAGATGGAACAAGTAGGTCGCAGAAGCGGTTTGCAAATTGGCCGAATCAGGCACTTTGAGAATAATGTCCCCTTCAGCACACGAAAACGAAGATCGATGTGATTGAAAACTAAGTATCCTATCGCCAACGGCATATGAGGCAACATCGTCCCCCACAGCTACAATCGTCGCCACATTGCAGTAACCTACCACGCGCGGATAGACACTCCCCGGCCGCAGTGGCGGTAGCCCCATATATGCTGACAACTCAGTACCGACTGAAATGGCTGAATAATTAGTCTGGGCCACAATTTCATCCTCTGATACATGATCCATATCGATCAACTCTTCCCGGAACCTCAATTGCCTTGGGGCTGTGAGTTCAGCAACCAATGATGATATCTGATTACCGGTCATATCCTTTCTTTCCCGGCCAATGCTCTATGTAGCTCGCTTCTCATCTGTGACACAGCACGTGGCGAAATTGATTTATGATACGCAAAGGACTTTATGGCATATCTCTCCTTCATCATCGCTCGTTTGAGAGGCAAAAACGGATTATAATGATAAGGAAGCCCTAGCTGCGAGAGAGCCTTCAACTTTATAGACCGACGCATGTCTGCAAGCGTCAATTTCCCCCAATCAGGTTCGCCTACGCCCTCGAGATAGGCAGCAACAGCAGCAGCAAATGTCTGCGACGCCGTCCCGTCCACTGAGTGGCACCATTTGCGCAAATGATTGACACGTGAAACAGGCGGATCAGACGGATCAAACGTACTGAGCTGTTCTTTTACTACATCTACGATTTCAGAAGGCGACTTACAGGAAACATTCGCAGCGCCGTGCTCTTCATGATTCCAGAGAGGGTATTTTTCAAACGTCAATTCCACAGTGGGCTTCCCTGCCAACCACGCCTCGATTGCAGTCGTACAGGTCTCACAAGAAATCTCGATATCGCAATCGAGAATCCGAGTGGTAACGTTGGTTTTCATGTCCAATGTCACATACTCACGCTGCTCATCTGTCAATCGATCATACCATTCATAATACAACGGATGAGCCTCATTCGGATGGGGACGCAGCACTATGTCAAATTCGTCAGCAGAGACCAGAGCATCCAGAAATTCGAACACCTTGGATCGACTCCTGTGTTGCGACTGAATCGCAGGCCAGTAATCCTTGTAGAGTGGAATCCGGTCCTTCCAAGCGGCAAAAAACTTATCGCCTTCTTCCTTCGGTAGATCGTTGAACTTGGAGCACACAAAATTAGTACAGAATAGTACCCGAGGTCGGTTTCGGGATTCTTCTCCAGCAAGCTCGAATACACGGGACCATGGCTTTTTGTAGAAATCAAAACGGGGTACACCAACAACTTCTATCCGCGTCTTTTCTCCAAATCCCTCTTCGATCAGGGCCTGCCTATGCGGTTCATTCCATGTGTAATAACAGTCAATGTGGGCGTTGTTGTGAAATTTGCCCGCATTGAAACGCAATGTATCTTCATCATAAAGAATTCCCTCGTTCAAGAGCACCGCTGTTTTAACACCCATTTCCGCCAGCCTTTGCGAGTATTTTTCGAGATGATAGGCGGTTAAATGATTGAAGATCATCATGTGTGGACGATGTGCAGCCAAGGCACCTTGATATGCCTCAAGTGGTTCCAAGAAACACTCCACCCCTTTCTGCTCAAGTTGGTAAGCCATCAAACTCGCCGCCGGCAGATCTCGGCGCCGATTATCCACCAGCATGACGACACGCTTTGCAGGACCTTGTTTCATCTTAATTGATCAATATTCGAGACAACTTTTTCCACCGCAGTGGCGACATCATCAATATCAGCCTCACTCAATTGTGAATGAATCAAGGGAGTGTAGAACAGCTTCTCATAGTGCATCTCCTCCGTAACCGGACACAGCCCCTTGCCATAGTTCACCAGTGAGTCATAGGAAGGATGATTGGGGCCGATGTGCATGGCTCGCTCCTGATATATAGGCTGCATGTACAAAGGCTCGACATAGGCTGGAATCATTGGAACGCCTTCGGCATTCATAGCGTCGATGAACCGATTTCTCTCTACTCCCAATACAGAAGCATCATACTGGCAGGAGTAGACATAATAGGCATGCTCGCACCCCCTTTTCACCACCGGAGGCGTAATCCCGGGAAGGGCCGCCAATCGATTGGTCAATCTCGTAGCATTTTCGATTCTAGGCGTGGTAAGTCCCGGCAATCGAGACAACTGTATACAGGCAACAGCAGCCTCCATTTCCGTCATGCGGTAATTAAATCCCAACAGGTGGTTCATCCCTTCATACCTACTCGCCTTCACCACCGTTTCCGCATGGTTTCGTATCATTCTCACTCGTTCTGCCAATTCATCATTATCTGTGACAACAATGCCCCCTTCCCCTGAATGAATGGTCTTGTGGTAATTCAGACTAAAAATCCCGAGATCCCCTAAAGTGCCAGCAAACCGCCCTTTATACTTTGCTGCAGGAGCCTGCGCTGCATCCTCGATAATCCTAATGCCACTCTCTTTCGCCACTTTTTTCAATTCATCAAAGTCTGCAGGGTGGCCAAAAATATCAACCGCGATAATGGCTCGGGTTCTTTCAGAAATCTTCTCGGCCACACTCCGTGGAGACACACAATAAATATCGGGATCAATATCAGCAAAGACGGGAACAGCGCCATAAACCAGAGGAGCTATGGCAGAGGCTGTCATCGTGTAGGGTGACACGATGACTTCATCACCCGGTCTAAGATCCAGAGCACCGGCAGCGGCATAAAGACCAGAGGTTGCTGAATTCACTGAAATGGCATGCTTCACTTCAAAAAAATCAGCCCATGCAGACTCCAACTCCTTTACTTTGGGACCGCCGTTGAAGAATTCCCCCCATACTCCGACATAGGCGGAGAGCACGCCTGAATCCAACACCGCATTGACCGCTGCTTTTTCTTCAGATCCGATGGTATTATATTGGACAAAGGGTTTAGTCCTGACTGGCGCCCCCCCTTTAATGGCCAACTGGGTGCTTTTATTTATGTTTGATCCGATTTCGCTCATTGCATGATCCATTTTATTACATTTTCGGTGGCCCCGCCCGGGGTAACAATCGAGTTCAACACAGACCGTCTGACCTGTCTGATCTGCGGATCGAATAATTCTTCTTCGATAGCACGAGACAATTGATCCCTCTCTGTCACAAGCCGGCTCCAACCATTCCGGTTAGACGGTAGAGGATCCGGACGTCCAAGATCGGGCTGGTAGCTGATCACGGGACAGGAAAGGTAACAAGCTTCCAGCAACAGATTGGAGTTCATTCCAACCACCAGATCAGACAAAAGAATCCAGTCACGGTAGTGCAGTGACTTATCTGCTTCCAATACATTCAAGTGATCGGAGGAGCCCCACGGTTCCGGCAATGAACCTTTCTCTCGCGGATGCCGCTTGAGCAGCATAGTCCCACGTTGATTTCTTTTCAATAAAATCGTTTCTAGTGCACAGAACACATCTTTCCATACACCGCGCTCGTGAAACCCCCATGAAGCAGCCCCTGGCATCTCTGACAACGGTTGTGAAGCAAACAAGACAATGGTCTCCCGGTGGCCCAACGAAGCAACTGTCTTCGAATGCGATGCGCCACCTACCCCTCTTGTTCTCCATGAACCGAGCTCATCAAATACTGGAAGACCGGTCACCAAAAGCCGCTCAGGATCGAAGCCCTCTTTGACCATCTCCCTTACGGCCAACTCATCCATCACTGCAATGCGATCAGGGAGTATCAGTCTCCCCTCTAACAGAAAGCGCTCCCTGTAATTACTCCAGCTATCAAGAAGACTGACGGACGGCACCCCTGCCAATCTCGCACTTTCGATCATTCGCAGCTCCCATGCATCAGCCTGATAACTGGTTCCACAAACGAGGCGGTCGCAGTCTGTGAGCTTCCCATTGGGACGGTCCGGAGCCAACCCCGCCTCCGTCCAAACGATCGCCGCTGCTGCGTAGGCACTTAGCCGGAGCTCATGACCTGCTTTCGCCAATACCTCAATAATCGGAAGCAAGGCCCGCGCACCGCCTGCGTCTCCTGCTACAATCGCGACAACCACCTTACCCGCCCTCCACGTTCTCAAGGGCTTCCTGCAACACCAATCCATCTCGTCCGCTACATTGAAGCGACTTCTTCTCAACCACATGGGCGATCACATTATCGATGAGGCGGAGGAGGCAGCCGCCCAGCGGAGAAACAAACTCGTCAGGGAGCGTCTCGCTATCAACAAAGTTGTTATAACCGGAGAACAAAGCAGATTTCACCTCCTGGTGACGCCAGCTCGCTCCACCCATTTCGAACTTCCATCGCGCTTCTTCGAAAATAAACTCACCCTCGAATACCGTCGCAATCGATTCGGGCACATATTGGAGCAGAGCCCTCCCCTTCTCCAGCATCACCTCGACATCACCAGCCCGTTCCCCATTGGCAACTACTGGATTGGATATCCACCTCAATGAGATGATTTCACCAAACATCCAACGAAGTAAATCAAGCGCATGAGAGCCATTGTGAAGCAGCCCTTTGCCATAGGTAAACCTACTTAAATAATGAGCCCCCCACTTTCTTGTCTTTGCCCCCTGCTGAAGGTATTCGAAAGCTGGAGAAAAACGGCGGGTATAGTTCAGCGCGATCTGCATCCCGGCGGCATCCGCCAATTCAATAATCTTCCTGGCTTCCGAAAGAGAATTTGAAAGCGGCTTCTCCATCACGATCACCTTGATCGACCTGCACCTTACAAGCTGCTCCATCACAGAAAGATGGCTCTGATCAGGGGTACATACGCTGACAAAATCGGGAGCCACCGCTTCCAAAGCTTCTTCAATTTTGACAAAATATTCGCACTTCCATCTGCTTCCGGCTCGTTCAGCTTCCTCTCCATCCGAATCACAAACCCCAACCAATCGAGAAGACGAGTGCTCTGACCACGCCTGAGCGTGAGAAAAGACACCTGGAATCAACGCCTCTTCTGAAAAGCGGCTGCCTATTCGCCCACAACCAACAACGAGTGATTTAAACTGACGATTGGACATGTCTCTCAATTACTCCGCTCCTCCCATTCACGGCGAAGAATTCCGTAAAGAACCACATCAGAAGGAACGCCATTGATCAGCTCCTGTTCTCGGCGGCATCCCTCCATGATCATTCCAGATCTTTCAAAAATAGTTACCATTGCCCGATTGAGAGCACTGGTCCCTCCGGTGACTTTTCGAAGCCCTAGTTCACGGAATAAATAATTCATCCCCAGCAACCAAGCCTGCCGCCCATGTCCCTTCCCTCTTACCGAAACATCCCCGATAAGCAGTCCCATATCACCAACTTCGTTTTCTATAGAAACGTAGGCATTGAGTGTACCTATCAATCGCTGGCCCGCAGTACTGATCACCGCCCAATAGTGATTCGGAGTGCCCGAAAATGATCTCAGATACGCCAGACTGGTCTCTTTGGAGTGATCGAAAAGGCGCTGCCTGGAATACTTCATCAACTCTTTGTCATTCAACCACCCGACCAACGCATCGCTAACGTGCGCTTCACTCATGGGTTCCAGAATCACATCGCTCATTTCAGTTTAACGCCCTGTATCAATCCGGGTTTCTTTCTGTGAGACCTCTGTATTGGCAGCAAACAACTGTGGTTCTTTCTCCGCCAGCGCAAGAATATCTCCCAATCCGAAATCGCTTTTCTCGGCCAGAAGTCGTTCAAACACGTTTTCTACAACTCTAAAATCTTCAGGAGTGTCCACTGTCAATCGGAGTTCGGGATAGTTCGCGGCCAGATGATAGAGACGATACCGATCTGGATTGCTGTAGATATAGATGGAAACATGTTCCCGATCATGGGGATCATTGGTCAGGCGGGCCACCTCTTCAAGCACACCAACAGGAAAGACCTGAACGTCCATTCCTCTAGGCCAGCCAGGTTTCAGCACGTTCGCTGCATAATCGACATCCTTCTCCAAAAACGCCTGTATCACCTTTTCTATCACCTCAGGATCAATCAATGGGCAGTCCCCGGTAGTCTCTACAATGAGATCTGCACCAACAGATTCCGCGGCACCGAGAACCCTTCCGAGCACATCATCCTCACTTCCACGAAAACAAGAAATACCCAGTTCATCCGCCAGCTCCTGAATTGGATCACAGGACTCATTCACCGTGGTGGCTATCACAATCTCATCCAAAGAAGGAACCCGGTTAAGTCGCTCAATCATGAGCTGTAGCAATGGCTTTCCCATCACCTTCTTGAGCACTTTCCCCGGAAGGCGCGAAGACTCCATTCTCGCTTCAATTGTACAGGCGATTTTCATGATTCTGTATCTAAGAAAAAGTCATTGTCTGCGTACTTCTGCTCCACGCAAGCGTTGAGTTCCAGCAGCTCAGGATGCTGGTCGAGGCATTCGACCACATCACTCATTCGAAATCTCTCTCCCAATGCCCTCAATTCCTGAAAGCTACGATAAATGAACCGCCAATCAGCGTCGGTATCCAAGACCCAGCGATGGTGCGACAGGTCTTGATCGCTCTCATGTGACCTCAGTGTCAGGCGCTCCCCATCTGCATAGATCCACGGAGTCACGTGCTCGCGCTCGTGAGGCTGATCAGCCTCTTTGAAGGCACGATCCAAGGCAGCAAAGGTAAAAATCTCCGTATCAAGGCCACGTGGATAGGTCCGCTTGATGGTACAGTTGCTGAAATAATCCACCTGCTCCCCTGCTTCCAACCACGCATGAAAGCTCTCCAACATTCCATCCAGCTCATCAGGATCATAGAAGGGACAGTCTGAAGTGATTCTGACCACAACCTCCGCACCACTCTTGGTTGCAGCTCCGTGGAAGCGTCCCAATACATCCTGCTCATCTCCACGATGACATGCGACGCCCATCGCATCACATGCTTTGGCCAACGCGTCATCAGAAGAACCATCTGGAGTGGCAACGACCAGTTCATCCACACGACTGCACTGCCTGAGCCGATTGACCAAAAAGCCCAGCACCGACGTCTCTCCGAGCGGGAACAAAACCTTTCCGGGAAGTCTGGAGGACGACATACGCGCCTGGATGATCACCACGGTCTTCATCATTCAACCAGGTCCCAACTCAATGGCGTGCCCAATCCGATGTCTGTGGCAGCCACTTTGCCAATCACCTCATCAAGATGCCTTGTATGCAACCCTCCACCCGGTCGGATCGAACGCACGTTCTCCGCACTGAATGCTTCGCCCTTTTTCATCGCTTGGGTCACGAACAAGCTTCTTCGAAAGACACGGCTCTTGCCCTCGTCATCAGAGACTTCGTAATTCACCCGCCCCAACGCCTTCTCAGTCATTCTGATGGCATCGACCATCTCTTTGAACTCTGTTGGCTCCATTGAGAAGGAGGAATCAGGCCCTTTATCTGAGCGAGAAAGTGTCACGTGCTTTTCCACGACGCAGGCCCCCAATGCCACGGCTGCAACCGGCACCGTATGGCCCATGGTGTGATCACTCAGCCCCACTGCCACACCAAACCGCTCTGCCATGTCCGTCAGAGTCGCCAGGTCCATTTCTTCAGGTTTGGCAGGATAGGCACTGGTGCATTTCAAGAGCACCAACTGATCACAACCCGCCTCGCGAATCGTTTTGACGGCCTCCTCGATCTCATCAAGCGATGCCATTCCAGTGGAAGCAATGATCGGCTTCCCTGTCTTTGCCACGCTCTTAAGAAGTGGAATGTCCACCAGTTCAAACGATGCGATCTTATGCACGAGCACTCCCAGTGCTTCCAAGAATTCAACAGCACTGTCATCAAAGGGAGTTGAAAAGAAATCCATCCCAAGCTCTTCAGTAAGAGCCTTCAATGGAGCCGTCCATTCCCACGGCATGTAGGCTTCCTGATAGAGTTCATGAAGCGTCTTGCCATCCCAGAGTGTGCCTCCACCAATCTTGAAGTGCTCATTGTCGCACGGGATGGTGAGTGTGTCCGCTGTATAGGTCTGGATCTTGACGGCATCGGCCCCGGATTCTGCCATCGCGCGGATCACCTTCTTGGCATGCTCGAGATCACCATTGTGATTGGCTGAGAGTTCAGCCACCACATAGACAGGATGTCCCGGACCCACCTTCCGGTCACCAATGGTCAATTCATGTTGCATCAATAAATCTGCTCCCGGCTCAAAAGGAACCGCAAAGCGGGCTGACCTTTTACTTCAGTCCTACCAATTGAAACAAACCCCGATTTTTCAAAAACCCTCACAGATGCCTTATTATCCGGTTTGATCAGCGCCTCAATGGAACCAATTTCCGTTTCATTGAAGAGCTTCTTACAAGCCGACCAGATGAGGACATCACCAAGTCCCTGCCCCCTGACATCGGGAGACAGACTGATGGAAATCACCGATTGATCCGTCAGACCGTCAAACCGGACCTGGCCTACTGCGTGCCCTTTCTCATCCTCAGCGATCCATGTAAGCCGATCGCATTGATTCAAGCGCCGTTCAAGCCAGCTGCAGTGTGATTCCCATGAAATTTCCTCCGAGGAAAAGGACACCTGACGCACCAATGGATCGTTCGCCCATTCCAGCAGCCTGCGCGCATCATCCATGGTTGCCGATCGAAACGAATAAAGCCGGGAGCGCATGTATCGGCATACTCGCTCCACTCCCCTTCCATCCACCAGATCGCCACCTTTGACTGACATGGCGTCTAAGGCATCAGTGTCACTCAGGAGAGATTGAATGGTGTCCGCAAACACATCCTGTGTCAGTTCTTCATGCCATCCGAGATAGCTGCCTGCGCCACACTCTCCGATAAAATTTCCATTAGGCACCTGATTGTCCGCAATCGACACCAGAACCATTGGAACCTTCATGAATGCCAATTCCCAACAGGTCACACTCGGAGTCCCAATTGCCAGAGTCGCCTGCGCCATCAGTTCACCGATGTTACTCACACATTCCAACAACTCTACACGGTGCTTCGACTGCTCCGCCGCCTCCTGCACCTCATCCTTGAATGGATTGGATGCCCCCATGACCACCTGCAAACAAAGATTACCACCAACCCGGTTCATCGCATTAATGGCCCTCGTCGTCATATTGGCAGGGTCTGCCCCGCCAAAAGTGATCAGCATGCTGCTTTCTATTTCAGAGTCTTCCTCCGTATTCCGGGCTGCTTGGTGGAATTCGCTACGGATCAAAGAAAAGCGCCCTCCAAGAAGTAACTCCGTAGAAGCGGTTGCCCCTGAATACATCTCAGACGTGGCAGCTCCGTTCTGATCCAGAATCAGGTCCGCCCCATTCATCCGCCCCAGATTGAAGTCATCAACGCCGAGTATGGGTATGGAAAACAACCCTCCATGATCAGAAACCAATACACCAAGATGATACCCATCGAGAACAAGCCACTTACCTTCGTTCTCTGACACAATCTCCGCCGTCCTTAATGCATCAGCCTGACTTCCCGGATCAGCATCCAGAGAAACACAGTCCACTCCCATGGACATAGCCCTTTGCTCCAAGCCTTGGGGTAATTGATCCGATAGAAGCAACGCCTTTCCGCCACGCCGGATCCATCCTTCGGCAAGCGTCAATACCCGCATGACATGACCCGTCCCCATCTTCGGTCCGGCATCGGCACGGAGAACGATCATGGAGTCAGTCGGATTCACAAGAGGATCTTCTCCAAGGTCGTCACGACTTCATCCTGTTCCGCATCTGTCATCGCAGGAAAAAGAGGTAGGGTGATTGCCTCACCGTAGTAGCGCTCTGCTTCAGGAAAGTCCCCGGGACCAAACCCCTGTTTCCTGTAATACGGCTGAAGGTGCACCGGAATGTAATGCAACTGCACTCCAATCCCCGCTTCCCTGAGCGACTCAAAGATCGTCCGATGGGTCTTGGAGGAGTTGGTTGTTTCCACGCGGATCACATACAAGTGCCAGCTACTTACACCATCAGATTTTTGAAAAGGCACGCGCACTGGAAGATCCTTCAGCAACTCATCATATCTCGCAGCCAAGGCACGTCTGCGCTTAAGGAATCCATCCAATTTACTCAGTTGCGAAAGGCCCAACGCACATTGAAAATCAGTGATGCGATAGTTCAGTCCCAGATCGTGCTGTTCATAATACCAAGGACCGTCACTTCCATTCTCCATCAAGGACTCATCACGAGTGATCCCGTGTTGGCGCAGCGCTACCAGCTTCTTGTAGAGTGCCTCATCGTTGGTCAGCACCATTCCACCTTCGCCAGTGGTCATGATCTTGACCGGATGAAAGCTGAAGATGGTGAGATCAGAAAAGGCACCACATCCGACCGGCCTTTCCTTGTAATCAGCACCTACGGCGTGACTCGCATCCTCCATGATCTTGAAACCAAATTCCTTGGCCAACGCAGCAATCCCCTCCATATCACAGGACTGGCCTGAGAAATGAACCGGCACCACAACCTTGGGTAGATTCCCCTTGTCCCTGGCAGCTTCAAGGCGCTTGCGCAGGTCCGGCACATCCATGTTGTAGGTAAGTGGATCGATGTCCACAAAGTCCACATCAGCACCGCAATAGCGTGCACAGTTGGCAGACGCAACAAATGTATTGGGAGAGGTCCAGAGCGAATCCCCTTCTTCGAGACCAAGCGCGAGACAGCCCAGATGCAGGCCTGCCGTGGCACTGGAAACAGCCACCGCGTAACGGGCCCCACAGCGCTCAGCCATGGTTTCCTCGAAACGCCGGACAGTCGGTCCCTGTGTCAGCCAATCCGAACGCAACACCTCGACCACGGATTCGACATCCTCTTGCGAGATACTCTGGCGTCCGTAGGGAATCATCACTCTTCCATGTTGCGCAACTGCTCGACGGAGAGGAAGTCAGGATTGTTTCCTGAGTTATACTCGAATCCATCCTCTACAGGTACACCCTTCTCACCGAGTTTGTTTCCAGAGTAATCGATCGCAGCATTGAAGTTGATCGATGGTTGGATGACAAAATGATCATCAAACTCCAGTGTCAGATGACTGTCGTCTTTCGGACACATCACCTCGTGAAGTTTCTCTCCAGGTCGGATACCGATCACTTTGCGAGGTAGATCAGGAGCCAGCGCTTCGGCCAGATCCACGATGTTACTCGATGGGATCTTGGGCACAAACAACTCACCGCCCTGCATGCGTTCAAAATTCTTCAATACAAAGTCCACACCCTGTTTGAGTGTGATCCAGAAACGCGTCATCCGCTCATCAGTGATCGGCAACTCAGTGGCACCATCAGCAATCAGTTTTCTGAAGAAAGGAAGTACAGAGCCGCGCGAACCAACCACGTTTCCATAACGCACCACAGAAAACCGGGTCTCATGCCCACCAGATACATTATTGGCGGCAACGAAGAGTTTGTCTGAGCAAAGTTTGGTCGCTCCGTAGAGATTGATCGGATTTGCAGCCTTGTCAGTAGAAAGGGCAATCACACGCTTCACCTCGGCAGCAATCGCAGCTTGGATGACATTCTCTGCGCCATGGACGTTGGTCTTGATGCACTCCATGGGATTGTATTCCGCAGCGGGCACCTGCTTGAGAGCAGCTGCATGCACCACGTAATCCACCTCCTGCATGGCCATCTTCAATCGCTCCAGATCACGGACGTCGCCAATGAAATACCGCATCTCTTCACTATTGAAGGTCTGCTGCATTTCAAACTGCTTCAACTCATCGCGAGAATAGACAATCAGTCGGCGGGGTTTGAAACGCTCAAGGACCGTGGCGATCAGGCGTTTCCCAAAGGAACCTGTTCCGCCGGTGACCAAAATGGATTTTCCGTCAAACATGTAAGCGGCGACGCTCCTCAATACCCACCCTCCATGTCAAGCCGCATGGCGACTTCCCTGAAGCCTATTTCAGTTCCAAAAGCCGGATATTCCGGAACTTCACCCACCCGGCATGTCCCTCGGCACCATAGGTTTGCAGTCCGATTGCCCCTGACTTGAGCAACTCTGGAGCCGGCTTGGGGTCGGTGTAATCAACGATCTTTTCGCCATTAAGCCATGCTTGGATGTGTGCGCCTTTGGCCCGGATGCGGAGCTGATTCCATTGTTCCACCTTACGAAATTCATCTTTCTCATCGCCGGTATCCAGCCATTCGTTGCGATAAAGTCCCACATACTCCTTCACCTCAGCCCGGCCGATATTGATCTGATACCCGGTCTGCCTTGCCGTGCCAGGCTGATTCCGGAAATACACTCCGCTGTTGTATTTTCCATGTTCGTCGATCATGAAATCGAGACTCAGGTCAAAGTCCTTGTAGAGCTTCTTGGTCGCCAGCAAACCGCTCTTTTGGGGGTCGCCAAACTGTCCACCAAGCAAAACTCCCTTCTCCATATTCCACTCCGCTTTGCCGAGAGCCGTCCACTTGGAGAGTTCCTTGTTCAGCATCGCCTCGCCCTCAGCAGAAAAGCCACTGAAGACAGCGAAGCACAACATACCGCATACAAGCACGCGCATTGGAATCATGGAGAAAGCATTCAATGCTTATGAAAAACTCTCAAGAGCGATGTCTGGAGTTCTTGAATAGATTGTCTCAGGCCAACTCCTCAGGCCTCTTCCCTTCCTTGCAAAGCGCTTCCGTATTGGCGCCCTGTTCGATCAACAACGCCACGGCCTCCTGTCGGCGTTCCCGCTGTGCCCAATGAAGTGGCGTATATCCGTGATCCTCCGTCGCCTCAAGTTCAGCACCGGACTCGATCAACATTCGCAAAGGAACCACTTTCCCCAGCCGGGCTGCATTATGAATGGGGCGATGTTGAAATCGATTCACCGCGTTCACATCCGCCCCCGCATCCAGCAGCACCTGCATCAACTCTGCGGAATCCTGCTCACTGGCATAATGAAGAGCTGTGCATCCCCATTGATCAGTCCCGTCAGGGTCCGCCGGGCCTGGAAACCACTTCTTTTGAAACAGGTTTTTCACCGTTTCCAGATCGCCCGCTTTCGTGGCTTTGATCAATGCCGTTTCCTTGCTCATTCCTGATCCGATTGACCTTTCGCGATCGCATCACTCAACACCGCCAACACCTCGGTCTTGGAGACACTACCTACCAGCTGCCAGTCCTTTCGATTATTGATCACCGGCACATTACGCTGCTCACTCTCCAAGAGAATAGGCATCGCCGCGTTCAGACGTTGGCCTAGAGTAAGCGCCACCGGCCTTGGCCTCATGATGTCATAGGCAATGATCGCCTGAAGCTCGAAACCTGCGTTCAAATGCTCTTTCAAGTCCTGCAATGCAATCACACCAAGCATGTGTTCATTCTCATCGACGACCGGTAGAAAGTTGTAATTGGAACTCAGAAACCGCTGAGCCACTTCGTGAAAGAGCGTATTCTCCCTGACCGGTTCCACCCGATCTTTCATGAAGTCGCCCACTGTTTGTTGAGTCGCCGCGCCGTGGGAAGCATCATCATCGTGACTCTCCTTCTTCGATGCCATCACCTCTGTATAAACCGAGTGCGGATACAACCGCTTGGCAATCATCGATGACACCACGCACCCCAACATCAGAGCCGGCATGATCGAGTAATTCAGCGAGATCTCAAAAACCATGATCATCGCCAACAAAGGCGCATGCAACGTGGCCGCAAGCACACTCCCCATTCCCGCCAGTATAAAGACACCAAGCGGCATCGATTCGGCAAGCCCGATCTCATGCAGCCCCAAACCAAACATCCCACCAAGAGCTGCGCCCATAAAAAGTGTGGGAGTAAACACACCACCAATTGCCCCGGATCCCACCGAACAAAGCGTCGCCACCAATTTCGCCAGGAAGAGCGTCAATAGAAGCATCAGCCCCAACTCCCCACCGAGTATCTGCTTCGCTGCATAGTCACCATTCCCCCAGACCCATGGTTGATAAATCGCAATCACGCCCACCAACACGCCGCCGACTGCCAGCTTTCCGTATACTGGCAGCGGGAGTTTGTTAAACCAAAGCCGACTGTAGTGAAGCATGCGCAGGAAGAGCGTCCCCAACATCCCAGCCAGCAACCCCAGCACCAGGAACCATGGCAATTGACTCAACTCAGTGAACTCTACATCAGGCGCCTGATACACAGGATCCAGCCCAAAGAAATTTCGCGAAACAATCGTGGCCACCACCGCAGACACCACCAACGGACCAAAAAGACTCATGGAAAAATTCCCAAGAACGATCATCGCTGCAAAGACCGTTCCAGCAATAGGCGCATTGTATGCCGCTGCCATACCCGCCGAGGCACCACAGGCCACGATCAGACGCAACCGATACGGCGACCACTTGGCCAGCTGACCAATCCTCGACGCAAACGTCGCCGTCAGTTGAGTGATGGCACCCTCACGACCAATGGATGCACCGGTACTGATGCTGATCATCGACGAAATACCCTTCATCAGATTGATCCGGAAAGGCAGTTTCCCATTTCCAGCCGCTACCGCCTCCACCAGATTATCCGTCCTCGAATCCCGACGAATGCGATTCACCCAAAGCAACAACAGTCCCGCAAAGATCCCGCCTACAGCCGGCGTCAACAGACGCGCTCTCGGAGTCAGATGCTGCGCCACGTCCGCAATGTTCCCCGAATCATGAAGCAGCAGCGTCATCAGGGAACTCGTGATCAGGAAGAAAAGGAAGTTGGTAAATCCACCAATGGCACCGACAGCAGCAGCGATCAACAGATGCACCGCCTCCTCACTCATCTGCAGCCAGTCACGCACACGGATGGCGCGCCACCATTTGCGCGAGCCCCAAAGTGCCCTTTCCGACACCTTTGAACTTTTGTCCCCATCACCTGCGTTCGACACGCCTGACATCCTAGCCTCTCCCCCTTTCCACACTCCACAACGAAATAGGATTCCGAAGCGGATTCTTTTTGGACCAACCAAGCTCAATACGAGAAGCAAAGGATTCACACGCAGAATACGCGGAATGGAACGCAGAATTTTTTAGACAGGATCTACATGATGAACAGGATTTATGAAGCGACCCACGTCAATCCGTTTGGTAATCGATCCAACCATCGCTGCCTGATGGGAAGCCAAGCTCATGCGCTAGCCCCTCCGGGGCATTCGAATCGAAGACACGACACTCTTACTTTTCACAACGGTTCGTGGTTCAAATCCTTGATTTCAGTCTCTATCCTGAACGCATGAGTTTGTTGCCGTTTTCAGATTTGAAGCCGTATCGCCCACGCCGTGTCGTCCCTGCAGAGGTGGACCTTGGGGATTGGTCACAGGTGTCTCCGGTGTTCGATGCGTTGGAATCTCAGGCCAAAGAGGCCACGGATCTAGCTGCTCTGGAACAATGGCTACTGGACTGGGGCGAGCTCAGTGCGGCGATCGATGAGGAAAGCAGCAAGCGCTACATCGCCATGACATGTCACACAGACAGCGAGGAGGCAGAAAAGAGCTACCTGCAATTCGTGGAGCAGATCGAGCCACAGCTCAAGCCACGTCAGTTCGCACTGTCCAAGATCTACATGGATCACCCGCTACGTTCTGAACTTCCGGAAGACCGTTACCATGTCTTTGACCGGGATGTTGCCGTGCATGTGGAGCTGTTCCGCGAGGAGAACGTCCCTCTGGAAACTGAAGAATCCCGTCACACCCAGCAGTATCAAAAGCTGAGTGGCTCACTGACTGTGAATTTTCGCGGAGAGGAAATGACACTGGTGCAGATGGCTCGCTTTCAGGAGGAGACGGATCGTCAACTACGTGAAGAAGCATGGGAAGCCAGCGCCCGCCGTCGCCTGCGTGAAGGGGACAAGTTTGAGAAGCAGTTCGATGAGCTATTTGCTCTGCGTGCCAAGATTGCAAAGAATGCAGGGTTTGAGAACTACCGCGATTTCGTCTTCCGTGAGCGCGGTCGATTCGATTACACACCCGAGGATTGTGAGGCTTTTCACACCGCTGTGGAGAAATGCATCGTCCCGTTGCTGAAGGACATTCAGAAGCGTCGCAAGGAATCGATGAAGCTGGATTCGCTCCGCCCATGGGATGGAGCCGTGGATCCATTTGGACGCGGGCCACTCCGCCCCTTCAAGGAAGTGGACGACATGGTGACCCGCACACAGAAGATTTTCGATAATCTGGATCCCACTCTAGCCGGATGGTTTCAAGAGATGCAGGACAAGAAACTGCTCGATCTCGGCAACCGCAAAGGCAAGGCCCCGGGTGGCTATCAATGTGGTCTTGAGGAAAGCCGCCTGCCTTTCATCTTCATGAATGCCGTAGGTGTCCAGCGCGATGTGGAGACACTCCTGCACGAGGCCGGGCATGCCTTTCACTCCATGGCATCCCGCGAAGAGGATTTGACCAGTTACCGTCACGCACCATTGGAGTTCTGCGAAGTCGCTTCCATGGCCATGGAACTTCTAGGCGGCGAGTTCCTCAATGAGTTCTATTCCGAAGACGAAGCCAACCGCGCCCGCCAGACCCACTTGGAAGGCATCATCACGATCTTCCCATGGATCGCCACCGTGGACGCCTTTCAGCACTGGCTCTACACACATCCAGACCACACCCCGACCGACCGCAAGGAAGCTTGGACTGCACTCATGAAGCGGTTTGGTGGCGACGTAGACTGGGCCGGCCATGAAGACGTCAGGGATTACCTCTGGCACCGACAGCTCCACATCTTCATCCACCCGTTCTACTACATCGAATACGGCATCGCGCAGCTGGGTGCCCTGCAGGTCTGGGCCAACTCCCTGAAAGACAAGGCAGGCGCACTGGAAAGCTACCAAAAGGCACTAAGCCTCGGTGGATCACGTCCGTTGCCAGAGCTGTTTTCTGCAGCCGGCGGACACTTTGACTTCAGTGAAGCCACCGTTGCGCCGTTGATGGAGTTGGTGGGGAGAGAGCTGGCCAAGCTCGATGCCAACCATTGATTCCCAGAACATTCGAGACTAGTTTCCCGCACCCATGCTAGAAGATCGCGATTACATGAGGCCGCCCGGCTCCGGATTTTCCAATCCCTTTTCATTCAAAGGGATGTCGCTGACCGGTTGGCTGATCGTCATCAACGTCGCCGCATTCATGCTGCAAAGCATTGATGCATTTTATCTGAAGACCGGGATTCAGGAACATCTCGTCCTCAGTGCAAAGGGCCTTCTGTCTGGAAAGATTTGGCAGCTATTCACGTTTCAGTTCATGCACGGAGGGTTCGGTCACGTGTTTTTCAACTGTCTGATGCTTTACATGTTCGGAAAGACAATGGAGGCGCAGCTTGGACGCCCTCGCTATCTGGAGTGCTATCTGTTCTATGGAACGCTGGGTGGTGTTTTTCAGGTGATTCATAATCTCACCTTCATAGACATCCCTGTTGTCGGTGCCTCTGCTGGTGTGAGCGGCATGATTGCCATGTTCTGTCTAATGAATCGGAACGCTTGTATCAGGTTGTTTCTCATTCTCCCGGTCACCGGCATCCAGTTATTTTACTTTGAGTTCTTTGTGGCTCTGTTCTTCACCATCGTGCCATCAGAACCAGGCATTGCTCATGCCGCTCATCTGGGTGGTATCGTGGGCGCCATCATCTACTTGAAATACATCCTCAGTCGCGAGCGCAGGCTCTTTGACTGGCGCCCTTATGCGGAACAGGCCCGCTCAAAGGACAAAGACCGGAGAGAAGACCGGCGCCGGACTGCCAGCACTCGCAAGGACTTGGAAAAACGTCTTAGCAAGGCAGACATCCTGAAACAGACCGATGCGATCCTTGATAAGATTTCCAAGAAGGGCATCCAAAGCCTGACTGACAAGGAGAGGCAAATTCTTGAACAGGCCCGCAAGAACATGGACAAGTAAACCTCCTCCCTGTCTCCCCTCAACACCTTGAAGCCCTCCCTACGTCCCTTCCTTATCTGGTTGGCTGCGTTCTATGCAGTGTGGCTGCTGCTCGTCCTCAAGGGTTCTCAACTACAGACCATCCTTGATCACTGGGGCATCGCCACAGCCATGGCCTTGGGTTCCTATTTTGCAGGATCCACTCCCATGGGCGGCGGCACTGTGGGATTTCCTGTTCTGGTTCTGCTCTTCAATGAACCTGCTTCACTCGGGCGCGACTTCTCATTCGCCATCCAATCCATCGGCATGGTCAGCGCTTCTATCTTCATTTACTGCAAACGCATTTCGGTTGAGTGGCATATCTTGAAGTGGTCTTTGATCGGTAGCCTGATTGGCACACCTTTGGGGATCCTGTTCGTTGCGCCACACATTCCTGCCTTGGGAGTGAAACTGACCTTCGCCATCACATGGGCCAGCTTTGGACTGCTTCACTTCTGGAAGATCAATGAGATCACATCCGCCGTAGGTGAATCTCAGAAGACCGATCAATTCTATCGCAATGCTGGACTGGCCGTTGGCCTCATAGGCGGAGCGACCGCAGCGTCCATCACTGGCGTAGGTGTTGATATGCTGCTCTACGCAATCCTGGTCCTGGCCTGTCGCGCAGACCTCAAGATCGCCATACCCACTTCAGTCATTTTGATGGCTTTCACTTCCGTGATCGGAATCATTGTCAGAGCCTTGCAAGGAGGCATCTCACCCGAGCTCTATGGAAACTGGTTGGCAGCGGCCCCAGTGGTGGCAGTAGGGGCCCCCTTCGGCGCTATGATCGCGGCAAAGATCGGGCGCAAACCCACACTGATCATTGTCTCACTCCTCTGTCTTATCCAATATCTCTGGACGCTCTCACGCGAATGGGAATCACTCGGCTGGATAGGCCTCGCTGCATCCATCGCAGGCATCCTCCTACTCAATGGCCTCTTCCACTGGCTATATCATCAAGGCGATGATCCTCAGCCGAAGGAATGAATTAGGGAGAGACAAGCAACTACTGAAGTGAAGCCCTGAACACCTTTTCTGCGAGGCGTTCGATTTGTTTCTTCCAGGCGATTTTTTCACGCCATTCAACCGGGATGCCGTCGTATTGATAGAAGATTCCGGCAAGCTGCCCGAAGACGGCTCCGGTCGTATCGGCATCATCTCCGAGATTCACAGCAAGCAGTGCTCCCTCGCGAAAGTCGTTTCCTTTGAAGAACGCCCACAAGGCGGCTTCCAGTGAATCCACGACATATCCAGTGCCCTTGATCTCCGGTGGTTCTTTGGTGAGATAAGAGCCTTCTGCGATCGATTGCATCTCAGGACACAGCGAATCTTCACCGGACTCTTGAAGGTGCGATAGCGCCCGCTCCATCAATGCATCTTTCTCGTCTACCTCGGTCGCTGCAATCATCAGTGAGGCAAAGAGCCTGCAGGCATCCAGACAGGTCCGTGCGGCATGTGTGGTTCGAGAGCTTTCTGCGGCAAGGCGGATGGCTTCCTTGGGATTTCCGGCGTAGTAGAGAGGCACTGGGACAAGCCGCATGATCGAGCCATTGCCTGCGGTCTGGGGATCTTCACTTCCGCAGAAGGGCTCACCTGTCTTTTCGAATTCGACCACGGCATTGCGAACGGTGTTTCCAATATCGAAGCAGCGATCCAGACAGGACCAGTAGCCAGCGCGGAACCATTGGCGATAGCGATCCATTTGGTCAGCAGGGTCAAATCCTCTTCGAGCCACAAGACTCTCGGCCAGGCACATGGCCATGGATGTATCATCCGTCCATTGCCCTGCCTTCAGATGAAATGGCCCGCCACCCACCATGTCCTCGATGGGTTCAAAGGTTCCGGGAGCTTTAAACTCAAGCGTGGTCCCCAAGGCATCGCCAACAGCAAGCCCCATAAACCCTCCCATGAATTGAAAATACTCAGTCATTTATGATTGGTGCGAAGGGATGATCGATTGTCGGCCAAGTTATGAAAAAGCTCATGGCGAAAGGTTTACCAGAGGGTTTCTTCTCATTGTGTAAGCGACAGCTGAGCGCACTCTGGAGCCGCAGCTTCGCGGCCAGCACTCCGCAGCCTCCGGAGCAGGGATCTTGGTTATTGATCAACAACCAGGTCCGGCGGGAAAGCGCTTCTCTGCTTTCACCCTTCGCTCATGACTTTGCGCATCTCTTCGTCAAGGCGCTCCGTCTCCCACGCATTACCGATCAACACGTAGCGAATGCGACCATCCGGACCAATCACGACCGTGCGTAGGTTGTGATTGAAGTTGATCGTTCCCTCGTCGCGAAAGAAGACCATGCCAAATTGCTCAGTGATCGCATCAATATCGATCAACGCCCCTGTCACAAGAGTCCAGTTGTCAGGATCGTATCCGTTGCGTTCTCCATAGAGGCGAAGCGACGTTGGGGTATCAAAGTCTGGATCAAAGGAAAGGGTGACCAAATGCCATTTGTCTTTGATGGATTCATCGGCCTTGAAGGTCTTTTGAATCTCATTGAACTGCTTCGTCATGCGTGGACAAAAATCAGGCAAGGGACAACGAGTGAAGATGAAGGTCAATGCCACAGTCTTGCCCCGGAAGTCGCTGATACGGGTCACTTCACCAAGTTGATTGGTATACGGATAATCCGGCATCAGATCACCCACCTTCAAAGGCTCCACATCACGCACGAAGCGAAAGTCACGACGATTCGCTAAGGGATTCTGAATCACTCTGCCGGTCTTGCGCACATTCTCCACGTAGCTGTCATCGTGGGTGACATGAAGATCAAAGACGATCTGTTCATCCTTCTTCAATCCGGCAAATACGTTCGTGCGATTGGCAGTGAAAGGCATGGTCATCGCCTCCATATAATCTGGAATGGGATCATGGTGAATGATCGCCACCGATCCCTCACCCTTTATCTCCTGCACCAGTCCCGTCACTGAGTAGACATCATGCTGAGGCTTGTTTACCACCTCAGTTCCTTCAGGACCATCCACCGCACACGCCGCCAGAAAGAGGCAGCCGATCAACATGAGTAAAACAGGATTTTTCATGATTCAAATAGGACGCACACAGGAGGTTCTTAATTCGCCACAGTTGGCATTGCCGCTTCATTTACCCGCTCAAGTATCACATCCACCATACCAGGTTCATCGCCGATGCTTCGCGAATACCAGACCTGCTTGCCCTTCCGTTCAGTTGGGTTACGCCACGTGGGCTGCCCTTGGCGCATTCGTTCCTGGACCCGTTTTTCCGGTTCACCCAACATCATGGGAATGTCCTCATAGGAATGAAGTCCATCACTGATAAAAAATGGCACCAGAACGACGTTTCGCGTTTCTGAAAGTGTATAGACCGATTCGATCTTGGGCTCCTCCTCCATGAAGATCGCATGAGCAGCGGCAAAGCCTGATGTCTCAGCAAGAATCCGTGCCTGATGTTCCACGATCTTTCGCGACTGCTCATTATTGCCCGTACCGTGGCCCGCCACAAAAAGGGTCGTATCCTCCTTTTTCGGCAACCTTGGAAACGGATGTTGTTTCAGAACGTCTTCCGCACGGGAAAGAATCACACGGGTCATCGAATCGTGAGTCCCCACAGGCCCGCAGTAATGAACTTGTTGTTCACCCTTCTCCACAATCAAAGGAAACGACACACGCCCTTCATCCACAAGCCCCAGCTCCCGTGGAATCACCTGCTCTGTGAAATACCCCTCTGAGATGAACAGCGGCACAATGAACACCCGTTTGCAAAGTGCCTGACGCAGCACAGCACAAATAGCCGGCTCCTCTTTCCAGAAACAGGTAAGCACCTGCCCAAAGATCCCCTGCGCACGGATCGAATCCGCATGCAGATGGGTTGGCGTGGACGAATCCGCATTCAGAGTGGAACCGTGTCCGACCAAAATCAGTGTGGCATCTTTGAAATCCGCAGAAGACATATGCAGTGCCTTTAACGCGCATTGGCCCATTGCGCAAGGTTGCAGGTGAATTCGAGGGCTCTGAGATCGCAATCGGTGCCACCGCTACGCGGCTGATGGTTCGTCTTTGGCTGCCCTAGGCCTCGTCGGCTCAGCCTACTCAACCTGGGCTATTTTGGTTTCAGTCCTACAGGCCTGTTTAGTCCGCTTGAGTTGATAAACATCACACAGGAAGCTCGAAATAGAACGACGTGCCTTCGCCCATTTTGCTTTCCACCCAGACATCACCACCGTGGGATTGGATGATGTGTTTCACAATGGAAAGGCCGAGGCCGGTACCGCCTTGTTCACGCGAACGCGCCCGGTCCACTCGATAAAAACGCTCAAAGATCCGTTCCTGATCATCTGGAGGAATTCCCGGGCCATCATCGTGAACCCCCACTCTGACCCGATCTCCCGGCTGCGTCTCAGCATCAATGACAACCTCTCCACCTTCCTTGCCATACTTGATGGCATTATCGAGCAGATTGATCATGACCTGCTGAAGTCGCTCACGGTCAGCACGGACAAGAATCCCATCATCAATCTTGCTGACGATGGTCACATTCCGCTTGGCTGACTTCACATTAAGTTCGTCAGCAATCTTTGAAGCCATCATGCCTACATCGATCACTTCAGGATTCAGAAGGACTTGGCCTGATTCCAATCGTGAGATGGTGAGAAGATCCTCAATGAGGAATGCGAGACGATCTGTGTGTTTCTGAATTGTCCCCAGAAATTTACCTGCCACGTCAGGATCATTATTCGCTCCATCCACCAACGTCTCCACATACCCCTTGATCATGGAAAGGGGTGTCCTCAGCTCGTGGCTGACATTGGCCACAAATTCCTGCCGCGTGTTTTCCAATTCCTTGATTCGCGTGAGTTCATGGAAGACAAGGATCATGCCCTGTGAGTCGCCCTTGTTGTCCAGCACGACCGAGGCGTTGGCGGACAGCACGCGTTTCTCCAGTCCGGGCAATTCCAGTTCCGCTCCCTCCAACTTCTTGTCAATCAGGAGACGATCGACCAGTTCCTTGAGCTCATGAAAACGGAAAGCCTCCATGATACTCACTCCGCGGATATCATCCTTCACGCCAAAGGTTTTCTCCAAAGTCTGATTCACCAGCAGCACCTTGGCATCCTTGTCCAGAAGCAGAACGCCCTCGGTCATACTGTCAAACAGCGCAGCTTGGCGCGCCTGCTCAGCGACCTGCACTTGTTCTGACTGGGATTCCAGCTCCTTGGTAATGCCCTTCAGGCGGACAGTTTCCTGCTCAATCTCACGACGTGCCTTCTCCGAACGCCACCAGAGCGCAAGCATCAGGAACGAAAAAATAAACAGAAATATGGTCAGCAGATCGGGCATGTGTGGATCAACTCTCCACAAACCGATACCCGACGCCGCGCACTGTGGCAATGAACCGTGCCGCTTCTCCCATCTTTTCTCTCAGACGCCTGACGTGAGTGTCCACCGTGCGGGTATCAATGGCGGACTCATAACCCCACACATCCTGAAGCAGATTATCGCGTGACTGCACCCGCCCCCGACGCTGGGCCATGATGGTCAGCAGCTTGAATTCAGTGATCGTCAGATCAATCTCATCCTCACCCACCAACACCACATGCTTGGGCACATCGATGAAAAGCTCGCCAATCTGGATCTGCTCCTTGGCTTCTTCCCCCGCTTTGCCGCGTCGTAGCAACGACTTGATACGCAACACCAGTTCACGTGGGCTGAAAGGCTTGGTCACATAGTCATCAGCACCCAGCTCCAGACCGAGAATGCGATCCACTTCTCCAGCCTTGGCTGTAAGCATCAGGATGGGAATCGACTCCGTAACCTGATCCCTACGCAGGATCTTGCACACCTCGAGGCCATCGACCTCAGGGAGCATGACATCGAGAATGATCAGGGAAGGTTGGGCCTGACGTGCCTTCTGCAGCGCCTCCGTTCCATCTTCCGCCGTGATCACCCGGTAACCAGATTGCTTGAGGTTGAATTCGATCAATTCAACCGCATCCGGCTCATCATCCACCACTAGGATCGTTTCCTTCATAAAGATTTTGTTCCAACTGCGACGGTTACGAACCGAACGTGTAGCACAGCTGCTTTTGCTGCTCTGTTCTATCAGGCGCTTCGTCGTCATAATGAAAAACCAAGACAGTCGCAACCCTGAGGCTCTTGTGGAATTTCAGCCACCACTTGCAGGTCAGGGTGCACCGAAGCACAGGAAATATGGCTCTCACGTCACAAAAAACCGGCTGATTTGTGTCAAATTCGTGACGAATGTTTCCCGATTTCAAAAGACATTCAAAATACTCCCAGACTCTTGCCTCAAATCGTCTCAGGGATCTATACTTCCCGCCCTTTGCTGAAACACATTTCGCAACAACACTTTATGAAAGCCCCTATTCGCGTCGCAGTCACCGGAGCAGCCGGTCAGATTGGTTACTCACTTCTCTTCCGCATCGCCTCAGGTCAGATGCTCGGTCCAGATCAGCCAGTGATCCTTCATCTCATCGAGATCGAACCCGCTCTCCCTGCTCTGGAAGGAGTCGTCATGGAGCTCGATGATTGTGCATTTCCATTGCTCAAGGGCGTCGTGGCCACCGCTGATCTCAACGAGGGATTCAACGGTGTCAACTGGGCCATGCTCGTTGGCAGTGTCCCACGTAAACAAGGCATGGAGCGCAAGGACCTCCTCGGCATCAACGGCAAGATCTTCACTGGTCAGGGACAAGCCATCCAGAACAACGCCGCATCTGACGTGCGCACACTCGTTGTCGGCAACCCCTGCAACACCAACTGCCTCATCGCCATGAACAATGCACCAGACGTGCCCGCAGACCGTTGGTTCGCCATGACACGTCTCGATGAGAACCGCGCCAAGACCCAGCTCGCTCAGAAGGCCGGCGTGGACATCACCGAAGTTTCCAACACCATCATCTGGGGCAACCACTCCGCCACCCAGTATCCAGACTTCTACAACGCCAAGATCGGCGGCAAGAGCGCAGCCGAAGTCATCAATGACGAAGCATGGCTCCAGGGTGAATTCATCTCCACTGTCCAACAACGTGGTGCTGCAATCATCAAGGCACGAGGCGCATCCAGTGCCGCCAGCGCCGCAAACGCAGCCATCGACAGCGTCGCTTCCATCGTGAACCCGACACCAGCTGGCGAATCCAACAGCCTCTGTATCGCATCACGCGGTGACTACGGCGTGGACGAAGGACTCATCAGCTCCTTCCCCGTAACCAGCGATGGCTCAACGATCTCCGTTGTTAAGGACTTCGACATCAACGAGTTTAGCCGCGCCAAGATCGACGCCTCCGTTGATGAGCTCCGACAGGAGAAGGAAATGGTTTCCGCACTCCTCCCTTCCTGATCACGGAAAACACTCACCATCATGGATCTGGCCCCATTCATCGATCATACCCTGCTCAAGCAGGACGCTACCTCTGAGCAGATCAAACAACTCTGTGAAGAGGCACGTGAATACAATTTTCACAGCGTCTGCATCAACGGCAGCAGGATCGTCGAAGCACGGCATTTCCTCGATGGATCAGACGTTCAGGTATGCACCGTCGTAGGCTTCCCACTTGGAGCCTGCGACGGTGATGCCAAACGCTACGAAACCGAGACCGCAGTCGATCTCGGTGCCGATGAGATCGACATGGTCATCAACGTCGGCCTGCTCAAGGACGGAAAAGACGACGCCCTCAAGCGCGAGATTCGAGATGTGGTGGAAGCCGCTGATGATCGCATCGTCAAAGTCATTCTCGAGACCTGCCTCCTCAGCGACGAAGAGATCAAACGCGCCTGCGAGATCGTCGTTGCCGCAGAAGCCCACTTCGTGAAGACCAGCACAGGCTTCGCTGGAGGAGGTGCCACAGAAGAACATGTCCGCCTCATGCGCGACACTGTGGAACAAAAGGCAGGCGTCAAAGCCAGCGGAGGCATCCGCGATGCCGCTACCGCAAACAAGATGATTCAAGCAGGAGCCACCCGCCTCGGCACCTCAGCAAGCATCACCATCGTCGAAGGCACCGACGCCCCCATCACCGGGAGCTACTAGGGGAACGCAAGGCAGGGCCGCTCGATACACGGCTGAGGAGCAGTCAATGCATGTAGCCCAGTGTTTGGCATAACCGCAGCTCTGGCTTGATAAACGAAGAGAGGAGTAAGCCCTGAAGGGGTCAACGGAAAGATCACCCATTGGTAAACGCTGTTCCTTATGCCCAAATTTTTTTTGGACAGGATTTACAAGATGAACAAGATCCGTGGGACATCTCGTTCGATCAGTGACCCAAGCTCAAAGCGTGACAAAGCCCCACACGCCAAAACCTAGCGGGCGAAACAATCACTAGAGACCACCTTTACAACTCCCAGCCAAACACACTTCACTGTTGCCGCTGGCTGGTGCTTGGGCTCTGATCAGAACTGTGAATCGGATGACTTTCAAATCTGCGCAGATTTCACACCTTCTGTGCACCCTGCTTCTGTATTGCTGCAATCTTGGTTTCGCTAATCAAACATCGGCTGATCGACTACCTCGAATCGCGGTAGCTCAGGATGGAAGTGGATTTATCTACAAGGTATCGAAGGAGCCATTCACTCCTTGGGGATTCAACTACTTGGGAGCATTCGAGAGATTGGCCGAAGATGATTGGCATACAAAAGCGGGTTGGGAGCGAATCGAAAAGGACTTCAAGGAGATGCGCAAACTCGGCGCCAATGTCGTCCGGTGGCATCTTCAGTTTGAGACCTTCATGCAGGGTCCCAGCGAGGCTGACATTGAACAACTTGCCCGACTGAAAAAGCTCCTCAAGCTCGCCCACTCATCCGGACTCTATCTCGATCTGACCGGATTGAACTGTTTCCGCAAGGACCGGATCCCTGGATGGTATGATGCTCTTTCTGAATCAGAACGTTGGAAGACTCAATCGTTCTTCTGGGAATCCATCGCCAAGACCTGCGCAAACGATAGCGCGGTGTTTTGCTACGACCTGATCAACGAACCGGTCATCAACAAACCAAAGCCGGAAGATCATCCATGGGTGGGAGGTGAGCTTGGAGGATTCCACTTCGTCCAGCGCATCAGTCACAAGCCCGACAACCGGGACAACAAGGCCATCGCTGCGGACTGGGTGCAGATGCTGGTGAGTGCCATTCGTAAGCACGACAAGCAGACGCTCACCACCGTCGGCGTCATTCCATGGTCCTTCGTCTGGCCGACTGCCAAACCGGTATTCTACTCCCCTGATGCATTGAGTCACCTCGACTTCGTCAGCATCCACGTCTATCCCAAATCAAACGAATTGGAAAAGGAACTCGCGGCACTGAAAACCTACCAACTTGGAAAGCCGCTGGTGATTGAAGAAACCTTCCCTATGAACTGCACCGTCACTGAGTTCAAGACCTTCGTCGATAAAGCGGACCAGCAGGTAGATGGCTGGATTGCACACTATTTCGGTCACACGATCGAAGAGCACCAAAACGGAGCTGAACCCGCAGGTGCAATCACCGCTGGGTTTCTAAGGTATTGGGCTGAGGAGAAAAAGTAGCCCTCTACTTTTCTTTCATCAGTGTCTCGATCTCGTCGGCCTCGATTGGGATATCTGCCATCAGATCCACGGGGCCATCTCCTGTAACAAGGATGTCATTCTCCAAGCGAACTCCAAAGCCCTCTTCTGGAATGTAGATTCCGGGCTCCACGGTCAGCACCCAGCCTTCATCCATCACGGCGTCCGCCGGGTTGACGTCATGGACATCGATCCCCATGGAATGCCCGATGCCGTGCATGAAGTATTTCTTCAGAGCCGGACGATCCTTTGGCTGTCGCTTCACTTCGTTGGGCTTGATGAGTCCCAGCTTCAAGAGTTCTTCCTGAACGATCAGTTCCGAGTCCTTCTGCCATTGGCGAAGATTCATTCCCGGCACACTGATCTTGGTCACCTCGCGCAGGGCGCGCAGCACGGACTTGTAGACCTGTTTCTGTCGCTTGGTGAACCTGCCCTTCACCGGGATGGTGCGGGTCATATCAGACGCGTAATTGGCGTAAGCAGCGCCAACATCCAGTAGAAGCAATTCACCACTCTTACACTTCTGGTCGTTTTGCAGATAATGCAACGTGCAAGCATTTTCCCCTGAAGCGATGATTGGCGTGTATGCGAAGCGTGCTCCATTGCGGACAAATTCGTGAGCGAACTCTGCCTCGATCTCCATCTCATTGACACCGGGCTTCACAAATTTCAGCACGCGCTTGAAGGCGTCGCGAGTGATGCCACAGGCCTTCTGGATCAAGTCCACCTCATGCTTGTTCTTTCTAGGTCGCAGTTCATGCAACACCCGCGCCAGTCTCCGGTAATTGTGAAGTGGAAATTTGCGCTGAGTCTCCTTGATGAATCGGGCATCACGGGTTTCGACCTCTACGGAGGCCCGTTTGTGTTCATTGCTGTTCAGGTAGACCTGCTCCACTTCGCACATCAACAAACGAAATACGGAATCAAACTCAGAAAGCCACTTCACCTGAGAGATACCAGAGATCTTTGATGCCTCCTGTTTGGAATGCTTGTGCCCTTCCCAGATTTTCAGGTGCTCACTGGGTTCGCGCAGAAAAAGAATTTCCCGCATCTTTGGATCTGCCGCTTCAGGTGCGATCAACAGGATACTCTCCTCCTGCTCAATCCCTGTCAGATAAAACAGATCTGCGTTCGGTTGAATTATCAGGGTCCCATCGGCATTGGTTACAGGTATGTCATTGGCATTGATCACTGCCAATGAGTTGTGAGCCAGCTGACCCACAAGCCGCTTACGGTTGGTCTTGAAGAGTGAAGAGGGAATAGTGCCGTGTCGCATTGAGGGGGAATCTACCTGAGCCACAGAAAAACAAAAACATCTAACGGCAAGCAGGCAGGCTCCAGTGTTTAGGAATTTCCCACAAGTTCACCGGGCTACACCCGGTGCTACATGCGTTTGCTCCTCCGCGGTATTCATTTCACAGCTGCGGAGCAGTCAACGCGTGTAGCCCAGTGCAAGGCGTTAGCCGCAGCTCTGGGTTGACGAACGAAAAGGGGACATGACCCTGAAGGGGCCTACGAAGTGATTACCCGTTGGCTACGGCGGCTGCTGCTTCGGTAGCGCCGGGCATGTTACCACGGAGGTGATCGATCATTCCGGGGAGTTTTTCCAGAACGAGGTCGATGTCTTCCTCGGTGTTATAGATTCCAAGACTGAAGCGAATGCTTCCCTGGGCAAGGTCCTCACGTAGTCCCATGGAGGTGAGGACGTGTGATGGCTTCAGCGAACCTGTAGTGCAGGCTGATCCGCTGGATGCACAGATGTTTTCCTTGTTAAGGAGCAACAGAAGCGCCTCCGCTTCGATGCCTGCAAAGGCGATATTGGAGGTGTTGGGCAGTCGCTGTTCAGCGTTACCGTTCCGGGAGGTGTTTGGGATGGTCTTGAGAATGGTTTGCTCAAGGCGATCACGCAGAGCACGCACGCGGGTGTTCTCTTCATCAAGCGTATCCACGGCCAACTGGGCCGCACGCCCAAAGCCAACGATACTGGCTACATTCTCAGTACCGCCGCGCCGGCCTCGCTCTTGTCCACCACCGGTGACAAAGGATTCATACTTGGTGCCGCTCTTCACATACAGAAGACCAACTCCCTTGGGGGCATGCAGCTTGTGGGCGGAAAGCGACATCATGTCGATTCCCAGATTCTTTACATCAATAGCGACTTTGCCAGGCACCTGAACAGCGTCGGTATGAAACATCACACCATGCATGCGACAGATCGCAGCGGCTTCTTCCAGAGTGGTCAGCACGCCTGTCTCGTTGTTCGCCCACATGATGGAGACCAATGCGGTGTCTGGGCGGATGGCTTCCTGAAGCACGCAGATATCAATGGAACCATCAGACTCGACTGGAAGGTAGGTCACTTCGTAACCCCGCTTTTCGAGCAGTCGACCAAAGGACATGTTTGCCGAGTGTTCCACTTTCGTGGTGATCACGTGGCGCTTGCCTGGTTGAACGGCAAGTGCGCTCATGAACGCGGAGTTGTTACTCTCCGTTCCACAGCTGGTGAAAATGATTTCAGAAGGTTCCGAATTGATCATTGCCGCAAGCTGCTCTCGGGCAGTGCGGACGTGATCTGCGACCTGGCTTCCAAAGCCGTAGGCGCTGGATGGGTTTCCCCACATATCGCGAAGGAATGGCAGCATCGCATCCACCACTTCAGGTGCCACCTGGGTGGTTGCATTGTTGTCGAGGTAACAAAGACGCTGTTCGGACATGTGCAGGTTCGTTTGGTAAACTTCAGTTTTTTGCCGCTTCCGGCAAAAAGGCCGGGCATTAAGCGACCCTTTCCCTGCCCGGTAAAGGAATTTTTCTCCACTGATTCCCTACTCTCTGCCTCAAATCTGCCAAAACGCACGATTGCTTTTCACCCACATCCCACAGCATTCTGCCGCCTCCCATGAATCTGATCAGTCGATTGCTCATTTGTTTGTTCGCCATCGGAGCGCTCTGCTCCCAAGCCCAGCAAGGTGGGCAGAAAAAGAAGGACACCAGCGCCCGCATCACCTGGGTCAATGAGATCAAGCCAGGCAAGGAACTCCCTCCAAACACGGCTCACAAGACCTTCTTCAGCAAAGCCGCAAATACCGATGTCGGCTACTGCATCTACCTGCCTCCCAACTACAAAGAGGACTCAAGCAAGCGCTACCCGGTGATTTACAACCTACATGGAAACGGTGGGAACGAGTTTCACAGCTTTGAGGATGTGACGCTGCTTCACGAAGGTATCGCTAAAGGAAAGTGGCCAGCCATGATCGTTGTGCTGCCCAACGGAGGCAAAAGCACCTTTTACAAGAACTCGTATGACGGGAAGTTCCCCATTGAAACCATGTTCATCCGGGAACTCATTCCGCACATTGATGCCACCTATCGCACCATCGCCGGGCGGAAAGGGCGTTGTATTGAAGGGTTTTCAATGGGCGGCCGTGGCTCCGTGCGCCTGGCTCTGAAGTATCCCGACATGTTTTGCTCCCTCTTCAATCAGGCAGGAAACGTGTTTCACACAGCCGATAAATACGACCCTGAGAACCCAACCCACTACCTCGGCCCCGACAAACAGGCCTACATTGATGACGATCCGTTTCTAATTCTCGAAAAGAACCTTTCAAAGATCCGCGGCAAATTGCGTATCCAAAGCTTCTGCGGCACCAAGGATGGTGGGCACCTCCCCAGTTGTCGTGATTTCCATCAGGCGCTGCTGGAACACAAAGTCGATCACACATACATGGAAATTGAAGACCTGGGACACCGCCGCACAGAGATGATCGCGCGCTATCAGGAGATCTGGTTCGACTATCATGTTGAGTCCCTCCGCCGTGCTGGAGCATGGAAATGACAACCCGACTTCACTGGATATTTCTTCAACTCCCTTTTTTTGAAATGGCCCCAAAGCCAAGCGAACGGTAAACCAACGGCATGCGACGCAATCACGGTATCCATCTTGCATACTGCACCAACATCCATCGTGGTGAGAATTGGGACCGGACCTTCGAGTCCCTTCGCACCCACACCATGGCTGTGCGCGAACAGGTCTGCCCGGATAAGCCCTACGCCATCGGACTCCGATTAGGCGATGATGCCTCACGCGATCTCGCACATCCTGAGAAGCTTGCCGCATTTAAAGACTGGCTTCAGGAAACCAATTGCTACGTCTTCACAATCAACGGCTTTCCCTACGGCGCCTTCCACGGCCAACGTGTGAAGGAAGAAGTCTACAGACCAGACTGGACGTCACCCGATCGCCTCGATTACACCAATCGCCTTTTCAAACTCCTTGTAGAGTTCCTCCCTGAAGACACCGAAGGCAGTGTCAGCACACTGCCCGGATCATTTAAGGAATTCATTCACAGCGAATCCCAGTTGGAAGACATCCGCGCGCATCTCTGGCGGGCCATTGAGTTCATGGATGCACTGTCCAAGGAGACAGGTCGCAAGCTTCACCTTGGTCTGGAGCCCGAGCCACTTGGACTGTTCGAAACAACCGAGGAAACCGTCGCTTTTTTCCAATCAATGGAACGCGACCGCCCGAATGATTCCCGTCTCAAACAATACCTTGGCGTGAACTACGACACCTGCCACTTGGCCGTGGAGTATGAAGATGCCTCAGAAGCGATCGCCCGTCTTCAGAACGAAGGCATCATGATCAGCAAGCTGCACCTCAGCTCCGCACTCAAGCTCACACCCGGGCCTGAGGCGTTCGAGGCCTTGCGGGCATTTGAGGATGACATCTACCTGCATCAGGTCATCTCCCGTGACTCATCAGGAAATCTCGAGCGCTTCAAGGATCTGGACGTGGCTCTGGATGCCCCAGTGGCCGAGCAAGCCAGAAAATCTGAAGAATGGCGCGTCCACTTCCACGTGCCATTGCACAGCCCTCCTACCGATATCTTTCAAACAACCGCTGATCATCTGGAGGCCACCATTGACCTGCTTGGTAAAGATCCTTCCCTCTGCAAACATCTGGAGATGGAGACCTACACATGGGAAGTCCTGCCTTCAGACATCAAGAACAGAAACGTCGTGGACCAATTGGTGAACGAATACAACTGGACCACCGACCGCCTTGCCAAAGCCGGCATCTGACACGCCTGTGAGCACTCCGGACCCCACACCTTCCAAACTCCGCACCCTGCTTATACTGGGGCGCACCTCCAACCTGCCTACAGTCTGGAGCAATTGCCTCGCGGGTTGGCTCATTGCCGGAGGTGGCCCCATCGAGCGATTCATCATTCTCAACATCGGCGCCACCCTGCTCTACATCGGCGGCATGTTTCTGAATGATGCCGTGGACGCAGACTGGGACAGTCGTCACAAGAACGACCGCCCCATCGTCAAAGGACACATTTCTCAGAAAGAAGTCTGGATCTGGTCCATGGCCCTGCTGGGTATTGGTGCTTTTTTTCTCATCGGACTCGGGAAAGAAGTCGGGGCCTACGGTGTGCTGACGCTGACCTTCATCGTGCTCTATGATGTTCTCCACAAGGGCATCTCATGGTCCCCCATCCTCATGTGCCTCTGTCGGTTCTTTCTCATTCTGTCTGCCGCTGCCACCGGTACAGAGGGCGTCAATGGACTCGCGGTCTGGACCGCAGTTGTCATGGCCTGCTACATCGCGGGACTGAGCTATCTCGCACGCAGCGAGAGCATTCCCGGTGTACTCAAGTTCTGGCCGATCATTCTACTGATCACTCCATTGGTGCTGGCATGGATCATCAACGATGCCGGCTTCAAAGCACCCGGGCTCGCCTTCTCCGTTGTCCTGCTCGGCTGGGTGACATGGCGACTCTGGTTCACCTATGGGCAAGCCACTCCTCAAATCGGCAAAACCATATCAGGACTCCTCGCAGGCATTGTGTTGGTAGACCTGCTCAGTGTAGCTGGAGGCACCCCGATACTGACCGCCGTGTTCATCGCCCTGTTCGGACTCGCGCTAGTCCTTCAACGGACGATTCCAGCCACTTGATTGACAGATCGACCAAGCCTCGAGGGTTGCCAAAGCATCCTTCATACCGGAGGCTTATGACCACGCCTCATGGACATCGACGACTTCAGCAAATTCGCAGACGATCCCAGATTCATTCCCGGGATCTTCAATTACTGCGATCGCTGGTGCGAACGATGCAAACTCAAGGAACGCTGCATGAGCTACGCCATGGACAAGGCACGCGGATGGGAACCTGGCAGCACTGGAAACACATCACCTCAAGAAGTCTGGGACAGACTCAAGGAGACCTTTGAACAAACCAAGAGCCTGATTGAGAATCTGGCCAAAGAACACGGCATCACTCCACCTCCCCCATCACGCTCGCCCGATGAAATTCTTGAAGAAAGCCGAATCAAACGGGAAAGCGCGAAGAACCACGACTTGGTGACCACCGCCCGCGCCTACCTAAAGGCTGCAGACTCATGGTTCAAGGACGAGAAAGGGCTCTTCAGCGAGAAAGGAGACGAACTCATGCTCAAGGAGAACATCGGCATGGGTGGCGCGGCCGAAGAAGTTCGTGAGCTCAAAGACGCAGTTGAAGTCATCCGTTGGTATCAGCCATTCATCTACGTGAAGCTTACACGCGCATTCAGCGGCAGAACCTCTGAGGACAAACTCAGCCCAGATCTCCCTCGCGACTCAGACGGCACCGCCAAGACAGCCCTCATCGCAGTAGACAATTCGATCACCGCGTGGACCAGTCTCCGCAATCACTTCCCCGACAAGACAGACAGCATCCTCGATCTCCTCATCAAGCTGGACCAGATCCGCAAGGGAGTGGAACGAGAATTCCCCAAAGCCCGCTCCTTCGCCCGCCCCGGGTTTGACGATCAGGAACAGAACTGATCAGGACGCAGGTACAAAAAAAGACGCCTGGAACAAATCCAGACGTCCTTCAAAATTCAAACGGTGCGACTCCGCTCAGGAATCCTGACACCCGATTTTACCAATCGCACCAACAAACACCACGGTAGCAAGCGCCAACCACCACCACTTGCCGTGATGTGCAGCCAGAATGCTCAACGCGAGGAGAGCTGAAATGATCGTCCAAACCAAAAATGCCAACCAAAATTTCATAAGCCGCAGGTAAATAAAGCCCTAACCGCTCCCAGTCAACCCACGAATCAAACCAAACGCCCCCAACGAACCAGGATTCTCACTAGAAACATGCAGAAAACACCAAAAATGGGATACATGGGACCGAACATCGCTGACTGAAGGGAAGCCAACCTCATTCGTGGTCCCTTTCAGGGCCCGGTGCAATATCCCCACAAATTCACCGGGCTACACCCAGTGCTAAATGCGTCAGCCCCTCCGGGGCATTCCATTCACGGCTGCGGAGCAGTCAGCGCGTGTAGCTCAGTGCAAGGCGAAGCCGCAGCTCTGGGTTGGCGAACAAAAAGGAGATACGGCCCTGAAAGGGTCTACGAAATGCCTAACGTGTCGACCATGGCTGCCTCCAATGCCCGATCAATTTTCAGACAGGATTTACAAGATGAACAAGATTGCCGAGACGCCTCGTTCGACAGGTAACCCAAGCTCAGGGCGCGACTAACAATTGTTTTTTGTCGTCTCCCCATTTTGTTGGAGACCCAAATATCGAAAGGGAAAACTTCTCATCGGTTCTAGACCGGTGATTAAGCCATCAACAAACCAAACTGGAAAGTAGACATAAGTTAGAGTCCAGTGGATTCGACCGAGAGTTTGTTCGTTGTCTGCGACGGTATCAGGATCAAGAGGAACATATAGAAATGTATTCTCGGTTCCCCAAACTTTTTCAACCTTCGTGGCTGATACACGTGAAAGGACTAAATGGGAAAGGACTTACCCCCAAGAACCGTTGCTATGAACTTTCCCCTTACCTTCATTTGCAAAGAGACTCCTGTTCGAAACAACTTACCACATCGCTGAACCCGTCTGTTTTGGGCGCAGGCCTATCGAGTTCAACCATGAATTACCCTTAGCCTCGCCTTCCTGAATTGTCCAGCTTGTCGACCAGTGGGAACGAATGATCCATCGGTTAAGACATTGGATTTTCTAGAAGGCGGGAGGTCTTTTGGATCAAAAAGGTTTTCAGTCGGGGCTGATCGCCTTAGTTTCTCCGGCCGCGCTTATGATGCTCGTCATCGATAACTACGATTCGTTCACCTACAACCTGGTTCAATACCTGGGAGAACTCTCCGTGGACATGCAGGTTCATCGGAATGACCAGATCACTCTGGATCAGATCCGTGAGCTAAATCCGGAGCGTATCCTGATTTCTCCGGGCCCGTGTTCGCCAAAGGAAGCAGGTCTTTCGAATGAGATCATTCGTGAATTTGGACCCAAGCTGCCCTTGCTGGGCGTCTGTCTGGGCCATCAGTGCATCAGCCACACCTTTGGAGCAGAGGTCGTTGTGAACGACCGTATGATGCATGGAAAGACCTCTCCCATCACTCACGATGGCAAGGGCCTGTTCAAGGATCTCCCTTCTCCACTGACCGCCACAAGGTATCATTCCTTGGTGGTGAAGAGAGATAGCGTGCCTGATTGCCTGGAAGTCACTGCTGAGACTGCTGAGGGTGAGATCATGGGTGTCCGGCATAAGGAACATCCGATTCACGGAGTGCAATTCCATCCTGAAAGCATCCTTTCAGAACACGGACACGATCTCTTAAAGAATTTTCTCGAGATCAACCGCTAGGGCTTACTGCCCCTTCTTCCCTTATTTGCGTATCAGGCGCACGTCCACAGCGTCCATACCTGCTGAGCGGATGGCCTGCATGCCAAGGTCCGTGTCTTCAAAACCCCGACATTTTGTGGGATCGATCCCGATCTTGGACGCTGCCTTGAGAAAAATATCAGGCGCCGGCTTCTGATTATCCACATCCTCACTGGTGACGAGGGCATCGAACAGATGATCGATCTCCAAGGCCTTGAGTAGAACCGTGATGACACTACGCGTGCCTCCGGTGGCAATACTCATGGGGATCTTCCCGTGATACTCCCGGGCAATGGATACGACCTCGTGCACAGGCTGCACAAGGTGCAGGTGCTCAAGGTAGAGGTCTTCCTTCATCTTGGAAGCAGCAAGAGGATCCACCTCCACTCCCTGCTCTTCACCAAGCATCTTGAAGATATGACGGGATGGGACACCACCCAGCGCGTAGAAACGCTCCTCAGGAAAGACGAGACCATGCTTGGCGGTCACTTTCTGCCATGCTTCCCAATGAACAGGCATGGAATCAGCCAGCGTACCGTCACAGTCAAAGACCAGACCCTCAAATTCTGAATGACATCTCATGACTGAAACTGCTCCTTAACCCAATCACCAACCCGTTGAATCATCGGTTGAAGTGCGTCATCGGCAAAGACGTGATTGGCACCTTCAATGATGAAGAGTTCCTTGGGCTCATTGGCTTTCTCAAAGATGTTCTTGGAATCATCAATCAGAACCACATCGTCCTCGGTGCCGTGTACTAAAAACCATGGAACGTGGATCTTGGCAGCCCGGTCTGAGAGATTGTTCAACGTTCTCAGATCATCCATGTACGCCTGAGAAAGCGGGCAGTCCTCATCGTCCCACATGAATCCCTGATCGGGAGTCACATCGCCAAATTCAGTCTCGGCGAACTTCTTGGTGTCCACCATTCCGGCAAGCGAAATGAGGTGTTGGATCCGTGAGTCTTCACTAGCTGTAAGCACACCAACCGCGCCACCCATGCTATGACCAGCATAGGCAATGTGTTTTCCATCGAGGGCATCCAGCACTGCTTTGAGATCGCCGGATTCCTTGGTTACGTGACAGTCGACAAAGCGTCCTTCTGAACCGCCGTTTCCAGCAAAGGAAAAGCGCAGGGCATTGATACCAGCTGCTGCCAGTCCTTCTGCCAGTGCAACCACGAAGGGACGATCCTTGTTACCTGTCACGCCGTGCCCAATGACCACGACTTTATTTGAGGAGGCGTCGCCTTCATGCCACGTGTAGTCGAGCCTCTCGCCATGCGAGTTGCGTATCTCCTGATTCATATTTGGGGAATCGACCTGAGTGTCCGCAGGTCGCACGGTGTGCTATTGAAAAATCAAGCGCGGGGATTGGTATCCATCTCATTGCTGAAATAGATGATGCGTCCGCAGTTTGAGCAGGAGACAATCTCCTTCTGCTGGCGGCATTGAACAATCTCCTGCGGGGTAAGCTTCATGTGACAACCTCCACAGATGCCAAAATCGACACCCACGATCACGTTGTCTTTCTTGTTCTTACGAAGGCGCTCATACAAACGGAAGTAACGCTGCTCGACGGTGTCCATCAATGCAGGGCGTTCTTCCTTGAGTTTCTCGAGCTCAACAGCGAGTTCTTTTTCGCGACCACCCAAGGCCTCGATCTGTGCATTTACATCGCCGGCAAGTTTCTCTGACTCCTGTTTGGCAGCAGCCACTTCCACAACGAGCTTCTCCGCCTCTTCCATCAGCTCGAGTTCTTTTTCCTCGATGTCGTAAATGGCGCGACGACAACCACGAATCTCTTTGGCCAAAGCCTGATACTCGTCGTTCTTCTTCGTCTCCATCTGCTGATTGGAGTACTTCTCAATCTGAGTCTTCTTGGCCTCGACCTGGTTCTCCAGATCTTTCTTGGCTGCCTCGTTCTTGAGAGTTTTGAGTTTGGCTTCCTCGTATACTGTCTTGGTCCGGTCCCGCTTCAACCCAAGCGACTGACGTTGTGGCTCAATGGACTCAAGCTCTGTCTGGGTGCGGATGATCTTTCGATCCAGATCTTGGAGGACTAAAAGTTTTTCGATCGCTTCGAACATTATTACGAAATCTTGATGAGGCGGGGACGTTATCGACCTGCCAAAGCCAAGTCAAATGATTGGACAATAATAAACCGACACCTCGATCAAGGCGGTCAATAGAGACCAAAACAGCCTGTTTTCTGCCTTTTCTGTATTCCCAACGGCATTCATGCTTCAAGCATGCACTACCCGAAGTTCGCCCGCCTGAGGTTTGCCATCGCATTGTGCGCATTGATCACTTCTTTCACCGCGCACGCACAGCCCAACATCGTCTTCATTCTCGTTGATGACATGGGCTACGGAGACCTTGCCTGCTACGGGGCGCCCGACGCACGCACACCGAACATCGATCAACTGGCCAAGGAGGGTGTGAAGTTCACCCAGTTCTATGCCATGGGTGCTGAGTGCTCACCATCACGCACGGCTTTCCTGACCGGACGCTACCCTCAACGCGCAGGCGGATTGGAATGCGCGATCGGCACCGGCAACGTCGGTCGCTACGACGACGCCATACGACTTGCTGAGAACAACGACCTCGGCCTCCCGGCATCCTACTCGGTCTTGGGCCGCGGTCTCAAGGCGGCGGGATACAACAATGCCGTGTATGGCAAATGGCACATGGGCTATGAGGAGAAATTCTTCCCAAGTCATCACGGCTTTGATGATTTCATCGGATTTCTGGGCGGCAACGTTGATTACTTCCGCCACAAGGAGCTCTCTCCCATTCACGCACTCTACCACAACAACAAGCCTATCGAACGCAGCGGCTACATGACGCACCTAATCACTGAGGACGCGATCCGCTTCATTGAGAAGAAGCGCAAGTCGCCGTTCTTCCTCTACCTGGCCTACAGCACGCCTCATTTCCCATTCCAAGCTCCGGGCGATGACACCGGCAAGATGCATCCAGAAGATCAATTCACGACCGGCACCCGCGCCAAATATGTGGAATTACTAGAGGACATGGACACCCAGGTAGGACGCGTGCTCAGCCAGTTGAAGAAACAGGGACTCAGCAAGGAGACCCTGTTCGTTTTTGCCAGTGATCACGGAGCCATGAAGCCAGGTCGCAATCTGCCGTTCAATGGATGGAAAGGCGGATTGATGGAGGGCGGAATTCGCGTGCCTTGTATCGCGCGCTGGCCAGGTAGGCTCTCTGCAGGACTGGAATCAGATCGATTGGGCACACTGATGGATCTTACCAAGTCTTTCCTGCGTGTAGCTGACGCAAAGACTCCAGACAACAAGCCGCTCGATGGCATCGATATCCTGCGCCATGTAGAGAATGACTCGAATCAACCGAAGCGCGATCTCTATTGGAGGGCACGGCGCGGGGACCGGACATGGAAAGCAATTCGCTCCGGCGATATGAAACTGGTCTCCAAACAGGAAGCCGGTGAGACAGAGACATGGTTGTTCGATCTGGCAAAGGACCCTTCCGAAACTAACAACCTCCTTTCAAAGGAAACAGGCACTCACAAACGCCTCCTTCGCAGACTTACCCGTTGGGAGAAAAAGGTGGCTCCAACACGATGAAATCTTTCCTCAATCAACTCACCATTCTCGCGGCATCAGCCATTCTGATCGGGGGATGCTCCTCCGGACAGAAGGCCTATGAGCGAGGCGACTACTACAAGGCTGCGTCTCAGGCGGTCAAACGACTCAAGAGCAGTCCTGAAAACGAGAAGGCCAGCAACGTCCTGATCAACGCATATCCAAGCGCGGTCGATTGGGGCATGCGTACCGTCAGCCAGGCGAACCGCTCCACAGATCCCTTTCGCAATGAAGCCGTCGCCATTGAGTATGGTCGCTTGAATCTCTTGGCGGAGAACATTCTGAAGACACCCGCAGCCAGGGCTTTGATTCCTGCGCCAAAGGAATTTCAGGCAGAAGAAAATGCAGCCGCGAAAGCCGCAGCTCAACAGAGACTTTCTGTAGCTCAGCAACTCCTGGCTACAGGTACCAAACCAGCAGCGCAGGACGCGGTCCGGCATCTTGAAGCTGCTGTCAGGTTTCAACCTCACGATTCCCAGCTCCAAGGCCAACTCGATCTGGCTTTCGGCTTGGCTTTGACCGACGTCCTGATCCGTCCAGTATTGCTCCCAGCAACGGGACTCAATGCAAATCAGCTGGAACAACATCTCAACCGATACATCGAACGGAACCTGAACCAGCGCTTTCTCCAGTTCACGACCAACGAAGAGGCAGCCCAGATCCCGAACTATCAGCCGGACCTTATCCTTGAGGTTCACTTGGAAGCTTTCGAGCACATCCTCAACGATCGGAAGGTCAGTGAGGAACCGTTTCAAAAGGACAACGTTGTCATCGGTCAGACACGGGGCATCCCTCCACAGGATGTCTATGGAACCGTCAAAGGAAGACTCTCAATCACCTCGCTCAATGAGATAGCACAGCTTCCTACTGCCCTTCACATTGTAAGCGCCAATGGAACCATCCTTCTCGACAAGCACTTTGCATCATCAACGGAAAGAACGTCCAGATGGGCAACCTTACGGGGTGACGAACGCGCCATTCCTGACGCCGAGAAAGCACTCTTGGATAAAAAGGAACCTGAATCCTTGCTGAGCCAATCCACACTGGACCGGCTTACAACTGAAGTGATGAAGGATTTGGAGAAGGAACTTCGCGCCTACTTCACGAAGTAAAAGTCGGAACTGAATGGCGGCCCTACCTGGAGGCAGACACGAACTGCTTGGCTCGCTTTTCGCCCTCGGCCTTGTCGGCTGCACTGATTTTATAAACAGATTCGAGACGCTCTTTGCGCTTCACGGCAGCTTCATTCCCTAGATCAGCAGCAAGGTAGATCCACTTGTAGGCCTCTGCCTGATCACGCGGAACGCCCTGCCCCAGGCGGTAGCAATCGCCGAGATACATCTGAGAACTTGCGTGGCCCAATTCAGCAGCTTTGCGGAACCACTTGGCAGCCTCTGTGTAATCCTTTTTGGCGCCCTGCCCGGTGTAGAAAGCAGCCGCCACCTTGAAATGCGCTTCAGGAAGATCTGCTTCCTCAGCCAAACGACGTTACCAGCGATAGGCACCTGCAGGATCTTTGTCTGTCCCGATTCCCTTTTCGTAACAGGCAGCCAAACGGAACATTGCAGAGCGATTTCCCTGAAAAGCCGCCTTTTCAAACCACTTCAAAGCCTCTTTCTCGTTCTTCTTGATTCCCTCTCCCATGACGTAACAGAGACCCAGCATCAGCTGAGCTTCATGCAATTCACGGGCAGCTTTCTTGAATTGAGTGACAGCATCGCCGGTGTCCTTGCCGGATACATCACCATTGAAATAGTGCATCCCGAGCTTGTAATGCTCGCTGTAGTTGCGGCTTTTACGAGCCAGTTTTTCCAACTCCTCAATCGTCTGCGCGCTGGCCTGGCCATGGAGCAAAACTGCCAGCAGAGCCAACTGAAGTGAGCGGATCAAAAAGCTAAAACGATGTCTCGGGTTGGACATGAAGAGCAGTCTGCGTCAGGCATGAAGGCGAATCAAGCAGCCAATTCGGTCTCACTACCTGATCCGAATCACCCTGCGCCCCTGAAATGTGCGCCCATACATATCCGTGGTCTTCACTTCGATCAGGTGCGTCCCTGCCTTCGTTCCAGCAGGCAGATGCCCTCTCCAAAGATGGTCTGAATCGGTCGGCGAGTTCAAAGCAGGTGCATCCGGATTGAGTTTGATCTCCCTTTCACGGACAGCGACGTAATAAGGATCTTTGGCCACATGCTTCTTCAATTTCACCCAATTACCACCTGCCACACGCATTTCCACTGTTGAGCGTGAGGAGCCGGCAAAGACATTTACATAAACCCACGCCTTCCCCAGATCCTTTCGCTCCACCAACTCCGGCGCATGAATGTTCATCTGATAATCCTCAGGACTTCGCGCCACCTTGAAATCAAATGTCGCCTCATGACCATCGAAGGTGATCATGGAATATCCGTTCGGAGCGCCATCACGCATCATCGTATGGGGAATGCCCAATTCATCTTTTGCACCCTTCCACCACGAGCCGCTAACGGTCACATTCACAATATGATGATGGGGCTCCTCGCCTCGCCAGCCATCCTTGGCATCCATGAACTGATGCGCCTGCCAATGCGTGTGCCCTGAAATCGACAGGGTGTAAGGACGTTTCTCAATCAACCGGAACAACTCTTCCTTATCCTGAACGCCCCCCAAAGGAATATGCATCATCAAGACCACCAACTGCTCATCCGGCACGGACTCTAGATCGTTCTTGATGAAAGCCAATTGCTTCTCGCCCAGTCCACCTTTGTACTTCTTTCCCTTCCCTAAGTGGTTCACATCATCGAGCACGATGAAGTGCACCTTTCCGTAATCAAAGGAGTAGTAGGCCGGGCCGTATACAGATTCAAAAGTCTCATCACTCAGTTCATCCGTCGGAGCATCCCTGTTGATGTCGTGATTCCCTATCACGTTGTACCAAGGCACTCCCACAAGTGCAACTGTGGCATTCATACTTCCGAAAAGCTGCAACCCATCGAACAGGATATCACCTAGCGTCACTCCAAACTTCGCATCCGTCCCCACCAACTCTTCAATCACATCATGAGCGATGTAATCTATTTCTTTCTGATCTCTTGGTTGGGGATCTCCAAAGAAGATGGCTTTGAAACGATCAGGCTCAGTCTGACGACTCAAAGGGAAATCGATGGATTCAGGTAACGGCCCCGTAGGCGCCACGCCCGCATGCAAGGCTTTGGGGGATCCGGCTGGTTTGTGAATGTAGTAAAACTGGGGCAGGCGATGTTCATTCAAAGGTGCCGCCCATCCCGATGGCTTTATCACGAAGAAAATACAGTCATCCGTTCCCGGCAACGCCCAGCGACCTTCCTCGTCCGTCAGGGTCACCAACTCCTGGTTCGATACCTTGATCCCTGCCACGCCGGACTCACCCGCATCTCTCATCTGATTTCCATTACGGTCATCATAGACCACTCCCTTGGCTTTCACTTCAGCGCCCTGCGAGCTGGAAACGCAAAGGGTTGCAAAAACAGTCAGTAGAAGAACGGGGCGAATCGGGGACATAGGATATTGTTGCCAAACACTCGCCCCGCTGTCAGTCCGGATCTTCAGGTCGGTTGTGACTGGTGCTTTTTCAAAGCCTCGTGTATCTGATCCCTCATCCCTTATGAAAACCTTTCCAAAAACCGTCTGGCTGACACTCGTCGCTGCCATCTGTCTCTCTCTAATCCCTGCTTCACTGCCTGCTGCAGAAGCCAACAAGGGTTTTGCCATTCCAGCTACGGATGAGGGACTTCCCGGAGCCGGGCCGATCCGGCGCTACGACTGGTTCAAACGCCTGTGGGAGAAGCGTCGCAGCCAATGGGCCAAGGACGTAAAGAAGGATCAAGGCGCGCTGGTGTTCCTGGGTGATTCCATCACGCAGGGCTGGGGGCCACAAATGAAAGGTGCCTTTCCCGGTGTAAAGGTGGCCAACCGAGGCATCAGCGGAGACACAACCCGCGGCGTTCTGATCCGACTGAAAGAAGATGTGATGTCGCTCAAGCCATCCGGGATCGTTCTCCTCATTGGAACCAACGATCTGGAAGAAGGAGCGACTCCTGAAACCATCGCTGCGAATCTCAAGCTCATCCTGGCCGCTCTCAAGGAACACAATTCTGAGATGCCCATCTTTCTGAATCTGGTATTCCCAAGCTCAGAGACAAAGAAACGCCCCAGCGCACAAATCAAGGACATCAACAAACGCTACCTTGCACTCATCAAGGGCGACGAGCAGATCGTTCCAGTTGAGACCTTCCTCCTTTTTGCAGATCAGAAGGGCGACGCCAAGAAAGCTGAGTTCCCGGACCTGCTTCACCCCAACCAAATCGGCTACAAGAAATGGGCGGCAGCACTGAAGCCACTTCTTGCCACTCACGGATTCATCGAGACCGAGAATGATGACTTCCAGTTGGAGCCCGGCTTCAAGGCGCTGTTCAATGGGAAAGATCTCACAGGATGGGGATTCAGAAACAAGAAGACGCTCAAGGCACTCGCCTCATTTGATGGCAAGCCTGCGAGCAACGACGGCCGCTACCGCGCCATCAACGGACGTTTGGTCGTCACAACTCCACCCGAATACCGCCGCATTCAACAGCTTTGGACAACTGAGCAATTCGGCAGTGATTTCATTTTGAAACTGGAGTTTCGAGCGTCGGCCTATGCAGATAGCGGCGTCTTCGTGCGCAAACCCCAGCTTCAATGTCGCGACTACCCCTTGGCCGGACCTTACAAGGAGCTCAAGAATTACAAGCCGCAGGACTGGAACGAGATGATCATCACAGTGAAAGGAAACAGCGCACACTGCACCTGCAATGGAGAAGTTTTGAACGAAGCGATGAAGGTTCCCAACTCAGGTCCGATCGGGCTGGAAGGAGACCGGGGACAAATGGAATACAGGAGAATCCGACTCAAAAAACTCAAGTGATCGGCAGTTGATGGCAGCAACAAGCCGCTGTTTCCTGAAACCGATCAGAATGAGTCCAAGGCCAAGCCTTTGAACTCAGCCAGTTTGTCATTCCATAACTTCTCCAGCGCCTTGGCCTTTCTTGCACGTTTCTCGGAAAGATCATTCTGCTCAGCCCTGTCGTTTTTCAGATTGTAGAGTTCCCATGGTTGGCCTTCAGGTGCCACCAGTTTCCAATCACCCTGCCTTACTGCCTTATGTCGATCGTGATACCACCAGATGAAATCATGTTTGATTTGCACGTCTTTCTGAAATGCGGGAACCAAGCTCTTCCCTGGAGCCTCTGGAGACTTGTGACCATTCCATGAGGCAGGTCGTACCACGCCTGCCAGATCCATGAACGTCTCAGCCACATCCACCACGTGTCCCTGCGTTCCACGAAAGGCACCTTTTTCAGCAATCCCCATCGGCCAATGAGCAATCAGAGGCGTGGAACATCCTCCTTCATGCACCCATGTTTTGTGACGGCGAAACGGAGTATTGCAGGCGGTGGACCATCCCGGTCCAAGACACAAATAACTGGCTGCTGATCCCGGCTCAGCTGAGGGGTCATGCCCATCCGTCCTCACCATGATTTCGGCACTGGCGCCATTGTCAGAAAGGAACATCACCACCGTGTTCTGCAGTGACCCCATACGATCCAGTTGCTTCAACACACGTCCGATCTCCTGATCCATCCGATCAATCATCGCCGCATGCAGCTCCATCTTCTTTGCCTGAAACTTCTTTTGCTCGGCTGTTAATGAATCCCACGGAAGCGGCTTGTTCACTTCTCCATCGCCCAAGATCTCATAAGCGTCTGGAAAATTGTAAGGAGGCCCCAGATCGCGCTCCGTTTTGGACATAGCCACCTTGTGCAGCCCCATCTCTCTCTGACGTTCGTAACGTTCCTTTCGAATCATTTCCCAACCTGCATCATAACGCCCTTCATACTTGGCAATATCCTCAGGCAACGCATGCAACGGAAAATGCGGCGCGGTGAATGCCAGATAATGAAAGAATGGCGCAGCAGCATGTTTGAGCTGGTGCTCCTCCAATACCTCAATTGCATGATCCGCAATCGCCGTGGTCCCATAGAAGCCAGTGCCCCTTTCCACCACATCCAGTTTCGCATCGTCCTTCCAATGGATCTTGGGACTAAAAAACCTACCCTGATCCTTGAGGTAATAGGACCGATCAAAGCCCATCTCGATTGGCATGCCATCGATATGCCATTTTCCTGAATGGTAGGAGCGGTATCCCTTTGGCTTCAGAAGGTCCGGCATCAGTCGCGCCCATGGCTGTCGCTTGCCTCGATTCCCAGTCAGCTTTTCCATCCCCGGCAAAAGATCACGACGCACCTGCTGGGCATAGAAACCAGTCAGCAGCGCAGCACGGGTAGGCCAGCAACGGGCGGTATTGTAAAACTGGGTGAACCTCAGTCCGTTCGCAGCCAATTGGTCAAGATTCGGAGTCTCAATTTCACCTCCGTAACAACCAAGATCTGAGAACCCAAGATCATCCGCCATGATCAGCAGAAAATTCGGAGGTGTGTCCGCCTTGGCAGCCAACAGAAACAATCCAAGTGTAAGGCACGAAACGAGGGACTTCATATGGACATCATTCCAAAGCCCATCAAGGAATGCCAACCACCGATTTCCCAAACCTCTCGCGCCCCACGCATTGACCAGACAGTGCATGTGCGGCAGTTTCGGCGGCCCTTGAAAGCGGAAACGCCCAGCACAGATCCAGATCCGTTCCACTCATGGCTCACCGCCAATGAGAACAACGACCTGTGCAAGGCCCTCAAGGAACGTTCGCAACTCTGCCTCGATCACGTCGCTCCCGCTGCTCAATCATTTGTGGCATGGCTCACGTCACGTTCTGCAGAACGAGGCCCAGTGGTGGTCATCACAGACGGAGTGAAGCATCAGGAAAGTGCCTATCAGGACCTATGCGCTTTCTCTCAATTCGGTAGAGATACTGAAAGCAAACCCGCCCCAAAGAAGAAGCCCAGAAGAAAGAAGGGCGAAGTCGAACCGCCTACCGAATCCATTCCTGAACCGGTCAACGAGTCCGTGCTTCTGTTTTCGGGTTGGGAAGTGCATCCCTCAGAGGACAGACAGCCCCACTCAGACGTGCTTTGCGAAAGGATGGAATCCCTCGTGCGCCTTTCCAATGCACATGAGAGCAAGGCCTCCTATCCAGAGATCATCGTCACCACAGTTCAGGCCCTTCTTCAGAAAACATTTACCGCATCCGACCTGACCAAGCGCATCCGCATTCTGTCTCGTGGAGATCAAATGGATCCACTCGATCTGGTCGAATGGCTTGAGGATCAGGGATACGAACCAGAAGCACAGGTCACTCAGAAAGGCGAGATAGCGTTGCGTGGCGGCATTGTCGACGTCTTCCCAGTCAACAGCCCATGGCCTGTACGATGTGAGTTCTTTGGCGATGAGATCGAGTCCATGCGTTACTTCGATCCCGCCAATCAGATTTCACGCGAAGAGATCGACAACATCGAAGTCCCGCCCGCTGCAGAACTTTCGATTCTAAAAAAACTAATCGAAAAGGAATCACCTGATCCAGAGAAGCCGAGCCCATTTCACACACTGCTCGACCACCTTCCAAAAGGAAGCCCCCTGATCCTGTTGGAACCGGATGAACTCCAGACCAAGGCAGATGACTATCTGTCGCACCTGGATCAACCCCATCCGCTGCTGGGCACCTATCACGCCTTGGAGACATCCATGCATGATGGACGATTTCCAGTCATTGAGCTGCAACACGATTCCGTAGGTCAACTGGATGGAGATCAGACAGATGCCCCCGGCCATTTTCAATTCGAGAGTCTCGATGCCTTCCGCCCACTTGCTGATCAGATCCCTGAACCACAGATCGCTGAACAGCAGCGAAAGGAATTTTACGCGCAATTACACCGTTGGTCCCGACAAGGAAAACAGGTCCACGTCTTCTGTGCCAACGACGGAGAGAAGCAACGTTTCACAGAACTCTGGCACGACTACGGACTGCCCAAGTTCAAGAAAAAGGGAGCACCTGTCCCAGAGCTCCCAGTGCTTCATGAGGGATCCATCGCCAGAGGTTTCATTCAGGATGCAAGTGGCATCGTCGTCGTCACCGATGCGGAGTTATTCGGACGTGTAAAGATCCAGAGACCACGCAGGCTCAAGCTCGCCCAAGCCTCAGCCGTCCGCAGCGTCAATGACATCAATTTCACTGAGCTGGAACCCGGCGATATCGTCGTTCATCTCCAACATGGCATCGGTCAGTTCACCGGACTTGAGGTCCTTCCAAAGTCCGCACTGAATTGGGGGACTGGTGATGTCGTCCCCGCCGAGGCTGGACAAGAGTGTCTGGTCATCGAATACGCCGCCAAGAAATCCAGCGAGAGCCGACCGAAGCTCTGGGTTCCCGTGACTCAAAGCCACCTCGTCAGCAAATACATCGGTGCAGGAAAGCTCTCTCCGTCACTCAGCAAGCTCGGCACAAACAAGTGGAACAAGACGCGCAAGGACGCTGAAGAAGCCGTGCGTGATCTCGCCAGTGAATTCCTCGCCATTCAGGCAGCACGCGAATCGCAAACCGGCTTTGCCTTTCAGCCCGATGGACATTGGCAGAAGGAGTTTGAAGACGCCTTTCCATTTGAAGAAACACCAGATCAAGTTCGTTCCATCCAAGACGCCAAGAACGACATGGAAGACGTCAAACCAATGGACCGACTCGTGTGCGGAGACGTTGGTTTCGGAAAGACTGAAGTAGCCATTCGCGCAGCGTTCAAGGCGGTCATGGAAGGCAAACAAGTCGCCTTCCTCTGCCCCACCACCGTTCTTGCGCAGCAACACTTCAATACCTTTAGAGAGCGCATGGGAGCGTACCCAGTGCGTATCGAACTCCTTTCCCGATTCCGCACACGCCGCCAACAAGACCTTGTCCTGCGGGACATGAAACTCGGCACGGTGGACATCGTCATCGGCACACACCGACTCGTCCAACCAGACATCCAATTCAAGGACCTGGGACTTGTGGTCATTGATGAAGAACAGAAATTTGGAGTCGTGCACAAGGAACGCTTCAAGCGTATCCGACGCATGATCGACGTCATCACACTCAGCGCCACACCGATCCCAAGAACCCTCTACATGGCACTGACCGGAGCCCGTGACCTCAGCACCATTGAGACTCCACCTCAGGATCGATTACCAGTGGAAACCATCGTCACGGAGTATGACGAGCGCGTGATTCGTCAAGCCATCCAGCGTGAACTCAATCGCGATGGACAGGTCTTCTTCCTGCACAACCGTGTGACCACCATTCACACCATGCAGAAGAAGCTCCTTCACCTTCTTCCAGACGCACGCATCATCGTTGGTCATGGGCAGATGCCCGCCCACGATCTGGAGGATGTCATGACGCGCTTCATCAACCACGAAGCGGACGTCCTGCTCTCCACCACCATCATCGAAAGCGGCATCGATATCCCCAACGCCAACACCATCATCATTGATCGCGCAGACCGCTTCGGCCTCAGCGAACTCTATCAATTACGTGGGCGCGTGGGACGCTATCGACATCAGGCCTACGCCTACATGCTTGTTCCACGACAAGCCCGCATGCAGACCGATGCCCGCAAGCGCATGAACGCCATCAAGCAGTTCAGCAGTCTTGGCAGTGGATTCAAGATAGCCATGCGCGACCTGGAGATCCGCGGTGCAGGCAACCTCCTCGGTTCAGAACAGAGCGGACACATCACCGCCGTGGGATTCGAACTGTATTGCCAACTACTGAAACAAAGTGTCGCCGCCCTCAAAGGTGAAAAGGTAAAACCCCGCGTCTCTGTCACACTGCGACTGGACTTCCTCGCCATGAGCCCGGGAGAAATGCCAGCCAAGGGAGAAGTCGAGTTAGCCCCCATTCACCCGGCATATATTCCTTTTCAATACATTGAAGAAGCCCCACAGAGGATCGATGTCTATCGCCGTCTCGCTCAGATCTCAGAGATCAAGGACATCAAACCACTCGAAGCCGAACTCCGCGACCGCTACGGCCCATTGCCACAAGGAATCGAACTCCTTTTCGAAACCACCCGCCTCAAGATCCTCGCCAGCAACCGACGCGTCAGCGTAATTGAAACCCGTGGTCCAAAGCTCATGCTCACCCGCAAAGGCGACTACGTCATGCACGCAGGCAAATTCCCCCGCCTCAGCAAAAAGGATCCAAAAGCACGCCTCAACGAGATCCGCAAGATGATCATGGTCCATCCACCTGAAGCGCGATAGACATCAGGCTTCTTTAGTGGGTTAGGCCAAAACCGGTTTAATCAACTCCCCATGAACATCTGTGAGGCGATAGTCGCGGCCTTGGAATCGGAAGGTAAGTTTCTCGTGATGCACACCGAGCAGATGCAGATAGGTGGCGTGCAGGTCGTGAACGTTTACCGGATTCTCAACAATGTTGTATGAGTAATCATCGGTCCGCCCATAGGTGGTTCCACCACGCACCCCTCCACCTGCCATCCACATGCTGAAACATCGCGGATGGTGATCGCGTCCATACTTATTGGGGCCCAGATTTCCCTGGCAGTAAACCGTGCGTCCAAATTCGCCGCCCCAGATGACAAGTGTTTCATCGAGGAGTCCGCGTTGTTTCAGGTCCGTGATCAATGCAGCGCTTGCCTGATCGGTGTTGTTACACTGTTTGCGAATGGCTCCGGGTAGATTTCCATGTTGATCCCAACCTCGATGAAAAAGCTGCACAAAGCGCACACCTCGTTCACTCATTCGCCGTGCAAGTAAGGCGTTGTGTGCATAGGTCCCCGGCTTGCGAGCATCTTCACCGTAGAGGCGAAAGGTGCTTTCTGGTTCTGAAGAAACATCAGTGAGCTCCGGCACAGAACTCTGCATGCGAAATGCCATCTCGTATTGAGCGATACGTGTCTGGATCTCTGGATCGCCGGTTACACCTGCTCTCATACGATTCAGCTCGCCCAAGTCGTCCAGTGTTTCGCGACGGAGTTTTGGACTCATTCCGTCCGGATTGTTCAGGTAAAGAACGGGATCCTTGCCTGAGCGAAACCGAACGCCCTGATGCTTGGAAGGAAGAAAGCCCGATCCCCAAAGCCGATCATACAAGGGCTGTCCTCCACTGCCCGAAAGCATCGCCACAAACGCCGGTAGATTACTGTTTTCACTGCCCAACCCATAACTCAACCAAGACCCAATGCTCGGCCGCCCTGCGATCTGAAACCCTGTCTGCATGAAGGTGATCGCAGGGTCATGATTGATGGCATCAGTGTGCACAGACCGAATGAGACATAGATCATCAGCCACGTTTCCCAGATGAGGCATCAACTCAGAGAGCTCCATCCCGCTCTGCCCGTGCTTGTTGAAATTGAAAACAGAACGCGCCGCAGGGAAAGACGTTTGTCCCGCAGTCATCCCGGTCAATCGCTGACCGTTGAAAACAGAATCCGGCACCTCCTGACCATGCACCTTGTTCAAGTGAGGTTTGTGGTCGTAGAGATCGATCTGCGAAGGGCCACCTGATTGAAAAAGATAGATCACCCGTTTCACTTTGGGCGATTGCGTGGGCACGCCACCCAAAGCTCCCTGAGCATCATCGGCATTCAACAGTGATGCCAAGGCCGCTGCTCCGATACCACGGGCGGAGCGATCAAAGAAGTGACGACGTGTTAATTCGATTGCGGGATTCATGGCTATTCGCGGGTAGTGGTTTCATCGAGATTGAGAAGCACATTGGCAACGGCGGTCATCGCCAGCAGAGGCTCTGTGGGAAGGTCTTTGTCAGCAGGAGAATCACCCGTCTTCAACATGGCCGCCGCTTCTTTTCCCGATGCTTGAATCTCTTTCAGATAACGTTCATAGGCCCGGGACAACACCTTCAACTCCCTTTCAACAGGCGTTCGACTGGTCACACGCTGAAAGGCATCCAAGATCCATTGCTCGGGTCCGTCCCCCTGTCGTATGCTTACTTCAGCGAGTTTACGTGATGCTTCGACAAAGGATGTTTCATTCAGAAGCGCAAGGGCCTGAAGTGGCGTATTGGTCCGCTTGGGTTTCACAGTGCAGACTTCGCGATCGCCGGTATCGAGCACGGCCATACTGGGCGGGGCGAGAGTCCGTTTCCAATAGGTGTATAAACTCCTGCGATAGAGTGCATCTCCCTTGTCCTGTTTGTAGCGCATATTGCTCGCTTCAGCCCAGAGACGTGCTGGTTGATACGGCTTAACAGATTCACCACCCAACTTCTCAACCAACAAGCCCGACACCATCAACGCCTGATCGCGCAGGACATTTCCGGGGAGTTTCAAACGCGGGGCACGTGCGTAATGAACATTGGTGGGATCAAGTTTCAGATGCTTTTCTGTGATCGTCGACGACTGCTGATAGGTCGCGCTCATCACCATGGTCTTGAGAATGCCTTTCACATTCCACCCCTTCTCCATGAACTCAACTGCCAGCCAATCAAGCAGGTCTGGATGCGTCGGCAAATCTCCCTGCGAACCGAAATCCTCCGTGGTCTTCACCAGCCCTTTTCCAAAGAGCATCTGCCAATAACGATTCACTGCCACCCTTGCGGTCAGCGGATGATCACGAGATACCAACCACTTCGCCAGATCCAACCGATTGGCATCGCGTCCCTTTAACTCAGGAAAGACAACAGGCACGCCAGGCGTGACCTTCTCTCCATGGCTGTCATAAACACCGCGAAGCCGGACAAAGGTCTCCCTCTTCTCCGGCCATTCCTCCATCACCATCGTGGTGGGCAATTTATCCAGATACGACGTATGAGCCTTCAACGCACGGTGGTAATCCACCAACGCTTTCTCACCCTCGACGGCGCCTGATTCGATCATCCAATTTGCGAAAGCCCGCTTCTCAGCATCACTCATCACTGACGCAGATACATCTACCAAGTCAGTAATGCTTCTCGGGATCGCCAGCTCCTCAGCTTCGTGCGGCTGCACCGTTCTGTCATACAAACGGAGTTCATCCACCTGTCCCTTAAAATGCGGCAGATGAGGACTACCTCCAATGCGCAACGGATTGGCAGGCTTGGCACCACCGGTATTACTGTTTGTATTGTGCAGCACTGCTGTTTCAGCCTTCTTCCCATTCAGGTAAATCGCCATTCCCTTGGCCCGCTGCGTCCCATCGTTGGTAAGAGTCACATGTATCCATTCATCCTTCTTGAGCAACGGCACCGCCTCGAGAGTCGATACACCTGCCACCCAACGAGTGAGAATCTGAAACTGCAAACGCCCACCCTCCAATTGAACGACCATTCCCTTTCGCGTCGTGTCAGATGACTCCATCGAAAGAATCGTCCCTTCTCTCAACACCTCAGGCTTCATCCAGAATGCGATACTGAACCGCGCCTGCGGAGGAAACGTTACAATCTTACCAAGGTTAAACGTGCCATTACCACCGACTGTGGCCGCTTTTCCAAATCTCCCCTCGCGAAAGACCGGACCGCCTTTTTCTATTTTCACCTTGGGCGTTTCCTTCTCGAAGGTGAAATAATGCGTCAGCCCGTTGGTCAGATAAACCTTCTCAAGCAGCGCAGGATCCAACTCCTTCTTTTCACGCTGTCCCAACACCTTTTCCTGAACCGTAGACAACGCTTTTTTCTGTTGGCCTAACGCTGTCTCCAACTCCGTCAGCTTGACCTGCTGATCCTCTGTCGGCGCATGAATCCATGGTTCTGAATTACCGAACTTGATGGCCCGTCCTGACTCGTTGACGTTGTTGAAGAACGCTACCAACTGATAATACTCCTTATGCGTAAAAGGATCATACTTGTGAGTATGGCAACGGGCACAACCCATCGTCAGCCCCATCCAGACCGTGCTCGTAGTGTCCACACGATCCACAGCGTTCTCTAAAAGAAATTCCTCCAGCACCAATCCAGCTTCTGAGTTGTAGCGATTGTTCCGATTGAAGCCCGTCGCGATGCGTTGATCCAAAGTCGGATTTGGCAGGAGGTCTCCCGCAAGCTGTGCAATGGTGAACTGATCAAAGGACATGTTCGCATTGTAGGCGCTGATCACCCAATCCCGCCAACGCCACATATCACGCGGACCATCATTCTGATATCCATCGGTGTCCGCATAGCGCGCAGCCTCCATCCACTGCCATGCCATTCGCTCACCATAGCGCGAGGACGCCAACAAACGATCCACCTGCCTCTCATACGCCTGTGGACTGTCATCCTCTATGAAAGTCTTCACTTCCTCAGGAGACGGAGGCAGCCCTGTCAGATCCAACGACAACCGACGAAGTAACGTTTCCTTTGCAGCTGCGCCCGAAGGGGACATCCCAGCTCTTTCCAAACCACGCAGAACGAATCGATCCACTTCATTGTGCCCCCAGTCAGATTTGGCAGCAGGCACCTTTGGACGTTCCGACCGCTGAAAGGACCAATGCTTCTCCCACTCCGCTCCCTGCGCGATCCATGCCTTCAACAGGGCCTTCTCCTCAGAGGTCAGCGACTTGTTCGACTCAGGCGGAGGCATCAGGTCGTCAGAATCATCCGTCAATATGCGCTTCAAAATCAGACTCTCCTCAGGTGCCCCCGGCTTGATTGGGTGATGTCCATCATGCAGCCCCTTGGCAGCCTCCTCCGTATCCAAACGCAAGCCAGCCTCACGCGTCGCCGAATCCGGCCCATGACACTGCCAACACTTGTCAGAAAGTATCGGACGAATATCACGATTGAACTGAATATCCGCAGCGAGGCTGAATTGCACCAACGACAACAAAACCAGCAGCGTAAGAATTTTGACAAAGAAAGACTTCATGCAGGTAAGACAACAAAAACAGGAAAGATCAGATGCCCCGAACCTAGGTTGCATTCACCCAATGGCAATAAAAACACAGACATCAAGAAGCCTCAGCATCGCCAGCCGCAGAGAGGAAGAAGGAACACTTCGGAGGAGTACTGTTCTCCAACCCTGACTGACTCTCATGGCATCGAGATCTTGTAAATCCTGTCCACCTCAGCGACTAAGCGACTTCGATCTTGCCTTGTTTAGGCAGTGAAGAGATCCGATTTCCTGCGTCATTTTGATTTTTTCTGGTGAATCAACTGATGTCGGGTCACCTTGCGTAGCCAAGAGACCGCTATGAAGAATTGGATCAAGAAGCTATCGACGGACCTGAATCTGGAACCAACACCTGAGGATTGGGGTGTCATGAATTCTGACCCGGACCGGATTGAGGAGTTCGTGGATTACTACGAGTGGAACAAAGAGGAGAACAAGATCGAGGACAAGGGTGAGTTCGAGACCTTGGCTGAACTTATTTTCAACTCGGTGGAGGACGGATTTGCCATGGGTGTGGTTGATGCCGATATCAAGGGTCGCCTTGGTGAATTCATCAAGGAACACGCAGAGGACTTCCCTACCACTCTCGACTACTGGATTTCTCTGGAATCTCCAGAGTGGAAGGATCTGACTTCCGGATTGAAATAGAGGATAGGCGAGCCTCCAGTTCAGCAACGCAGGCACTTTCTTTTGGAAGTTCTGGCTTTAGCTCGGTTTGCCTTCGGGCAATCATGCGCTCTTTTGCGACATGATCATTGTTCTCTCTCCCAGCAAGTCGATGGATCTGGAGCCCGTAAAGGGACTACCAGTCACACAACCCGCGCTCATTGAGCATTCTGAAATCCTGATCAAGACAGCACGCAAGCTGAGTAAGAAGAAGATCATGGAGCTCATGGAGGTGAGCGATGCAATCGCCACGCTGAATCACAAACGTTTCCAAGACTGGTCCACTCCTTTCACCGAAGACAACGCCAAGGCGGCCGCCCTGGCGTTCACCGGTGATGTATATGAAGGACTGCAGACAGGCACCTTGAAGAAGACGGACTTGAAGTTCGCCCAGAATCATCTTCGCATTCTTTCGGGGCTCTATGGAATTCTGCGTCCTTTGGATTTGATTCAGCCTTATCGTTTGGAAATGGGACGCCCGCTGAAGAACCCACGCGGCAAACATCTCTACGAATTCTGGGGCGAGTTGATCACGGACGAGTTGAACAACACCGGAGAGGACATCCTGATCAATCTTGCTTCCAATGAGTATTTCAAATCAGTGAAGAAACGGAAGCTGAACGCGCAGATCATTACGCCTGTGTTCAAGGACGAGAAGAATGGCAAGCTGAAGGTGATCAGCTTCTTTGCAAAGAAGGCACGCGGCATGATGGCTCGTCACATCATTGAGAAGCGGATGAAGTCGATCGACGACCTCAAGACCTTCAACGCCGACGACTACAGCTACTCAAAGAAACTTTCCTCCGAATCCGAGATCGTGTTCACGCGTCCAGAGAGAACACCTGTCAAATAAGTCACTCCTCTCATGCGCATACGTCACTTGATCACTTTCCTCATCGCCCTGCCAATCCTAGCTGCGGCGCGACAGCCAAACGTGATCGTGATCATGACGGATGACATGGGCTATGGTGACGCAGGGTGCTACGGAGGGACCGCCTTCCCTACCCCAAACATTGATCAGCTGGCAAAGGAAGGAATGCGATTCACGGACTTCCATTCAAGCGGCCCCGTTTGCTCACCAACACGTGCCGGCCTGTTGACAGGGCGCTATCAGCAACGTGCCGGTATTCCTGGCGTGGTCTACGCAGCGTTCAACAAAAACCGTCATCACGGGCTGCAACACAGGGAAGCCACCTTTGCCGAGCTATTGAAAAAGGCGGGCTATGCCACAGGCTTGTTCGGCAAATGGCATCTGGGCTACGAGTCGACCTACAATCCCGTGCATCAGGGATTCGATCGCTACGTGGGCTATGTAAGTGGCAATGTGGATTTCCACACACATATCGATGGCGCAGGGGTCGCGGATTGGTGGCATCAGGACAAGAAGGTGGAGGAAGAGGGATACACCACTCATCTGATTACCAAGCACACGGTGGATTTCATCACGGAGAACAAAGAGAAACCATTCTGTATCTATGTGGCTCACGAGGCTCCTCATGATCCTTATCAGGGGCCCGGCGATCCGCCCGTGCGAATTCTGGGCAAGCCCGGCCTCGTCTATGATCACCGGGAACCTGATCACGCAGCACGTGCCTATAAGGAGATGATGGTTGAGATGGATAAAGGCGTGGGTGAGATCATGACCGCGCTGAAGAAACATCAGCTCGATGAGGATACCTTTGTCATGTTTTTCTCTGACAATGGAGCCACCGGCCCGGGAAGTTGTGGTCCCTATTTCGGAATGAAGGGGACACTTTGGGAAGGAGGCCATCGCGTTCCTGGAATCGCCCGGTGGCCAGGGAAGATTCCAGCGGGCACCACGAGCCGTCAGTTGGCCAGCACCATTGATGTCATGCCTACCCTGCTGGACATCGCCAACGTCAGCCCATCAAAGACACATCCGCTTGACGGCACCAGCCTCCTGCCATGGTTGACCGGCGGAAAGAAGCCACAAAAGCGCATCCACTACTGGCAATACGGAAAGGCTCTGGCCATGCGGGACGGGAACTGGAAACTGATCCTGAATGCTGGCAAACCTCCCAAGGCACGCAAGAATCTCCCAAATATCAATTGGTCCGCACCTGATGATGGGCGCGAAACGCTGGCTTTGTTTGACCTCCCAAAAGATCCGGGGGAACAGGTCAATCTCGCTCAACAGAAGCCTGGTCTGGTAAAAAGGATGAGCAGAGACCTCAAGGCATGGCATGAGGAAGTTTATTCTGAAGCGACGCCTCAGCCGTCAAAATAGCTTCTTTCTTCACTTATCACTCCATTTCGCCTCATTTCTGACTTTATTGATTCGGCTGGATCAGGAAGGTTCCGGGGGCGCGGCCACAACCTCAGCTCCTGACTGAATAGCCCTTTGTCTTAAAGACTACGGCATGAAAATGCCTGCGCCCTCCGCGGTCCCTTATCCGGACCGTCGCAAAACATGAATTCCGCTCCCAAGAAGCAAAGACGCGGCGACCAGAGCCGCTACGAAGGCACGCCACTCGATGTCGCAATCGAGAAGGCACTCGAATGGTCTGACCAAGAACAATTTGACGAGGGCTACTGGTGCGGTCATTTGGAGTCCAATTCCTGTCTCGAAGCCGAGTGGATCCTTTTCATCCACATCATGGGGTTTCACGGCCACCCCAAGCTCAGTGGATTGGTGCGTTGCCTGCTCAATGAGCAGCGCGAAGATGGATCATGGGACATCTACTACGGTGCCCCCATGGGCGACATCAATACAACGGTGGAATGCTATGTGGCACTCCGCTCTGCCGGCACTCCCGTGGACAGCGATCCCATGGTGCGTGCTCGCGATTGGATCTTTGCCCACGGAGGGCTGAAAGAAGTCCGGGTGTTCACCAAATACTGGCTCGCCATGATCGGCGAATGGCCATGGGACAAGACTCCCACTCTGATTCCTGAGCTGATTTGGCTTCCTTCATGGATGCCGTTCAACATCTATGACTTTTCATCATGGGCTCGGGCTACGATCGTCCCTCTCTGCCTGCTTTCAGCTAAACGCCCTGTCGTGCCACTTCCTGAAGACAGACGACTGGACGAACTATTCCCTGACGGGCGCGAGAACTTTGATTTCTCCATTCCACGTAAGGCTGGACCAATATCGTGGGAATCCATGTTCCTTGGCTTTGACCGCTTTTTCGGAACGGCATATTTCAATTCTCCGATAAAGCCATTCCGAGACCTTGCTGAAGCACAGTGTCGCGATTGGATCGTTGCACACCAAGATGCAGATGGTGGCTGGGGAGGGATCCAACCGCCTTGGATTTACTCCATGATGGCTCTGTATTTCAGTGGCTATCCCATCACACATCCAGTCATCGCCAGAGGCTTGGAGACCATTGACAGCCACTGGGCCTACGAGCGCAATGGCGGCACCTACATTCAGGCATGCATGTCACCGGTCTGGGACACGGTGCTGACACTGCTCGCTCAGGAAGACTGTGGAGAAACGATCGATTCACGTCCTTCGATGAAACGCGCCTTGGAATGGACACTCAAAAAGCAGGTCTTTCAAGGTGGCGACTGGCAAGTCCATATCAAGAATGTGGAACCAGCCGGATGGGCCTTCGAACATGAGAACCTCGCCTACCCGGATGTCGACGATACTTCAGTCGCGGTCATCGTGCTCACGCGCATTCTCAAATACCTGAAGGAAAACAAAGGGGACGAGGCCCTCATTGCCCAGCTGGACAACTCTATTTCCAAGGCGATCAAATGGATGCTCGGATTCCAGTGTCGCAACGGAGGCTGGGCGGCATTCGACAAAGACAACTCATCCGAGTGGGTTTGTAAGATTCCTTTTTGTGACTTCGGAGAGGTCCTCGACCCTCCTTCCGTGGACGTGACAGCACATGTCCTAGAAGCCCTCGGCCTGAACGGCTTTACGATCGAGCACCCGGCTGTTGCACGCGCTGTGGATTACATCAAGTCTGAGCAGGAGCCTGAAGGCAGCTGGTTTGGCCGCTGGGGTGTGAATCATATTTACGGAACGGCAGCAGTGCTTCCTGGTTTGGAAATGATCGGCGAAGACATGAGCCAGCCCTACATCCGCAAGGCTGCTGACTGGATCGCCTCCAAACAGAACAAAGACGGAGGCTGGGGTGAATCATGTGCCTCCTACATGGATGACAAACTTCGCGGTGTGGGTGATTCCACCGCCTCCCAGACCGGCTGGGCAATCATGGCACTCGTCTCCACCGGTTCACATGACTTCGACGAAGCCATCCAGAAGGGACTATCCTGGCTCCAGAAGACTCAACTCAAGGAGGGAACCTGGGACGAACCTCATTACACAGGCACCGGATTTCCAGGCTATGGCGTGGGGCATCGCGTCGCGTTGGGTCAACTAGGGGACCTGCATCAGGGCAACGAATTGGCCCGCGGCTTCATGATCAACTACAACCTCTATCGCCACTACTTCCCTCTCATGGCGATGGGACGCGCCCGCAAACATCTTGGCTAAGTCTTTCCCTGCCGGGTTTGACATGATTGGGCATAGGCAACACTCTCCGTTCTCGTGAATTCCAAGAATTGGCCCATCCTTTTTATCTGCTTTCTGTTCTGCCTTTCAGGTAAGGCATATTCAGAAGAGGCCCTGTCTCTCTCCGCAGAGGAATGCATCGCCCGTGCCTTGGAGCACAATCTAGACATCCGGATCGAACGGCTGAATCCAGTCATCAGCGAACTCGCACTGGAAGCAGCATACCAGCCCTACGAGCCATCCTTCCAATCACAGTATCTTCGCACCTTCAGCCGCTCTCCTGGACAGGTCGACCCCATCTCCAACCTTGCTTATCCAAGCAATGACACCACCCGGGACATTTACTCAAATGGATTCACCGGCCGCGTGCCTTTTGGCATGACCTATGACTTGAGCGTAGATTTCAACCGCACCACGGGCTCACGATTCCCGCTCCCTCAATACAACACCACTGCCAGCCTCAATCTGAGGCAACCAATTCTTAAGAATTTCCGTATTGATGCAGCTAGTCGCAATATCAGCATCAGCCGCATTTCACTTCGCATGTCACAACAGGCATTACGAAAACGGGTCATGGATACGGTGACACTGGTCCTCACTTCCTACTACGACCTCATTCACGCCTACGAAAGTATCGCCGTCCAAGAACAAGGGGTAAACCTTGCGGAACAACTTCTAGCCGACAACAAGCGCCGTGTAGAGTCAGGCGTCATGGCCCCTCTGGACATCAAGCAGGCAGAATCTGATCTGGCATCAAGAAGGACCGATCTGCTCAGTGCACAACAGAATCTTGTCCGCCAACAGAACCTCCTCAAGAGCCTGATCACAGACAAGTTCGAGTCGATGCACAGAAAGAGCATCCAGCCGTCCGAAGAATTGCTTTCACTAAAGGATACTCGTGATCTCCATGACAGTTGGCAGCGAGCACTTCAGGAACGCCCGGATCTTATTCAACTCCGCGATGAGTTGGAGAAACGAGATATCGAAATTCGCTACAGCAAGAATCAGGTCCTACCTTCATTGGATCTCATAGCCTCCTTCGGACTCAACGGCCTGGACAGTGAGCTCGACCGCGGATTCGATGACATTACCCGTCGCGAGAACCCCAATTACACCACCGGATTCGTCATCACCATCCCACTGAGAAACAGAGCGGCGCGAGCCAATCTGAGATCCAGTCGCGAAGCCAAGACTCAGGCACTGCTCAATCTAAAGAAGCTCGAGCAATCCATCCTGGCCGAGATCGACAACGCCTACCATGATACCAACACGCAGTTTCAACGTGTCCAATCGGCACGGGCAGCACGCCGCTACGCTGAGGCCGTTCTTGAAGCGGAAGAAAAGAAACTGACTAATGGAGCGACCACAAGTTTTGTGGTTCTGCAGCTTCAACGCGATCTCACCAACGCCCGCATTGTCGAACTCCGCGCCATCGCAGACTACAACAAGGCGCAGGCAGAATTTTCTCAGAAAGAAGCCTCCACATTGGAGCGCCATAAAATCATCGTACGCTGAACATGACCTTTCAACCTGACCTGTTTGAATCCTTCCCTGTCGTAGGTATCCTACGTGGATTTTCCGACGACCTGATCGAACCATTGACCGAAGCCAGCGCCGAAGCCGGACTCACCAATCTGGAGATCACCATGAATACCAAGAACGCAGCCCAACAGATCAAGGCTGCGGTCCAAGCTTCGGACGGGAAGATGAACATCGGAGCTGGCACGGTAACCAGTACAGAAATACTCGACTACGCCCTCGATGCAGGAGCCAGCTACATCATCACTCCTGACGTGAATCTCGAAGTCATGGAACTTTGCTTGGAACGCGAAGTCCCTGTTTTTCCCGGAGCATTCACTCCAACCGAAATCCATCAGGCGTGGCAGATGGGCGCGACGATGGTGAAGATCTTTCCCGCCAATATTCTCGGCCCTGAATTCATCAAGTCCTTCCGTGGTCCTTTCGAAGACATCTCACTCATGCCCACCGGAGGAGTCAGTCTGGACAACATCCAGGACTACATCAAAGCCGGCGCAGATGCCTTTGGTGTGGGAAGCCCCCTCTTCAGAAAAGACAAGATCGAAGCAAAGAATTGGGAATGGATGAAGAGCCAGATCATGTCCTTCAAGAAGCACTTCAAGATCTGACATCCGGTTGCTACCCGGAGAACCTCTGAGCGAGGAATGAGAGCTGTTGATTCGCCTGTTGTTGTGCGATTTCCATCTGAATGAACTGACCGACCATGCGTTCCTTGTTCGACTGAACGGTTCTTTCCAGACCGGCAATAGAGTCATCAATGTCGGCAATTTGAGTGCTCAGGTTATCCTGCCGAGTGATCAATGACCCCTCTTCTCCAACGGTCCTCTCCAAATAGTCAGCAAGCCGGACTGCAATTCCGTTGGTCTCGTCGAGGAACATATCCCGGATACCTGGCAGATTGTCCTGAAGCGCCTCATCAAATTTCTCCGTATCCGAAACACTGATCTTGTCATCGGTACCGTTGGTGGTGATCCCAAGATCATCCAATTGATTCATGACCGCATCCAATCCGGAGATTTGCCCATTTACAATTGAGCGGAACCGATCTGATATTTCGCTCACATCACTTTGATTGGCCAGGATGCCTGCGGTGACTTTCCCGTCTGCATCCGTGGAGGAGGCAGTTTCAGTAGCGATCTGACTTTGAAGACGATTATACTCTTCTACAAACGAGTTGATCGCGGTCTTCACCTTCTCTGTGTCATTGGCGACATCCACGGTAAAGGTACCGGTCTGCAGAGCTGTCACGGACAATCCACTGATTCCCGAACTGGCCGACGTAATCACATTGGATTGGCTGATGCGGGTGGGGCCGTTATTGATGGAGTATTCGAGATTATCACCTCGAGAAAGCGTTCCTCCTGACGTGCCTGTGGCAGTCAAAAAATTTCCAGTCACATCCTCCAATGCGATGCCCATGTCGCCGGTCTTGTCGTTTGTGAGCACCATACGATCATTCTCCGAATCATAGCTGGCTGTAACACCCGCCGCTGAATCGTTGATCCGGGATATCACGTCAGCCATGGTATCATCCTCGGCACTGAAGTTGATGGATACACCGTTGATCTTGAACTCACCTTCTCCGCTGCCTCCATCGTCAATGGCTGTGCTGAAATTGGAACTGTCCAGCTTCTCTGTCACATCAACCGCACCGAGCTTGGAATTACTGGTGATGGCTCCAGTACAATTGTTGTAGAGCTTGGTGGTCTGAAGAAAGTTGCTCGTATCAGTGGCACTGCCCAAGACGATCTCTCCACCACTGGCCAATGAAATGGTATCAGTGGCTGAATCATAGGAACCGGTGACAGCTCCACCAGTCGCCGTGCTGATGTTATCAAACACATCCTGAAGCGTATCGGATGTAGCTATGTCCACCTGCTGCCCATTTACAGTAATGGTTCCTGCCGTGACAGGTGCCGCAAACCCGGCATCGCTCAGAGCGAGCCCAGATACGTCGTTGGTCGCGCTAAGAGTCGCTCCGATGTCCGAACTCCCCGTCTGTACGCTGGCTGTGGCGAATTTGGAGATATCGAAGGCATAGGAACCGACAGGAGTTCCTGCAGCTGCAGTGGCCGTTCCCACCGAGCTGTCTGACGAGGAGACTTTGCGGCTTTCATATAAAGTAGAGTCGTTGAGGGTTGTTACCCGGTTCTGGGTCACCTTGAGTTGGGTCTCCAAGCTCTCCAACGAGTTGTTCACGTTGCGCAGATCACGCTGCTCCAACTGCAGACGACGCTGAGGCAGCCGTTCTACATTAGAGATCTGATCGATCAATGCCCGCCAGTCAAAACCACTGGCCAAGCCTGAAACACCCAAGTCCATAAAGCTTTGATCGGCACGTGCCCAAATACCCTTAAGCAAATTTTTTAACGCTAGGGGCCTACAACACCACTTCCCTCCCGCCTCCTTTCTCTGATTTGGAAGAAAAAGAGCCATTCATTGCATTTCGTATCATTGTTTTCTTCTCTTATGCCGGGAACCTGTGTTCCATGAAGCCCCGGAATTTTTGACATGAAAATCCTAGGAATCATACCAGCTCGATACGAGTCCTCACGTTACCCCGGCAAGCCTCTGGCCATGCTCGCGGGCAAGACGTTGGTGCAGCGCGTCATCGAGCAGTGTCAAAAAGCCGAGCAACTATCCGAAGTCATTGTAGCCACGGATGATAGCCGCATCGCAGAAGAGGCTCAGCGTCACTGCCGTGTGGTGCTTACCCGAGCAGATCACCCCAGCGGCACAGACCGTATAGCCGAAGTCGCAGCCGGAGAAACCTGCGATGCAGTGGTCAATATTCAAGGCGACGAACCATTGATCGACCCAAGCGTGATCGATCAGGTGGCAGGCGCGCTGTCAGATTCAGAAATGTCCACAGCGGCCACTCCGATCAAGGATTCATGGGATTACGGCAATCCCAACTCTGTCAAAGTCGTGGTGAACCAGAAAGGCCACGCCCTCTATTTCTCCCGCCGGACCATCCCCTTTGTTCGCGATGAAGCAGAATTAAGCGCCGAGGAGCAGATGAAGGCATTCCCTTTCCTCAAGCACCTCGGCATCTACGGCTATCGTAGAGACACGCTGCTCAATCTCATCAAACACCCTGTCTCAACCCTCGAGAACGCCGAAAAGCTCGAACAGCTTCGCGCTCTCGATCACGGCATTCAGATCCGGGTGGAAACCGTTCAATACGAAAGCATCGGCGTCGATACACCAGAAGACGCAGCAAGGGTGGAAGCCATACTGGCCACCCAATCCTGAATCCAAACATCCCATTTCCCGTTACTCAATACCCAACGCGATATTCCATTCATGAAATACATCTTTGTCACAGGCGGCGTCGTCAGTTCACTCGGTAAAGGCCTCACCGCCGCATCTCTCGGCACGCTCCTCGAACATCGCGGAATCAAGGTCACCCTTCAGAAATTCGATCCGTACCTCAACGTCGACCCCGGAACAATGAGCCCCTACCAGCACGGTGAGGTCTATGTTCTCGAAGATGGCGCTGAGACAGATCTCGATCTGGGCCACTACGAACGCTTCACCAACACCAAGCTTGGCAAGATCAACAACCTCACCTCCGGACAGGTCTATTCCACCGTCCTTGAAAACGAGCGTGAAGGAAAATACCTCGGCAAGACCGTCCAGGTGATCCCTCACGTCACCGACGAGATCAAGGCCCGTATTCGCAAGGTCGGGGAAGTCTGCGATGCCGATGTCGTCATTACAGAAATCGGAGGTACCACCGGCGATATCGAAGGACTCCCCTTCCTCGAAGCCATCAGAGAATTTGCACTGGAAGTCGGGCCCAAGAACGCCCTCTTCATTCACGTCACTTTTGTCCCTTTCATTCAGGCAGCAGGCGAACTCAAGACCAAGCCCACGCAACAGTCCGTGGCCAAGCTTCGAGAGATCGGCATCATGCCGCATATCCTCGTCTGCCGCTGTGAGCACCCGCTCAGCAAAGACCTCCGGAGCAAGATTTCACTCTTTTGCAACGTCCCTCGCGAAGCCGTCATCGAAGAGCGCGATGTCGAGTCCTCCATTTACGAAGTCCCCGTCATGCTCCAGCGGGAGAAGATGGACGACCTCGTCTGTGACCACCTCGGACTCAACAAAGAACCAGCCGATCTCGCAGGCTGGCACGACATGCTCCGTAGACTGAAGGCACCGCGTCATCAGGTCCGTATCGGAGTGGTTGGGAAATACATCGAACTCAAAGACGCCTACAAATCCGTCTTCGAATCCGTCGATCACGGAGGCATTGCCAGTGACTGCGGAGTCAGCATCGAACACATCGAGGCCGAAGACATCGAACGCGACGGCGCCGACAAATGGCTCGATGAACTTGATGGCGTCCTCGTCCCTGGAGGTTTCGGCGATCGAGGCACCGAAGGAAAAATCCAGGCCGCACAATATGCTCGCACCAACGGCATGCCCTATCTCGGACTCTGTCTCGGCATGCAGATCGCCTGTATTGAATTTGCCCGCAACGTACTCGATCTAGAAGGAGCTCACTCCAAGGAACTCAACGACAAGACGGCACATCCAGTCATCACCCTGATGGAAGATCAGGAGCACATTGCCAAAATGGGCGGCACCATGCGCCTTGGAGCACAGCCTTGCGCGCTCAAAAAAGGCAGCCGCGCAGCTGAACTCTATGGTGAAGACGAAGTCATGGAACGCCACCGTCACCGCTACGAATTCAACAACGACTACCGCGAACAATTTGAAAAGGCCGGAATGATCTTTAGCGGCACTTCACCTGACAACAAACTCGTGGAAATGGTTGAGATCCCAGATCACCCCTATTACATCGCTTGTCAGTTCCACCCCGAATTCAAGAGCAAGCCAGACCAGCCGCACCCACTCTTCAGCGGCTTCATCGCAGCCTGCCTCAAACGCAGATTGCCTGAATTGGCGGAATAGCAGAAAGAGGACTTCGGTAATATCAGAGAAGATGAAGTGAACCTGTCAAAAATGAAGGGACAGGAATCAGCAAATTTCTATTCTGGAATCGCATAAGTTTCCAAGAATCCGCACTTGGAACAGCGAAACATTGATATTGGAACGGCGTTGTTGAAATCAGTCTCCTTTTGATCAACTGCACCGTATTTGTCCACCTTGGGTTTACCGGGCAACGACGCGAACGCTATACTATTCGGTTGTATACCCCTGTTCCATTTGGCTCAGGCACTTGGGACATGTCGTTTCATCAGCCATATCTTTTCTTATCAAGTTTCTCATCACAGCGCGTCAACGTGTAAATCTGGAATTCATGGGTTCCCACACCCTCCCATGTCCTTGTTCTCCTCCATTTTTTTTCGACTTCGCAACCAGCGATAAAACTCCCTAAAAATAACGAACTACTCCAGAGCCGAACCATCTTCAGTCCGAATGGTCCAATTTTGGATCATCACCCTCTGTGACTCAAAAAATGCGTGGCAGATTATTCTCCATCGTTCTTCGTATCGCCAAGGATTTGTGCAATGACGACGTAAGCAATTACGGCCGCAGCGATAGACGCCAAAAAGGGAGCCGTGTGACGTATCAATGCTTGGGAATCGACCGTGACATCGCCAACTACTTTGCCAACCCCGATTGCCAGTCCGATTGGACCTCCAATTCGCCATCCGTTCTTCCACCGTTCACTCGTGTTATTAGGCTTAACACTTGTGCAGCCGTTTGAAAAGGGTTTCTCGGACAGTGGCAATTGAGATCATCTGGTCTTGATCGGTTTTGCCCACTACCTGTCAGGCCCGGCGGTCTTGTCCTCCTTCTTATGTGGTCGCTAAAACCCCAGAGCACACGAAAATCGTTTCGGTTTTCCTCTAATCTCAGGTTTGGTATTGTTGCCAAATGGACAAAGGAACGACGATGGTCGTCGGCGCTGTCGTTGCTTGCATTATGGAGGAGAGCATGGCGAAGGAAAAAAGCAGAGCGGCCCCGGTGTCGACAAACGCATTCTCATATTGGGGAGCAAACACGCCAGACCTCAGGATTGACGGCCCTGACCTATTCGCATTTTGTTTTGGACGTGATTGGGTGTTGGGGACATTCTCTTCCACATGCTTGCCAAGGTGTGTGCTGCGTCGGTTCAGGGGATAGATGCGTTTCCAGTGGAGGTTGAAGTCCATGCAGGATACGGAGATACAGTCTGCGTAATCGTGGGCCTTCCGGATGCTGCAGTGAAGGAATCTCGAGACCGGGTCAATACCGCGATTTCGAATTCAGGGTTTCAGTTCCTGATGGGACGCACGACCATCAATCTCGCTCCGGCGGATGTGAAGAAGGAGGGACCAAGTTTCGATCTCCCCATTGCAGTCGGTATGTTGGCTGCAAGTGAACAGATGACAGCGCCCAATCTGGATGACTGGTTGATGGTTGGCGAGCTGGCTCTCACCGGTGCAGTCCGCCCTGTGAAGGGAGTCCTATCGATCGCAGTCCGCGCCAAGGCCAAAGGACGAAAAGGCATCTTGGTTCCAAAGGAAAATGCGCCTGAAGCAGCGGTTGTAGAAGGGCTTCAAGTCATCCCCATATCCAACCTACGCGAAGCTGTCGACTTCTTGGAGCAGACCGTCTTCATTGATCCCACTTTGGTAAACCTCGACACCGTCTTTGGTGACAACAGCGAGGACGAAGTCGATCTTTCTGAGGTGAAGGGACAGGATTCGGTGAAACGTGCTTTGGAGATCGCAGCGAGTGGTGCGCACAACATTCTTCTTATAGGCCCACCTGGAACTGGCAAATCTATGTTGGCCAAACGTATCCCCGGAATCCTGCCTCCTCTCACTTTGGAGGAGGCTCTCGAGACAACCAAGGTGCACAGTATTGTGGGTCTTCTTGAACCGGGGCAGGCATTGGTGAGGAGACGTCCTTTCCGTTCGCCTCATCATACAGTCAGCGATGCAGGACTTTTGGGAGGCAATGTGAATCCGACTCCGGGTGAGATCTCACTGGCTCATCATGGCGTGTTGTTCATGGATGAACTACCGGAGTTCAAGCGCAACGTCCTGGAAACACTCCGTCAGCCTCTTGAAGAAGGACGCGTTACGATCAGTCGTGCTGCAGGGACCATGACCTTCCCTTCCCAGTTTATGTTGGTGGCAGCCATGAACCCTACTCCGGACGGAAAGATGCCTCACGAATCACGCAGCTCAGCCAGGGAGATTGAACGCTATCTGGGTCGCATCAGTGGCCCATTGCTGGATCGGATAGACATCCACATTGAGGTGCCCCAGGTGGAGTTCAACGAGATGGTAGCCAAGCGGCCGGGTGAAACATCTGCACAGGTGAGAGAACGTGTGATCGCAGCACGAAGCAAACAGGTAGAACGCTTCCAATCTCGCAAGGGCATTTCCTGCAACGCGCGAATGACCAGCAAGGATCTGAAACAGTATTGCACTCTGGACGACGCCACTCTCGAAATGTTGAAGGGCGCCATGGCTCAACTGGGTCTCAGCGCGCGCGCCTATGATCGCATTCTGAAAGTCTCACGCACCATCGCTGATCTCGCAGGAGCAGAGGCCATCGGTCCAGACCACGTAGCTGAAGCCATTCAATTACGAACGCTGGATCGCCAGTTGTGGACCTAGCCCCTGCCGGGGCGGAACGTCTAATGACGAAATACCCAATTGTCGCGTCGCAACCCGGCATTCGGGCCTTTGCTTACTCCTTCAAGAACGTCTCATTCATCTCTTCCCCCCTTCTCTGACATCCTTGTTTCACTGGCGTTTCTTCCTCCTCCCTCATTTTCTTCAGAATCTATTGGCGTTTGGCACCTGTCTTGCCAACAGACGCAACTTGATTACGGGCCTCTGGGCTCCAATTCGGAATTTCACCTGACGTCAGGGAAAAGCTGGGAGCCTAAACGGGCCGGCGGGTTTGGTTGAATGGGTGTCTTTTTGGTTCACCCGTCTCGCCTCACCTCCGGCCCTTGCTCCCTCAGGACGTCGTTTAGATTTTCTTCTAATCCGCCAAGGAGGTGGCGCACGCCTCCGGGCGGCTCGAGCAGAAATGTTCGGGTCGCCCGGTGCCTATTTCACCCTCCATTTCGTCTTTGGGCCATTTCTCATTTCAATTTGCGCAGGGTCGACCTGATGTGTCCGGGAATTGCTGGAACGCCTACTTTGCCTTCATTATCGTCCATCCATATGAACGACGCTGTAGCTGCCAATGCGCTTCCTGATGTGGTCTCACGGATCGTGAAAGAGACCAAGGTGAAGGACATCCACACGCATCTTTACGATCCTGCCTTTGGTGACCTGTTGCTCTGGGGATTGGATGACCTCCTCGTCTACCACTATCTCGTGGCAGAAGGCTTCCGCTATTTCGATTTTTCATACGACGAATTCTTCGCATTGGACAAAGCTGGTCAGGCCGAACGGATCTGGGACGCGCTCTTCGTAAAAAACTCTCCGATATCCGAAGCCTGCCGAGGCGTATTGACCACGTTGAACTCTCTGGGACTGGATCCACGCAAGAATGACTTGGCTTCACTCCGCAAGTGGTTTGCTGAACAGGACGCCCGCGAATACGTCGGCAAGTGCATGGACCTCGCCGGTGTGAAATCCATCTGCATGACCAATTCCCCCTTCGACGATCTGGAGCGCCCGGTCTGGGAAAAGGGATTTGAAAGAGACGACCGTTTCGAAGCTGCCCTCCGCATCGATCCATTGCTGCTGGAATGGGAAAAGAGCTCAAAGCAACTCCAAGACTGGGGCTACATCGACAGTGCTGAACTGAACGACGCCACAGTCACCGGTATCAGAAAATTTCTTTCCGACTGGGCTACCAAGATGGACGCGAAGTTTGTCATGGTCTCGCTACCACCAACTTTCCGTTATCCCGATGACACAGTTTGTGTGGACATCATTCAGAAAGCCATCCTTCCGTTCTGCAAAGAGACGGGACTGCCATTTGCGCTGATGCCAGGCGTGAAGCGCGGTGTGAATCCATTGTTACGCATGGCAGGAGACGGTCTTTCGAAATGCGACATGGCTTCATTCGAACGCCTCTTTGCAGAGAACCCTGACAACAAGTTCCTCCTCACTGCTCTTTCCCGTGAGAACCAACATGAGCTCTGCGTGGTGACTCGTAAATTCCGCAACCTCCACGCCTTTGGCTGCTGGTGGTTCACCAACATCCCTTCCATGATCGAGGAGATGACCCGACTCCGGCTTGAACTCATCGGCATGAGCGTCACCCTTCAGCATTCAGACGCCAGGGTGATGGATCAGATCATTTATAAATGGGGCCACACACGTCGCGTGGTTTCAAAAGTGCTCGCAGAAAAATATCAGGATCTGGCGACGGCTGGATGGTCCGTTACTGAAGCTGAAATTTCACGTGATGTGAATCAACTCTTCGGTGGCGCTTATGAGTCCTTTTGCCAACGCTGATTCTGTGCTTAGCTCTCGCTTCATGAAACCAACACATCGACTACTGATCCTGGCCGCAGCCGTCGCCTTGGGCACCACCACGGCCCTGGGTGCAGACCCCGCCCTCGCCGTTCCTGTGAACGATGCACCTTTCGGGCTCAAGCTCATCTCACGTTGGGTTCACATTCTCGCTGCTGTGATTCTCGCTGGCGGTGTGTTCTTTCAGAGAATGATCGTCCTGCCCTCCATCGCTGAGTCACTTGATGAGGAGGCCAAAGGCAAGTTGATGACTGCCGTCATTGGACGCTGGAAAAAGGTGGTTCACATCGGTGCGCTCCTGATCTTCGCCAGTGGTTTCTACAACTACCTTGCAGTCACCCGCCATGCCCACGAAGGCGACGGGAAATATCACATGCTCGCCGGCATGAAGATCCTCCTCGCCTTTGCCATCATCCTTCTCGCCTCGTTTCTTGTAGGACGCACCAGCGTCGCCACCAAGATGCGGGCCAACGCCATGAAATGGACCGGCATTCTCCTTTTCTTGGGAATCACCACCATTCTTATCGCAGGATATATGAAGCTGATGTAAACCAGCGGCGTCCACTTTACTTGCACGGAAGAAGCTCTGCCCTGTGCAGGGCTTTTTCTGTTTTGAACAAGCAACAATCTCATGAACTCAGCCCCTTTCCATCGTCGCCAGTTCCTCACTGCAGGAGGCATCACCGCAGGCACCCTACTTGCCGCGCCAGACATCACTCTTCAGGCAAAGGACAACCACCCCGATACGCCCCACAACATCATCCACATGGTCGCCGATGGCATGAGCATGGGCACCCTGACCAATTCCGACTACCTGTCTCAGATCATGCGCAAGCGCGGACTGGTATGGACCGAGCTCCTGGGACGCCAAGAAGCCAGCACCTGCTTCATGAACATGCGTTCACTTGATGCCTATGTGACCGACTCCTCAGCTGCCTCATCCAGTTGGGGCGGCGGCAAGCGCATCAACAACGGAGCCGTCAACATGCTCCCCGGCATGATTCCCGTGACACCCATTTACGAGATTTTGAAAAAAGAGGGTTGGCAGCGCGGACTTGTAACTACCACAGAGGTCACACACGCCACCCCAGCGGGCTTCGCCTCAAGCGTGCCAAAGCGCAGCATGGCACCACAGATCGCAGCGCAGTACCTCGGACACGAAGTTGATGTCATCCTGGGTGGTGGATCCAAATACTTCGACGCCAAGAACCGTAAGGACAAGAGGGACCTGCAGGGTGATTTCAGAAAACAGGGATATCAGACATTCGCTACCAAGAGTGATCTGGAGAACGCAGATTACAGCAAGAAGTGGTTGGGAACCTTCACATCGGGACATCTCCCCTACACCGTGGATCACAAACAAGATCCACACCTTGAATCGCAGATTCCAACATTAGCCGAAATGACCAAGGCCGCTCTCAAGCGATTGACCGGAAAGAAGCGTTTCATGCTTCAGGTCGAAGGAGGGCGCGTGGATCACGGCTGTCATTCATGCGATGCAGCAGGTGCATTTCATGATCAGATTGCTTTTGATGATGCCATCGAAGTCTGCCTCCGCTACCAGCAGGAACATCCCGAGACACTGATCCTCATCACCACCGATCATGGCAACGGAAACCCGGGACTGAACGGCACAGGAGCCAACTATGTCGCCAGCAACGTCATGCTAGCCAATCTCGCAGAAGCCAAGGCATCCCTTGGAGTCATGCTCAACCGGATGGGCCCCAGTCCCAGCATCCTAAAAATTCGCAACGTCATCGAAGACGCCACCGGATACAAGACACCTGGAGCCAAAGCTGAATTCTTCCAACGCTTCCTCAACAAGAAGGGAGAAGCCCTCTATGAGATGATGAACAAACCGAGCAACCAACTCGGACAACTCCTCGCCAACCATTGGGCGATCGGTTGGTCAGGCAATGCACACACTGCAGACTACGTTCCCCTCACCGCCATAGGACCGGGTGCAGATCGTTTCACCGGATTCATCCAAAACACCGACGTCTTCGATCACTTCATGACCTTCGCAGGTTTGAAGTAAGCACAGAGCCTCAATAATCAACGGATCAAAACAAAAGGGTGCGCCTCTTTCGAAGCGCACCCTTTTTCGTTTTCAGATCAAATCTCGTTCTTATTCGAACGAGGTATCGATGGTGGTCTTCTTCCACTTCTCCCATCCTGTGACGGGATGCTCTTTCATGAGCTCATCGACCATGTAGAAGTTGTTACGTCCCTTCGTAGCTGCACGCACCTTGGCGACATCTTCAGGAGAAACGAACTCGGCTTTGTTGCCGAAGGAGTTGCGCACGTAGTTGATGACAGCAGCAACTTCCTTGTCATTTGTGAAACCACCGAACCCAGGCATCGGAGGCACACCCTTGGTAGGATCAAATGCTTTTCCATTCACTTCCATGGCACCCCACAGGCCGTGAAGGACAATCTTGATCATGCGATCGTTGTCTTCGATCCATTCGCTCTTGGTCAACGGAGGATAGGCGTTGTCCAATCCTTCACCATTGTGTTGGTGACAAGTGGCACAATGTCCGTCGCGGACAAACACCTGCTTGCCCAGCTTGTAGATTTCGGTTTGTTCCTTGTTGAGCTTGGTGGTCGGTCCGTAGCTCTTGTTCTCTTCGTTCTTCACTGAGAAATCGAGTTTACCAGCGAAGTATTCCGCAGCACGGGCATTGGAGGTGATGTTCAACTTATTGGCAGCCTTGAGGACTTCCACATCATCCTTGAGCGTGCTCTTCATGATGATATCGAAGACAGGCCCCATCCAGCGATCAAATGGCTTCTTAAGGCCTTCAAGGGCGATTTGCACACCATCAGGGTTATCCAACCATGAAGCAGCGACAATTGCCTCCAGACGCACACGCAGGTGCGGATCCTGAGCAGCCTTCATGAAGAGCTCAGTGCTGTTGGGAATCTTGCTGTATGCGTAGCGCAATACGTGGACACCTGCTGCCCTTGCTTCATAACGCTTGGAGTTGAGCACCTGGTTCAGAAGATTCTCATCCACCTGATTCTGTGCCCATGTGACCCAGAGAGCCTCGCAAAGGAGACGATCGTAGTTTGGATCTTTCTTATCCAGAGATGCTGCCCACTTGCGAACGGCTGGAAGCACCTTCTTGGCTGAGTGACCACGAATCTCGCGACGTGTGCGATAGCGAGTGCGATACTCAGGGAGCTTCAGATTCTCAAGCAACTCATTGAGCGAAGCTCCTGCAACCTTGGCAGGCTTCACCAACGGACGTGTCTTGTGGGTCACACGGTAAATACGTCCATGGTCCACGTCACGGTTCGGGTCACGAGCGCTGTGCTGCATGTGCCCGATGAGTGCATTGTGCCAATCAACGATGTAGAGCGATCCATCGGGAGCGAACTCCAGATCAACCGGGCGGTAGTTCGGATCGGTGGAAGCCACCAGATCTCCAATGTGTTTTCCAAATACTCCTGAACCCTCTTCCCAGACATCGTGAAGACTGGTGCCAAGGAAACCGATGGAGTTATTGATCATGAAGTGACCCTGAATGTCCTCTGCAAAGTGACGAGAGGACACAAACTCAGAACCTGAAGTAGGCCTTGAGCGCTTGGGTGCAAACTCCTCCACCTTTGGAATCTCCAGTCCGTGTGTCAGCTTGGCTGAAACAGGAAGTCCCATGTAGTTCTTTCCTGAAGATGCGTCAGAGATGAAGCACTGTTCCCATTCATCAAAAGCAATACCCCATGGGTTGCTGTAGTCAGACTGGCTGTAACGCTCCAAGCGCCAGTTCTTGGGATCAAAGCGCCAGACGCCACCGTCAGTCATACGTTGTGGACCATATGGTGTCTCCACCTGGGTATGAAGGAAGCGACCTTCACACATGTAGAATGAACCGGATGGATCCGCACTGTAGGCTGAGATCGCGTGATGGGTATCGTGGGTATCGAATCCTGTCATCAGGATCTCACGAGTATCAGCACGGTCATCTCCGTCAGTGTCCCTGAGAAGAATCAGGTGAGGTTCTTCGGAAAGATAGACACCTTCTGGAGCCAACTCAAAACCGATGGGAAGATTGAGCCCATCAGCAAAGACCTTTTGACGATCGGCACGTCCGTCACCGTCGGTATCTTCAAAGATAAGGATCTTGTCGTGCGGCTTGTCTCCACCAGGTTGGTAGTGCGGGTAGGAAGGCAGGACTGACACCCAGAGGCGTCCCTTGTTATCAAAGCTCATCTGCACCGGATTACGCAGATCAGGAAACTCTGTCTCGGAAGCAAAGAGTTCGATCTGATATCCTTCACGGATGGTGAATTTCTCCAACGCCTTCTCCCGGCCAAGATACTGAATCGGCTGCTTGAAGTTTGTTTCAACAGGAGTCAGCGCGCGGGTCTTGGTATCATCCACTGGTGGGACATTCTTTACTCCTGCTGCGATCTTCCAGATACGGCCATCGCGAAGTTTCGTCATCTGACGCATCTTCTCGATTTCCTCCGGGTAGTTAAAATTACCGTATGGCTTCCATCGACGACCATGAACGTGCACGCCGTTCAACATCCGGTAGTCATTCATCCAGAACCAATCCTTGTCCAACACTGCTTCACGAAGCGCTGCAACGTCGGCTTTGCGATTACGTTTTTTCTTACCGAAGAGCGCATCAGCCAATGCCGGCGCGAGTTTTTTGTATCCAGCATCGCTCAGATGACATCCGTTGATCGTGAAGTCGGTGCGCTTACTCTTGAACCACTTCTTGGAGAGATCAAAGACATCAATGAGACCCACCCTCTTTTCAGCAGCCACTGAAGCAACCGCTCTGGCATACACTGCCAGACGTGTGTTTTCCTCATCGCCGTCAGGAAGGTCGTAACGCTTGGTCAGATCTTCAAACGCAGTCGGTGTGACAAGCACGATTCTGGGAGCCGCTTTCCCGTTGTAGGAAAGTGATTGAGTGTGGTCGATCCATGCCCGCAATTCAGCTTTGAAACGATCGACATGCTCGACGCCGTCAAAGGATTCATTGTAGCCGAAGAAACCAAGAATCGTATCCGCTTCCAACTCTGCAAGCCACTCATCCGGACTGGCGAAGTGACCAATTCCAAAGTGCGCCTGCAAATCAGGATGAAATTTCTCTGCACCAGGAAATGCCCATTGATCAGTGCGACTCGAGTGGGGGCGGAAACCTGCAGTGTCACCCGGGTTACACAAATTACGAACGTACAATTCCAATTCTGGGAAACGTGCCTGCAACTCAGTCTCGAAGTATCCGTAATTGAGCATCCGCTCACCGAGGCTGTTACCCACGAGGGCAATGCGTTGTCCTTTGGACGCAACAAGCGGCAAACGCACAGGTTCTGCCTTGCCCTTCGCTTTCTTGGGCTGAGCATATGCGATCTTGTCAGAGTCTTCTGCAGGGCCTTTTCTAGCCTTCTTTACCTTCGGCTTGGGCGCAGGCTTCTTTTGCTCCTGCTTTGGAGCTGCTTTCTTCGGCGCAGGCTTTTTACCGTTGTTCAATCCGGTCGCTGCACTCTTGCCCATAACGAAGTCACTAACCTTCAACTTACGTTCCAAATAATAATCGCTCGTGCGGTTGTTCGCATAGAAGGTGGTCTTGAACTCATCCACGTAGCTCACATTTGCTTTGTCAGGAACAGGCAGCCCTAGAAGTGAAAAAGAAGCATTTACCACAAGACGGCGCAGATCGGCATCGCGATAGTCCTCTGAGGCACCAAGCGTGGTGCAAAAGGCTGTGCCTTTGTTTTTTCCATTCGGAGATGTGTATTCACGCACCCATGCGAGCGGCATCATAGGGGCATTCTTTGGACCATCGATAGCCTTGGACTTGGGATCCAATGTTTCAGTAACGATAGCGCGAAGCAGGATGGAAGCATTGTCTGGATTGACGTGGTTGACGCCATAGACATCTGACGTCCCAAAGATCTCACCCACACCATTCAGGATATCATGCTTGGCATTGGCAGCTTCCACTTTGCTGCGCGTGCCCTCCACCTTGTGGCGCCCATGGTGACTGATCCAACGTTCACCAAGAATCTTAAGTCCAAACTCACCCCACTTGAAGTCACCCGTCTTTCCTGGCCCGGTGAATGCATGAGTGGCAGTGCGGAATCCAATGACCGGTTTTCCGGCATTCAGATAGTCCGCAATGATCTGATACTGATCATCAGTTAACCGGCGAAAGCGTGTGCCGATAATCATCAGGTCCGCCTTCTTCAGTGCCTCCAATCCAGGCATGCTGGTCTGGTTCTGTGGATCAATGTAACGGCCCGACTTGTCGAGGGAGAAAAGAACAGTGGTGTCGAAGCCATGATGCACACTGAGGATCTTGGCCAACATAGGGCAGCTTTCCTCAGTACGGTATTCTTCATCGCCCGCGATCAGAACGATGTGCTTACCCTTTCCGGGGCCATTTTTTCCTTTGAAATTCAGCCACTGTTTTTCAGCGGCCTGAAGAAGCATGGCACTGAACAAAAGCGTCAGTGTCATCCACAGGGTGCGTGTACGATTCGATTTCATGTATGATATTTACTGCTATGGTGCGCCCAGTCGTTGTTACATACCCAGTCAAGGGGCTGAATGGCGAGCCTGTGATCAGACGGGAAACAGGGGCGAACATTATGTTATCCCACTGACAAAGTTTTTTGAAATCAGGACTTTAACTCCATTAGAGAGCCGTCCGATATGATAATTCGCCCCAGACGACCTCAACAGGAAGAAAAGGAATGGAATTGAACTTTCCAAAATTCTGGCAACCTTGAACGCCGCGTTTCGCAATCAATGCTGACATCCATCTTCATTTTATTCCTTGGACTGGTCCTGCTCTACTATGGAGCAGAATGGCTGATCAAAGGAGCGGCAGCGCTCGCACTTGCTTTGGGCATGTCTCCATTGTTGGTCGGCCTGACGGTTGTGGCCTACGGCACCAGTGCTCCCGAGTTGATCGTCAGTCTCAAGGCCGCCTTCTCTGGCAACGGAGGCATTGCCGTTGGAAACATTGTAGGTTCCAACATCGCCAACATCGGTCTCGTCCTTGGCATCGCCGCGCTGATCAAGCCCCTCAAAGTGCAGCTGGAGATCATCAAGGTTCATGTCCCGCTGATGATTGGATTCAGTCTGCTTGCCTGCTGGATGTTGAGTGACGAAGTCGTCAGTCGCTATGAGGGCGGGGTACTCTTTTCATTGCTGATCGCTTACACGGTTCTAAGCACCCGATTGAGCAAGAAAGAGGACCGCTCGGAGATCATGGATGAATTCAAAGGTGAGCAGCCTGAAAAGATGCCCATCGCAAAAGACCTGGGATTGATTGGAGCAGGAATGGCAGGATTGTTACTAGGGGGTCACTGGCTCGTTGAAGGAAGCGTGGCGATTGCCAAGATCGTGGGTGTCAGCGATACAGTGATCGGTCTGACCATTGTCGCCGTCGGCACAAGCGCGCCTGAGATCGTGGCTGCCGCTGTTGCCGCAAAGCGTGGTCACCCAGATATCGCAGTCGGCAATGCAATCGGCTCCTGTGTCTTCAACCTCCTGAATGTGCTCGGGCTCGCCGCCATGGTTCATCCCCTGACTGCAAACGGAATCGGGGTGTTGGACATGGGCTTCATGGTAGGTTTGGCGATCCTTGTGCTTCCACTGATGCGAACAGGGTCCATCATTCAGCGTAGCGAAGGCGTGATCTGCCTGATCGCCTACGTTTCCTACATCGCACTCATGTGGCCGAAGTAGGGTTAGTTCAGCTCCTTCATTCGTTCAGCTAAGCGTCTCAGGTATTCGTAGCTGAAGATCCCGTTTGCGTGACCATCGCTGAACGAGAAACGAATCCCATAGCCACCAACAGGCACCCACCCTTTGACAGTGACCCCAGGGAATTCCTTCTGATCAGTGCCTCCGTAGGTTTTTCCGAAAACGTCCTGTTCACCCTGATTGTCCGCGCTCGGTGACTGAGCACGAAGAAGCTCCATCGGAAAGTAATCTTCCGATCCGTCGCTCCAGCGAATTGCCACTTCATTGCCAATCAAATCGAGTCCATCGGGCGTCACCTGCATGTCTGCAAGTGTGGTGACAGAAGAGGCATTTCCCAAGTGCGAAGTTCTCTTGAAGCAGCTCTCCAAGGCTATATTTCTTTACAAAAAAAGTCAGAAAAGCCCTTGCATCAAGGGGTTGAGATACACTATTTAACAATATCTCCCTGATGAGCGACTTGCCTTACGATCTCTCCTACGCGGTGGGTCAGGCTGTTTTCGTACGAACGGATACACCTGATTTTGAGGAGAAGAGTGTCCCTTTCACCAGTTTGGAGGAACTGGTAAAAATCTGCACGGACCCGAAACCGAACCTGCAGTTTGAAAAGATCATTGTTCACTGCATGGCAGGAAATGATTCGGCAGCAGTCACTCTTGGATTCATCTCAGCAAGCAAAGGGGCCAAACCTTCGGCTCCTACCTCCACCTCGCAACAGAACTACTGATTTCGGAGCAGAACGAAAGTTCCGTCCTTCTTCCACTTCATGGCAATCGCTTCAGCCATGTCCTCAATCACTGATGGTTCTCCTGTATTGGCTGCCAAAGCCATCACAACCTCCATCCCTGTCTGAGGATTCTTCAAACAGGCAAGATCGAGCGCGTAGTTACTGATTCGGCCACTCTTGTTGTAACTGACGGAGCCGGAAAAAACCTTCTCTACACCTTTCCATGCCCTTGAAGTCTTATAGATGTTCTTGAGGCCGTTCATCCCGTTGTCTCCTTCGCGAAGAAACTCCAGCTGTTCATCCGTCAGATCAAATCTCTCCGTTTCGGGAATGAGTTCGTGATACATGATGCGGCGAAGGCAATCCGCCATCTCATAGGTGGTTGTGCAGTTCCCGATTTCCTCACTGATGATCGTGGCGCCTGTGTCCTTGGAATAAGAATGACCCGACCATGAGTGCTCGGATCGCGCAACCTGCTCACCATTGCTACTCCATGTCACACGCTGATCTTCATCCCGATTATAGAGGTAGGGGCGGTGAAGAACATATCCCCTCATCAGCGCGGAATGGTTAAAGCCTTTGGAAGGGACCAGGAACTCCTTGTTCAAACGATCAATTCCCATCACTCGAAGCATAAGGGTATAATCTTCATTGGAAGAACGACGGAAGACCTCACTCATCATTTCAGGAACAGATCTCGCACAATCCAAGATCCACTCTCCTTTCACCATTCGCTCGAAGGTCACCGTGGATTCCAATGGAAGGCCCAATCGCTTCTGTTCCTCAAGGACGGCGATGGCTGTATAGAGCTTAATGGTACTGGCCGGCCAGAAGTCATTCACTTCAGCGCTGGAACGATAGTGATCCCACTCAAAACTGCGTTCGTCTCCCTTTCCTTTGATCACACAGACACTTGCCCACTTCTTGATTTTGGGATGCACCTGATTCAGAACATCGTCCAACTGGGCACAAAGACCACCGTTCGAAGCGAGCAGGAGATTGACTACCAGAATGCGTATCATGCTCATGAGCTGAATCAGTATCTACCAGGTTCGTTGTTCAGCGGTGAACCAAGCGTCTTCCAATCCTTCACCTTTCCTTCGAAGAATCGGATCTCTGCCTTGATGTATTCTTGGGAATAGTAATCAGGTTCAAATGATCTGACGAAAAAGACCCGTCCATTCTGATCTTGTGCCTCCCTGAATTGCCATGAGTGACGCCGCTTCAAGGTAGATCCCTGATACAGCCATGTCTCGTAGACGCCCTCAGCACTCCCACTATGAAGCACCTGATCCGGTTTACCCCAAGCAATATAGACTGCATCTGGAGTCATCCCTACTCCCACCTGCCCCCGATCAACCAGCACACGATCCTCGCTAGAGAGCTTGGAATACGCGTCGGAGCGCTCAGTCTTTCGAGACTCCACGGTGGGGGTTTTACAGGCAGAAAAGCTGACCAGGATGGCCAACAGGAAAACACGTGTCATACGTCCAAGCAAGCCACTCAGACGTTTCTCTTCAATCCTTCTTCACGCTTCTGTTCAAGAATTCCACTGATCTTGGAATCCAGATCTTGAAGCTTGTAGGGCTTGTAAAGAATCGCATCCACATTGGCATCCGCCTCATCCTCATCATTGGAAGTCTTGGCAATACCCGTGGCCAGAAGAACCGGTAGACCAGGGTGGTTCTCTTTAACTCTGGCTGCCAGTTCAAGTCCGCTGATACCAGGCATCGTAAGATCCGTGATGATCAAATCATACTTGCTCCCTTCAGACTCCAAGATCTTCAGAGCCTCCTCGCCAGATTCACAACCACGGACATCATACCCCATCCGTTGAAGCAGCCTGGTGGCGGAATGGAGCACGATCGGTTCATCATCAACGAAAAGAATCACCTCATGTCCGTGCACCTGCTCAGTGGTCGTTTCCGCCATTTTTTCTTCCTCAATCGGAGCCGCAGGAAAGACGCAAAAGAAACTGGCACCACCTTCTGGCCTGTTTCCAGCCACGATTGCACCACCCAATTTTCTTAGAATTCCATTGGCGCTGGCCAATCCCATTCCACTGCCAGCACTGACTTTCCGTGTTGAGAAAAATGGATCAAACACTTTCGAAAGGTCCTCCGACTTGATACCTGGACCGTCATCTTCGACAGAAACGACTACATAGTCCGTATCCGATTTCAGGAGTTGTTGGCTCTCCACCTCTTTGGCTTCGGCTTTTCTAGAACTCATCCCCACCCAGATTGTCCCCTTCATCTGGTCTGCCATCGCTTCCACAGCATTACCCACCAGATCGGTCATCAACTGATGCATTTCCGCTGGAGACGCCATGACCGCAGGCAAACCATCCTTCACTCCATCCAATACCTGAATCTTCTCAGGTATGGAGTTCTTCATCAGTTTCAAGGCCTGCCTCACGATTCCACCGAGATGCATCGCGCGCCTTTCCTGCTCATCCTTCTGACTGAACGCCTCCACCTGCTGCACCAGCTCCCTCGCCCGGATGGCGGACTGCAACACAAACTCCAAATCCTGTCGGACATGAGAGTCTTTAGGGATGTCCTGAAGAGCCATTTCCGTAAACGTCAGAATGGGTTGCAGCATGTTGTTAAAGCCATGAGCCACACCAGTCGCCAGCATTCCAAGTGTCTGAATGCGGTGTGCCTCCATTCCCTTTTCCAGCTCGTCACGATGCACCTCCAAACGACGGCGCTCCTCTGTAACGTCAATCAGGGTGACCAATCGGCCATTCGGAGATTCATCATTGATCGGAATCGGTTTGGAAAACGTGATGAACACATCCCGCACTTCTCCCGCACTTGTGGTCACCGACGTAGAAAGATTACAGATGTCATCAACGTTCCTGAACTCCTGCATTTGAGAGAGCACGCGGTTCTGGTCACTCTCGACAACAAAATCAGTGATGCTCTTTCCTTCAACGTCCTCCCGGTCATAGAGCAACGTGGACAACCAATACTCATTCACGGTGAGAATTTTTCCATTCTCATCCATTAGGTGAATCATTGCCGGTGCAAGTTGATTAAAGCTTTCGATCTGTTTCAGCGAGACCGCCAGTTCCCTCTTCAGCGATTTCAAATCCTGATCAAAGCGACTCCTTCGGTCTCCCAGTCTCTCCCATAGCGACTTGGCTGAATCTACTCCAACCGAGTCGAGTTCATCATCCTTCAGGAGAGATAGAATTTTTTCAAAATAGAGGGAGTTAAGTTGCTTGAGCTCCACATCCCTGATTGCCAACAGTCCTAGAACAACGATCGCAGCCATCGACATGAACCGAGGGGATTGGAGGGACATCAACAGAAACCTCTCATCTTGGATCAAGACCCCTGAGGCCGTCACCGCTATTAAGACTGCCACAGACATGGCAACAGGGATAAGCACACGAGAACTCCAGAAGGTTGCGACAACGATTAATGGGTACAACAAGACACCTCCGTCCCCCAACCCACTGGTGAGGTCCAGAATCAATAGAACAATCGTCGCAATAGCTCCCGCCAGAACGATGTTCAAGTCCCGCTGTACTTTGGGCTTCATTTCACACGCACGCCAATGCTCCGATGATGATATCGGCTAAAAACCCGATTACTTGACAGATGGCCGGTAAAAATCCCTAAAGTTTACTGACATCAATTTCACCAAGCTCTTGTCCAAGGATTCCGTTTTTCCCATGAAATTTTCACCCACTCGGTCAAAATAGGTTCCCCTGAAAAGTTCAGACGGTGGAATCTTTCCGTCAGGAGTCTGATGGCCCCCCAACTATCTAGTTTCTTCACTCTTTCTTTGAAAGTGATAAATACGACCATTTATTGTCAAAATCACTTAAATAACTAATTACAAGAAACTTAAAAATGTGACATTTTTCTAAAGCAGTCCAAATATATTTTAATTCTTTTGTTTCTGTGTTGACAGAAATTACTGTTTTGAATCTATTAACTACATGGAAAGCAATCTTAAACAGAAGATTGATCGAGTCGATGAAGGTTGGCTTGGGTATGACAAAGATTGCCAAATCTGTGTTCGAATAGCCCGATTCCTAAAGCCTTGGGTCCGCCCCTTACTCCCCGATCCTGACCAGATTGATGAGCCAATTCATATCGAGAGCAATGGCAGTCTCCATTTCGGCGGAGAAATCCTGTTCGCAGTGGCCAGGAGGAACTTCTGGGCCAAGCCAATAGTCTGGCTCGGCCAGTTGCCTTTCATACGCAAAGCCACCCGCTGGGCCTACCTTCAGTTGGCAAAGCGTCGACATTGCGCCAATGGACAATGCGAACTGAACAAGAAGCCAATCCTCCATCAAATGTGGTGCGTCCCCGCGCTGGCTACGTTATTGGCCATCGTTCAAACAACAGGATGGGCTCAAATGACACTCGCTGCGTTGGGGCTATGGATCACACTCAAATGCTTTCTGCTTCAGGAAATCACACCGACAAAACCCCAGTGGAATCGAATGCTACTCTGGTGGATCTATCCCGGCACCGATGCCCGAAACTTCTTCGCCACCCCTCAAGTTGCCATCCCAAAGCAATTGGACTGGTTTCGAGGAATGATACAAACGACAGCTGGCGCCTGCCTCATCGCTGCAGCCAGTAGCTTCGCTTACCCGAGCGACACGTATGGAGCCGCAATCGGATTACTGGGACTTGTGCTCTTCTTTCACTTCGGAGTCTTTCATCTCATTGCACTACAACTTCAAAGACTCGGTATTCATGCCAAGCCCATCATGAAAAAGCCCCTGGCAGCGAAAAGCGTCGTGGATCTTTGGAGCAACAGATGGAACCTGGGATTCAGTATTCCAGCACGACGCCATCTACTGAAACCATTCGCAAAACGAATCGGTATCAGGAACGCCACTTGGAGCATCTTTCTGGTGTCTGGTCTGCTACATGAGATCGTTTTGACACTCCCTGCCAGAAGTGGATATGGAGGCCCCACACTCTACTTTCTGATTCAGGCAGTCGGTATCGAGATTGAACGTCACTGGCTCAAAAAGCACCCACGCATCAACAGGCTCTTCGTCTGGGGAATCGCGTTACTACCACTCCCTCTTTTGATTCAACCACTGTTTTTGGAGAACGTAATCCATCCCTTTCTCCAAAACATCACCCACATCACGAAAGGAGCCCTACCATGACACTCGAAACACTTTTTCAACTGGCGGCCATCGCGCACTTGGGACTCGTCGCAGCAGGGTTGACCATGCCTTCTGCCACCAATCTGTGGGAACACATCCGCACCCTGCCGGATTTCACGCGTCACTTGTTCAAGACCTACTACGTGTTCATTGGTTTCATCCTCGTCAGCTTCGGGACACTGACATTCGTATACGCAGGCGAACTGACCAGCGGAACCCCATTGGCAAAGGCGATGTGCCTGATCATGACACTCTTCTGGTTGATACGACTAGCCGTGGCTGCATGGGTGTTTGATGTCACCCCATATCTGGAAACGCCTCTCCTACGCCTCGGCTACACACTGACCAACATCGTGTTTGGCCTGCTACCTTTCATCTACGCAATCGGACTATTCATCCCAGCACCATGACCACTCACACAGAACTGCCCCCACTACAGCTTCGCCGCGTTCATGCCTTTATGGACAGACGTCTCCTGGTCAACTTTCGCATGCCCTTGGATGCAGCACTAGAAAAGCTCCCTGATGGCTTCGAACCTCAGCCTGTTAAGGGATATGCGATGATCGGAATTTGCCTGATTCGACTCACCCACCTCAGACCATTCGGGACACCTCCGCTGGTACAGCTCGCATCTGAAAACGCAGCACATCGAATCGCATGCCTCTACCCTGACGAAAACGGCAACAGAAAGCCGGGAGTCTACATTCTTGAAAGACATACCGACTCAGTAGCCAATCACCTTGCTGGTGGTCGCCTGTTTCCCGGACATCACCACAAGGCCACGTTCACGACATACGAAAGTCCAACCATCTGGAAAGTGGGGTTCTGGGGAACTGACGGAACAAAGGTGCAGGTCATCGTCAGGCAAGCCACTCAGGTCGCCGACGGTAGTGTCTTCGAAGACATGGATGCAGCCACCTGCTTCTTTCAGCAAGGAACAGACGGCTGGTCAATGAGGAAACAAGGGGAAGAACTGGAAGGTGCCCGGATCAAATGCCACAACTGGAATTTCAAGCCGCTGCAAATCGAACTAGCTCGTAGCAGCATGCTAGATGCGATCCAGAACGAGACCGGATGCGTGCTCGAATTGGACAGTGCCTTCCTGATGGAAGGGGTGAACCACGATTGTTACAACCTTGGCAGGAAGCCACTGAAGCAAACGCCAACTGATCTTCAACCGGCGATGGCTTGATCAACCTGCACAGGCAGCCAGTTCCTCTTCACAATCAATGATCTCCTTGATCTGTGTCAGGAACCAACGGTCGATGAAGGTGATTTCAAAGATATCCTCAACACTCATTCCAGCACGGAAGGCGTGTCTCAGGAAGAACACACGTTCAGCATTGGGAACGCTGAGCTTCTGACGGATCAATTCCATCGGCCAATCTCCACGGTCCTCATAAACCTCAGCACCCACGCGCCACGGTTTCCCATCACCACCGAGCCCTGAACGCCCAATCTCCAAAGAGCGCAACGCCTTTTGAAGACTCTCTTTGAAAGTCCTGCCGATGGCCATTGCCTCACCCACGGATTTCATCTGCGAATTCAGGGAAGGATCAGCCTGAGGAAATTTCTCAAAGGCAAACCTAGGAACCTTGGTCACGACATAATCAATCGACGGCTCAAAGCTCGCCGGAGTCTCGCGGGTAATGTCGTTCCTGATCTCATCAAGCAGATATCCCACTGCCAGCTTTGCTGCGATCTTAGCAATAGGGAATCCAGTGGCCTTCGATGCCAACGCCGAACTACGGGACACACGCGGATTCATCTCAATGACAATCATTCGCCCATTGTCCGGATTAACGGAAAACTGGATATTTGAACCACCAGTCTCCACTCCCACTGCCCGAATGATCTTGAAGGATGCATCCCTCATGATCTGAAATTCCTTGTCCGTGAGTGTCTGCACCGGAGCAACCGTAATCGAATCTCCCGTATGCACCCCCATAGGATCAAAGTTCTCGATGGAACAGATGATCACGCAGTTATCAGCACGATCACGCATTACCTCCATCTCGTATTCCTTCCACCCTACCAAGCACTCCTCAACCAGAATTTCGGTTGTGGGAGAAAGTTCCAACCCACGTCGGGCAATGACCTCAAACTCTTCGGGGTTGTAGGCAATACCACCACCAGTTCCACCCAATGTATACCCCGGACGGATGATCAGCGGAAACTTACCAATCTTTTCGACCACTTCATTGGCCTCTTCCAATGTGTGTGCGATTCCACTGATCGGCACATCCAGCCCGATGTCCAACATCAGCTTCTTGAAAATCTCACGATCCTCACCGCGCTCAATCGCATCCGCCTTGGCACCGATCATCTCCACGCCATGACGCTCAAGGGCTCCGGACTCAAAAAGACTCATCGCCGTGTTCAGGGCAGTCTGTCCTCCCAATGTCGGTAGAAGAACCAATTCTCCCTCGGCGCCCATTTCCTTCATCGCTTCTTTCTCACGGACAATGATCTTCTCGACCGCTTCCGGAGTGATGGGTTCGATGTAGGTACGATCCGCAAATTCCGGATCCGTCATGATGGTTGCCGGATTGGAATTCACCAGCACCACTCGGTAGCCTTCCTCCTTCAGAGCCTTACAAGCCTGAGTGCCTGAATAATCAAATTCACAGGCCTGACCAATGATGATTGGTCCAGCACCGATGATGAGAACGGAATGAATATCGTCGCGCTTCGGCATAAACGGCCAAGGACTTACCGAAAACAGCCCACTTCTGGCAATAACGGAACGTCATCATTTTCCAAAAAATCTACAAAAAAGCCCTCGCCCCGTCCAAATACAGGGCCAAATATAGATAAATCGTTCATTTGGGGTCGTAGCTCAGTTGGTAGAGCATCTCGTTCGCAATGAGAAGGTCAGGGGTTCGACTCCCCTCGGCTCCACCATGATCATTCAAAAAGAGAGGCTTTCACTACAAAAAGGCGGATCGAATATCATTCCAACAGATTCTCAATCAGGGGTTAATGACTGCGAAGTTTGATTGCTTTCCGAGCCGGGAATTACGAGGTTTCAGGCACCGAGAGTTGGAAAAGTAGTCAGCAAAGGACGCTATGCTATTTCATTCACCCCACAAGAAAACCATCCAATATGCCGCGCTCAGCCCGCTTCTGAGCCTGATTTTCGCTTTCCTCTGCACCCTTCCAGAATCTCAGGGAGCCCAAGCCCCCTCTTTCGCCCCATGGGACCGCTCCTTCACGCTGGATCAACTCAGGCAAATGGTTCAAGCCACCCCGGAGGACCCCGAACTCTGGTATGGACTGGCTGCAAAGGAAGCCCAATTCGGCAAATGGGACGAGAGCCTTGCCAATCTTCAACACGCGATCGAACTCAATGCCCCCATCCTTCAGGAAAACCCGAATGAGAAAGATCTGCGCGCTCTCGCGTGGCAGGACACCAGATTCCGAAGACTCAGGGAGAAGCCGAGTTTTGACGAACTCATGCGAAAGGTTGACCCAGACAGCAGCAGCCTGACTGAAGAAGCAATCGCAGCAGCCCTGTTGGCGCTAACTCCTCCCAAAAATGAGCCAGCACCTCCTCCTATATCTCCTATCGCAGATGCTCGCAATTCCCTTCAGGTTGCTCCTCCTGAGGAAGAACCACCCGTATCGATTCTGTCTTCACCACGAATTCCTCCAACGCCCGGAGATAGAGAATTTTATCACGATCTGGCGAATATCATTGATCAAGACTCCGCCCAGAAGATCAGACTAATTCAGCAAAAGACCTTTGGAACAAAAGGCACACCAATTGTTGTGGTCACCATTCAAGCAATATCTGATCACGACCCTGGATCACCCAGCATCGAAAGCACCGCGCGTCGATGGTTTGACACCTGGGGCATCGGCACCAAAGAGAACAATACCGGCATGCTCATCTTGATCAGCAAGAGAGACCGGAAGGCACGAATCGAACTAGGCGCAGCGTGGGCACGGCGTTTCGATCAATTCAGCAAGCAGGTAATGGACAAGCAGATGGTTCCTAATTTCAAAAAAGGAAAATTCGGGAGCGGAGTTCTGGCCGCAGTCGAGAGCCTGTCTGAAATCGCTCTTGAAGGTCCTGATGCCGAGCCACCAGGCCCGGAACTAACCGAGCGAATCCTGAACAATCCCATCACTCAATTCGCCAACTTGAACAACCCGATCGCAAAACACGGAGGAATCGGTTTCCCGACGGTGCTACTGATCATCGGAATGATCTGCCTGATCGCCGCATACCACTTACCGACTTACAGGACTATCCTCGCCTCGACTGGAGTCATCCTGATTGGACTCGCACTCTTCTTCTGGTTCATCGCAATCATCTTCGGCATTTACATCGCAAGTATCAGAGACGAACACGGAGACAGCATCTGGACCAGAGGAGGAGGCGGGTTCAGTAGCGGTGGTGGTTTCGGTGGTGGTGGTTTCGGTGGCGGCTTTGGAGGAGGGTTTTCAGGAGGCGGAGGAGCTTCAGGAAGTTGGTAATATGAAGGACGCAACAAAACTATTTTCTACAGAAGATCTGAACCGATTGAAGGATCAGATCACCAAATTGGAAAAGGGTACCGACGCCGAAGTGGTCTGCGCTGTAGCAACTGAGTCAGGACGCTACGATAGGGCTGAATGCCTGTGCGGTCTCACGTTCGGTCTACTCGCACTCATCACAGGAAACAAATATGCCGCTGCCGGCACTTGGGATGCATCAGGCTCCATTTCAGTCGGCGCCCAAGTCATCCTGATGATTGGGGGATTCGTAGCAGGTGCCTTGTTGGCAAGTTACTGGCATCCGTTGCGGAAGCTATTCGTTCGCAATGCAGACATGGTTGCGGAAGTGAATCGGTGCGCTCACTACGTCTTCTCCAAAAAGGGAATCGGAAGCACCAAACATCAAGGCGGCGTCTTAATCTACCTGTCACTGTTTGAACACAGGCTGGAAATCCAATGCGACCAAGCAGTCGCCAGCAAACTCAAACCTGACGATCTGGAATCCATACGGGATGCAGTGCTCAAGTCAGTAGCAATAGGAGAATTCACAGAAGGGCTTTTGGCTGGCATGAAAGAATCGGAAACACTCCTCAGCAAGGCGTTGCCTAAATCAGCAACAGGCACCTCCTCCCTATCAAACGAACCGCTACTCTTTCACCCGAGACCTTGATAAAATCCCCTGCCCCCCACTGAAGATAGTTCCCAATCTGCCTGATCGTCTTACTGCCCGTCCTTTTCGCCTTCTAGCGCGACGAATTTTACTGAGGCTGCGTTTTCTTCCAATACGAGGGCCTGAAAGTCCCACCCTGCACGGCCGGCAATATTACCGTTGTAGTCTGATGCTTCTCCAATGAGTTGATTGTTCGCATCGAAAAGTTCGAAACGAACATTCACTTCAAAATACTGGGCTGTATCAAAGTTGGTAACGGAGCCGACCACGTAGGTCAGGCCTCCATCCACTGCTTTCTGCAATACCGGCTCAGCAAGCATCTGCAGGCCTTCACCTGTCGGTCCAGATCCACTTTCTTCGCCTGCTGCGTTCTTAACAAATTTAGCCACGCCCAATGTGATCCCAACAACCGCAGCAATGGATACTGCACCGATGGCAATATTTTTGGCGATCTTACCGCCATTCCCTGATGAAGGACGCTTTGCCGCTGGAATGCGGGCTTTGGGAAGGGTCCCGGGCGCTGGTGCAGGAGTTGCGGCTACCGGCTCTACCGGAGCGGGAGCCGGACGCACAGGTGCACCCGGGACACCAAGTAGTGTCACCTGCTTGGTGCAATGCGGACATGCGATCAGCGAGCCAGCTGCCTCAGCAGGATACTGCAGGCGACCTGAGCAATGAGGGCAACTCATCTTCACCTGTCCATCTCCCGCGGAAACAGCCTGAGTGGCTCCCTGAGCTCCGGCTACAGATGAAGCTGGTGTATCACCAGCAGGAGCCTGTAGCTGGGTGGGCTTGGCACAATGAGGACACTGAATGGTCTTTCCATGCGCGGCCGGAGGAAATGCGATGCGTCCATTGCAGTGCTGGCAGGCGCCTTTGATCGTTTGCTGTTCGCTCATGTTACTACTCACCAATTGAGGGGTGGCGCGGGAACGCCCTGTCAGGCTTGGGCGTCTGACGCCCTTCGTGGGAACACCGGGGTTTTCTCAGGAACAGGCCTCAGCTTCAACTTTTTTTGCCAACCATGAATTGTCATCACAGTTCACATTTTTTGATTTCAGCTCATTCCAAGACCACCAACGTCTCATCGATACGATTGGTTGAGGCCATTCCGAGTTTCATCAACGCGGCATTGTCATAGAGCCGGGAGTTGATGACAGGCAACGGGGCTTCTGCCTTACGACGCTGATCATTCATGACCCGGATCGAAGTGGCATCCAAGGCAACTGGATCAAAGCTGAACCAGAGTTCACTCATGATATTTGAGTAATGCAGCAGACTCTTCTTCTCTCCTTCATACTGACAAATTAGACCATCCTGAATAACCAGCGCCAGACGATCATAAATCTCCGGCATGGCAAAGATCTCTGGGACAGCCACGTTCATGTGTTCCGTGCTGGTCTGAAATCGCAGGGTATTGTCCACACTGCCAAAGGCCAGACTGTATAAATGGCCAGTGACAGACGCCTGATTGTGATTCAGCAACGGGGTGATACTGATGATTCGGGTGATTCGTTCGGTAAGCAGTTTGGAGAGAAAGGATCGTTTACCGACCAGTTCACCTTTCTTACCAAACTCCAGGTCGCCCCAGACGAGGTTACCAATCAGGGATGTTTCGTAGGACTTTCCAGGATCATATCCCTTTTCCGCGCTACCCACGACGTCCACGCCATAGCGATTTTTTAGCTCCATGAAGCCGGCCAATTGAAGATCCGCCAACCGCTTGTCCCAGACTACGATGTTCGTTTCCGGGATTCCTATGTCCAAGAGTTCCTCAATCACCGCAGCCACCACCGGGATACGCGTTCCACTGGTTGCCCCGGGACGTGAAAAGACCTTGATACCGATCACATCGTCTTTCTTCACCAAAGCACGCCATGCCACTGATGCGTCATCCACGTTGGTAAGTGTCCTGACACCCTTGCTGACCATCTGCCTGATTTGCTGCGGCTCGGGAACAAAGGCTTTGACCGCCTTTGCATCACGAACTCTTACTACAACGGAATTTGAGGGAGCCACCGTCTCTTCTGCGTTGAGGCCAAACCCCAAACACAAAAAGAAGCCCAACCAAATCAAGGTCAGGCCCCGCCGATAATTTGATGATACGTCTTCTGCTTTCACAACAAAAACGGGAAGCAGGCATTGCCTATAAAAGATTGCATCACAACCCGGGTTTCTTGACACGCGAATGACCCAAGGGTATCAGCGGGGTGCATGCTGGCCATTAAAAAAACGAGCACCCACCCGTGCCTATCCATTCTTTGCTTGGCGGGACTCGTCATTTGGCTGACCGGTTGCACGCCTCCGGGCCCCAAAGCCCTGCTGAATGGTGAGAAGTATCTCAGTCAGGGCAAGTATGAGCGCGCCGTGGAAGAGCTGTCCGAAGCAACCGCCCTCCTGCCTCAGAACGCACAGGGATGGAATCACTTGGGATTGGCCTACCATGGACTCAGAAAGGCGGACCTGGCAGAGAAAGCCTATCGTCAGGCCATCAAACTGGATCTCGATCTCGACACCGCACGTTTCAACCTCGGAGTGCTCTATCTTGAAGTCGGTCAATACGCAGACGCCGCAAGGGAACTCAAGTCCTATACCCAAGTCCGCCATTCATCACTTGATGCTCATCTCCTGTTGGGAACTGCTCAACTCCGCGCACGTCAGTGGGATGATGCAGGCAAGACCTACGCCCGGGCCTACAAGCTCAATCCCAAGCACCCAGATGTCCTGAACGGCCTCGGGCTCGTACAGATGGAATTGAAGGAGTATCGCGAAGCTGTTCGATTCTTTGAAGCCATCCTCAAGGACGACACCAAACATCAACAGGCATTGCTCAACCTGGCGATCCTTTCCCATACGTATGTAGGTAACAAAGAGCACGCCCTGAAACTCTATAGAGAGTACCTGATGCTGGCGCCCAAACCCGACAATTACTCCGACGTCGAAGCAATCGTCTCGGAATTGTTCAAGGAGCTGAACCCGAAACCTCTTCCCGGGCCCAAGTTTACAGCCATTGATCACCGGACCTCCGCTCCGGTTGAAACCAACGCAGCGCCCCCAACCATCAAGCCTCCCGTCACGGCACCTGATACCAACAGCCCTCCCAAGACGAACGTCACCTTGATTGCCAAGGCTACCAAGCTGGATTCACAAACTGGCATCCAGGCACCGACGCCAACCGCTCCGAAGATCGAAAAGGCTCCTTCAACACCAGTCGTCAAGAAACCAGCAGTAACGGAAGTGGCCAAGGTAGAAACCAAGCCCAAACCTGCTCAGGAAACAAAGCCAACCAAGGATCCAGATCCCACAACCGTAACGACTTCCAAAACAGAGACACCGAAGACCACAAAGCCTGAGGCAAAAGAAATCATCGTCACTCCGCCAAGCAGACCAAAAGAAATTGTCTTTGTTCCCACCACGACCACAACGACCAAAAAAGCAGCAACTACAGCTCCAGAAGTCAAAACGCCTAAAACCGAAGAGAAGCCCAAAGCCCCTGAGCCGAAAGAGGTCGTCGTCAAGGAACAGTCACCACTCATGACAGCGTCGATTGCCAAAGAAACTTTGGCTCCTGCAACTCCGGCGCCGGAAAAGGAAACACCCAAGGTGACCAGCACTCCAGTCACCCCTGCTCCAACTGAATCTCCTGAAGATCCGACACCTACGACGGTCAAGACCACCAAGCCAGAACCGACCTTTGAAGAGAAGGTATCCTCCCTCTCCCCGACTCCTGTCGATTCCCCTGCTGACTCCGGCGAAAAGAAGAAGGGATTCTTTCAACGTCTCAATCCAGCCAACTTGTTCAAGAAGAAGGAGCGAAACATTCAGGTGACACGCCTCCCTAGAGAGCCTGCTCCAACCCCGCGCACCAGCACGCCCGCAACAGTCGTAACAACTCCCGCACCAACACCTGCTCCGACTCGGGTTGCAGCTGCCAAACCAGCCCTGACACCGGTCGAAACCAAGCGCGTTATTCCAAGATATGTTTTCCTGAAACCTACCCTCCCCACTTCTGGAGACAGACAGGTCGCTTTGGTGGAATTCAAGAAGGCACTGGAAGCACACCGTGAACAGGACTACAGCACGGCACTCACACACTACCGCACATCTGCTGAAAAGGACGGGTCACTCTATGAGGCTCACTACAATCTGGGTGCCGTTGCACTTCGCCTCAGGCAACTGGAGCTGGCTCTGACCTCGTTGGAGAAAGCCACCACCGCGAGGCCTTCTTCCTCAGATGCACACTACAACTTTGCCAGAGCGCTTCAGATGGCTGGTTACCCATTGGACGCAGTGGATTCCTACGAGCGCGCCATTCAACTGAACCCAGACAACGCCAACGCGCACCTCGCCTTGGGTGGTCTTCATGCAGGCGAGTTGAATGCCCCAACAACTGCCCGCAAGCACTACAACCGTTTTCTGGAGCTCAATCCGAACCATCCAAAATCCAGCGACGTCCGCTACTGGATCTACAGGAATCAGTAGACCGCGCTGATCCTTCTCTTCACCACTCTCATTTGTGTTTTCCTTCTCCAAGTCATTGGAGGACTGCAATATATGGTTCACCTCAGGTCCTTTGATTTTGTGGACCAGCAGGAAAGTTTCTCAGTTTTGAGCTAAATCTCTGACCGATCCTGCCGATGGTCTTCTTTGCGTGGAAATGACTCCACAATAACGGTCCCCCTCGAAAGAACCGACCCCGTTCTGAGCCAGAAGCCAGAGCTGGTTCTCAAAGAGGCACCCGCATGCCAGCCCATGCCTGCAACCATTACAGCGACAAAGGACGCGCAAACGGAACCTGATCTGGCCGAACCGTTCAGGAACGCCATCCGGGACAAGATCGAAGACAACGAGCTTGATCTTCCGGTGCTTCCGAATGCCATCGGACAGGTCATGTCTCTGACCAATGATCCAAATGCTGAGATTTCAGATCTCTCGGCCCTCATCCATCGTGATCCCGCCCTGGCCAGTATCGTTCTCAAGATTTCCAATTCCGCAGCCTATGCGGTCAGTCACAAGATCGTCTCTCTAAACCAAGCCATTGCCCGGTTGGGAATGAAACTGCTGGGAGAAGTAGCGATCGCTGTCTCACTCAACAAAGGCATCTTTTCCGTCAAGAGCTTCAAGTCAGAGATCAAACTCCTCTGGCGCCACGCCTTGATCAGCGGAGTGTATGCAAAAGAGATCGCCCGACTACAGCGAGCAAATGTAGAGACCATGTTTCTCTGCGGCATGCTTCATACAATCGGGAAGCCTGTGGTGATCAAATTGATCTCAGATACACAGAAGGAACTGGATACGGAACTTCCGTTTCCCTTGGTAAGACAATTGGTTGAAGAGTTTCACTGCGAACTAAGCAGCATGATCGCTGAAAGCTGGAATCTTCCTGATCCAGTGAAGGCCACCTGCACCCACTATCAGGACTTCACTGAAGCACCCAGTTTCCAAAACGAAACAGCCATGACTTACGTGACTGATTTGTTGGCATCGTGGTTGGCTCCAACCAAAAAGCTCAAGGAGCGTGATATCCGCAAGGATCCAGTATTCTCTTTACTGAATTTCTATCCAGACGAAGTCAGCGAGTTAATCAATCTCCGTTCGGAGGTTCTGTCCGTGGTTCAGTCAATGGAAGTATGAGCAACAAGGAACATTTTGATATTCTGGTTATTGGCAGCGGTCCGGGAGGACAAAAAGCAGCTGTCCAAGGCGCCAAAGCCGGAAAGAAGGTAGCCCTGATCGAGCGAGATCGGCAGGTGGGCGGAGCGTGTGTCTATAGAGGCACCATCCCTTCAAAAAACCTTCGAGAGGTTGCCCTGACAGTCATGCGTTTGAAGCAGGGTGCCAAGGCTTTTGACTTCCAACTCAGGGAAGATGTAACCGTCTCTGAAATGATGAGTCGATTGGATGGGGTACTCAACAAACACGCCGAATGCATCGGCCACCAATTGGAGAACAACGGCATCGAGTATATCCATGGTCGGGCTCAATTTTCCGATGCCAAAGAGGTGATCGTTCAGAACGTCACGGGGGACTGCAGAAAGGTAAGCGCGGACAACATTGTCATCGCGACCGGATCTCGTCCGCGCTTACCGCCCGACATCCCGGTGGACCATGAAAACATTCTGGATAGCGACTCGATCCTCAGCGCTGCCTATATCCCACGATCGTTGACGGTCCTTGGAGGTGGCGTGATCGCCTGTGAATACGCATCCATTTTCTCCCTCCTCGGAAGTGAGGTAACCATCATCGACAAAGCCCCTCGCCCATTGATGTTTCTGGATCAAGAACTCACCGGGAAGTTTCTGGATAATTTCAAACGACATGGGGGCACCTATCTCGGTCTGCAGGAAATCGAATCCGTCCACTGGGATGGAGCCAGTCAGGTAGTCACCCATCTCGAATCCGGGGAAGAGGTACGAACAGACAAGATGATTGTCGCGCTGGGTCGCTTGGCTAACACAGAGCAGCTAGGTCTGGAAAACGCAGGTGTAGAAACCACACCGCGAGGACACGTCGTCGTCGATAAGAATTACGAAACAACCGTCAAGGGTGTCTACGCCGTGGGTGATGTCATCGGGCCGCCCGCTTTGGCATCATGTTCCATGGAGCAAGGGAGACGCGCGATGTGTCACGCCTTGGACATGGATCCTGGTCATCCATTTGAGCTGGTTCCCATGGGGATCTACGCCGTGCCTGAGATTGCCAGCATCGGCCTCAATGAGACTCAAGCCAAAGAACAATATGGCGAGATCATTGTTGGAAGAGCCCTCTACGAGGAAGTGGCTCGAGGAATGATTGCAGGAAGTCAGGATGGGCTGTTGAAGATCATCGCTGACAAGGAAGGCAAACAGATTCTCGGCGTCCAGATTGTGGGAGAAAGCGCAACTGATCTGATCCATATCGGAGAGATGGCGATCATCAACCACAATGAAGTCAGTATCTTTTGTGAAAACGTCCTTAACTTCCCTACCTACAGCGAAGCCTACCGGGTTGCAGCCTTGAACATATTGAACCAGGCAAGAGCAGCAGTTGAGGCCAACGCTCCCAAAGAGGAACTCGTTATCGCCTGAGCAGGAGCCCGAGTGCTCTCATGGCAGCATTCCTGACTCCCAAATCCGTATCCTCCAACAGCTTCTCCAACTCAGGAACCACCTCTGGTTCCTCTTCCTTTGCCAGAATCCCAAGTGCTGAAGCGGCCGCTTCCCTTACCCTGGCATTGGCGTCCTTCAACAAGCGTAGAAGCGATGGAACAAGCTTCTCGGAGTGTTCCATCCCGGCCAATGCCAATGCAGCATTCCCTCTGACTTCCTCACTGCTGTTGGTCAGAGCGGACTGAAGTGGATCCATGCCTGCGTCTCCAATTTCTGCCAACGCAAAGGGCACGACATCCGAGTGTTCTCCCAGTTCAAGGAGTGAGGCAAGACGATCAATGACAGGCTCCGCATCTTCTCCCAAAACTTCAAATCCCTTCAGTGCCTGCCATTGGCGGTCCAGTGCCGGCTCAACCTTGAGGGACATCATCGATTGGCTTTCCGCAAGCATCTGAACCTCTTTATCCACAATCGAATCCTCAGAGGTGAGCAGTGACATCAATTGAGGAAGCGCATTGGTCCCCACTTTCTTCACTGAATCAGCAGCTCGGGAGTAACTTCCTGAAGTGGTTCCGTTCAAATCATCCAGCCACGCCATCATCCCGGACTTCTCCGAATCATTGGAGACAATGAACGACAAGGCACACAAAGAAACCGTCAGGCTCAGTGTGACCAGAATTGCGATGTCTCGCTTGTCGCTCATAGAAATCTGAAAAATGCCCTACCTCAGCTGATTTTCAACCCTAAATCACAGCTCATTCGCCGCCTCGCCCAACTCAAACGAAACTCACCGCTCCTCCAGTTTGCATGGGAAACGTGTTGCTTCAACAGGGGTGGCAGGGAATGCTCGTCGCGTTTCTCATGAGTAGCTCTTCAAGTGATGTTCCGGCACCTGATTCAGGTGATGTCGCCGCAATCGACAGTCTTCGCAGTAACTACGCAGCCCTCAAAGCAGAGGTGGCCAAGGTCATCATCGGGCAGGATGCTGTTATTGAACAGATGTTGATCTCCATCCTGGCCAAGGGACACGCGCTGCTCATGGGGGTTCCCGGTCTGGCAAAGACCACCATGGTTCATGCCTTGGCTGACGTCATGTCGCTCTCGTTCAGCCGCATTCAGTTCACTCCGGATCTGATGCCTTCAGACATCACGGGCACAGATATCCTTCAAGAGACAGACCAACCCGGCAAACGCGCCTTTGAATTTGTGAAAGGCCCGGTCTTCGCCAACATCGTTCTGGCCGACGAAATCAACCGCACGCCTCCAAAGACCCAGTCCGCACTGCTCGAGGCCATGCAGGAACACAAGGTCACCGCCTCAGGCAAATCGCTTCCACTCCCTGCCCCTTTCTTCGTGTTGGCTACCCAAAACCCGATCGAGCAAGAAGGCACATACTCTCTCCCCGAAGCGCAGTTGGATCGCTTCATGTTCTTCATCAATGTGGAATACCCATCCTACGAAGAGGAACTACGCATCGCTGAGGAAACCACCAGCGGAAAGTCCGAGACCCTTTCCAAACTCATCGATGCCGAGAAGGTGATGGAGTATCAATCATTGGTGCAAAGGATCCCTGTGCCAGAGCACGTCTTTGAATTTGCGACCAAGCTCGTCCGGGCCACCCGCCCTGATTCACCTGACGCCAAAGAGTGGCTGAAACGCTGGGTGTCGTGGGGAGCAGGACCACGCGCAGTGCAGTATCTCATCCGCGGAGCCAGAGCTCATGCGCTCCTTCACGGAAACTACCTGGTCGGCACCGATGACATCGAGGCAGTGGCTCTGCCAGTATTGACGCATCGCATTCTCTGCAACTTTCAGGCACAGAGTGAAGGAGTCGGCAGCATGGACGTCATCAAGCGCCTGATCGAGGAAACCCACGAGGAGGGCAAGCGTGGCTGAGATCCCCGGCCAACAATGGCTGGACTCTGAAGCTGCAGCTCGGTTGACACGACAGTCCCTCCTTGCGCGCAGTGCGATGGAGGGAAACGTCTCTGGCCATCACAAGAGTCCGCACAAGGGTAGCAGCGTCGAATTCGCTGAATACCGCAACTATGCCCCCGGCGATGACATACGTCGCTTGGACTGGCGCGTCTATGCACGCACAGACCGCTTTTATCTGAAGGAGTTTGAAGCAGACACGAACCTGCGTTGCTATCTCGTTCTGGATAGCAGTGCCTCCATGGCATTCAGCGGAGAAAATGGCCCGCGCATTGACACAGCGCGGCGGATGATTGCCCTGCTTTCTCATTTGTTGATTCAACAAGGTGATGCATCCGGGCTCAGTGTATTGGGTGAAAACGAAACCACCGACGTTCCACCCAAGAGGAGCCCTTCACATATTCGCTTGATCCTCGATCAGTTGAATCAGGCCAAGCCGGCCAAGGGAACCGTGATCATTGATCGACTTCACGATCTTGCAGAGCGGATTCGCAAAAGGGCACTGGTGGTCATCTTTTCCGATTTTTTCTGCGACCTGAACGAACTGATGAACTGCTTCCAGCATCTTCGTTTTCAGAAACACGATGTCGCAGCCTTTCATTTGCTCGACCCAATGGAAACGAGTTTTCAATTCGATCGGCCGGTTCGTTTCCAAGACATGGAAAGCCCTTTCAACATGGTGGCCGAACCGAGCCTGATTCGAGACGAGTATCTGAAACAGCTTTCACTCTACATGGACCAGATCAGTGAGGGTTGCCGACGATTTCAGGTGGACTATAGAAAGGTCATGATCGGCGAATCCTACGAACGCGCCTTGGCTGAATTCCTGATCGAGCGCGCCCAAGTGAGACCATGACGTTCCTTCAACCAGAGCTGCTTTGGGGACTACCCCTAATTCTGGTGCCGGTGATCATTCACCTGATCAACCGCCTCCGACACCGCCCTCAGCAGTGGGCGGCGATACAGTTTCTTCTGGCTGCAAACAAGAGTTCCACCAGCCACGCCAAGCTGAAACAGTTTCTGGTCCTCTTGTTCAGAACACTCGCCGTCCTTGGGCTCGTGCTTTTTCTGAGTCGTCCGCTTTCAGGAGGCTGGCTCGGCTGGGCATGGCAATCTTCTCCAGATGCCATTCTGATTCTCATGGACCGCTCAGCAAGCATGGAGACAGTCTCTGGTGATACATCCAGACGAGAACGCGCTTTAGCCATGCTGAACACCGCGGCACAACCCTACGAAGGAAAGAGTCAGTTCGTGCTGATCGACAGTTCTTCCGCAAACGCACAATCGCTCCCTTCGATCGAATCACTGACGTCCCATCCATCAACACAAGCCACGCATACCAGCGGCGACTTCCCCACCATGCTGCAGACTGCTCTGGATTGGATCGCAGACAACCAACCTGGCCGTGTGGAGATCTGGATGGCCTCTGATCTGCAATCCAGCAACTGGCATCCAGAAGACGAACGTTGGCAATCCGTCCAATCCCAGTTCCAGGCGCTTCCGCAATCGATTCAGTTTCGCATGCTGACCATGATTCAACCAGCATCAGCCAACAGCGGTATCAAACTACTTTCCACCCGACTTCAGGAACGTAATGAAGCAAAGGACCTGTTGATCGATGCAGAGATCATTCTGGCCGAAGAAACATCTCAACCCATCCCTCTCCAACTCAGCCTCAATGGCGACACCTCGACAGTGGAAATCCAGCCAACGGGAATCCAATTTCGCTGGGAACATCGCATCGAGCTTCCTGAGAATATCAACGAAGGCTGGGGCAGCTTCACGCTCCCTGCTGACAGCAATCTCAAAGACAACCAGATCTGGTTCACCTTCAGCGAAGCGGACGAGCCTTCAGCCCTTATTGTTGGAGATGGATCCCGGTCAGATCAGGTCCTGAGCATCGCAGCCGCTTCCACGATCAAAGGTAAGATGGAACGCGCAGAAATCACTTCAACAGAAGCATTCACTGCCGGGCAGCTGGTAAACCGTTCGCTCTTGGTTTGGAGCTCGGATCTTCCTTCACCACCTGTCAGTGATCCGATCTCCAACTACATCCGCGAAGGCGGCGTTGCTGTATTCCTTCCTACTGCGAACTCATCAGCGACCACTTATGAAGGGCTTTCCTGGGGACAACTTTCAAAGCATGACGAGGACATCGGCATCAATGATTGGAGTCGGGATGAAGGACCATTGGCAGACAGCTCAGACGGAGTCAGCCTCCCTCTCGAACAACTCTCTGTCTCCCGAAACGTTCCAATGATTGGGGATCTTCATCCCATGGCAACATTCTCCAACGACGAGGCATTCGTTGGGCGTCGTTATCTGGGACGGGGTGAAGTCTACTTTGTGGGCACGCTTCCATCATTGAATTGGTCGAGTCTGGATCAAGGCACGGTAATCGTTCCAATGCTGCAGCGCCTTCTCCACTCAGGCACGAGGAGGTTTCAAAAGGACTCGATGCTATCCGTAGGCCGACTCTCAATCGCTGACCAACAAAAGCTTTGGCAACCAATCATCGAAGAGATCACCGACATCACGATCGACGCCGGGATCTTCAAGAGCGGTACACGGACCATCGCTGCAAACCTTCCCTCTTCCGAATTCGAACGAGGCAGACTCGAGGCCAAGGAAGCCATCCAGCTCTTCGACCAATTGAGTGTCCGTCTGTTTGAAGAGCCCTCCGAAGATCAATCCCTACAGGGAGAGGTCTGGCAACTGCTTCTTCTAGGCATGCTCCTATTCCTCATCCTCGAGGGCATTCTGATTCTTCCTGAGAAAACATCCAGCAACCCTCAACCCGCCTCCGCCAAATGAGCTACTGGACCTTTGGCATTTCAGGCGGACTTGTTGCACTGGGCATCCTGCTTTGGCTGGGATCAGGTTATCTATGTTTTCAAAACTGGTCACGCAGGCGGCGCAAATCCACAGCCTTCCTGGAATGCCTCAGGCTGATCATCATCACCGGACTTCTCTTCACTCTCTTCAAACCAGAACACGTCAGAGTCATTGAGGAAACTGAGCCCCCGGCCGTGGTCGTTCTTTCAGACATGTCCGGAAGCATGACCACCTTGGACGTGGATCAGAAGACGAACGTGGTCACCCGCGTAGACTGGCTCGAACAGGAACTTCGCCAAGACTATTGGAGCAGTCTCAACAACGGGGCACTGCTACATATGCGTGAATTTTCTTCCAGCAACACCAACACTGCTGGCACTGATCTGGACGAAGCGCTGAAACAGGTCATTGAGCAACATCCTCGTCTCAAGGCAGTCATTCTCCTTTCCGATGGCGACTGGAACCAAGGCGGCTCCCCTTCTGGCGCCTCTCTCTTGTTTCGCGAGCAAAAGATCCCGGTCTATACATCCACCATTGGTAGCGAGACTGCACTGCCTGATCTCTCCATCGAAAGGGTGGATCCTCCTGCCTATGGATTGGTCGGTGAACAGGTTGCCATTCCTTTCAGAGTCAGAAGCACACTTCCTGAATCCACCGATGTACAGATCACGATTCAATCGGAGGGAGAGACCGTTGCAGAACGTTCCCTGACCATTCCCGCCAATACAGATTTTCAAGAAGCCATCGTCTGGAGCCCTATTTCTGCAGGTGACTATTCGCTGACACTGGATCTGCCTCTTCAACCTGACGAGCGAATCCAAACGAACAACAAGGCCGACTTTAATATCAGCATTCGCTCAGAGACCTTACGGATATTGATCGTCGATACGCTTCCTCGCTGGGAATACAGGTACCTCCGCAATGCGCTGGACCGCGACCCCGGCGTGGATATGAACTGCATCCTCTTTCACCCGGGAATGACGCCCGGCGAAGGTCCCAATTACCTCTCTACATTTCCCGGTACAAAAGAACTGATTTCAGAATATGACGTCATCTTTCTCGGAGACGTTCCTGTAGGCCCCGGTGGACTCAGTGCCACCGATGCCGAACTGATAAAGGGATTGGTGGAGAATCAATCCAGTGGACTCGTCCTCCTGCCAGGCAGTCAGGGCCACCACCTCTCTTGGAAGGATTCATCATTGGGAGACCTGCTACCTGTCTCGTTTGAAACAGAGCGCCAAACCGGAATCGGTCTGAGAAACGAATCCACTCTGGAGCTCTCCACATTGGGAGCCGGCCATTGGCTGACGCGCTTTGACAACAATCCGACAATGAACGAAGCCATCTGGAAACGTCTTCCAGGTTTTTACTGGAGCACGGCCGTTGAAAAGAGTCGTCCTGGATCTGAAGTCCTCGCAGTCCACTCCAACCTCCGCAACGATTGGGGACGGATGCCATTGCTCGTCACCAGAAGCGCTGGTTCAGGAAAAGTGCTTTTCATGGGAAGTGATAGTGCTTGGCGCTGGAGGCGCGGTGTGGAAGACAAATACCACTATCGCTTCTGGAGCCAGATCGCGCGTTGGATGGCACATCAACGCCACCTCGCAGCCGATCAGGGCATCCGACTTTCCTTCAGTCCAGAGAACCCAAAGGTGGGAGACACTGTCTTTCTCCAATCCACTGTCATGGACTCATCTGGATTCCCGATCGAACGTGGAGCAGTAGTAGGAACCATTTCCTCGCCAACAGGAGCCAGCAGTCAATTACAGTTCCAATCTGCAGGCAAAGGCTGGGGAGTATTCAACAGTCAATTCAATCCGACAGAAGGCGGCGACTACTCTGTGACCGTCCGCTCTGACGAGCACGACCGAAAGCTGGAAACGACTCTTACGATCAGCAAACCGGTGATTGAAAAAATAGGAAGACCAAGCAGACCCGCCGTGCTTCAGGAAATATCCAAAATCACATTGGCCCGCTCTGTAAGCCCGCAAGAACTCCCTGCACTCGTCTCAGAAGTCTCCATTCTTCCCGAACCAGATCCCAGAGAATTGCGCTTCCGCCTATGGGCTAGTTCATCGTGGGGAGGGCTTCTTCTTGGGCTTCTTGCGGTATACTGGATTGGTCGAAAATTATCGGGACAGCTATAAGTCCCTAATCCGCACCTAACTCCACCTTCCAACGACAGTTGAACTAACTGTCAATTTTTCTCTCAAGTTCTCCACCCAAGGACTCGATTAAGGGGTCATCACACAAATGCGGTTTCAACGACGCAGAAACCGATTACCCCCAATTCTGTCTAATCGAGTCATGAAGATAAATACTACTCAAGCCATACTGCAGAAGTATGGAACAATAAGCCGGCACGTGCGGATCTTTTCGGTTTTCGCACTTCTGATCACCCTCTTGACAATCCCTTCAGCGAGCTTGTTTGCTCAAGATGAAGATGCCGAAATGGATCTCCTAGACCTGGATCTTGATGCCTTAGTCAACATGGAGGTGACATCCGTTTCCAAGAAAGCCCAGAAGATCACGGATGCCCCCGCTGCCATCTCCGTGATTCGCGGAGATGACATCATCAAAGCAGGCGCTCTCACCATTCCCGACGCACTTCGCCTGATTCCAGGCATGCAGGTTGGTCAGATCAATTCTGGTTCTTTTGCTGTAACCTCACGCGGGTTCAACAATCAATTTGCCAACAAACTGTTGGTTCTGATTGACGGACGCTCCGTATATACGCCGCTCTTTTCCGGTGTGTATTGGGACATGCAAAACGTCATGATGGAAGATCTTGATCGTATTGAGGTCATTCGTGGTCCAGGCGCTACAGTCTGGGGGGCAAACGCTGTAAACGGAGTGATCAACATCGTCACCAAGAGCGCCAAGGAAACACAAGGCACGAAACTCTACGGTGGTGCAGGAACCATGCACGAATACATGGGTGGCGCACGTTTCGGTGGCAAAATCAACGAGAGCACCTTCTACCGCATCTACGGCATCTACAAACAGGAGAACAGCATGCAGAGTGTCACTGGAGTCACAGGTCGCGACAACTGGGATCTATGGCAGGGTGGCGTTCGACTTGATAGTGAACCAAACGAATCTGTTTCCTATACACTTCAATCTGACGTTTATCACGGAACAACTTCTGACCATCAGGGAAACATCTTTGGTGCAAACTTCATGAGCAAGTATCAGCGGAGACTTTCCGAAGATTCTGCAATCGATGCTCAAGCATACTGGGATAGAACACACAGAAAGGACACTCTCTCAGAAACGACTCGCGACATTCTCGATCTCGAAATTCAGTACTCCACTGCTCTTGGGTCAAGGAACTCGCTGATCTCCGGAGTTGGCTATCGATTCAACAACATGCGCTCCTCAAGCTCTGGGCCAACCCTGCGCATCGCAGACCCCAACATTTCTTGGGATCTATTCAGCTTCTTTGCCCAGAATGACACAACACTGATCGAGGACAAACTGACCCTCACACTCGGAACCAAGATTGAGAATAACGGCTTCACCGGTTGGGAAATCCAGCCAAGTGCCCGCCTTGCATACAAACCGGCTGAGAACCAGACTGTCTGGGCATCCGCATCACGTGCAGTCCGCACTCCCAGTGAGGTTGAAGGACGTCCAAGTTTCGACCTCGTCATCGGTGGCCCCACTTTCGACCCTGCTCTTCCCGGTTTAGCAGTTCCGGTCTTGGTCGGCACTCCTGGAATCGAATCGGAATCTCTGTTTGCTTATGAGTTGGGATACCGTATCCAGCCTACCAAGAAGCTGAACTTCGATCTGGCTGCTTTCTTCAACCTCTATGACGAGGCACTAAGTCTGCAACCAAACGGAACATTCGGCGCACCTAGTGCTTTGACCTTAGGACTCCCTGCGCAGAACCGTTCGTTCCAGAACGTGATCGACGGTTCGCAATACGGAATCGAACTAGCCTCAGCCTATGCTCCGCTAAAAGATCTACAGCTTCGCGGAAGCTACTCGTTCATGCTATCTGATCTCCACGGCGCAAATGCCAACGCAGGCGGATCCGCTGCAGCAATCGAAGCCACGACCCCTGTGCACGTTGCCAACCTGCAAGCCAACTATGCCATCACTCGTCAGGTGGATCTCACCGGAGTCTTTCGCTACATGGATGACGTCAGCAACATCGACGCATACGTAGAGACCGATCTCCGCGTCGCCTATCGTCCAATCGACAATCTGGAAATATCAGTAACTGGTAGAAACCTTCTGGATACCAGTCACCCTGAGTATAACCCTGGACTCGGCGGTGCACTTCTCGAAGTGCCACGGAGCGTCTTCGGTTGGGTAAGCTACAGCTTCTAATTTTCAACTCCATCATCCATCAAAAAGGCCCGCCTCCCCATTCTGGGAATGCGGGCCTTTCTCTTTCAAAGAAGAATAAATACGACCTATTGCTTATTGCTCTGATCGACCTTCCCCGACGTTGCCGGACGCACAGACGCCTGTGGAGCAGTAGAGAAATTGACATTCTGAAACCCAGCCTGCTTCGCAACATTCATGACGGAAACAACATTTCCAAAAGGCATGTCTCCCGGTGCCTGAATGGTCACAGAACCGTAAGCCCCCGATCCAGCCATTCGAACCAGATGCCCACGCACTTGATCTATTGGCATTGGTCGACCATTCCCTGCCAACACCTGACCTGCAGCGTCCAGCCGAAGCACAACCGGACGCGCAACCATTCCATCCCTCGGTCCTCTTCTTACACCTTCGCCATCACGAGGGCCCTGTTGCCTCATTCCTTCTCCATCGCGGGGACCACGCTGGACACCCTCGCCATCTCGGGGGCCCTGTCGCATCCCTTCTCCGTCTCTGGGACCGCGTCTGATTGCTCCGGCTTCCGGCGCCACTCGCCTTCCTGCCTGTGCTTCAGCTGATACACGCCCCGGCTGCTCCCTGGGACCGCGCCTCACTCCCTCGCCGTCGGCAAGAACAGAGACAGGAAGACCGCATACCAAAGCGACCAAGGATAACGCACAGTTGAACCGGGTAGAATTCTTCATTGTTTCAATCTAGTTGGGGTTTCGAAGTGTCGTAGAAGCTATCAGCACCTTTGACTTCGTCGAGAACAAGTTTCTAAAACGAATCGCAATAGAAGACACCACTTTCGCTGTTTAATCTTTCGTCAGAGCCTCCCGATAGTCTCTGGGCCGCATACCTCGAATCTCAAGAAAGCGCCGATTGAAATTGGAAAGGGCTCCAAAGCCACACTCGAAGGCAACGTCCGCAATCTTGTGATCCGTTTCCCTGAGCAAACGACAGGCTGCCTCCAACCGAACTTCATTGAGGTAGCGCGAGAAGGTCCTCCCTGTCGATCGTCTGAAGAATCGACAGAACCCAACCTCACTCATCGACGCGATATCAGCTACGGCCTTGAGACTCAGCGATTCTCTGAATCCCGATTGAACATATTGCACGACTCTGTCCATTCGTTGCATGTCCAGATTCCTCACGTCATGAACCATTCCGGATTCAGAAAGCAACCGCGACTTCCTCCGGCCAAGCCGCTCCAACACATCCATCAACAGGACCATACTTCTTCCTCCTTTTGCCCGGGTCGCCGCTTTCAATAGATCTTCCACCTCCGCTACTGCTAAATTGGGAAAATGAAGGCCGCCATCACAACGGCGCAGCATTCGTTCTATTTTCCTCATCGATTCATGTGCGAGCAGTCGTGGACTGAACAGATCCATCGTGAACTGAATTACCGCAGCCCTGGCCCAATCACTCCCCTGACTGTCCTCCTCTGCCATCGAATAGAGATGAGGTAAACCACCTCCGATCAGAACAAGGTCACCAGCTTCAAACCGTTCCAAGGAGTCACCAACGTGCCGCCAGCCAAATCCATTTTCAATCCATGTAAGTTCAATTTCTGGATGAAAGTGATAGGAATGATCAAACACGGGTAGAACGATTCTCGTAGCCCTGAATAGAGCAGATTCCTTACGATTGATCTTTTCCAGAGATGCTTTCAAACGCACTTATTTTAGTCCGTTTTAGAGACCTATGTCTATACAACGCTAATAAAGTATCAGTTTTGGATAACCATAAGGTGGCAAAGCGTGGAAAACATAGGCAGCGTCTTCATCGTCATGAGCACAATCCAGCAGCCAACAACCGTCTCTGAAGATCTTAGCGGACATTTTGAAATCACCGACGAAGCGCGGGCTTTTTTCAATGAAGAGGGCTACGTCAAACTGAAGCATGTGTTATCGCGCGCCACACTAAGGCACTATTCAGAGGAGATCTCGAACAAGGTTCAGGAACTCAACAAAGAGGATCGCCCTATGGAGAAGCGAGACATTTACAGCAGGGCCTTCCTACAAGTCATGAACCTCTGGCGTCACAGCGATCTGGTTAAGGAATTCGTATTTGGAGAGAAGCTGGCAAGGATCGCCGCAGACCTGCTCGACGTGGATGGAGTCCGCCTCTATCACGATCAGGCACTCTACAAAGAGCCATCTGGAGGAATCACTCCATGGCATGCCGATCAATTTTATTGGCCATTGAGCACAGATCGAACCGTCACAGTTTGGATTCCACTGCAGGACACACCATTGGAAATGGGACCATTGGCATTTGCTCCAAAGAGTCACCGAATCACAGCAGGTAGAGATGTCGCCATTTCTGAGGACAGCGAGAAAATCATTGGTAAGAACCTTCGCGATCTACAGATCGAACAAGTTGCTGAGCCTTACGACTTGGGCGAAGTCAGTTTCCACTTGGGGTGGACATGGCACAGGGCAGAAGCCAATAAATCGGAACTACCCAGAGAAGTGATGACCATCATTTACATGGACAAGGACATCAAACTATCCGCTCCAAAACACAAAAATCATCAAGCCGACTGGGACACATGGATGCCGGGTGTAAAGATCGACGAGACAGCAGCATCCCCTCTGAATCCGATTCTATGGGAGCGATCTTGATGCCCTAGAACAACACAGACTCAAGCCAGCCAAGAAGCCCTGCCCCCAGAACAACCGGGACCACCTCCCATTTGAATCGCCACATGCCTACAAAGGCGACCAGCGAGACAACAACACCGAACCAGTTCACCGGGGCATCGTCAGGAATGATCACGTGCAGGCCAAACCAGATGGCCAGATTGAGAATCACTCCCACCACAGCAGCAGTGACTGCAGACAATGCAGCAGACCATCCAGCGTGACCTCTCAACCGCTCAACATGGGGAGCCCCGAGGAAGATCCAGATAAAGCAGGGAACGAAGGTCACCCACGTGGTGATGAAGGCCCCCAGCGTAGCTCCCATTATTGGAGAAAGATCACCGGGATTTTGCCAGCCTCCAACGAATCCCACAAATTGAAGAACCATGACAAGAGGTCCCGGGGTCGTTTCCGCAAGGCCGAGTCCATCCATCATCTGCCCTGATGACATCCAACCATGCACATCCACGGCCTGCTGCCCGACATAAGGGAGCACTGCATAGGCACCGCCAAACGTAACCATAGATGCCTTACTGAAAAACAACCCTTCCTCCACAACGGTGTGATTCACTCCCAACCAGGAGCCAAAGAAAACAATCGGAAGCACCCAGAGCAATCCTCCGACCAAGAGCACCTTCCAGGCCGGGGTGGCTTTTTCAAGATCCGCCGATATCTCCGCCTTTGCCGAATCCTCCGTCTTCTTATTTCTTTCGAGAAGCCAGCCAATCAGAGCCGCAGAAAAGACAATCAAAGGAAACGGGAGTTTCAGAAAGAAGATGCAGATGAACGAAGCAAGGGCCAACAGCCATCGCCCTTTGGACTTCAGTGCCTTGGTCCCGATTCGAATGACTGCCACCACAACGATTGCCAAGACAGCAGCCTTCAATCCGTCAAAGACAGCAACGATCTCAGGAACACTGCCGTAAGCCATGTAGATGAAACTGAGAACCCAGAGGAGTATGGCAGCTGGAAAAAAGAAAAGCGTTCCGGCTATGATCCCGCCCCATGTCCGATGCAGAAGCCAACCACAATAAGCGGCCAGCTGTTGTGCCTCCGGCCCAGGAAGAAGCATGCAAAAATTCAAGGCATTTAAGAAACGCTCCTCACTGATCCATTTCTTCTTCTCCACCAACTCCGAGTGCATGATGGCAATCTGCCCACTCGGCCCACCGAAACTGATCAATCCCAGCTTCAACCAGAATTTGAACGCTTCGAATAGGGTTGGGCGTTGCTCCTGATTCATGATCTCATTCGAGCCAGAGAACAGCCCCAATCTGTCCTGCCCAAGCAATCAACAATATCAGCCAGAACAAGACTTCCCTAAGGCGATTGGATCGTTGTTGAGGAGAGGAGAGTTCAAAGCGAAGTTTTAATCCTCCCAACTCCACGACATCTCCAGGAGTGAGCGCAGCCACCTCAACGGGCGCAGTATTCAAGAGAAGCGATGCATTGGGGCGTGCCTTCATCTCAAAGCTGCTTCCATCCTCGGAATCAATCACAACATGGTATTCCCAAACCCCTGCCTCCTGTACCCGAAGTTTGTCTGAACCAGCGCGACCAATGGAAAAAGGAAAACCGGCAACAGGAACCACTGTCCCCTGTTGCCGGCCTGAAAGAATCTGCAATTGCACCATGGCTAGAAAACTCGCTTACCAACCTCGATACGATCTCCCGGATAGACAGGAAGATCCTGACGAGGATTCTTGCGGGCTTCGCGACAATTTACCGTGAACTTCTTTCCATTGGCCCGCGTGAGCTCCACTTTGCGTTCATCAGCAAAGTCAGTGAAATCGCCAGCTGCTGTAATACATTTCAATACGGTTGTTTCACCTTCATAGGGCAACATGGACGGCTTGCGTACTTCTCCACCAACCCAAAAATAGCGATCTTCCATCTGCACGGTGACCGTCAGACGTTTGTAGTAATCAGGCACGTACTTGGAATGCACCATTTCCTCAACTTCCTTGGCTGTCATTCCTTGGGCCTCAACCTTCCCAATCAAAGGTAGCATGATGTTACCGTCTTCTTTCACGGTCTCCATGTGAGCCGGAGGAGGTGACACATTTCCAGAAAATGAAACCATCACCTTGTCGCCAATTCGGAATTCAAGGAATTCTGGTGGAGGTGGCTTATGATCTACAGACGTATCCGCAGGTTTGTCGTAGCGAATTCGGTCGTCATTGGACAGGCAGCCAGTAAGCACAACTGCCATGACCAAAATCAAACCGATCAGAATTTTTCTCAATATAACCATGCTAAATCTTCCCGCTTCGTCGAACTCAGTATTTCTGCTTCACGCTTCCGCGATCTCCAGAATCCTTCTTACCCTTTTTCTCTGCCCCGTTACGCTCTTCATCAGGTGCCTGTTCATCATCTCTTCCGTAATGACCATACTGATAACCGGTGTAGTAATAGTAATATGAATCCTGCGCAATGTTGATGTTGTTCATCACCACTCCAGCCAGATTTCCACCGACTTTATCAACCGTCTGCTTGGCCCTGAGGTTCATCGCTTGAGGATACTTGCGATACTGGATCACAAGAACCGTAAGATCCGTCATACTTGCGAGAATCGATGCGTCGCTCACTCCCATGATCGGAGGCGCATCAAAGAACACATAGTCATACCGTTGACTCATCTCTTTCGCGAACTCCTTAAGTTGCGGGGAGTTCATAATGCCCATAGCGCTGCTCGGCAGTTTTCCACTTGGGAGAAAATGTAGGTTCTCTTCCTCTGTCGTCTGAATGGCATCTTCTGCACTACATTTTCCAAGCAGCACACTCGTGAGCCCTACAGAATTACTGACTCCCAATCGCTTGTGAAGGCTCGGGCGACGGAGATCAGAATCAACCAAGAGTATCTTGTCTCCACTCTGGGCAAACGTCACAGCGGTATTGAAAATCGTCGTTGATTTACCTTCTCCCGCACCAGCACTGACAACCGTGAACGTATTATGCGCAGGATCCTTGCGACCAAACAAAAGACTCGTCCTCAAGACTCGATACGCCTCAGCATGTGGACTGTCTGGCCCCTCTTCGAGAAGTGAACCTACCCGCTGAGGAATGACACTCAGGACAGGAGCTTCCAAGGCCGCCTCCACATCGTCCAACGTCTTGACTGAGGTATCCACATACTCGATGAAGAACGCCATTCCCACACCTGCAAACACGCCAACAAAAACACCTAGCGCAATATTTAAGGGCACCTTCGGAAATGAAGGTTTTTTGGGAATTTCAGCCTGATCAGTAATTCTGACCACATCGGAAGATGTCAGCTCAGCATCCAAAATCGTATCCTGAATCCGGAACTCTTCCACCTCCAAGAGTTTCTTCTTCTGCTCCAGTTCCCTCCGAAGTTTCCAATAGGGAGCGGTACTATTGGCCATTTGTATATTCTGGGTCTTGGCCTCATCCACTCTCTGTTTCTGCTGATCCAAACTGGCTTTCAAACTGTCCCGCTTGATACGAAGACCTTCAAGAATGCCCTGAACGCTTTCATCAATAAGGACCTGGATCTTGGCCAAGGTCGCTGTTGCCCGTTCAACCTCCGGGTTCTTCTCACCAAAGTCCTGCCTCTTGGCCTCCAAGGTCAGGATGGCCTGGTCCTTCTGCTCCAACAACTTTGCCAACGGCCCGTCAAATTGGACTGCTAGAATTGCTCGTTCCAACTGTTCTGCTGTTTTCGATTCCAAGCCGGTCAATATCCTGTCAGCTCCGATGAACTGAGACTCCGACTCGATGCGCGCAGCTTCGAGCCTACGAAGAGTTTCCGGCTCCAAAGTCATCCCTCCGATGCCACCTTCGGGCGAAATATCAGACACTCCCAACTCCGCGCGGAGTTTATCCAACTCTGCCTGCATTTCAGCCACCTCGGTCTGCCTCATCTCCTTGTCCTTCTCCAAGGTCTTAATTCCCTTCATGAGCCGATCTCGACGATTGGCAATTCGATGCTCTTTGTAGACTTCGGCAATTCGATTGGCAATCAGGGCAGCCTCTTCAGGCTCTTCACTAGTGACACTGACCTCGATATACTCAGTGTTGCGCAATTGCCTGACTCCCATTCGTCCCGTCAAGAACTTGAAAGTCTCCTTGTTCTCAAACGGGATGGGATTTCCAAAACGTTTTGCCCAACTTTCGTTCAATCCGAGGTCCAAAATTACCTGATAAAGGATCTCCTGAGATTGAATCATTTCAAACTGGGTCTGAATGAAATAGGGATCGAATCCGGAATTGAAATCGGAGGAAGAAACAGAAACACCTTGTGCGTCCTTGCTGTCCTTCTTCACCATCATACGAACCATGCTGGTGTATTTTTTTGGAAGGATGAGGGTAACAAAGGTGGTGGTAGTCACCACCAAGAGGAAAATGCCCAGAATTTGCCACTTCCTAATGCGGATGATCCGCCAGTAATCCAAGAAATGCAGCCCAGTGTCCGCATTGTTCTGTTGATTCGTCATACGTCAAAAAAAAGGGCCAGATATTCATCCGGCCCCAATGAAAGGTTAAACTCGGATCGACATGACGTCGAATCGACTTAGAAACCGGCGGTAACGCCGAGTGTCACCCTGTTACGGGAGAAGCTTCTTCCACCCAAGTCTGAGTCAAGGCGATCAAAATAGTAGCCGAACTCAGCAGTAACTCGGTCGATAATCACATCATACTCTGCACGAACACCAGAGCTGAAGAAAAGTTCGTCTGAACCGGCACTTGCTCCACCATTAAAGCTGGAAGCTTGAAGAGCACCTTTAACACCAGTGCGAAAACGGGCGGTAACCGCATGTTCCCAATCAAGGAACGATGAAGTAGCGGAGGCATCCGTTGTCGGAGCACCCGCTCCTGCAACATCTGTTTGGATCGTCTGATGACGCAATCCCAACGAAACCGTACTGTCCTTCATGTATTCATATATCAGACTTCCTTCAGCAAAGGGGCCGACTTCGTCGTTTACCCCTCCAATACCAACCAAATTTGGATACTCAACAAACTCAGCACCCAAACGAGCAATACCCGTCAATTGTGAAGAAAATGCATGATCAACACCAAGATAGCCAAAATAGGAACGACTGTCTCTTGCATCAGCACTGAGACCACCTACAGCAAGCAAATCATCACTTCTCTGATCGCGAACACGAAAACGACCACCTGCCACAAAAACGGTCTTCTCTGATTGCTGCCACCGTCCATCCATACGAAAGAGATGCTCATTACGATCCAGCAAGGCTGAACGACTTGCTGTTCCTTGATCTTCATATTCGAAGAATGAGTTTTGATACGAGGTATCCAGCCCAATCAAACGGGTAAGCGTAATCTGCGCACCAAGCTCTGCAACGTTCCTGAAGTTGTTACCGTTGCTTCGTGAAGTAAACGTGGAGCTGGGATCAAGCAATTCTGCTTCCTGTGCTGATACAAAAGTATCTTCAAAGGTTACGGTGTATTTCGGCGAAATATCGTAACTGATCTGCGTGTTGAATTCATGGGTATGATCAGCGCTGTTGGAGCGATCCTCGTAATACTTCATTCCGTAGGAATAACTCGCATCAAGGGTCAGCTGATCCTGCTTAAGCAGGTATCCAACGGTTGGACGCACCAAGAAACCATAACTGTCCTGTACGGCAATCGGAGCATTCGCTGGAGTCGATGCAATGTTGTCATCGTAAAAGGCACCCACTTTCAGACTCGCGCGGAAAGGAGTCCCATTATTTTCCTGTGCCACTCCGCTCTGCAAAGCAAAGGCGCTGATTGCAACAACACCTGCTGTTTTAAGAAGATTTTTCATAAATGAATTCAATTTTCGACGGCCAGCCTCAATAAGACGTGATCTGTGCAAGCCGGTTTTTAGGTTTCACCACTGGTTATGTCAACTGGATAGGCAGGGATAATCTTTACATTTTGGTGACAATCAAATGGCTTCACCTCAATAACTTCCGACTGTCAATAGCGCTTGAATCGTAAGCGGTGAGAAACCCTCTGACTTTGATGGTATTCTAGCCTTGGAAGGTCCGTAATCGTAGGGGAGTCTGTTTCAGCCAAAATCTCTGAAGCCTTGGCCTTCAATTGCATCCATCTGTCCCATTTCAAGTTAGGTGCATGAAAGATTCTTCTCAGTAGGCTTCTCCATTCGATCAAGACGCGATCGATATCCCCTGCCCCCAGAATTTCGGTCGTCCAGTCATGTCGGGCCAACGGCTCCTTATGGGCGCTTTCCGCGATCTCTTCGGCCCCACTTCCGTACCCCGGAGGCATCCCCATCTCCAGATACCCATTGATCTGCTGCTTCCCATAGGCTTCACGACAGGCATCAGCCAGGCGTCCCACCCAACGGGCATCGTCACCACAGAATCGGTGCCCAGCGTCCAAATTAGCCAAATCATAGACCAATTCGTCAATTTTGTAGGATTCCTTGTTCAGAGCAGCAGCGATCCCCAGACCCTGTTCATGTGAAAAGAAGCTCACAATTCGCCCATTTCTTGTCGGAACACCCTGATCATCAATCAATCCCAAACGCTTCCACTGCAACGCCGCGCCAGTGCTGGTTGGCAGTTTTTCGCATTCCGCAAGAAAATCACACTCCTGACAGACCGGTGCAATAACTTCACGCAAAGGAGGCTTTCTCAACGCCACCCCATGATCATCTCGCACAACCCTTACCGGAAGATGATCGATCCTTACGACAGCATAGAGTTTCTCCTTGGTCATATCCGTCCGCACCAAGGGCGTTTTCTTTTCTTCAAGAAAGGAGCTAACCTTCTCTTCGATCTCTTCCACCCAAAGCTGCCTTTTGATCTGCCTTCCTTTCATCCTAAGACCTCGCCGCAGCCATTTGGCTATCTGAAGTCGATCTCCTCTCAACCGCTCAGCCAGCACAAATCTACGTCCCCAATGCCTTCCGTCTTCATCGGAGCCCAATTCGATCAATTCTCCATGTCCCACTCCATCCAATGCATCTGGAGTATTGATCAAAGGCAGCCATTCTTCTGCTTCTTTCCCGACCTCGCTCAGACCGGGAACAACAGCACTCTGAAATTCAGCCCCCTCCTCCTCCGTCTTCATCGCTAGCACGGTTGATCTATGAATTCGCGTCTCAATCAAAGGGGCATTGTCCAAGGTTCGGGTAGGACACCAACTTCCCTTGCTGTCCATGAATTCCTTAACGCGCTTTTTAACCCGGCGGGCACGTTCAGCATCCGTTCCCAGTCCACAGGCGGCATCAGGACGAGACAGGCTGAACTCCACACCAAGGTCTACTGGCTTGGTGCTGAACAAGCGGCTTTGCACACGAACTGCCTCTTGAAACGGATCCAATCCGCGTTCAAAAGCTGAATGCATCACCCAGAACAGCGCTCCCCAATCAATCAGACCACTTCGATTCAACTGACCGGCATACGCTTCTCTGAGTCGTATACCATTGGCAGAAATCAACGCATAGCCGATCTCATCGATTCCTCTTCTTCCTGCCCTGCCAAACATCTGAAGTATTTCATCTGCACGAAGCACATGATCAAAACGCCCTTTTCGATAAGAATCTCCAGCCAAGGCCACACTGCGTAATGAGAAATTGATCCCAGCAGCCAGCCCCATCGTCGCCACAACCACCCTTAATTGCCCTGCCTTGGCCAAGGGCTCAATCACCCCGGCCCGTGCTTCATAGCTCAATCCACTGTGATGATAACAGATCCGGGCTTTCAACATCTCGGCAATCTTTGGCCCCAAGACCTGTTGTTGAGCCTCGCTGAGTTGGAGCGGATCAGGAACAGGAACCTTCCGCGCCAATTCATTGGCAATGGATTCAGCAGCCCTCCGGTGAGGCGCAAAGATAAGTATGGGGCCCAGGTCTTCAGCCAATGCCTTCATGACAAAGCGCGGCCAGTAAGTCTTGATGGATGAGGGCACCTGATAGTTCAGGAAATCAACAGACACTTCCTCCAGCGGCACTGGGCGCTCTGTCGTTTTGATCAGTTCTACCTCCCTGCCCAGTCGGCCCAACCAATTCGTCACCGACTGAGGATTGGCCACACTACCACTGAGCATGAGGATGCGCGTTCTCTGAGGAGCCAACGCGATGGCCAACTCGTAGTTCAGGCCCCGCTCCTCGTCACCCAGCATTTGATACTCATCAATCACCAGTAGATCAGGCCCTTCACCAGCCATCAGGCTTGCCTTCTGTGTTTCCAGCGTGGCTACGATAATAGGTGCATCAAGGTTCTCTGAAAGATCTCCCGTCGCGATTCCAACATTCCAGCCCTTGGCTCGCCATTCAGCGAGTTTGTCATTGGCCAGAGCACGCGTAGGTACCGTGTAGACTGCTTTCTGATTGGTCTTCCCACCTTTTGCCCATGTCTCAAAGATCAGGGTCTTTCCTGCTCCCGTAGGCGCATGGACCACCACATCCTTCCCTGCCCTCAGAGCGACCACGGCCTCTTGTTGCCACAAATCAGGAAACACCATCCGATTGATGGCTGATGCTTGATCCAGCTGTTCGGCCAGTGACCTCACAGGGCGACGATAGTCACGCCGTCATAGTTCGGGAATCTTGAAATGAAGTTTCCTCCCAATCTTTGGAAAATTGGGGATCAGTTGTTTTCTGCTTTGACGAAGAATTCCACGCCAAATGGATGTCCATTCACAGAAAACGAAGCGGATTTCTTTTTGGTCGATGAGCTGTAAACAGACAGATCAACACCTCTGAGGATCGAAGGAATCGACAACGAGCAGGCGAACCCGCGATCACAAAGGATCGTCTTGATCTGCCCTACCACCATATTGGCAATCTCGCCCAACACATCGTTGATAATAGTTTCATCAAGCTCCTCGGGCTCCAATCCAACCATCTCAGTGCAAAGCACCTTGTCCAAGGGTTCGACGAAATAGAGATAAACCACCCCATCACGATCTCCTGCAAAGCCTACCGATGCAGCAGTCGCCTCTTTCCCTTTCATGGCTTCCGAATCACCTGGCTCCACGACCATGTCCACCATCGTCGTAAATACGCGCTGAATGGAGGAATCCACCAGATTGTCCATGTCTGAAATCACACAACTACCATCGGCATGACAGACAATTTTCTGAAACTCATTTCTTGGAAGAATACTCCCGAAGGAAACGATCTTCGGCCTCCACACTCCCAATAACAATGATTTCTGAGTCCTCCTGGAGTTCTTCGTGAGGATCTGGATTCACCTCCACTTCATCACCTTTCTTGACCGCAATCACGTTACACCCAGTGATCTGACGAATATTGGAATTCGCAAGTGTCTTCCCTTTGAGTCTACCAGGAACCTGCATTCGGAAGACATTCAACCCTTCGGCCAACATCAGAATATCGCTCTTCTTCAGCAGATTGAAGATGATGTTGGCCCCCATTGAAGAATAGGACATCACAAAGTCCGCACCAGCCCGGTGAAGTGTTGCCACGCTACGCTCCAAAGTACAGCGACTGATAATCTGGATATCAGGCCTGAGCCTTCTGCAATAGATCGTCAGGTAGATATTTGTCTCATCGTCATGAGTGGTGATGATAACAGCCGGGGCCTCTCTGATCCCTGCCTGTTCCAATACCTCCAATTCAGCAGCGTTGCCACACACGTACTTTTCGCTGTTGTAGATCCGCCCTCGATCAGACTCGATAATCCGGTAGTCAATATTCCTCTCCTCCAACGCTTTCCCAGTGGCTCGCCCAACACGCCCTGCTCCGATCACCACCACCGGCGCCTCAGTGCGATTGTAGATACAGAACATCTGATCATAGAAAGCCAGCTGCTCTTCCGTACCGGCAAACACCAAAACCGTGTTCGCCGTAATCAACGAATCAGGCAGTGCCGGCTGAAAGGTTCCGCGCTCCCACATGCCTATTACCAGCACACCAATCCTCTCGCGAAAGCCACACTCTGCAATTGTTTTACCAACCAATGGCGTCCCTGCAACCGTCGCCTCAGCAATGGCCAAAGGAGCAAAGTCTCCGATGACATGGGCCACAGAATCTCCACCAGTCATACGACGCGCCAGCCATTGCCCCATCATATCCGCCAACTGCACCACGTGAGTCGCTCCGGCCAATTGGAGAACATCCACCGACATGGCGCTATCCGAACTCGCTACAATCGGCACGCGATCTGAAATTTCCCTCGCCGTAAAGATGGCATTGGTATTGGCGATGTCTGATGACGTCGCAGCCAAGAGTGACGCCTTATCCAATCGGGCCTTTCTGAACGTCTCAGGGTCATCGAGATCACCAACCATCACATCGATGTCCGCTTCGTACGCCTGCGACGCATCCTCAAGGTTCCGCGTCAAATAGACATAGGGAATCCGATATTGTCTCAGCTTGGTCACCAACGCGGTGGAAACATTGTCCAGATTGGTCAATACCACATGCCCCACCATCTCTTCAGAAAGCTCCTTAGGAGTCCGGGCTGCCGTTTCAGCACTCATCCATGGTTCATAGAAAAACTTGATGAAGGCAAAGGGCATCACCACCAGCATGGAGAACATCCCAAACGCGAGTACCACAACGGTGAAAACTTTCCCGGCGGTCGAATCAAACACGATGTCGCCATAACCAAGGGTCGACATGGTCACCAGAGCCCAATAAAGCCCATCCACCAATTCATAGTCCTTCCCCTCCATCAACATCACCCAATCAAAGGTGAAGCCAAAGAAGAGCCAACATATGATCAACAAGAGAATCAACTTAAGTAACACGCCGATGTTACGACGAGCTCCTCTTGTCTTTAGAAAGTAGACCAGCTGAACGGTAAGAAATTTCACAAATGAGGTGCAGCGGAGAATAAACATCCTTTCCCGCGCTGCAAGTTCAGGCTCCCCCAAAGCAATCCCTGCACTAGTACCCGCGTCTTGACTAATTCAAACCGGAAAGGATGCTATTGATCATGTCCACCAGCAAGAGAGTCGCTTTGGCGGTGTTGTCAATCAACCTGACATTCATCAGCCTACAAGCACAGAACCCCGACCGTGAACAGGTCGAGAGCGCAATGAAACGCGCAGGCTCCTTTTTTCGAAGCAAGGCAGCCATGAACGGTGGCTACGTCTACTACTGGTCACCAGATCTCAGCGTCCGGTTGGGTGAAGGCGTTGCAAAACCTTATCAAATCTTCATTCAGCCACCTTCCACTCCTTCCGTGGGAATGGCATTTCTTCACGCATACGACGCCACTGGCGACCCGCTCTACCTCAATGCCGCGCATGATGCAGGTAAAGCGATCATCTATGGCCAATTGAAATCTGGAGGATGGCGCCAGACAGTGGACTTCGATCCCAGAAGCAAGACCATCGGTTATTACAGAAACGGAAAAGGAAGCAAGAAGGGCTCCAACAACTCCACACTGGACGACGACCAAAGCCAATCAGCAATGCGGTTCCTGATCCGCTTGGACAAGGCACTTGGCTTCAAAAAACGTGAGGTGCACGAAAGCATCAGCATAGCCCTGAACGCCCTCCTTGCCGCCCAGTTTCCAAATGGAGCCTTCCCCCAAGTATGGACCGGCCCCACACCTAGAAACAAAGTCATCAAAGCCAGCTTCCCCACCTACGACTATAGGACTGAAGGCCGGTTCAAGAACTACTGGGATATGTACACCCTCAATGACGGCCTCGCTGGCGCAGTCACGCAGGTCCTGATTGAAGCACATGAGACTTACAAAGACGTTCGCTACCTCAATGCCCTCAAGCAACTCGGCAACTTCCTGATCCTTGCCCAGATGCCTGAGCCACAACCAGCATGGGCACAACAATACGGATACAACATGCATCCGATCTGGGCCCGTAAGTTTGAACCACCCGCTATTACCGGCGGAGAAACGCAGGATGTTCTGGATGTATTGATGACCATCTATGAGATCACCAAGGACGAGAGGTATCTGAAGCCCGTTCCTTCCGCCATGAACTGGCTCAAGCGCTCACATCTGAAGGATGGAAGACTCGCCAGATACTACGAAATGCGATCCAATAAACCGCTGTATATGGAACGTTCAGGAAAGGTCTATTCGCTGACCTACTCCGACAGCAATCTACCAAGCCATTACGGCTGGAAGATCACTTCCCACCTTTCAGAACTCTCCCAGCGCTACTCGCAGATCAAGGCTGGGATCGCTCCGCAAAAGAAACCAGTCACATCTACTGAGGTGAAACGTATCATTTCAGGATTGGATCGCTACGGACGTTGGATTTCCACATTCAGAGGCGAGGCACTTTCGGGCCAACCAAAATTCAAACCCGGCGATCACTACATCAATGCAGATGTGTTCAATCAGAACATGGAGACACTTTCATCTTACCTGAATGAGATGAAATAGAAATGCCTATGATCCCAAGGGAGAACAGAAACAGATTGGCCCCAAAGGGAACCGCCTACAGGGCCCTCTTCCAATGAATGAACCGATTTAGCAGGTTCCTACCCCTGGTGTAATCCCCTTTCTGATCAGCGTTTTGACCCCTAGAACAACCTGCTTGTTAAGTCGATCATCACGGATCAACTATTCATGATCCAGCCCTCTTCGGTTTCCAAGAAATGAACAAACATCTGTAAACCTTCTGACATTCAGTCTGGGGAGTAGACCAGACTCCTATCCACGCCAAATAAAAAAGGCTGCAAGCCGAAGCCTGCAGCCTTTCTTCAATTCTGATCACTACTGATTAGTCAGTAGGATTGATGGTCCAAAGGTTGGACTGCTTGTCACGATTTGCCCCATTCTGGAAGTTCGCAGAGATTGTTCCACGTTGATGCATGTTCTCCACATGACCGTCTACAAAGGCATAGTTGTAGATACCCTTACCGTGCAACTGATCAGGTGTGTTGCCACCCATACGGGAGAACTCCCGCTCGTTCCAGTTCGAGGTTCCTGGGCTACGCCATACGGTTCCATCAGGACCAGCAGAGCGCCACTGGCGGCGGAACTCACGAGTTGCAGCGCGGCGCCAATCACCGGCTTCGTTCTCATAATTGATATGCTCAAGAACAGCAATTGTGCTTGATGCGTCAGTCACAACCGTAGCTGGCAATCCAGCCTGATTACGCCAATAACGAACATCGTTTCGGAGATTACCAGGCAGCTGCTCGTCTCTGGCATCCCAACGGAATGCACGCCCATCCCAACCAAATGTTCCGTCCGTGCCGGCATTGCTACGCCCTACACTCAGGCCAACACCTGACAGATTGCCTGCATGGGGCGGCCACTCGGTATTGATGTCGGCAGTATTGACGAGGAAGTTACTCTGGTTTCCGCCCATGGAGTGAGCTGGCATCGAGTAGGAACGACGCGCATGACGCCATGTTCTCCCGTTCTGAACTGAGATTGACTTGATAGTGTCAGCTGGACACACAATCGTCGCATCTTCATCTGGATCCTGACTGTGGTGCGCATGATGCCACGCAGGATTGTTGTAAACACCATATCTCATGTTAGAGCCAAATGTTCTCCAGCTGCTGTTGCCATAGGGAAGCAGTAGCTCGTCAAATGAGATTCCATGACCGCCATGATTCTGTTTTCTCGACGAAGCATAAGGCATGTTGTCCTTATTATCGGCCTGATACATAAAGAACCCATTCATTTGGTTCTTTAAGTTGCTCTGGCACTTGGCATTGATGGCCTTCTTCTTAGCCTTGGCCAAAGCAGGGAGAAGCATGCCGGCAAGGATGGCGATGATCGCAATCACAACCAACAGCTCGATCAGCGTGAAAGCAGCACGTAGGCGACTTCCTTCTTTCATGTGTTGTCGTTTCATAATGAGGATAGGGGTTTGATTTACTTCTCTAAATTACTTCAAGCTGGCTTTTCCGTTCTCAACAACCCAAGTCTTTCCTGCCACCTTGGGAACAGCTGCAATGATACGAAACTGAACCAGCTGGGCTACGTTTGTCAGGGGAGGCATCACGATGTTGTCCACTTCAGCCACCTGAGCGAGCATTTCATACTCTTCAACCGCTTTAGCCATGGCTCCTTCCATCGTCATCGGGTTACCATTCTCGTCTTCAAATCCAGGCATGGCTTGTGCCACATCTGTAGTATCCAAGTCAGCAGGTGTCTCTGACATTTCCTGAATTCCATATGCTTCAGCAGCGGGGACAGAAGGTGCACTTTCCATCGCAGCAACCTCAGGTGGAATATAGTCAGATGGAGTGTCATCTCCTTGTCCGACAAATTCGGACCCTTTGGCCGTGTCTTCACCAGAACAACCCACCAAAACAATGGCGATTGCTGCTGCTCCCAATGTGAACCAAATATTTTTCTTCATTTCGATATTCTATGCGTTTTTTCTGGAGGGGCGGGACGGTCTCGGCTTCCGATAGCGGCCCTTTGTTTTCGTTAGTGTCTCCATATTGACGTCAATCACAACAGCCTGAATGGACTAGAGCCTTCACCTTCCCTTATATTGCAGATTGAAATACCTGCTCAAAAAACCTCCTAATACATTGCCAATAAACAGGTTAGGTCCATATAACCCATAATGCCTAGTCCTGGTTTAATTGAAAAATTCGTAGTTAAGTATCTCACTGGTTTGAGACAACGAGATCATTCTTTCGCCTGATTTCTTTCGAATGGTCTGATTTGGAGTTTCGCCATACCCTCCCTGCCCTGTTCGTGAAGATTCATGAACCCATTGATCATGGCAGCCAAACAATCCAAAAAGCCCGTTTCCCGTAGCGGTCGCTTCAGTTCCGGTCCCGGTAAGGACGTCGAAGATTTTTCAGAATCCATCTCATTCGACTGGAGACTCTGGAAGCACGATATCGTCGGATCCATCGCTCACGCAGAGATGCTCTGCGAAATCGGTATTCTAACAAAGCGTGAGTTCTCAGACATTCGCAAGGGGCTCATGAAGATCGGCGATGAGATTGACGCCGGCTCCTTTGAATGGAAACCAGAGCTGGAGGATGTGCACATGAACATCGAATCAGCCCTAAGCCAACGGGTGAAGGCAGGCGCCAAACTACACACAGCCCGCTCAAGGAATGATCAGGTAGCATTGGACATGCGGATGTGGCTGCGCGACGAGATACTTTCGCTCTGTGAGGAAATCCGTTCACTTCAAGGAGCACTCGTCCAACTCGGCGAACGGAATGTCGAAACCTTGATTCCTGGCTACACCCATTTGCAACGAGCGCAACCTGTGCCTTTCGCACATCATCTGCTGGCTTATGTCGAGATGCTGGAACGGGATCATTCTCGGATGATCGATTGCTTTGATCGCGTCAATGTCTGCCCGCTCGGAAACGGAGCACTGGCCGGATCCACCATTCCATTGAACAGGGAATTTGTAGCCGATCGACTTGGTTTTGTTGATTCAGAAGGCAATCCGCGCCTGACACAGAACTCCATGGACGGAATCAGCGATCGTGATTTCGCGGTAGAATTCTGTGCCTCATCCGCATTGCTTGCCATGCATCTTTCCCGTCTCTCTGAAGACGTAATCCTATGGGCGAGCTCTGAGTTTGATTTCCTTAGAATCGCAGACGCCTACACAACGGGTTCTTCATTGATGCCCCAGAAAAAGAATCCAGACATCGCAGAACTTGCCCGAGGCAAGACAGGGCGCGTCTATGGAAACCTCATGTCGCTATTGACGCTGCTCAAGGGGCTGCCCATGACCTACAACCGCGATCTTCAAGAGGACAAAGAACGCCTCTTCGACACTGCAGATACAGTCAGAGCAACCACTCGACTACTTGCAGCCATGATGAGTCATTCAGAAACAAATCCTGAGGCATGTGCAGAAGCAGCAGCTGACCCCATGCTTCTTGCCACCGACCTCGCTGACTACCTCGTCAACAAGGGCGTCGCATTCAGAAAGGCCCATCATATCGTGGGGGCGGTTGTTGCTTTCGCAGAGAAGAAGAACAAACCACTCAACAAGATCACGCTCGCTGAGTTCAAGAAGATCGACAAACACTTCGAGAAAGATGCTCTCAAGGTCTTTAATCTGAAGACCGCGCTCACAGCGCGTCAATCGACTGGCATGCCCGGATATGCACAGGTGCGCCATCAGATCGCACGCTGGAAGACCGAGCTCGAACTGGACTGATCCCGCCCATGCAGCGGCCACTTCTGACAGATCTCCTGGAATCCGTTTCCAGATCGTTCTACCTCACGCTCAAGGTTCTCCCCTCATGCGTGCGGAATCAGATTGGCTTGGCCTATTTACTGGCACGAACATCAGACACCATTGCCGATACCGAGGTCGTCCCTTCCAAAGATCGTATTGAGGCGCTAGATCTGTATCAGGAGGCCGTCCTGAATGACGATTCAGGCAACATCGATCTGTCTCACTTCGCAGGGAATCAGGGAGACGAATCAGAGAGAGAACTACTTCATCGTGCGAATGAAGGCATCCAAGTTCTGGGCAGCTTTGACACACCGGATCAGCAACGGATCAAGAAGGTCTTCCAGATCATAACAGAAGGACAGCAACTTGATCTCAAACGATTCGAAGGTGCCAGTGCGAAATCACCTATCGCTCTGAAAACGAGCGACGAACTGGACGACTACACATACCGTGTTGCCGGTTGTGTCGGAGAATTCTGGACCATTATCTGTCGCGCCCATGCCTTCCCAAAAACTGATATTGATGAAGACCGTTTACTCTCAGACGGCATCCGGTTCGGCAAAGGGCTTCAATTGATCAACATCCTTCGTGACCTTCCCAAAGATTTGGCGATGGGAAGATGCTACATGCCCCAAGAACAGCTTGAAAAATTGGGCCTTTCCCCGGAGGTGCTATCAGATTCTTCCAACGAAAACACCTTTCGCCCCTACTATGAATCCTTGATCGATCAGGCAGAAGAACACCTGAGACACGGTTGGCGCTATACGCTTTCAATTCCGTGGTCTCAAGCACGCATTCGCATTGCCTGTGCACTGCCGATTTTGATTGGTAACGACACATTGAAACTCCTTCACCAATCACCGGTCTTGGGAACAGAGAAGCCAATCAAGATCCCTCGCTCCATGGTCAAAGGACATTTGGCGAAGTCCCTTCTGTTCTATCCGCTTCCGCCAGTCTGGAAGGGAATGGCTGCACTCCCATGACTCAGTTTGAGAAACTGAGGTAAATACCCTTGAGATAAGCAGCTTCAGGAAAGGACTCCAGCTGAGGATGATCTTCAGGATGCGTTGTCGTCTCCAGTTCCTTCCACGATCTTCCAGATTCTTTTGCCGCACTGCGGACAACATCAAAGAACTCCTCCTTGCTGACGTGTGCGGAACATGAACAAGAGAGAAGTATGCCTCCCTTTCTCAAGCGCTTGATGGCTTGAACCGTCAACTGGTGATAAGCATTCAACGCACCATGACGTTCTTTTTCACGACGCGCCAGCGACGGTGGATCCACGATGATCAGATCATAGGTTTGCTTCACCGGTTTTTTGAACCATTCAAACACATCCACCTGCATCCCACCGTGCTCACAGTCCACGACCCTCGGGTTGTCTTGATTGAGCTGAAAATTCCTCCGGGCACTGGCAATCGCATGTTCGCTGATATCCAGATCCGTAACAGTCCGTGCGCCACCTGCCGCCGCATGTAATGAAAACCCACCGGAGAAACTGAACGCATTCAACACATCCACGCCTTCTGCCAATCGACCGATCCGCTGACGATTGTCTCGTTGATCCAAGAAGAAACCCGTCTTCTGACCATTGAGAACCTCTGCTTCGAACTTCAGTCCATTTTCGCTGAACACAACGGCCTCATTGATCGCATCACCATGAAGCACATCTCCTTCCTTCAATCCATATTCAGCACGGGCGGTGTCCTGCATATTCCTACTCAGCCTGACTACAATGGATCGGGGGGCACATAGTTCGACCAGGAGTTCTTTGATTAGCTGGAGATGAGATAGCCATGCACCGGAATAGAGCTTTAGCACCAAGACATCTGAATACTGATCCACGACCAATGCAGGCCATGCATCATTCTCCCCATTGATCAGCCTGACACCATTCGTCTGATCCGAAAGCAGCGAGGCTCGAGCATCAATGGATTTCTTTAACCGAGAACGCCACCAATCAACATTCACCTGCTCCGGCTTACCAGCATGAAGAACTCGCAAGGCAATGGGTGAATCAGCATCGAACAATACCAAAGCAAGGAATCGATCCTTCTTGTCGTAAACGATTCCAACCTCACCGGTTTCGCCGTCCCTGTTCGCACTCTTTACTGAATCTGCATACACCCACGGATGACCATTTCTGATCGCCCTTTCAGCAGCAGGAAACACTCTCAGTTTGAGACGCTTCTTCGGAGGGGTTTGGGAGGTGTCGGAGCTCATTGATAGCCAAGAATGGCAGAATGAAGAGCTACGCGAAAGAAGGGAGAAATACGTTCCTGTGAAGCAGCACTTCCTAGTGAGCTGCAATCACGAGTGCTCCACCTTCAACGGCGGATTCTGCTGCTGGGAGCAACAGTCCAGGAAACATACCGATCAACAACATCCCCACCACACAAATGGCGAGCATGATTCCTGAAGCAGGAGACACATTCAGCGGCGTGGTATCAGCATCTTCCTTGGACCAGTAGATCGCGCGGATAACGCCAAAGTAGTAGTAGATGGAAATCACAACGCCAATAACAGCGACACCAATCAGGCAATAAAGCCCAGGATGCAGGGTACCTGCTTCCAACGCTGCCTTGATAAGGAGGAACTTCCCGAAAAACCCTGCCAAAGGTGGGATACCTGCAAGGGATACAACCGCCAATGTCAGCGCGAACGCAAGGAATGGCGAACGCTTGTTCAACCCTGCCAGCTGACTGATGTCTTCTGCTTTGGTTGCCCCCATTACCAAGGCAATCACACCGAAGGCAGCAAGAGCAGTAAAGAGGTAGCCTGCCATGTAAAACAGGATCGCGGATTGACCGGCTACCGATGCCGCTGCCACACCGATGAGAAGATAACCACCATGTGAAATGGAAGAGTATCCCAAGAGACGCTTAAGATTTCGCTGAGGTATTGCGCAAAGGTTTCCGTATAGGATCGTGATTGCTGAAATTCCAATCACGACGTTTGTCCATTGAGCCGTCAATTGAGGAACCGCATCAAACATGACACGCATCAAGAGAACGATACCTGCCGCTTTGGAACCAACTGCCAAGAAGGCCGTCGTCGTGGTCGGCGCGCCTTGATAGACATCAGGTGCCCACACATGGAAAGGAAAAGCAGCGATCTTGAATCCAAGTCCCGCGAAAACCATTACCATTCCAAAAAGGAAAATCGGATTACTCACATATTCACCCGCCACGATCTCCAACTGAGTAAACCTCATGGTTCCAGTGATGCCAAAGATCAGAGCAATACCGAACACAAGCACAGCTGATGAAAGCGCACCCATGATGAGATATTTGACTCCCGCTTCCAAAGACGCCGTCACACTACGACGGTAACTCACAAGGATGTAGAAAGTGATGGTGATCAGCTCCAGCGATACGAAAAGCAACGTGAAATCATTGGCTGAAGAAGCAAACAACATCCCTGACAGAGCAAAGCAGATCAGAGCGTAGTATTCGCCAATACCAGATTTAAACTCCTTGGCCGCATCAATCGACAGCAACACAACGAGAAAACCTGCAACAAGGAAGAACTTCTTGAAGAACCATGCCATTCCATCGAGGACATAGATTCCGCCAAAGGCTTCTGTTGATTCAGTGTTACCACTAAAAAGCGCCAACAGAACAGTCGCGCCCAAGAGGCCGGCAACCATCTGCCCGACACCTTGCTTTTTATCAGCAGGCGTCCACAAGTCCCGCAGAAGGGCCACAAGGCCGATCACCAGGACCGCGATTTCGAAAAACATTGGTTTCGCTTCCATGTGCGAATTTAAATCACTTGTTCTTTTGTGAAGCCAAATTGGCTTTCAACGCAGCCTCACCGAGATTCCAGTCGTCGGCTTCTACAGCTTTGAGGTTTGAAACGATGACTTCCGCACTTGGCTTGATCTTGTTGGAGAGCGAAGCGGGGAAAACACCAAAATAGAGTAATACTGCAAGGAGCAGTACGAATGGGAGACGACGCCACCAGTCATCCGTGTCAGATACCACAAACCACTCATCCTTGGCAGGACCGTGAAGAATGGAACGAATGGCACGCAGCATGTAGACACCGCCGATGACCAATCCACCCCAAATGGCGAAGACGGTAACCACCGGGAATACTTTCCATGCAGAGAAGAAGATCATCACCTCACCAACGAAGTTTGCAAATCCAGGGAGACCACAGCCGGCCATGAAAGCCATTACGAAACACGTTCCAAAGAAAGGCATCTGCTTCATCAAACCACCCATCTTGGTCATGTCGAGTGTCTTGGTCTGGTTGTAGAGGTAACCGCTAAGTCCAAAAGTCAGAGCAGCCAACAACCCGTGAGCCACCATTATCATCACAGCTCCCATAACACCAAGGAGGGAGAGCGAGGCAATTCCAAGAAAGACAAAGCCCATGTGAGCCACGGATGAATTACCAATGAGGAGATTCAGATCCTTCTGTTTAATAGCAACCAGTCCACAATAGAGGATGTTACCAAGACAGAGCCACGCCAGAACGTGCATCCACATGTGCGCACCTTCAGGAACAAGCGGAAGTGCCACTCGAATCAAACCGTAAAGACCAAATTTCTTGATCACACCAGCGTGCATCATTGCCGTCGCTGTAGGTGCAGAACCGTATCCGATCGGCGCCCATGTGTGGAACGGCCAAAGAGAAACAAGAATACCAAATCCGAACACCAACAATCCGAAGATCGTGCTCTGACTTGCGCCATTGATTGGGAACTGAGCAAATATCTGTGTCAGTTCATCGATGCTGAACGAACGCGCTCCAGCCGGAGCCTGAAGATAGAGCATGATCAATCCAGCCAACGCAATCAAAGCACCTGCAGTAAGATACATTGTGATTTTATAGGTGGCATAGACCTGATCCTTACCACGTCCCCATTTACCGATCATGATAAAGGTCGGAACCAAGGCAAGCTCATGGAAGAAATACATGAAGAATAGATCCAATGATGCAAAGGATCCGATAATGCCGCCAATCATGAGCAGCAATAGAACGTAGAATTCCTTCTCCCTGTTTCGAATTTCCCAAGAGCAGGCAGTCGCCGCAAAACCTACAACCGCCGCCATACAGACGAGGCCGATATTGATTCCATCCAACCCAATGAAATAGTCGATGTTCAACCCGGCTGTTTCAACCCAGTTGAATCGGGTGACAAACTGATAATCAGCAGAACCTGTCTGGAAGAAGAGAAACAAAGCCCCGGCGCCAACCATCGCAGCAAAGGTGGTGGCAATCGTGATTGGCCGGGCCAGGAAATCGAGTTCCTCCTTCAAAAACACCATCATCAACACGGCCACCAAAATCGGCGCCCAGATGACAAGGTTAAGCAGCAATTGTGCGATTGAATCCATTAGTTTCGATTAAAGTCCGACAACAAAGAACAACGTGGCAGCCAATCCCAACACGAGTAGGAAGGCATAGGTTTGAATGCTCCCTGATTGGAGCAGACGCAAGGCACGACCAACAATCTCAATGGTTCCATGCGTTCCGCGAATGATGAATCCGGAAAGGATCCAACGATCCAGAAAGTCCATGAGCTTGGCGGCTGCATCCTGAGTATGTGCAATCAACCATGCGTAGAGCTCATCAAAGTAAAACCGGTTCTTCATCACACGGGACAACGGCCCAAGGCGACGAGGCAGCACATCTTCTTCTGCATCCTGATAGATGGAGCGTGCTGCCATCCAACCAATGAGAAGAGCCAGACCGCCAAACCCAACAGCCATGATATTATGCCCAATGACATCAAATGGTTTCTGAAGTGGATTGAGTGAAGAATGTGCATGACCACCGAAGAAGTGCTCGAAAGCGACATCGATGTTCAGGTAGGCACCAAAGATACCCAAGAGCATCAGCACCTGAAGCGGACGCGTCATTACAGCTGGCGACTCATGGGCATGATCCGCAGCGTCCGTGCGTCCTTTTCCTTCGAAGACCACATAATAGAGGCGGAACATATAGAACGCAGTAAGACCAGCAACCAACGCACCGATTGTATACAACAGGTAAGCATGATGATGGAGAGCAGCAGCGAGGATGGCATCTTTGGAGAACCAGCCGGAAAAGAGCGGCATACCAACCAATGGTAGAAGGCCTCCCCAGAAGAACGCCTTGGTCGTGACCGGCATCTTGTTTTTGATGCCACCCATCTTCCAGATGTTCTGCTCGTGATGCATTCCGAGAATGACGGAAGCAGCACCAAGGAAGAGAAGTGCCTTGAAGAAAGCGTGTGTTGTCAGATGGAACATGGCTGCTCCCGGTGCTGCGACTCCAACACCCATCACCATGTATCCCAATTGGGACAAGGTGGAGTAAGCAAGGATGCGTTTGATGTCATCCTGCTGAACCGCCATGAGGGCAGCGAGCAATGCAGTAATACCGCCGATGTATCCAATCGCGAGTAGCGCAGCATCGTTGAAGAGGAAAAACGAACGGCAAAGCATGTAGACACCAGCTGCAACCATGGTCGCAGCATGGATCAAGGCACTGACAGGAGTTGGACCTTCCATCGCGTCCGGTAGCCAGACATGAAGTGGGAACTGAGCTGACTTACCCATGGCACCACAGAAAATCAAAAGTCCGGCAGCAGTGGCAAATCCACCAAGAGCCCACGGGTTGGTGGTGATCCCTGCTTCCATGGCGCCGAAATTCAATGTCCCCAGTGCGGCCCAACAGATCAGGATACCAATCAAGAATCCGAAGTCACCGATGCGATTTGTAAGAAATGCCTTCTTGGAAGCCTCAGCCGCAGAGTCTTTTCCAAACCAAAAACCGATCAGGAGATAACTACTGACACCAACCAATTCCCAGAAGATGAACATCTGCAGGAAGTTGTTGGCGAAAACGATACCCAACATGGAGAACTTGAAGAGACTGAGAAGCGCGAAGAAACGGGAGTAACTCTTATCCTCAGCCATGTATCCCTGTGAAAAGATCTGGATGAGCATCCCTACTCCGGTCACAACCAAGCCCATCATCAAACTCAGAAAATCGAGTTTAAACCCAAACTCAACAAACAGTGGGCCTGCTTCAAGCCATGTGAATGAAATCTCTGAATCCGGATGAAAGCCAGTTCCCAATCCGTAAATCAACAACGCGCCGAATCCAACGACGGAGGCATTCACAGAGGTGCGCCCTGCCTTCTTCTTGTCGTGAAGCAGGAAGGTCATGATGCCAACTGCCGTCAGCAACGGCAGAAACAGCGTCACGAAAGGCAATGCATTGAAAATGATATCAGCTCTGCTCATCGACTACAGTTTCAGGGAATTGAGATCTTGAACATTGGCAGTCTGTCGGCGGCGAAACAACGCCACGATCAGAGCCAGACCGACAGCAACTTCAGCTGCGGCAACGGTAATGATGAAGAACACCATGATTTGACCATCCAGGTGGTTGGTAAACCGGGAGATGGATACAAATGCCAGATTGGCCGCATTCAGCATCAGCTCCAGGCACATGTAGATCACCAAGAGATTGCGACGCACAATAACTCCCACCAGTCCAATACTGAACAGGAGCATGCTGACCATCAGGTACTGTTCTAATCCAAAGTTCATCAATTGAGATTCTTTTTACTCAGCAGGATCGCTCCCACCACGGCCACCAACAGCAATACGGAAAGCACTTCAAACGGAAGCACATAGTCCGTGAAAAGGAGCTTACCCAAAGACTCGGTATCACCCACCAGTTGAGGGTCCCCCAAATGGGCACTCATTCCAGCACGATTCAATGCGCTTGAGAAAATGGCTACAACACCGCCTGCTGAAATAAACCCTGCGATCACGGAAAACGCCTTGATCGACTTTTTCTCTTCAGCCGGTAGATCCAAGAGCATGATCACAAACAGGAATAGAACCATCACTGCACCGGCGTAGACCAGGATCTGCACTGCCGCCAAGAAAAAGGCATTGAGCAGAACGAACAGTCCCGACATGGAGACGATCGTGGCCACCAGAAACAGAGCACTGGTCACTGGATTACGGTTGGCCACCACAAGGATGCCAAACACGAGTGTCAGCAGCGAAAATAGTATGAACAGGATGTCCTGCATTGGATTCAGTCAGATCGGTTCTTAATGGAGGCCTTGTTTGTCGGCGTCCTGTTGCTTCTTCTTCCACTTCATGATGGTGTCATTATGCACGCCACCGAGCTCAAGGAGCTTGGGAAGGTCGTAAATCATTTCTTCACGGGATTGCCCTGTAAGAGAGTAGTCTTTCTGAAGGAAGATCGCTTCCTCCGGACATACTTCCTGGCAAAAACCACAGAAGATGCAGCGGAGCATGTTGATCTCAAAATCTTCAGGCCGCTTCTCCACGTTTCCTACACCCTCCTGAGCCTCAGGTCCTGGAGGAGTAATACGGATTGCCTTTGGAGGGCAGACAAATTCACAGAGCTGACAGGACACACACTTGGTGCGGTCTTCCTGATCCTTCACCAAGTAGGGAGCACCACGGTAGCCCTCTGGCACAGCCCACTTGACCTCAGGATACTGCATGGTGATCGACGGGCTCACCATGTGCTTGAGCGTCACTGCCATGCCCTGAAAGATGGAAGGAAAATAGGTCTTTTCCCACCAGCTCAGTTCGTTTCGATTGACTTTGATTACGTTGCTCATGGCTCAGTCACTCAGGCTCGTAGCCACATCCAGATGGCGGTGATAAATACATTGGCCAATGCCAGCGGAAGAAATCCCTTCCAGCCGATGTTCATTAGTTGGTCATAACGGAAGCGCGGAAGTGTCCAGCGCACCCAGACGAACAAGAACATGAAGAAAACGATTTTCCCGAAGAAAATTCCAAATTGAATCAGGGCAACAAAGCCGTTGGATGCCAACTCGTCCAATCCGAAGAATGGTAGCGACCACCCACCCATGAAGAGTGTAGCAATCAGGGCGGACACAGCCAGCATCGCGGCATATTCACCCAGGAAGAACATACCGAACTTCAATGAGGAATACTCGGTGTGATAACCAGCAACCAGTTCCGTTTCCGCTTCAGGCATATCAAAGGGAAGACGGTTCGTCTCGGCGAAGGAAGCAACCAAGAAGATCACAAACGAAAGGAACAGCATTGGAGATTGGAACATCGCCCAGTTTGGAAGCACCTTAAGGATTGGATGCCATCCAGCCTGATTGATGACGATTTCCGAAAAGTTCAATCCTTCAACGCTCATGAACAATGGTATCACTGCCAATCCCATGGAAAGCTCATAAGAGATCATCTGCGCACTGGATCGTATACCACCAAGAAATGGGTATTTGGAATTCGAAGCATAACCCGCGATCACAATTCCATAAACAGCGAGTGAGACGATTCCAAAGGTGAACAAGACGCCCACATCCAGATCTGCGATCACAGCGCCAAAAGGTTCACCACCAATGAAGAAACGCGAAGTAAACGGAATGACAGCAAAGGTCATGAAGGCAGGAATCATTGCCAAGGCAGGAGCCAAGAGAAACAAGGCCCGTTTTACATGCGCTGGAGTGTAGTCCTCTTTGAGAATCAACTTCAGACCATCAGCAATCGGCTGCGCCAATCCCCAGACACCCACTCGGTTCGGACCAACACGGTCCTGAATGTAAGCACTGCCCTTACGCTCAAGGAGCACACCAAAGTACGACACCGCACCATTGATGACACCCAACATGATTCCAATCTTCACAAGAGTGAGAAGAAGGAACTGGGGTCCCTCAGGCAGGTTCAAAAACCAATTTTCTAATCCAGAAAACATTTCGAACGTCGGTCGTTAAATTTCAATATCCACACCCAGATGACCCACGCCACCCCATGTGACGCCTTCGAGCGGTTTCAATTCCGCTGCCATCTGATTAAAGAGGCCTTCAATACTCTTGAAGCCGTTTTGTCCTGTCACGTTCAGGACGATGTCGTGAAGTATTTCCCACTCAGCGCGTGCTGATCCGGGCGCCTCCACAGCTTTCATGAATTTCTGCACGCGTCCTTTGCCATTGGTGAAAGAACCGCGTTTCTCAAGCCAGGCAGCGCCCGGAAGGAGAATGTCTGCAAGCTCGGTCGTGGCTGTCTTTTTGACGTCACATACCACAAGGGTCTTGAGCTTTTCCAAAGTCTTTTTATCGAACCCTAGCTCAGTGATGTCTTCACCAAAGACGATCAGCACCTTCACTTTGCCCGCAACGATTTCTTCCTGAATTTTCTTCAGTCTGGAACCGAGGCGCTTGGTGGAGATTCCGGTGAGACGGGCGCCATTGCTGTTTGGGTTCTTGTCCTTGCTGATGAGAAAGTCATCACTCTCTCCATCATGCGGGACAGAATCAGTGATTGCTCCCAACTGATTTCCCAGTTTGGAAAGCAGGTAAAGTTCCTCATTGGTCAGACCGGCACTACCGATAATCGCTGCCTCGTTCTTCCCAAGTCCTTGAACGACCTGTGACACAGCATTGGTAGCTGTCTCCCAATCCACTTTCTCAAGCTCCTCTTCGTGGTGCTTGACCATTGGATCGGTCAGACGTTCGTCATTCTGCACCCACTTGTAGTTCAAACGACCGTGGTCACACATCCATGAGGAATTGACCGCGTCATTGTCACGTGGAGTAAAGCGATGAACCACTCCCTCGCGATCACCAACGGTGATATTACAACCGGTGGAGCAGCTGTTACAGATGCTCTTGGTTTCCTTGAGGAACCAGACACGCATCTTGAAACGAAAATCCTTCGACGTGAGCGCCCCCACCGGACAGAGGTCCACGGTGTTGAGCGTATAGTTGTTGTCGAATTGAGATCCAGGGTAAGCCGAAATGGAATTGTAGCTTCCGCGATTCACGATGCCCAATGCATCATCGCCGGCAACGTCTCTTGTAAAGCGGATGCAACGCGTGCAAAGAACACAGCGCTCATCATCAAGCATGATACGAGGACCAAGATCCACCTGCTTGGGCTTATGAACCTTGTATTCTGCAAACTTACTTTCTGCCTGACCGTGCTCAACCGAGTATTCCTGCAATGTGCACTCACCTGCCTGATCGCAGATTGGGCAATCCAAAGGATGATTGATAAGCAATGACTCCATCACTGCTTCGCGCATCTGCTTGGTTGCATCCGAGCTTGGATACATCTCCATGCCGGGAGCGATCGGTGTGGCGCAAGAAATCGCACCACGAGGAGTCCCTGGCTCATAAGGCAGGGTCATACGGTTGATCTTGAAGTTGCCTTCGTCATCAACGACAGGCTTACGATCAGGCCCCATGGCGGGCATACCAAACTCGACGAGACACATGCGGCAGTTACCTGCCACAGGTAGCTTCGGATGATAGCAATAGTGAGGCACGTCCACACCAGCCATCTTACAGGCCTGGATCATCGTGGTCGGGGCCGGTTTGCCGGTCTGCGGATCCGGCATGGTCTTGGGAACCTCGATCTCCCGGCCATCCACCTTTACCTTGATGGTTTCCACCGGTTTCGGTTCTTCGACTGTTTTGTTATCGCCGTCGGCCATGATTGTTCAAATTACTCGTTGCCTGCAGTCGCTGCAGCATTGCGTGCTTCGTCTTCCTCGCCACGCTTGACGAAGTCGTCTTTGAATTTTTTGACAAAACTCAGAACCGGCCAGGCACAAGCCTCACCAAAGGCGCACACGGTGCGTCCCTGAATATTCTGAGCGATGTGTAATAGATAATCAGCATCACCTTTACGGGCGTTGCCGGTGGTCATGCGGTTCAATGCCTTGCTCATCCAGAGTGAACCTTCACGGCAAGGAGTGCACTGACCACAGCTCTCATGAGCATAGAAATCAGAGAGGTTGCACAAGGCATCCACAATATTTACTGAATCATCAATAACGATGATCGCACTGGAACCGGACATGGTCCCTGCAGCCATCAGTGAATCAAAATCGTAAGGCAGGTCAAGCAGAGCGACTTCTTTGGAAACATCGTTTCCTTTCTTGTCCTTGCTCTTCATCGTGAAGACCTCATCTGCCTTCAGCACCTTAGAGGAAGATCCTCCAGGAATGATTGCCTGCAGCTTCCGGCCGTCCTTCAAACCGCCACCGAAATTCTTACCAAAGATCAGATCACCTAGAGTGGCTTTACCCACCTCAATCTCATAGTAACCGGGCTTCTTGACCTGACCACTGAGACTGACAATACGCGTTCCAACGTTACGAGGCGTACCGAGCTTCGAAAATGCATCAGCCCCCATGTTGAGGATGTGCGTCACATTACAAAGCGTCTCCACGTTGTTCACGATGGTCGGCTTCATATAAAGACCGAGAGCAGCCGGGAAATAGGGTGGCTTGATTCGTGGGTAAGGACGCTTGCCTTCGAGTGACTCGATCAGGCCGGTTTCCTCACCACAGATGTAAGCACCTGCACCGCGATGAACGTGGATTTCACAATCAAATCCGGAACCACGGATGTCTTTTCCAAGGTATCCAGCTTCGCGTGCTTCATTCAGAGCGCGATTCAGAATACGTGCACCTTCAGGGAATTCACCACGAATGTAGATGTATGCGAGATTTACGCGATTGGCATAACAGGAGAGGATCATTCCCTCGATCAACTGATGCGGATCTTTATGAATGATCTGGCGGTCCTTGAACGTTCCGGGCTCAGATTCATCAGCATTACAGATCAGGTAAACTGTCTCTGCATCCGGACGGATGAAAGACCACTTCACACCACATGGGAAACCTGCTCCACCGCGACCACGAAGACCGGAAGCTTTGACCTCATCCTTGATCCACTGCTGCACAGGAACCATGGAGCCATCAGCGCCCTTCTTGTTCTTCACCTTGAAGAGATTCTTCAGCACTTTGTAGCCGCCATTCCTCTGGTAAGACTCGATGTCGTTCGAGTAACCAGGCTTGTCAGCGTGCTTTAAAATGAGGCGATATTCTTCAGGCATTTTTTTAATTCAAATTCTTGACGTGGTCCGATTCATCAATAAACTTCCACGCTCCTTTGCCGGATGGTGTAACGGTAGCACAGCAGACTCTGACTCTGCTTGTCATGGTTCGAATCCATGTCCGGCAACCACTTCTCAAGGACGTTTTCTTCACGAAACACACTCATTTGCACCCTTTCATGATGCCGTCTGCATTTTCATGCGACACGTCTTCGTGGAAATCCTCGTTCACCATCATCACAGGAGCAGTGCCGCAGGAAGCGAGACACTCGGAATACTCAACAGAAAATTTCCCATCCTTGGAGACCTGGACATGATGCCCGTCAGCCTCCACTCCAATACGCTCACAGATGTGCTCGTAAAGTTCTTTGGAACCTCCCAGCGCACAGCTGAGAGTCCGGCAGACCTTGATTTCAAACTTACCCGCAGGCTCCTGACGGAACATCGGATAAAAGGTCACCAGCTCGAGGATGTTGATAGGTTTCAGATCGAGCTGCGCAGCTGTCCACTCGATGGCTTCGTTTGAAAGCCAACCGAAGTGGTCCTGCAGCGCATGCAACACCATCAGGGAAGCACTACGCTTCTCCGGATAATGCGTAATCAGCTCCTTGACCTCTGCCTTGAGGGCAGCGGGCACGGAAAAGCTTCCAGCTTTGCTCTTTGCTTTGTTGTTTGCGGCAGCACTCATCGATCACATTCTCCCATCACAAAATCAAGGGAACCCAGAATAGCAACCACATCACTCACCATGTGTCCCGGCAGCAGATCTGGCAGGATACTCAGGTTTACGAAAGACGGGGCACGAATCTTCAAGCGGTGAGGCGTTCCCCCACCAAGGCTCTTGATATAAAATCCTAGTTCTCCCTTTGGATTCTCAGCGCCGAAGTAGACTTCTCCAGGAGGCACGTTCATGCCTTGGGTCACGAGGATGAACTGGTGAATCAGTTCTTCCATACTGGTGAGCACCTTGCGTTTTTCAGGGAGCACGTATTTGCCGTCAGGAATATTGACGGGGCCTCCGGGGAGCTGATCCAGACACTGGCGGATAATCCGCACGCTCTGGCGCATTTCCTCAATGCGAACCATGTAGCGGTCATAGCAATCGCCCTTGGTTCCCACCGGGATGTCAAACTCCAACCGGTCATAGACCAGATACGGATGATTCTTACGAAGATCGAACTCCACTCCGCTTCCGCGAAGATTGGGTCCGGTCAGACCGAAGTCGATGGCCTCTTCAGCTGAGTAAACACCCACATCCTTAGTACGTCCTTGGAAAATAGGGTTACGGGAAAGAAGGCGCTCTGACTCATCGAAGTTTTTGACAACCTGATCCAGGAAACCGGATAGCTTCCCTGTCCAACCATCAGGAAGATCACGAGCCACACCACCCACACGAGTGTAGGAGGTTGTGAAACGTGCCCCTGTAAGGGCTTCGATCAAATCGTAAATTTTTTCACGCTCAGTGAAGGTGTGAAGGAAGACCGTCATGGCTCCCACATCCATCGCAAAGGCTCCCAATCCCAGCAAATGTGCTGAAATACGGGCCAATTCTGAGCAAATCACACGAATATACTGACAACGCTCAGGGATGCGATCTGTGATTCCTGCCAGTTTCTCTACTGCCAACACATAGGCCACGTTGTTGGCAAGCGGAGCAAGATAATCCAGTCGATCCGTATAAGGGATGAACTGGTTGTAAGTCATGTTCTCCGCAATCTTCTCATCACCACGATGAAGGTATCCCACATCAGGAATGGCCTTGGTGATCACCTCACCATCAAGCTCAAGGGTAATACGGAGCACTCCATGGGTCGCCGGATGCGACGGCCCCATGTTCAAAATCATCTTCTCGCCCTGGATCTCACCCTCGTCCGAGTTTGCGAATTGGGCCACGCGTGCTGCGCTGTCGCCAATCTCTATGTCTTTGGTCGTTCCCATTTTGATGATTTCTCGGCGTTATTCCTGAGTTTTTAGGGTTTCAGCCGAGCGTGAACGTGGCTCGCGGTCTTGTGTGTCTTTTCCTCCAGCGCTGGTTACGAATGGGCCACCTTCGAGAGGCGCCATACCAGTAAAGGCAACATCAGGCATATCGGAAGGTTTGCCAGCAAGAGGAAAGTCTTTGCGAAGCGGAAAGTAAGGATAGCCATCCCACATGAGGATACGGCGTAGATCAGGATGCCCGGCGAATGAAACGCCCATCATGTCATAGGCCTCACGCTCGTGCCAATCAGCGGTGCGCCAGACTCCGATGACGGAAGGCACCTCAGCCTCTTCTTCACTCACCCTCACACGAAGGCGCAAGTGGCAGAAGTGGGCATAGCCATAAAGCTCATAAACGATTTCAAATCGTGGATCATCGCCGTAATTGTCTACCGCACTGAGATCCACGAGGTAATCAAAGCCCAGGTCCGATTTGGCGTAGGCACAAACCTCGGAAATCTGCGAGGCATCAGTGATCTCCACCGTGACTTCATCGCGCGACTCAACTGGCTCGGAAGTAATCTTCCCGAACTTCTTGATCAGCTTTTTGGCGAGCTTGATGGAGGTCATTCGTCGATAAATTCGTTATTTTGCAGGGAAAAGCACCGGCTCGTTGGCCACTTTGCTCTGAAGCTTCATCACAGCGTCCAACAACGCCTCAGGACGCGGAGGACAGCCAGCAATGTAGACATCTACAGGAAGAATACGGTCCACACCCTGCAACACTGCGTAGCTGCGATACATACCACCAGTGGAAGCACAGGCTCCCATGGCGATCACCCACTTGGGATCAGGCATCTGGTCGTAAATGCGTTTCACAGCCAACGCCATCTTGTAAGTGACCGTTCCCGCAACAATCATCAGATCCGATTGTCTTGGAGAAAAACGCATCACCTCAGACCCAAAACGGGAAATATCAAAGCGGGTTGAAGAAGCAGCCATCAGCTCAATGGCGCAGCAAGCCAGCCCCATAGGCATGGGCCAGATGGAATTCTTGCGAAACCAGTTGATGACAGCATCGGCGCGAGTGACGATCACATCGCCCTCCACCTTGGTGTTATATCCGATTTCTTGTGTCGTTTCCATAAGCCAGGGCACACTCTTCCCAGAGAGTCGAGCGGCGAAGATTAGCCCTGACCTTTGACCGTGCAAGTCTATTTGTGAATTTTTTCACAAACTCTTCTAGGCCCACCATTTCCACCCGAATTCAAGGTCGTTTTCTTGGCCCATTTTCTGATCTGCGGTAAATGGCTGGAGTATCAGGTGTTTGTAACTATTCTCCGCCGGTCCCCGTTTTGACTTTTGGTCAACTTGGGCACGAAGTGTGATGAATACGGGACTGGGCACTACCGTCCACGAGCGCTTCGAAATCGACCGACCGAGCCTGTCTCAACAACCAACAATGGATTCATTGAAAAACCGAAGGATCACGCGTCCCGACGCATCGTCATCCTCAACTTACAATTTTTGGCCTCAGCTATTGATTCTGGGAACGCTCTTGGCGGTCCTTTCGGGTTGCTCCACCAGCTACCACCGTAAGAAGTCTGACAAATACGCTTACGACATCATCAAAGAGATGGAAGAGCGGATATTTGGGAAGTATTCCGACTTCTCGATCGACACCCGCTACTCCCACAGAAAGCCCGAAGACGTCCTTTCGCCTGAAATCATCGAAGAACGACAAACAATCGGAGCCATCAAAATCACGCTACCTGAAGCACTTAGAATAGCCGCCGAGAACAACCGGAACTACCAGACACAGAGAGAAAACCTCTATCTGGCCGCTTTGGACCTGAACAACGCTCGTTACGTTTTCTCCCCAAGATTCCTCGGCACCTCCGACACTACTGTAACCCGCGAGACCGACGGCGACGTCCGGGTGAATCAAGATTCACGGGTACAGCTCACCAAATCCATGATGGCCGGCGGCAGACTAACTGCCGCCATAGCCAATGATCTACTCAGGTATTTCACAGGCAATCCACGTCGCGAGGCAATCAGTGTGCTTTCCCTCAATTTCACTCAGCCGCTGATGCGGGGAGCTGGAAAAGACATCATTGGTGAGGCATTGAAGCAGGAGGAGCGGAACGTCATTTACGAAATCCGTGACTACACACAGTTTCAACGCGACTTCGCCGCAGATGTGGTCAGTGCCTATTTCGCCCTGCTTCAACGTAAAGATAATATCCGCAACAACTACCGAAACTACGTCAGCCGCAAGACATCCCGCGAACGTGCAGAGGCACAGCTCAAGGCTGGTGACGGGTTCCTCGGCAGCCCCAAGGACCGCGATCTCGCTGTCCAGGCCGAACTCAACGCCAGAAACACCTACATCAACACACTTGCCAGTTTCAACGACGCGATCAACAGCTTCGCCCGAGACACGCTAGGCCTCCCTGTTGGAACCAGGATCTTCATGGATGATTCAGCTTTCGAAGACCTCGAAGAGGCAGGCCTTCTTCCAGTCGAAGTCGATCTGGATGAAGGATACAAGATTGCCCTCGAACATTTTCTGCCACTGATTACAGAAATCGACAAATTCGAGGACTCCAAGAGAAAGATCAAAGTCGCCGCGAACAATCTCAAAATGGGATTGGATTTCACTTCCGGCGCATCGCTCAACTGGGACAAGGAAGAGAACTACCTTGAGTTCGATGTAGAAGAATTCACAGCCAATGCAGGACTCGAGGTCGATCTTCCACTCGACCGACTGCGCGAACGCAATTCCTATCGCAGAACCCTCGTTTCATTCGAGCGCGCCATCCGCACACTTGGTTTGGCACTCGATGACAAACGGTCAGATATCGACAACGGGCTCCGGGCTCTCAACCGATCGCGAGAGAACTACAAAAACCAATTACTCGGTGTTGTGGTCGCTGAACGCCGTGTCTTGGAACAGGAAGCACGGGCAGAAGCTGGCAATGTGAACCAACAGACACTCATTGATGCTCAGGACGACTTGATCCGAAGCCAAAACAGCAAGACCCAGGCGATCGTTTCCTATCTAAACACCCGCCTCGACCTTCTTCTGACTCTGGGTGTGTTGGACACCACCCAAGAACTCTTCTGGTTGAAAAGGCCTGCCCTCCTACAGGGAGAGCAACCGGCATTCATAACGACCGACACACAGAAGCTTCTTTCCGAAGAACTCCCTACACCTGAACAGATTTTCGCCGAACCAGCACTATGAGCTCATCACCCCAATCCCCAAAAGCAGGCAGCAGCAAGCTGATCATTGGAGGAGGCGTTGTACTCCTCGCCATCATCCTCCTATTTTCTCTGATGCCATCAGAGGAGACATCCGATGCAGCAGGAGAGTTTCACGACGTCAAGAAGGGTGAATTCCTCGTGACCGTTGTCGAAGGCGGAAACCTCGAGGCCGTCAACGAAGTTGGTGTCCGCAATGAGATGCGCTACACATCCAAGATTGTCTCCATCGTCGACGAAGGCACCTACATCAAGAAAGGCGACCTGATCTGCGAACTCGATGTCTCTGAAATTGAGGACAAGCTCGACCAACAGAAACTGTCTGTCGAAAGCGCAGAGTTCGACCTGACCCAGGCACAGGAAAACCTCAAGATTCAGGAGAGTATCATTGAGAGCAACATCAAGGCTGCTGACCTCAAAGTCGAATTCGCAAAGATCGACATGAACAAATACATAGAAGGCGATCAGAAGCAGGCGCAGAAAGATGCTGAGACAGCCATCCTTCAAGCTCAGGAGAAAATGGACTTTGATGAAGAAAACCACAGCGTGCTTCAGGAACTTCACGCCAAGGGATTCGAAACCAAGAGCAAGGTGGAACAAGCCTACCTCACCAAGCTGAACTCAAAGATCAAATGGGAACAGGCAGTCGAAGCAAAACGTCTTTTGGAAGAATACGACAACCCTAAGAAGCTTCGCCAATTTGAATCCGATCACAACGAAGCCAAGGCCGATTTCTTACGTGTCGAAGCCCAAAGCGAAGCAAAACGTGCTCAATACAAGAGCCAACTGAGAAGTGCCGAAACCAAGCTCGATCTGACCAAGAAGAAACTCGAGGAATACGAAAACGAAATCAAAGCAGCCAAGGTCTATGCACCTGAAGACGGCATGGTCGTCTATCCATTTGTAAGCTACCGCTCCAGCTCTCAGACCATGATTGAAGAAGGTGCTTCAGTCAGACCTCAACAGACCATCGTCAACCTTCCGGACACTTCCAAGATGAAGCTCGGCATCAAGGTCCACGAGTCGCACATCAATCAGGTCAGTGAAGGACTACCAGCATACGTGGTTCTTGATCCTTTCCCGGACAAGCGATTCAAAGCACGCGTCACCAAGGTAGCCCTTCTCCCCGATTCACAAAGTCGCTACTCAAACCCGAACCTCAAGGTCTACTCAACCGAGGTCGTCATTGAAGACCAACTCCCCAATGTGAAACCTGGTGTCTCCGGCCGCGCAGAGATCATCATCACAAAACTGGAAAGCGTCATCACTGTCCCCATCCAATCGGTTACCACCTACAAGGGTAAGCAGGTCGTCTACGTCAAGAAGAGCGGCGGCATTGAGCCGGTCGAAGTTACAGTTGGACTGTTCAACAACAAGTTCATCGAGATCCGTGAAGGACTCGAAGAAGGCGACCTCGTTGCCAAGTCTCCGAAGCTCGATTTCGAAGGCGAAGAAATCGATGACTCTGTAATCAAAGAGGGAGACGACCTACCAGAAGACACTCCAGTCAATGAGCGCCCAGAGGACAAGCCAAAGAAGGCCCAACCCAAGAAACAACAAGCTGGTCAGGGCGGCGCCCGCAAACCAAGCGCTGAAATGATCAAGCGATTCGACAAGGATGGCGACGGTAAACTCAGTGCCGATGAGCAAAAAGCAATGCGTGACTCCTTCCGCAACCGCCAAGGCGGCGGCGGCGGTGGAGGTGGCGGACGTCCTCAAGGCGGAGGAGGTGGTGGTGGCGGCGGTGGTGGTCGCCCGGGTGCCAGCATCGACCCAGGCAAGGCACTCAACAAGGAGTTCGCCATGAAGGAAGAAGGCCCAAAATCAGCGGGCAAAGATTTCGCCAAACAGGCACGCAAGGAAGAGAAATCCATGCTCAAGGATGCCCCTCGCGACAAGGGCAGCAAGAAGAGCAAAAAGAATCGCTCCTAGGGTTCAACGCCAAGTCACTCACATCAGGGAATCACCTATTTAGGACGTGGAAAAGAAACCCATCATTAGTATCCGGGGCATCCAGAAGAAGTATATCGTCGGCTCCGTCGAAGTGCTCGCACTCAAGCACGTCGACCTCGACATCCATGAAGGCTCCTACGTGGCCATCATGGGACCTTCTGGATCAGGTAAATCAACCATGCTCAACATCTTGGGAGCATTGGACCGTCCCACAAAAGGGGAATACTTTTTGGGCGGCGATGATGTCGCCACCATGGAGGACGACCTGCTCTCCACCATCCGGGGAAAGCGACTCGGCTTCATCTTCCAGAGTTACAACCTCATCGATCAATTGACAGTCGTTGAGAACATTCATGTTCCCCTGTTCTACCAAGGGAAAGACATCAAGGAGTGTTACGACAAATGTGCAGACCTCGGCAGACTGGTCGGTTTGGGGGAACGCCTTGATCACAGACCCAAAGAACTTTCAGGCGGACAACAACAACGTGTCGCCATCGCCCGATCTCTGGTCAATGACCCGCTCATGATTCTGGCTGATGAGCCTACAGGAAACCTCGACTCCAAGACCGGAGTCGAAGTGCTGGAACTCATCGATCGCCTCAACGAGGAAGGCAAGACCATCGTCCTCGTGACACATGATCCCAAGGTCGCAGATCGCGCTCATCGCGTCATTCACATGAAGGACGGACTCGTGGATCGGGATATCACCAACGAGGAAAACGTCGCCAGGACCAAGGCCGCCCAAGCCAAGAATAAGAAGAAATGATTTCCATCCGTTTCATACGCACCGTTCAACTCGGTATCAAGAGCCTCCTGATGCACAAGTTGCGCTCGGGTCTCACAATGCTGGGAATCATCTTTGGAGTCTGCTCTGTCATCGCGATGTTGGCCATTGGTGAAGGAGCTTCGCATGAGGCTCAGGAATCCATCAAGAAGCTCGGCTCCAACAACATTATTCTCCGAAGTGTTAAACCGCCCGACGAAGAAAGGGAGCAGGGCTCAGGCTTCGTTCTCGAATATGGACTCTCCTACGATGACGCCCGCAGAATCAAAGACACCATCTCGGGTGTCTGGCGTGTGCTTCCAAAACGAATCGTTCGTGAAAACGTCCGCTTTGACACCGCCTACATCCCCTGTCAGATCATTGGAACCTATTCCTTCCTTCCGGAAGTCGGTGGTCTCCGCGTCTTGTCAGGCCGCTTCCTCACTGCCACGGACGAGCGATTCCAGAACAACATCTGCGCCATCACCTCATCACTGGCCGAAAGATTGTTCCCATATCAGAACCCGCTGGATCAGGCGGTAAAGGTCGGTTCAGTCTACTATCAGGTGGTTGGTATTGTTGAAGAACAAAGCACCGCAGACAAACGTCCGCAGTCAGGCGAAATCGAAGGACAGGCTCTCGACAACAACATCTACATTCCACTTTCAACCAGTGTCGCCCGCTTTGGCGAAACCATCATTCGGCGCACACAGGGAAGCTTCAGTGCTGAGCGCATTGAGCTGCACGAAATCACCGTTCAGATGCATGATTCCGAAGGTGTGGAAACTGCAGACCCTCAGGTTAGATGGGCACTCAGCAAGTTTCACGATGAGATGGATTACGAAGTCATCGTTCCTCTGGAACTGCTTCGCCAGGCTGAACAAACCAAACGCATCTTCAACATTGTACTTGGTTCCATTGCTGCCATTTCCCTGCTCGTCGGCGGAATCGGCATCATGAACATCATGCTGGCCACGGTTACTGAGCGTACACGCGAAATCGGAATCCGACGTGCATTGGGAGCCAAAAAGAAAGACATCATCACCCAGTTCCTTATCGAGACTGTCGTGCTCTCCATCGGCGGAGGTTTGATCGGGGTTGTGATCGGTATCACCGTCCCTGTCGCCGTTGAGCACTTCGCAGAGATGAAGACCATCATCACGATGAGCAGTGTCTTCCTGGCATTCGGAATCTCAGGAGCCATCGGAATCATCTTTGGGATTTACCCGGCAAGTTCCGCTGCAGATCTGGATCCGATCGAAGCTCTCCGTCACGAATAGGTCTATTCAGGAAACAACCGTTTGATTTCCAAAAGAAATTTCTCTGAAGGAAATCCAACGACGTTATCCATACTCCCCTCCGTCCCCTCAACGATCATGTCTCCATGATCCTGAATGGCATAGCCCCCTGCCTTGTCGAGCGGTTGTATCAGCGAAAGATACTCACGGATGATCTCAGTGCTCAGCTCGCGAAAGCGAACTTTCGTATAGTCTGCAAAGGTGGTCTCCTTTCCTTGATACAACAAGGCCACTCCAGACATCACCTGATGGGTGTTACCCGAAAGAGTCGAAAGAAACGACTCCGCCTCTGAGATGTCTCGTGGCTTGGCAAACAATTGCTCACCCAAAGCAACCACGGTATCAGAACCAATCACCAGAGAGTCAGGATAATCAGCAGCAACAGCACGTGCCTTCAACAACGCATTTGCAACACACAGCTCTTCCGGCGACATGCCTCCCTCCAGCTCATCAACACCCTTCGTCTGCACCACAAAGGAAAAGCCCAATCGCTTCAATATCTCAGACCGCCTGGGAGAACCAGATGCGAGAATGATGGGCGGCAGATGATTCATCTCACTGCGTGGGAAGTTCCTTTTCCAACGGACCGATCAACATCTCCAACTCCTCGATTCGATCGGCGAAAGACGCATCATCGATGACCGCTTCCGCACCTTCAGTTGAAATATCTTCCACCGTTTCGATCCATGATTTGCATCCGCCGTATTCAGGAACCATTTGGAGAGTCACCGGCGTGGCCAATCGCCTGGCACGCACAGCCAGAATTGAAATGGACTTTCCCTTTCCCCAATCAAAACGTTCCTCAATCACATCCGGTCTCCAAATGTGAAGATGTGCCAGGTCACGCAGCTGATTAAAATCTTCAATCTCTTTCCAGCCGGCCAGCTCTACAAAGCATTCGAAACGCAGCTCGTGTTCCCCCGGCAGCGTTGGAGCAATGACATCATAACGATCCTGCGCCGGATCGATCACGGACTCACGTTGTTGATGGAACAGGGTTGGAAAAAGCAGAAAGCGATTATGCTCAATCTTGAAGCCCCCCTTGCCCTCTCGGATCCCTCCCTTACGCAGGATCAGAAACTGACCACCCTGCAACAAGGCATCCACGACTATCGCCCACTCTTTGAAAGCAACCCGCATTTCTAAAATCAGTAACCGGAACGTTTATACGGGATAGGAACCAAGCACCTTCACGAAACTGCATTGTTCCTGAAGTTCTTTGAGAGCCTTGGCCAGCTTGCGGTCTTCGCTGTGACCATTCACATCCGCGTAAAAGAAGTATTCCCATGCCTTCCGCTTGCTCGGACGAGACTCGATCTTGCTCATGTTGATCCTGTTCTTACGGAACGGCTCCAAGGAATTGTGAAGCGAGCCCACTTTGTGAGCGATGGAGAACATGATGCTGGTTCGGTCGTTCCCGGTTGGAGGGCTGCAAGTCCGACCCAGAACCAAAAAGCGTGTGGCGTTGGCGGCGTTGTCTTGAATGTTTTTCTCGATTACAGGAAGCGCATATTTTTCTGCGGCAATCGCACCAGCCAAAGCTGCTGCATTCTTTTCCTTACGCGCCAGTTCTGCAGAACGCGCATTGGAAGACGTCTCCACAATCTCCACATGAGGAAGATTCATCTGTATCCAACCACGGCACTGTGAAAGAGATTGAGGATGCGTGTAGAGCTTCTTGATCTTCTCTTTGGATACCTTGGCCAGAAGACATTGCTGAATCGGAAGAATGATCTGCGCAACCACCTTCAGATCGCTATCCACAAACATGTCCAACGTATGGGTGACCACGCCTTCGGTGGAGTTCTCAACTGGCACAACACCATAGTCTGCACGCTGCTTGGACACCTCAGTAAACACATCAGTGATGGTCTTATGAGGAGCGTAGGTAAGACTGCTTCCAAAGCGCCGGATGGCAGCCTGATGCGTAAAGGTCGCCTCCGGGCCGAGATAGGCGATGGTCATCGTCTTCTGCAGCGCCAGCGAACTGGACATGATTTCACGATACACAGCCACGATGGCTTCATCCTGAATCGGTCCGTCATTCAATGCGCAAAGGCGATCGAGAAGTTGCTTCTCACGATGCGGAGCATAGATCTCCAGCCCTGCTTTGACCTTGTTCTTTCCGATTCCCAAGGTGTGTTTCGTGCGGCGATTGAGCAGCTTGATGATCTGGGCGTCGATCTTGTCGATGGCGGCTCTATGCTGATCGTTGGTCATGGCTAAAGGTATTGAAAGGTTCAGTCTTTGGACTCTTCTTCTTGGGAGGCTTCAGCTTGTGGCTCAGCCGGTTCAACGGGCACCTCAGCTTCTTCCTTGGGCTCTTCCGTTTCGGCAGATGTTTCAGGTTCAGCCTTCTTCTCTTCCTCAGATACTTGATCAAGAGTCATCTGATCCTCGTCCTGAGTTTCGAGGTCCGGAGTCGTCGTCACCAGTGAATCTGGACTGGCAACCTGAATCCGACGAAGTTCATCCGCTGCAGGCAGTTCATCCAGATCACCAAGGCCGAAGAATTCAAGGAACGAAGGCGTCGTTCCATAGAGAGCAGGACGTCCAGGAAGTTCTGCTGTCCCAACCTTGATCAGAAGGCCACGCTCGACAAGCGTAGTGACAACACCATCAACCGCCACACCACGGATTTCCTCCATCTCAGAGCGAGTCAGCGGCTGCCTGTAGGCAACGATGGCAAGGGTCTCCAAAGCAGGCTTGGAAAGACGGGCCGGCTTGGGCTTCTCACCCACCAAGGCCCGAATCCACGGAGCAAACTCCGGCTTGCTCACATACTGCCATGAGCCGGCGACACACGTCAGACGATAGGTCCGGTTGAGTTCCTGAGTCTCATTCTCCAATTCGCGCAGAGCCTTCTCCACGTCGTCAATCTTGCCCCTTTTCAAGGCCTTGGCTCCGGGGATTTCCGTTTCAGCCTCTTCAGACTCCTTGGCAACGGTTCTCAAAATTTCGCGCAGCTCCTTGATCGACAAGGGTTTCTGGGCGGCAAATAAAATGGCTTCAAGAACGTGCTTCAGCTCCATGGTCAAGACGGGTCCTTATTCTCTTTTTCAGACGGAGTATCATCAGCGGTTTCAGGCTTTGTCTTCCCTTCAGTCGGTAACTCGTCCTGCATGGGCAGCGGCTCCTCCTCAAGGATAGGTTCTGGATCATCCTCTTCAGGATTCCGCCTCACCACATCGATCTCTCCAAAATTTTCACTCTGCTCCACCTTCATGACTCGCATACGGATCAATTCCAGCATCGCCAAAAAGGTCACCACCACTTCAACACGATTGGTGGCATCTTCAAAAAATTGTTCAAATCTCACCCACTCAGTCTCAGCAAGCAACGAACGGATCTGTGAGATCTTGTCACTGACCGTCCATCGATCCTGAACGATCTCACGCGAATCCTCCTGACGTGATTCAAAGCGCTTGAGGATCGTGCTGACTGCATCCAACAAATCCAAGACTGTCAGATCTGATTCAGGTAATTTGTCCGGCTCATCAAAGGTCGGCTTGGGTGCAATACGTGGAAAGATAAGGTCCTGTTCCCCTGCCTTCTTCTCAAGCTCAGCAGCGGCATCCTTGTATTTCTTATACTCCACCAACTGACGAATCAGTTCCCAACGCGGATCCTCTTCTTCCTCCTCGTCTTCCACGATCTCACGCTTCTCGACAGGAAGGAGTTCCTTGCTCTTGATATAGAGCAACGTGGCAGCCATCACCAAGAACTCACCCGCCACCTCGATATCCAGATCCTTCATTCGTTCCACATAGTGGATGAAGTCATTGGCAAGCGTGGCCATGTTCACGTCATAGATGTCCACCTCCTGCTTCCTTACGAGGTAAAGCAGGAGATCAAGCGGACCGTCAAAGACGTCAAATTGAACTCGGAATTCAGACATGTAACTGCGGAAAAAAAGCCGCCCACCACACAAGGCGTCAGGCGGTCACGAGCGCGGGATACTAAAGACCCGCCTCAAAGCTTGGCAATGATTAGCTTGGACGAGATATCCACACTATATAAGCAACCAACTATGGATAATCCGAAATAAACCTTCGATTAGATCCGAAATCCAGAGATCTCGTCCAGCAGTGCCCCGCACCAACATCCCCTTCCAAGAAAAAGGCCGCCTCCTGTTCAGGAAACGGCCTTCTCTTTGATTCTTAGGTGCAGTCCTCAGTTCAAGGCTGTGAGGACTTCTTCTTGCCGCCCTTGCCTTTGGCAGCGAGGTAACGATTGACGGCATTGAGATAGGCCCGAGCGCTGGCTTCGATGACGTCGGTATTGGCACCTTTGCCGGTGACCAGCTCGCCTGTGCCGAAATCCACCTTCACGGTGACTTCGCCCAATGCATCTTTGCCCTGCGATACGGCGCGCAGTGAATAGTCCATCAGTTTGCCCTTGGTCTTGGTAAGGCGCTCAATGGCTTTCAATGAAGCATCAACCGGTCCGTCTCCTGTTCCTGCATCTTCGGTAACTTCAGGTTTTTTACGCCCGGTCGCTGCTTTGATCATCCGCACCGTTGCAGTCGGGACAGTCTGTCCTCCGCCGCTGGTCACGCAGAGGTAATCCAGTTTCCATGTCTCAGGTACTTCAGTGATGTGACCATCCACCAATGCAGACAAGTCCTCGTCGTAGACAAATTTTTTCTTATCACCGATCTCTTTGAAGCGATTGAAGATCGCGGAGACTTCACTGTCAGACATCTTGTAGCCGAGATGCTTCAAGCGTGCTGCCACTGCAGCGCGTCCACTATGCTTGGTCAGCGGCAGTTCTGTCTGGCCCCAGCCAACTTCTTTGGGGTCGATGATCTCATAGGTCTCACGCTTCTTGAGCATGCCGTCCTGATGAATGCCACTTGCGTGCGCAAAGGCATTCTCTCCCACAATGGCCTTACTGCGCTGGACCACCAACCCGGACATGCGCGAAACCAAGCGGGATGATTTCACAATCTCTTTGGTCACCACATCCACCTTGTACTTCCCGTAGTGGTCTTCGCGTGTCTTCAGTGCCATCACGACTTCTTCCAAGGAAGCGTTACCTGCGCGCTCTCCGATACCGTTGACCGTGCACTCCACCTGTCGTGCCCCGGCCTGCACTGCAGCCAAAGAATTGGCGACAGCCAATCCGAGGTCATTGTGACAGTGGACACTGATGATGGATTCGCCGGATTTGAACTGCGGCACATTCTCCATCAGGTAAGCGATGAGTTTTCCAAATTCGTCAGGCACTGCCCAACCAACCGTATCAGGGATATTAACCGTGGTGGCGCCTGCATCACAGACAGCACGGCACACCTCTGCCAGGAATTCAGGCTCGGTGCGGGAACCATCTTCCGGTGAGAACTCCACATCATCTACAAAGCCCTTGGCGCGTTTTACGCCTTCCACAGCCAGTTTGATGATCTGATCCTGAGCCTTGCCCAGCTTGAACTCGCGATGAATCTTGGACGTGGCGAGAAAGACATGGATGCGCCCCCTCTTACCTGCAGGCTTCACTGCCTCACCGGCAGCATCGATGTCACGAGCCACACAGCGAGCCAATCCGGCTATGCAAGGGCCCTTGATCTCTTTGGCAATGGTCTGCACCGCTGTAAAGTCGCCTTCACTGATAACGGGAAAGCCAGCCTCGATCACATCCACCTTCAGGCGTGCCAACTGGCGGGCCACTTCGAGCTTTTCGCGAAGGGTCATGGATGCACCCGGACACTGCTCACCATCACGGAGAGTGGTATCGAAGATGCGGATATGATTGGCAGGGCGCGAGGTGGTCTTCCGGCGTGCGGGAGACTTCCGTTTCGTTTTTGCTTTCGTCGTCTTCATTGCGGTTTTGGGTTTGGGACATCCCTCATAGGGAAGCCAGACCGCGGCGGCAAAGGATCAATAAAAAACCCCACCGCCGTCGCTGGCAGTGGGGTGTGAGAAATTCCGATTTCATTCACAGACCACAACCAGCGCCCCGGTATAGGAGCGCATTCAATAGTAGTAGGTTGAGGTTCTGCAAATGCATGAGCGATGGGATTTAGTGGAGAACCATCGGCAGGTCAACGTGTTTTCTTGATCAACACTGTCTTCCTCTCCGGGATTCAGCACAAAAAAAGACGGCAACCAACGTGGTCGCCGTCTTGAAAAATCTAATTCCAACAGAATTCAGCCCTTCATCCGTTTGGCGAAAAGCATCTCCGGACCACCCTCGTTCTTGAGAGCAAACGGTAGATAAAAGAGCAGTCCGATCGCCGGCAGGCAAACAATCAGGGAGATCCAGAAAACCCTCATCCATGTAGGAAAAGGGCGACTGATGATGCTGGAAATAGCACACACCAGAACGGCAATCCACACCACGATCATGCAGGCCAAGACCTGGAAATCGAATTTGATGGTGTCCCAACTAAACTTATAAAGGATGTCGATCATGTTCTGAGTTCGTTAACGAACGGCCCACAACCATATGCTGTGATACCGACTTTTCAAGACAGGAAAACCAGTTCCCACTCATCCACACATCGGCACAAGTGGGCTTTCACTTCACTCCAAGGCCACGGCTTCCTCGTATGCACCAACATCAGGACGCCCCTGATTCGGTTGGCCATTGCGTGTTCGGCGCATCCCTTTGCCCCCCCGGGACGTACTGATATTTCACTGCGTGATCAGGAACCAACGCGGTCTTCAGATAGGCACCGGACTCGATACATTCAGACTCAGGCTTCAAACGATAGTCATCATGTTCGGGCGCATTGAACCCCGGATCAGCCCCCTCAATGGACCCACTGAGATTCGCGTCTGAATTCATCTTGCTCCGATTCACCTTCCAGCCTGGCTTGAACCAATTCCGGTAGCCATAGACAGGTCCATCACCAGCGATCAGGGCCAGTCGATTTCCCTCAGCCTGAGTGTAGATCAGATTATTGGCCAAATAGAGCGACTGCCCTTCTGAGGAAAAACGGACCAGCGTCGTATTGTCCGTCCTCTTGGATACGACCGTGTTGTGAAACAGGTAGAGCATCCCATTGCGGTAACGATCCTTCTTTCCGGAATCACCACCAAAGTGAATCACCTGATTGTTGGAAGACTCCGCAGTCTTAATCAGCACGTTTCCGTAAACGTGTGTCTGCTGATATCGAGGATCGGAAATGGTCTTTCGCTGATCTGAATCCACCAGATCAATCATCTTTGTGCCGCCTTCAATCCAGTTATAGCGAACGACCAGCCCAGCTGAGCGATCCTTGAGATTGTTTCCCCTGGCTCCGCTCAGCAAAGGCCCGAATCGACAGTGCTCATAAACAATACCACGCGCCGAGGTGTAGGCGTTGTGTTCGTAAATGCTGTCTTTGTTCCCATTGCCGTAAAAATGACATGCTTCGATCCGCAGGTCCTCCACATCATCACTTGTGATCAATCCATTCCCACAGTCATGGAAGATACATCCACGCAAGGTGATGAACCGCCCTTTCTCGATGTAAATGGCAGCCGCATTCTTCAAATACTCACTCTGTCCACTGCGTCCGGTAAAAACATTCCCACGACGTCCTCCCCTGATGTCCAGATTCTCGATAACCAGATGGGATGGCATGGTGTCCGCCGGTTTGTTCGCACCGCCGATCTTGATGACCGCTCTTTCTTCACCCCAGAAATTCAAAGTCTTGCGGGTCTTTGCATCTCGCCCATCGATGATTGGAAGTGACCCATCCTTGTTTGGAACTCCGCGAACAGTGATCGGCAGTCCCTTGCGCCCCTGAACACACATCACCCATTTGGATCGATATGGCAGAAGCCTACAGTGGATCTCCACCGCGTCTCCTGGTAACAAATTTTCCCAAGGCACGTCCTCAGGCACTTTGTATTTGCGATACTCCCCAACAGAATACACAGCACTCCACCCCGTCACGGAGAACAACAACAAACCCAGGATAAGACTCCGTACATTCATGATTCAGTTTCCAAACGCGCCCAAGATTTTGTCCACTACCTGGTACAGCCCCACCGCAGCCATACTGGCTCCTGAGATATAGAGACAGACCATCCATCCATTGCTTGGACGCAGCTTGGGCGAGACACGCTTGAGCGTGAGATAGATCGCACCACCTGCAAGAAATGGCAACATGACACCTTGAGCCAACGCACCGGCAAAGACCAACCAGACCGGCGCATCAAAGGTGAGAGCCAAGACCATCGAGGCTGCTGCCAAAAAGACAGCGCAGATCTTGATGTTCTTCTTCTTCGCCTCGTCGCTTTCCCTCTTCGTTGCGCCATAAAGCTCAAGTGCATCAGACAAGAGGCGTGCATTGGCGGCCGTCGCAGCAAAGACAGTCGAGAACAACACACAAGCAGCGCCTATTATGAAGAACTTCGTTCCAGATGCTCCCATGATTCCAGAATACATCTGAGACAGCGTCTCGATCATGTCGTTACTCTCCACCACCAAGCCTTGGCGATGAAGAATGGCGGCACCGAGGAGATAAAATGCAATCGTGGCGCTCGTGTAGATGACCATGGAAACCCACGCATCCACCTTCATCACTTTGATCCAGCTGAGAGCCCTTTCTCCCCACTTCGGATCATTGCGATCACCAGCATTGCGGGCATACCCCTTCTCCAAACACCAGTAGGGATAGTAGATCAACTCAGAGGCACCAACACCAATGATTCCAAACGCAGCAAAGGCTGTCGTAAACTTGTCCGGCATCTTGAATTCAAATCCCGACATGATCTCTCCGCCCTTGATCGCAAACTCAGTCCCCTGCAATGAAAATACCGCATAGGCCGTAAACAGTGTGAAGAAAACCACCATGGCAATACACAAGCGCTCCACCAGCTTGTAATGCCCCGTGACCAACATACCTCCAGTCAACAGCCCTACAAACACCACCCAATACTTTCCATTTCCCATCCCCGCCATTTCAGCGATCTGCCCGAGCCCACCCATCATTCCACCCACCTGAAAAGGAAGAGACGCAAACATCAGTGCCCAGACCCAGATCATCCACCCGACTTTGTATCGGGGCCCCGGAATCGAATCCATCGCCTCCAAGGTGGTTTTGCCACTGGCGATTGCATAGCGCCCAAGCTCCACCTGGACAAAGACCTTCACCAGACAGCCGATGATGATAAACCAAAGAAGAGAAAAGCCATGCTCGGACCCCAGCTTGGGAGTCACGATTAATTCACCCGAGCCTACAATCGTGGCCGTAATGATCAGACCAGGTCCGAGAAAACGCAGCATCTCCTTCCATGACGAAGGAGGGTTCTTGTGGGAAGACATTGCCGACGTTTTGCCACACCCAGCAAAGCCCGACAATCCCTTCCTGAAAAATCCATCCAATCACCACCGTTTCTGACCTCCTACACAACTACCAAACCGCCTCAACAAGAGAATCAGCAGCATGAAACCTTCGATCCTTGGTCAGCACTGGAACATCGTGCAACAGAGCTGTAGCTGCAATTAACCGATCTGCAGGACCGCGATGGGACCACTCAAGTTCAGCCATCCGCATCCAAAGCTCGGGAGACTCCCACACCTGAATCATCCGAGGCGAATGATCATTCCCTTGCCTGAAGCTTCGAATTGCACGGGGCGATATTCGGAGATCAGAGCACTGACTTCTCCCTGCATGGATTCAGGAATCCGTTTTCCTTCGAGTTTGCGGATCAGGGCCTTGGCTTTCACAACGCGGAGGGTGTGGTTGTAGACGGAGAGCAGTTTGACCATCAGTATCACATCATCCGGACACAGCCCGCTGGCTTCTTCGTAGCAATAGACAGCCTTGTCCATTCGATCTTCTTTCTCAGCGGCCACTGCCATCTGACACAGGCGCCGCGCAGCCAGGGCAGACGGCACACGCCAGAGTTTACGAAGACCAAAAAAGACGAGAATCCCTGCAACAATCTTTGCTGGAAATGGGACAGGCAGCCTCAGAACGAGAAACATCACCACAAATGTGATCACCCAGATCCCCACCCAGACCAAGAGTACCAATCCGGAACCTTCTCCCTCTCCCGGCTCCTGCCCATTCATATATTCGCGATCACTCTGCCCCACAGATTCCTCCAATCATTTTTCACTAATCGATCAGGCCTTCCTGTCCCGTTCTTCGATAAATGCTTCTTTCACCAACTCAAATTCTTGGGCCACCACATCGGCCTGTTGCTTACAGGCATCGGCTTCACCTTCATTGCTCATCTTCTCAAGATCGGAGCAGTAGGCCGCAAGGCGCTTTGCACCGAGATTACTGGAGCTGCCTTTCAGTGTATGGGCCGCGGCTTTGATGGCTTCGGAATCACCAGCTGCTGCGCCTGAAAGTATCGCTTCCACCTTACCCGGCGCATCTGCCAGATACATATCCACCAGCTCCACTACCGGATCCGGACCTCCATCTGCCAGATCACGAAGACTGCGAAGGAATGAAAAATCCACCAAGGGTTCGTCCGATTCCTGAGCAGGCTCGGCTACCTTCTCGGCAGGTGCATCCGTGTCATCTTGCTCTATGGTCTGACAGGCTTCCTGCCCCCGATCCAATGCAGCTTCAAGCGCATCGATATTCACTGGCTTGGAAATATAATCATTCATCCCCGCCTCGATGCATTTGTCACGATCGCCCTCCAGCGCGTTTGCCGTCATGGCAATGATGTATACCGGGACTACGGGTTGACCTTCCTGTGCCTTCTGCTTTTCGAGTTCGCGAATCTCGCGGGTTGCCTGATATCCGTCCATCAGAGGCATCTGACAATCCATCAGAACCACGTCATAAGGAATGCGCTTGAGTCCGTCTATTGCCTCCAGACCATTGGCAACCGTGTCAGCACCGTATCCAATCTTGTTCAGCTGTAGGAGAGCCACCTTCTGATTCACCGTATTGTCTTCTGCCAGCAGGATGCGAAGGGAACGGCGAGGCGCACTCTTTTCTCCATCTTTCTGAGGGACGGCGACTGAGAGCAATTGTTGAATGGTCTCCTTCCCAGCGACAGTCTGGATAAGATAGTCCAACAGACGGGCCTGCTTCACAGGTTTGATAAGGCACGCACTGATTCCCGCAGCCTTCAACACTTCCAAATCCACACGTTGTCCAAGCGATGTCAGCATGATCAGCTTGGTACTGCGAAGCTCCTCATATTTTTGAATATTTTCCGCCAATGTCAGACCGTCCATGTCCGGCATTTGCATATCCAGAATTCCCAATTCATAAGGATTCCCCTCAGCAACCGCCTGCCTCATCATTCTGACCGCTTCTTCAGCGGAAGCGGCACTGGCATGAACCATTTTCCAAAGCTTGGTCTGCTGCTCCAGGATCTGTCGATTGGTGGCATTGTCATCAACAACCAGAACACGCACACCCTCAAGGACTGACATATCCAACTGCTGTTTGACCTGCTCCTCCTGCTTCTCAAATTTTAGTTTAAACCAGAAGGTCGAGCCCTTGCCTACAGAGCTTTCGACCTGAATCTGTCCACCCATCAATTCGATCAACTGACGCGAGATCGCAAGGCCCAGACCAGTGCCTCCATACTTCCGCGTGGTGGAACCATCGGCCTGAGTGAAAGCCTTGAACACCTCTTCCTGCTTCTGCGTATCAATCCCGACTCCGGTATCCGTCACAGCAAGTTTGAGGGTGATGTTTTTCTCATTACTCTCCTCATGAGTCACACGAACCACCACTTCACCTTCGTCAGTGAATTTGACGGCGTTGCCAATGAGATTCATCAAGACCTGACGCAATCTTCCGGGGTCACCCTTGATCTGTGGTGTCACATCGGGATCAAGGAATGAAACCATCTCAATCCCCTTGCCCTGTGCTCTGGGGGCCAGCAGCTCCACGGTGCTTTCAACCACCTCGCGGATATCAAAATCCACCTTCTCAAAAATCAATTTACCCGACTCGATCTTGGAGAAGTCGAGAATGTCATTGATGATATCCAACAGCGCATTGGCACTCCCTCGAATGGTTTCTGAAAAATCTCGCTGCTGAGGATTCAACGGCGTTTCGAGAAGTAGCCCGGTCATGCCAATGATACCATTCATCGGCGTCCGGATCTCATGACTCATGGTGGCAAGGAACTCACTCTTGAGGCGCGCCGTCTCCAAGGCCGCATCACGTGCAATCTCCAATTGTTCCTCAGCCTGCTTCAACTCAGTGATATCTTTGGAAATACCGAAGGTGCCCACGATGTTTCCCGCTTCATCCCGGAAAGGCATCTTCGTGCTCAGAACCCACGCATCGGTTCCATTCGACCATTTTTCCTTCTCCATTTTTCCTACAATAGGAATCCCGGTGCGAATGATCTCCTGCTCATCCTCAAAGGCAGGCTCCGCATGTTGCTTGGTGAAGAAGTCAAAATCCGTCTTACCGATCGCATCCTCGGGATCCTGCAATCCAAACAAATCTGCCAGGTAACGTCCGACCCGTAGAAATGCCGAATCACGATCCTTGAAATAGATACGATCTGGAATGTTGTCCAAGAGTTCGCGAAGAAGGTTTCTCTCAAAAGCCAACTGCTCCTCAATCATCTTACGTTCAGTGACGTCCCAGAAAATCCCCTGAATCCCGCAGATCTTTTCATTGGCATCATAGAGTGGAGTCTTGACCACCTGAACGTAACGCTTCGTTCCTTCCTTGATGAAGTCTTCGACAGCCTCAAAGGTCTCTCCTGTATCCAAAATTCTTCGATCATCAGCGCGATACTTGGCAGCCAGTTCAGGAGGAAAAAAATCAAAGTCCGTCTTGCCCAAAATCTCGTCCAATGGATAGCCCAACAGCTTGCACAGTTTCTGGTTAGCAAAGGTGAACCTTTCGCTCGAGTCCTTGCGGAAAATATTTTGAGGCAAACTGTCTACCAGAGACGAATACAGGATCTCTGAATCTCGCAGCGCCATCTCCGCATTCTTACGCTCAGAGATATCATGGAACATCGTTAACAAAAGGGAATCCCTTCCAGTCAACTCAAGGAACGAATGAGAGATCTCCACGTCAACTTCTCTCCCCGCACGAAAACCCAGTTGCCGATCCCTATGCTGCTCAAAATCTGCAGACTCAAAACGTTCGCGATACTTGTGCAATCGCCGGGCAATATCCGCCTCTTCCTGAGGATAGATCGTTGTAAACAACTGCCCCTCCAATTCATCACGCTTCATACCCACCATCCGACAGAACGATGGATTCACAGCCAGGATCACTCCCTCGCCATTGGTGATACGCATTCCATCCGCAGAATTTTCCCAGACCGAGCGGAAGCGCATCTCAGAGTACTTCAGCGTTTCCTCAGCGTGCTTCCGTTTGGTGATGTCCCTGACAGTTCCCTCAAAATACGAAATCTTTCCGTCGGCATTCCGTACCACCCGAGCGTTCTCAGAAATCCAGATGGTCTTCCCTGTCTTATGCCTCACGCGAGCTTCAAACCCGGAGACAAATCCCTTGTCTTGAACTTCACGAACGAACCGCTCGCGTTGGCCTTCATCCACATACACCTGCGAACGAATATCGTTCACCGAAGCAATCAGGGCATCGGTAGAATCAAACCCGTAAATCTTGGCCAAGGCCGGATTGGCAGAGATGTAGTGTCCATCAGCCGTCGTCTGAAAAATACCTTCACCAGCATTCTCAAAGATACTTCTATATTTCTCCTCCGCTGATTCCAGCTCCTGCACATGACGATGCAATTCCAACTGGGAAACCACCTGCCCGGCCAGAGTTGCCAGAGCATCCATCTGATCCTGACCAAGGATGTGCGGCTTCGTGTCCGCCACTGACAAGGTCCCCAGAACAAACCCCTCAGGTGAAATCAATGGGGCGCCTGCGAAAAAGCGGATTCCCGGATCACCATGCACACAGGGCAACTGGCGAAATCTCTCCTCCTTCGAGGTATCACCAATCACCACGACCTCTCGTCGAGCAATCACCTCAGAGCAGAAAAACTCATCACGGGCCACCTCTTTCCTCGACCAGCCTACACCCGCCAAGAATTGTGAAGACGACTCTCCTGCCATGGTTACCAAAGCGATCGGTACTCGGCAGATCTGCGACGCCAAACGCGCCAGACTCTCCATGGCTCCGTCATCCGTGGCTTGAATCACGCAATAACGATCCAGCGCCTTCAAGCGCTCCGACTCATTTGTATTGGGAAGGCCATCCATCACTTCTTGGTACGAATGGGAAACCTCACAATGCCCACATCAAAAGATCAAGAAGAACCCATAGGTTTAACGCGAACAAGGCGGGATGGGAGAAACCGTTTTCTGCAACCAGCAGCCCCTCCTAGTTCTCTGGGGCTTTGAGGTATTTTACCTGAAGATCGATGGGCTGCTTGGCTACGTGGTTTGCTTCTGCCCATTGGAGCCACTTTTTCTCCATGCGTTCGACGCGTTGGGCGTTCCTGCTGGAAAGGTCATTGAGTTCGGTGCGATCTCTATCGATTCGATAGAGCTCCCACGGCTGTCCTTTGAGGGCGACGAGCTTCCAGTTTCCTTCACGGATAGCTCGATTGCCTTCGTGCTCAAAATAGAGTGTGCGGTCCACCTTCTTTCCATTGAGAACGGAAAGCATGCTCTCGCCTGCTGGTGGAATGATCTTTCGGTCGCCGATCTTTTTCGGAGCCTTGCTTCCTGCGACGTCCAACACCGTGGGCAGGACATCAATGATGTGCGTGGGCTGGTGCTCGATGCTGCCTGCTTTACGCTTGAGACCGGACCAGTGTGCAATCCCTGGTGACGCCACGCCTCCTTCGTGATTGAAGTGCTTGTAGAGTCTCCATGGTGTGTTGGAGGTATTGGCCCAGCCTGAGCCAGCACTGTGATAGGTGCCTTTGCTTCCCATCTTCGTCAACTCAGCTCCTGTATGCAGCTTGTTGTTGTTGCTGGATTTGATGTCAAAGCCGCGTGGATCCCATTCTGCACAGGCTCCGTTGTCGGAGGTAAAGAGGATGAAGGTGTTGTCCAATTCACCGTTGGCTTTCAGGTCTCTGAGAAGGCGGCCAATGTTCTGATCCATCCGGTCCACCATGGCTGCATAGATGGCCATACGACGCGCGAGATCTGCCTGCCTGTCTTTGGGCAGGGTGTCCCATGCTGGATTCACTCCGGTTTCGGTCTCTCCATAGTTCCAATAGGGTGACAGCGGTGTGAGCTTTGTCTTTTTGTCTACAATGCCGAGTTTCTTGGCGCGTTTGAGACGCTCGGCGCGGATCTTATCCCATCCCTTGGTGTAGTGACCTTCATATTTCTTAATGTCCTCCTCAGGGGCGTGAAGGGGGAAGTGTGGTGCATTGAAAGCAAGGTAGAGGAACCATGGCTTGTCTTTGGTTTCGCGGGCGTTTCCAAGGAAATCAATGGCGTGATCGACCAACGCATCTGTCCCATAGAACTCGCCTTCCTTGTATCGACGTGCCTTGCGCCCTTCAGGCATTCGGAGAAAGTGGTCCTGGTCCCAGAATGTCTTGGCACTCACTAAAGTTCCGTAAAATTCCTCAAAGCCGTGCTTGGTGGGGTCCTTGGTACCGAGATGCCATTTACCCGAAAGGAAGGTCCGGTAGCCGTCGAGTTGAAGCGCTTCGGCGATGGTTGCGGTTTCTGGTGAGACAGCTCCCTTGTATCCGGGACGTCCAATATCCTGTGTCATGTGGCCGAGTCCGACACGATGCGGGTATTGGCCGGTCAGGAAGCTGGCTCTCGACGGACAGCACCGGCCGGTGTTGTAGAACTGCGTCAATCGCACACCGCCCTTTGCCAGCGAATCAAGGTGAGGCGTTTCAATGTCTCCACCAAAGCATCCAAGATCACTGAAGCCCAGATCATCAGCCAGAATGAGAAGGACATTTGGCTGTTTGGCCGATGCTGATTGAACCGCCCCGACAACGAAAACCGCCACCAAACTCGCCAATAGGATACTAAATGAGGGTTGCTTCATGATTGATAAATAGCATCTAGGCAAAAATGTTTGCGGTCACTTTCAAAAACCAGTGCTGGCCACAATAAAGCCCATGAGTTCACTATGCGGCCTCCGATGGATCGCCAGAAATTCTTCGATGACAGAGCCGAGCTACGGCTGGTTGAAAGCAAGCGCCACTACCACGCGCTGTTGCAAAGCTACTATCGCTTCCTGATACCGGAGGGAAAAAAGGTGCTGGAGATCGGCTGTGGTTTGGGAGATCTGCTTGCATCAGTGAAACCATCGCGTGGTGTAGGCATCGATTTCAGTGAGAAGACCATCGAGCTGGCCAAGGAACGCCATCCCGATCTGGAGTTTCAGGTCTGCGAGGCAAACTCGATCAAGAGTCGCACGCAGTTCGACTACATCATCATCTCTGATCTGGTGAATGATCTCGATGATGTGCAGGTGCTGTTGGAGAAGCTGCATCAAAATTCAGGTCCCAAGACCCGGATCGTCATCAACTATTTCAACAATCTCTGGCGCCCCATTCTCAAGGTGGCTGAGTGGCTCGGCGCCAAGGCTCCTTCGCCCAATCCCAACTGGCTCTCCAAGTCTGATGTTGAGAACCTGCTTCATCTTTCAGGGTGGGAAGTCGTGAAGAGTGAAGCACGCAATCTTCTGCCGATGGATTTTCCGATTCTGGGAACCATCCTCAATCGATTCATCGCCCCGCTACCAATCATCAATCATCTCTGTCTATCCGTATTTACGGTCGCTCGCCCTGAGCCAGTGACCAAGGAAGACCAGCACTACCGTTGCAGTGTCGTCATTCCCGCACGGAATGAATCTGAAAACATTCAAGATGCCATTGATCGCACTCCTGAAATGGGACTTGGAACAGAGCTTCTTTTCATCGAAGGCAATTCCACCGACGATACATGGGAAACGATCCAGGCGGCGAAAGAGAAGCATCCGGAGCGCAACATCCGGATCATGCAGCAGAGCGGTAAAGGAAAGGGCAACGCGGTCCGCGAGGCCTTTGCTGAAGCCAGTGGAGACATCCTGTTCATCCTCGACGCTGATCTCACAGTACCACCTGAGGACCTGCCCAAATTCTATGAAGCCATCCGCAGCGGAAAGGCAGATTTCGTGAATGGCATGAGATTGGTCTACCCGAAGGAAAATGACTCCTTGCAGTTCCTAAACATGACCGCGAACAAGATCTTTGGTCTCACCTTCACATGGTTGCTGGGCCAGAACGTCAAAGACACTCTCTGCTGCACAAAGGCTCTGTTTCGAAAAGACTATGATGAGATCGCACGCAATCGTTCCTACTTCGGCGACTTTGATCCCTTTGGCGGTTTCGATCTTCTATTTGGTGCGGCCCGCCTGAACATGCGTATCCTTGATCTGCCGATCCGATACCAGGCACGATCCGATGGCAGGACAAACATCAGTCGATGGAGCCAAGGCTGGTTGTTACTGAAGATGGTCAAAATCGCCTCAGGGCGTTTCAAATTCTTCGGATAAAATAAGTCGCACGACCCGTGGATTGATCAGGCCTACGTTCACGATTCGCTTCCTTTTGAAGACAGATCTGGTGCCAATCTGGAATGGTATTGTTCGCGTGCTTTCCATCTGCCCTTGGATATTCAGAGGACGATGCCTGATTACACTTGAGCAAGAGAAGTTTGAGAAACTTCAGAAGCCTACTGATGAAACTCCTGAATGGTCTTCATGCCATACCCATTTTCCTTCAAAGCTGAGATGCCTTGGGCAACGGCCTTGGCGCCACTGAGCGTCGTAACAATAGGCGTACGGGTATAAACAGAAGTCGTGCGGATTTTTACTTCATCAGCACGAGGGATTTGACCAGACGGCGTGTTGATCACGAGATCAATCTCATTGTTTTTGAGGAGGTCAAGCGCGTTGGGGCGGCCTTCCTGAAGCTTCGGAATTTTCTTCACTTCAAGACCTGCTTCCCTGAGGACCGATGCGGTTCCGGAGGTGGAGATCAGTTTAAAACCAAGATCAGCAAACTTCTTGGCCACCTCCACAACTGTGTCCTTGTGCATGTCGCTGACACTGATGAACAGATTGCCGTCCATTGGCAAGGTCACACCAGCCGCCATCTGTGACTTGGCGTAGGCAATACCCTGATCCTTGTCGATTCCCATGACTTCGCCGGTCGAACGCATCTCAGGAGAAAGCAAAATGTCCTGACCGAAGAACTTGTTGAACGGAAAGACGGACTCTTTCACCGCCCAATACTCAGGCCAGATTTCCTCAGTGAATTCGAGTTCCTTCAATGTCTTTCCAGACATCACCAATGAAGCGAGCTTGGCCAGCGGTTTACCAATAGCTTTGGAAACAAACGGAACCGTTCTTGATGCACGTGGGTTTACCTCGAGCACATAAACGATACCATCCTTCACTGCGTATTGGACGTTCATCAACCCGATGACTTTGAGTTCCTTGGCCATCGCGTGAGTGTACTCACGAATGGTATCGATGATGTCCTTTTCCAATGTGTGCGGAGGTAGGACCATCGCTGCATCACCAGAGTGGACTCCGGCAAACTCCACGTGTTCCAGCATACCACCTACCACGATGGTGCCGTCATCTGGATTCTCGAACTGGCCTACGTCTGTGATGCAGTCCACATCCACTTCTGTGGCATCTTCGAGGAACTTATCCACAAGCACGGGACGCTCAGGAGAAGCCTCTACCGCAAAGTTCATGTAGTGCTTCAGCTCGGCATCTGAATACACGATCTGCATCGCACGACCACCCAACACAAATGACGGACGAACCAACACCGGATACCCAAGCCCCTTGGCGGCTTCCAGCGCCTCTTCTGCATTAACCGCCAAGCCATTTGGCGGCTGGGGGATGTTCAGCTTGTTGAGCATGGCAGCAAAGAGTTTACGGTCCTCAGCCAACTCGATGCTCTGTGGAGATGTCCCGATGACATTGACGCCATTTTCCTGAAGTCCCAGTGCGAGATTCAATGGGGTCTGTCCGCCAAATTGGGCAATCGCGCCCCAGCAATTTTCGCGCTCATAGATGTGAAGCACATCCTCCAGAGTCAGAGGCTCAAAGTAGAGTTTGTCACTGGTGTCATAATCCGTGGAAACGGTCTCTGGATTCGAGTTCACCATGATGGTCTCGAACCCAGCCTCTTTCAGTGCAAATGCAGCGTGCACACAGCAGTAATCAAATTCGATACCCTGACCGATACGGTTTGGGCCACCACCCAAAATCATCACCTTCTTCTTGTCCGTCTTGATGACCTCGTCATCACCACGGTCGTAGGTGGAATAAAAATAGGGGGTAAACGCCTCAAACTCCGCCGCACAGGTATCCACCAAACGATAGCTGGGCTGAAGTCCATGCTCCTTACGCAGATCGCGGATGTCCTTCTCCGATTTGCCGGTAAGGTTGGCGATCTGTTTGTCGGAAAACCCGAGTGATTTCGCTTTGGTCAGAAGTGCTGCGTCCATAATTCAATCCGTTTCCCGCCGCTCGCGGCCAATACACCTCCGCCGCGGCAAAATAAACGGGCGAAGAAAACCGCAAGGTCGGAGGTGTGTCCAGTGCGGAAAGTGAAAAAACTGACAATTGCAGCCAATTACACCTAATCTGATCCTTCTCTAGGTCGAAACCGGGTAATTTCAGCAATCTCACGCCAGAGCTTGTGCTCCGTCCGTGTCATCTTGGTAGGCACACGTACGTGGCACACAATCACCAGATCACCCCTCAAGCCATCCTTCCGTTCATGGCCATGGCCGGCAAGACGGAGCCGTTTGCCCGTCTGAATGCCTGAAGGCACCTTGATCGGCTTGGGACCCAGCGGAGTGGGAATCGTTACCGAATTACCAAGAACGGCCTCCCACGGCGCCAAATCGAGATCATAGAGCATCTCATCCTTCTCATCACGGAACTCAGGTTGCCCCACCACATGGACCCGGAGATAGATGTCTCACGGAGCGCCTTGCTGAGTGCGCTTCTCGCCCTTTCCACGCAAGCGAAGCTGTGATCCGGATTTGATCCCTGAAGGGACAGACACATCAAAACGAAACTGTCGAATGACTTTTCCCTTATGATGACAGCGCTCACAACCCTCACTCTTACAGCGACGACAGATCGTCTTCACGCGAACCGTCACCGCCTTGACTGTCCCTTCTGCTGCCTCCTTTTCAGTCAGCATCAGATCCGCACGGATATCAGGCCCGCGTTCTTCTCCGTCATCATCCGTGACACTTGGGCCATCCGTCTCTGGTTCACCATCACGTTTCGTTCCAAAATGCTCTTCGAAGAAATCTGAAAAGCCATTACCTGAGAATTCAAAATCATAATCCGCATTGTCTCGGGCTGCCTGAAACTCGCGTTCCTTCTTCTCCCAATCCGCGCCAAGCCGGTCATACTTGTCCCGCTTCACCGGATCACTGAGTACGGCATAGGCCTCATTCAAGACCTTGAACTGCTCCTCAGCCACAGGGTCATCACGATTCAAGTCCGGGTGAAAGCGCCGCGCCAGCTTGCGAAAGCCGGTCCGGATTTCATCCCCGGTCGCCTTCTCATCCACCCCAATGATGGCGTAATAATCCTTATACTCGCTGCCCATGATTCTGCCCTGTCTCTTCCATCAATCCCTCATCCACTCTCCCCTCGGGAAATGCAGTCACTCGTCCAAGCTGACTGAATTGTCTTAAAAGTGGTCTCATAAGGTCAGGCGCGGAGATTCATCCAATCATCACCAGCGGGCAAGCATGATCCCTGCCCCATTTTTGCTCGCCATAGCCGGCATTCCTTTTCAAAGCTCCCTGTATGACTCTCCTGCGTTTCGTCTTTGCCCTGCTGACACTGAGCGCCTTCGTCGCCCAGGCACAACCCAAAGCAGAGTTCCCACTCTGGAAAGGAAACGATCCTTTTTCCAAAGGCTCTGCCCCTCACGACAATCCTACTCTCACACCTTACTGGCCCGCAGCAGACAAGGCGACCGGCTCTGCAATCGTCGTTTGCCCCGGCGGTGGTTATGGCGGATTGGCCAATCATGAAGGAGATCACTACGCGCGTTTTCTCAACGAACACGGCATCGCCGCATTCGTCCTCAAATACAGACTTGGCAGCAAAGGCTACCGCCACCCTGTCATGCTCAATGACGTTGCACGGGCCATACGCTACGTTCGCGCACACGCCAAACCATGGAAACTCCATGCAGACAAGATTGGAGTCATGGGCTCCTCAGCAGGTGGACACCTCACATCCACCATCGTCACGCACTTTGGAGAAGCCACACTCGATTCCAAAGATCCGATCGACAAAGTCAGCGACCGCCCCGATCTCGGCATACTTTGCTACCCGGTGATCACCTTTGGCGAGTTCACCCACAAAGGCTCACGCCGCAATCTCCTCGGAGACAACCCCGATCCCAAATTGGTCAAACACCTTTCCAACGAAAAGCAGGTCAAAGCCAACACCCCTCCCTGCTTCGTCTGGCACACATGGGAAGACCAAGCCGTCCCTGTTGAAAACGCTTTATTGTTCGCAAGAGGACTTCGCGAAAAAGGCGTCAAATTCGATCTCCATATCTACGAAAAAGGTCGCCATGGCATCGGACTCGGCTCCAGCAAATGGGATCCCAACAATCGTCACCCTTGGACCAAAGACCTGCTCTACTGGCTGAAAGAACAGGCGTTTGTGAAGTAAGTCTACTGAATCTCGACCACGGATTCCCCGTTTTCGATAAACAAAAGTGCCTCTTGGGGATGTTTCGAAAGTATCTCTTTGAGCGACTCCTCGGACGTATTGCCACAACGCAACCATATTACTGAAGGCGGTGGGCCAAGCCTGCCTACCAGCTCTGTAAAATCCCTGTCCTTTGTGAGAATAACAACATTCTCCAAACGACCTTTTTGAAAAATCTCTCCGTCATCGGCGTCTCTAAGACCAAGCTCCCGAAGTGGTTTTGCGTCTACCCCAAGAGTGTTTTGAACCCAAACCGCAACGCGGGGAGAAAGATGAGCATCCAACCAGATCATGCAGCAATCACGGGATGATCAATCCCTTGCTTTGCGTGGGTAACGGCAGCCGCAATGTCCTCTCGTTCAAGATCGGGCATCTCTTCTAGGATTTGATCAAAGCTCATTCCTGATGCCAACAGATCAAGAACATCTGTGACCCGAATTCTCATCCCACGAATGCAGGGCCTCGCCCCACATTGTTTCGAATTAACCGTAATTCTCTGTGGCAAATCGCTCATCCCAAAACCTTACTCTTCAACCACCATCGGTCGAACCCTTTTTCCCCTCATTCCTCAAGCCTTGAATCGTCAGATACAGCAACAAATCCGGAGAGTGCCTCATCGATCTGCTCATAGAGTTCGTCCTCCCAGTCAATCTCAGCAATCTCCAGATCCTTTTTCCCCTTCCGCATATCGTAAGGCGAGACCACCACATTGACTTTCTCCACGCCAACTTTTGCGACCATGTAAAAGAGCTCCTCAATCCCTTCATCACCAATGGGAATGCATCCGACCGTCACCGACTTCCCATGGATGAAGATATCAAAACCCAACTTCTCCCGCTGATCCTGCAGTCCCTTCTCTCGGTCAAATGCATTGGGGTAGCTGAGCTTCATCGACAAATGATAGCTGCTGTTCGGATTCAGATACTCGATCTCGTATACACCTTCAGGTATCTGGCCGTCGCCTTCACTCAATTTCGGTCCAAGCTCCCCACTGAAACCAGTGAACGGAAACTCCCGAACCATCGCCAGATTCTCTTCCTGATCCTCCGCCCAAACTTCAATCACTCTCTCCTCTTTGAAGCACAACAAATGAAGAAAGACCCAGTGATCGATATCATGATCAAATGAACTCTGCTCCTCAAACTCCTGAACGATCTCTCCTATCTCCTTCCCTCCAAAGACCTTCACATAGACCGGATGCCAAAGCCCACGACCAAAGGCAAAAAGCAGGCCACACAAAACCAATCCCCCAACCCCAATGCAGATCCTCTTATTCATCCACCACCTATCGATACGAGTATTATTTTCGCTTCACAAACTTGATGGTCATAAACTTGGCGAACGCGTCTTTTCCTTCTGCTCCCTTCTTTGGCATAAACAAAACCAATTCACGCTCGTCAGCGGATTTTTGCGTCACGGTTGTTTTCTGAATCATCGGAGAGCCATTTGGCATCTTGGCCTGAGCCATCCAGGTGACTGTATTGGATTCGGCATCATAGTCGCCGGTCATGCTCGCGGCATAGGGACCGTGATCGATGACTTTTCCTATCAGTTTCTCCTCATCCAAATCGTAGCCAATAATCGAATGCATTTTCGTTGTCTGGCCGTTGAACTCGGAATCAAAATCAGAGGCAATCCAATAGTCCCCATATGCCCGGTTCGTTTCTACTCCCTTGAACTTGATGGATGGTGCTTCTTGTCCTCTGGGCCAGACTTCAATCTCAGCATCCCAGACGCCAACATAGGATTTCAGGGCCTGTAGTTCTGCTGGGAGAGATGCGTCCTTCTTCTGCGCATGACAGGAAAGAGCAAAACCAAGCACCAAGAGAGTGATCCATGTAGCTTTGATGCATCGGATCATCAGTCCCCTCCGGGGAATCGCAAGTCCAGAGTTCTTTTCTTCCTTAGAACAACGTATTGACCGTGGTCCCGATCACGCTGAGCGGTCCAGTGTCTTCAAGACTCTCGGTGGCCTTGTCCACTTTCTGCAGTGTGACCTTGGCGTTCTTAAAGAGGCTGTCGTCATTAACGAGTTTGCCAACGCTACCTTCGCCTTCGTTGATCTTCACGAGCACTTCCTTGAGATTGTTCATGGCAACAATGGCCTCCTTGTAGAGCTCCTCGTCATTGGCGAGTTTGCCCAAGGTCCCTTTGCCTTCGCCAATGGCGGTCACAACCTTGCGGGCTTCCTTCAGGGTCAACTCAGCTTCAGTCAATGAACTCTCGGCCTTGCCCATGGCATTCTTAGCGGTGTCAAAGATTCCGCGGGCTTCAGCAAGTGTCTTCTCCAGTTCATCAGCAGTCCCGGTCAGGCGGGCTACAGCGTTGGTTGCACCACTGTAGAGGGAATCGTCCGTCAGCATCTTGCCCACACTTCCTTCGCCACGAGCCATCTGTGTTGAGATCTGTTCCATGTTGGTAAAGAAGGCGGTAATTTTGGGATTATTGACCTTCATGAAGTCGGTCAATGGGCCCATAAGATTATCGAGACTATCTCCACTGAAGGAACTGGTGATCTTCTCCACACCAGTGGCGACGTTGTCCAACTTCTCCATGATTACTGTCAAGTCAGCCTGTTCACGCGTCGTGATGGTGGCGCCATTATCCAGAGCCGGGCTTTCCTCAGAGCCGAAATCCAGCGCCACAAAGTTGCGCCCCATCATGCCAACAAACTGAATGCTGGCCGAACTGTCCGTCTTGACCGGGACATCGGGCTCGATCGACATCGTCACACGAACCTTGCTTCCTTCAAAGCCGATGTCTGTAACCGCACCCACTTCGACACCCGCCATCTTCACCTCATCACCAACCTTGAGTTCTTTGACGTTCTTGAACAGTGCATTGATGGACGTGCCACCTTTGACGGTTCCGCCACCACCGGTCATCTCGAATAGAATAAAGGTGGCTATAACTGCCAGGGCGAAGAAGACGCCTATCTTGGTTTCAACAGAGTTTTTCATGGTTCTTCAATGGTTGCAGATCAGGACTGCGTGGGTTGAAAGCTTGCGGAAAGAAATGCTTTTACTTGGGAATCGTTCGATGCCCGGATTTCATCAGGAGTGCCAACAGCAAGAAGGTCTCCACCGATCAAAATGGCAATACGGTCAGCCATACCAAAGGCCAACTCACGATCATGGGTCACTACAACCGTGGTCGCATTCGTCCGCTCGTGGAGATCTCTCATCTGGTTGGCAATGGTCACAGCAATGACCGGGTCCAACTCAGAGGTAGGCTCATCATAGAGCATGAGCTGCGGCTCAATGATCATCGCACGGGCAATGGCCACACGCTTCTTCATGCCGCCTGAAAGCTGATTGGGATAAAAACGTTCCTTACCCGAAAGCCCCACCATGTCCAAGGTCTTGGCGACCCGCTCGCGAATCTCATCGGCACTGACTATCCGATGCTCACTCAGGTAAAGTCCGACATTCTCTTCCACCGTCAACGAGCTTAATAGAGCCCCTGACTGAAAGACTATGGCCAGATTGTAGCTCTCCAAAACACCTTCTTCGGCGATTGAATTCTGGTCGATCGTCACCCCGCCGGAATCTGGAGTCTCCAATCCGATCAGATGCTTGAGCAGCACGCTCTTACCTGAACCACTGGGCCCCATGATGATAAACATCTCCCCGGGCTTCACCTCGAATGACACACCTTTCAGCACTTCATGGACGCCGAAGCTCTTGTAGAGATCAGACGACTGAACTCCTACATTGCTCTTGATGGATGAAGACATCGTGCTCATAGGTCAAATTCAATCAGGAGGCGGGTCATCAGATAATCCCCAATCAAAATCAGCAGAATGGAATTCACGACCGCCTTGGTCACTGAGCGACCAATCCCGCGTGGCCCTCCAATCGTGCCCAGCCCCTGGTGGCAACAGACGATTCCTGTCATGAGCGCGAAAAAGAAACTCTTGATGATGCCGCTCAGAACATCCTTGTGATCCACCCAGTCGCCTACATAGGCAAAGTAAGCATTGAACGACAGCCCTATCTTCTGGCTCGTGGCAGCGACGATGGCACCTCCCAGCATCCCAGTCAGATCGGCCAGTAAGGTAAGCGCAGGCAGCGATACACAGATAGCAACCACACGTGGAAGTACAAGATAGTGAATGGGATTGATCCTCATCGTCTTGAGGGCATCGATCTCCTGATACACCTGCATGGATCCGATCTCAGCCGCCATGGCCGACCCAATCCGGCCCGCCACAAGAATGGCCATCATGACCGGCGCAAGTTCACGACAAATGCCGTGTCCTACAATTCCACCAACAAAGCTACCCAATCCACGCTCCACCAAGGGAGGCCCGGTCTGCAAAGCCAACACACCACCCACGAAGATGGCCATGATACAGGCCATCATGAGACTGGAGTATCCGATCTCAAAGATCTGCTCGAACACCTTCTTGCGCTGACGCATCAATAGCGGCAACGCCCGGAAGGTATCCAGTGTGAGTAGAATGAGTTGGCCCAGGTCTCGAAACATGAATTACTTTTCTTCTTCCTCGGTTTCTTCAACGGTCGGCTCTACTGCCGCGCCCTTCCGCCCTTTCAATCGAATGAAGTGAAACAGGCGGGTTTCAGATCCCGAAGGGGTGCTTTCATAGCGAAACAGCCCAAAAAGGATCGAGTCTTTTCTGGCTGTCTTATTCCGATCAAACCGCAATAGGTTCCACAAAATGGAATGACTCTTGAAGCCCGTCTCCTCATGGACCTCATGCCGATAGATCGACCAGATCGGTGAATAATTTCGCTCCACACCCTTGTTGTGGCGCAATATGGGCTCAAGAGGAGCCAGCATCTGAAAGCGCCTCCGCCCTTCATAATCGCGTTTGTAAGCAAAAAGCGGCCACAGATCCACCTGCCTGCGATCCATGTCTGTTTCGATGTTCCGGTCGTAAATATCGTTGAAGAGAAACATCCCAATGCGCAGTCGACGACTTTCCACCTCCGGACTGTCAATCGTCTTAAGCTTCATCAGAGGAAACAGCAGCACCCTACTCCGCGTCGCACCCGTTCGAGTGTCCGACCACAGTGGCCATACGCGGTCAATCCGAGTCCGGTCCCCTCGCGCCCAGACGACGAACGGCCATGGCAGATCCCATTCCCGGTAATTTGATTCCTTATCCGTGGCATAGCGGAAGAAAGGCCACCCTATCGTCGTGGAGTTTCTCAGTTCCGATCGATTGATCGAATAAAGCGGCAGCAGATGGTGGGAAAGCATCTCATTCTCCGTGCCCAGCTCCGTTTTCTGCAATGCAAAGAAAGGCCACCCGGCAAACATCTTGTAGTGCCCGGGAACCATGATCTCCTCATTCCATTCATTGGTCACCGTAGTCACCTGCTTGGTCTCAGTGCCGAACGCCGGAAAGAACTGCCAACCACGCAGCCCATCACCCTTCCTCAGATGATAGAACGGATAGAGGTAATTGTCCGTGACCACATCCCTCTTGCGCGACTGGAGATAGATCGGGGCCATCACCCACTTCACCTCATCACGAAACAGCCTGTTCTTAACCTTTCCATAAAATGGCATCAGCCCCGTGTAATTCCGTTCCGGATCTGTGGATCTTTGCTGGAAATAGAATGGAAACAAAGTGAAGCGCTTGTCCTTGTCTTCGTCACTACTTCGGCCGCCAGCAAAGGCAAACATCTGGGCAATCTGGAAGCGATATTCATCGCCAAAGCGATCGTAGGTAAGCAGCGGATAGGCAAAATCCCATTCAGTGAAATCCGCTCCCTTATCCTTCGATTCAGATAGAATGGGTGACAAGCGCCAAAGCTCGCGGTCCTCATCCAATTGATACTTTCCCCAAAGCGGCCCAGCTGCCTCATGGCCAAATCCCGGTTCCAAGGTCAACCGGATCTTGTCATAGAGAGGGCCGATGTCATTGGCCGACGCAGACACGACAAAAAACGCGCAAACCACGCGGCATATCCAACCAATCCAGACTGTCCTACTACTCGCCAACATTGACAAAGGGCCGTGGACGATAATGCCCCCCTCAGCGAATGTCCAATGGCCAAATCACGCGAAAACCAGACACTTTTTCAAGCAACCCGATGCATCAAAGCTCCCGAATCCAGATATTACGAAACGCCACAGGACATCCATGACCAGCCAGACTGATCGGTCCCTGGGATATTCCGTGTTTGTAATTCGGCAGGATCCGATGCCCCGTGCCTCCATGCACCACCTGATGGTGATGAACCAAGACACCGTTGTGCACGACCGTCACATTGGCCGGTGACTTCAGCTCCTTCCCCTCAAACACAGGTGCTTGAAAATGAATATCATACGTCTGCCACTCTCCTGGCTTCCGGCAGGCATTCACCATCGGAGGAGTCTGACCATAGACGGAGGCACACTGCCCGTCCGGGTAAAGCGGTTCGCTGTAGGAATCGAAAATCTGAATCTCATAGAGCCCGTGAAGCATCACCCCGTTGTTCCCCTGATTGTGCCATGGACCATCGAAGTCCGCAGGCGGCTTGAATTCCAAATGAAGCTGGAAGCTCCCAAACTGCTGCTTCGTACTTGGCGACTTATTCCCATCCGCGACAAGAGTCCCATTCTCCAGCTTCCATGTGGTATCCGACCACTGACTCAGGCTGCTTCCGTCAAACAACACAACAGCATCTTCAGGAGCCACCGCAGGCTTGGTTGCCGGCCCCGGATTCACTTTTCGCGGCACAGGACGATCCGGATCATGGACAAGATACGGACTCCATGGCTGCTTGGGCGTGTCCTTGTATCCCGGAGTGCCAGACCCATCAGCTGCTTTCACCAATTCAGCCGCACTGACGGAGAAAGAAAAGATCAAGCAAATCAGAGTGAACAAACTACGAGTGATCATTGTAGTCATGGTGTTGAAGGTTGAATCACCCCACTACTTCTTGGCGTTCTTCTTCGGAAAAAGGGTAAAGATGTCCGATTCCGTTCTGGCGGAGCTGAAGAGCGGCTTGATCTTGGAGACTATGTCCGGGTGATTGGCGACAATGTTGTTCTCTTCGCCGATGTCCTTGCTCAGGTCATAGAGTTCCATGGCAGCGTTTGGATTCTTGGCAAGGTTCAGGCGCACTGCTTTCCACTTACCCATGCGGATCGCCTGCTTCTTTCCACGCTCGTGGAATTCCCAGTAAAGATACTCATGCTTCTGCTGCTTCTTATTCTGACCAAGCAGGGTTGGCACAAAAGAGATACCATCGGTCTTGGCTGGAATCTTGGTTCCTGAAAGTTCGCACAGTGTTGGCAACACATCCCAGTGCGCCGAGATATGACGAGTGGTCTTACCTTCCTTGATAACTCCCGGCCAATAAGCAACTAGCGGCGCACGAATACCACCTTCGTAGAGGTCGCGTTTGTATCCCTTGAGCTTGCCATTGCTGTTGAAGAAATCCGGCACGTGGCCACCCTCTCTGTGAGGACCATTGTCGGACGTGACCATGATCAAGGTATTCTTATCGATGCCCATTTTCTTCAATTCATCCACCACGCGACCCACATCACGATCCATCCGTGTCATCATGCCGGCAAACATCGCGGCTGGATTGTCGACTTCCGTGCCGGCGTATTTGCCAATCACCCCTTCGTATTGAGGAAATTTCTTTCTGAATGGTGCGGCCTCTTCTTCCGGAACCTGCATCGCAGCATGAGGCACTGTGATGGACATGTAGCAGAAAAACGGCTTGTCCTTGTTGTTCTTCAGGAACTTCATTGTCTGCTGCATGATCACATCATGAGCATAGTCCTTTCCGTTCTGTGGGACCTTCTTGTCGTTGTGCCAAAGATGGGTCGGATAATACGTGTGGGCCTGACGCTGACAGTTGAATCCAAAGAACTCGTCCCATCCCTGATTCATGGGATCTCCCTCAGAACCCGGCGCACCCAATCCCCATTTACCAAACATGCCCGTCGTGTATCCGCTCTTCTTCAGCAGTTTGGGTAGCGTGACCAGATCCTTGGCCAAGGGATGTTGCCCCTCGGGTTTGATCTCCTTGTTGCCGCGGATGAAGGTATGCCCGGTGTGAAGCCCCTGCATCAACGAACTCCTCGTCGGCGCACACACAGTGCTTCCGGAGTAATGCTGGGTAAATTTCAGCCCTTTCTTCGCCAGTTCATCAATCACCGGAGTCTTGAACTTCTTCTGTCCGTAACAACTCAGATCGCCATAACCAGCGTCGTCTAGAAGGATGTAAATGAAGTTGGGCTTTTCAGGGAGCTTGGCAGCAGAGGCAGAAGCCAGACCAAACACACCCAATGCGAGGGTAACAAGCGTGCAGATTCTTTTCATAAGGCGGAAAGCGGACAATAGGCAATGGACGCCAGATCGCCAATCCAGATTCAATGCAGGGAGCAACGCGTCCAAAGATGCTTCAGAAGATCCAATCCATACTCGAAAACAAAGGGCTCTCGATCCTACGCCAGTGTGCCGGAGTGCGGGCAGTATAGCGGCCGCTCATACAATTGGCATAGGAAGGCAAACGAAGATTCGGAATGCCCGACTGACATTCGAAGCATACTGGACTTTTGGCGATATGAACGCCCTCCTGTCACCTAACACCAAGTAAGCTACATCAACACGAACTGTGTGAGCGGTAGCTCTACTGCCCGCACTCCACAAACCTCCGGAGGTAGGTCATCAGGTTTTCTCCTCACACTGCCAATCCCTCAGTAAACAATCCCCACGGCGTCTTGGGGAAGCCAGCATTCGCGGCCGTTTTGAAGGGTCACGTGGAGCCAGTCTTGCCGGATCTCCTTCACCGTGAATTCAGCACCGGAATGCAATGGATCTTTAAAGGCTGATTCGTAGCTTTCGCTATCGCCTGTCCGGGCTGTGACTTGTTCCGCGATCACCACACCGGGACGCTCGCTCTTCATGGCTCTCGCCTCGACAACCAGTGATCCCATCAAGCACGCGGCAACGATCCCGCTGATGAACATCGTCCAGCTCATCCAGGGACGCTTGATCCAGATCTGCCTGATCGCGAGCCCCCAAAGCAACACATGCGCGACAAGAAACAACCCTGCCCGGGTCTTTGTGGAAATATCGTAATGCCAGAAGAACAACGTGGTCAGCACCTGCTTCTCTTCAGCCTCCTCCATCTTGTCCAATCGCTGGCGACGCACCTGTGATAGATTGCGCTGAAGGTTCATGTCATTGGAAATGAATCGCCCCGCTTTTCTGTAATACAGAATCGCCCGACCATGATCTCCCAAGCGACTGTAGACATTGCCAATGTTGTAAAAGAGTTTTCCATTCTGAACACCTCCCTCATTGGCAATACGAACAAATCTCAGCGCTGCCTGCCGATAAAGTCCTTTTGCCTTCACCGGATCTTTTGCAGTGAGGTCATTGGCTTCGCGAAACAGGTCCTTACCCTGACTGAACAAATCGTGAATCTCTGCCTCAGGCAATTCGGCATGGGCCGCTACTGAGAACAAGAGAAGAGAAAGTATTGCGAAGATTCGTGGGACTCGCTTGCGATTGGATTTGGCAGGAGAACAAAGAGCTTTCCCTCCTTCGGGTCTTGGGGGCTTCGCGGCTATCCCGCCGAGAAGGTGGATTCCCTTTAATTCGAGAGGTGAATTCATCGGGTCACCTCCTCGATTTTGCCGCCTAGTGCCAATGCTTTTTGAGCCAGTGCCTGTGCATCTACGCCTGAAGCTCCGGCATAGCGACATGCCTCACATTCCTCAAAAATCGATTTTAGTTCCTTGAGGTCTGCTTCAGACAACTTCCTTTGTTTCAGGTCCGGCTCCACATCTTTGTAGGTCAACACCCCGGGAGGCAGAAACAGTCGCGCGCCCATATAATCACAGAGCGCTTCAAGGACATCTGCCGGAGTGATATCACCACCTGAAAGACTGGCTTTGAATTCCCCCATAGCAGCCCGCGATTTCACCAAGGCCGGATTGGAATTACGCCGGCGCAGATACCCCACGACAGCAAAGATCACGACATAGGTCACCGGGCTTCCCACCAACACCGTCGCAGCCAAAGGCGATTTCGTGAACGAGAAGGCCACGTCCTGATTCTCCAACACATCCAGCCCTTCGTAGTTGTGAGCAATCCCTTGTCCTGATGCTTTCACTTCGGATCCGCGCGATCCTTCCGCCGCAGCCACACCTTCTGCATCGCTGGCAGTGACAACCTTGGTCTCATTCACCTTGATCTGAATAGGAGCGGTAGACGCCACCTGATAGGAACCGCTCTCTGGATTGAAGAATGGCAATCTCAACTCCGGAATCGATTCCACGCTTTCACTAAGCGCACGGATCGTCTGAGCGAAAAACTTGTTTCCGCCTTTAACACGCCCCGCCTCACGCTCGTCCGGAATCTTGAACGACTCAGCAAGCGGCTTCTGGTTCTTCAGAGGCGGCAACTCAAAATGATCCATGACCGGCAGCCCGCTCAGAGCCAAGGACAATGTGATCGGATCTCCCACGTTCACCTCCAGAGGATTCGCGCTCACGCTCAGGCGAAACTGACCAACCAACCCGCCGAAGTCATCAGGTCGCCCCTCATCAGGCAGTGCCTTTACAACAAGGCTCGTGTCTCCCGAACCAATCGTCAGATCACGCGTCACGGCCTGTCGTTGATTCCCAAAAACTCCATCAAAGATATCGCGACGCTGGCGTTCCCGATATCCCACAATCGCACTGAAGGAAACGGCACTCCCGGGCAATTCCAACGTCCCTGCTTCACGAGGAATCAGGTAGGCATGCCAGGTCAGAGTCGTGAAGCGCGTCCCATCGAGAGTGCCTTCACCTTTGATAAGAAGGGCCTCCGTTCCATTGACAGCCGTCCTTACCAAGCTCCTTTGGTCAACACCATCCAGAGGCTTGGCCAGAATATCAAATCGATCATCCGCTGCTAGCGGCACAGAGAACGAAAATCCATTGTTCACATTCTGCCCTATATACCAGACGAGCTTGGCCTCTATCATCTCTCCGACGTAGACCTCTTTCTTTGGAAGCTGGAGTCGCAACTTGAACTCGCCTGTCTCGGCAGCCTTCTTGGAATGAATCTGAATCGGCTGAGTCCTGAAGTTCTTTCCATCCACCTTCACATCAATTGACGGAATGACAAAGGTGCCTTCTTTCTTGGCGGTGATCCGATAATTATAAGCCACCTTTTCCACTCGCGTGCGGGACATCTGCCCATTCACGATGCTGATGCTTTCCGAGGAATGATCCGACACCTGGCCTCCGGTCACGGTAAAATCTGTGATCGCTGAAAGATCAGGCTGCGTCACATTCTTGGAGCCTTGGACGATAATTTGGAAAACAACGCCTTCACCCACATAGACTTCCTGCCGTTCCACCGCCGCCCCCACCTGCACCTCCGCAGCCTGAGCAAACGAGGAAGCAAGCAACAAGAACGCAACCACGGCCCAGCGACTCACACAGGACCAATCCCATGCGTTCTCTGCTGATCTGTCATCTTCAAAATCCATCAATCAAAAATCACCCATCCCCATTCAATGGCGGGGTCACCAGTCTTTGTCGACCGCCCGGATATTTCCAACACGGAATGGCTGGCGTTGTTTCCGGTTCTCTTTCTCTTCATTCAAAATACTTGCAGCCGTCTCAGCCAACTTCTGTTCTTCAGGGCGTTCACCTTTCTCTCCTTTTTCTCCCTTTTCTCCCTGCTTGCCTTCCTCCCCCTTCTGCTGCTGATCCTGTTGTTGCTGTTCGCCCTTTTGATCATCGCCTTCGTCACCCTTCTCACCCTCTTGTGATTGCTGCTCCTGATCCCCTTCCTGTTGATCCTGGTTCTGCTGATCCTCGTTGGAGGCCTGTTGCTGCTGTTGTTGTTGCTGCTGCGGATCGAAAAGATTCTCCATCGCCTTCTTCATGTCTTCGGCAGCTTCTTCCTGTTTCTTGGAGGCATCGGCCAGTTGATTCTGATCCAACTGCTGCTCAGCCTCTTCCTGTTTTTTACGAGCGTCTTCGAGATTCTTGCGTGCCTCATCCAGTTTCTCCTGAGCCGCTTGCTGCTGCGCCTGCTCCGTCTGGTTGGTGCTGGCTGCAGATTGCTGCTTGCGCTGCTCCTTCATTTGTTTCATCTGCTCAGCCAGCTCTTCGGACTTCTGCGAAAGTTCCTCCTGATCCTCCTTGGCCTGCTGCGATGACTGCTGTTGCTGCTGAGGATCATTCTGTTGAGCAGCCTGTTGGCTTTCCTGCGATTCCTGTTCCTGCTTCTCGGCGAGTTCCTTCAACTGCTCCTGAAGCTGATTGGATTGCTGTTGCTGTTGCTGCTGCTCCTTCTGCTTGTCGATCAACTGCTTCACAAACAGGCGTACCACTTCAATGTTCTCTGCGGCGTTCGAAAGCTGCGAATTCAACTTCAGCGCCTCCTGATAGAGAGTCACACTTTCCTGAGCAGCTTCGATTGCCTTTTGCAGATCGCTGTCACTCTGCCGCTTGGCCTCCTGATAGAGACAGTTCCCGCGATTGTATTGTCCCTGAGCAGCCTTGGTTGGCTCGATACTCCGGCTTGCAGCTTTCTCAAACGCCTCAGCGGCTTCATTAAATTTTTCCTGCCTGTATAGAACAGCGCCCCGATTGAAGTGTACTTCGGGTGCCCCCGGGCTCAATACATCAGCTTCGCGATATGACTCCAAGGCCTTTTCCAAATCGCCCGCGGCATAGGCTTCATTCCCCTGCCTTACCAGTTCATGAACAGAGCGCGCCTGCAAGGAACCACCGACCATCATCAGGCCTAGCAGGATCGATACAATCAGACTGTTTGTTGAGCGGTTCATTTGCGTATGCGTTCCGGCACAATCAACTCCACAGATAAAAGGGCAAAAGCAATCAAAAGAAAGATCTGAAACTTCTCTTCGTAAGTCTTCACCGTCTGCGCTTCAAGGTCACGACGTTCAGCTGTGGCAATCAATTCCTGATACACCTGCCCCAGGTCGATGGTTCCGGTGGAGACGTTCAAGTAGCGACCGCCCTGGGTGGCATTAACCATCTTACGGAGTGTATCCGCATCAAGCTTGGTCCAGATCTCCTGATCCTGATACTTCATGAAGGTCTTCCGGCCATACTCATCCGTGATCGGAATCCGACGCCCCTCATTTTCATCACCCAAGCCAATAGCGATCAACCTCACTCCCGCTTCACCGGCGGCTTCAGCGGCTTCTTTAGGAAAGCTGTCATGATCCTCACCATCGGTGATCAGAATCACATCCTTGAAGTCCTTCACCTGATCGTCAAACACATCGCTAAGGACCTTTCTTAAGGCATCCCCGATCAAGGTACCACCACGGGAAATGCTATCTGTGGACACCTGGTCCAACATCATTTTGAAAAAGCCATAATCCATGGTGAGCGGACAGTTCACAGCCGCCGTTCCGGCAAATGCCACCAATGCCACGCGATCGCCCTCCAACTGATCCACACAATCTGCAATCGCAAGCTTGGCGCGCTCGACCCGATTCGGAGCCAGATCCTCGGCAAGCATGCTCTTGGACACATCCAACAGGAACACGACATCACGGCCCTGACGCTCAACCGTTCGCGCTTTGGGGTTCCAACCCGGACGACACAAGGCCACGATCAAGGCTGGCACAGAAAGAATGATCAATACGGCCTTCCAACGGCGCCTGACCGGACTTACTGAAATCTTGATCCGATCCAACACACCCGCATCCATCAGGATCTTCAGCGCGGCGCGACGTTTCACTCCCGCCATGATAAACAACCCCACCATGACTGGAATCAGCCAAAGCAGGTGCAGCATATCAATGTTGATCAATCGCATATCCATCTAAGGAACCCTCCTGAACAGGGTTGCGTTCAAAATGACTTCCAGGAGCAACAGCACCAAGGCCAACAATGCCAGTGGAACAAACAGCTCCTTGTAGTCCACAAAGCGAATGGATTCTATTTCACTGCGCTCCAGCTCATCGATCTCCTTATAAATTTCAACCAAGGCCTCAGCATCATCCGCCGTGCGATACATACCGCCTGTTTCTTCAGCGATGGTTTTCAAAGTGCGTTCATCAATCTGATTACCGCCAGCAACCATCCTTGGCCCCAGGAGCGTCTGGACCGTCCTCACAGACTCACCGCCAATACCAATCGCATACACCTTGATTCCCCATTCCTTTGCCAGCTTGGCGGCATCAATCGGAGCACGCTTACCCGCCGTCTGAGCGCCGTCTGTCAGAAGAATGATGATCTTGCTCTTAATCTCATATTCCTTGTTATCCTGACGCTCGGCCTGCTGCTCCAAGACATCCTCCGCCTTCTTCAATCGTGCAGCCGCCAAAGCCAGCGCATCACCTATCGCCGTGCCGTCTTCTTCTCGCTCATTGCGGCCGACCAGCTTCACCGTATCGAGAAAACCGGGCATCGCTCCATGAGCCAGAGTCAACGGCGCCACTGTATCAGCATACCGAGCAAAGGTGATCATACCAATCAGGTCACTTGGACGCCCTTTCAACTCATCCTTGTCGCCCAGAACAAAGTCTTCGAACACTTGCTTGGCCACATCCAGCCGGGTCATTCGCTCCGTGCCGATACTCATCTGCTCAGCCATGGAACCAGATCGATCAAGGACCATCTCAATGGCCACGCCCTGATTGATCTCCCGAATCTGTTCCAGCCCTTTCTGAGGACGTGCCAGACACACGACAACCAATAGCAAAGCCAACACGCGCAGCGCCATCGGCAAGAAGCTCAGGCGCTGGCGAAGCGTCCTTCCCGAACGCTTGGCATTGGCCACGGATGAAAAACGCATTCCCGCCTTACGCCCTCCGGCAAACCACGCAGGCGCCCATGCAATCAGCGGCAAGGCCAACAACAGCAGCAGGTAGAATGGAGATTCGAAACGCATTTACTCAGGCTTTATCAGAATCAGTTGGAGAGGGTTCGGCCACTTTGTCTTCAGGACGCTCGGCTGTGGCTGTGATAAAATCACGGCAGTGATCAAAGGCTCCCTGTATATCTGCATCCGTCGGCTCATGCTCGGCAAACTTCACCAGATCACTCAGGCTCATAAAGGACTTGAGCGAGACCTTGTGCTCACCATTCAGATAGTCCGCGTCACGGATGGCGTGGAGAAATTCCTCAGTCGTCTGATCCGTTGCGCGTAATCCGTAACGCGCTTCAATATAGCTGCGCAGGATTCCTGAGATCTCCTGGAAGAAGGCTTTGAACTCTCCCTTCTCAGCAAGCCCTGCCTGTCCCAATTCAGCCAGACGCTCAAAGGCCACTTCGTGTGCAGGGCGAACGATCAACGGTGGCGGACTCTTCTTTCTCGCTCCCAAATGGATCAGTGCCCAGACAGCAACTCCAGCAATCAGCACTCCCACCAACACATACCACCACTGAAATTGTCGAGGAGGCGCAGGCACGTCCATGGGCCCCATGATGTCGTGGATTTCAGTCCGCACATCCGTCCCATCCAACACAGAAGAAACCGTCAACTCAATGGCCTCAGACTCCAGGACATGGTCCTTCTCTTCTCCCAGCTTCTGGAAGCGAATCTCCATCGGTGGAATCACGTAGTCACCCGAAAGAAACGGCTCCAGTTCATAAGTTCGCCCGGTGCGGATGCGGCCGTCATCAGTGAGTGATTCAGGTACCCCTCCAAAATCCACGATCGCAAATTGATCCAGTTTTTCACCGAAGCGAGGAAGCCTGACTTCATAGTCTTCTTCATGCTCCACTACCAACTCCAGTTCGATTCGGTCGGCAATGGTCGGCTTCTCTTTATCGACCTTTACAGTCACCTTGATCGGGCCACGCTCAGTGACCTTCTCAATCCCCTTCGCCTTCTCTGCACTGCCTTCAGACTCAGACTCAGAAACCTCTGGCTTCGGAGCACATGCCGACAGGCAACTGATCAAGGCGATCAGCAGAAGCAGATAAACACTCTTCTGTTGCAATCTCATTTGGATTCACCGCCGCCCAGCACGGACTCGTGCAACACCACATCAAATTCATTTTTCAGCTCTTCCATCAGCGCACGCTGAAGTTCCATTTCACGCCGCCTTGTCAGCGATGACTTCGCTCGTGCTTTCGTTTCTTCAAAGGTCGCCAATTTCTCTGCCTTCGCCTCCAACACCTTGATCAATTGATACCCAGCGTCCACCTTCACCAACTCAGGCAAAACATCACCAGCCTTGGCCTTGGCGATCATCTGATGTGTTCCGCTCGCGGCAGTCTGTCCTGCTATCTGCGCACCAGATGTCACCCACCCACTGATCTCACCGCCCTGTTCCTTGGTGCCTTCATCGGTAGAATGCTTCTTGGCCAACTCCGCAAAATCTCCACCATCCGCCAACTGCTTCTGCAGCTCCTTTGCCTCGTCTTCAGAATCGACAAGGATATGAGCCAGATGCACCTGACGAGGCTGGGTGAATTCAGCGGGATTGGCTTTGTAATAATCCTGCACATCACTATCACTCACATGCATGGCTGCATTCATCATGCGCTGCATGTAGAGCGAAGCCAGTTGATTGCGTTGAATCTCATGCACGGCCGCGGCAACCGCCTCATCTTCGAGAAGATTTTCCTTCACTGCCTTACGGAAAAGCACTTCTTCGGAAATCCATTGAATCAAGAACTGACGTCGCTGATCAGCCGAGGAAAGTTGTTTCATCATCGCTTCCTTCTGCTGCTTCAATTGCTCCGGTTCCACACCGCCACGCATCATTGCCAATTGCTGATCCACACGCCGCTCCACCAGACGATCCAGTTGCCCAAGCGTTAGTTTCTCCGAACCAATCTCAGCCACCACTTTGGCGCCTTCACTTCCCTTCTGATCACCAATCCCAACACGCGATGACAACTCATGCTTCAGTGCTGCAAATTTCCCCATGCCCTCCAGACAATCTTGAACACGGCGCCCAATCTCACTTTCAATCTCGCTGACCTTTGCGATCTTTTCAGAGCGATAGTAGGCAGCCAGTGCCGACTCATACTCACCAGCTTCCTGACGCATCGTCCCCACTCGATACCAGATCCGCGCCTGCTCATCCTCGGCATGTCCGGGCTCCTGTAGATACTCTACCCAAGTGGACGCCGCCGCCATGTGAAGCCCCTGCTCCTCAAGTTTCACAGCCAAGGAGCGAAGCGCATCCAAGGATCCTGATTCGGTTGTATCCGGCGCAGACGCACCACCTTTGGGAGCCCTGAACGTCAGACCAATATTGGCAATCACCAAGATCACCACCAGCCAAAGCACGCCCTGCTTCTGACCGTTCTGTTTCGCCTTGCCACCTGCATCAGATGGCACTGAAAAATCAAATTTCTTCTCTTCAGACATGGTTCTTCAAATTATCAACACCCAGAAGCCTGACGCCGTTCACGCCCCCGGAAAAAGCCCACAAGATCCTTCACATAATCCCGATCCGTCTGCACCTCGATCAGATCAATCTTCATGGAACGAAAAAGCTCCTTCAGTTCAGCAAGACGCTTTCCGCCCAGTTTCTCATACTGCCCACGGATCGCGCCGCTACCAGTATCAATCTCAACAAGTTCGCCCGTCTCAGCATCCTCCAGTTCCAGAAGTCCCACATCGGGCAATGAAACCTCAAGCGGATCCGTAACAGAGACCGCAATCATATCGTGCTTCCGCCCCGCCACTCTCAGCGATTTTTCAAAGCCCTCACCAAGGAAATCAGACACCAAGAACACTACTGCACGACGCGGCAACACACGCCCGAGGTAATCCAGTCCCACCCGGATGTCGGTCTGGGATTCGCTCGGTTTGAAATTCAACAGATCCCGAATCAGGCGCAACACATGCGACGTGCCTTTGGCAGGCGGCACAAAAAGCTCAATCGCATCCGTAAAGATGATCAACCCTACCTTGTCGTTGTTCTTGATCGCGGAGAAAGCCAGCAGAGCACAAAGCTCGGCAGCCACTTCATTCTTGATTCGTTCCGTGCTTCCAAACGTTCCTGAGGCAGACAAATCCACCACAAACATCACCGTCAATTCACGCTCTTCCACATAGCGCTTCACATGGGGTGTACCGGTGCGAGCCGTGACGTTCCAATCAATCGTTCGCACCTCATCGCCCGGTTGATATTCCCGGACTTCATCGAACTCCATTCCCTGACCTTTGAAGACAGAATGATACTCCCCCGCCAGCACGTCGTTGACCGCCTTGCTGGTGTAGATCTGGATGTATCGAATCTTCTTGGCCAGTTCCGCGGGGATCATGGCACGTCTACGTGATCTAGAATGGTTTTGACGATGTCTTCCGAAGTCTTCTCCTCAGCTTCAGCTTCGTAAGTCAGAATCACACGATGGCGCAGGACATCTGGAGCGATCGACTTCACATCCTGAGGCGTCACATAGCCTCGTCCCTCAATCAAGGCATGCGCCTTGGAAGCCATGGCCAGACAGATCGTCGCACGTGGAGAGGCACCATATCGGATGTACGGCGCAATCTTCAGGTTGAAGGTGTCCGGGTTACGCGTCGCTTCCACGAGATTGACGATATATTCCTCAATCTTCTCATCCATGAAGATCTCATCCGCCAATCCACGAAGTCTCAACACATCATCCGGCTGAATGATCGGATCGACGTCAAAGTTCGGCTTGGACCGCGCCATCTTTTTCAGAATCTGATGTTCCTGCTCTTTGGTCGGATACTCCACCGTGAGCTTCATCATGAAACGATCCACCTGCGCTTCAGGCAACGGATATGTTCCCTCCTGTTCCACAGGATTCTGCGTAGCCAATACTAGGAACGGCTCAGGAAGCGTGAAGGACTCATCACCAATGGTGACCTGCTTCTCCTGCATGGCCTCAAGCAACGCACTCTGCACCTTCGCCGGAGCGCGATTGATCTCGTCCGCGAGAACGATGTTCGCAAAGACAGGCCCCTTCTTGATGGTGAATTCACCAGTCTTCGGACTGTAAATCAACGTTCCCAAGACATCCGCCGGCAAAAGATCCGGAGTAAACTGGATGCGCTTGAAAGATGCCTGAATCAGTTTGGCCAATGTCGTGACAGAAAGCGTCTTGGCCAGCCCCGGCACACCCTCAATCAGCACATGCTGATTACAGAGCATCGCCAACATAAGCCGATCCAACAGCTGCTCCTGCCCCACAATCACCTTGTGAGCTTCAGTGCGAATGCGACCCAGGAGTTCACTCTCCTGCGCCACCCGATCTCCGATTTGTTTGACGTCTACAGACATACGCGTTCTAGAAATCTGAAAGGCGGATGGGAATACACTCTCCAGCCACCCAAAGCGAGTCAGACATCACCCAATCCAACGCGTTGAAAAAAAGTCTAATAAATTTGGAATGCACGGAATTCCAAGGATTCGCTCTTTAAAATCATTGCCCAGCAGCGAGAACTCAGGCACCAAACGGGCGGACAATTCTTGAAGAACCATGGCTACTGTTACTCCTCTCATCAACGCGCACTGCAAACTCGGCGAAAACCCTCTCTGGAATATCGATGACCAATGCATCTATTGGGAGGACATCGATTTCAAGCAGGTGCACAAGTTCGATCCCAAGACAGGCACTCACACAGTGATCTATGATGAGACCCACGTGGAAGGTGGACAGAAGGTCGGTGGATTCACTTTTCAGGCGGACGGCACGCTGCTTCTTTTCCGCGAACGGGACCTGGCAGTATTGAAAGCAGATGGCTCTGTCTCTGTGTTGGTGGAATACACGGACGACACCATGGTTCGGTTCAATGATGTGATCGCGGATCCGGCCGGACGCGTCTATGCCGGCACCATCGGCACTTCTGAAGAAACAGGCGGTCTCTACCGCGTGGATCTGGATGGAACCATCACCAAGCTCTGGGCCGGCACTGAGATTTCAAACGGCATGGCCTTCACTGCGGATCACAAGACCATGTATTGGACTGATTCCACCGCCAGCACGATCTTCCGCGCTCCTTACAATGAGGAAACCGGCGAAATCGGCGAGCGCTCTGTCTTCTACAAAGCCCCTGAAGAACAAGGCACCACAGACGGTCTCACCATCGATACCAACGACCACATCTGGTCCGCACGATGGGACGGCAACGCCATCATTCACCACGACCCAACAGATGGTCACGTGATCGACAAGATCGAGATCCCGGTAAAGAACGTCACTTCAGTCTGCTTCGGCGGTGCCAATCTGGATGAATTCTTCATCACCACCGCCCACAGCGACAAACCCACCGAGCTGGATGGCTCCCTCTATCACTGCGTTCCCGGAGTCAATGGTAACGCAGAGTTCCGCTCGCGGATTAAGATCTAGTAGTCCAATTGCCTAACAAAAGAGGTAAGACTCACATTCATCCCGTTCGTAGTCCCGCCTTTACTATCTAGAGGCGCAGCCGTCTCGGCTGCGGGTTATGAGTGCGTCTAGCACCCAGTTTTCTCCAGTTCCATGAAAAATATTCTCATTGGAACACCTCGGGGCTGCATTGACTAAATCTCAGGGAAGCCGATAGTCGCGCCCGTTTGCCGCAAATCGGGCACTCTACAACCATGACAACACAGGACTTCAAAGACGAACTGGACTACCTCACACGCAAGCTCGACGCCATCGTGGATGAGCAGGCCGGACGAGAAATCCATGACGACATCCATACCATCCGTGAACTCGCACTGAGTGGACGACAGAAGGGTGGGCGCAAGAGTCAGCAGAAGAAACGTCGCCTCCTCGCCGATCTGAGCACTGAGGATGCCTATCAGATCGCCCATGCCTACAGTCTGTTTTTTCAGTTGGTAAACCTGTGTGAAGAGCGCGAGCGCATCCGCCGACTCGACATGAAGAAGGCCCCTGCCATGTCCATGGAATGGCTTTTCTCCATGCTCAAAGAGGCCAAGGTCCCGGCAAAGAAGATCCAGGAAACGCTCGACCAGGTTGAGATCGAACCCGTTCTTACAGCTCACCCCACCGAGACCAAGCGACGCACCACCATGAATCACCTCCAGCGTCTGGTGAACAACTGGGACGCACCTGAAGAGTCTCTCGAAGCGCTATGGCTCACAGAGGAAGTGCGACAGCAAAAGATGTCCCCGTTGAACGAAGTGGACAATACGCTCTTCTACTTCAATCAGACCATCTTCCAAGGTGCCTCCGACTTTTATGCACGATTGAATGCCTGCCTGAAGAAACACTATCCCAAGGTGGATCTTTCAAGGTCGTTCCTGACCTTTGCCTGTTGGGTTGGTGGTGATCGTGATGGCAATCCATTTGTTACACCTGAGGTCAGTCTGGAAACCATGGAGCGCCATCGCAACATGGCTCTGAAGCATTACTACGAAGAATGCAGAAAATTGGTAAATGAAACCACCCAGTCAGACCCAGTTTCAGATGACCCTACTTCAGCTCCAGTCATCGGTGCCCAAGGAAAACAATTTCAACCATTTGAAAGTCTTCGTGGCCAGCTCTCCTCCTTGGCAGAGCGCGTTCATAACAGAAGCATCAGCGCAGAAGGATTTCTCGCTGGCTTGGAATCTGTGCAGCGCTCACTCATCGAACGCGGCGCCATCCGATCCGCCAATGGACGCATCGAGTCGCTGATCCAGAAAGTGAAGGTCTTCGGCTTCCACCTTGCCGAACTCGATTTCCGTGACAACAGCACCAAGCTAGAGAAGGCCAGAGAGGAACTGCTTGCCGAGTTCAAGACCATCCGCGAACTCCAGCTCACCTACGGCAGACGCGCCGCACATCGATTCATCCTGAGCATGACCACTTGCTCAGATCACATTCTTGGCCTCCTTGAAATTGCACAGGAAGCAAAGTGTAACTACGTCGATCTCGTCCCACTGTTCGAAACCATTGATGATCTCGCCAACTCCGTAGACATCCTGAAAGAACTTTGGGCCGATGAAGGCTACCGCGCCCACCTCGCCAAACGTGGCAACATTCAGGAAGTCATGGTCGGCTACTCCGATTCAAACAAGGACGGAGGCTACCTGGCAGCCAACTGGCACCTGCACGAAGCCCAACGCCGCATGTCTGAACTCGCCGATGAGTGCGAGGTCAAACTCCGGTTCTTTCATGGCAAAGGCGGCACCATCGACCGCGGTGGAGGAGCAAGCTATCGCAGTCTCAGAGCCCAGCCATTTGCCGCACCGGGCGGACGTCTCCGCATTACCGAACAGGGAGAAATGGTCTCGCTCAAATACTCCCGGCCTGAGATCGCAAAACGGAATTTCGAGCAACTCACGTCTGCTATAATGGCCAGTCAATGCCTCCCAGATCCCGACTCACATGAAGAGCGCCTGAGCACATGGGAAAAGGTCATGGAGCAGCTGGCTGATTCCTCTTTCAAGCATTACCAGGATCTCGTCTTCCGCACGCCCGGGTTCATGGACTACTTCTGGCAGGCCACGCCGATTGAACTTGTTGAGCATCTCAACATTGGATCTCGTCCTACACGCCGTGCATCCGGACGCGACATCCAACAACTCCGAGCCATCCCATGGGTCATGGCATGGACACAGTCACGCCACCTCATCTCAGCATGGTATGGAATCGGCCACGCCCTCACTGAATTCTGCAAAAAGAATCCGAAGGGAATCACTGAGCTGCGCCGCATGTATCGCGAATGGCCTTTCTTCCAACAACTGATCGAAAACGCTGAAACCTCACTAGCCAAGACCGAACTCGGGATTGCCGGCGAATACGCAAACCTCGTCACGGATGAAGCCCTCCGTGATCGGATCTTCGGCATGATCGAGGCTGAGTACAAACGCAGTGTCAAAACCGTCCTCAAGATCACCGGACACAAACGACTCCTCGAAAATCACCCCACACTTGAAGAGTCACTGCACAGACGCAACCCACAGATCGATCCACTGAACTTCCTCCAGATTCAGTTCCTCGACAACTGGCGCAACACTCCGCCCAAGAAGCGGACTGAGACCATGCGCCGCCTCCTAGTCCTCACCGTCAAAGCCCTCAGCTTCGGCATGAAAAGCACTGGGTAAGGTCTAGCAGGACCGTGCAGCCGGAGAAAGGAGTCGCTTCCAAAGCCATCCCCTTGCCTTGCCATTTTTGAATGGTCGGTGAAACTTGTCGCTTCATGACGTTCACCAAACTGATTCTCAACAGCCTGCGTTATCATGCCCGATCTCATCTGGGTGTCATTCTGGGTGCCGCGGTGGGCACTGCGGTATTGGCCGGGGCGCTTCTGGTTGGAGACTCGGTGCGACACAGCCTCACTTCCATGGCACTGCTGCGTCTCGGGCAGACGGATGTGGTCCTCGTCTCCAATGACCGCCTGTTTCGTTCTGAGCTGGCAACCGAGTTGGGCAATGAGCTTGGCGTTGAAACCGCTCCCTCATTGATCTTCTTGGCGACGGCTTCCGCTCAAGGCGGCGACACACGCGCGAACAAAGTGCAGGTAATGGGTGTGGATGATCGTTTTTGGGGATTCAGCCCTGAGCCTTCTTCGGCTCCCTCACTGGAGGACGATCAGGTCGCGTTAAACACTCATTTGGCAAGGCAGCTGGGTGTAAAATTGGGAGACACTGTTTTGTTTCGCGTGCCCAAGCCGAGTCAGCTTTCGCGTGAAGCGCCCATGGCCCCTGAAGAGGATTCTTCCATGGCACTACGCGTGGAAGTGGGTGCCATCATTGAGGATTCTTCATTTGGCCGTTTCTCACTTCAAGCGAGTCAGCTGCCGGCGCACAATGCATTCTTTCCTCTCAAGTGGTTTCAGGAGGAATTAGAAAGTGGAGACCGCTGCAATCTAATGCTGGCCAAAGCGCCTGCGAATCAAACTGAATTCCTGGACCGAGCAAACCAGACGCTCAAGGACACGTGGCAACTGGCAGATGCCGAACTCTATCTGGCACCACTGACCAATCACGTAAACACGGTGGAGCTCAGATCTCCCAGAGTGTTTCTGGACACGCCTGTAGCCAATGCTGTCTCAGCGGCACAACCCAGCGCCCGCAAGACAATCACCTATTTCGTAAACTCACTTGAGGTCGGCACCAACAGTTGTCCCTACTCCATGGTTTCCGGAGTGGAATCTCCTCTTGCTCCGGAAGGGATGAAGGACGATGAGATTGCCATCAATCCATGGCTCGCAAACAAGCTCTCTGCAAAGGTGGGTGATGAATTGGCCATGCGGTACTTCGTTGTTTCTGATGGAAGAAATTCAGTGGAACACACAAACGTCTTTCGCATTCACAGCATCGTTGAGGAAAGCAGCCTGACCATCGACCCAAGCCTCATGCCCGATTTCCCGGGAATGAAGGACGCAGAGAATTGCCGCGAATGGGATACGGGATTCGACATGGACATGGATCTCATTCTCGATGACGACCAGAAGTATTGGGACGACTACAAGGGCACACCCAAGGCATTCGTCACACTCGCTGCGGGACAGAAAATGTGGGCCAATCGCTTTGGTGAACTGACGTCTTTCCGCTTTAACGCCGAGGCCAGTCAGACCAATGAGATCGCAGCGGCACTCATCGCGGAGATCAAGCCAGAGGAGGCAGGGCTCGTCTTTTCTCCCATTCGCGAACAGGCATTGCAGGCAGTGAAGCAATCACAGGACTTCGGCGGGCTTTTCATCGGCTTTAGTTTCTTCCTGATCACCGCAGCACTCGTGCTACTGAGTCTGCTATTTCAATTCGGCATTGAGCAACGCACGCGTGAAACCGGCACCCTGCTGGCCATCGGATTCACTCCGGCAATGGTGAAGAAGCAGCTGCTCAAAGAAGGGGCGTTGCTTTCTGTGATTGGTGGCGCGATAGGCATGGTGGGGGCAATCGCATATGCCAAGGCCATGATTTGGGGACTCACCTCTCTATGGCAATCCGCAGTCGGCACATCATCACTCTCGTTCCACATGAGCACTGGCACGTTGATCGGCGGTACCATCGGCGGTGTGATTATTGCCATCGGCACCATCTGGCTGGCGCTGAGAAAACAAATCAATCTCCCAGCTAGAGAACTACTTTCTGAAGGCGCAGGCAGCGAGGTTCTTGAGCAGAAATCGCAGGCGAAAACATCAGGAGGAAAGGGCAAATTGATCGCTTGGGGCTCGATCATTCTGGCGCTGGCTCTTACGGGCATCGGACTGTCGCAAGGCAGTCTCAACCCCGGACTCTTTTTTGGCGCTGGCTCACTCTTTCTGATTGGTGGTCTGATGTTGTCCGCTGCTGTGATTCGTTCGCTCGATGGTGAAGGAAGCGAAGCTGCCCCATCACTGACCAAGGCTGGATTCCGAAATGCAGCCCGCCGTAGAAAACGTTCACTCGCCACAGTCTCCATGTTGGCCTGTGGGAGCTTCATGATCGTGGCGGTAGGTGCCAACAAATTGGATGCATTAAAGAACGCTGGCGAACGCAGCTCAGGCACTGGCGGATTCACTTACCTCGGTCAGACATCTCTCCCGGTAAATCACGATCTGACCACTGAGCGCGGACTGGATTTCTTTGGCATGGATCCAGAAGACATGGAGGCCATCCAATTGGTTCCCTTCCGCGTGCTCGAGGGAGAAGAAGCCAGCTGTCTCAATCTCAACCGCGCACAGAAGCCACGCATCGCCGGTGTCGATCCAAGCAAGCTGGCAGATCGAAAGGCATTTTCATTCGCATCTGTTGATGGCGATCTAAGCGCAGAGAATCCATGGCTGCTGCTGAATGAAACGTTTCCAGATGGAGCCATTCCTGCCATCGCTGACAACAACTCGATCATGTGGGCGATGGGCCGAAAGGTTGGCCAGACGTTTGAATATCCAGATCCAGACCATCACGGAAACCCGATCAAAATTCGACTCGTCGCGGGTGTGGCCAATTCCATTCTTCAAGGAAACCTGATTGTCTCAAGTGAGCGATTTGTGGAGCACTTCCCAAATCAGGAAGGATACCAGATGTATCTGATTGATGTGGGTAGCGGTAAGGAGGAAGATGCATCCAAAACACTGACCCGCGGATTGAGAGACGTGGGACTGGAACTCACCTCCACCATCGACCGCCTAGATGCATTCAATGCCGTGCAGAACACCTACCTGTCCACCTTTCAGGCGCTTGGTGGCTTGGGGCTGTTGTTGGGAAGTGTCGGCATTGGAATCGTTGTTCTTCGCAATGTGCTGGAACGCAGGTCTGAGCTCGCGCTCTTGTTATCGCTCGGCTTCAGAAAAAGCTCTGTGCGTTGGCTGGTCCTTTCGGAACATGGAGCCCTACTTTTGCTTGGACTTGCAACAGGAGTCGTCTCCGCAGCCATTGCTGTATTACCTGCGCTTCAGTCACCGGGAGCAGACGTCCCATATCAATCACTCGGCATCACCCTGCTTCTCGTGCTTCTCAGTGGCTGGGTCTGGACGTGGTTTGCCACTTTGAGCGCATTGAAAGGCAATCTCATCGACTCGCTCAGGAGTGAATGATATTTCACCTCCAGCAATCATTTTTGAAGAAATTGCCAACCAGACTGTCGAACCCCATATGATTTCCAAAACCAGACTTACCCTGCTCTGCCTGGCGGCCTCTCTCAGCCTTTCTGCAGAAGTCCTTTACGAAAACGATCTTTCCAAGGAGAAGCTCAATGAAGAACCGGCCGATGTCCTTGTGTTGCAGGGTCAGTTCACCATTCAGGAGCGCGATGGCAACAAGCTGGTCCACCTCCCCGGAGCGCCGCTTGATTCCTTCGGCATGCTCTTCGGGCCCAACATCACCGAGAACTACACAGCCAGTGCCAGCATTCATGGTGAGAAAAAAGGACGTCGCTATCCATCGTTCGGACTGGGCATCAATGGCGTCGGTGGCTACCGGATCATCATCGCCCCAGCCAAACGAGCCATAGAGCTTTATCGCGGTGATGAAGTCGTCGCATCACAGAGCTACAAATGGGTCGACAAGTCATGGACGCAGACCAAGATTCGCATCCAAAAAAAGAGCGACGAAGCATGGGACATTTCCGCAAAGGCATGGGAAAAAGGCAAAGACGAGCCCAAGGAATGGCAACTGACCTATACGGAGAAAGAAATGCCCTTCCCCGGACAGCCCTCCATCTGGGGTAGTCCCTTCTCAGGCAAAGAAATCCTCTTTGATGACCTCAAGGTGGTGAAGTAGTTCTCACCTCCATGCCATGCGCATCCTGATCGTCAGCGATATCCACTACGCCTGCGACAGGGAGAAAGCCCGCGTTGATTTCAGAACCGCAGGCATCAGTAATCCACTGACCCGTTTCCTTGTCGGCAGATGGTCAGACTGGCTCTGGGAAGGCGATCCTTTTGCACGCAACGATGCATTTGAGCGCTTCCTTGCTCGTGACTTCTACGCAGACCTCGTCGTAGCCAACGGCGACTATACAGCCGACACCGCATTCATCGGCATCGCAGATTCAGCCGCTCACGAGAGCGCCCTCCATGTCATGACGCAGCTTGAGCAACGATTCGGCAAACAGCTCAAGGGAATCATCGGGGATCACGAACTCGGAAAGATCAGTCCCGATGGAGGCCGCGGAGGCATGCGACTCGATGCACTCCACGCCAGCCACAATCTCCCTGCCGTTTCATCCCAGTGGTCACAACACACTGAGCGACTTTCCCTGATCGGCGTCAACTCCACCTTGATTGCTCTACCTGTCCTTGAGCGGGATATGCTCCCTTCCGAGAAACAAGATTGGCTTCGCCACAGCGCCGAACACATCGATTGGATCCGATCCACATTTGAGAACCTTCCATCTGAACAAAGAATCGTCCTCTTCTGCCACGACCCGACCGCACTTCCATACCTGCACAGAATTCCTGAAATCAGAAAACGTCTCCATCAGATCCAACACACCGTGATCGGCCACCTTCACTCAGACTGGATTCTGAACACCGCCAATCAACTCACGTGGTTTCCCCGCATCCATCAATTGGGAGCAGGCGTGCAACGCGTCAGTCAGGGGCTCAATGAATCCCGTTGCTGGCGCGACTTCAATCTCCTCTTCTGCCCCGCCCTCGATGGCATCCGCTGGCACAAAGGCGCATCACTCATCCTCGACATCAATCCACTCAACCCGCGCCAAAGCAAAGTCACCCGAATCGTGATTTAGCTCTGAATACAACGCCGCCGCTCCCCTTGCCGAACGACCGCTCGTTGTTCCGCCTTTAGGCGGCTTCGGCATTCGCCATTCTTGATAGCCTGCCCGCTAAAGAATCAGTTCAGTCTCTTGATGTGGCGGCGGGCGGCGCGAGAGACATATTCGTCTGGGTCTCTTGCCATTTCACGGATCTTGGGGGCCATGGATTTGGCCGCCTTACCGAGTCCGGTCACAGCTTCCACTCCGTAGAGTCTCACGCGTGGATGTGGGCTATCGAGCAGATGAACAAGCTTATCCAAATACCGCGGACGTAATCGGCGCATGGTAAGAAATACGGCATCGTGATTTTCGGGTTCTTTGAGCAGGTCGATCAGTTGCTCAACTACTTTCTCAGAACGGATCAATCGGCCACCGACCCCTTCAACAGCTGCGAAGCGAATGGATGAAACATCGGAAACCAATCCCTTCAGTGCCCACTGTTCCAACTTCTCTTTGTCTCCAGATATCCTTAGCAAGGTGCTCAATGCAACCGGGCGGATATCCGTCTCACCTGACGTAAAAAGTCGTTCCACTTCTTCAACCGCAGCACCTGCACTGGTGCCGGCTTCCGCCATGGCTTTCAAAGCGGCTTTCTTCAGATCGATATCCGACTCTGACAACAAAGCCATGGTTGTCTTAAGAGCTGAAGCTGACTCAGGTCCGATCTCTGAAAAGGCCAGCAGGATCTCGGCCTTAAGCTCGGGACTGCCTGACTCAAGCATCTCTCCAAGGGGTTTTACTGCTTGGCCTGCGGTCCTACCCATGGCACCGATGGCCCTGACAACTTCCAGCCGACATTCAGAGTCGTCGGTCTGTAGCGCCAGTAATACATCTTCCATCAAGAGTGCTCCTTCCCCACCCATCACCTGAAGCACCTGTGCTGCTGCCGTTTGAAGTTCTGCCTCTTCACTCCTGAGGAAAAGCCCCAGTTGTTTGCTCAAGGATTCTTGAGGAGCACCAAGTGAGTAATAAGCTTTCAGTGCTGCGGCTTTGACCGCGACTACTTCATCGGCCAAGCGTCGTTTAACCTCATTCAACAATGGGCGTGCCAAGACTCCCATGCCGTTCAAGGCTGTCAGCCCTGCATGACGAATCATGGGCTTGTCCGATTTCACCATGCCTCCAATCGTCTTCAGTCCTTGAGGGCCGATGTGTGCCACAGAAGCAACCCACCATGCATCAGAAGGCGCAGGCTCAGTCAGCGTTCCAGCCTTGGCGAGTAGTGGTTGAATGGAGGCAGAGCCAATACGCACCAAGGCATTGGTCGCCCATGGTGCTTCGCCGTGATCATTGATGCCGTTCGCAACCTTCATCAATGAAGGCACAACGGATGCAGCGCCACTTCCGATTACGGCAAGGATCTCACCCGCTTTTTCCCGCAGAGCCACATCTCCGCTTCGAAGCCATTCCGAGGCCAGCTGGTTCAGCTCCTTAGCATCACTCTTGAGATACAACAACGCATCCAGAGCAGCCATCTTCAGATCACCACTGGATGAAAGCATCGCCTGCTTGATGAGCGGTGTGAGCGTCTTTCCTCCAGTCCCCACTGCTGCCAGAGCCCTGAGGTGTTCCGCGCGGGTTCCTTCATCTCCCTCAGCATCGTGGGCAGCCAACAATGGCTTACGGAATACAGAGCCCGCTCTACCATAACGCGCCATGGCTTTGGCTGCGCTTGCTCTGACGAAATCCTTCTCTTGTTTCAACGCTTCCTGAAGCAATGGGATCGTTCCATTGGAAAGCTCTTCCTTTTCACCAAAGGCTTCCGCGGCCGCGGTCCTGACTCGGAGCGATTCATCGCGCAGCCCCTTGGCCATAAGGTCATATCCATCTTTAGCATCGGGGCCCATGGTCCCAAGCGCCATACAGACTCCCTGACGCGTATCAGAACTGCTGGATTCCATCGCCTCTCTGAGCGCAGGAATAACCTTCCGCCCCATTCGGGCCAACGCATGGGCTGACCTGAATCTCACCTGTTCTTCATAGCGACTACTGTCACGAAATGCCTCAATCAGTGCCGGTATGGCTTCATCACCCGCAGCGGGTCCCATGTTGGCCAATGCTGTCACGGAATGAAACCAGATCTGGGAATCCCGATCGCGGAGCCCCTTGACTAGTTCAGCTGTCGCAGGCGAAGCCTTTTCTCTCATCATGGAAAGGGTCCGCGCTGCATCGCGACGCTCCTGACGTTCGTCCGAACGCAGATCCTCAATGAGTTCTGAAACGGGAGGAAAGCTGTCCTGCGCCTGAACGGATATCAGGCCATAGACGAGAAGAAGCGAAATGAAACGAATCATGGTCAGCCTTCGAGACCACGGAGCGCTCCGGTGCTATCACCAAAAGAGGTCGCTGGGACACCGGCTCGCTGAAGCATGGAGAGATAGAGATTACACAACGGAGTTTCCTGTGGCACACGCATGTGACGCCCGGTCAACACACTCCCCTGTCCACCTCCGGCAAGAAGAACAGGAAGGTTTTCATTGTTGTGTTTATTGCCGTCACTGATGCCACTGCCATAGACGATCATGCAGTTGTCCAACAGCGAACCACCACCTTCAGGAATGGCTTTAAGACGTTGCAAAACATATGAAAGCTGCTGCACATGAAAGCGATTAATCCGGGCAATCTTATCCAGTTTGACAGGATCGTCCTGATGGTGTGAAAGCGAATGATGTCCGTCACCCACACCGATCTGACGATAACTCAGATTACTCCCCGCATTGGCCAGCATGTAGGAGGCAACGCGTGTGGTGTCGGTCTGAAAAGCCAACACGAGCATGTCTCCCATGAGGCGTAGGTGTTCGTCATAACTGTCAGGCACTCCTTCAGGAAGATCACCAACCATCCGAATGGGCTGACGATCGGTCTGTTGCTCAGCCGCTTGAATACGTTGCTCGATCTCACGAACAGCAGTCAGATACTCATCGAGCTTCTGCTTGTCTGCACCACTCACCTTCTTGTCGAGAGCACGTGCATCCTCGATCACAAAATCCAGAAGACTACGGCGTTGTGCCCGGCGTTTGATTTGTTCCTTGGAGACACCAGAAGAGGCGTCGCCAAAGAGACGCTCAAACACCGCACGCGGATTGACCTCTTTGGCCACCGGAGTATCAGCGTCACGCCATGAAATATTGTTGGAATACGCGCAGCTGTAACCTGAGTCACATTTACCTCCGCCGCGTGATGCCTCTGCTCCCAATTCAAGCGAGGCAAACCGGGTATCCTGTCCCATGTATCGAGCTGCCGCCTGATCGACAGAAACACCCACACGAATCTGCGATCCCTGGCTCTTTAGCGGCTGGGCCCCCGTCAGAAACACACCGGCAGAACGTGCATGATCGCCCGGGCCATCGTCATTCGAACGCCCTTTGTCATGGGTCAGACCGGTGATGACTGTGATGTCATTCTTCACCGGTGCCAGCGGGTCCAATACAAAGGGCAGTTCAAAGCGGGCACCATCCGTGGATGGAGTCCAGCGATGCAGATTCACACCGTTGGGCACAAACATGAAGGCCATGCGCATGGGCGCGGCTGCCTTGGTCGCGCCATAGGCGGCAGGCTTCATGACATCCAACATGGGAAGTGCCATGGCGGCTCCCATGCCTCGGAGAAGGGTTCGTCGACTGATTGACTGGCTCTTGTTCATTTGGCTGCTGTTTCGATGTTTCGATTCAGAAAGGGCCTGCTGGTCACAATTATTGTGATCAGGGATGAAAAACGATGGTCGTTTGATTTCAGCGCTTTGCAAGCCTCATCCACGACGCTTTGATCGTAGTATTCCAGCCCACGGCCCAGCGCGTAGGTAAGCAGGTTCCTTGAAAAGGATCGGATAAAATCTTCACGTGACTTGAGGATTTTCTTCAAATCTCCTGCCCCATCAAAGGCATCTCCGCCAGGTAATTCACCTGAGGGATCAATCGGGAAGCGTCCTTCATGATCGCGCCAGGCGCCAATGGCATCGTAGTTCTCCAAGGCAAAACCAAGCAGATCCAGCTTATTGTGACAGACCGCACAATCTGGATTACTGCGATGCACCTCAAGTCGTTCGCGCAACGACGCCGTCTGATCGACCTTATCGCCCTCCTCAAGCTCAGGGACATTCGGCGGAGGTGGTGGAGGCGGAGTCCCTAGGATCTGTTCCAAGATCCATTTACCACGGATCACTGGTGACGTGCGGGTAGGATTGGATGTGATGGTCAACACGCTTGCCTGAGTCAGCACACCACCGCGATTGGATCCGGGCTTCAGACTCACCTTACGAAACTCATCTCCCTTGACTCCCGGAATGCCATAATGCCGAGCCAGTCGTTCATTGAGAAACGTAAAGTCGGCATCCAGCAAAGCCAGCAGACTCAGGTCCTTGGTCATCACCTCTCCCATGAACCGAAAAGTCTCTTCCAACATATCCGCACGTAATGACTCATTGAATGCGGGAAAGTGTTCCGGATCTGGTGCCATTTCCTTGAGGTTGCGGACCTGCAACCACTGCCCGCCAAAGTTCTCCACCAACGCCTGAGCCTTGGGATTTTTCAACATCCGCAAGGCCTCTTGCTCAATCACCTCCGGCTTGTTCAGCTCACCGCTCTTGGCCAGTTCGAACAATCTGTCATCAGGCATACTCCCCCAGAGGAAATAGGAAAGGCGCGATGCGATTTCATAGCTTTGCAAGGTCCGGGAATCTCCATCAACCGCAGGGTCCAATTCCCAACGATAGAGAAAATGTGGTGAAGTCAGGATTCCTTGAATCGCAAAACCCACACCTTCCTGAAAGTTCCCTCCATCATGACGCATCAGATTGTAGAGCCGCATCAGGCGATCAACGTCGCGTTTTTCTACAGGGCGTCGATAAGCCCGACTGGCAAAGCGGTTCAAAACATTTCGCGCCACCTGCTTTTCACTCTTACGATCCGGATGCTTGGGAATGATCATTGCGTGCGACTTGGGCAACTGCGGCAGCGGTAGATCCAAGGGCCCGATCACATCCACGTAATCGACAAACAGATTTCGATCCCCACGCAATTTCGGATCTGGATGGTCGTTGTTCACGTAGTTGTTCAGATACGCCACCTCAATCCGCTTCACGCCCGGCTCCAGTTTCAGCTCATGATCGAAATACTTCATCTGCCGACGACTGTTACGGACCTCATAGACCTTCAGCTCCTTGCCATCCAAACGCAGCCCCAGCTTCGGTGGTTCAAGACCTGCCTGATCTCCCGAAGCACGCACACGAATCCGATACCGCCCTGCCTTCTTGATCTCGATCTTATCACGACCACCACCATCCCGATACAGACCCAGCACCGATCCTTCCGCACGGATGGAATCACCAGCCCGCTGCATCTTCTCCGCTTCGTGACGACTCTTATTTGGCTTGGGCGGATAGTTCTTCACCAGGGCCTTGTCCACAATCTGCTCCGCTGCATCCAAATACTTCTCAAGAAGAAGCGGCGACAACGACAGGACATCACCAATGTTATCAAAGCCATACCCAACCTCATCACCAGGGAAATCAGCCGCCGGTTCAAAGTCCACACCCACCAGATCACGAATCGTATTGTTGTATTCGTCGCGGTTCAGCCGGCGCACTGTCACCCTGCCCGGATTCTCCACCACAATACTCTTCAGATGAGCCACGACCGACTCAGACAAATGTATGATTGATGAGCGTTGGGCATCCGTAGGCTGTGGCTTGTTCTCCGGAGGCATCTCCCGCTTTTCCATGTAGCTAACCAGCGTTTCCCACTGCTCACCATGCTGAGGTTGAAATCCACTCTGAAGCAGCTCCTCAAGATTCAATCCGCCCTTCTGCTTCTCACTGGAGTGACAACTGATGCAGAACTCCTTCATCAAAGGCTCCAAACCAGCCACCACCTTCTTTTGATGAAAAGACAACTCCGCCGCAGCGCAAAAAGCACCCGACAATACCAGCAGCCCAAGACAAAAGCGCCACCCGCTGAAAACAAATCGCATCATCCGCAAAAAAGCCTACACAGGGGAAACCGCAAGAGTGAACGATCCGGTTTCAAAAAACATTCAAAAACAGATAAGGAAAATGACAACGTAGGAATCCAGTTCCCCATTTCTGTTCATCCAGCTAAAACCTTTCCATGCCTACCCCATGGCCCATTCACAGCTATCCTTGGCCGGACCTGTTGACGTTCCTTGAGTCTCAAGTGATCGATCATTTGCCATTGGTAGCTTATGGGAGCTTGGTGAACGCTGGTTCAGCAGCTGTAACCTTAAAGGAAACCTCAATCGCACCCATTCCAATCCGTGCCTACGGATGTCAGCGTGTTTTTCACTACAGCATGGCGATGGAGATGAGTCGGTATGCTCCCTCTGAGAACCAGAAAGAATGCGCGGCGCTCAATGTCGTTCCTGCCCCCGGCCATCATATCAATGGAATCCTGATGCAGATTCAGTTCTCTGATCTAGAAGCCTTTCGAATTAGGGAAGCTGATTATGATCTGATACCGGTTGAATGGGAGCCTTTTGAGAAACCAGATTCAGATCGACAGCCTGCCTATATTCTTTCCTGCCGTCCCAGGCATCCCAGCGCCACCCGGATTCGGAATGACATCCTACCCAATCCTGACTACCTGAAGATCTGCCGGGCAGGCGCCGATTCATTTGGAGCAGAGTTCCGAAAGTGCTGGGAGGAAACCACCTACATGGCAGACGGAAGACTGATGAATGACGTTGGATAAACTTGAGCAATCCAGCGAATCAGGTAGCGGAGAAAAAAGCCTCAAAAACGCTTGATTCGATTGGGGCTTTGATTAAAAAATCCCCGCCCTTCGACGAGCGGGTTTGTAGCTCAGTTGGTTAGAGCGCCTGTCTTACACACAGGATGTCGGGAGTTCGAATCTCTCCAAACCCACCATCTTCCCTTTCCTTTTTCCCCTTTATTACCACCGCCCAAAAGACGGCGATTACCTACTTCTTCTTTGCCCAACCATCACGCAGCGCAACGGTGCGGTTGAAAACAGGCTTCTCGGCTGTGTGGTCTTTGGAGTCAGCAGTGAAGTAGCCAACACGTTCAAACTGATAGGGCTGGCCGGGTCTGGCTTCACCGAGCGAACGTTCCAATTTGGCATTAGGCACCACTTGTAGTGAATCCTGGTTCAAGTGCTTCACAAAGGTCTCACCTTCTTCGACATCGTTTGGATCCTCCACGCTGAAGAGCCGATCATAAAGACGAATCTCTGCATCGACTGCGTGAGCGGCGGATACCCAGTGGATTGTTCCTTTGACCTTGCGACCATCAGGTGCCTGACCACCCTTGGTCTCTGGATCATAAGTGCAGCGAAGCTCCACCACATTGCCCGCGTCATCCTTGATGACTTCGTTGCAGGTAATGAAGTAAGCAAAACGCAGACGTACCTCGCGGCCCGGGCCAAGACGGAAAAATTTCTTTGGAGGATCTTCCATGAAGTCTCCTCGCTCCACCCAGATCTCACGACCAAACGGAACCTTGCGTGTTCCAGCGCTTTCATCATTGGGGTTGTTGACGGCATCGAGTTCTTCAACCTGACCTTCCGGAATGTTCTCAATCACTACTTTCAGCGGATCAAGGACAGCAGCAGCCCGGAGAGCGATCTGATTGAGATGATCTCTCACAGAGTGCTCCAATACACCAAGATCAGTGACTCCATTGAATTTGGTTACACCCACGCCTTTACAGAAATTACGAATGGATTCAGGGGTGTAGCCACGACGACGTAGTCCGGAAATAGTGGGCATGCGCGGATCATCCCAACCACTTACAAGATTCTCATTCACCATGCGAAGCAGGTTGCGCTTGCTCATGATGGTGTAATTGAGATTCAGCTTCGCGAACTCGATCTGGCGCGGATGACACGGAGTCTCCAACTCGTCCAACACCCAGTCATAGAGTGGGCGATGCACCTCAAATTCCAGCGTACAAAGCGAATGGGTGATGCCTTCTAGCATATCCGACAGACAATGAGTGAAGTCATACATCGGATAAATGCACCATTTGTCGCCAGTGCGATGGTGATCTGCCTTTTTGATACGATAAATCGCTGGATCGCGCAGGTGAAGATTAGGCGATGCCATATCGATTTTGGCACGCAATACGGCCTTACCTTCCTCGATCTCGCCATTCTTCATCTTCTCGAACATGGCGAGGTTTTCATCCGCTGAGCGGTTACGGTAAGGGCTCTCCTGCCCCGGCTCAGTAGGAATTCCACGGCATTTCTTGAATTCATCGAGACTCAACTCACATACGTATGCCTTGCCATCCTTGATGAGCTGAAGCGCGAATTCGTAAATCTTGTCGAAATAGTCTGAAGCAAAGTGAAGGTGATCCCCCCATTCAAAGCCCAACCAGCGGACGTCTTCCTGAATGGACTCCACATACTCGGTCTCTTCAGCTGCAGGATTGGTGTCATCGAAGCGCAAATGACAGCGCGCATCTGGAAATTCGCCGGAAATACCGAAATTCAGGCAGATTGACTTGGCATGGCCTATATGGAGGTACCCATTGGGCTCAGGCGGAAAGCGGGTGACGATTTGCTGGTGTTTGCCGTCTTTGAGGTCCGTGGTGATGATTTCACGAATGAAATCCAAGGGCGCGGCATCTTCAGCTTCCGGTTTGTTTGTATCGTCGTTGCTCATACTAAGACCCATCTGGGACGGGCGGCGAATGGTAGAGATCAGCGGTTGAATCTCAAATTTCAAATTGCAGAATTCGCCATGATTGATGCCCCGCAGCCTCAAACAGCCGGCTCAAACCCTCCAAGTCGCTGAGTCAGGGATATTTGCGTCGGAAATAAGACTTAAACGATAACGTAAATAGGCTTGCTCTTGAAACGCACAAAGCGTTCAATACGCCCTTACCTAACGGGCTTCATGGTATCCCAAATCAAAAGCTTGTTCTCCAACGACATCGGGATCGATCTCGGCACGGCAAATTCACTTGTCTACGTCAAAGATCAGGGAATTGTCCTGAGGGAACCTTCAGTCGTGGCCATCCAGGCCGGCACTACCAATGTCCTCGCCGTCGGCGAGGAGGCCAAGCGCATGCTTGGACGCACCCCTGGAAACATCATCGCTATTCGTCCAATGAAGGACGGCGTGATCGCGGACTTCGAAATCACCGAGTCCATGCTACGACACTTCATCCAGAAGGTTCACCACCGCAAACTGATCGCACCACGAGTCGTGGTTGCAGTCCCTTCAGGGATCACGGAAGTGGAGAAACGAGCTGTCAAAGACTCAGCAACCCACGCAGGGGCACGGGAAGTGTACCTGATCGAACAACCCATGTCCTCGGCGATTGGCGTCGGACTGCCAGTGCATGAGCCTGCGGGCAACATGATTGTGGACATCGGAGGTGGCACATGTGAAATAGCCATCATCTCATTGGCCGGCATTGTATTCAGCCGCAGCCTAAGGGTGGGGGGAGACGAATTTGACGAGACGATAATCGGGCACATGAAGCGCGCTCACAACCTGATGATTGGTGAACGCATGGCGGAGGAGATCAAGATACGTATTGGATCCGCCTATCCTCTGGAGCAGGAACTCACACTCGAAGTAAAAGGGCGCGACCTCAGCGCCGGTCTACCAAAGACCATTACCGTCCGCTCAGAGGAAATACGCGAATGCCTGAAGGAACCCCTGACCAGCATTCTTGAATCAATTCGAATCACACTCGAACGTTGCCCTCCTGAACTTTCAGCCGACCTCGTCGATCGCGGCATTGTTGTTGCCGGCGGTGGGGCTCTGCTACGTGGTATCGACAGACTTGTTGCCGATGAAACCGGACTTCCGGTGAACATCGCCGATGATCCGTTGACCGCGGTTGCCGAAGGCACGGGTCGAGTACTACATGAACTGCAATTTTTGAAACAAGTCGCATCCAGCAGCTCATGAGCGTTTCGATCTTTTCTCCTCCTTTTCCACGCGTTCATCCCGTTCCAAACGGGATGACGAATGTTTAAACGGCCGCAATATATAGCTTTTGCTCTGGTGCTGGTGCTGGTGCTGGTTCTTCTGAACCTGCCGAAAGGCGCAGCTACCCAACTCAAGCTCGCGGTAGGTGGTCTTTTCCTTCCCCTTTTTGGCGCCGGCAATACTGCCAAGACAGCCACTGAAAAAGCCGATGATGCCATCACTCCCCGCAAGGTTCTGATCCAAGAACTACGCAAACTCGAGAAGGAGAACCAGAAACTCCAGCTAAGGAACCTTCAATCTGAAGCCATCAAGCGAGAGAACGAGCGACTCAGAAACCTCGTTCAATGGAGGGATCAACAACCATGGCAGATGCTTCTTTCCCGCGTGATCGGACGCGATCCTGCCAACTGGTTCAAGATGATCCACATCGACGTCGGCGGCCGCAATCAGGTCACCGAAGCAATGCCGGTCCTGACCACGGAAGGACTCGTCGGCAGGGTTCTTCAAGTCGGCTATACACGCTCTCAGGTTGTCATGCTGGGTGATCCCAATTGCCGTGTGCATGTGGAAGTCCTCAGTGAGGATGGCACCACGGTGGTGGACTCAGGAATCCTAGGGCCAAATTCAGACACTCTCGCCGATCCTCAGATCGTCAGCCTCACCTATCTTTCTGGCACAGGAAGACTGGAGCGAGGGCAACAGGTGGTAACCAGTGGATTGGGCGGTGTTTTCCCAAAAGGCATCCCGGTCGGAAGCATCATTTACAATTGGGCCGCAGACGATGGACTCCGCGGTGAAGCCCAGGTGTCACTGCATGCCAACGCGGCAACCATCGAGGAAGTGTGGGTGATCAAGCCATGAGCCGCTTCGCCTACATCGTCATTCTCTGCCTGGCATTCATCTCCATCTATGTCGCGACGATCTTTGATGCACCGAGAGTCTGGCTCGGTGCGCAATTTGAAATCACTCCCCTGATCATCGCTTATATCGCTCTGCGAGGTACCGCAGGTGAAGCCGCCTTTGCTTCTGCTTTTGGTGGACTGCTCATGGACTCCGTTTCCATGAATCCGCTGGGAGTCAGCATCCTTCCACTCTTTTTGATCTCGCTCGTTCTTCAGTCGTCACGAGAGATCATGGTGGTGGAGTCCACTTACACACAGTTCATCGTCGGACTTTGCACAGGTGCTGCAGGACCGATCATGACCATTATGGTTCTGGGAATCGTGGATGGTCCAGAGATGCTGCTCGGCTGGGTTTCATTCTGGCATCTTACATGGCTTTCCCTGCCCTGCGGAATCCTTGCTCCTTTTCTTTTCAAACTGATGGATAAGCTCAACACCATGGTCACTTATCCAAGGTATCCACAAATCTCTGAATCCATGGTCCGCGGTAATCGGGAAATCAAACGCGGCCGCCATTGATCACATGCTGATTTTCGACCAACTCAAACGCAATGAACCGGAGCTTCGATGGCTCTCGGTGACTGTGTTGTTTGGTCTGGGCATCCTGTTCACGGGCTTGTGGTACGTGCAGATCTTTTCGACCAAAAAGTATCAGACCAGCCTTGAAAACCAGAGTTACCGATCCATCAGCACACCTGCTGTTCGCGGAAGAATCTTTGACCGCAATGGAGCCATCCTTGCAGAGAACCGCCCGAGCTACAGCGTAAACCTCTACATCGAGGAAATCCGGAGTGAGTTCAGCCCGGTCTATCGCAGGCTCAAAGCAAAATTCAAGAAGGACAATCCGGATGTGGATTACGACTTCGATGTGATCAGCAGAGTAAGCCGTGCTGCTCGCTTTGAAGTCATCCAGAAGAAGGTCGCCTCAGTAGCCAAGGTGTTGGGCCGTGACATCCAGGTCTACGAACGCGCCTTCAACGAACACTACCGAAGCAAGACTGCACTGCCGTTTACCATCGCCCGAGACCTCTCACCTCAGGACATCGCCCGCTTCTACGAACAACCGCTCGATCACACAGGCATCGACATCGATCTCGAACCGGCACGCTGGTACCCCTATGGAAACTCTGCAGCACATATCCTCGGCCATCTGAAACGCGACACTCAGGTCTCAACCGAGTCAAAAGACACCTTCGATTATCATCTTCCCGGGCTTCGTGGCGTCGTGGGTATTGAAGGAAAATTTGATTCCAAGCTAAGAGGCGTCGCTGGCGGAAAGTCTGTCCTCGTGAACAATCTTGGCTACCGCGTTGAGGAAAACGTCTGGCTTCCTCCAGTCGCTGGAGACGACGTTCATCTCACAATCGATATCGATATCCAACAGATTGCCGAGAATGCCATTCGCACCATCGGCAGCCATGTCAGAGGAGCTGTTGTAGTGCTTGATCCGCGCAACGGAGACATCGTCGCCATGGTTTCAGCGCCCACCTTTGACCCCAACGACTTTCCTGGCATTTCCTCAGTGCAGTATTCAGAACTGAATGATCCCAAGACCCGCGCCTTCTTCAACAGGGCCTCTCAGGAAATCTATCCACCCGGATCTACATTCAAGATCGTCACCGCACTTGCATGTCTGAATTCAGGAGCCGTCTCTCCCGACACCAAGTATCAGGGACTCCCTGCCTATCCGATCGGTCGCGGTATCAAATGCACAGCAGCCCCGAGGCTCTACAATCTACGAAGCGCATTTGCCATCTCATGCAACTGCTACTTCATCCATCACGCATTGGAGGCCCGCGCAGCCAACCTTGTAGAAATGGGTCACCGCTTCTTCCTAGGGCAACGCAGCCAGATTCCAACCATGCAGGATAGCGCCGGAGCCTTCCCGAGTCTAGAGCGAGTGGCCACGCGCTGGTACGACGGGGACACAGCCAACCTTTCAATCGGTCAGGGCCCCATCGCTGTAACTCCCCTCCAAATGGCTACCATCACCGGCACCGTTGCCAATGGGGGCACCATCTACTGGCCTCGCCTGGTATCAAGGATCGCACCAGCAAACAACCTTACGGGACGTGTGCCTCGCGATTATCCCGAAGGACGCATTCGCGGCTATCTCGGCGTTCAACCGGAACATGTCCAGACCGTGCAACAGGCCATGTATGACGACATTTATACTTCGCTCGGCACCGGACGGATTGCCGACGTGGATGGAATGCAGATTGGAGGAAAGACCGGCACCGCAGAGGTCAAGAAAGGCCGCACACTTGTGGACAAGATTGTGTGGTTCACATCCTTTGCATCCATAGCACCCGGACTCGCACCTCAATATGCAGTAACCGTCGTTGTGGAAAGCGGCGGCTCCGGTGGCAAGACCTGCGCTCCGGTGGCACAGAAAATTTACAAGGGGATACAGGATCTCCACCGACTGCGCGCAAGCCAGTTGGAAACAACCCAAAACCCATGAGCCTCGGACTGAGAGATGACGAATCACGCATCGACTGGCTGTTCATAGCCAGCCTGATCGGTCTGCTCGCAATCAGCGTGGCATTCATCTACAGCGCCAAAATGGTGGATGAATCCAACGCCTCACTCGCATGGTATAAACAGGATCACATCCGCCAGATCATCTGGGCCGTTGTTGGACTGAGCGGAGCAGCCGTGATCTGCCTGATCGACTACCATGTCCTTGCCCGTTTTTCATTGGTTGCCTACTGGGGGACCATCCTTCTTCTGGCTTTGATTCTCCTCCCATTCATTGGCTATGAACAATACGGAGCGCGCCGCTGGATCAATCTGGGCTTTGCGACCATTCAGCCCTCAGAGTTTGCGAAGTTGGCCTTCATTCTGGCCATGGCTCACTTCCTGAGTCGCCCCGTTGACGAACTCCGGCAAGGCCCTGTCTTTGTCAAAGCACTCGGGCTCGGCGCCCTTCCATTTGCTCTCATCATGATCGAGCCCGATCTGGGGTCAGCACTGCTGTTCATCCCCATCACACTCGTCATGATGTGGGTTGCCAAGACACCAAGGATTTATCTCTTCAAGATTGTTGGGTGGTCAGGGTTCTTTTGCGCTCTGATGATTCTCAACATTCTCTTCGCCCCGGAAAAATATCAGATCCAGTTGCACGAGTATCAGCGTCGTCGCCTCTTGGTCTATTTCAATCAGGATTTCGCTCCGCCAAACGCAAGCCGAGAAGAAAAGCGTAAGGCAGATCAGGAGCAGCAAAAATATTCCTACAATGTCCGCCAGGCCATGATTTCAGTGGGGTCAGGCGGCGCGTGGGGTAAAGGATATCGCCAAGGTACACAGACGTCCCTTGGCTATTTGCCACGTGGTGTGGCGCACAATGACTTTATCTTCTCCGTCATCGCGGAGGAGAAAGGGTTTATCGGTAGTGTGGTGGTCCTCGGACTCTACACCATCGTCCTCTTTTCCGGCATAAGAGCAGCCGGACAGGCACGCGATCGCCTGGGAAAAATCATGGCGGCAGGAGTGGTCACACTCTTCTTCAGCCAGATCTTCATCAACATCGGAATGAACATCCGACTCATGCCCGTGACTGGCGTACCCCTACCCCTCCTGACATACGGAGGTTCATCGGTACTCAGTTCATTGTTCGCGGCGGGCCTTATTCAAAACATACACCTATATAGAAAGGCATACTGATCATGAGTGATTCAGGTAACAACAGACGACGCAACAACAACCGCAAAGGCGGCATGCGTTACCGGCCCAAGAAGGGAATTCAGAACCTGTCCAAGAAACAGGAGAAGGAAGCAAACGAAGCACGCGCCGAAGTCGTCGGCGAGAAACCTGCCGAAGAACATTTCTTCGCTTCCGAAGAGAAACACGATCGCGAGATCGAACGCGCCGAAAACAAGGCAGCCGGCATCCCCAATGAAAAGAGGGAACGCCGCGGTAGAGGTCGTGGTCGCGGTCGCGGCAAAGGCGGCGGCAAGGACGGCAAGCCCCAAGCACAGGACGAAACTCCAAAGAAACCGAAGCACGATCCAGTGCCCGTTCCGGATCCAGAACCAAAAGGGATCGTCAACAAGGTCAAAGCGACCGCCAACAAAGTCATCAAAAAGGTCAAACACATCATCAAACCAGACGTCCGCCCTCACAAGGAAGTCATCATCAATTCCGAGTCTCTCGAGACCCGTGTCGCCCTCTTGGAAGAAGGCGTCCTGGAAGACTTTTCCATCGAGCGCACCAATGAGGAGCGCATCGTAAGCAGCATCTTCAAGGGAAAGATCAAGAACCTCGAAGACGGACTCAAGGCAGCCTTTGTTGACATCGGCTACGAGAAGAATGCCTTCCTTCACTACTGGGATATCATTCCATCCAATCTGGACAGCGGTGTGGAAGTCGTCGATCGCGGTGGTCGCGGACGCAAAGGCAAACGCGAACGGCCGAAAATCACCCAGAAGGACATTCCAAATGTCTATCCTCCTGGCAGCGAGATCATTGTTCAGGTCACCAAGGGCCCCATTGGCACAAAGGGACCTCGTATCACCACCCATCTGGCCATACCAGGACGCTACCTCGTGTTGCTTCCTCACGCCGACATGAGTGGTGTCTCGCGCAAGATCGACAACAACGAGGAACGCCAACGCCTCAAGAAGATCGTGCGCGAACTCAACATCCCTGAGGGCATGGGCGTAATCGTCCGCACCGCAGGTGAAGGACAGCAGAAGCGTTACTTTATCCGCGATCTCGCCCTGCTTGTGGAAGAGTGGAACAAGATCCAGAAGAAGATCGATACACAGAAGCCAGCCTCCTGCGTCTATCGCGAGCCAGATCTCGTGGAACGCACCGTGCGTGACTTCCTCACTGAGGACATCAAGCGCGTCGTCGTGGATAATGCGCCTGACTTCGAACGTATCACGGAGCTGATTGGACGCATCTCAAAGCGGTCACTCGACAAGCTCAAGCTCTATCAGGAATCCACCTCGATCTTTGAGCGCTTCGGCATTGCCCGACAGCTTGAAAGCACCTTCTCAAGGAAAGTGCATCTCCGAAGTGGTGGTTACCTGATCATCGATGAGACCGAGGCTTTGGTCACCATCGACGTCAACACAGGCAGCCATAAGAATCAGAACGATCAGGACTCCACGATCTTCCGGGTAAACCAGGAATCCGCCGATGAGATCTGTCGTCAGTTGCGTCTGCGCAACATGGGTGGACTCATCGTTCTCGACTTCATCGACATGCGTTCACGCAGGGATCAGAACTCCATCTACCAACAGATGAAGCGACTGATGCGCAAGGACAAGGCCAAGACCCACATCCTTCCGCTCTCTCCGCTCGGACTCATGGAAATGACACGTCAGCGCCATTCTGAGAGTGTGCGTGATGCCGTCTACCATGACTGTCATTACTGCAAGGGACGCGGAAAGGTAAAGAGCCCGATCACCATGTCTGTGGAGATCCAGCGCAAGCTTCAGGAGATCCTGAAGAAGCGCCAGCGCGACACCACCGACTTCCAACTGAAGATCGTTGTGAACGAACGCGTCTTGGAACGCCTCCGTAAAGAAGATGAACAACTCCTCATCGACATGGAGAAGAAGTTCTACGGCAAACTCAGCTTCCGTTCTGAGCCCGATTTCCACACAGAGGAATTCAAGATCGTCAACGCGATCGACAACAAGGAATTGATTCACAACACCCACTAGGTCGACGAATCTTTATTCTTTTCAGCAGGCGCAGAGGCATATCCTCTGCGCCTGTTTTTTTGTACAAAGACAATCCTCAACGATCTAAAATTGACTAACCCCGCCTCCGCTTCTAGGAAACATGCCCATGTCATCGACTGTTTCCGAACTGTTTGAAAAGCACACCTTCCTAAGCAATGCCGGCACTGAAACCTATCTGGTCTTCCAGCAAGGTTTCGATCTTCCAGAGTTCTGCGCATTCCACATTCATGAAGATCAATCCGCGTGGAACGAGCTCGAAGAAAAACAGCTTTTCCCAACACTCGATACAGCAGCCAAGAGCGGCTATGGACTACTCTTGGATCTCCTCGTCTGGCGCGCACAACCTGACTTCCTCGCCAAACTAAATCGCGATCAAAGCGAGCTCGATATGATCAACAAACGTGCAGTCGATATGACCCGCTCCACCTTAGATCGTTGGCGTAAAAGATCAGGAATCACCAAAGACACATTTCCCGTTCTGATCGCCGCCGACCTAGGACCGAAGGGAGATGGCTACAAGGTGGAGGGTGACGGCATGACTCCCGGTGCAGCCAGTGACTATCATCAACCACAGATTGATTCCCTCGTGTCCGCAGGTATCGATGTTCTTACGGCACTGACCATGACCTCCGTTGAAGAATCCATCGGCATCATGAACGCGGCCAAGGCACACACACTTCCCATTATCATCTCCCCGACAGTCGAAACCAACGGGTTCCTCCCGGATGATACACCTCTGGGCCAGTTCATCGAAAAGGTTGATCAAGCCACTGACTCAGCTCCACTTTTCTACATGGTCAATTGCGCGCACCCAGAGCATCTGTTGCCATCATTGGATGAGGCGCACGAAAAGAACGAAACATGGCTGAGCCGCTTCAAAGGCTTTCGCGCGAACGCCTCCACAAAGAGTCATGAGGAACTCGACAACAGCACAGACCTCGACCGGGGCGACGTCGATCAACTCGCATCGCTTCTGGCCGGTATGAAGTCAAAGTATGGACTCAAGGTGATCGGGGGATGTTGCGGAACAGACCACGATCACATTGCCGCCATCGCATCCGCTGCAAGTGTTGGTGATTGAGCTTCTTTCCACGCACACTAGACTCACCATCAGCCTATGACCGCCCCTATAAACGCCACCCCATTCTCAGGAGTGATTCCCGCCCTGATGACGCCCTGCGATAGCAACGGCATCCCCAACTTCAGTGCATTGGTCGATACCGCCAGATCGCTCATGGCAGCAGGAATGAGTGGAGTCGTCTACTGCGGTTCCATGGGCGAATGGCCGATTCTCTCTGACGAACAACGCATGGAAGGCGTGGAGCAGCTTTGCAAGGCAGGCATCCCTGTCATTGTGGGGACTGGCGCACAGAATCCGACCCGCGCCGCAGCCATTGCAGCTCATGCAAAGAAAGCAGGATCGGCCGGTCTCATGGTCATTCCTCGCGTTTTATCCAGAGGCACATCCGTCGCCGCTCAGGAAGCCCACTTCTCTGCTGTCCTTAGCGCAGGCGACACTCTCCCGGCCGTCATCTACAACAGCCCCTACTACGGATTCGAAACCAAGGCAGATCTCTTTTTCAAACTCCGCGATCAGCACAAGAACCTGATCGGGTTCAAGGAATTTGGCGGCGCTCAGTCACTCAGCTACGCAGCAGAACACATCACCAGCGGAGATCCAGATCTCACCCTCATGGTCGGCGTCGATACCCAGGTCTTTCATGGCTTCGTCAACTGCGGTGCCAAAGGAGCCATCACCGGAGTTGGGAATGCTCTCCCCAAAGAAGTCCTTCAACTCGTCAGCCTCTGTGAGAAGGCAGCTACCGGAGATGCCAAAGCCACACAACTGGCAGCCGAGCTGGAGAGCGCACTCAGCGTCCTGTCCACCTTTGATGAAGGTCCCGACCTTGTTCTTTACTACAAGGCACTGATGGTTCTCGAGGGCCACGATGCCTATCAGAATCACTTCCTCAAAACCGACCAACTCAGCCCAAGTCAACGCGACCATCTGGAAGCCCAATGGCAGCAATTCCGCAACTGGTGGAAGACATGGGAAGGCGCTTCACTCTCCAGCTGAATCACACATGAAAATCACCAAGATCGAAGTCTATCAGGTCGACCTCCCCCTGCATGAAGGGAGCTACAAATGGTCAGGCGGCAAAAGTGTCAGCGTCTTCGACAGTACTGTTGTTGCCGTCCATACAGACGAGGGAATCACTGGCTATGGAGAAGTCTGCCCCCTCGGCCCATTCTATCTGCCTGCCTACGCAGCTGGCGCCCGAGCCGGCATCGCAGAACTTGGGCCACACCTCATTGGCAAAAATCCCACCCACCTCGGCAAACTCAATCACTTCATGGACGCCGCCCTCAAGGAGCACGCCTATGTAAAAAGCGCCATCGATATGGCCTGCTGGGATATCCTTGGAAAGATATCTGGTTTACCCGTATGCGATCTCTTGGGTGGACGCTACGGTGAAGACATAATCCTCTACCGAGCCATCTCGCAGGTAGATCCTGCCGGCATGGCTGACAACGTCGCTGGATACAGGAAAGAAGGCTACCGGCGTTTCCAACTCAAGGTAGGCGGCGATCCAGACGTCGATATCGAACGCATCCGCAACTGCGCCGCGATCTTGGAACCCGGAGACAAGCTGGTGGCCGATGCCAACACAGGCTGGTTGAAACACGAAGCCATGCGGGTTGTCCGCGCCGTCAAAGATATCGATGTCTACATCGAACAACCCTGCCTCTCCTACGAGGACTGCCTCTCCGTCCGACGCCACACCGATCACCCATTCGTCCTCGATGAAGTCATTGATAGCATCACTCCACTGCTCAAGGGACACACCGATCTCGCCATGGACGTGGTCAATCTCAAGATCAGTAAACTCGGAGGACTGACCAAAGCCAAGCAAGCCAGAGACCTCTGCGTCTCACTGGGCATCGCCATGACCTTGGAAGACAGTTGGGGAGGCGACATCATCACAGCAGCCATCGCCCACCTAGCCCACAGCACACCGGAAGAATTCCGCTTCACCTCCACCGACTTTAACAGCTACGTCACCACCTCCATCGCCCAAGGCGCCCCCCAAAGAGAAAACGGAAAAATGGCAGCCTCCACAAAACCAGGACTGGGGATTGAACCAAAGATGGAAGTGCTTGGGGAACTACTTCAAATAATTCAGTAATAAGACAGCACAGAGAACACCTGCCCCCCCCTACAGCTACTCACCTATTCCAAATAGGGACTGTACTTCCTTGAAATCCATTTCGCGATAGAGAACGAAACGGTCAATCTGCAACAGATTGGAACGACCAGATAGCTGCAACCTGTATACTCCGGGCTGAGCAAACGTGACGTTGAGCCATGAGTGGTAATGAAGCTGAATCGACTCCAGAACTCCGTTCAACCCGAAGCCTCCTTTGCTACGTCCATAGAATTTGTGAAACCCGGTAACCTGTCCTTTTGCTTTCTGAACAGCATCGGGGAAATTGATCCATGCGTCGTTTGCTTTATCACCCTCCACCTCTGATGGCTGACGCATGAACCACTTCACAGTATACGATCCTGGTTCAACAACCTTCACGGACAATTCAATTGTCTGCTCCTCATCGACTGCTCGATATTTATTCGGACCGCCATACTCGATGTAGGCACCGCCCGACGCATCGACTGATTCGACTTTCCGCCACTTGCCTCGGAGCGAGAAATCCTCTGCCTCAATAAGGATCAACTGACCCGAATTAATAGCCTCGATCAGTGCCTTCGATTGAGCCTTAGAACCTTTTCCCGATTTCAAGTCCTCAACCAGGTGCCTGCTTTCAGGAATGCCGTCTCCGATGAACGCATTGAACTTTGCAGGGCTGCCGTTTTCATCTCCGAGCAGAAGCCAATAAAGCATGCCCGCGTCTGAGATATCGGCCACTCCTTTTGCGTTCGCCTGCATGCGGCGGTACAACCATCTCATGCTTGGCTGCTGATGGTCGCGCAACCAATACCATGGCGAAAAATCCCTTTCTGAATTCCAAAGCGCGTTCGGATCGTGCTTTCCGTTCTGGTCCCCGATCCGCTTACAGTTAAGACGCCCACCACTGTAGTCGATCGCCTGTTGCAGCGTGTGGTGCGAATCCCTTCGCAGGTGATTGTCGTTATACCCGCTATGAGAGACAATGTACACGTGCTTCAGTGCGCTGGCATCTCCCTGGTCAACCGTATCCTTCACTACCTGATAGAAGAACTCGGCAGGTCCCATATGAATGAAATACAACGGATCCTCGGCGGTCGATCTCGCCAGTTCTTTCTTCAAATGCTCCTTCGCTTCGGCGAGTTGCTTGGTTACATCAAAGAACCGGTTTTCGTCGAATCCCCAACGCTCTAGCGCGCCATCCACACCGATCTTCATCTGGTTCTCACTGTCAGGTCCGGCCGGGGCTTCAATGAAGTTGTTGTATGAGTAATGCACGAGCATGTTCTGCATCTTCAGCTTGGCAATGATCGCCAGCGTGGCAGGCGTAGCTCCCCAGTCGTCAGGATCACCCTTCTTCCAGCGATGCCCATCGTCAGGAGCACTGTTACCGTCGGCGCTGATCGCTATACGATTTCCATCATATCCCCACGAATGAGTGTAGGTTCCGGCAGCAATCGAAGTTGCGAGGCCTGCCAGCAAGAAGACCGCAAGCGTAACCGTGGCAAGCAATCTCGATTGCTTCATGATTCGAAATCTATCCCGTGTTAGTGAACAAACCTTCATGATTATAGATTTTAAGAAAATTCTTCTAAGAATGCAAAAGCATCACCTGAGTCCGAGTGCAGGCAGCTTCCACTCCCTTTTCAGGCCGCATAACCGGTTTGACATCCGGCGTAGGGCTCTAAGCCCTCCGCTTTGTGCATATGCACCTTTCAGGCCGGAAGCAACAAAAGGGCATCGCTCTTGTGACAGGCAGGATCACTGTGCCTTTCTGTTCTGCGGTTTCCCTTTGGCCAGGAGCGGGGGTGTTGGACTATCAGACGGATTGGAGCGGGGTAGTCATAGACACACCTCTACAACTTTCGTGTGGGGCTTCAGGTATGCTGTCTCGCGCAGGAAGCTGATAGTAAGCTTTTCGAACACGCACTCAAAAGCGGCAGCGTAACTGCCCGCAGTCCGCAGCCTTCGGAATTTTGGTTGTCATGATCAATCAGGCGACTGCCTCCCCTTCTTCAGCAAACCCAAGAGGACTTCGACTGATTTGAGGTCACCTTCTTTTCGCCAGGCGGCGGCAAATGAGAGGGCAAGCCTGGGTTTCTTGAGTTTAATGAAGGCGACTCCTGAGTGAGGGAGGAGAGCCAGATCAGCCGGAGCCAATGCAACACCAGCTCCGCCACCAACCAGACCAAGGAGTTCTGACAATCCGTTGGCACGAATGGTGACGTCTGGGTTGATCTCAGCGCGGGCAAACATGTCGGCCATCATTTGAGGGCGGCCCGGGAAATGTTTTTCATGCAGGGTGACAAAAGTGTCTTTGCCGAACTCGGAAAGGTTCACAGACTTCCTGCTTCCCAGTGGATGATCATCGGGGACCACCAGGGCCATTTCGGTTTCCCTAATGGTATCCACCCGAAAATCGCGCTTCAGTGCGGGGCATGCCTCGCCTATCAAGGCAAGATCGATCTCTCCGCTTCGCAACGCCTCTTCCTGCTCCGCTGGCGTCATTTCGAAAATCTGAACGCAGACATTCTTGTGCGCCTTGTTAAACTGGCGCATGGCTTCTGTGAGAAAGCGCGGCAGCGCTGTGGGGAGAAACCCTACTTTGACGGAGGTCTTGGCGTCTTTTTTTGCGAGGACGGACATGGCATCCACCATGGTGTTGGATTGCCTGAGAATCTCACGGGCGTGAGCGAGAGCAGCGTGACCGTTCTCGGTCAGGCTAAGTCCATTGGGCTCGCGCTTGAAGAGGCTTACTCCCAGTTCCTCCTCGAGATCCTTGATCTGACGCGACACAGCCGGTTGCGACACAAACAAACGCGATGCCGCCCTGCTGATGTTCTTTTCCTCAGCAGCCATCACGAAGTATCTCAGGTGTCGCAGCTCCATTTGGTATAACCAAAACGTATACCGCTCTAAAATCAAGGTATTTGCCGGATCAACGCAATGGCCTCAGGGTCTTCCCATGAACAAGACAACAGCAGTCAAGACAACCAAGCGCCATGCCTCAGAGCGAGGCCAGGCAGACCATGGATGGTTACAGGCACGATTCACCTTCTCATTCTCCGGATACTTCGATCCGGATCACATGGGTTTCAAATCTCTGAGGGTGATGAACAACGACACGATCCAACCCAAGGGAGGCTTTCCCACTCATCCCCATTCGGACATGGAGATCTTCACCTACATCATCGAGGGGCAACTGGAGCATCGGGACAGCATCGGTTCCGGCGCCGTTCTGACACCAGGTAATCTGCAATACATGAGCGCCGGCAGCGGCATCAAGCACAGTGAATTCAATCCATCTGACACGGAGCAGACCCATCTCTATCAGATCTGGTTGCATCCCAGAACACCGGGAGGTGAGCCGCGCTACATGGAGAAGCCTTTGGCTGAGCTGGCCAAACCGAATGAACTCACCCTGCTCTATTCCGGCGATGGCAGGGACGGCTCGACCGAGATACGGCAGGATGCGGAGATCTCCTACGGCCACCTTGTTCCGACTGAGCAGGAAGCAACACCTTCACTGCTGATACCGGCATCGGAAAAAATGCCTCACGCGTGGGTGCAGGTCATCTCTGGAAAGGTCTCTGTTCTCGGTGAAGAATTGAGCACGGCAGACGGCCTTGCCATCGAAGATTCACCAGAAGAGATCGAAATCTCTGCCACGGCTGAAAGCAAGATCCTTGTATTCCGCCTTTCCTGAATTAAAGAACCATTCACACTCAACCCATACCTACCTCTATGAAATTACTCAGCTTTGGAGCATCCACCAGCTCTTCATCCATCAACAGAAAACTCGCCAAGTACGCAGCCGAGAAGGTCGCTGGAGCGGAAGTCACAGACCTTGATCTTCGCCAGTTTGATCTGCCCATCTACAGCTCTGATGAAGAGGAAGCCAATGGCATCCCGGCCGGAGCCAAGGCTTTCAAGGAACTGATCGACGGGCACGATGGAATCGTCGTTTCGCTGGCAGAGCACAATGGATCTTATGCAGCCGCATTCAAGAATCTGTATGACTGGACATCCCGGATTGATCAAAAGGTATGGTCAGATAAACCAATGCTTCTGATGGCTTCATCACCAGGAGGTCGTGGTGGTGCCACTGTCCTCGAGGCAGCCAAGGCCACCTTTCCACGTATGGGCGCTGATCTGAAGGCGACGTTCAGTCTCGGTTCGTTCTATGACAACTTCTCAGACGACGGGATCTCTGATCCAGACCTCGCCGCTCAGTTAGACAAGGCTGTATCTGATTTTTCCAGCTGAACCAAAAGACAACTCATCTCATGAACGAACCACGAGTCGCAGATAACAAGCCCGTCGCCGTAGGCCTGAAGCGCGGGGAGGAATATTACTTCTGCACATGCGGCAGATCTGAAAGCCAGCCTTTCTGCGACGGATCGCACAAGGGAACGAGTTTTACGCCAAAATCATTCGTCGCTGAAGAAGACGGCGATGCCTACCTCTGCCAGTGCAAGCAATCTGCAAATCTTCCATTCTGCGATGGGAAACACGCAAAGATCCCGGCAGACAAAATAGGAAAAGAGTTCACTCTTAGATCTGATGGAGATTCAGAACGCATGCCCAAGGCAGAGCCCACTCCCGAAGAGCCATCGGTAGCTTTCATTCATCAACTGGCGAATGAGGGGCTGGCAAAGATCGGTCATCATGGTGAGATGGGAGCGATGGGAGTTCCTCGCTCAGAGCTCCCTGATTGGGACTCGATTCAATTCATGGTGGCACAACTCGCGACCAAACCACTCTCTGAAGATGTGGCTGTCGGCTCCAATCTGATTATCGGTCCCGAAGCAAAACGCCCGCTCGAACTCAAGATCCCCTTGTTCGTCAGCGACATGAGTTTCGGAGCGCTTTCAGAAGAGGCCAAGACAGCCATGGCGAAAGGCGCTGAGCAGGCAGGTACAGGCATCTGCTCGGGAGAAGGCGGAATGCTCCCTGATGAAAAAGAGGCCAACTCTCGCTACTTCTATGAGCTGGCTTCAGCAAAATTTGGTTATAAAGAAAGCCTCTTGGAGAAAGTGCAGGCGTTTCACTTCAAGTGCGGTCAAGGAGCCAAGACCGGAACAGGAGGACACCTGCCTGGCAACAAGAACGTCGGCCGGATCTCTGAAGTGAGAGGTATTCCCGAAGGACAACCTGCCGTTTCGGCCCCGTCGTTTCCTGACCTGACCACGGTCGAAGATTACTCAAAATTCGCAGATCGGGTCAGAGAAGTCAGTGGAGGTATTCCAGTCGGATTCAAGATGAGCGCTCAGCATATCGAGGATGACATCGATTTCGCCATCGCAGCCGGTGCCGACTATATCATATTGGACGGACGTGGGGGAGGCACAGGCGCGGCACCACTGATTTTCAGAAACCACATTTCCGTCCCAACGATCCCGGCACTTGCCCGGGCTCGTCATCACATGGACAAGATCGGGGCCACCGGAAAGACCACTTTGGTCATCACTGGAGGGCTACGTACACACACAGACTTCACCAAGGCTCTTGCTCTGGGGGCAGACGGGGTGGCCGTCTCGAATTCAGCAATGCAGGCCATCGGCTGTATCGGCGCGCGGATATGTAATACAAATCTGTGTCCCGCCGGAATCGCCACACAGAAACCCGAACTGCGCCAGAAACTTGAAGTGGATGCTGCCGCAAAGAAATTGGTAACATTCTTCAACGCCAGCGTGGACCTGATGAAAGTTATAGCTCGCGCATGTGGGCACGATCATCTCAACAAATTTGAGAATCGCGATCTCGCCAGTTGGGATAAGGACTTTGCCAACCTTGCAGGCATCGAATGGTCCGGCTTCTCCCCTACACGATAGCGAATCACGCAAGGTCCCTACCCATCGTTCCATATCCATAGACCGGGCCTTTCTATTTCGATCAGTTTGCCGGGAAATCAGATTGATCCATAGACGATCAGCTTACACTCTACGGAAATGATCCGTAGACTCCTGTTGTTGCTCTCGTGCTCCTTGGTGACGGTCTCGTTTGCCAAGGAAGTAAAGCGGCCGAACATCCTTTGGATTGTCGGTGAGAACATGAAGCTAGATCTTGGCTGCTACGGCGCCAAGAACGTCAAGACTCCCAATCTGGATGGACTGGCAAAGGAGGGTATGCGTTATACGCATGTGTTCTCCACCTCACCTGTCTGTGCACCAAGTCGTAGCGCGTTCTTCGTGGGCATGTATCAGACATCATCTGACACCCACAACATGCGTTCGCACAGGGAAGACGGCTACCGCCTCCCTGAAGGAGTCCGTCCCATCACCCACCGATTGAAGGATGTCGGTTACTACACCGCCAACATCAAGACGCTGGATGGGGAAGAAGTAGGTTCCGGAAAGCTGGATCTAAACTTCGTCAACGAAGGGAAACTCTACGACGGTTCCAAGTTCGAGGATCTGAAGAACCACCAACCATTCTTTGCGCAGATAAATACCCTCGAGGCAGAGTATGACATCTATGATCGCCAGACATGGCGACAGCCTCGAGTGGAGTGGAAGGGTGAAAAGACTCATGAGCAGATCGCCACTCCAGAGAATGTCACACCACCACCCTACTATCCTGATCATCCATTGGTGAGAAAAGAGTGGGCGCGCTATCTCAACTCCATTTCAGGAATGGATCGGACCATCGGCAAAATCTTGGCGAAGTTGAAGAAGGATGGACTGATGGAGAACACGATCATTCTCTTCTTTGGCGACAATGGCCGGATCGAGCCAAGAGGCATTCACTGGTGCTATGATACCGGATTGCACGTGCCCATGATTCTCCGTTGGCCTTCACAGTACCCAGCTCCAAAGGGATATACACCCAACGCTGCAATCGACGACGTGATCAGCCTGATCGATGTCACACCCACGACATTGGGATTCGCCGGAATCAAACGTCCTCTGGGTATGCATGGGCGGACCTTTATCGGCGACGACAAGGCCCCACCCCGGCTCTATGCATTCTCTGCAAGAGACAGGGTTGATGAGACAGTCAACCGCGTGCGAAGCGTCCGAGGGAAACGTTATCACTATCTGCGCAATTTTTATCCCGACCGCCACTTCACCTCTCTGAACCGCTACAAGGAGAAGTGCTTTCCCATCAAGCCACTCATGCGCGAGATGATGGCCGAGGGCAAACTGACCGGCCCGCCAGCTGAACTGATGTCACCAACCGTGGCACCTGAGCAGCTCTTTGACACGGTGAACGATCCACATGAAATCCACAATCTGGCAGAGTCAGACAAGCCGGAACATCGCGAAGCATTGATCAAGATGCGCGCGGCCTTGGACGTGTGGATGGTGGAAACTCAGGATCAGGGTGCTTATCCGGAACCCGAGGAAATCGTGGCACCATTTGAAAAGGAAATGCACGACTGGTTCGGCACACCTGAGTGGTATCTCAATAAGAACAAATAGCTTCCCACCATATGACCCGCATACTTTTTCTACTGGTCCTTTGTCTTTCCTTCCAGCTTCTCGCTGGACCAAGGCATATCATCGATACGCACATCCATCTCTATGACCCAACGCGCCCTGAAGGCGTGCCTTGGCCTCCAAAGAACGCAAAGGATCTCTATCGTCCGGTCTACCCAAAGGACTACATGAAGGAGATCAAGGGCACCGGAGTGGATTATACAGTCGTGGTGGAAGCGAGCCCTTGGGTAGAAGACAATCAATGGGTCCTGGATACCATTCGCGGCCATCACAACGTGGTGGCACTGGTAGGGAATCTCCCGATCGGAGAAGATGGTTTTGAAAAGGCGTTGGCACGGTTCGACAAGGATGATCGCTTTGTCGGGATTCGACTGCGTCGCATTTCCAAGGATCTGTATCGCAGCAAAAAACTGATTTCACATCTAAAGCAACTGGCCAAACGCAACCTATCGCTTGATGTGATGCGAGCAGGAGTGAGTCCTGCAGACCTCATTTACTGGGCAAGCCAGGTCCCTGATCTAACGATCGTTGCCAATCACGGAATCGGTATCAATCCCAATGGGAAGCCGATCCCGGAAGAACTCGCCAAAGAGATTCGTGAGCTGAAGAATTACCCGAACATCATCTGCAAGGTCTCAGGGCTGTTGCAGCCATTGAGCAAGGGGGAGAATGCTCACTCATTGGATTTCTATCGCCCAACCTTGGATCTGATCTGGGAGACCTTTGGCGAAGATCGGGTGATCTACGGAAGCAACTGGCCCGTGTCTGACCGCGGCGGCAGCTACAAGCAATTCCTCGATATCATGAAGAGCTACACCAAGGAAAAGGGCGACAAGGCTACACAGAAGTATTTCTGGAGAAACGCCATGGATCACTACCGCCTCAGCACCGTGATAGGATTGGATTAATCAGGCGGCAATACCTCTTCAACCAAAGCTATTGAATGTGTCTGCACCGCGGGCCTTTCACCACCTTTTCCCCTCTGAATGAAAAAAGCCTGAAGCATGAGCTTCAGGCTTTTTCAATTCCGGCTCAGAGCCGGTGAAAGTCATCTGGGTTATTTACCCATCTTGAGGAGTGCTACAACGAGCACACCGATCACAACCAGCGCGCCAACAGCAGCGACTCCGATAAAGACCTTGGTCCCTTTGCTGCCCTTGGGCTTGAAGAACTGGGTGGTCTGACCACTGGTCTTGGGTCCGCGCTCCAAGGTATCGATATTCACGCCTTGCCTGCGCTTGGGTAGGATCTTGGTCTGATCCATGTTGTTGGCAGCGGCGACCTCTTCTCCTGATTCCAAGCGGATCTCAATATCTCCGAAACGTACAATCTGTCCTACGGACACATTGGCTTCTTCGATTGGATCTCCATCAACGAAACTTCCATTGGTGGATCCGAGATCACGAACAAGAATGGTGTCACCCTGCAGAATGATTTCTGCGTGGTGGCTGGAGACAGAGGGATCTGGAATGCAGATCGCGTTGTCGTCGACGCGCCCTACTGTTGTCCTCTCTAAATTGAGGTCGAAAGTGCGCCCTGTATATCCTTCACTGAGTACAACGAGTCTGGCCATAAATAGGTGAGTTGGTTGCCGCGGATTATCTGGAGTCAGGCCGAAGTGTCAATGGGTTACTCCTTCGGTCTTTCTCGGTATGTCTAAGAATGATCTTCGACCATCTTGCGGAATTCGTCAAAGAGGACTGACGAATCATGAGGACCTGGGCTGGCCTCCGGATGATACTGAACACTGAAAATCGGAAGCTCTTTGTGGCGTAGCCCTTCCACTGTGTTATCGTTCAGGTTGATTCGGTCGACCTGAATGAAGTCCGGCAGTGAATCACAATCAACGGCGAACCCATGATTCTGAGAGGTGATTTCCACTCGCCCGGAATTCAGGTCCTTCACTGGCTGGTTACCACCACGATGCCCGAACTTGAGTTTGAAAGTCGAGGCACCAAAAGCCTGTCCCAACACCTGATGACCAAAGCAGATACCGAAAATCGGCTTACCTGAATCGATCAACTTTTTCACTGCCTCCACTGCATAAGGAACAGCAGATGGGTCACCTGGACCATTGGAAAGAAAGATGGCTGCAGGATTCAACGCCAAGGCTTCTTCAGCTGGAGTATCAGCTGGCACAACAGTCACCTTAAAGCCACGGCGACGAAGCTCACGAAGGATGTTGTACTTCACACCAAAGTCATATGCGACAATCGGAATATCTGCAGGGGGAAGCTTTTCGAAATTGTTTCGTGCGTCGCCTTCTTCCAGTCCTTGAATGAGCTTGAAGCGGCCGCTTTTTTCATTCTCTTCATCCCAGACAAAAGTCTCGTTATGGGAAACCTTCTTGGCGTAATCCACTCCGGCCAGTCCTTCCCATGCCTTGGCTTTGGCTACAGCCTCTTCATCGGTAAGACCTTCCGTGGAGATAATTCCTTTCATCGCACCAGAGACACGGAGTTTCTTGGTCAAGCAACGCGTATCAATACCCTCGATACCCGGAATCCCATTCTCCTCCATGTATTCGCCAAGAGACTTGTCCGCACGCCAGTTACTGACGATGGGAGACAACTCACGCACAACGAATCCAGACACGTGTGGCTTCCATGACTCGACATCATGAGAGTTGACGCCGTAATTCCCGATCAAGGGATAGGTCATGGTTACGATTTGAGCCGTGTAGGAAGGGTCGGTCAGGATTTCCTGATAGCCTGTGATGGAGGTATTGAAACATACCTCACCACAGACGCTGGCCTCAGCGCCAAACCCCTTACCGCGAAACACGGTGCCGTCTTCTAATGCCAATACTGCCTCAGTTCCCATAGCAAAATTCGCGGGATGCTAGGCCATGTCTGCACTTCCGCAAACTATTTCCCTGTTTTTGTGAAAAAACGTCCATGAAAAGCAGTGAATCGACCCTATTCTGATTGTAGTTCGGCATCTTTGATCAGGCGGCAAAACTCCTTCTTGGTGGCGTGATGGTGCGTTCCCTCGCCTGATTCAACGTCCAGCATGGACTTATAATCCACTGCCAATCGCTCAACCTTCACGATCCGGATGTACTCATCCTCACGTTTATAGACCTGTCCCTGCTTCAATCGCATGCCCGAAACCTAGGGGCACGCGCCTGCTTTAGAAAGCACTATAGCCAGCCCAGAGTCTTTCCAGAGTCCGTTCACGATAAAGCTACCAAGAACAGCAAACTACAACAGATCCAAAGCCCGCTGAAGCTCAGCGTCCGTGTTGTAGAAGTGAGGTGAGAGACGCAAATACTCGTTCCCTTCGCGATCCGCTCTAAGGGAAGCCATCACGTTCTCGCCCTCAAGTCTCGCATGCAACGCCTTCATATCCTCACCCTCACGGTGGAAAGCAATCATGCCGCCCTGATTCTTCTCGGGGACATCCGCATGCAGGACTGTCCAACCCTTCTCCTGCAACTTGGGCACCACCCACGCCCGTTTGCGAAGCAGTTCTTTGGAAATGTTTTCCACTCCAATCTCCTTGATCAGCTCCAGAGACGCATGCATTCCGACAAGTCCCAGCAGATTTGCACTACCAACCTCATACCGCTTGGCATTCGGATGGAGAACGATCTCATCTTTGGCCAAGAAATCCGGACTGATCACATTATGCCAGCCAAAGACCAACGGCGGCAGATAGTCCTGCAACTCCCGACGGACATACATGATTCCGGCCGAGCAAGGCCCCAACATCCACTTGTGTGCATCCGCAGCGAGAAAATCCACATACTTCACAGACGTCGGAAAAGCGCCCACGGTCTGGATCGCATCCAGGCAGAAAAGAATGTTCCGTTCACGCAAGGCCTGACCAATGCCATCTACATCAATCCGGTAACCCGTTGCATAATGGCAGGAAGCCAACGCCACAAGCCGGGTCTGTTCATCCACCTGCCCCATGACATCTGCCTTATTGATCCGTCCAAGCGAACGAACATTCAGGAAGCGCACCTCCACACCCAGTTCACCCAAGGCCATCCATGGATAGACATTTGAAGGATAATCATCGAAGTAGACCACGATGTTATCCCGCTTTCCAAAACCCAATCCACCAGCGATATAGCTAAGCGCCAAAGAAGTGGGGCCCACCAGCGCAACCTCTTCCTTGGTGGCACCAATCAGGTCCGCGGCCAATTGGCGTGTGCCCTCCATGGCAAAAGCCGGGGCCAGAGTCTCCTGATCACCCAAGGTTGAGTGCATGGCGTAATCCGATATGGCCTGCGCCACCCTGCCTGGAATCGGGCAGACACCAGCGTGAGCCAGAAACACCTTTTCCCGCGCCACTGGAAATTCCTTCAGGCGCAGTTCCTCATTCGAATGTAGCTCTTCAATCGTCACGCCGAAACGTTATGAATCTCCCGGATGAATCGCGACAAAGAAAAAGGCGGGAGACTCGAAAGCCTCCCGCCTATGCACCCGGTTGCCCGGGTTGTTCCCATCACCCGCTATTATGGTGCGGCAGTAGGAACTGCTTGATAGAAGCGTTTGCCCGCGTCCTGAATGGAAGCGGTAGTATCCACATAGATCATGGAATCCATGGTCAATGTGATGGTCTCAATGTTCATCCACATTGGGTTGCCTAGATCAGTGGTGTACTGGACATCGAAGGTGTCTCCGGTCTTACCAGTGATCACCAGTCCGGCGAAGGTGGCGATATCAACCGCGCTGACTGAGAAGGTCTTGGAAACAAATCCACCAGCCACGTCAGTTACTTCCACGGTGTAGCTACCTGCAGTAGAAGCATTGACCATGGCGATGTTGATCGAGTTGCCTGTCTCACTGCCGAGGATGACTCCGTCTTTCTTCCAGACGTATGTCAGGCTCGTTCCGCCAACAACCGTCACTGAAAGGGTTGCTGAACCGCCGGTAACTGCCGTGGCTCCATCAGGTCCCTGAACAAGACCAAGAGTAGGCAACTTCTTAGGATTGGCACCACCTGAAGAGCTCATGAGCCCAAAGGAAGCAAGTGCTGTCCAATCAACCGCCCAGTTCTGATCGGAAGGGAACGCACCAAGGAAGTCCGGATCCGAGAGGAATCCATCAGGAGTAAAGGCGCGGAGATTACCAGCAACCAATGCAGGGCTTCCTGCTGCAGGGCGAGGATCGATGACTCCTGTGGTCGCGTTGAGCATTGCGTCCACGTTGAGATTGGTCCCATCGAGATCACCACCAGTGATGACTGGAGTGTCCTTGGTGCTGGTAACTGTGGTTACACCACCGAGGATGTTGTTATGGATGCGAACCTGACCGGCGGTAACTGCAGCCTGGTTGTCTGCTTCATATTCGATGAAGTGATCGTAGTTCTCAAAGACAGAGTTGTAGATACGAGGCATGGCCTGATCACGAATCTTGAGTGCCTTGGCTGCATTGTTTCCAAGGAAGGTGGCGTTCCAGAGGTAGAACTGTGTCTCTGGCGTGTTCATGTCACCAGGCTTCAGATCACCGTCGATCTCAGCGCCCTTGTCAGCAGAAGGTCCCTGAACAACGAGCACGAACTGATTGGTGCCACGATAGCCTTGGTCGAAATCAACGCTGTCGTCTTCGCAGTATGCAACCACCAGGCACTTGGCGTTCACTGTTCCGCCCCACCATTCGATTCCGTCGTCAGAACCGTTGATGACCTCAACATACTCGATCTTGGTTCCGCTACCGACGGCACCAAGTGTCAGACCGTTAAGCTCTGAATCTGTGGCAAACTCAGTTCCTGCATAGCGGATCTGAACGTGGCTCAGGACACCAGATGAATCTGTGTCGTCGTTACCACCGAAGCGATGAACGAACTCACTTGAGTTGATACCCATGTCATCGTTCATGCCCTCAAACACCTCATACCGTGGTGAGGCTGCATTTCCTGTGGAATCCTTGGCGCTGTTGATAACCGCATTACCAAGAATAACCAATCCACCCCAACGATCAGATGCCTGAGCACTTACACCGAGAAACATCTCTGCAGCGTTAGCTTCCAGACCGACAGTTTCGTCGAGCTCAGTGGTGAAGATGACTGGATTGTTGGCTGTTCCGTTTGCATAGATCTTACCACCACGAGCAACGATCAATGCAGAGGCGGCTGCGCCTGTTCCGGTCTTACCCTTGATGACGGTTCCGGCTTCGATGTGAAGTTCCTCTCCATTCTCAACGTGAACGAATCCATCAAGAACGTAGGTATTGGTGCGATACCAGTTTACTGTGCCGGTAATGTCTGCGTCGGCCACAGAAACGAGGTTCCCCGTATTCGTGAAACCAGTTCCATTTCCTTCGACGAATCCGAAGGCAGCAAGCGTGGTCCAACGAGTGATCCAGAGATCGTTGGGTGCGAAAGCACCAAGATAATCAACCGGACAAAGAATTCCCTCAGAAGGAACTGCCTTCACATTACCAGGCGTGAGAGCCGGGCTTCCTGCAGCAGGACGAGGATCAAGGATGGCATTCACTGTAATCTCAACATCGATCAGTTGGGCATCCACGTTAAGATTTGTTCCATCGAGATCACCACCAGTGATGGCTGGAGTGTCCTTGGTGCTTGTTACCGTTGCCACAGCACCGAGGATGTTGTTCTGAATGCGAACCTCCCCAGCTGTCACAGCAGCTTGGTTGTCTGCTTCGTATTCAAGAAATTGACCGTAGTTCGCGAAAACGGAGTTGTAGATGCGAGGCATGGCCTGATCACGTATCTTCAACGCCTTCTGTCCAACATTCCCCACAAAAGTGGCATTCCAGAGCTGGAAACGCGTCTCAGGGGTGTTCATGTCGCCGGGCTTCAGATCACCATCAATCTCAGCGCCCTTATCGGCAGATGCGTCCTGAATCACGAAGACGAACTGGTTGGTACCACGATAGCCTTGGTCAAAATCCACACTGTCGTCCTGACAGAAGGCAACTACGAGATGGCTTGCGTTGACCGTGCCACCCCACCATTCGATACCGTCGTCAGACCCATTGAAAACCTCGATATACTCAAGCTTGGTTCCGCTACCCACGGCGCCAAGTGTGAGACCGTTAAGCTCAGCATCTGTGGCGAACTCGGTACCTGCATAACGAATCTGCACGTAGCGAAGGGCACCTGAGGAATCCAGATCATCGTTCCCCCCAAAGCGATGAACGAACTCTCCGGAGTTGATACCGGTGTCATCATTCATGCCTTCAAACACTTCATACCTAGGTGTGGCTGCGTTTCCTGTGGAATCCTTGGCGCTGTTGATAACTGCGTTACCCAGCAGAACCAACCCACCCCAACGATCACTTGCCTGGGCACTGATACCCAGTTGCGTTTCTAATCCATTGGCCGTTTCACCGGCTGTGCTGTCCAACTCAGATGTAAAAATGATCGGATTGTCAGGATTTCCCTCAGCGTAGATCTTACCACCACGTGCCACGATCAAGGCACTCGCTGCTGCTCCTGTGCCCGTCTTGCCTTTGACGACCGTGCCGGGATCAATGCGAAGAGATTCGCCGTTTTCAACGTGCACGAATCCATCGAGCACGTAGGTATTTAGAGAGGTCCAATGCTGATCACCTGTCATGTCTGCGTCGGTCACGTTCACGATCGCACCGTGAGCGCTACCCAGCAGCATCGAGGCGCCAGCCAGTCCACTTAGGAAGTATTTCCAATTTCTTTTCATATAGGTTGTTTAGAGTTCGATTGCCGAATATTGACGGGCAGACAGTCGGACCGCTACGAAACAGGAAAGGGACGGAATTGTTACAATGAAGTGACTTAGGAGGATTCCATCTAAAGCCGATTCACAGGCCCTATTGGCCCGTGATAGGCAGCTTGTAACATGCTGCTTCCTTGTGTGTGCGAACAACGAGGTAACGACCAGCAAGGCATGGAGGATTCCATGTTTTGTGATCAAAGACGTCCATTGAGGCAAGCTCAGTCCACTCTGCAGGATCCGCCTTGAGGAGAACAACTTCCCCTCCTTCATCCGTTACGAGCAGATGGTCCCCTACGACAAGAATCTGCCCGTGGCCATAGCGACCGTCTTTCCAGACTCGCTCGCCTGTGTCTACCTTCACGCTGGCAAAAATCCCGTCGTCCAGCCCCATCACATGATCTCCGATCAACGCCAGGTTGGAGAACTTCGCCTTCATGCTGAGTGACTTCCAGACTCGGCTGGCTCTAAAATCGCCAGTTTCGGATTCCGTGACCTGAATCAACTCAGCCCCCTTAGTATATCCACTGGAAAGAAAGACCTTATCGCCCTGATAAACCAAGGGCACTGCCACGTTTGGCCGATTTCGATTGTCCCAAGGATAGGTCCAGACCGCTTCACCAGTCTCCGGATCATGCGCCGTCAACAGCGTCTTGGTCACCATGAGTATCACTTGCCTGCCTGCGACCGTGGCCAAAACAGGCGTACTCCACGCCGCAGGGTCACTACCCGCCGTCCAGACCTGAGTCCCGGTAGTCCGGTCGAACGCCACCAACGAACGTTCGTTTGCCGCGCCAGTGGAAACAATCACCTTTCCCTCGTGAACCAACGGGGATGATGCAAAGCCCCATTCAGGAAGCACCGCTCCCAATTGATTCATCACATCCACCTGCCAATGTTGTTCACCAGTGATCAGATCCGATGCGGTCAACACACCGGTGCCACCAAAACAATAAACATCTCCGCCATCAATCGTGGGAGTGGTCCGTGGGCCTACGCCACCGATCGGATTATCATATCGAGCTGCGTAATGGTGCTCCCAGATGGGTTCCCCAGTCAGAAGATGATAGGCAATAATGGATTCATCTGCTTTCCGCTGCTCCATGGTGATCGCAAGTTCACCTTTTACAGCAAATCCACTCCAAGCTGCCCCCACTTCCCTGCGCCACATCGCCTCTAGAGGATTGGACTTCCAGTCCGGGTTCAGGGCCACATCCCTGACACGTATGTCTCTTTCGTTACCAAGGAATTGAAGAAAGTCGCCACCGCCCGGAACAGAATCATCAGCCACTTCCTTACTTCCTTCCTCGATCGTCACGGTAGCCATTTCACCGTTTCCGATCCGCAGCGTGAACACCGGGACAAAGTCTCCCGAAAAACCCTCCAGCTTGAATAAGGCGCCACATAGAAGAAGAGGAATCATACCAAGCACCAAGACCATCGCTTTCAGGCGCATCTCCACCTTCCATGCAAACACCAGCCATCCGAGATTGAGTACATGCCAAAGAATCACAACCACCATGATTCCCATGACACCGCCCTGTCGGTGATCACCAGAAGTCAATGCCAGGCCAATAACCGCCAGCACAGCGAGGATGGTCAGCGCGATTGGAAATTTGAAGTCTCCCAGTCCCGCCTTGCGTTCCATGCTGGGTTCGGTGATTGGGGGTGGGCCTGATTCTTCGGAACTCATTCTGTTAATGACGCCTGAAAGGCTCACGGGTTTCTTAACCCAGATACCGAATAATGAAAGGAGTAAACCACCTCACAGCAATCTGACTCCGCACTTGCCCTCCTCAACAAGGCGCGGCTTACTCCCCGCAGCCGCTCATTTAACGACATGGAACGAGATACACCTTACGAATCAGGCGAAGCCTTCGCAGACGAAATCCTGGAACACCTCAAATCCAAGGAACGCTCCCTCGATGAAGAACAGCCTCTTGGGTTCTATCTCTACCTCCCCACGGAGGAGGAAGCCCGCAAGTGCGCCGACGAGATCAACCCCATGGGTCTTGATACAGAGGTCGAGGAATCAGAGGAAGAAGACGGCACATGGCTTTGTCGTTCATCAGCAAAGATGCTCCCCAATCGCGACCGCCTGATTGAGATCGCCAACAAGCTCTTGGAACTCGAAACCCGTTTTCATGGAGAATTGGATGGTTGGGAACTCAGCGACATGTCACTGGAAGACATGTTCGAAAGCCTTGCCGAGCATTTCCACACCGACAAGGACATGCCTGATGACTTTGAATTCGAGATGGAGGAGGAGGAAGAAGATGATGAAGGCATGGTCGAAGTGCGCTTTGACGAAGAGTTGTCACCTGAAGCCGACGATTTCCTAGAGGAAGCCTGCGAAGAACTAAACGGCAAACAGGCCGCTCTTCAATCAACATGGAGAATCGATGCCCACAACAAATGGAGCTTCGAACAGGAAAGCGCGAAGTTGATTCTGGATTTTGAAGACGGGTCTGTCCTGCACGCTAATGCCGAGATTTTGGGATCCTTTCACCCCGGTGAAAGCACATGGGAATGGGCATGGAACAATCCCAATGTGGATCCTGCGATCACAGGCGACAGTCGCAAGGCTCAAGAAGTGGGTGAGAAATTTGAAATCGGATACCTGACCAATGGTCGTATCCCAGTGGATTCAGAAGATCTGGTTGCCTTTCTTTGCGCAATAGGCCTGAAGGCTTCAGAGGCCGAAGGAATCTATACCGGTGAATCCGACGGACTCAGGGTCTATCTCACCATCAAGAATCTGGAGTGGATCAAGAAGGAAAACTAAGCCCCACTCGGTTACTTCTTGTCCAGCGCGGCAAGGACGTTTTCGCCCACGTTCAGCATCGCCTTCCCCGGAACAGAGTCGGGAGCACTGACAACCACCGGTGTACCATTGTCGCCGGCTTCGCGGACCTCCATGAAGATCGGAACGTCCCCAAGGAAAGGAACATCTTTACGCTCCGCCTCTGCCTTGCCTCCACCATTTCCAAAGATCTCAAATCGTTCACCTGAAGGAGTGGTGAAGTGGCTCATGTTTTCAACGATCCCAATGATCGGCACATTGACCTTTTCAAACATGCCAATGCCTTTCCGAACGACGCCCAAAGATGCTTCCTGTGGAGTCGTCACAATCACACCACCATCAATCGGAGCCGACTGACAAAGGGACAACTGCGCATCACCTGTTCCTGGAGGAAGATCAACCAACAAGAAATCCAACTCCCCCCAATCAACCTGATAAATGAATTGTTGAATGGTTTTCTGAATCATAGGGCCGCGCCAGATGACAGGGTTATCACCATCAACGATGAAGCCCATGCTCATCAGTGATACGCCGTGCGCCTCGATTGGAATGAGTTTTTCGTCCGCACTGACATTGGGTTTCTCAACGCGTCCCATCATCAATGGAACACTTGGACCGTATATATCACAGTCCAACAGCCCCACCTTGTGGCCCAGATGCTTCAGTGCGCAGGCCAGATTCACAGACATGGTGGATTTACCGACGCCGCCTTTACCACTGGCCACAGCGATCACGCGTTTAATTCCGGAAACCTTGCGCTGAACACCACCTTGAGGAGCCTGAGGGGCCTGTCCCTGCGCTGGCATCTTGACTTCCACGTGCACCAGATCGATTCCATCCAGTGCCTTGATCTTGCCCTCGGCATCCTTTCGGATCTCTTCCGCTACCTCAGCGTTATGGGAAGTCATCTCCACCATGACAGCCACTGCACCTGAATTGCACTTCACCTGCTTCACCAGTCCAAAGGATACGATGTCGCGTGAGTAACCCGGATACTTGACCGTCTTGAGGGTCTCTCGAATGGAATCTTCCGTCTGCATGAGGGAGGAGTGGTTAGCACAGCCTCATAAACAAGGCAAATACCAGTTCCCTCCGAAGTATTGAAGCAAGTCAGTTCTCAAGATTCCTGATAAGCCTGAGAGTAACACTGATCAGCACCCCCGCGCCTGAATAAGAGGGGCAGGTTTCCAACGAAGTTTAATCAAAACATCTTGACCCTCGAATCACCCATAACGAACCTCCATCAACCCTTTCAAAAACAACAAAACACATCTATGCCAGCGGTAAAACGTATCAAACAGGCCTTCCCAAAGATCAAAAAGATCAAGTACGAAGGACCAGACTCCAAGAAGCCCCTCTCCTTTAAATGGTATAATGAGGACGAAGTCGTCGAAGGACGGACCATGAAAGAGCATCTGCGCTTTTCGGTCGTCTATTGGCATACCTTTCGCAATACGCTCTCCGATCCATTTGGAGTAGGCACAGCCATCCGGCCATGGGACGACGGCACTGATTCCGTCAAAAACGCCCAGAACCGCGCACGCGTCTCATTCGAGTTCATCGAAAAACTGGGCGCACCTTACTACGCATTTCATGACCGCGATGTGGCGCCTGAAGGCAGAACACTGGCGCAATCCCACAAGAACCTCGATTCCGTGGCCAAGGTCCTCAAGCAAATGCAGGACGAGACAGGCATCAAGCTCCTCTGGGGCACCGCATGCCTCTTTGCCAATCCGCGCTACATGCACGGCGCTGCCACCAGTTGTAATGCCGATGCATTTGCCTATGCCGCTGCACAGGTCAAAAAGGCAATGGAAGTCACCCACGAACTCGGTGGTGAAGGCTACACATTCTGGGGTGGCCGCGAAGGCTACAGCACCCTGCTCAACACCGATCTCAAACGAGAAATCGACCACCTCGGAGCCTTCCTTCAAATGGCCGTGGACTACAAGAAGAAGATCCGATTCAAGGGCCAGTTCTACATCGAGCCCAAGCCGAAGGAGCCAACCAAACATCAGTATGACTCTGATTCAGCAGCCTGCCTGAACTTTCTCCGCGAGCACGATCTCAAAGATCATTTCAAAATGAACATTGAGACCAACCACGCAACACTGGCTGGTCACACAGTCCAACACGAACTCGAAACCTGTGTGGCAGCAGATGCCCTCGGGTCTATCGATGCCAACACCGGTGACATGTTGCTCGGCTGGGATACAGATCAATTCCCAACAGACATCTACCTCACCACCCAGTGCATGCTCCCAATTCTCAAGATGGGTGGATTCACAACGGGTGGCGTCAACTTTGATGCCAAGGTGCGCCGTGAATCATTCACTCCTGAGGATCTGTTCCACGCACACATCGGAGGCATGGACGCCTTTGCACGCGGACTGAAGATCGCAGCAGCCATCCGCAAGGACGGACGCCTAAACGACTTCATCAAGAACCGCTACTCCTCATGGGATGAGGGCATCGGTGCAGATATCGAAGCCGGAAAGATGAACTTCACGAAATTGGAGAAATACATGCTCAAGAAGGGCGAAGCCTCCAAGAACGAGAGCGGTCGTCAGGAATTCCTTGAGAACCTGATCAACGAATTTATCTGACCCAAGTAATACCAGCAAACTTGCAAAGCACCGACTCTATCAAGGGTCGGTGCTTTTTCGTTTCAGTCATACCACGAACGTGTAGCCTGCCCTATCCATGAGCGAACTCAACATCACCCACACCCGAGCCGTTTGGATCGACATCCCTGTCAAGGATCTGGACCGTGCCAAAGACTTCTACGCCAAGACACTGAACATCGAAGTGCTGATCGAGCAGTTCGGAGACATCCGATTTGGCGTCCTTGAACACGATGAAGGCAACGGTGGATGCCTGGTCATTCAACCTGAGAACGTGGGAAACCAAGGCCCATTGGTCTACCTGAACGCCAATTCGCGCATTCAAAAGGCAACGAAGCAGGCTGAAGAAAACGGAGGAAAGATACTGGAGCCCATCCATTCCATAGGTCCACACGGATTCAGAAGCATCATCGAAGACAGTGAAGGCAATCGTGTCGCACTCCACTCGGAGACCGATTCGTGATTCACCCCATCATCGCAAGCTTGTCCAACTTGCGTTTGATCACCACTTGGCAATAGGGCACCTCAGGATTCGATCGATAGTAACCCTGGTGATCCTTTTCGGCCGGATAGAATTTCTCCAACGGCACGATCTCCGTAACGATCGGATCTCCAAACATGGAAGTGGCCTGTAACTTCGAAGCCTCAGCACTCATTTGCTGTGCTTCGTCATGAAACAGGATGATGGACCGATATTGCGTCCCAATATCCGCCCCCTGACGATTTAGGGTTGTCGGATCGTGAGCCATCCAAAAGACCCCCAAGAGCTTTTCAAACGCAATCTCGTCAGGGTTATACGCGATCTGGATCACCTCGGCATGACCAGTCGTACCTGAGCTTACCTGTTTATAAGAGGGATCAGGAAAGGAACCTCCAGCATAGCCACTGGTGACAGATTCCACGCCGTCCAATCGCTCGAACACAGCCTCGACACACCAGAAACAACCACCTCCCAGCGTCGCAAGCTGTAGATCCTTCTTTGACCCACGCTTCTGTGTCTTCTCAGACCTACCCCATTGGTACAGAACCGATTCAAAATGCGCAATCACCAGAAGGGCCCATTACGCGCTTCATACTCATGACTTCACAAAGCCTTTCATTGCCGCACTGGACACCTGCAGGTAAAACCTCCCCATGCCATCTCGACTTTTCGACAAATGGGTCCTTATCACCGGCGCCTCCAGTGGCTTCGGTGCAGCTGCTGCAAAACACTTCGGAGCCGAAGGCGCCAAAGTCATACTAGGAGCCAGACGAGTTGATCGCCTCGAACAGGTTGCCGAAGAAGCTAAAGCTGCTGGCGCTCCCGACGCGCAGGTACACAAACTCGATGTCAGCTCCACTGAATCCGTCAATGCCTTCGCCTCATGGGTGACCACCATCACCGGCAAACTGGACGTCCTGGTAAACAACGCCGGAGGCGCTCATGGTGTAGATACTGTAGCCGAAGGAAAGGACACGGATTGGGAGGCAATGATCCAATCGAACGTATTGGGCCTCATGCGCGTCACACGGGCCCTGCTTCCCATCATCACAAACAACTCGGGGAGCAGCATCCTAAACATCGGGTCCATCGCCGGCCGGGTGGCCTACGAGGGCGGTTCCGTCTACTGTGGGTGTAAGGCCGCCGAGAGATCCATCACTCAAGCACTACGACTCGAGCTCTGTGGAACAGGCGTGCGCGTTGGAAGCATCGATCCGGGTCTGGCTGAAACTGAGTTTTCCATGGTTCGCTTCAAAGGCGATCAGGATAAGTCTGACAAGGTCTATGAAGGCCTCACGCCTCTGAACGCAGATGACATTGCAGAAGCCATGGTTTGGGCGGCAAGTCGTCCTCCTCATGTGTGCATCGACGAGATTCTCGTCAAGCCCACCGCCCAGGCGGCGATCCACAAGATCGACCGCAGTGGAGCGTAACTACAAAATGCGCCCCAACCTGCACTTCCTCTGATCCGTTGGAGAGAGTGTGATGTCAACGATGTCCAATGATCTCTCCATATTGATTTTCCCAATCGGTTGTCTGCTCTCGTTGATCTGTATCTTCGTGGCACAACAGGCACTGAGGAAGCGTCGTCTCATTGACGATACGCCCACGTCAAAGACCATGGGCGTTTTCATTGGGATGACCGAATTGAAAGGCTCGGCCGAATGTGAACAGCCTGTCACAAGCTTCCTGGCATCGGATCGTTGCGTGCACTATGCCTACGACATTTCCGAACACTGGTCCCGGACGGTCAGGGAGTCCTACACTGACAGCAAGGGACGCCGCAAAACACGCACGCGAAGAGAAAGCGGCTGGAAGACAGTTGATTCCGGAGGGCAGACGATTCCCTTTTATCTCAAGGATGACAGCGGTGTGCTGCGTATCCTTCCACACGGCGCCAAGATCGAGGCGAAGAAGATTTTCTCAGAATCATGTGGTCGCAGCGATCCACTCTACTATGGCAAAGGGCCTGATTTCGCGGTTTCTGATTCTGATCACAGGCGCAGGTTCGTTGAGTGGGCCATCCCCCTTCATCACCCACTGTTCATTGTCGGGCGGGCCCGTGAACGGGAGGACATGGCTGCAGCAGAAATTGCTCACGATGAAGAAGCACCGCTTTACCTGATCAGCACACGGAGCGAAGAAGATGTCAGCAGCGGATTCGGAGGAAGACACATCGGCTTCACGCTGCTTGGCCTGGTCCTGATCATGGCTGCATGGCCATGGATGCTCACCGTGCAGAACAAAGAGCCGCTACCCGTTCACTTCGTTTCGATCGCTGTGGGCTATTTCTCGATCAGCGTAATGTCATGGGCATGGATGGTTTTCAACAGCCTGATACGACTCAGAAACAGAGTCCGGCGTGCATGGTCCCAGATCGACGTTCAACTCAAACGACGAGCAGACCTCATTCCCGGCCTGATCAACGTGGTCAAAGGAATGTCTGCACACGAACAAGAAACACAGAAGACGATTGCGGAACTGCGCAGTCAGATCCACGTGACAGAACCAGGAGAACAAGGCGCCAATCCGCAGGCACTGAAGCAACAGTTATTCGCATTGTCCGAGTCGTATCCGGAAATCAAATCAGACAGCAGCTTCCTCAAACTGCAGACCAACCTGATCGAGACTGAGGAACGGATCGCCCTTGCCCGCAGCTACTACAACGAGATCGTCACCTTCTACAACACACGCTTGGAAGTGGTCCCTGATCGGTTCCTTGCGCAGATGGCAGGCATGAAACCTCATTCATTGATGGAAGCGAATGCATTTGAGCGACGAGCAGTCCAGGTCGACCTCTCAAGCTGATCAAACCGGCTGAATCAACCACCAGCACCCAACGGCAAAGGCGATCACAGAGCAAGGAACCAGAAGACGTGAAACACCTTCCCGGTTGGCACCCAAGCTTTGAGCCATCCAGCCAAGCCCATGGGTAAATCCAGCCATGACCACCACGCATCCGATGCAATAGCAAAGGATATAAGCAACGGTCTCAAACACACTTTCCGCACCCAACAATGGAATCATTGCGATCAGGTGATTGGCTCCGGCACTCCCGTGTAGGACACCAAACCCGAGTAACGTTCCCCGACTTTGCTTACCTTCCTTCTCCAAATTCTTCCGCATGGCCCCCAACACACCGGACACTCCGACCCAGACGAGAGCCACCCCCACCAACTTTTCAGCCCCCATGCTGATACCGGCGATCAGTCCAGATTCGCGAAACAAGAGAAAGATCATACCAATCAAGGCCAAGCCGACAGAATGCCCCAATCCCCACATCAATCCGTGCTTCCAGGCATTTGCCTTTCCCTCGACTGAGAAACGTCCCACAGCCGCCAAATGATCCGGCCCCGCCAATACATGGAGGGCACCTGCAAACAGACCTGCCTGAATTAATAACATTTTTGGATCGGCACCCCAGCAAAGGCGCGCGGCGTTTCTACAGGAAACATCCCCTCTGCATCAAAAGGATTATAGAATCAAAAGTCCTTCTCTTGTCACATCGTCATTCCACAAGCAGTCTTCCGTCGCAACATGAAGCACATCTCCATCTTCCTCATTCGATGCTATCAAAGGGTCCTGTCCCCGATGATTGTGATGTTGAATGGTGGCCGCGGATGCTGTCGCTTCACCCCTTCATGCTCCCAATACGCAATTGAGGCACTCCACGCTCACGGATTTTTCAAAGGCGGATGGTTGGCCACAAAACGCATCCTGCGATGCAACCCGTGGGGCCCTAGTGGTGAAGACCCCGTCCCTGAAAGAAAATCAACCGACGATCCCTGTTGAGCTACATCCCACCGGCCAGCTTTATGAATGTGCCGGTGGTAAAAGAAGCTTCGTCAGAGAGGAGCCAGAGAATGGACTCGGCAACCTCGTTTGGATCGCCACCTCTGGACATAGGCAGATTCCCTGCCACCCGATCGACCCGCCCTGGTTCTCCTCCACTCGCGTGGATGTCTGTATAAATGAATCCCGGTCGCACTGCATTGACCCGGATTCCATCTCCAGCCACTTCTTTGGAAAGCCCTATGGTGAATGAGTCCACCGCCCCTTTGGATGCAGCGTAGTCCACATACTCACCCGCCGCTCCAAGCCTGGAAGCAACAGAAGAGACATTCACAATGGAGCCGCCTTCACCATCCTGCTTGTTGGACATGCGCTTGATTGCTTCGCGCGAACACAGAATCGTTCCAAAGACGTTTGTTTGAAAGACACGCTGGAGCCGATCTGCTGAAAGAGATTCCACACGCGATTGAGTCTCCAAGACTCCCGCATTGTTCACCAAAGCTGTGACGGCTCCGAACTCTGAATCAATTTCCTCAAACAATCGAAGGACCTCCTTCTCCTGTCCCACATCCGCCTGAACAGCCATCGCTCGGCCACCCTGTTTTTGAATCTCTGATACGACGTCATCCGCGGCTGCCTTGTTGGTGCAATAATTCACACAGACGGCATAGCCCTTTGCGGCTGCCAGCATTGCTGTTGCCGCTCCAATGCCGCGTGAGGCTCCTGTGATAAGTATGACCTTGTCGCTCATGTCTTGTCCCTTCTATCAGATCTCCCACCACGGTGGAAGCAACTCACGGTAGGCGTGCTCGAAATACCGACGATCGATGAGATGCACGGTACCTTGGTCGGTCTCTGTTCTGATGACACGTCCCGCAGCCTGAAGCACGCGGGTCATTCCCGGATAACGGTAGGCATAGGCGAAGCCATCCATCCCCTTCTTCACGAAGTGCTCTCTAATCAACTCTCGCTCAAGACACACTTGGGGTAGTCCCACTCCCACAATGATGGCAGTGGTCAACCGTTCACCGACCAGATCAATTCCCTCGCCAAAGATGCCTCCCATCACAGCACAACCCACAACGGAATCACCCTCCTCCTGAAAGGCGTTGAGAAACTCAGCACGCTCGTCCTCAGACATCCCTGTCTCCTGAATGATCCACCGATGTACTGAGTCCTTTTCCATGGCAAGCTCAGCGACCTGTTCCATGTATCGATAGGATGGAAAGAAGACCAATGCATTCCCGGGGCGTTCTGCCAACGTGCTTCCAATGAGATCCGCCACTTCAGTCAACGACCCTTCGCGTTCTCTGTAGGACGTCCCCACGTGAATCGACATCTTGAGCCGGAGGTTCTCTGGAGGGAACGGACTTGCAAGTCGCACGCTGTCGGTATCTTCCTCGCAACCACTCAGTGAAACAAAGTAGTCCATGGGTGCCAAAGTGGCCGAGAAGAAGATCACTCCAGCACAATCGTCCAGCACAGCACCTATATCCTTGGAAGGATCCATACAAAACCATTTGAAATGAATGTCACGGCCCACACGCCGAACGAGAAAAGAGAAACGCTCGTCCACCTCATCCCACACCTGGACGAATCGAACGGATGCGTAATAGACATTTCTAAGTTCTTCTTTGAACGGAGCCTCTTCATCCCTCAAGAGCCAGAGTTCGCAACCTCTGACCAGCTGCTTCAATGCCTTGAGCAAATCAATATCAGGCTCATGCACCACCGCTTCTTCCGCGTCACGATCCCTGACCCTTCTCCCTTTCTCATACTTCGCAGGTGGCAGGACAGATCTCACTTCCTTCATCGCAGAAAGAACCTTTTCGAGCCCCACGCTCACATCGCGCACCTTTCTGCCAATCGCCTTTTTCAAGCTGCGCATGTCTGCTCTGGAAAGTTCTGCTGAAAACATTTCACGCCCACGGTCAGGAAGGTGGTGGGCCTCATCAATCAGCAACGCCTTTCGCTCATCTCCCTTGGTCTCAAAGAATCTTATCAACCGAGCACGCGGATCAAAGGCGTGATTGAAATCACCGATCACCAGATCACTCCAAACCGCCGCATCCAATGACAACTCATGCGGACAAACGGTATGCGCCTTAGCGATCCGTTCTATCTCCTGACGCGTCATTCCGTCGCAATCCAACAATTCCATGAGCGCATCCTTGATCCGGTCGTAATAACCGATCGCATAGGGGCATTTTCTAAGATCGCAGCGGCTTTCTCCTTCCGGGGTGAAGCACAACGATTCTTTTGCCGTCAGGGTCACGGACCTGACCCTGGCACCACGCTCGCGCAACAATTCCAAAGCACTCTCCACAACGGTGCGGCCCAGTGTGCGCGCCGTAAGGTAGAACAACCGATCCATCGCATCTTCTCCCAGCGCCTTCAGTGATGGATACAAGACGGACATGGTTTTTCCGATGCCTGTGGGAGCTTCCGCAAACAGTCGTTCTCCATCCCTCATATGACGATAGACCTCAACCGCCAGGCGACGTTGTCCACGTCGGTATTCAGCAAACGGAAATTCCAATCCCGCGAGTGAGGCATCGCGCTTTATCTTCCAATCCGCCAAGCCCTTCATCCAAAGCGCGAATTCTTGGATCGTCTCCAGATAAAACTCTTCCAATGCAGTCGCCAGATACTCTTCCTGAAACTCCACCAGGTGATCATTCTCCAGCTCAAGATAGGTCAATTGAATGCGAAGGCTCTCGAGTGAACGCTCTTTGCAAAGGATCGCCCCATAGACTTTGGCCTGTGCCCAGTGAATCTCTCGGGGCGAACCATCCCATCCCTTCTTGACCGTCTTGATCTCCTCGAGCACGACATCGTCGCCCCGGTTGAAGACGCCATCAATCCGCCCCTGAACCTTCAAGTAGACTCCGTTTCCGTCCCATTCATCGGAGACTGAGACTTCGCTTTCATAACCCTCCCCGCGCTGAGACTGAACCTGCCTATGGCCTTCAGCTCCTTCCTGAGCCCTGCGATAGGATGAGAAACTCCCCGTCCCTGCCAGTCCTCCACTTCGGTGAACGAACTCTACTAGATCCCGAACTGAAACAACTCTCCTTGCTGACTCTTGAATCTCCGTCATCCGGTCAAGAGAGTCCCTTCAAGAAAATCAGATTCTTTCAACAGCTGATGGATGTTCACCACTGTCACTCTCGCAATCTCCTGAAGTGCCTCGCGGGTCAGAAATGCCTGATGCGACGTTACCAGCACATTAGGAAAACTAAGCAGATGAGAGAGTTCATCATCCTTCAAAACCTCTCCTGAAAGATCTTCAAAAAAGACTCCTTCCTCCTCTTCGTAAACGTCCAATGCCACCCCGCCAAGCTGCCCGGACTTCAGTCCACCAATCAGTGATGTGGTGTCAATCAGCTTGCCTCGACTCGTGTTCACAATCACAACGCCGCGCTTCATTCGAGAAACACTTACGTCGTTGATCAGGTGATGTGTCTCCGGAGTAAGTGGAGTGTGAAGCGAAATGATGTCCGATGACGAAAGCACTTCATCCAGCTCGCAATAGCGAACACTCGACGATTGCGCCCAGGCCTCATTAGGAAAGGGATCGAACGCAATTACATTGGCTCCAAAGCCACGAAAGATATCCGCAGTGATCCGGCCGATCTTACCCGTCCCTACAATCCCAACGGTCTTGCCATGCACATCAAAGCCAACAAGGCCGTTGAGAGAAAAATTGTGTTCACGCACTCGATTCCATGCGCGGTGAATCTTGCGGTTCAACCCAAGCAACAGACCAACGGTATGCTCAGCGACCGCATGTGGGGAATAGGAAGGCACACGCGTGACATCAATCCCCAATTCCTTTGCTACAGCCAGATCCACATTATTGAACCCTGCACAGCGCAGTGCCACCAGCTTCACACCCTGCTCCGCCAGCACGTTCAAACACGCGGCATCAATCCGGTCATTAACGAATGGAACCACCACCTGAGCTCCCGTCGATGTCATGGCTGTCTCTGCACTGAGACGGAATTCATGAAACCGCCACTGAATTGAATCAGCTTCATCAACTCCCGAAAGAAACTCACGGTCATAAGGCTTGGTGTCATACACCGCGACACATGGCATGCAATGGTCCATGCGCCAACGATTCGTCGCAACCGCCGCTCAATCAACGCTTTTGTCGTATTTCCTCACAACCTGACAAACATCGGATTCTCTTTTCTTGCAATCAGGCCCGAAAGTTCGTCTCACTGGCGCGTGAGCAGGTTGCATCCTCTAAGGGCACTTCAACATCGGGACTACAGGATATTCTTTATAGGAATGGCCGTGTCCCTGATTGGCTCGTGGATGCAGATGATGGTGGAGGGATGGCTGGTCTATGACATCACAGGCTCACGTGCCGCTCTTGGCCAGATACGTTTTCTGCATACCCTGCCGGTCACGATCTTCTCATTCATGGGCGGTATCGTGGCAGATCGCTTCAGCCGCAAGACCATCCTGCTGAGCACTCAGACGGTGGCCATGCTTTCCGCATTCTCCCTCGCAGCCATCGCCATGTGGGGAGAGATCGCCTTCTGGCATTTGGGCTTCTTTTCCCTACTCCTGGGAGTCGCACATGCATTTGACATCCCCGCACGTCAGAGCCTCATGGCTGGGTTGGTCGGGCGAAAGGACCTGCCCAATGCGATCGCACTCAACACCTCCCTTTTCAATGGAGCCCGCTGCGTAGGACCGGCATTGGGAGGCATCCTATTGGGAGTCTTCGGAGTGGTGGGATGCTTCTTTGGAAATGCTCTTTCCTACCTCGCCGTCCTTGCAAGCTATCTCTTCATACGGTTTCCAGATCGTGCCGCATCTGTGAAAAAGAAGGATAAAGGCCCTTTCAGGGAAGCCATGGATCACCTTCACAGCCACCCCGGAATGAAGGTGACTCTGATGATCGTGGCAGTGGTCAGCTTGTTCGTATGGCCCTACTCAGTGCTTCTCCCTGCGTTCGCAAAAGACCTCCTGCACCTCGATGTAAACGGGCTGGCCATCCTCATGGCTTCCAACGGGCTGGGGGCCTTCATCGGCGCTCTGTGTATGACCGTTCTGGCAGACAAGGAACGGAAGGATCTATTGATCGCCACAGGAGGTATCGGGCTGCTGTTGTCCTTGGCGTTGTTTTCATTCACCAGTTCCCTGATACCAGCAGTTGCATGCCTGTTCTTCACTGGTTGGTTTATGATCCTGTTCTTCTCCTCCTGCAATATGGTGGTTCAGATCAACTCTCCCGACGAACTTCGCGGACGTCTGATGTCCTTCTACTCATTTGCGTTCATCGGGCTTACACCATTCGGAAGTCTCCTTGCCGGCTGGGTGGCTGAACAAACCTCAATCAGGGTTACGCTGCTCTCCGGACTGGCCATCAGCGGCATCACGCTTTGTTTCGCAATTCCCGCACTTTCAAAACACCTCAAAGCATCACCAGTCCATCATCTCAAGGTCGGCGACTGATTCGTACTCTGGGCACTGATCGACTAGGGACTGCAGTTCTTCACATGCCTTGGAAATTTCGTTTGAGAAACGCTCTCTCTCGTTCTCGATCGTTGCCCAATCAGAGTCGTGACATGAGGACTCAATCAACCCGGCAATGTCAGAAAGCGCATTCTGCCCAACCAGTTTGGAGGTTCCTTTCAAAGTATGAGCAGCCCTCAATGCTTCGGTGAAGTCCTCGGGAACAAAGGTCATGATGACCTCCGCCTGCCCCGGGCAGGATTCAAGAAAATCGACAATGATTCCTTTGGCGGATTCAGGGCCTACTTCTTCGATCAACTCTTCGATCTCGGCAGACATTTTTAGATCCCCGAAAACATCTGCACGTGACGCCTCTTCATCACCTAACATATCGTCCCATGTCTCTTCATCCGATTGTTCTGGACCTGTGGAACGTGGAACAATCTCTTCAAGGCGTTTTATTAGATCCTCTTTTCGAACCGGCTTTGTGAGATAGTCATCCATACCTGCCTCAAGACAGCGCTCGCAATCTCCATTCATGGCGTTTGCCGTGACTGCAATGATCGGTATATGTCCACCAGCACCCAACCGTGCTTCTTCTTCGCGGATACGTCTGGATGCCTCAAAGCCATCCATAACAGGCATCTGACAATCCATGAGGATTACATCATACTCAGCCTGCATGAACTTCTGGACAGCAATCTCACCCTGACCTGCCCAGTCCGGTTTGATACCCACTCTACCCAGCAACCCTTCAGCCACGCGTTTATTGGCCATGTCATCCTCCACGAGAAGCACACGCAATCCCGCCAATACTTTCGCTCGATCAACGCCCGGTGTCTCGGAAACAGTCTTGGCCGCTCCGGCTTTCAAGAGCCCAATCTTCTCTGCGATCTTCCAAGGAGTCACCGGCCTTTCGAGGTAGATGATTCCGGCGGTCTCTTCGCTGGCTGCCAATCGCGCCCCAACTGTTCAATTTGGCGATGCTTTCATCGCTGAAAACACCTGGCCCGTCAAAGATCTCGCCAACGATATCCTCACCTTCCTTCATGGCCGCAGCCAAGTTTTCTGGAAGTGCAAGATCCTCAACAGCTTCGCCAAGGTCGGCTGCAAGACAATTGATAGGCAGGAGCCCGTTGTCGTTCCCGGGGGCGGCAAATACCAACTCCATGGTGACTTTGTCCACCGTGGAGATGGCCTCTTCGATTTTCTCTGAAACGTCGCTCATAATCAGACTGGATGACTACCGAGTAGCATCGGCAGCACCTTCTGATCCCTTGAGCGAAAACCCTTTTCCTTACATCCCCATCTGCCAACCCGTTGGCTTGATGTCCTCTTCCTCCACCTTTTTCGCCACAACAGCACCAGCTGCAGGAATGGCAATTCCCCCAGACAAAGTCAGCTCGTGGGCGATGGAAAAGGTGCGTTGCAACAGATTCCCATCATCCTTATCGGCACGAAGGAACCTAAGATTATAGGGAAGTAGATAATCCATATCCAACCCCGGTCCAAACTGACGCGCGATATGCTCCATATCCTTGGCATTTGGACCACGTGCCACCACGGCAGCAAGATTTTGAAAACCTACCATCGGCCCGGCGTGAATTCCCACCTTCTGACGGAAACAGTCTGGTTTGACCCGGTTCAAGAAGATCATCAACAACTCCTTCCCGACATCTTCTCCCAAAAAATCTCGGTTAAACAAAATCGCGAGACTGTGGTAATCCTTCAACGGAGTATCAAGTGGATCAAACTCCTGCTCGACCAAAGGCTGAATGGTCTTGAACTGCATTCTGAGTTCCTCACCAGCTTCACGGCCTGAATCCAGCTGAGGAAGGAATTCCACCTGTTGTTCATCCTCACTCGCTTCAGGAACATCAAACCACCCATCTCTGGAGAGAGTGAACGAAATGCTCTTGATGAAATCATCTGCCGTATCCAACAGATTCGAATCCTTTCCGGAATCACCCTCAGGTGAATTGAAGCGGTAGCCGCATTCGATACAGATCACCGCATCAGCCTCAGCCATGGATCCGCAGGAACCACATTTCTTCTTCAGTGAAGCAACCTTCTTGGGAGCACTGGCAGCGCCCTCTTCAGGAATGATGATGTCTACTTCACAAGAGGGACAGGGAAACTCCATGCCTGCCATCTCAGGATCGGCGTCAATGTTCTGTCCGCAATGCTCGCAGTCGAAGTTGATATTCTCAGCCATGGTGGGAGTGGAAAAACCATCACGCCTTGGGCATACATTTGTCAACCGATGATCCTTCTCAGAAATTGACCACTTCTACACAGGCCATGCCGCTGCTCTCCACTATTTGGACAAAAAGATCTCACTCTGCACCACCTGCTTCATGACATCCTGCATGCCGTAACCGGCATCTTTGACCTCTTCAACAATTCGATCCACCTCTGCTCGATCCAGAACCTCCATCCTTCTGCCCGCCGCATAGGTGAGCAACTTCTCAACGACCGCTACTGCAAAGGCATCCTTACGGTTCATCAGCGCTTTCTTAAAATCCACAACGTCTTCAAAGCTCTCTCCGCTGTTCAGTTGTCCCGTCGCATCCACGGGCTGCCGATTGTCATACTTCGTCCGCCAGCGTCCGATCGGATCAAAATTCTCTAAAGCAAATCCCGGTGGATCAATCTTGCGATGGCACTCGTTGCACGCTGCCACATTGCGATGCTTCGCCAACTGCTCCCGAATGGTCTTGGCTCCACGCACATCTGGATCAAGTGGCTCAACATCGTCTGGAGGCGGCGAGGGCGGCGTCCCAAACACATTCTCAAGGACCCAGACACCACGCACCACGGGTGACGTCTCAATTCCATTGGCAGTCACTGTCAACACACTCGCCTGCCCAAGCAGCCCGCCACGTCTCCGGTCCTTCAAAGCCACCTTCTGAAACTCATACCCCTTCATCGGAGGCAGTCCGTAAAACTGCGCCAATGTCTTGTTCACAAAGGTGAAGTCAGAATCGAGAAAGTTGATCAGGCTCAGGTTCTTCTCGATCAAATGACGAGTGAAACGCTGCGTCTCCTCCAACATGAGCGGATGCAAATTTTTTTCGTAATAGATCGAAAATTCGCGCCGGTCCGGAGGCATCCCTCCCAGATCGCGGAGAGTCAACCAGCTGTCCAGAAAACCATCATAGAACGCGTCGCTGCGAGGATCCTTCAACATTCGGTCCAATTCGCTGATCAGAGTCTCTTTGATCTTCAGCTCCCCGCTGTTGGCCAACTTCATCAGTCGCTCATCAGGCATCGAGGACCAGAGGAAATACGACAACCGACTCGCAAGCGCTGTGCTGGCTAAGGCATCGCTTCCTGCTTTCACTGGACGATCATCGAGGTAAAGAAAAGCCGGAGCACAAAGCACGGTCTTCAACGTATCCTTCACGGCATCTTCAATTTCACGCCCTGCGCCCATCCGTGTCTTGGCAAAAATCATCAGTCGCTTTTTCTCATCCGCAGTGACAGGGCGACGATACGCACGCGATGCAAACCGCTCGATCACCTGCTCCATGCTGTCTGGCGTCACCTTGTCTTTCCCCACGACCGCCACTCGGCTTTCGGTGGGCCATGAATCATAGAAAGGTCCTTTGATGCGGACCTCATGAATGCGGATGTGCGGTAACTGCGCGTCCAGAAGCGCCTTGGTGTAGTGCGACCCAAATGGATTGTTACCCTTACCTTCCTCCTTCAGGAGCTTGAGCCCGAGTCCGGACTGATTTCCCCGCGCTTTGGACGGACCATTGATATAAATAAACCGGGGAGTGAATCCCTCATCCAGCCAGACCCTGCGCTTTTCCCATTTCGCTTCACCCGGCTCCAAAGGTATCTTGGCCAATACATCTTCGAAGGGCTGCGGATTGTGCAATTCTCCAAACTCGATGTTACCGGGAATGATTCCCACCCACATGGGTTCATCCTTGTCGATATCCACACGCCTCGGTTCATGGGGATGATCACGATTCATTCCCTGAATCAAGAGCTCGATCTCATAGTAACCTTGAACAGGGACACCATCTTGAAACTTCAAAACAGATGCGTATTCACCCCAATGGTTCTCCGAGTTAATGGTCTCGTGAATGAACAAATACTTATTCTTGAAAGCCCTTCTTGACGACGTGGTCAGCTCCGGCTGTTGCACCCATGGCGCAGTGAAATGCCATTCCTTTACCTCAGGCTTTTTCTCCGGCGATAGAGCCTTTTCAATCACCAGATCAGCCGATTCAAGATACTGCTCCAGCAAATACCCTGAAGTCACCAACGCATCACCCACATTGTCAAAGTGCTCCGCCGTCTGCTCACGCGGAAACTGCCGTGCAGGATCAAACATCTGTAAATTGACCTTCAAAAGATCCCGCACCGTGTTGCGATACTCCCTCTGATTCAAACGCCTGAGAACGGTCTCCCCTCCAGTGCTTTTGGCCTTTGCCTGATACTGACTACGCTGTTTGTTCAACAGATCGATCAGGCTGAGACGTTCCTTTTCAGTTGGTTGGTCCGCCTTCGATGGAGGCATGTCACCATGAACAAGCTGATCAATAACGTCCTGAGTCAAAATGAGAGAATCCGTGTCCTTCAAAGGAAAGGCCAGCTCGTCAAAACGGCGCTCCCCTTTTTGCTTTTCAGGGCCGTGACATTTCACGCAATAGGCATCAAGTGCCTTACGGATCTGAATGGTCTCCCCTTCCTCAGCAAAACACGCTCCCCCCAATAGAAGGAGGAGCGAACCTAACAACAAACGTTTCATACAGCGTATTGGAAAAACCGCCTGCCTAAGCCAGATCCAGCCCAGCAATAGTGCCGGTGCTCTTGCCAAAGAAATCAGTCTCCACACCAAAGCGCTGTAGCATGGACACGTATAGATTGCACAAAGGCACACGACGATTCTTGTCATAGACCTTGTGCTCACCGTGGCGAAAACCAGCACCGGCCAAAACGATTGGAAGCTTGGTGTTTGTGTGAGCGTTTCCATTCCCCATACCACTTCCGAAGAGCAGCATGGTATTGTCGAAGAGACTGCCTTCTTCCTCATCTGCAGACGCTTCCTTCAATTTACCCATGAAGCGTGCAACCTGCTCCATCTGATAGCGTTCGATTTTCAACAGGGCCTCAATCTTATCCTTCTTCTTCCCGTGGTGAGACAGACTGTGATAGCCACCCTTCACACCCAGAATGCCGGTATTGAAGCTCTTGCTGGCAATCTCCAGCGTCGCCACCCGGGTGGAGTTCGTCTGCAACGCCAGAACGATCAGATCAAACAGAGACGGGAGATCCTGAACAATCCCCTTGTATCCAGGCTCATCATAATCGACCTCTGGCTTGGGAATATTCTGCCACCCCTTTTGCTGCTGAATCCGTTTCTCCACATCACGAACCGAAGTCAGGTATTCATCCAGCTTGTCACGGTCACGACCATTGAGGTGACGCCCAAGAGACTTCGCCTCGCCATGCACGGCGTCCAGAATAGAGCCTTTCAACCCCACCAACTCCATCTGACGCTTCTTCGCTTCAGGGCCTTCCTCAACGAAGAGCTTCTTAAAGAGTTCCTTGGGACTCGTGATTGGCGGCACACGAGCACCGGACCGAGTCCAACACATCCGACACCCTCCATGCAGTCCGGTATCGGATCCCACCGTCAATGAAGGGAACCGTGAACTTGCCCCTACGTGCTCAGCCGCGCGCTGGTCCAAACTGATATTCCCCTCAGGCATGCCTTTCGCCTCTTCCGTCTTCACGCCGCTCAGGAAGGAATGCACGGCAAAGTGACCACCCTTGATGCCATGATCGAGATTGGAGAAAACCGAGAAGTCACCCTGATGCCCCGCAAGTGGTTCCAACAGATGAGGCAGATCAAAATCACGCCCTTCCTTGGATGGAAAGAAAGCCTCCGGATACATGCCAAAGGAATTCCCCACACAGACCATCTTCATCTGATTCGTGGCCGCCTTCTTCAAAGGTGCCGCGCCCAGATGATGGCTGAGGGATGCCATTTGTGGTAGAGCCAGACTCACGCCGGCCGCGCGGAGGAAACTACGCCGATTGATCGTTTGGAGGGTTGAATCTTTCATGGGTGGAGAATCGATACTCTAAATCCGTTTTCCATATTCATCCAGTGGGAAGAATACAATTGTTCGGCTCTCGACCTTCTTGGCTCGTTCATAATTCCTTGTTTTATTTCATGAAATAAATGTTTGTGTTTTGAGGAGGCTCTTGTTTGGAATGGGTCCATGAAAGTGACCATGAGGGACGTGGCTCAGGATGCCGGTGTGGCCATCGGCACGGTCAGTCGTGTCCTGAGGGATGACCCTACGGTTCAGGCATACCTGTCCAAGAAGGTGCTTCACTCAGCCCGATCACTCGGCTACCAACGACTCCGCCGTGAACGCGGTGCCACTTCATCCCATCCACTCCGAGGCAAGACCATCGGGATCATGCTGCTGGGAATGGGTCCATCATTGGCGGCTTCTCCTTTGGTCGGCATGGCATTGGACGGAGTCAGGCGTGAACTAAGCGAAGAGGAAGCGTTGCTCCAGATCCTCGACATTCCTGACCCATCCAAGCCCAACGCTTCTTTGGAACGATCCCGCGTGGATGCATGGCTAGTGAAGGGATCTAACGTTGGAAACATCTGGAAGGAATCGCACCCCTCGATTCGGAAACGACTTCAATCGCGCCAATGCGTCTGGTTTCACGGCAAACCTGAGGGAGCAAACGGCGACTACGTAGGCACTGATGAAACCACAGTCGGAGACATGGCGGCAGAGGCCCTTGCTGAAGCAGGCCATCAACAGGTGGCCTTTATCACGACCCGTCGAGAACAACGCCTGTTGACACAACGGGAGATTGGATTTAAGGCAGGCTGTCGCAAGCGCGGCCTTCGCTGTCATATTCTCGCTGCCTCCGTGGACGAACAATCCTTCCCCTTGGAGAAGCCCGATGACCTGCCGCGTATGAAAGGCTTGCTAAAGCGACTTCACAGACTCAAGCCTCGTCCAACCGCTGCCTTTGTCCCTGCTGACAGTCTCGCCATCCTGCTCTACCAGGCCATCAATGCAATGGGCTGGGACGCTGGGCGTGATCTCGATGTCATTTCTGCCAACGGTGAATGGCCGCTCATCGTGGGCCTCAATCCTGCACTCACCACCGTGAATATTGAAAGCGAACAGATCGGCAGTCGGGCGGTGCAGCAATTGGCATCCCTTTTTACCCAATCAGAGAAATCACCTGACCGTCAATTCCTCCTCACTCCTCGCCTCCATTTGGGGGGGTCCCTTTCACCACGTTCTTTGACATGAAAACGGCAACCATCAGCTTAGTCCTTCTCCTACCTCTATTGTTGTTCGGAAAGAACCCGGCAGACGGCCCTATCGTACCGGACGGATTCAAGGTCAGCGCCTTTGCCTCCGAGCCCTTGGTCCGCAATCCGGCCGCACTGACATTCGACTCAAAAGGACGTCTCTACGTCGGACAAGGCCCCCAGTGGCGAAGCCCCAAACCCGAAACACCCGGCGACCATGTGGATCTGCTCATTGATTTGAACAAGGACGGTGTGGCTGACAAAAGCATCCGCTTCGCCGAGGGATTCAACAGCATTCAGGGACTGGTCTGGTGGGGCGATGCCCTTTGGATTGCGAACGCACCCGACTTCACGAAAGTGCGGGATACCGATGGCGATGATGTGGCGGACGAATACACCCGTGTCTATACCGGCCTGGGCAACCTCGAGCACTGTCTACACGGACTCAACATCGGACCTGACAACAAGCTCTACATGTCCAAAGGAAACTCCAAAGGCTACAACCTCAATGGTCATCTGGCACCCAAGGCGTTTCGGGAATTATGGGGACTGCAATCCCCCAAGGGCGCACCGGACTACCCAACACCCATCACCAGCGATGCCTCCAACTACAAACGAAATTACCACACACCTCAGGACGACTGGGGACAACAAGGCGGCGTGCTTCGTTGCGATGCCACGGGCAGGAATCTGGAGATCGTGTCGCGAGGATGTCGCAATCCATGGGACATCACTTTCGACGATGGGTTCAACTGGCTGGGCACCGACAATGACCAGACGTCAGGTGATCGGGTCATCATGCCGTTCTACGGTGCTCACTTCGGCTGGGGGCACGAATGGAGCCATCACTGGACAGGCGAAAACCACCTTCCAACCGTTCCCATCAGCGGACCTCTCTTTGAAGGTTCCGGTGCCGGGATCATTCACTATCACGCCAAGCAGTTCCCGGAAAAGTGGCATGGTGTTTACTTCATTTGCGATTGGTTGAAACGTGAAGTCTATGCTCTCCGCCCCAGCTGGAAGGGCGCCCTGATGACGGCAAAGGACAATGCCCTCCCTGTCTTCGCTCACGCTGGCGGCGGGCGCTCCATGCCCTCAAGCCAGGGCAGGCTTTTTGATCCGACTGATATTGAGGTCGGTCCTGAAGGCGCACTCTACATCGCGAGCTGGGGACGTGAATACGGCGCAACGTTTCAAAAGGAGACCCAATCCAATCAAGGCCGGATCTACCGAATCACCCACGAGTCTCATCATTCCATCTCTCTACCTGAAGGCACCGATATCCCTTCACTGTTACAGAGACTCTCACACCATCTCCCTGCCGTCCGCACCAGTGCACAGAACGACCTCATCCAACACGGCCCAGCAGCGGTCAAGGCACTCACAAAAGCCCTTGTTCAAGAACAACTCAACACCACTCAAGAGACATGGTTCACCTGGACCCTTGCCCGCATACCGAATCATGAAGAGACCTCTGCGAAACTCCTTCGCGGATTCCTGCGTGAACCTGACACCTCACTCAACCTCAAGATTCAAAGCATGCGTTCACTCGCTCACATGCGGCGTGAAGACCGAATCCAGAAGCCTTTGCCCAAGGAGGTTTTGAATCACCTCGCCTCAGCCGAAGCACGGATGCGATTCGAAGCAGTTCAGGCTCTCTGGCAAAGCAACGACAAGAGCCAGAACGCTATCCTGATCAACCTCGCCTCCACAGAAAAGGAACGCATCGTCTATCATGCCCTCTGGAAATCTTGGAGGGATCTCCTAACGATCGAAGAACGCAAGGAACTCCTGATGCACGCAAAGAACAGAGTCCGACTGGCCTCCATGCTGGGATTACTCGAAGACAATCGACTGACACCAAAAGAAGTTCAGAAGCTCACCGAAGACTCCGCCTCTGAGATCAGACAATTGGCCATTTCGTGGTTGGAGAAAACCGGAAACGCTGCCGAGCCACACATTCATTTCACACCTTCGCCAGGCACGTTTCACTCGCCCATCAAAGTGACTCTCTCCGCCCGCGATCCGGGAGTTGAGATCCGCTATACACTCACAGGCGATACACCGGTCAATACCTCTCTCAAATACATGGGTCCCATTACGATCACTAAACCCACCACCATTCGAGCCATCACCGTCAAAGGCAGATTGCAACAAGGCAGCGTTCTCAATGCCGAGTATCAGATCGAGGCCAAAGCGCCCTTTCGCCAACGTGAATTCGTCTCAGATCTCCAAGCCGCCACAGGAAACCACTACGCGTTCGATCCTACCGGTCTGACACACGGCAAACGCCACTACACAGACCGGACCTACTACGTCACCGACGTGCCTCCCGAACTTCAAGGAGTCCCATTCATCCAGACAGCCAATCAAGACGACCGCACGATCAGGGACACCATTCTGTCGTTCCGGGTGGATCAACCCGTTACGCTCTATCTCGGGTTAGATCGCAGAATCAGGCAGGCGCCTTCATGGATGAAGCTGGGTGTCCCAAACGGTTTTCAAGAAACCGATCTGATCATCAATACCACCGACCCCATCTATCGCGTTTACAAGAAGGACTACCCAGCGGGACTCATTCAATTGGGCTCCAACATCAATCACCCGAAAGAAGCCCGCTGTGGCCACTATCTCGTGGCCTTGGATCGCCAACTATTGAAACCACTGCCCAAGGCAACCACCGTAAATCAGGCACTGGCCCTCATCCCTGAGGCTGATCCGGAAAAAGGTAGAGAACTCTTTCTCCATGACAAAGGCGCCGGATGCTTTCAGTGCCATGCGCTCGAAGGCAGAGGCAACGTCTTTGCACCAGACCTTTCCGACATCGGGACACGGAGCGATGCGGCAACCCTGCTGGAATCCATCATTCACCCAAGCAAGGTCATTACCGAGGGATTCGCACAGCAGGTGATTGAGACCAAAGACGACTTCACCTACTCCGGTATCGTGCTCAGTGAGACAGGTCACCGTCTCTCACTCGCCCAGGCAAATGGACAGACCATCAAGATCCGAAAGGACCAGATTCAATCGAGGGAAACCACACACCTTTCCACCATGCCTGATGGGTTCGCAACCCTCATGACGCCTCAACAACTGGCCGATCTCACCGCCTATCTTCTCAAGCAAACAAGCGCCCCGATTTCCAAGGGCTTTTCATTCCAGAAGAAGGCAAACGAGTTGAACCTTTTCTATGACTCACAGCAAATCGCTACTTACCTCCTTGATCACCCCAAACTCACACGACGCGCCTTCGTCAACGTTCACACCCCAAATGGCATTCAGGTGATACGCAACTTCCCTCCCAAGCGCCCTGAGGATCTCGATCCCGGATACCGTGGAGAACAAGGAATCATTCATCCAGTCATGCACGCAGGGCTTTGGATGGGATTTGGCTGGATCGAAGGTGAAGACTATTGGCGGCTCCAAGCCCGCGTGAAGCATGCCAAATTCATCAAGCCTCCTATCGCGAATGGTGACCAAGCCTCCTTCTCCGTTCTCAATCACTACCTCAACAAGAGTGGTAAAAAGATCATCTGCTCAGAGACCTGCCACTTCAAATTCACACGCACGCCAGAAGGAATCACATTGGATTGGGACAGCAGCTTCTACTCCGACGATCACGACTTTCGCTTTGGTGATCAGGAAGAAAGCGGACTCGCCATCCGCGTGGCTTCGGAACTCAGGGTCCAAGGCGGCAACGGACGCATTCTCAACGACCGAGGTGAACGAAACGGGAAAGAAACCTGGGGCAAACCGATGAAGTGGATCGACTACTCAGGTGTCATCAAAGATCGCCGCGCCGGTATCAGAGTCATTCCGCATCCGGACAACCCACGACCATCTTGGTCTCACAGTCGCGACTATGGAGTGGTGGTGATCAACCCTTTTCCTAAACAGCCCAAGGAACGCCGCCAACCCTACATCACTACGCCGGTCAATAAAGGGGAACGATTCCGACTGCGCTACAAGGTCATTCTCTACGACATCCCCAAGAATCAGGAGCTTGAATGAGCCAGCCAGCTCTCTGAACGGCTCTTCAAAGAAACACTAAAACCACTGCCGAACACAGACTGGCCGCGCCTGCCAATCTGGCCTTCATGACAGCAGGTCCGGCATTCTTTTCCCGATTGGCAAACCAGTGTCCAAGGAACAACACCGCCAACACGCTCCATAACCCACGCGTGCTGTAGATCACATTGACCGCGGTGGCATCTCCAAATCTGGCCAGAGTGGAGACCAACACCACTGCCTGCATCCCCATAAAGAATCCGCCCCATGAAACGGATTTCCACCCTTCCTTCGAAATCGCCTTCAGGGGCTGACGGAACAAGGGAATGAAGGCGAAGGAATAGATCGCATTGATACCAATCATGATTGGAAGGAATCGCCCCGCTCCCCACGAAGGAGACCACTTCATCACCAGCACATCAAAGGAGGCATAAGCGGCGGCGGCAAACAATGAGACCACAATGGTTCTCCCCACATGCTCCGCACGCCTCTCCCCTCCTCTACGATTCAGGAGCGCAATTCCCACACAGGTAAAGATCGCCGCCAGCCACAGTTGCCATCGCACTCCATCCCCGGTCAGCAACACTGTAAACCCGGCCACCAAAATCACCTTGGCACCCAATACAGGTGTGGCTACCGAGACATCTCCCCGGTCCAAAGCCACAAAGGTCAGCAACTGCCCGGCAAAGAAAAGCAAAGCCACCAAGAACGGTTCATGCCAATGGGATGAATCCGGAATCTGACCACCCAACGGAAGGATCAATAGAAACAAACCCGCCGTGATCCAATTGCAGACAAACGCCGAACGCCAGATCCCCACCTTTCGCTCAGCGGCCTGCTTCATGAACAAAGCAGCAACAACATAAAGCACACTACTAATGAGTGGATAGATAAGATGCATGAAGAAGAATAGTGATTCGAATTTTCACCAATCGGAGAAAACGATCACGTATTGAACTGCCGATCGCCCGCATCACCCAGGCCGGGGTATATGAAGGCATTGGGTGTCAATTTCTTGTCGATGGATGCTGTGTAGATCGGAAGATCGGGTTCTTCTTCGCGGACGCGTTGGATTCCTTCTGGCGATGCCAACAAATGAACCAACGTAATCCGCTTGGCACCTTTGGAACGGACGACCTTCACAGCGCTCAACGCACTACCTCCAGTTGCCAACATGGGATCGAGTATGAAGACCTCTGCCTGTCCCAGCTTGGACGGAACCTTGTCGAGATAGACATCAGCTTCAAAGGTCTTTTCATCGCGGGCCATCCCAAGAAAACCCACCGTGGATTCAGGCACCCATTGGCGCGCACCTTCCAACATTCCTAGACCAGCACGCAGGATGGGAACCAGACCGATCTCACGCTTGATGACAGCGCCATTCGTCGAGGCCAACGGGGTCTGAACCCGGGTCCGCTTGGATTCCAGATTCCGGGATGCTTCCAGAAACACTATCGAGGCCAACTCCTGGACAGCCGCAGAAAATGCAGCAGTAGAGGTCTCCTGATCACGCATGACACTCAGGCGAACCTGAGCCAGCGGATGATCGACTACATGAACACCTTCAACGGCCATCGTTACTCGGCATACATGGATGGGAGGTAATAAGGCTGCCCAACCTTCAACTCAGGCAGACGAATTCCAAGATCCAACTTCACGGTGGTTTCGCTTGATGGTGCCTTACCAAGAATTCCAAACAGGCTTCCCAGATTGAAAGGACGGTTGTAGCGGACGATGCGCGCATTCTCGATTCCGGCAAGCTGCTCAGCGCGGGCAATGGCAACATCTATTCCGCCCAGTTCATCCACAAGCCCAAGCTCGTAGGCCTTGGTGCCATCCAGAATTCGACCATCCGCATACTTCTCCCAATCTTCTACGAGCTCTCGTCCGGCTCCTTCGTTTATCTCCAAAGCAGTCTCACGTCCCGTGCGAATCACATCCTTGAAGCGAGTGAACGTGGTGTTGATGAAATCTTCCACAATCTTGCGCTCCTCATTATCGATCTCCTCAGGCTTCTTGCTCATGCTGAGCATGTCCTTGTGCTTGCCACTCTTGAACGTCATGGGCACCACTCCATATCGATCCATCAAACGACGCAGATTATAAGTCTGCATGATCACACCGATGCTGCCTGTCATGGTCAACTCATTGGCAACGATCCAGGCACATGGAGCACTCACGTAATACCCACCAGAGGCAGCAAGGTTCCCCATGCTTGCAACAACAGGTTTGTCATACTCTTCCTGAAACTCCTTGATGATCTTATAGATATCATCCGACGCCATCACTTCACCGCCCGGTGAATCGACCTTCAGCAACACGGCCTTGACCGCATCATCGGTGCCGGCGCGCTCAAACTGATTCTCGATATACTTCACCATCGTCAGTCCGCTTGCGTCCAACTGCATGTTGGCAATCATTCCAGTGACATCAATCTGGGCAATTTTGTCGCGACCAGAAGATGGCTCCACCACCATTTCTTCAAGAGGCATCCGGCGCATGCCGGCGCCACCGCCTCCACCACCAGCACCCAGGTCAGGCAGACTGTTGGAGAGAAGAAGTCCAAGATTGGCGAAAAGACTGATCGTCAACAACCCAGCCAACAACAACGCCACAATCATCCAACCACTAGATCGCTTGGCTGGTTGAGGGGCACGAGGGGCAGGTCTCGCAGTCACAGCGCGTCGAGGACGCGCTGGAGGCGTCCCTCCACCAGAGGGTGGAGTCGGCTGAGGCGAGGGTGAAGGCGTTGGTTCCGAAGAGCCTTCGTTTTGCGCTGAGTCATCCATAAGGCGCGCAAGCTACCCCAGCACCGACCTCACGGCAAGTGAGAGGAATATCAAGATCAGGCTACTTGATGAACCCTGCAGCCAATCCGATCACACCACCGCAGACGCCGCCCCAGACCACCAACCAGCCCAGATGTTCTCGAATCATCTGCTGAATGATGTCCTTGACCATCTGAGGTGTCAGCTCATCCAGTCGCTTCTTAACGATGACATCCACGCGATCCAAAAGATCGGAGTGATTATCACCTCCACCGCCACCACCAGTGAGCATGCCTTGAAGCTTCTCCTTAAAATCATCCTGACTTGTAATATCCTTCACGGCAGCACGCATCTTTTCGCCAAAGGCTCCCTTCAGTGGTTCCAATGCAGACACGCCACCAAACATGGAAAGCATGCCACCAAACTGACTTTCCATCACAGCAGTCTTAAGTGCTTCAAACGCTGGATCCAGATCAACCTCATCGATCAAGGGCCCAAGATCCAATCCACCAGAAGCACCTGAATCATCATCGCTTCCTTCACCTTCAAAGAATCGCTGTATGTTCTCCATGGTGAAAAACTGGCGCATGATCATCTGATGAATCCCTTCCTTAAAATCTTCAAACCGAGCCGGAATCACCCCTGATCCGTAGAAACCTGGAACCTTCTCAAACAACATGTGAATGGCCAGCCAGTTGGTCAGTGCACCGGAAAGAGCAAACAGCCCCACATTCAGGACAGGTTCACGAAAAGGCTCCTGAAGAAACAAACCCAGAACAGCAAACGCAGCGGCAACGAGATTCGTCACCAGGCTCTTGTTCATTCCACCGGACTTGCGGGGGCCGTCCGGCACCCATTGATCTGCATCAGATACTTCACTCATACGCGGCGCGGTTTATAGAGGTGCCAGACCATTTCGACAACCGAATCCCCACGCAGGGACTCAATCCACAAGTCTGGCCATCTTCTCACCGAGCATAGCCAGATAGGGCTCAGGGTCAGTCATTGCCTGCTTCTCCGTCGCTTCGGAATCAGTTAGCCCTTCCAACAGTAGAAAGTGTTTTTCCAACCGCTTACGATCCAAAACACGACCAGCAATCCCAACACACGGTTTCCCATGTTTGGAACAGATCTCCAATATCCCCGACACGCCCTTTCCCATCATGGAGGACTTGTCCAAGCTGCCCTCACCGGTAATCACCAGATCCGCAGAAGCAATTCGCTGATTCAGGTTCGCCTCCCCCGCAAACAGATCAAAGCCTGATTCGAACTTGCCTCCAAGAAACGAAGCCAAACCAAACCCAAGCCCACCCGCTGCACCTGCCCCCGGCATCTTTGCATGATCATATCCAAAGTCGTTCTCAAGGACCTTGGCCAACTGTCGCAATGCATTGTTCGAGGGTTTCATATCCTCCTCCTTAAGCCCCTTCTGAGGACCAAAGATCCGACTGCATCCACGTGCACCCAACAAAGGATTCGTCACATCCACGGCCACTCGAACGGATTTGAACAACCTGAAAGGCTTCGGCCTGAGAACAGACGACAAATGCCTCAGCCCATGCCAATCCTCGATCTCCTCGCCGGTCTTATTGAGAAACCTCCATCCAAGTGATCGCGCCATTCCAAAACCAGCATCATTGGTCGCACTCCCTCCAATCCCTATCAACAACCTCGAAGCACCTTTGGCTCGAGCAGCCTTGAGCACTGCACCGAGTCCATACGTATCAAGATCGAAGGGGTGATATTTCCCAGTCGGCAAAAGGGCGATTCCAATCGTTAAAGCAGATTCAACGATAGCGGTCTTTGATTCCTCCACCCACCACCAGCGACTAGTTATAGGACGCCCGGCAGCATCCGCTGTTTTGACCTTCTGAGGTTTCCCCCCAAGCAGATCACCAAGCAACTCACCAAAGCCATCGCCGCCATCACACATGGGAGCAAAGTCCAAGGTGTCTGTACGACGCGCCTTCTTCCATCCCTTGGCAATCGCTCTACTCACCTGCCGTGCAGTAAGCGTCCCCTTGAACTTGTCTGGAGTGATCAAGACCTTCATGGGCGAAAGCCATACCTAGAAGAAAACGGAGGAACAAGCTTCCAAGCACTGTAGAGGCTGGGGGAAGCGCGACATGTCTGGTGAATGATATCCCATAGCCCATAGAGCGAAGGGCTCTGCGCCAGAGATTCATACCGTTCTCAAAGGGCACTCCAACTCTACCGGATGTGGGCATCCGGGCTCCCTTATCTACGCCAGGACGTTCTCTTTGAACGCAGCCTTCAGAGACGCAGCTACTGTGGACTGACAGTTCTTCATTCGTGCGACCAGTTCACCTTCCGGACCAAGAATCTCCACATCAGCAACCAGCGCGCGACGCCCAGTTTTGGTGATCTGAGCGCGGATCTCGACCTCGCCTTTTGGAAACGAAGCGAACTGCTCGTAGAGCTCCACCTTGCTAGGCAGGCATGGAGCGTCGTTGTGCTTCTGGCTCCAGACGATCATCAGCTGATAGATGCAATCAATGATCATCGGATCGGTCGTCCAACGACTGCGCCATGGATTGGCGATCCAGTCCTTTGGCTTGGGGGCCACAGCGACACGTGCCGCAAATCCCTCTTCATCACATCCGATCATTGAGAGGATGCCCTGAAAGTGATTGAGGTGAAAAAGCCCATCGGGCGTGTAGAGATTCTTTGGGCCTCTTTCGTCAGCACCGAAGGTATGCAGAATACTTGGAGCGCCTTCATCAGCTGAGCCAAGAATCACATCACCCTGAGCGTGAATGATGGTCTTATCACCATTGCGGCTCACAAGACGCATCGGAACAACTGCCTGTCCTTCAACTCGAGATAATGCTCCAGACTCCACCGTTACGGTCGCTTCCTCAGTGGCATCAAGGGTAAGTCCCTTCATCACCTGAAAGCCCTGGAACCCGGCAAGCTTCTCGCCAGGATTACCATGCAATGCACCGTGCCCAAGCAACTCACTCATGAGCGCCGCCGGCAACACCGCCTTACCCTTGATCACATGGGATGCAAGACACGGGAACTCTGCGACGGATACAGTCCGATCCATCACGCTTTTCCAATCTCCATCGGAAGCAGGACGAACAGGCGCTGCCTTCTTCGCCACTTCTTCGACCTTGGAAGGCAGAGATGGCAAAATGGACTTGGTCAGTTCGCTGTTTGAAGAAGCAGGAGCAAGCACCACCACTTCGACAGGAGCAGAGCGATTCACCTTCTGTGATAGTTCCTTCACAAGGTATTCAGCACCGGCAGAAGGTTCGATCAAACCGACTCCCTCTGCTTCAAAGATCTTACGCAGGCCATCGTTGACCATGCCACCATTCCATGGTCCCCAGTTGGCCGAAATGACACGACACTCAGGACGGGCCAATGCCTCCACGTGGGCAACCTTGTTGAGCACCTCATTGGCAATGGCGTAATCCACCTGACCAGTGCGCCCATAGCGACCGGTGAAGGACGAGAAGAAAGCAATAATGCGAAGCGGATCCTTCCGAGTGGCCTTCAACAAAGCCTGAATTCCATCCACCTTGGTGGAATAGACCAGTTCAAACTGTGCTGTTGTCTTGTCCTCGATACGACGATCAGCCAACACACCCGCTCCATGTATCAATCCACGGATCGGACCATGATCTTTACGAACCTTGTCCACCATCTTGGATATGGCACGTGCATCACGGATATCAACCGAGCGATAAATCGCCTTGGCTCCCGTGGCTTCCATCCGCTGAATGTTGTGAAGGATTTCACGGTTGGCCATCCAGCGGCGATAGTCCTTCTCGAGCTTCTTCACGTCGGGCTTGCCCTTCATGTTCTCAAGGATGCCCTTCTTGATATCACTCTCACGGGTAAGACCACGCAGCCATGCGGGCTCTACTTCGGGCTCAGGACTGCGACCAAGCAACACCAACGTTGGTTGATAGGCCTCAGCAATCGCAACAACCGTCTCCGCTGTCACACCGCGGCTTCCTCCTGAAACAATGACCACATCACCCTTAACAAGTGGTGTTACTTCATTGGCTGGATCGAAAGACAACTGTTCCAACTGAATCGCATTGCGACCTGCCTTGCTCAGCCCGACCTCAATAGGACCACCACGGAAAAATTCCTGACAAATCTTGGAAGCATCAACCGAAGACGCAGGCTCGACATCGATCGCCTTGCAGTGAACACCTTCCCACTCGTGGGATGCTGTTTTCACCAAACCGGCCAGTCCTCCAGTAAAGGCATCTCCCTTCAACTGATTCAGCCCAAATGCTCCATCGAGAATGGAAACGGATGCGAACAAGGCATTGCCCGCAGAGGAAGCCAACGCCGGCGCCGCTTTCTGTGCTACTTGGAACGCCTTGAGCAAACTCCCTTTCTCCATTGCATCACCTTGAGCCAGTAGAATCAGCCCGGCCAAACCATCGACGGATTTTGTAGAGAGTGCTTTGGAAAGTGTCTTTGCCTCGACCTTGAGACCTCGAGATTCAAGTGCCTTTGCGAGCTCTTTTCTGGTCTTGGAATCCTCACCAACCAGCCAAACCAAAGAACCGCTCTTCAGTGAGAGGACTTCCTCTGTGTAATGCTCGCCCAGATCAATCGATTGAAGCACCTGACGCTCCAACACCTGGCTTAGTATGGGAGGCAAATCTTCTGCTTCCTGAGCAACGGGAGCAGCCACCGCCGGAGCTGCCTGCCCCGTATTTCCAGCAAGAAACTCAGCAACCTGTTGTAGCGTCTGAAGCGCGCCCAAATCATTTGGTTTCACTTCCTGTGCATTGGGAAGACGCTCCTGAAGGGACGACATGATCTCGACGCGCTTGATGGAATCGATCCCGAGATCACTGTCCATCTGCATGTCGAGATTCAACATCTCCTTTGGATAGCCGGTCTTCTCTGACACAACATCCAACAAGACTCCACTCACCTGATCGATGGCGGGACCAGCAGCAGCCGGTGCTTGGGTAGCAGGAGCAGATGCAGAACCAGCCGGCCCCGCAAGAAACTCAGCCACTTGACGCAGCGTCTCCAGCGCACCGAGATCACTCGGCTTCACTTCGGGAGCATCAGGAAGGCGCTCCTGCAAGGCAGACATGATTTCAACGCGCTTGATGGAATCAATTCCAAGATCGCTATCGAGTCCCATGTCCAGATTGAGCATCTCAGTAGGATAACCAGTCTTCTCAGCCACCACCTCCAGTAGCACTGGAGAAATGGCATCCAATCCCGGCCCAGCGACAGCAGGTGCACTCTCTGCAACTACTCCACCAGCTGAAGGAACGGCAAGAAAATCAACGACCTGCTGCAATGTCTCCAGAGCGCCAAGATCACTTGGTTTTACTTCGGGAGCATCAGGCAACTTGTCCTGAAGTGCAGACATGATTTCAACGCGCTTGATCGAATCGATACCAAGGTCGCTATCAAGGCCCATTTCCAAGTTGAGCATCTCTGGCGGATAACCTGTCTTTTCAGACACAACCTCCAAGAGCACAGAGGCCACCTTGGATGTATCCACCCCAACAGCTGGCGCAGCCGGTGCGGCTGATACGCGTGAAGGAGAAGCAACAGGCTCAGGCATGCCATCACTCAAAAAATCCGCAACCTGGCGCAAGGTCTCAAGTGATCCCAGATCACTGGGCTTTACCTCAGGAGCATCAGGCAGTTTATCCTGAAGTGCAGACATGATCTCAACGCGCTTGATGGAATCAATTCCAAGATCGCTATCGAGCCCCATATCCAGATTGAGCATCTCCATGGGATACCCGGTCTTTTCAGACACCACTTCAAGCAATGCCTTTTCGACCTTCTCAGCATTCCCTTCTGACGGCACTGCCGCAGCAATACGACCAACGACGGGCTCACTCGTGCGGGCGGCTTTAACCAACTCATCCCGGTTCATGGTCCGATCATAAGAAGGAGTCTTAGGCTCGGGTGTTGGGACTGGAGCTGTAACTGGCTTGGGAGCAGGCGCCTTTGGCACTTGCGAAACAGGAGCTACAGGAGCAGCCGGCGCTTGAGCAACTGGAGCGGGTGCCGGGGCCAATCCAGAATCACCCAAGAGAGAATTCTGGCGGGTGACAATGGCGGACAAGGTCTGTTGCGCCTTTTCCTGACCGAGCAAAAATTGATGATGTAAATTCGCTGTCTGCTCCTGAAGGCGTTGAAGCGCGGCAAAAGCTTCCCGCGTTTCATTCAACGCGGAATTCAATGAATCGGGATTCATGTTGGTTTTGGAAACAGGTGTCACCGGTTTCGGTGTCACGAAAGGCGCCGGAGCTGGCGCTTTGGAAATAGGAGACGCAACAGATGCTCCTTGAGCAGCAGGTGCTGATGCGACTGGGGCAATCGCAGGGGTTGGCTTACGAACAGTTGGTGGCTTCTCATCATAAGGAGCCCGGTAATTGGCGCCGCTGATTGGGATGGTCATACGGCCCTTCTTGACGGTAATGACTTCCAGCTTTTCAGCCGCGCCAGCATCCCATTCATCCAGTTTTAAAGAATGTCCTGAGGCGGCTAGCTCAGCAAGCAACCACGCGAGATCTTGAACTCCATTCTTCTTACCACGGGAGCTTTCAAGGTTCATCACCTGAACGCCCTGCCCCTTCATGGTGCTCTTGACCAGTCCACTCAGGACAGTGCCAGCGCCGACCTCGATGAAGGTAGTCACGCCTTCCTGCTTAATCGCATCAAGGATGCCCACGAAGTCCACCGGATTGGCCAGCTGCTCACCCAAGAGCTTGCGACAGGCGGTTGCCGTTGCCGGATAAGGCTTGGCAGTTGTATTGGCGAAGACCTCATTGGAGCCCTTCTCAAATTTCACCTTGCTCAATGCCTCAGTGAATGGCTTTGCAGCATCGGCAACCAAGGCACTATGAAAGGAAGCAGCGACGGGTAAACGCTTGAACCATGTGCCCTGCTTCTCCAGCACGGCTTCTGCCTCTGCGACGTCTGCCTCAGTACCAGCAATCACGACCTGATCCTTGGCATTGATGTTGGCAATCACCGCCTTGAGCGAATGCTTGCTCAGGAGTTCAGAAACCTCTGACGCCCCCAAACGGATGGCGGTCATGGTTCCTCCTCCGCTGGCGCGTCCTGCTTCCGCCATGAGGTTCCCTCTCAATCGAGAGATCTTATGAAAGTCATCTTCACTTATTCGTCCGGAGGCACACAGCGCAACGAGTTCACCGTAGCTGTGTCCGGCATAGAAATCAGACTGCACTCCAAAACGTTGCAACAGCTTCCAGCCACCGAGACCGGCAACACCGAGCGCGGGTTGGGCTTTATCTGTCGACCGCAACGCATCGTCTTGAGCAGCTTTAGTGGCATCATCAAAGGCAGGCTGAGGATAAAGCACATCCGTCAATCGACCTTCGCCAGACTCACGCACGTTTTCAGCACCTTCCAATGCTGCAAGCACCTCAGGGAACTGACAGGCCAGGTCCCGCATCATATTGACGCGTTGTGATCCTTGCCCCGGGAAAAGAATTCCGAGCTTTCCGGCCTCTCCGGTTCCAAACACTGCCTTCCCAGAAACCGACCATGCGGAAGTCACATTCTGCGCCACTTTGGTGAGGCAATCGCCGATGATCTTTTTCCAATCAGCATCACGGTCCAAGACCATGACCAGTCGCAACGAACTGGAGGCATCAAAGGCATTTCTCAGATCAGCAGCTTTTAAACGCAGGTCATCCCACGATTCCAAGGCCTGGAGCTCCTTGAGCGCTGCTGTCAGATCACCTTCCGCCTTACCTGAAACGGGCACCAATTGAACGGCACCATCCCAATCCGGCTCCGCTTTGAGCGGCTGATATTCCTCAAGCAGACAATGAAAATTACTACCACCAAACCCAAACGCGCTAAGCGCCGCACGACGCGGATGTTCTTCACTTCCGGGCCAAGGACGCTTGGCTGTATTGACGTAGAAAGGGGTCGTGCCCGGAGCCACTGCTTCATGCGGTTGCTCCACCTTGATGGTTGGCGGCAGAACCTTGTTATAGAGTGCAAGGGCGGTCTTGATGAGACCTGCAGCACCGGCTGCCGCCTTCGTGTGACCGATCTGCGATTTCACAGAACCCAACGCACACCAGCTCCCTTCACCTGCTTCACGGTAGACCTTTGAAAGCGCCTTCACCTCAGTGGCATCACCCACCTTGGTTCCGGTGCCATGAGCTTCCACCATTTCAATGCTGTCAGGAGTTACTCCGCCCATTTCGTAACTGCGGCGAAGGGCCTTTTCCTGTCCTTCAGCCACAGGCGCATAAACTGCATTTCCCTTTCCATCACTGGAGGAGGCAAGTGATTTGATCACTCCGTAAATTCGATCACCATCGCGCTCGGCATCTTCAAGACGCTTGAGCACCACGACCCCGATGCCTTCACCAAGAATGGTTCCGTCTCCAGCAGCTGAGAATGGCTTCGCATTACCAGACGCAGAAAGGGCCGGTGTCTTGCTGAAGCACATATACATGAAGATGTCATTGAAGGTATCAAGCCCTCCAGACAACACCACATCACTACGCCCGGACAAGAGCTCCAAGCAGGCCAGATGAACGGCACTTAGCGAACTCGCGCAAGCAGCATCAACGACACAGTTGGTTCCTCCGAGATCCAAGCGATTGGCGATACGGCCCGCGGCAACATTACCAAGCAAACCTGGGAATGAATTTTCCTGCCAACCCACGTAGCCATTGGAAATACGTTCCACGACATCTGATGCCGTTTCAGGATCCACGCCTGCATCCTTCAATGCCTTCTTCCAAATCGGATGCCCAAGACGTGCGCCAAGTGGAATCACCAATTCCAAGGTTCCTGTCACTCCCAGAATCACACTGGTGCGATCTCGTGGAAGTTCACGGCCACCATCCTTATAACCCGCATCATCCAGTGCACGCTTGGCAGCAACCAACCCCAGCAACTGGGTCGTATCTGTAGCCTCAATATCCCGAGGCGACACTCCGAACTCGAGCGGATCAAACGGCACCGGCGAAAGGAACCCACCGCGGCGCGCATAAGTCATGTCCGGCGACTTTGGATCGCCATCAAAAAAGTCCTTCGGATCCCAGTGCGTGGTCGGAATCTCAGTGATCGCATCCACGCCATTGCGGATGTTGGACCAGAACTCTTCCGTGTTTCGCGCCTTGGGAAAAAGACAGCTCATTCCCGCGATCGCAATGGATCCGGAAATTTCTTTTGGGGACTGCTCGTTTGAGGACTTCATGCACCGAGATAGAGATCCAATTCTTCAGTCTCGAAGGGACGCACACGCGCCACATCGCCCTGAAGACGGATACCCTGCTGACGGAGGGTGTTCATGCGAAGCGTCAATGCCGCTCCATAGAGAAGATTGCGGGCCACCACTTCAACCGTGCGGTTTTCAGGTGGCTCCAGGAAGGATCCCTTGACCCATTCGTTGAATGCTCCCATGGCAGGACCACACCAGACCTGATAATCCACCACGCGTGAAGGATCACCACTATTGGCCCAACGTGAGCTCTGACCGAGATAACTACGAAATACCAACGCCATGCGATGTTTGGGATCGCGCTCGGCGCGTTCCAATTGCTCCACATCCCGGCTTTGAAAATAAGAACGCGTGCTCTGCCAAACCTCATCCAGACTGGATTTGAAGAACTGCTTCTCAAGCATGTTGCGGTCAACATCACTCAACTCCTCAAGACTCGAATGTGCCTTGTAGAGATCAAAGAGTTTCTGAGCACGCATGGCAAACATCGTGCCGCGCTTGAGCACCTGCACCTTCACACCCATTTCAAACATGTCTGCAGCAGGCGCCATGGCCACATCGGCCTGCTCTGCCCATGCCAACATCTTACGAACGTTGTCTGAAGAACCTGATTCCACGCAGGATTGATTCACTGAACCAACAACCACATAAGCCGCGCCCATTGCAAAGGCAGCCGCCATCGAGGCCGGTGTCGAAAGTCCACCGGCTGCACCAACACGCAGACGGTTCTCATACCCATACTGCTCTTGAATCCGCTCGGACAATGCGAGCATGGAGGGCAGCAATGAAAGCGCAGGACGATTATCCGTATGCCCGCCTGAATCCGCTTCCGCAGTCAGGTCCTGAGCCATCGGAATCTCAGCAGCCATCTCGGCCTGCTCTTGAGTGATCTCTCCGAGCTGAACCAATTCATTGAGATACTTCTCAGGTGGAGGTGAAAGAAAACGTGTCGCCACTTCCACACGAGACACCTTTGCAATGATCTTGTTGGGCGTCACCACCCGACCATTGCTGTCACGATGAATCCCCTTCACCCGATACTTCACAACCGGAAGTGTCAGACCAAGATAGGCGGATGCCTCCACCAACTTCACGCCACGCTTCAGATAAAGATCTACAACCGCAGCCTCAAGCTCCGGTTCGTTCGGACTGTGGATGAGATTGAAACCGAAGGGCTTGTCATCCAGAGAGCGAAGCAAGCGATCAATCGCCGCCTCAACACGCTCTGGAGGCAGACCAGCCGAACCAAAGAACCCAAGCATGCCCGCATTGGCCATCGCTTCCACAATCTCTTCTGAAGCAATGCCATTGGCCATGGAGCCAGACACATACGGATACTGAATCCGATGTTCATCACAAAACGCAGAATCTCCCAATTGCTGAAGCGGACAAGCCGAGGCGTAGCCGGCGATCGGAAGTGAAGCATCGATCTTATGCTCCTTCCCAAGTCGCGCATCGCCACCGGTACCGAGAGCAAGCTGCCCTTCCTTCTCAACAATCGTGAGCGGCTGGTGAATACGCAGCAACGCCCCACGAATGTCATCGTGCTTGGTGGAAGGCGGCGTGCCATTGGGTTTCCACCAACCCAGAATAGGCGAAACAGCCCGGCTTCGGGACAAAGCAGGCAGCAGCGGCATTTCAGCCAAATGTGACGATTCTCGTTTCACGAACCGCGAAACCTAAGAAATGTAAAAACAAATGTCGAACCCTGAACTTCCGCATTTCCAAGGCTCTACAGACAAGAAAACGGCCGTAGAGTCGAAACCCTACGGCCGTTGAAAGCAAGTTTTGGAAAAACTTAATTGGTCGGATCGATGGTCCACATGCCGGACTGACGCCGGACGTTGTTGACCACAGGACTCAACGTCCCTTCAGCACCGAGGAACTCAACATGACCATCAACAAAAAGATAATTGAAGTTCATACCCGCTCCGATACCATGAAGCTCTTTCGGGCCCATTCCCATCAAGTTAGCCCTGTTCTGATCACGAATCGTCCCGTTCGCATTGCGAGCGCGGAACTGTCCGCCACCGCCTTCATCGGTGATCCGAGCAACTTCAGACCACCCCCAGTTACCGACATTATTGCCGTCACTGATGCGCTCGGTCAGAAGAATTGTCTGCGTACCATCCGTAACAACACTGGCAGGCAACCCGGCCTGATTGCGAAAGCGTTTTGGCGAAGTAGAGTCATCACCAGTGCCACTCCTCCAACGATAGCGACCACCATTTCCGGCACCTCCGTTATCATTGTTTTTCTGAAAATTCAGACCGATTCCAGTCTGCATCGCTGGGTTAGGCGGCCAATCAGATGCTGACGGTGCTCCACCAGACGGGTTAAAGCTCGCTGCATAACCGTTGTTGGACTGAGGCATGGCGTAGGAACGACGGAACAAGCGCCAATTCCCTTGATTGCGAACTGTTTCTGAAATGATCTTATCCGTAGGGCACTGGTAAAATTTATCACGAGGTGGATCCGTCCGGTAATAACCATGATTCCAGTTTGGATCATATGGACCGAACGTTCCATCAGGCCGCTTGTTAAGCCAGTTTTCACCAACATAGCTCAAGGTAAGGTCATCCCAAGAGACACCTTGCCAACCCGGACTATTACGGGTGTAGGCATAAGGGAGATTGTCTTTGTTATCACCCATATACATGAGGACACCATTCCCTTGCTGTTTCAGGTTGGCCAAACAGGCAGAGGCTTGCGCCTTCTTTTTGGCTTTGGCAAGTGCCGGCAAGAGCATTCCAGCAAGGATGGCAATGATCGCAATCACAACCAGAAGCTCGATCAAGGTAAATGCCTTCTGAAAAGATGACATCCCATTACAACTGTTCTTTTTCATGATACTTCTAATGGAGGGGTTGATTAAAAACTACATTCCCGAAGCCAAACTCACCTTCAAGGTCTTCGGGTCCAAAACGAATTTTTGCCCAGCCGGAGCAGCAGGCAAGGCCTTGAGAAAACGATAAGTCACCAACTGCTGCAGGTTGGTCAGGGGCGGATAAGTTTTCTGGCTGTAGGGATTGTCAGCACCACCTGCCATCTCTCTGGTCTGCTCATAGGATTCCACTACTTTTTCCAGAATCGAGGTCACAGAGCGCATTTCACCATCGTCATTATACTCTCTGAAGATTTCATCATTATTCGTGGGATCAACCCTTGTGCTCGCAGCGACAGGCGCACCTGGAACAGGAGGAGGAACAGGTGCCACCTGAGCCTCTACATCTTCAGCGGTGAAGTATTCAACCTCTTGCTCAACGGCTGCAGTTTCAGTGTCCCCACCGCAACCACAGGTCAAAACTGCGGCACAGCCCAATACAAACAACGACTTATACATCTTTTTCAAAAACAGATTGATTTAAAACAAACACCAAATCGAAATCACGCAAGCGTGGTCATGTTCTAGTGCCTTACTTTCAGATTGTCACAAATCACAACGCAGAATCCATCTTACAATGGACATCCCCCCGGCTTCATTCACCAGACGGAACATGTGAAGAAGAGGAACGCAACCCAAGTCGAGTAGTGGACATGTTTTTTAAAGACTTTTTCGCATTACGGACAAAATCTTGATTCCATCTTCTAATTCTCTCCTGGTTCGTTCCTCATCCTGTAGACAAATTGCACCGTATCTTGATCCTTCCACCCAATTCAGCCCCCCTCATCTCCGCCCATCTACCAATAGGTCACCCGAAACAGATCCATAGGCAAAAAAAAGAGCTGCAGGTTTTACCCTGCAGCTCATCACCAATTTTTTATTAAAAACCCTTTATTTAACACGTTAACCATCTTCCTGCTGGCCCAATTTCAATAACGTGTTTTTCTATTTCTCGACTATTTAGGAGAGATCAGTTCATTCCTGAGAATGATGAATTCTGGCCCCTCAGTCATCCAGTAACGGTTTGCTTCAGGTGGAAAATCTCCTGGTCCCGAGGTATTGGAGCCTATGACGATATCCAAATCCCCGTCCCCATCCACATCACCTGAGTCCATGACCAACCAATGGCCTACCGCTTCATCCTCCATGCTCCGCGCCTTCCAAACACCACCTTCATTCTCCCAATAAATAAAGCCAGGATCCTCCAAGTTCCTTCTCGCATAGTAGGCTACCGCCGCAACATCCAGATCCCCATCCTTATCATAGTCCCTGAAATTGAATTGCGTAACTCCCCGTGCTTCAAGGAACCCACCTGCCTCAAAGTTCCTGTCACCTTGATTCAGAAAAAGACGAATGCCCTGCTCATGGTCTGCCATTCTCGGAAACTTCGCGAACTCACCCGAGTAACCATTGGAAACAGCAAAATCAGGCAACCCGTCTCCATTGAAATCAGCCACCTCAAAGTGAGTCCCACCAAAGTCAGGGGTAAACTCCTGCAAAGGGCTCATTTCCCAATCTGCATCTGGTGCTCCATCAAACATCAATACGGATTCTTGGGCATGCATGAACAGCGCAACCAGATCCTTGTGACCATCTGCATCGATATCCACAAACTCGGTTCTTACTGCACCGGGTCGATTCAGAAGCACACGTTCCTTCCAATTTCCTGATTCATCCTGATCGAAGATGGAAAGGCGTCCCAACCACTGCCCTACCGCACACACAACAAATTCCTCCTGTCCGTCTCCATCAAAATCACCCGCATCCATCCAACTGACCCGCGGAAGGTTCTCCACCAAGATACCTGCCTCTTTCACCGGTTGCCCAAACGCAGAGACAAATCCCAATTTACCTTCCGGATGATCCGTTCCATCCAGGTTCTCAAACATCCCCATGTAGTAACGCTCGTCCCGGCGGATCAATCGTACAGGTGCAGACTCCAAGCGATGACTGAAGAGACGTCTCCCCTCGGGGTTATATAGAATCAATCCATGCGAAGACGAACGCCCCAGAAAAATGGAGCGGTTCTCCTCATCGATTTCCAACATGGTCGTAGAAGCACGTCCAAAACGTTCCGTAGGCAACATCTCAAACCCGGCAAGACTCTCCTCCATCTGAATACTGTGAGGCCTCAGATCAGGAAGAGCAACCGGCGCTTTGGCCAGGTAATAGGCCGTAATTGCATTCTTCTCCCGCCTATTGACGATCGGAGGATCTGGAATAAACCCCTGTTCCTTAAGGATCGGTTCGCCCTCCAACTGATCATAAGGGTCTGAAACTGCTCCCATCAACAACTCCATGACGGGCAAAACGTCAAACGCCCAAGTCCTCTTATCGTATCGCTCTGGAGGGACAAACTCATGACACCCCACGCACACTGCCTTGGCTAATCGCTCACCTTCCCTCACCACCCCTGAAGGGGCTCCACTTTCGATCTTTTCAAGCGGCTCCGTCACTTCCACCAATGGCGAAACCGTTTCGTCCTTGGTAAACAGTCCACCACCAACAAGCAACCCGACGATCACAGCCAGAAGAAGTCCCAGTTTTTGATATCCACTCATCACTCGTTTTATTGATTTCTCACCGCCGAGTCTTGTTTTTCAATACAGCGATCTCAGTCGCCACATTTTCCCAAACGAGCCGCACCTTATCAGGCATTCTTCCCGGCCCCCTCAGGAAGGAGCCCAGCACAATGTCCACGTCACCATCGCCATCCACATCACCTGAATCAATCACCACCCACCTTCCGGTCAGGACGTCTTCAAAGGTCTTGGCTTCAAACTGCCCACTACCTTTGTTCTCGTAGTAAACAAAGGCTTCGCCCGGCGCGCGGTCGTAGTCGGGAAAGAAAGAGACACAGGCGATATCCAGATCACCATCCATATCGTAGTCCCTCGCATTCGCCTGGTAGGCACCGAACTGAGGAAGGAAAAACGATTCTGAAAACGTCCCATCCTCAGCGCCACGGTAGACTCTGATTCCATGAAATCTCTTATGAGGGATCTTGTAACTTGGATGATCTCCGTTGTCGCCGTTGACCACCATTAGGTCTTTGATTCCATCTCCATCAAAATCCAAATACTCGAAGTAAGACCCTCCCCATGCGGGATGCCATTCCATAATGGTTTCAACAAGAAATTCGCCGGGATCTTCCGTTGCTGTGAATTTCATGATGCTTTCCCTGTGCTGGGCAAACATCCCGATGAAATCCAATCGCCCATCATTGTTCAAATCCTCAACGTGGGTCTTAAGAATCCCTGGCCGGGAAAAGATCTCTCTCGATTCAGTCGGATTTTTTCCAGAGTGCAGCGATACTCCTCCCAAGTAATTTCCGTAATTGGAAACCACCATATCTTCAACACCATCATGGTCAAAATCTGCCACATCCACCCATGTGGATCTGGGTATATCACCAGCCACCTGAACCGAATCATCTGAAGGAGAAAAGTCAGCCCTCGCCGTCACAAGACTACCCACCAAAGCATCCGTGGGTAGATGGTTACCAATCAGGCAATATAGATCCCGGTCCTTCATGGCCACTCGTCTGACAGGCGCAGACGGCATCTTCATTTCAGCAATCAACTTGCCGTCCTTGTCATATCGCACCAAAGCAGGGTCCTCCCCACTTCGCCCGACGTAAATCTCCCGACGCTTTTCATCGATTTCCACCATGGTGGTCATCGGCACGCCAAGCCTTTGGGGAACAACAGATTCAAAAAGGTCGGTCTTTCCCTGCACAGGTACATGTTGCTTCCTTTCAGGCATCTGATCGGGTGCAGTATCGATGTAGTAGGCCAGCACATCATTCCATTGCTGATCATTGAGAACAGGTTGAGATGGGATAAAGCCACTGGCTCTCAGTCTGGGGGTATCCTCCAAACGCCCATAAGGGTCATCGGGTGTCTGGGCCATGAGGATTTCCATCGTTGGCAAAATCTGCATTCCCCACGTCACTTTGTCATAAAGTTCAGGAGGAGGATAGATATGACACCCCCCACACACCACCGGTGCCAGATCTCTTCCTCGCTCAACCGGACCTTTTACTTGCTCATGAACATCCTTCACCACTCCTTCGTTTTTCACAGAAACTGCCTGAGGAGTCACCATTCGCTGATTCCTTGCAACCAAACCTCCCAGAAGGGCTGCTGCTGCAAACAACACAATCAGCAAGAGTGGATAACCAGGTTTACGACTTCGTTCATTCATGGATTTCAGAAACGGCGACGCTAAAGAAAAGGCAAGGGAGAGGACACAATAAAAAGGCGCCCCTGATCACACAGGGACGCCTTTGAGAGAAACCTTTTAGGTTCAGCAGATCAATTGGTCGGATTGATCGTCCAGATACCAGACTGGCGCCCGGTATTCGCTCCTGGAGCCAACGATCCACGACCAGTCATGGACTCAAGATGCCCATCCACAAAGCCATAATTGTAAATAGCCTTTCCGTGGAACTCATCCGGAGTCATGTGCATGTAGCGCTTGATGTTGTTGTTATTCCATGGATTGGCATCGGGATTGTGAAACGCAAATTGGCGACGAATATCGCGAATTGCAGCCACACGCCAATCGCCAGCCACATTCATGGAATTCACTGCTTCAGTGAACATCATGGTTCCTACAGGATCGGTCACGACCGCAGAAGGAATACCTACCTGATTACGCCAACGACGCACATCATTGACACCATTGTCCCTTGGATCCCAGCGTGATGCGATATTACCATGATTATGCCATGTACCTGTGCGCACAACCCGAGCCACGGCTCCTCCTCCGCCAACCACAGCACCTACACCACTGTTCATACTGGCATTTGGTGGCCAATCTAGTGCGACATCGGTGCCTTGATAATTGTATCCATTACCCGGATTACCTCCCATTGAACTGGCTGGCATCGTGTAGGTACGTCGTGCGGTAATCCAGTTGCTGTTGTCGGTAATACGGCGCGTGACGGTCTTGTCCGCAGGGCAAACAATCGACTTGTCATCTTCTGGCTTTCTTCCGCGATGAGCATTATGCCATCTAGAATCCCTATATACCCCGTACTGGGTAGACATCGTCCCCCAAGTACGCCAAGCACTGTTCCCGTATGGCAACAAAAGCTCATCAAACGAAATACCATGCCCACCACGACGACTCTGCGCCTGCACCAGATTGTCCTTATTGTCAGCTTGGTACATGAAGGCACCATTCATGAGGTTCTTCATGTTGCTCTGGCACTTGGCCATGATCGCCTTCTTTTTTGCCTTAGCGAGGGCAGGAAGGAGCATTCCTGCCAAGATGGCGATGATGGCAATGACCACCAACAACTCGATCAATGTAAACGCCCCTTTCAGCGAGGCACGACTTGGAATAGGTTTCGGATTCATAACTCTGTCTTTTTCTCAGGTTAAAATTTATTCAATGGTGACCTTCAAGGTCTTGGGATCAACTTTGTATTGTTTGCCAGCTGGTGGAGCTGGAACAGCCCGAACAACTCTGTACTGAACCAACTGCTGCACATTGGTGATTGGTGGAATAGGAATCTCATTTTCCATCCAGTACGTCCTTTTTAGTTCCAGCTCAACCATGGCATTATTCAATGCAGTCAACAAATCAATGTTATTGCCCTCGTCGTCCTGACCATATTCCCCCAATGCAGCCTGCGCGGTGACAGGGGCACCTGGAGTGGTTGCCGGCAATTCAGGCATCGCCGCAGCTAACTCAGCTTCAAATTCAGCAATGGCCTCCTTTTTTTCCTCGGCTTCCATTGCTTCTTCAGCCGCAGCTGACCGCTCATCGGCAGCTGCATCAATCGGAGGCAGGTCGGATCCTTTGACATCATCATCTCCACACCCGGCAAAAAGCGCTCCTCCTAATAACATTATGACAATTTCTTTTTTCATCGTGCAAAAGCATACAACCCCTCTCTTCCAGGTCACTAGGCATAATGTGGGTAATTCGGTTCAAAAAGGCCGTGGGCAATCCTATCAACTGCCTGCTACTCTTGACTCTTTTTCTACCATTCACGCCATATAGCTGTGTTTTTTGAACAAATTCCGTCCATTTTCCCACATAATCTCCCTGATGGATTCACATCACCCAAACTGACTAACCCATACAAATCGACATTCCACAACCTCGATCGTTCTCAACTTCTGACACTTTCCCTTCCGAATATCGAAGAACGAACACACTGTGTCGTATAATTTCAAACAAGATGAGCCGATCTGCTCATCAACGAAACCAGGTCAGCCTTGTCTTACCCTCCGTTATTGTCCCAAAAGGTGATTGTTCCATTGCAACAACACGGCAATCATCGATCTCCAAACCATGAAACAGACAAAGACATTCCTCTCTGTATTCGTGCTGTCCACCTTGACAGTTCTTTCTTCTTTCTGCGTCACTGCCCAAGTAGAGACTATCAAGGTCACGCTAGGGTCTCCCGACTCGGTTGGCTTCGAAGAAAAGGACAGCAAGAAGGCAGGATTCTCTGTCGGCGAACTCGTCATCGAGGGAGACTTCCTCCCCACCTGGCCGATAACCCCAGGCCTCTCTACCGGTGATGTAGATGGCGACGGATTGGCAGACGTGTTTCTCCCTGGAATCGATCGTCCAAGTGTAGTCTACCTGAATCAGGGCGACTGGACTTTCAAGCCCTCGCCCACCTTCGACTCAGGGACAAACACATTCCACGCCTCGCTCATGTCCGATACCGACGGAGATGGCGACCTAGATCTCTTTGCCTTTTCTCTCTATCACAAAAGCAGTTACTACAAGAATGACGGCAAAGGAAATTTCACTCACCAGCCAGACTTTCCATGGGTAATGAGAGACACAGCGGGTGACACTGGAGGAGCCATGGCAGATATCGACGGCGATGGAGATCTGGATCTCTACGTAACAACGTACATCAACGATCCGGTAAATCCAGATACCGCTCCCGTCACCTACAATGAGATCGTCACCCCGGTGTTGGAAGCCAAGAAAAAGGGGATCGAACCATCGAAAGAATTTCTCGAATTCTTCACCATCGAAGAGGGCCCAGATGGCGAATATAGTGTAACGCAGAACGGTGCTCAGGATGTCTTCTACATGAACAACGGTGATGGAACCTTCAGCACGCTCAAGCCAGGACAGACGCGTTTCCTGAAAGGAGACGGAAGCCCCACAGAAATGCCTCGCGACTGGGGACTCAGCGCCATTTTTAAAGATGTCGATCAAGACGGAGATCCGGATCTATACGTCTGCAATGACTTTCAGACTCCAGATCGATACTGGATCAATCTGGGAAAAGGGCTTTTTCGCTATGCACCACAGCCAACTCAACGAAGGACCGCCTTTTTCTGCATGGGAGCCGACTTCGCCGACATCAACCGTGATGGACACTTGGACTTCGTGACGCTCGACATGCTCAGCAGGGAACACACGCGCAGGAAAACTCAAATGGGCAACATGACCTCAACTCCCGATACGATCGGAAAGATCTTCAATCGCCCTCAGATCATGCAAAACACACTGTTCCTTTCCCGTGGGGATGGCACTTATTCAGAGATCGCCCAATATGCGAACATTAGAGCGTCCGAGTGGTCTTGGGCAGCCACCTTCATGGATGTAGATCTGGACGGCTATGAAGACCTCATGGTCACCACCGGCATGAGCCGCGACTACATGGATTCAGACATGAGCGCCAAGCTCGCAGAGCTCCCCCCAGAGAAGATCAACAACGACACCATGAATGAGCTCTTCCCTACCCTGAAGACCGGCAACTTCATCTTTAGGAACAATCAGAAAATTCAATTCGATGACATGAGTCGGCAATGGGGATTTAAGCGCGAAGACGTCTCCGGAGGAATGGCCTTGGCAGATTTCGACAACGATGGCGATTTGGATGTCATCATTCAAAACGAGCGATCCGTTCCCGAGCTCTACGAGAACAAGACCAGCAAACCTCGCATCCTCGTCAGGCTCAAGGGTGCAGGAAAGAATTCCCACGGCATCGGATCCCAACTCCGACTCACCGGAGGCCCGGTCCAACAGATGCAGGAGATCAGCATGGGAGGTACCTATGCCAGCAGTTCCGATCCCATCAGATGTTTCGCAGCTACAAAAGGAGCAGCACACAAATTGGACATTTCATGGGCTGACGGCACTCACACTTCTCTTACCAATCTTCAGGCAAATCACATCTATACCGTCAGCCACGGCACCAAGAGTCAGGCCCCTGTGAAACCAAACGAATACGATTGGAGCGACTTTTTCGTCCCGGAGAAAGCCATGTTCAAAGACCTAAGTGGCCTCCTCGAAAACATCCATACGGAAGCACCTTTTGATGATTTCCAACGTCAATCACTCCTACCCAACCGCCTGAGCCAACTGGGCCCCGGTTTGGCCTGGGTCGATCTGGACAGGGATGGAGATGACGATCTGGTCACGGGATCAGGCCGCGGTGGGCAGATCCACCTTTTCACCAACGTTGGAGGAGAACAGTTTCTCAAAAAATCAAGCCCCCAGCTACACCACGACCAGACATCATTCGTGACCTTTCCTGGCCCACAAGGACAGGCCATGATCATGACCGGTCTTTCCAACTACGAAAACGCTCCCGACGATCTTTCATCCGCTCAGAGCTTCTCCGGATCACCAGAATCCCTCTGGCAGTTTGGCCCAGGACTGCCTGCTTCAAAAAGCATGACCGGCCCTATGTCCATGGCCGATGTGGATGGTGACGGTGACCTGGATTTATTCGTTGGAGGCAGAACTATCCCTGGAGAATATCCCAAGCCAGCATCATCACGCCTGTTTCTTCAGCACAGCGGCGAATTTCAGGAACACACCCAGTCATCTGAGGTTTTCAAAGACGTCGGATTGGTATCGGGAAGCGTGTTTGGTGATCTGGACAAGGACGGCGATCCTGACCTCGTCCTTGCTGTGGAATGGGGCCCCGTGATGGTTTTCGAAAACGACCAAGGCACCTTCAAAGATACCACCTCTGAACGTGGCCTGAGCAATTTCCCTGGCTGGTGGAACAGTGTGCAACTGGGAGATTTTGACAACGACGGCCAACTGGACATCGCCGCCGGTAACTGGGGACTGAACAGTAAATACGAACATAGCTATTCCGTCTTCAAGCCACTGCAGATCCACTATGGAGACTTCGATGACAACAATGTCCTCGATATCGTCGAAGCCCACTTTGACAAGAAGATGGGCGTACTCGTTCCTGAACGTGGTCGCAGTTGCTCATCACGCGCCATGCCATTCATTGCCGAGCGCAACCCCACCTTCAAAACATTCGGATCGGGCTCGCTTGAGGATGTCTATGGTGCCTGCATCAAGACCGCAAAGGTCGTGGAAGCCAACACTCTTTCTCACATGGTCTTCCTCAACAAAGGAGACAAATTCAAAGGGACCAGCCTACCTCTTTGGTCACAATTCGCTCCCGTTTTTGGATTGAACGTGGCCGACTTCGACGGAGACGGAAATGACGACCTCTTTGCCGCTCAGAATTTCTTTTCCGTTCAGGTCGAAACACCACGCATGGATGGAGGCCGAGGTCTCCTGATGCTAGGTGATGGCAAAGGAGGATTTCGCTCTGTGAAAGCCCATCACAGCGGATTGGAAATCTACGGAGAGCAGCGAGGCAGCGCTGTTTCAGATTTCGACAAAGACGGGCGTGTCGATCTCGTAGTCAGCCAGAACGGCAACTACACCCGACTCTTCAAGAATGAAACCGCGAAGCCTGGAATCAGAGTTTCGCTCAAGGGACTGGGCAGGAACCCGCACGCTGTCGGAGCCGTCGTTCAGCTGGAGTTCTCAGATGGATCACGTGGCCCTGCACGCTCCATCTCCAGCGGTTCTGGATATTGGTCCCAAGACTCCAGCACACTGGTCATGGGACGAGGCGGCATCATCACGAAACTTCATGTGGTTTGGCCGGGCGGCAAGACGGTCGCATACCCAATCAGAAACGACCTACGCGAAGTGGAGATTTCGCAAAAAACAGAGGCTTCATTGAATTAGGCATTCTCGATGATGCGCTCCTGTTCCATCATCCTTGCCATTCTCGTTGCGACTGTTTGTGCAATAGGAAGTGAACCTGTTTCCATCCCGCAACAGACAGTAGCGACCTTCTCGATCATCGCCCATGATCCAAAGACGGGCGAAACAGGAATTGCAGTCCAAAGTAAGTTCCTGGCTGTCGGCAGCGTCGTTCCGTGGGCCGACGCCGAAGCCGGAGCCATTGCCACTCAGGCCTATGCCAACACACGTTTCGGTCCAGAGGGATTGAAGCTCTTGAAGGATGGTGATTCAGCCAAAGAAACTCTTTCCAAGCTGATTGCCTCCGATCCTAACCGAGACCATCGCCAAGTCGCCGTCATCGATCTCAATGGAGGAGTGGCTGCCCATACCGGCAAAAAGTGCAACGACTGGGCAGGACACCTGACCGGAGACCATTTCGCCGTTCAAGGCAATCTACTGGCTGGCAAGCAGGTCGTTCAGGATATGAAGCAACGCTTCGAGGAACTCAGGAAAGCGGGAACCAATTCCTTGAGCCAGTGCCTGATTGAATCTCTGGAAGCAGGCCAAGCCGCAGGAGGCGACAAACGAGGCCGCCAATCAGCTGCGCTCTACGTGGTAAAAAAGAACGGTGGCTACGCACGATACAATGATCGCTTCGTAGACCTACGCGTCGACGATCACCCTACCCCCATCAAGGAATTGAAACGCCTGCTGAAACTCCACAAGGATTTTCGTCGGTAACTCTTGCGATCGTTCTTCTCTGGCTGCCTCCATCCATGAAGCCTCTCTCCAAAATTCTCCCTGTCCTGTCGTCGATTCTCTTGTTGGTGATCTCATCCCACGCCGATTTCCCCGCACTGCGACCTGGCATGGCGCAACTAGGTGCGCCACTTGAGTGGTTGCCAATTCCCGGTGAACAAGGACTCCATCACCTGATCCAACGCACACAGGACGACCGTTTGATTCTTTCGCCAAACGAAGGCTTCTTTCCCAAGCTCGGACTCACAGCTGAGGGAGAAGGCACCATTCCCGATACGGGAGGACTCAACAAAGGCACCACATTTTCACAGGTCACAGGATGGGATACCGGCGATGTGATGGAATGGGCAGTCTGGCTTCCTGATCCCGGCAACATCACACTGACCATTCACCTTACCGACAGTTCACAGAAAGGGCGCTTCACGATCAGTCTCGGCAACCAATCGAAATCCATCACGCCATCCGCCGACAGTTTCCAATGGACGACCCGGACCACACAAAGCGGCTTCCACCTCGTGCAACTCACCTGCGAACAAACCAAAGCTAAGGACATTCGCTTTCACTCCATCCACCTAACCGGAGACAACACAAAGACCTCCGCCGTTCTTAGAAAGCGCTGGCGCCCTGCAGCTGCACACACACGGTTCTCCACACCAAAGGCAACAGACAACGTCCGTCTCTGGATCATGGAAATGGATGCAGCCCCGGGTGATCTCGATTTCTACGCACCCATCACCACTCCCTTTGGTTACTACGGCCCATCATGGAACGCCGACGGCACCGTGAAGCCATCCATCAACTTCTCACTCTGGTCCTACGGCAGAGGCAAACCAGAACCACCCATTGAGCAGCTGTCGCACCTCCTTGCCATTGGAAATCCAGATGCACGTTTCAGTGGATTCGGACACGAAGGCACAGGGGTCAAAATCCGGGACTGGAATCCTTTCGAAGGTCTCCGCAATCAACGTCAGGCATTTGCCCTCAGGGTAGAACCAGGCAACGACTACAACACCTTCTACAGCTACTTCTACTCGCAACATGAAAAGGCATGGAAACTCTTTGGAGCAGGACGCAAATGGGCCAAAGGGAAACCAATTGACCATCTCTGGGTCGGAAGTTTTGTCGAGGTCCCCGGACCACCACAACGGCAACGCACCGGCTCCACGGTTCGTCGTATGAACTACAGAGGCTGGGTTTCAAAGACCGGGCTGGAGTGGCACGCACTCACCACGATGAAGAAAGGTGATATCGACAAGGAAACTGGTCTCACCTACACCGACCGCGGACTCACCAGGGACAACTGGTTCTATATGGAGACCGGTGGATGGATCTACCGCAACGCACCAGGCACGGACATTGAGCACCATCAAACACCACAGCCCCGTCCTGAATATCTGCACCCAGACAAAACCAAAGCGCTTACCTCCACGCCTTCCACGATTCAGATCAAGAGCGTCCGAAAGACTGCCAGTGGTATAAAACTCACCTACGACATCAGCAACGCAGGGCCACAGGCAACAGTCACCGCTTATCACGGTCCGGAAGAAGGACTCACCCTCCTCGAGAAATGGAGTTCAAACACACCGCTTACCTCTGCAAGAGAAGGAAGTAACCGCACCACCATAAATCTTCCTTCCAGCACCAGCCACATTCGACTCCTACTCAAAAACCAGCACGGACAATTCTGGACTCACCAGACCACCAAGCTTCCATGACGCATCACAAGCCAGCCCACAAAGCTGTCGCCCTCTTCGTCAGCCTTTATCTCGTCCTTTCGGCTACAGCAGACGACTGGAAAGTTGAGAAAATCCTTTCTGATCTCCAGACAGCAGAAGGCCCCGTATGGGATGGAGGAGACAAGCTCTTCTTTACCGAAATCTTTGCTCACAAGGTACACGAATACTCCTTGGGCAACGGCAAGCTCACGACCATCCGCACCAATTCAGGCGGTTCCAACGGCATGGCCCTTGATTCGCAGAACCGTCTCCTTATGTGCGAGATGCTTGGCAAACGCGTGACCCGAATGAATCCAGACGGAAGCAGCGCTACACTCTGGAAATCAGACGCACAAAAAAAAGGCGGCCCAAATGACATTACCATCAGCAGAACAGGCACCGCCTACTTCACAATGCCCTCGCACCAAACCGTCTATCGTATTGATACCGACGACACCATTCACCCTGCCATCACACAACTCCCGGGAATCAACGGAGTCATCCTATCCCACAACGAAAAGACCCTCTACGTCACCGAATACCGCAAACGACGCATCAACGCCTTCCCAATAGACATAGAGACCAACGAGATTGGCCCACGAAGTCACTTTGCCTCCATCACCACAGAAGGAACTAAACACGGAGCAGACGGCATGGCTGTGGATCAGCACAACCAACTCTACGTCGCCTGCCTCGACGGCGTCTGGATCTACAACGCCTCTGGCAACCAAACCGGATTCATCCCCCTACCAAACGAAAAAGTCACCAACTGCGCCTTCACCGATCCTCAAGACAAGATCCTCTACATCACCACCCAACAAGGACTCTTCAAAGCCACCCGGACCCAATAGCAAATTGAACTGCCTACCGGGATCTGCACCGTCCTAAGCGACAACGGAAGAGAGTTCTGTGGAAGACCTGAAAAGCACCGCAGATCGGCCACCTTGATTCCAGAATCAGCCACCCCTCAGGAGGCCTAATTTTATATTTTATTCCAGACCCAATCCGTTGACACGTTTTGGGATTTGGTGTCAAGTTCGGGGCATGCGAATGAAGCGTGTGGTATTGGATACGACGGACGGCGATGCGGTGTATCACTGTATTGGTCGTGTGGCCGGGCAGGATTTCCTTCTTGGGGAGGATGAGCGGGAGGTGTTTGTCAGGATGCTCAAGGAGCAGGCTGTGTTCTCTGGGGTGGAGGTGATCTCTTATTGTGTGATGAGTAATCACTTTCATCTTCTGCTTCGGTTTTCTGATGTTTCCAAGGTGACAGATGCTCAGTTGGTTGCGCGGGTGAAGCGGTTTTATGGTAAAAAGAGTGTTTTAAGGGAGTTGGTGGTGGAGTGCTTTGAGAGCCATGGGAAGCTTGTTCCTCGGTTGAGGAAGCCTTTGCTTTCCAGAATGGGGGATCTTTCCAAGTTCATGCAGGAGCTTAAGGGGCGTTATACGCGGTGGTACAATCGGACTCATGAGCGTAAGGGCACTCTTTGGTCTGAGCGGTTCAGGTCGATTGTGGTGGAGGATGCACCTGAGGTGATCTCTATGATTGCTGCTTATATTGATCTTAACCCTGTCAGAGCGGGTATTGCTGAGGATCCGAAGGAATATCGGTGGTGTTCGTATGCAGAGGCTGTTGTTGGAGGGAAGGAAGCCAGGAGGGGGATTGTCTCGTTCTCAGAGAGCAAGAACTGGACTGGAGCGCACAATCGGTATCGGCAGTTGTTGTTTGTAAAGGCCGGTGTCTCTGGGAGATCTGACAAGACTGCGGTGGATCGGGAGACGATTCTTGAGGTTCAGAAGAAGGGTGGATCGTTGTCTATGGCTGAGGTGTTACGGTTGAAGGTGAGGTATTTCAGTGATGGGGTGGCTTTGGGGTCGGTTGAACATGTAGAGAAGGTGTTTGGGAAGTTTAGAGGGGCGTTCAGTGAAAAACGGAAGAAAGGGGCAAGGCGGATGCGGTTGAAGATTGGGGACTCCCCTGCTCGGCTGTGTACGTTGCGGGATTTGCAGAAGGATAGCGTTTGTTGAATGACTAATGACGAAATACCCAGATACCCATTTCTTTGCGCAGGGAACACGCGCAAATTTTAGGAGCGGTGATCTGGATGTGTTGGGGTTTCCCTTTGGACAGGCTTGGGGCGTTAGGATATCAAGCGGATTGAAGTGAGGCGGTCATAGACACGCCTCTACAACTTTTTTTGTGGGGATTCAGGAGTGCCTTACTGCGGTTTAGCAAACCACTGCATTCGGTCATTCAATTATCTCGCGGCCGGATTTAAGGATAAACAAGCATCCTGTATTGGGTGAACGTCAGCTGCAGGGCCCTCATTTTCGAAATGAGAGCGGAACTGCCACAAGGAAAAAGGGTTGCCAAAGGTGCTCCTGACCTGTAATCACCCCGCCCTTTCAAGACGTGTGGCCAGTCCCAATGCCGCACGCAACGCCTGAGGAAGACCACCATCTACCTTGTTCGGATTCCCGCTGAAGGGTCATCTTATTGTTCAGTCGGTGTAGTCCATTCCGAAGCTTGGCACGCTTCATCTCTCCTTGATCAGAGCCAATCGAAAAGGACGACGGCCACCGCCGCTGCGGATGGATTTCGTCGCCCATGAATTACATTCGAACGACTGCAAGAAACTATGTTTGACCTTTTTACGAAGAAAAATGGCAATTGGAAGGATGACATCCTTTCCGGCCTGACCGTAGCCCTCGCCCTTGTCCCTGAAGCGATCGCTTTTGCTTTTGCCGCAGGTGTGGATCCACTCGTTGGACTCTGGGCGGCGGTGGTCATGGGCTTTATCACTTCTGCGTTTGGTGGACGTCCCGGAATGATTTCCGGTGCCACAGGCGCCATTGCCGTCGTCGTCGGTAAGATCGTGCAGTATGGAGACGCTCAAGGTGAAGGACTTGGACTCCAATTCCTCTTCGCCACCATCATGATGGCTGGTGTCATTCAGATCATTTTTGGACTACTGAAACTGGGGCGCCTGATTCGCTTGGTCCCACACCCAGTAATGATGGGCTTCGTCAACGGCTTGGCGATCGTGATTCTGATGGCGCAGTTCGGATCGTTCAAAGGTCCTAATGGCTCGTGGCTGCCGCAAAACCAACTCATGGTGATGGGAATGCTGGTTGCCCTGACGATGATCATCATCCAGCTGTTTCCGAAACTGACCAAAGCTGTTCCTTCCACATTGACTGCGATTGTCTCGGTGGGGCTATTGTCTTACTTCGTTTTCGATTCCAAGACCGTTTCAGACGTGCTTCGCGAAGGGACAGGTAGCGGTGAACTGAGTGGTGCGCTTCCAATTCCTGTATGGCCCTCTGGAATCGAATGGAACTGGACCAATTTCAAAATGATCTTCGGAGTAGCCTTCACTGTGGCCATGGTCGGCATCATTGAGTCTCTGATGACCCTGCAATTGATCGACGACCTCACAGAGACCCGCGGACAAGGAAACCGCGAGTGTATCGCTCAGGGTGGTGCCAACTTCTTCTCCGGCCTCTTGGGTGGTATGGGTGGTTGCGCCATGATCGGACAGAGTCTGATCAACATCAAATCAGGTGGCCGCGGACGCACATCAGGCGTGGTAGCAGCCTTGGCACTGGCACTTTTCATCATGGTTGGAGGACCTGTGATCGGTCAGATCCCGGTTGCTGCCTTGGTGGGCGTCATGTTCATGGTGGTGATTGGCACCTTCGAGTGGTCCACGTTTCAGACCTTTGGCCGAGTGCCCAAGTCTGAGATTCTTGTTATCCTCTCCGTGACACTGATTACAGTGTTCATGCACAATCTGGCCTTGGCCGTCTTTGTTGGGGTTATCGTAGCTGCTCTTGTATTTGCATGGGAGAGTGCCAAGCACGTGCGTTTGAACCCTCAGGACACTGAGGATGGCGCCCGTATCTACAATCTTCAGGGACTCCTTTTCTTCGGAAGTGTCCGGGAATTTTCCGCCCGTCTCATTCCTGCTGATGATCCAGATGAGGTCATCATCGATTTCAAGCACGCCAAGGTCTGTGACTATTCCAGCATGGAGGCACTAAACGTCCTCACTGAGCGTTACAAGAAGGCAGGCAAACGCATTCGGATCCGTCATCTGAGCCCTGAGTGCCAGAAAATGCTGACTACAGCCGGTGATTTGGTGGAGGTAGAGGTCGCTGAAGACGATCCTCACTACACCATCGCGCGATTCTAATCTATTGGCATTTAGCCCCGAATAGAGGCCCAAACCGGGCTTTCATAACCGAATTTCGGCCAAGGGCGCATGCGGCTGCCCTTGGCTTGTTCATTTCAGCGAAAGCATCCATTTGGAAAAATGGGGACAACTTCCGCTTTCACCAATTGACCTGAAAAGCCGCCTTTCCTACATTCGCGCCCCTTTATTTATGAAGATTCTGATCTGCGATCCAATTTCGACCGAAGGTATTGAGGCCTTCAAGAAGCACCAGGAGTTCGACGTTGTCATTCTAGACCGCTGCCATTCCGAGGAAGAACTCCTTCCTCTACTTTCCGATGTAGTGGCCATGGTGGTGCGATCCGAGACCAAGGTAACCGCCAAGATCATTGAGAATGCCCCCAATCTGAAGATCGTCGGCCGTGCCGGTGTTGGCACTGATAATGTCGACAAGGAAGCCGCGACCAAGCACGGCGTGATCGTGGTCAATACCCCTGGCGGAAACACGATCGCAACAGCCGAGCTGACGTTCTCCATGCTCATGTCACTGGCGCGCCGCATCCCTCAGGCACACAAGTCCATGAAGGAAGGTCGCTGGGACCGTAAGAAATACAAAGGCATCGAGTTGCTTGGGAAAACCCTTGGTGTTCTTGGAATGGGTCGCATCGGTGGCGAGGTCGCCAAACGAGCCATCGCGTTCGGAATGACCGTTGTGGCATTCGACCCTTACCTCACCATGGCTCGCGCCAAGGATCTGGGAGTCGAACTCACTGACAATCTTGATGACATCTACGCCCGTGCAGATTTCATCACCGTGCACATGCCACTCACCAACGAGACGCGTGACATGCTCAACAAGGATGCCTTCGCCAAAATGAAGAAAGGTGTCCGCCTCATCAACTGCGCCCGTGGCGGTATCATCAATGAGGAAGATATTGTCACAGCTGTCCAGGAAGGCACCGTCGCCGGAGCCGCTCTCGACGTCTATACAGCAGAGCCACTGGGAGAAGACTCTCCACTTCGTGAAGTGCCAGAAATCATCATGACCCCCCACCTCGGTGCCAGCACAGAGGAAGCACAGGTCAATGTGGGCATCGAAGTCGCCGATACCATCGCTGCTTACCTGCTCGAAGGCGCCATTCAAAATTCCGTGAACATGCCTGCTCTTGATGCACGCACATTCACATTGGTTCAACCTTACCTCGGCCTCGCTGAGAAGCTCGGCAAACTCGCCGGCCAACTTGCCCCCAAGCGCAATGATCGCGTGGTTATCACTTTCGGAGGCAAAGCTGCTGAGGTGCCTAGTGACCCCATCACACGTTGTCTTCTCAAGGGCTTCTTGGAAGGCGCTGGTGGTAATGAGGTGAATCTTGTGAACGTCCGCTCACTGGCATCCGGTCTTGGATTGGTCGTTGAAGAGATCAAATCCAACGAGAACAACGATTTCCGCGAATGGCTTCACGTGGCTGTTTTCTCTGGCGATGAGAAGGTATCAGCCGGCGGCACCTTCTTCGGTGCACGCAACGAGCCACGTATCGTCCGCCTGAGCAGTCAGCCAATCGAGATCGTCCCAGAGGGCGTCCTGTTCATCTACAACAACAAGGATCGTCCTGGAATGGTCGGCCATATCGGCAACCTACTTGGGAAGCACGACATCAACATTGCGAATATGAGCCTCAACCGCGACGTAGAAGGTGGGCAAGCACTCACGGTGTTGAATCTCGACAGCGTGCCTCCTGCTCAGCTCATCAACGAGCTGGAGGCCGATCCAGACATCTCCAACATCCGCGTGGCAAACCTTTGATCTGATTCATTATGCGCCGTCTTCTATGCATCACCGCACTGGTCGCTGGACTTGGTTCCGCCTTCGGAGCCAGCTCCTTTGATTCCCTCTTCCCTCCCAAGGTCGTCGTCAAAGGCGAAGGGTTCACACTCACCGACCAGGAAATAGACGCCGCATTCCTTCAGTTCAAGGCCACCTCAGCATCTCGCGGCGAAGCTATTCGACCTGGAGCTGAGCCGGCATTGAAGAAGATGATCCAAGAGAAACTGATCTCAGAAAAATTACTCTTCCTCAATGCCAACGAAGAGGATCGCAAAAAGGGCCGCGAAGCCACAGACAAGTATTTGAAGAACGCAAAGGAACAAGCCGGGTCTGAAGAAAGCTACAACCGCCAGATCAAGACCCTGGGATTGGACCCTGCCGACTTCGAGAAAAAGATCTACGAAAAGGCATCAGGCGACATGCTTTTGGCGCGCGAGCTCAAAACTGGAATCAAGATCTCAGACGAACAGGCCAAGGCTTACTACGAAGAGAACAAAGAAGTCTTCAAAGATCCTGAAATGGTCAAAGCAGCGCATATCCTGATCATGACCGCCGACCCTCGTGCACGACAGGCACTACCTCAAGAGGAGAAGCTCAAGAAGCGCTCACTGGCCAACCGTCTGCAGGAACGAGCCAAATCAGGGGAGAACTTCGACAAGCTCGTAGAAGAGTTCTCCGACGACACCGCCTCCGCCCCAAACAAAGGTGTCTACACCTTCAAGCGCGGACAAATGGTGCCCACTTTCGAATCTGCAGCCTTTTCAATGAAGGCCGGTCAGATCAGCGACGTAGTGGAAACCCAATACGGTTATCATATCATCAAAGTGCTAGAGCAAATCCCTGCCAAACAGGTTCCTTATGAAGACGTTGAAACCCAGATCATCGCGAATCTGGAATACAACGAATTCGAGAAGCTTCTGCCCGATTTCCTCAAGAAACTCCGCGATCAGTCCAAGATCGAAATCATCGAGTAGCCATGAGTGATACCATCTTCCCTCGAAGCCCACGTGAAACCATGGCGGGCTGGGTCTATCTGCCTCGATTCGTGGACAAGATCCGCCTCCACTTGGCAGGCAAGCTTCATCCTGACTATCAACCGAATTTCACCAAGGGCTTTGACGATGTCTGGTTGACTCATGCAAAGGTGGATGCTTCTGAATTCATTGAAGTGGTCAAAGGAACAATGACCGATGGAGAAGTCTGCGATTGGGTCCGCGCGCATGCGAACAACACTCCTGAGGCCAGAGAAGAAGTCCGACGCCTGATCATTGACCGCGGCATCAATGACGATTACAGCGAGAAGCTCATTACCCGCAAGAAAGAGTCAGGCCTTGAGCACCGGGACGACATCGTCCGCTTTGTCGATTATATCGATGCAGACGAAAAACGGATCTGAGGCATCAGCCCCAGACCCGTTCCCTTCAAAATCCATCCTGCCAAATTACTTCTTGGCCTTGTAGCTACGATCGTAGCTTTCCAATCCCTGCTTTTCGTATGCGATTCCGCGAAACCCGATCTTGGTCTGATTCGGCGATCCCGGCACCAGCTTGAACTTGTTGGCATCCACGTTCTCAAAACCAGCATCACCAAAAGCAGCATCAATGTCTTTTCCAGATTCCTGCCACTTGGCCAATGGTCCGGTTGGAGTCAGGTGAGGCTGTCCGAAAAAGCGCGTTCCCAGTTTGTGCGCGAAGAGATTCTGGTTGGACTTTGCCAGCGGCTTGGCCGACCACTTGCCATCAGCTTTGATAAAGCTCCCTGATTCGGTGCTGAAGTAGCTGACATTCTTCGTCATTACGTTCCCTTCACAAAAACTGTCCACAGGCCAGATGAACACCTGAGCGTCCCCGCCTTCAACCAAGACGTTGTTGTTGAGAGTATTGTTCCGTCCTCCCTGAATGCCGACCAAACCACTCTGTGCCCTGATGATGGTATTTCCATCAATGGTCACACCAGAGGCATAGACGTTAAGGTTGATTCCCCAACCGCTGTGGGGAACGAGGATTTCGCCTGCAGCGCTGGTTCCCAATCCAAGCACGTTCTCAATCCAGTTGTTAACGATCAGCGTCTTGGTCTCCATCTTATGGCGTCCGTAAACCTCAATAGCGGCACCATTGGCTGTCTCGGTGCAGGCGTTACGGATGATGTTGTTTTGAATGACCGTCCCATGGCTGTAATTCCGCGCATCTTGAGAGACCACCTGCACGGCATAACGAGGCACATTCTGAATCTGATTATTAAGGATCTTCGTCCCACTGGCTGTGCGGATGGTCACTGCACCTACATGCTTGAGAATTCGACCAATGTCGTGGATGTCATTTCCAGCGATTACTGTGTCTCTCGACTGAGTCTCGTTGCTTCCCAAAAGAAGAACGCCTCCCTGACCAGTGCGTGCAATTTCATTGCCCACAATCTCTACCTTCTCACTCTTTGCTGAGACCACTACAGCATGCCCCCCTACATCCACAATTCGATTGCCCTCAATCGTGCAATTGCGCGCGTAGGAAACATGAATGGCAGCATCCACAGGATTCAACGGATCAAACATCGCTGAATACATGGTGTCCTTCATCGTGAACCCTTGGATCCGAATATCCTGAGCCCATTGGCGATCTTCCTGGTTGCCCTTGATCTCTATCAAGCGGTCCAGTTTGGGCGCTACGACGTCCTTCCCTGTAAAACCTGCTCCCACGGGAATCATGTGAATCGCAGATCTTCGCAAGTCGGCGAACCATTCTGACGGCGCATCCAACTCTTCCGCGACATTCGCCACGAAATAGCGGCTACCTTCGCGAATCTCCAATGAAGCATTCGGGCTGCGGGACGCAAAGATCATCCTGTTTCTTTGATCGAACCTCGAAATTGGCAAAATTGTATTAGCCTCTCCTCCTGCCCCAAAGATATGGACCTGTGCACTGGGTGGACGATTGTAGGCGTTGATGTCACCAAACTTATAATTGAAACGATCCTTAAGGAAGATGGCGGTTGTCTCCGGGTTCTTAATTTCCTTGGTGCGTTCCGCTTCATACGACTCAGCTTGAATCAGAATCGTACTCGCCCCGGCTGCCGGACGTCTGCCACCAGTCGGACTCCATCTTACATCATCACTCAACGCGATCGCATCGAGAGAAAGATCACCACCCTGCACATTCTCCCATCTCAACAAATTTTCACCAGCAATCAAATCCGCCTTTGCCACGCGCGCCCAAACAAATCCTCGGGTATCACGCAGGTTTACCAGAGGAGTCACCTCGTTGCTATTTGCTCGGATCGTCATCCTTGGGCCTACATCGGTGATCCGATACCGGGCATTCTGAGCGGAATAGAGGAACCACACATAATGCTCCCCTGCTTTTCCGGCATCAAACAGCCAATCAATCTGATCTTTAGGATTATGAATCTGGGAAATAGCAGCCCCCATCTTACCGCCTTTGGGTCCATCGTAAACGGTATGAACCCACCCATCCTTGGCCGTGGCTCCCGCTGGTAGATTCGGACGCCGCGCCACCGTCATCCAATTTTCGCCCACACGCAGTTGATCCACCGCCCATTTTTCTGAACGAATCTCAGGAACCGTCGCAGTCCATATACTTCCATTGGACTGCTTCCACCCTTCAATCTTCTTTCCCCCGCTCAAAACCACAGTCTCACCAGGGAACCCAACGTAGGAACACCCGGAATCCATGTGGTCGAGGACCAAAGGCTCTTCGAGATAATACGTCCCACCGCGGACATAGATCGTCGTCTGCACTGTATCAGCACGATGGGCTTGCTGAGCCTTCTTGAACGTGGCAAAAGGGCCATCAGACTTGTCATTATTGGGGAAAGGCAATTTACCGCTGAATTTGTCGTCACCATAAGGAGACACAAAATAACGCCCGCGGACCGGGTTGGGATCATTCGGGTCCGCCAATTGGGCGGTCAGCACAACTGAGGAAAACAGGGCGCAAACAAGAGCCAGATACAAACGTGGGTTCATGGCCACTAGCACAACCAACCCGTGCCAGTTTCGCAACTCTGGAATTCAAGAAGATGCCGCTCATTCCACCCAAAACCACCACTCCTATTCAAAGAAACAGGTGAAACAGCTTGAAATCCGGGCTCGTTTTGATTCTCTCCACGCCCTGCAACGTAATTAGAGATCATATGGCAACTTCCACCGATATTCGCAAAGGCATGGGTATTCGTTACAATAACGAAGTCTGTGTCGTCCTCGATTTCCAACATCGCACCCCGGGTAACCTGAGAGGCTTCGTCCAAGCCACCATCCGTAACCTGCGCACCGGCAAATCTCAAAACGTCCGCTTCAGCACCTCCGAGAAAATCGAAGTCGTGCCCATGATGCGTGAGGATCTGGAATACAGCTACAAAGATGGCGAAGACTACGTTTTCACCGACCTCAACACTTTCGAGACCTACAACCTCAACACTGAAGTTGTCGGAGATGCCATCAACTATCTGGTTGAGAACACCACCTGCACCGTTCTCTTCATTGAGGGAACCGCCGCCCAGATCGAATTGCCACCAAACGTTGTCCTGACCGTCACCAACGCCCCCGAGGGCGTGAAAGGTGACTCCACTTCCAACGTGATGAAGACTGTCACTGTGGAGACCGGCATCGACGTCCAAGCTCCTCTCTTCATCAAGGAAGGTGAGAAGATCAAGATCGATACCAAGAACGGCAAATACATAGAACGCGTAAACAACTGATCCGCACTCCTCTTCAAGATTCCCACAAAAAGGGCGCACCGTGTAATTCGGTGCGCCTTTTTTTGAATCACTAAATCTCTTCGGGCCGAGGTAGTCAGTTAGCCTTCTTCTTCATCATTGCTTCAGCCTCCCCGTAGATGGCTCCTATACGCAGCATGAGATTTTCCAACTGATCGTAATAGTCCTTCTCCGGCAGCTTGTTCTTCTTTTCCCTCAAGACAAACACCTCCCGTTCCAGTGCATCACGTTTCTGGCGCAGCTCCGCAGGCATGGATTGTTCAAATTCACCGAGGACGACATGCAACTGATGTGCTCTTCCCCCATCCAAAGAAAGTCCCCCCTTCGGTTTCTTCACCGCACGGACACCTTTGAAGAACTCAGACCGCGTCCCTTTGGCATCTCCATTATCATCCATCAACGCGTGCTCTGTAGAAAGCCGCCCCTCCGATACGTAAAATTCCTCAGTCAATTTGGCAGCCAGGAGAAATGCCTCCAACAAAGAAACCTGTCCGTCCTTGTCCAGATCCCCTTCATCAGAATTGATCGCTCGTGCCATGTAACCGCCAAACCTCGTGAACTGAACTTCCGATCCGCTCTTGGTCGCCGTCACCACCACCCTACCCGGACCTGATAAACGATCCATGAAAGGCGCGCTCGCCGACGCAGCATTGATCACTACCACCGTTCTCGAAAACCGGGCCAACCAACCATCCATCTCTGTCGCCGTGAAGTCAGGTCCCTCCAGATTGAAACGTGCCTGCCGCCTGTCAAAGGTCCCATGTCCGATCATTACCAACCACATTGGCTCACCACCTTCAGGTGTCTTTCCCAGGAGTTCTTTTAATCGATCCAGATCCGTCGCCTCTCCCTGCTTTCCACCGCCAATCAACGTCGTCTTTAATCCACCACGCTCACCCACTTCCATCCACTGCTTAGCCCACTCGGAAAACAGCTTTCCAAACTCTTCTTCCCCTGCTGCGCCCTGAATCACAATCAGATCACCAGACTTCTTCTCTGCGGCGCCTGCGACAATCGCAATCAACCAGATCGAGAGGAAACAGCTGAGGGTTTTAAACATGACTGCAGTATGCGCCCAGTCCAACGAAGATCAAGCGACAGGATAACGCTCAATCATCCGCCTTGGGTCACTTTTTCTTCTTCTTTTCCTTCTTTGGACGAATTCGCAGCACATACCCGTTCACACTGGCCGGCTCCTCAAGGGCGATGTGAATCTTCTCAGCGTTATACTTTTTCATCGCCTTCTTCGCCACCTCTTCAAAGGGCGAACGCCCCGGATCGGAAATCATGATCTCCTTCACGCCGGCATCCATCGCCTTCTGAATCATCTTCCACAGCGGTTTGATCAATTCATCCCAGAAACAGATATCCGCGCCAGTGATCAGGTCATAATCAGACAGCTCAGTAAACGTGAGTTTCTCGTAGCGGGACTGAAAGTATTTCAATTCGGTGTCATTGATCTCGGCATGGAGCTCCAAGAATGGAAACACCTCATCGTCCGCATCCATACACACCACCTTCACCTTCTGCACTTTGGCGCAATAGATTCCCACCGGTCCCCAACCGCACCCTACATCCAATACCCGCGTCTTTTTCTTGAGACGATTTTCCTCCAAGAGACTCATGATCAGTAGACTGGTGTTCCAGTTCTTGGTGCCGTGAATCGACGGCTGGTGCTTCCTTTTCAGACGACGCACATCCTTGTGTCCCGCCTTCAAGAGTTTCACACCAAACGCCTCACGCACCTGTGATCGTGCCGAGTCCTTCTTTTTCCTCGCTGCCATTCCAAAACCACACCGGACAACCACCCTCCGAAGCAAGAGGAAAAGTCGTAATAAGAAACTTCACCTCTTCTTTTTTACCAAGGCTATTCAACTCGCGGACGGAACAATCCTAATACAGAGATGCAGTGGTAAGGGAACATTGATCGAAAAAGGCCAGTCTCAAGCTTGATGGCAAAACGCTCACCAAAGAGTTTTGATGACAATTGACTCAAGAATGGAAGAAGCGTCGCATCTGATCCCCAAGCGATCAGTTCAAGATTACAATATCGTTCGGCAAGATTCCTGAAGTGCCAGTGATCCCACGATTGCAGGTGGCCTTCGTTAACTTGAGAAAGATCGAACTGTCTTTCAAATATTCGATGCAGGTAACGAAGATTCGGCACAGCAAGGACTACGTATTCTTTGGCCAGGGAAGATATTTCGCTCAATACCTGTTTGGGATTTTCCACATGCTCCAAGACATGAAAGCATGTCACCACATCAAACGATCGCTCTCCAAATTGTTTCACCAATCCAGCCCCATCAAGGACCGAAGCCTTCCCATGCTTACTGGACAACCGAACACATTCAGGATCGAGATCCACCCCCGAAGGACGTAGACCAGCGTTCCCAAAAATATCCATCGTCTCCCCTCGGCCACATCCTACATCGAGCAAAGTTTTTTCACTCGGTTCGAAATGCCGCAGCAACAAATCCAGCCCAACCCTTTTCCAGTAATTTTCGTAAAAGTGCATACGATTACTGTCTGGATCGATTTCATATGGAATATGTTTGGGCTCCATGTTGCTGTATTTTTTCTCAAGGAACGTATCGCCAAAAATGGTGTGGGCACACCATTCGTTTGCCAATGAAAAACCAGATGGAATCCTCAAACTCCTATCCTTATGGCTGTTTTCGCCCGACTTATCAGAACCAAAAGGGTGGAGTATTTTGCCATCGATCTTCGTCCAACATTCATGAAACCCAATCCGATCGCACTCGTTCCTACAATTGTGTTGATTGTCGCAGTCCTCATTGAACAACAACCGGTTTCTCCCCCTCAGGGATGGCCCCTGCATCCACCTGCAATTGATGCGACAAAGATAAAGGCACTCGGGAAACTTAGGGCAATCTACCCCGCCGGCAGCATCATTGAAGACAATGAAGCTCTTGGAGGCTTTGGCCCCAGCAGCAACTACCCTTTCAATTCACCGAAATCAGAATGGGGAGCCGCAGGATCGCTTTCAATCATCGCATTCCCTGATGAATCCGTAGCTTATTTTCAGAATCAAGGGTTCGCGTTGAGAGTCATCAACAAGACCAAAAACACCATCGCCTTTCCTGCTTGTGACTCATCCCTTTTTCTGACCTGTGAGGCCAAGACTAAGGAAGGGACCTGAATACCAATCGAAACGCTCCCCCTTTCGTTCTGCGGAAACAGCTTTCACAAGGTCTACTTGGAGCCCGATCAGTATTGGCAGTTTCCGGCTCGCTCATACGCTGGGTCGATTCAGGTAAAATTGAGATATCGGCTCACTGCGAAAAACGCCCAAGAACCTATTCTTTCCAACGAATTTCTGGGTGCTATCACACCAGAACAAATGGAATCCGATACATCTCTTTGAGCAAACCATTCCACCATCAGGCAATTTACAGACTAGACGGATTGGGAGGCACGTCTATCTTCGGCGCCGGTGAACATCGTGCAGTTAACACCCGGTGCCGGGGGCATGTATTGCGGCAATTGCTTCAGGGACAATGTCCTGGTCAAGGAGCTGCGTCTATTGGGACATGATACTCTCATGCTGCCTCTCTACCTCCCCATGACCTTGGAGGAGGAGGATGCCACCGAGGATTCCCCTTTGTTCTACAACGGTATCAATGTCTATCTGGAACAGATCTCAGCCTTCTTTCGCAAGGCACCGCGCTTCATCAAAGAGATCACCGGCGCACGCCAGTTCTTGAAATGGAGTTCAGGGAAGGCAGCCAAGACCCGCCCTGAGGATGTGGGGGAACTCACCCTTTCCATGCTCCGGGGAGAAGAGGGCAACCAGGTATCCGAGCTCAAGGACCTCATCAAATTCCTGAAGGACCAAGGCGAGCCGGACATCATCAATCTGAGCAATTGCATGTTGATCGGCATGGCTCGTGAGTTGAAACGTGAACTGAGTTGTTCCGTCGTTTGTCAACTTCAGGGAGAATTCAACTACATCGAAGCCATGCGGCCGGAACAACGGGAAGCCGTCTGGGCATTGATGGCGGAGCGCGCACGTGACGTAGATCTGTTCGTGGCACCAAGCCAGTATTTCGCAGACCTGATGAAAGAGCGGCTCAAGATTCCGTCCCGCAAGCTGAAGGTCATTTATAATGGCATCAATCTGGACGGCTTCGAGCCATCGCCCACGCTTCCACGTCCCACTGCATTGGGGTTCTTCGCTCGCATGTGCCCCGAAAAAGGATTGGACCTGCTTGTAGATGCGTTTCTCCAAATCAAATCACGCAACCAAGTGGAAGCATTGGAGCTTTGGGTTGGAGGAGGATGTGGCCCAAGCGATGAAGCATTCGTCGCTGAACTCCAACAACGGATCAAAAAGAAGGGCTGGATCTCAGACGCTAAATTCTTTCCCAATCTCTCTCGTGAAGAGAAACAGGAGTTTTTCCGCAACGTAAACCTGCTCTCAGTTCCGGCCATCGAGGGCGAAGCCTTTGGACTCTACACGATCGAAGCCTTGGCCTCAGGCGTGCCTATCGCGCAGCCAAATCACTCTGCTTTCCCTGAGATCATTCAGGCAACCGGTGGCGGCGTAATCTGCGATGCTTCATCTTCTGAGGCCTTTGCCTCCGACCTGGAAAAGGCTCTTCTTGATCTGAAGGGATTACGCGAAAAGGGATCCATGGGCCGCACAAAGGTGGCCAATCTCTTCAGCGCAGAAGCCATGGCCCGCAATACAATCAAAGCCTTCGAGGACCTGCTTTCACCAGCCGCCAAAAAGGAACCCAGTAACTCCTGACTCATGCCATCCACATTTTCCATCCGCCGAAGAGTCGAGTTCTCTGAGACCGACATGGCGGGAATTGTCCATTTCTCCAACTTCTTCCGCTACATGGAATCCGCCGAGCACGCCTTCTTCAGGTCTCTCGGTCATTCTATTGTCACCTCTACCACCAATCCTCCGGTCGGTTGGCCCCGCGTTCATGCAGATTGCGACTACACCAAACCACTTCGCTTTGAGGACGAGGTGGAGATTGAATTGACGGTGCTGGAGAAGCGCAGCCGCGCCCTGAAGCATGGTTTTCGTTTCTTCAAAATCAGCGGAGAGGAACGGGAGCAGGTAGCCACTGGAACCATCGTCGCTGTCTGTGTTCAGAAGGGGCCGGATGGCACCATGGGAGCCTGTCCGATCCCAGATGAAATCGCTTCTCAGATCGAAGCGGCAACGCCCGAGCCCCTGAAGGGTTCTTGAAACCTGATCAATCCCTCAATAAACAAGGGCGTTCCGCCGATACACCATCGAGCGAACGTCCTCAGTAATCATGTCAAATTCCGTTGCCATCATCGGCTTGGGCTATGTAGGCCTGCCACTTGCAATTCAATTCGCCAAAGCAGGCGTCCGTGTTGTCGGATTCGATCTCGACACCAAGAAAGTCGAGAATCTGAACGCCGGCAAGAGCTACATTCTTCACATCCCTTCAGAAGATATCCGCGCCCTTGTGGACAGCGGAAACTTCCTCGCTACTGACGACTACGTCGAAGTGGGCAAATGCGATGCAGCAATCATCTGCGTGCCCACACCACTTGGCGCTCATCGCGAACCCGATATTTCTTACATTCTTGAGACAGGTAAGGCACTGGGGCCTCACCTCCACAAAGGAATGCTGGTCACCCTCGAATCCACCACCTATCCAGGCACGACCGATACCGACCTGAGACAGGTCCTCGAAGAAACCAGCGGACTCAAAGCTGGCATTGATTTTCACCTCGCCTACTCACCAGAACGCGAAGACCCGGGGAACCCAAACAGCAAGGTCGCTGAGATTCCAAAGGTCGTCGGAGGACTCACACCTGAATGTCTGGAATTGGCCACTCACACCTATTCTCCGGTCATCAAGAAGTTGGTCCCAGTCACCAGCTGCCGGGTCGCAGAGGCAGTCAAATTGACGGAAAACATCTTTCGGTCAGTCAACATCGCCATGGTGAACGAACTCAAGATGGTTTACGACGCGATGGACATCGATGTCTGGGAAGTCATCGAGGCAGCCAAGACCAAGCCTTTTGGCTATATGCCGTTCTATCCCGGTCCCGGACTCGGCGGGCACTGCATCCCAATCGACCCATTCTATCTCACATGGAAGGCACACGAGCACGGTCAGCCCACCCGCTTCATTGAACTGGCAGGGGAGGTCAACACCTCCATGCCCACCTATGTCATTCATCAGACGATGGAGGCACTCTCCAGCCACAAGAAGGCAGTCAATGGAAGCCGCATCCTGCTGATCGGCATCGCCTACAAGAGCAACGTGGATGATGATCGGGAAAGTCCGGCCTATATTCTCTGGAAACAACTTCAGAAACGCGGGGCTGATGTGGGTTACCACGATCCTCACGTCCCTGTCATCAGACCGTCACGCGACCATTCAGAATTCGCCGGTATCAAAAGCGTGGAACTAACCGCCGAAAACATCGCGTCCTACGATCTCGTTCTTCTGGCAACCAAACACGATGCCGTGGACCATCAGCTCATCGCGGACCACGCCCAACTCATCATCGACACACGCAACGCATTTCACGGCGTCATCAAGAACGCCGACACCTATTACAAAGCATGAAGGCACTCGTTACCGGAGGCGCGGGATTCATTGGATCCCATATCACTCAACAACTCTGTGCCAAAGGGGCCAGCGTCATCGTGGTGGACAACATGTCCCTCGGAGACCTCAACAACCTCGCATGGAAATCAGCCGGCGATGACGTGGAGTTCGTAGAAGGAGAAGCTGGAGACAGCGAACTGATGAGCAAGCTGCTGCAGGGTGTCGACTGGGTATTTCATGAAGGTGCCCTCCCTTCAGTGCCACGCTCTGTCAAAGAGCCGATCCAGAGTAACCATCACAATCTGGACACCACACTCAATCTCCTCGTAGCCGCCCGTGACGCAGGCGTGAAGCGTTTCCTTTTCGCATCCTCTTCATCGATCTACGGTGATATTGAGGAAGAATACAAACATGAGGAACTGCCACCCAACCCTCTGTCCCCATACGGACTTCAGAAGTATGGATCAGAGAAATACTGCCAGCTCTTCTACAAACTCTACGGGTTCGAAACCGTGGCACTTCGTTACTTCAACGTATTTGGACCGCGGCAGGCATTCGATTCCCCCTACTCTGGCGTCATCGCCAAATTTTGCACACTGATGCTCAAGGGTGAAAGCCCTCTCATCTTTGGTGACGGCGAGCAATCCCGCGACTTCACCTTCATTGACAATGTCGTTTCAGCCAATCTCCTTGCAGCAGAAGCTCCCGCCGAGAAAGTCGCTGGAGAGATCTTTAACCCGGCCACCGGACGTAGCATCAGCGTCAACAAACTGCTTGCAGATCTCAACGGCCTGCTGGGCTCAGGTATCCAGGCCCAATACGAGCCACCCCGCACCGGAGACATCCGATCATCACTGGCTGATATCTCCAAAGCAAAAGAACGCTTCAACTACGAAGTGCTCGTGACATGGGAGGAAGGATTGGCCAAGACGCTTGATTTTTATCGCGAACAAGCCTGACGAAAGGCTTGAATTCTTCCGGAACCCGCATCACATTCTGCGGCCCGATGCGCGCTTAGCTCAGTGGTAGAGCATTACCTTCACACGGTAGGGGTCGCTGGTTCGAACCCAGCAGCGCGCACCATCTCTTCCTCCTTCTTCAGTCACTTCCCTGAGATCTGGTTGTAGATCTCATAGAATAACCGAGCTGTTCTTTCCGGCCTGAAAAAGGACCTTTGTTCTTCATGCTTCCATGCCCCCATTTCACAGCATTTCTCGTGACTGGAGAACAACTGAATCGTCGCATCGGCCAAGCCGGCTTCATCTCCAGGCTCCACCAAGAAGCCATTCTTTCCTGACTCGATGTAATCAGATTGGCCACCTCTGGGTGTGGTGATCACCGGCATCCCAATGACCCTGGCTTCCTTCACAACATTAGGACTCGTGTCAGCCCGGGTAGGCAGCATCAGACACCACGCCTGACTCATCTCTTTGACCGTGGATTCCCGGTCAAGATACCCAAGCCATGTTACTTTGGCTGGAGCCCGCTTCTTGAGTCTATCCACCCACTCCCGTCCGCCCGAACCGCACACCCTCAGTTCCACATCCTTCAATTCAGGCCTGGACCAGATCGCGATCAAATCCTGAATCCCTTTTCTCGAGGCCAATAGTCCCACAAAAACAGCAACCTTTTTGTTCGCCAAGGGAGCCCATTCAATATCATAAAATCGCTCATCCACACCGTACTCAACCAAATGGATACCTGCCTTCGGTGCCTTAGGGGCCAGAATCTTCATAGCCCAAGAACTTTCACAGGTCAGGTGAACCACTCTTTTCAAAACACCCCATTCCATGACCGCGCAGAACAACTCCCTCAAATGCTTCGCCCCTGTATGGCGAACAAGGTGGGATATCAACCCTTGCATTGATATCAGATGCGGCCTACCCGCCTCCAATGCAACCAAGCTATGGACATCTTCACAGCCCCACCCATGAACCAAGTCCGGATCAACCTCATCGATTAGAGATAATATTGCCTCTCTATCGCGTCGAAAAAAGGTAGCTGCCCGAAATTTCTTGGTGGTGGGGAGGTAATAAAAATCTTGGCCTTGATGACGGGTATGGAACCGTTCCGTCAATTGATCATGTAGCCCCACCCAACTAATCTCCAAATCAGCGTAGCTTTGCAATCCCGAGGCAATTTGAGGAAGCCAAGTATGATGGTGCCGGCTACTACAGATTTCGACGGGAAACTCTGGCAGATACTGCGGCGGAAATTCGGCAACGATAACAACCTTCACTATTCAATTCTCCCTAATCGCGAACAATGGCAGCAAGCTCAAATTCATCCTCTTTAAGTGTAACATTCTCGTATCTCTAAGATTGCTTCCGCAGACCGCACAAACGCCCCAACAGTGGTCGTGCCACAACAGGAATCTGGGATAAAAACTTCACTGCCCATTCTTCAGGTAACACCACCCTAAAGAAAACGCCCACCCCGAACACTCCAAGCCCAACCAACAGACACAGGAATTGATAAAAAGAAGGTAAAGAATCAGTAAGCCACTGCACAACAAATCCAACCGGAAGCATTCCCAAAAGGACAGCAAACACCCCTCCCAGCCAATATCCGAAAAACCCAGAAAATCCTGGATTGAATTCTTTCCAAAAACGCCAATGGCAATAGCTCAAAGAAAAGGCCGATGTGCATACGAACGACCATATTATCAGCGGCAACGTCCCCATTTGCCCTACTATCATCAGTCCCCCAAGGACAAAACCGCCTCCTTCAAGTAAGAGAACATACTTGAGAGCCTTCACCTGTTTTTGATTTATCACCCATATGGCGTGTAGAGACTGCAGAGTCAACAAGACCAACCAACCAGACAACCACCAGTCATGCGCTTGCCCCCAACTCACGCGACCATCCGTCCACAACTCCAAGAAAGGCTTATTACAAAAACCAAACGTCACCCCAACCAATGCAGATAAGCCTGTCACCATTCTAAACAGCTGCTTGAAACGATCCTTCAATAACTCCTTCTCGCCCCGAACGAACATTTCACTTAGCAGCGGAGTCGCCGCACCCAAGACCTTCCAGATCATATGACACGCCAGAGAAAACGCCTTGGTAGCCACCGCCCATACAGCCGCGACTTCCATCCCTTGGGTCCGCGATACAATCACAACCTGACTGGCAGTAACCAAGTGTGTCCCCATGCTGACCAAGAACAAATCCGTTCCGTAGGAAAACAATTCACTGAAACGCCCCTTACTGGCCTGCCCCCAACACCCCTTTTTCGGCAGCAATCCCAAGTGCCTACAAATCACAAGATTTGCCAACGTTGACAATATCCATCCCACGAACTGCGCAGCCAATAAACTGTACACGCCCCACCCAACTTCAAACCCAATCCAAAGAACCAGAAACTTCACAACGAACTGGAACAAAACCACCATATTCTGAATATCCACCCGCTGATGAGCATACAACACTTGGCCTAGCACCCTTGTCTGAAATCCTATTGCTACAAGTGCAACCTGTCCCAGAAGCAGATGCAACAAAGGACGCCCCAACTCCATCTCAGTGTCGAGCCATCCAGGAATCAAAAAACTGAGCCCGCCTCCAATCACAAGAATCATGATTCCTTGAACCAAAAAGACCATCATCCCGGTTTTCAACATCCCCCCATACCCACCTCCATCCCGATCATCCTTATGCTCAATAAGCATTCTCGCCAGCGAAGAAGTCATCCCAAGGTCAATGAACATCAGATATCCCGCCATCTGCACACTCACCGCCCACACTCCGAACTCAGGCTTGGGTAGATACTCAAGCGCAATCCTGATCGAAGCCAGTGTATAGAACACATTGACGATCAGAACCAAATACCCAGAGGCCAATCCTCTGGTAAAATTTCGGAGCCGACTCATTAAAAGCAACCATTGGTAGCAATGGCGGTCAAACCCTGCCCAAGCGACATGCCACTCGCAAGGTCGGTTTCAATAGGGTTCGACCCTACAATCACACCACACCTCCCTAACAGCCGGTTTACAACAAATTCAAATGCCCAGAATTTCGACTGGCCAGACAGGTTGCGAAACGTAAGCTCCCCAACTCACTCATTGAATGCCGGACCTCCCTACAGTCGTCGAAACAATCTAGCACGTATGAAATCAAAGCTTATTTGTCTCTCAGCAATTCTCTTGGCTTCCTGCCTCGCTGCCTCCGCTGCAGCCAAACCGAAACCCAAGGCCAAGCCACGTCCGAAAAGGCAAACCCAGGTAGGCCCACGAGTTGGCGAAAACAAAGCCACACCGGTTGACCGCATCAAGGTCCCGGAAGGATTCAAGGTCGAACTCCTCTACTCAGTCCCCGGTGGCGCACAAGGCTCATGGGTCGCTCTTTGTAATGACGACAAGGGACGAATCTACGCCAGCGATCAATATGGTGATCTCTACCGCTTCTACCCTCCGATCAACGGGCAGCCACTGAAACAAAGTGACGTGGAGAAGGTCCCCGTCAACATCCGCGCCATCAACGGAATGGTCTTTGCATTCGGCGCACTCTACGCAGGCGTCAATGACTACGAGCAGAAGATGCAGAGTGGTCTCTATCGAATCAGTGACAGCGATGGCGACGATCAACTCGACAAGGTTGAGCAACTCCGCGCAATCCAATCCAAGAGCGACCACGGAGTCCACGCCCTGCTCCCGACTCCCGATGGCAAGGCCCTCTACCTCGTCACCGGCAACAACGCCATCCTCACCCAGAGCACAGACGCCTCACCCGTCCCCAAAGCCTGGGGCGACGACCATCTTCTCAAGCGCATGCCTGACGGACGCGGTCACAACCGGCATGTCCTCGCCCCTGGCGGTATCATCTACCGAGTCAGCCCCGACGGAAAAGAGTTCTCAATCGTAGCCAGCGGGTTTCGCAACATCTACGACGCCTCCCTGAACAAAGACGGTGAACTCTTCACCTACGACGCTGACATGGAATACGATTTCAACACACCATGGTACCGCCCCACACGTGTCAATCACGTCGTCAGCGGACTCGAAGCCGGCTGGCGTAACGGCGCAGGCAAGTATCCTGAATTCTACGCAGACACCCTTCCCGCCACCATCAACATCGGGCCAGGATCGCCGACCGGCACCCTCTTCGGCTACGGAGCCAAGTATCCTGCCAAATACCAGAACGCCTACTACATCCTCGATTGGAGTTGGGGCAAGGTCTATGCAGTTCATCTTCAGGAAGACGGAGCCAGCTATACCGCTACCAAGGAAGAGTTCATCACTGGAGCACCACTCCCCGTCACAGACGCCATCGTTCACCCAAGAGACGGCTCCATGTATTTCGCCATCGGTGGACGCCGGGTCCAATCAGGTCTCTATCGCGTTTCCTACGTGGGTGATGAAAACACCGATCCAGTCAGCATGAAGCCAAAGGTTTCCTCGCTTCGCAAACTCCGTCACCAGCTCGAAGCCTATCACGGCAAACAAGATCCCAAGGCGATCAAGAAGGCATGGCCCTATCTCAATCACAAAGATCGTTTCATTCGCTACGCCGCACGCATTGTGCTCGAGCATCAACGCTCCAACCTCTGGCAAAAGAAGGCCCTCAACGAATCTGATCCCGGCAAGCGTATCCCGGCACTGCTCGCTTTGGCCCGTATCAAAGGTATCGCTCCAGCTCAGCGCGTCGAAGGGCAGTCCGTCGATTCATCAATGGGTGAAAAGATCCTCAACTCCCTGCTCGAGATCAAATGGTCCTCTCTCAAAGGGCAGGAACAGCTCGACTACGTCCGCACCATTCAGATCGCACTGATCCGATTCGATTCCACGTCGGAAGCCACCCGCAAGGCACTCATCGCCAAGCTCGATCCCACCTTCCCAGCTGAGACCTTCGAACTCAACTGGTTGCTCTGCGAAACACTATCGTTCCTGCAAGCACCCAATACAGCGGCCAAAGGTATGGCCCTCATCGCCTCAGCTGAAAGTCAGGAGCCACAGATGCAATACGCACGCAGCCTCCGCATGCTTAAGACAGGCTGGACACCAGAGCTTCGCAAACAGCAGCTCAACTGGTTCCTCAAAGCAGCCAACTACCGCGGTGGTGCCAGCTTCGGAAAATTCATCGAATTCATCCGCAATGACAGTCTCGCCACGTTCACCGCGGCAGAGAAAAAGCAACACGCAGCACTCATCGACAAGTCACCAGAACGCAAGACCGCCTTTGAAAACCTTGGTGAGATGTTCGTAGGCCGCACACCCAAGAACTGGACGCTGAAAGAACTCAGCAAAGCAGCCGACACCGGGCTCAAGAGCGGACGCAGCTTCGAGAATGGACGTAAGATGTTCAGCGCCGGAGCCTGTTTCGCATGTCATCGTTTCGGAAACGCAGGCGGAATGACCGGTCCTGATCTTACAGGATCAGGAGGCCGCTACAGCGCCCACGATTTCCTCGACCAGATCATCAATCCCAGCAAAGAGATCAACGAGCAATTCGCCCCCATCGTCGTCACCAAGATAAACGGAGACGTCGTTTCAGGCGTTGTCGTGAACCTCAATGGAGACAACGTCACAATCAACACCGACCTCACCGATCCCAACCAACGTGTGAACGTCGATCGCAAAGAAGTCGAAAGCATTGAAGTATCCAAGGTATCCCCGATGCCACCAATGCTCCTGAACATGTTCAAGAAAGAAGAGATCCTCGATCTCCTCGCCTACGTCCTCAGCGGAGGCGACGAAAAACACTCCATGTTCAAGTAACCCAAAGGGACATCCAAGACTCACAAGCCGTTGTGGTGCCCAGCATCACAACGGCTTTTTTATCAGGTAAGAATCTCAATTTCATTTCCGTGGCTTCCCTGCATAGGTGTGCGTAGGATCGCGGAGCCTCTATGTCGAAAGTTCCTGACGACAATGATCAGTTCGATTCGGATACTGAGACTCTTCCAGCTGACAGCTCCGCTCCTGCTCAAGAGATACTCATCTCTTTGGACGACACGCCCCCTTCCCCTCCTCCCAAATCCGCCCCTCAGCCTGTTTCACTGCCCAACCACCAAATCGGCGAGGAAATCGGTCGAGGCGGGGTCGGCTGTGTCAGACTTGCCAAGGATACCAGATTGGGAAGATCCGTCGCGATCAAGACGCTCCTGAAGAATGCGTCCGAATCAAACAACTCCAACTACATCGGCAGTCTTGGAGAAAATTGGCTGATCAACGCCATCGAATACAAAGAAGGCTTTTAAGTCCACTTGATCAGACCTCTCAAATAAATACCTCAGATTCCCAATCTCCATCTTCATGATCTTTCCTTTCGACAACACTTATGCGCAGCTGCCTGAACACTTCTTTCGTGCTGTTGATCCGACTCCGGTCAGTGCTCCTTCGTGGATCAAACTGAATCACGGTCTGGCCGAATCTTTAGGTATTGATGTCGCCAGGCTCGATTCAGAGGAAGGGCTGTCGATTCTTTCCGGCAACAAGAGAGCTGAGGGATCCGAGCCGATTGCCACGGCATATTCAGGACATCAGTTTGGTGGATTCTCAGGACGGCTTGGTGACGGGCGGGCAATCTTGCTGGGTGAAGTTGTAGGAAAAGATGGAGTTCGTAGAGACATTCAGTTGAAAGGCTCAGGCCCTACTCCCTTTTCACGCCGGGGCGATGGACGATCCGCTTTAGGACCTGTAGTTCGGGAGTATCTCGTTTCTGAAGCGATGGCAGCTCTGGGAGTCCCGACCACTCGCGCATTGGCAGCCATCGTCTCTGGGGATCAGGTCATGCGCTCGACCATGGAACCCGGTGGCGTCTTCACACGCGTGGCCCAGTCACACATCCGCATTGGCACATTTGAGTTCTTTGCGTCGCAACGTGATACAGACGGGCTGCGCGCTCTTGCAGATTACGCCATTCAACGGCACTACCCGGAGATAGCCAGCGTGAAGAATCCATACATCGCCTTGTTAAACAAGGTGATTGAGCGCCAGGCAAAACTCATCCCTCATTGGATGCAACTGGGATTCATTCATGGGGTGATGAACACCGACAACATGACCATCTCTGGCGAAACCATCGACTACGGCCCATGTGCTTTCCTCGATGAGTATCACCCAGAGAAGAAGTTCAGCTACATTGATGAGCAAGGGCGCTACGCATTCGGCAATCAGGCACCCATTGCGCATTGGAATCTCACCCGGTTTGCAGAAACCCTGCTCCCATTGATCGACAGTGATCAGGACAAGGCCATTGCTGCCGCCAAGGAATCCCTCAACAGTTTCAGCGACATCTATCAACCCACATTGATAAATAGGATCCTTTCAAAAATCGGGATCAGTGAGGGTTCAGAGAAGGACTGGGAAATGGTCCAGCAGCTCCACTCAACCATGGCTGATCACGAAGCCGACTACACACTGACGTTCCGTCACTTGATCACGTCCTTGGAACAAGGGAACGATGAGCCTTTGCTGGCACAATTCAAAGACAGCGAAGCCATCGAATCATGGCTTTCAGATTGGAAGCAGCGATTGGAGAACAAAGAAGAGGCCACCGCCCTCATGCGCCGATCCAATCCGGTTTACATCCCGAGAAACCACCGGATCGAGCAGGCCATTCAAGCCGCCAACAAACAGGACTACGATCTCTTCAATCGCTTGAACGAACTACTCTCAAATCCTTTCGAGGAGCAGGAGAGTGCCGAAGAGTTCAGCGCCGCCCCGCTTCCAGACGAAGTCGTTCAAAACACCTTTTGCGGCACTTGATTTATTCTTCTCCAATGCAGATCAGTTCTTTCAGGGTGCGTGCGTAGATCTTCCCTCCTGAGAACGCGAGACTGGACAGACTCCATGTCTCGGTTGCGGGACCCAGATCACTGACGGACAACAATGCCTTCTGGTCCAATACTGGAGCATCGGCTTTGATGACATAGACCATGCCGACCATGGTCGGCATATAGACTCTGTTTCCGACTACAATAGGACTAGCGGCAGAGACGTGCCCCCAACCGTTGCCCGCGTTCCGTTTGTCGCCAGTGGCCACGAAGCCATTGCTGGTTTTCATGTCGTTGGGAAGAGCCTTGTCCCAAAGGAGTTCATCCTTCTGTCCCTTCTTTCTCACCACTTGAACCGGCACTTGAAGGTATTCCACCTTTTCGGATTCCAGATGCACACGTCCAATCAAGAACCCTGAATCAGAACGAAAATAGTGATACCCGTCAGCCAGCACATTGGCATTCTTGGTGATAGTCCGCTTCACCTTCCGGAGGTTGACTCCAGATTCTTTGACTAACTTATCGTCCACACGCTTCGTCACATCCACTCCCTCAATGACAGAAGTCCGTGAAAGAATGGTTCCTTTCACTACATCAATCTTCAGATGCTCCGTTCCCGCAAAAGCATATGCATGCTTTCCATCCCAACAGGCGTTCTGTGCAGATGGATAATTACCAATGGGCAGATCCCAGATCGCCTTACCATCAGCGGCATTCACCAACGACATTCCGAAAGGTTCTTCAGGTGGCTTATGGCCTCCGCCGCGCCCAGTGAGTATCGCAAACGTTCCGTCAGGCAGCACTCCCTTGATGGAAGTTTGATGAACTGAGGTCCCCGTGGAAGAAATCCATTTCCGTTTACCACTACGCAGATCGAATGCCTGCAACCGTGTCCAGTAATGCTCCCCTCTCCCGAGCTTCGCCGCGCCCGGCTTGGTCGTGTGCTCAAACTCCAAGTCCTGATGAGGATACTGCATCGTGATCACTGCACCATCGTGAAGAATCGGCTCGTGCAGCCTGGCATGGTGGCGACCAAACGGAACCCAATCATAACTCCATTGCTCGTTCCCTTCATAATCGAACACACGGATACCACCTCCGACATTCACAAAGCAGACACGCTCGCCATCCGCCACAGGAGATGCCGCGGTATTATCACTGAAGAGACTGGAAAGATCCGTATTGCGCACACCTGGAATCACCCTCCGCCAAAGCTCCTTTCCTGTGGTCGCATCAAAACACATCCCGATGATATCATCCCCAAGCTCCGAATCCTCAGTGATCGGCTCATGACTGGTAACAAAGACCCTCCCCTTCGAAACAATCGGAGTCCCTTGTCCAGTACTGGGCAAAGCTGCAGTCCAACGAACGCCCTGCTTTTTCGCTACACTGAAAGCAGACGGCCCCTTTCCGTTGATGACAAAATCATCGTTAGGCCCAGAAGCCTGAGGCCAATCAGCCAAAGCAGACTGCACAGCAAGGGCAGTGACCAAACAACAGCCCATCCAAGAAATTTTCAAAGGAGACATGAGGGAATAGTAAGGGGACATAGCAAATGATGCGATAGCAGTTTCATGGAGTAGAAGGGACGCCTACACGCCATCAACCTTGATAGCGTTGTCTGTATTTGAGAGGAGTCATGCCCATTTCTCTTCGGAAAAGGAGTGTGAATGAACTCTGATCTGAGAAGCCAAGATCTTGTGCAATTTCTCCAACGCTGATGGCTGATTTCCTTAAAAGCTCACAGCCCGCTTGGATGCGTGTCTTGATGAGAAAACTCTTTGGACTAATGCTGAGGGCCTGTTGAAATTTTCGATCGAATTGCCTGACTGACAGCCCAACCTTCTTGGCAAGCTCTCCCATCCGAATGGGCTCAGAGTAAGATTCACGAATGATCGCTACTGCTTTCTCGATCTCTGAAAAGGGATAGGTCATTCGTCGGCGGAGTTCGTAATCCTGAACAGTTCCCATCACGCCAATGACTTCGCCTTTCCGGTCAAGGACTGGAAGTTTATTGGTAACGAACCATGCCACCAACCCCTGTCTGTTGAGGAACAACTCAACGAGGTGCAGCTTCGGCTCCTTGCTTTCCATGACTTCCAGATCGTCGCGACGAAAGTTCTCAGCCAGCCCTTCCGGGAACAGCTCAAAGTCGCTTTTCCCGACAATCTCCGATTCCTCTCTAAAACCAAATCGCTCAAGAAAGGAACGATTAGCGCGCATGATTCTGCTTTCCCTGTTCTTGGCAAAAAAGGACACGCCGGGCAGGTGCTCAAGCAACAGATGAAAATGACTGTCTTCATCTATGGATCGAAGAAAGCGCTTCTGCTCTGTTTTGTTTCTGGCGGAACTCATGAATCGGACACGAGGCCAAAATCCCATAAAAGTAGTCCAGTGACCACAAGACATTTATGGGCGACTAAACCAGTTTGTCACCATGAGCAACAACTCGACCGTGAATGTGGCGATAGTGGGTCTGGGATTTGGGGCGGAGTTCATCCCCATTTATCAACGGCATCCAAATGCCAATCTCATTGCGATCTGCCAACGCAACGAATCAAAGCTGAATGAGATCGGCGACAAGTTTGGGATCGATAAGCGCTATTCAAGTTATGAGGAACTGCTCAAGGACGACAGTATCGACGCCGTCCACATCAACACCCCTATCCCGAACCACGCCGAGCAGACACTCCTGGCTCTACGCTCCGGCAAGCACGTGGCCTGCACCGTGCCTATGGCTACGACGGTTGATGAATGCCAACAGATCGTCGAACTCACACAAAGCACAGGTTTGAAATACATGATGATGGAAACGGTGGTTTACGCCCGTGAGTTCCTGTTCATGAAACAACTTCACGATGAGGGCAAGCTGGGCAAACTTCAGTTTATTAAGGCAAGCCATCAACAGGACATGGACGGATGGCCGAACTACTGGCCGGGGCTTCCTCCAATGCATTACGCAACCCATTGCGTCGGACCAGCTCTCGGTCTCGCACGGAATGAAGCTGAGTTTGTAAGCTGCTTTCCAAGTGGCACGATCAGGGAAGAACTTCATCACCACTACAATTCACCTTTTGCAGTCGAAACCACTCACGTCCGTTTCCGCAACAGTGACTTGACTGCACACATCTATCGTTCGCTCTTTGACGTGGCTCGTCAATACCGCGAAAGCATCGAGGTCTATGGATCCAAACAGGCAGTGGAGTGGCCGCTGATTGAAGGAAACAAACTGGTCCTTCACACAGCCAAGAAGCCCGAGCCAGAGATCCCCGAAAAAATCGAATGTCCCGACTTTGCACATTTGCTCCCTGACGAGATTGCTCCATTCACATCAGGAGGCGTTTACGGGGGAGATGAGGGCGAGGAACACTTGAGTTTTACCCAAGGCGCAGGCCATGGTGGGTCACATCCACATCTCGTCCATCAGTTCGTGCAACTTCTCCGTGGAGAAGGCGACGGTTATCCGAATGCAGTACAGTCAGCGAACATCACACTGACCGGTATCCTCGCCCACGAATCTGCACTGAAGAATGGAGAAATCATTCAGCTCCCCGAGTGGAGCTTCACTTCGTAATAGAGAATACATATGAGAACGCTCGCGCAACTATTCCTCTATGGCTTGATCGCCTCTGCCCTCCTTGTAACGCCAGAGAAGACTGAAGCCGCGGACAAGAAGAAGATCATCTTCATATCCGGAAAACTCAGTCACGGCCCAATGAGCCATGAACACCGTGCTGGAAACATGATTCTGGCCAAGCGCCTCAATGAGTCAGGCCCGAACATTGAGGCCGTCGTTTTACCAGACGTGGGATACCCAAAGGATTCTTCAGTCTTGAAGGATGCGGATTCGATCGTGATCTATTGCAGCGGTCATGGAAGCCACGTCCTGAATCCACACCTCAAGGAATTCGACAAGCTGATGCAACAAGGCGTGGGCGTAGTGATGATCCATTGGGCCACCGAAGCGGTGAAAGGAGATCCGGCCGACAAGTTTCTGGAATGGATGGGTGGCTTCTGTGATCTCGATTGGTCGGTAAACCCACACTGGACACCGACGTTCAAACCTACGAATCATGAAATTTGGAACGGAGTGAAACCCTTCACAGTAGACGACGAGTGGTACTACCACATGCGTTTTGCTGAAAACACAAAGGGGCTGACACCAATCCTGACCGATGTGCCCGGACCGGAAACACTCAAACGCCCCAATGGACCACGAAGCGGAAACCCTCATGTCCGCAAGGCTATTGCGAACAAGGAAACCCAACACGTCGCCTGGGCATATGAACGACCAAGCGGAAAAGGCCGTGGATTTGGTTTTACCGGAGGCCATGTCCACATGAACTGGCAGGACGACAGCTACCGCAAGATTGTGCTCAACGCGATTCTTTGGACCACCGGACTCAACGTGCCAGAAAACGGCATAGCGTCCAAAACACCAACCGTGGAGGAAATGCATTCCAACCTGGATCCCAAGGGCAAAAAGAAACCAGCACCCAAGGCCAAGAGGACGCCTCCGGCTCGACCTCCAAGCTTCGACGAACTGAGAGCCAAGGCACTCGTTCCACTTGATTCACAGAAGTCACTGAATCTCCTGATGACAGCCTTGAGCCAGACTACAGACAGCCCGACACAGATCGCATTGATGAAAGGGATTCTCAAAGGACTTGAAGGACAGCGAAACATGACGGCTCCACCATCGTGGAACAAGGCTCTGAGTTCTGCCGGGCAATCCAAACACCCAGAGATCCAAAAACTTCTTCAACAACTTGGGCAGATATTTGGAGACATATCTGCAAATCGAAAAGCGCTCGCAGTCGTCAGAAACAAAAACGCACCAAATGAAGCACGCATCACTGCATTCCAGTCTCTCGTGACGCAACGCTCTTCTGCAGTTAAAGAGCTCATCCCGTCACTGCTCAATGACAGCGCCCTTCAGGTCGATGCGATCAGGGCTTTCAGCACATTCGAAAGCAAACAGGCGCCGAGCCTCATGCTCGGGATGTATCCCAAGCTGGGATTCAACGCCAAGCGCGCAACAATAGAGACTCTGGCTTCCCGCAAGCTCTACGCAACCGCCCTTCTAAGGGCCCTCAAGAAGAAGCAACTGCCCCGCGAGGACATCCCCACCTACATTGCGAGGTCGCTTTCTAAGCTACTGGGTAAGGAATTCGATCAGGTCTACGGAAGCGTGCAGACACTTTCACAGGACAAGGCCAAGTTGATCGCAAAATACCGCAACCTCCTGACGCCGGAGCGACTGTCAAAAGCAGATGTGCACAAGGGCCGTCAGATGTTTGATATGGTCTGCGCCTCCTGCCATCAGATCTATGGAAAAGGTGGCCTGATTGGCCCGGACCTGACTGGATCCAATCGAGGCGACATCGACTACATCCTACTGAACATGATCGATCCCAGCGCGGATGTCCCTGATGCCTACAAACAGATCACGATTACCACCAAGGATGAACAGCTGCTCGTAGGCACACTGTCTGCAGAAGACGGACAACGCATCGTCCTCAACACCGTTGGCCAGAAGCAGACTATTTTGAAAAGCGATATCAAGAAGCGCGACATCTCCAACATGTCCATGATGCCCGAAGGACTCCTGCCCGCTCTTCAGAATTCCCAAGTCGCCGATCTCGTCAAATACCTCCAGACCAAGAACCAAGTTTCTCTTCCACAATGAAGACATCCATCCTAGCCGCAACGGCACTGATCGCGTTCACCTCGACTGCTTTCCCTGCAGTACTGGGTCAGAAGCACAAAACGAGCAATGCCCCGTTTTTGAAACCACAGGAAGCCGTCGCCAAGATGGAACTCCCTGACGGGTTCGACGTCAGCATCTTCGCATCCGAACCAACCATTGGTGAACCGATCGCATTCACATTCGATGACAAGGGGCGCGTCTGGGTGGTAGAGAATTACAACTACGTCAACCGTCGCTCGCACAAGGAAACAAATCAGGTCACCCGCATACAGATTCTGGAAGACACGGATAGCGACGGAGTCTTCGACAAGAAGAAGACCTTCACGGACAAGCTGACCTTCAGCTCTGGAATCGCAGTCGGCTTTGGCGGTGTGTTTGTTGGTTCACCTCCAAACCTCACTTTCATCCCAGACAAGAACGGCGATGACAAACCTGACGGCCCACCTGAGATACTTCTCGATGGCTGGGGCATCAATGACCGACATGAAACACTGAACAGTTTCATCTGGGGGCCGGATGGTTGGCTCTACGGCTGCCACGGGGTCTTCACCCAATCCTACGTAGGCAAGCCGGGCACACCGATGGACGAACGTGATTTCATCGACGCTGGTATCTGGCGATGGCACCCCACCAAGAAAGAGTTCGAGATCTTTGCTCGCGGACTTTCCAATCCATGGGGATTTGACTTCAACGATGTAGGCCAAGGCTTTGCAACCTGCTGCGTGATTCCCCATCTGTTCCATGTGGTTCAGGGCGGCGTCTATCACAAGCAGAGCAAACCCCACCTCAATCCCTACATCTACGACTACATCCCCACGATCAGAGACCACCAGCATCTTTCCGCTCACGGCGGCGCCCGTTTCTATCTGGCAGATGCCTTTCCTGAAAAATACAGGGACCAACTCTTCATGTGTAACATCCATCAGCATCAGCTTCTCACCGATGTCATGAAGCCAAAGGGATCCAGCTACGTAGGAAGCCACGGCGAAGACTTTGCCAGCATGAACGATTTAGCGTGGGTGGGGTTCAGTCTCGAAATCGGCCCTGAAGGCGCTGTCTACATTCTCGACTGGCACGACACAGATGTCTGCGGCAATGCGATCAACTTCCCCAACAGCGGACGCATCTACCGCGTGATGACAAAGGACGCCACGCCAATCAAGCGCCCCAACATACGTTCGCTTAGCGACTCAGAACTCGTCGCCCTTCAGGATCACCCAAATGATTGGTATGTCCGCCAGGCTCGACTCCATCTTCAGATGAGGGCCGCATCTGGCAAACTGAACAAGAAGCGCGTGACTCAAGATCTAAACTCGATGCTTTCCTCCGCCACAACCTCAGGAAAACGACTGCGGGCCATGTGGGCTTTGCAGGTGATCGGCAGTCTTGCAGAAGCCCGCCTACACACGCTTTTAAATCATTCAGATCCCTACATCCGATCGTTTGCCATTCAGTTTCTTTGCGAGGACAAGACTCCATCCGCACGATCGCTTGCAAAGTTCAAAGACATGGCCAGCAAGGAGGACTCCCCAGTGGTCAGACTCTATCTTGCTTCGGCACTTCAGCGCCTGAGTCATAAGGACCGTTGGCCACTCATCGAAGCCCTGTCTCAACACGCGGCAGACAACGAGGACAACAATATCCCCCGCATGCTCTGGTTTGCACTGGAACCAATGGTTCCAGTGCAACCGGAGAAGGCACTCCAAGTCGCCATCAATGGCAAGATGCCAAAACTTCAGGAGCTCACAGCCAGGCGCATGGTCAGCGGTGATCTACCTTCGCAGCCAGCAAAGAAGAACAACCAAAAGAAGGACACACGTCCCATATTTCCCGGCAAGGCCCCGGCCGCACACCTGAAGGAAATTCAAAGATTCGCTCCCGGCTTCGAGGCATGGGATCTGGGGCTTCGAGGCGCCATCCATCATTCAGTCTTTCGGAACGAGGCGGCTGTCATGACCCATCCCTTCAGTCGCGAAAAACCAGCACGTCTGGTTCGTCACGTGGACATTCCCAAAGGCAAGACCACCGTCTTGAAACTTCGAGTCAGCCACCACCCGCATGCAGACTGGCAGTTAAAGGTTCTCGCAGGAAAGAAGGTTCTGAAAGACACCTTGGTCAGCTCCAAGACGGTCGGCAAAGACGAGTGGCTGAATCTCGAGATCGATCTATCCGCATATGCAGGAAAACACCTGGACCTCACCCTCGAATGCCACGCAAACAACTGGGCCAATGAATGGGCCTACTGGAGCAAGGTCGAAGTAATCAGCAAGTAACAGATAAACTGACATGAGAACCTATCTTTCAATTCTTCTTCTCGCCCTGCTCGGAAGCATCTCCGTTTCCGCGGCAGACTCCGGACCAATCCGGATTCTTTTCCTTGGTCATGACGGCACAGGAAAAGGACAGGCTTCTCACAATCCTGACAAGGCCTACCCACATCTGACCAAAGCGCTCGGTCGTGATGCCATCTACTTCGACTACGTGCGAACTGTCGAAGAAGCATTGGGGGACGCAGCTTATCTGAATCAATTCGATGCGCTGATGATGTATTGCAACCACGCAGAGATCACTGCTGAGCAATGGAAGAACCTGAAGGACTACGTAGAGAGCGGGCACGGGTTCCTGCCCCTCCACAGCGCCAGTTGGTGTTTCGCCAATGAACCTGATTTCTTCAAACTTGTTGGAGGAAGATTCGCAGGTCACAAGAACGGCGTCTTCAAGCTATCGACCATTCTCAGAGGCCACGCAGCCATCAAGGACGTCCCGGAATTGGAAGCATGGGATGAAACCTACAAACACTCGCAACACAACACCGAAAACAGAACCGTTCTTCAGGTCCGGCAAGTCTCAGGCCCCGATGACAACATCACCGAACCAGAGCCTTGGACATGGATTCGCACACAAGGGAAAGGGAGAGTCTTCTACACCGCCTCCGGTCATGACGAACGCGTCTGGAGTCGCAACGAATTTCACACACTCCTCAAGCGTGGCATCCTTTGGTCCGTCGGTGAGCAAAGGCTCACCAGTTATGAGAGGTTCATCAGCGACCGAACACCCCTTTCCTATGAAAAGCGGGACAACATCCCCAACTACGAAAAACGAACTGAACCACTGAAGTATCAGCTCCCTCTCTCCGCCAAGGACAGCATGGATTATCTCAGGGCGCCTGTAGGGTTCCGTGTAGAGCTGTTTGCAAGCGAGCCCATGATCATCAATCCCATCTGTATGGCGTGGGATGAACGCGGCCGCCTCTGGATTGCTGAAACAGTGGACTATCCGAACAACCTTACCGACTCACGCAAAGGACGCGATTCCATCAAGATCCTCGAAGACACAGACGGCGATGGCAGAGCTGATAAATCCACCACTTTCGCAACCGGCCTGAATGTCCCCACTTCAATCGTCTTCGCCAATGGTGGCGTCATTGTCGCCCACGCTCCTGATTTTCTTTTCTTCAAGGACACGAACGGCGACGACAAAGCCGACATCCGTGAAGTATTGAACACCGGTTGGGGCATCAACGACACACATGCCGGGCCATCAAATCTTCGCTATGGAATCGATAACCAAGTCTGGGGATCCGTAGGGTACTCCGGCTATTCCGGCCAGAGCGACAAAGGTTCAGTGAGGTTCGGTTCAGGTCTCTTCAAAATGAATCCCGACGGCACTGATGTGAACTTCATGCATCAGTTCAACAACAACACATGGGGACTGGGCTTCAACGCTGCCGGTGACGTTTTTGGATCTACTGCCAACAACAACCCTGCATTCTTCGGCGGATTCCCTGCATCTGCCTATGATGGCAGCCCCGGCATCTCCGCCCGCATGATCGCCGACTCGCCCACCTTTCATCCCATCACACCAAACATCCGTCAGGTTGATGCCTTTGGAAACTACACAGCAGGCGCAGGATTCGCACTGGCTACATCTGATGCCTTCCCGCCTTCATGGAGAGACCAAAAGGCCTTCATCGCCGGACCTACAGGCAACCTGCTTGGGATGTATCACCTCACCCCCACCGCTTCAGGGTTCACCGCACGCAATGATCACGCATTGCTCGCCAGCGCTGATGAATGGTTTTCACCTGTCGCCGCTGAAGTGGGTCCAGATGGACATCTCTGGATCGCAGACTGGTATAATTTCATCATTCAACACAACCCCACTCCGTCACCCCAGCGAGGCGGCTACAAGGGCGAACGCGGAAAAGGCAACGCCCATGTGAACCCCAATCGCGACCGTCAACACGGACGCATCTACCGCCTGATCTGGAATGATGCGCCCAAGTCCGCCATCCAATCATTGGAGAGGGCTTCATCCGAAAAACTAGTTACTGCCCTCAGCTCAGACAACCTTCTTTGGCGCACTCACGCTCAACGTATCTTGATTGAGAACAAGACAACCGATGCAGTCCCAGAGCTTAAGAAGATCCTTTTAAAAGGCGGTGCAACCGGAGCCCATGCACTCTGGACATTGAAGGCACTTGATCAGCTCCCCCGTCCCCTTCATCAGGCAGCTCTACTCAGCAAGGACAGCATCCTCAAACGCAACGCCATTCAGGCGCTCGGACAATCCAAGGAAGACATCCAACTCTTCTTTGACACCGCCGTTGTCGCTGATCGGGATCTTCAGGTTCGACGTGTGGCGTTTTCAAAGATGGCCCATTTCCCCAAAGACGACGCACTGAAACTTTCCATTCCGCAGTTGTTTCGAAACAAGACCAACCGCGAAGACGAATGGCTCTCCATAGCCCTGAAGGTCGCATCGAGAAATCAGGGCGCCCCCAGCCTCACCACCGCGCTTGGCCCAAACCTGCTTCCCAATCCCTCCTTTGAAGAAATCGAGAACGGCAAACCAAGGGGATGGACACCCCACAGCTACAGGGACATCGGCGGCACACAATTCAGAAGCATCACTGAGAAAGCCAATGTCCGAAGCGGCGAGGCATCCATCTCCATCAATTCGCGCGACGGTGCCGATGCCGGTTGGCGCGCTGAGGCAAAGCTCAAACGCAACACGGACTACCGCCTCTCCGGCTGGATCAAGACACGCAGTGTCCGCGGTGCCAAAGGAGCCCTTTTCAACGCACATGGAATCAGCGAGGCCGTCACACAGGCACTTCGAAAACAAAACGGATGGACTGAAGTTGAAGTCTATTTCAACTCTGGCAATCGAGACTCCGTCATCATCAATTGCCTCTATGGTGGATGGGGCACGTCGCAAGGCATGGCATGGTACGACGACGTGGCGTTACAGGAAGTCACTTTTGAAACGGACAGTATAGAAGGCACCGCCTTAGTCGGGAAAGCAGACCGCGGAAAGAAGATCTTCCATGAGCACCCCGTTGCCTCATGCATCCGCTGTCACCAGGTGGATGGCAAAGGTGGATTCGTCGGACCATACCTGGACGGCATCGCCAAACGGAAACAGCCTGACTACATCAGAGAAAGCCTGCTGGATCCGCAAGCGAAGATAGCAGATGGCTACCCTGCCGGACTTTCACCCATGCCACCATTTGGAGTCCTCCTTCCCGCTCAAGACATCGAAGATGTCCTCGCCTATCTCCAGACACTCACCTCGCCACCTCCCGCAGGCACCGTCCTCAAACCCAAATTGGAATCCTTCGAGTAGGAGCTCCCTTACCAGCCAATCCTTCATCATGAAACACATGCTTTGGTTCGCCCTTGTGGCCGGACTGCTCTCTTTCAATGCCACTGCAACAGAGAAGCCTCATGTTCTGTTCATCTCAATCGATGACCTGAACGATTACATTTCGCCACTGGACAACCACCCCGGCATAAAGACTCCGAACTTCGACCGCCTCGCCAAGCGATCAGTCACCTTCTCCAACGCACATTGTGCTGCCCCTGCCTGCCACCCTTCAAGGGTTGCTGTCATGACCGGCGTGCACCCTACGGTCTCGGGTATTTATCGAAACCTCTTTGGCGCACACGGACCACGATGGAGACACGAGTCTGAAGTCTTGAAGGACGCAGTGGTTCTATCTCAGTACTTTCGCAACCATGGATACCACGCTGCAGGAGGTGGAAAGATATTTCACACACTGCAATGGACTCCTGGAGACTCTCAGAATGATCCCAGTGCATGGGATGAATATCGAGGAGATCCATTGGACCCCATTTCCTCCGACTGGCCTCGCCCCCAATCTTTGGCGCCTGATCAAAACAAAGGTTTCGTAGGAAAACGCCCGTTGGGAAAACATCACTTCGGCGCAGCACCTGTTGAGTTGAACGAGAACCAGGGCGATGGAGCGGTGGTCGATTGGGCCGTATCCAAGATGAACAAGATTCAGACGAAACCGCTCTTCCTTGCTGTGGGTCTGTTCCGTCCACACATCCCGTTTGAAGTTCCTCAAAAATGGTTCGATCTCTACCCCGAAGATGAAATCCAACTCCCCAAGCATCTGAAGAACGATCTTTCAGACGCACGCAGCCACGGCCGCGAAGGATGGCACAAGTGGGTAACCGACAATGGTCAGTGGAAACACTTCATGCGCGGCTACCTCGCGTCCATAAGCTACGTGGATCACCAACTCGGAAGACTGCTCGATGGACTAGATCGTTCCCCAATGGCCGGCAAGACCATCATCGTCCTATGGACCGACCATGGTTTCCACATAGGAGAGAAGAGGAACTGGGAAAAATTCGCTCTTTGGGAACAGACAACACGAACACCAGTATTCATCCATGCACCCGGCATTTCAAAAGACGGCGAAAGAACCCATCAGCCAACCACTACAACGGATCTTTATCCCACGCTTTGTGAACTCGCCGGACTCCCCGTCCCTCAGCAATGCACAGGCAAATCGCTCGTCGCCAATATCAAAGCCCCGGCAACTATCGACAACCGAACTTCGCTCACCTCATTCGTTTTCAATCGCGACAAAACCACCGTATCCCACGGCCTCAGCGACACTCGCTATCGCTACATTTTGTATCCAGATGGGTTTGAAGAACTATACGATCTGCAAGAGGACAGGAACGAATTCCGCAATCTCGCCATGGATCCCAAGTTTGAAGAAGTCAAAGCCAGCCTAAGAAGCCAGATCCCGGACAATGTGGCCAAGAATCAAAACGTTCCCTGGAACTCCCCATTCAACAGAAGAGCAAAAAGGAAGTGATCACTACTCCACGGTCGCAGGAAAATTCAAAACCCAGTCCAATCATGTGAATCTTGTTAATCCCGCCTAAAGAACTCATTCAACCGTGACGGCGCGCTTCACTCGATAGAAGCGGATGTCTTCATTGCTGAGACCTGTGTCCTGATGATAGATGAGGCCATTGCTATCAGAGGTCACGGTTGCGACAAAATTCCACTGAGTGAGGTTGGTGGAGAATTCAATGGTATAAGCTGTATCGGCATCACCCACAAATACGATATCTGCATTGCCTGCTTCATCACGCATGGGAACAGCGATGTGATTGGCAGCTGGAACGGCACCACTAATGATCGCAACCCGATGATCCTCAACTTCACCGTCGGCTGCCTGCCCTGTAGGTTGAAGACCTCCTGCTGAGCTGATGCGAAAACGTGCCACCGTAAAGCCGGCATTCGCATTGGCCGGAACATTGACCATCAACATCTCTGTTCCTACTGACACGGAAAGATCCGTCGCGATCTGCTCAGACGGAGACTCCCATACACCGTTCTGATTGTAATCGATCCATGCATCCAATTTTCCCGCTGCTGCTGAGACCGTCACTGGAATCACAACCGTCGAGTTCAACACCAACGTGGGAGCAGCCACGCCATCTTCATCATCATTGCCTCCGGTTGAATCATCACCTTCGGAACCAACGTGTGGCTGACCATCGGTTTCGTCGTCCAATTCACTTCCAAGTCGTGGAGCGCCCATGACAATCACATGTCGGGCTCCATCATTCGCGAGCAAAGTGGGATACTGCCCTCCGGTGCTGAGCAGAGGATCCGGCGCATCACCGAAATCAAACAAAGTCACCTCCACATCATCGTTCTGAATTGTTCCGCTCGCAGAATCAGTATTGATCACCACACCTCCAACTGGGACAGAAATCGTAACAGCAAACTCTTCTGTGGATTCGACCGTGTCATCACCCGACACCTGAATGGCCACCGACTTGCTGGTTTCTCCTGCAGCAAACATCACCGATCCAGAAGGAAATGATCCTCCAAAGTCTGACGTATCAGCAGGATTCGCCCCCGTTCCTGTCACCTCATAATTAACCGTAGTAGCCAATGCATTGGGACCAGTCCTTGTGATCGTGAAATCAAACTGTGTCGTTCCTGAATCTCCTTCATCCTTGGATGCGGATGTCGCCGCAATCGCCAGATTCGGAATCGAAGAATTCAGGAAATCAACACCCGCCTGAAGATCATTGGCGCCTGCCATTCCAAATCCA